>CAWHJH010000008.1:0-48585 GCA_963829625.1 uncultured Alphaproteobacteria bacterium | reverse complement strand
CCGGCGCACGGAAGACGACGACGTCCCCGCGTTCGGGCAAGCTGTTGAAGATGCGCCCATCGAAGGAGGGAAACCCCCACGGGAAGCTCATCCGAGAGAAGCCGTAGGGCCATTTCGCAACCGCGACATAGTCGCCGATGAACAACGCGGGCAGCATCGACCCCGACGGGATGCTGAAGGGCGCGAAGACGAAGCTGCGGATCACCCACGCGATCAGCAGGACTTCGACGATAAGGCGCGGCAGGCCGCCGCGGCGCTCCTTCTTGTCGGACCGTGCGCCCGGTCGGCGAGCATAGCTGAAAGCCATCGCGCACGCTTCTTTCGGGCGGAGTGCGGCGCGTCAAGCGGGGATGGTTTTTGTGAGGCGGCCGACTATGACGCCGCGCATGGCAGGCGAGGAATGGGACGCGATCGACGCGTACGACGTGCAGCCGCTCGAAAAATTGTTCGAGCGCGACGCGGACAGGCTCTCGGCAATGACGCTGGAGCTTGGTGGACTCTATTTCGATTGGTCGAAGACGCATCTCGATGGTGAATTGCTCGAACGGTTCGTCGCGGTTGCCGAGGGCAAGGAGTTTGCGGCCGCTCGGGATGCCTTGTTCGCGGGTGAAATCGTAAATCCAACCGAGGGTCGTCCGGCGGAGCATGTGACGGAGCGGGGGACCGGCGCAGCGGACGCCGTCGAGCTCGCCGCCTCCCGTCGAAGCCGCATGCGGGCACTCGTCGATGCCCTCGAGGCCGGAGCGTTCGGTGACGTGACAGGCGTCCTGCACATCGGAATCGGCGGGTCGGTCCTTGGCCCGGCGCTGTTGGTGGATGCGCTCGGGCGCCGTGGTTCGCGGCTCAACGTCCGCTTCCTGTCGAACATCGACGGAGAGGCGTTCGACGATGCCGTGCGAACCCTCGATCCGGCGACGACGCTGATCGTGGCGGCGTCGAAGACGTTCACTACCGCCGAGACCCTTTCCAACATGAACGCTGCGCTCGACTGGCTTCGGGCGGCCGGCGTCAGCGATCCCTATGGCCAGGTTATCGCCGTGACTGCTCGGCCCGATGCTGCGCTCGACGCCGGCGTCGACGAGACGCGCATTCTCCAGTTCAGCGAGGGAGTTGGCGGCCGCTACTCGCTGTGGAGCGCGGTCGGCTTGTCAGCCGCACTGGCGCTCGGCTGGAACGCCTTCGAGGAGCTGCTCGAGGGAGCGGCGGAGATGGACCGCCATTTCCGCTACGCCGAGCCTGCCGCGAATGCGCCGCTCATCGCCGCGTTCATCGACCGGCTCTACGTCCGCAGGTTCGGGTGCCAGACGCGCGCGGCCTTCGCCTATGACGAACGGCTGCGCCTGCTTCCCTTCTACCTCCAGCAGCTGGAGATGGAATCGAATGGCAAGTCCGTGACGCTGGGCGGCTCGCCCGTCGGGCAGTCGACTGCTCCCGTCACCTGGGGAGGGACGGGCACCGATGCCCAGCATGCCGTGTTCCAGCTGCTGCACCAGGGCACGGTCCTCGTGCCGATCGAGTTCCTGGCGGTGACTGAAGCGGAAGATTCGCTTTCGCCTGACCATCATCGCCAGCTGCTCCTCAATGCCTTCGCGCAGGGCGCCGCGCTGATGCGCGGCAAGGAGAGCGACGATCCGCACCGCAGCTACCCCGGAAATCGTCCGTGCTCGACCATCCTGCTGGAGCGCCTCGATGCCCGGACGCTGGGCGCCCTCATCGCTTTCTATGAACACCGTACGTTCGCGAATGCGGTGCTGCTCGACATCAATCCGTTCGACCAGTTCGGGGTGGAGTTGGGCAAGGAAATCGCGCGCAAGCTGGATGAGTCCGCGGATGGTGGCGGGTTCGACCCGTCCACGCGCGCGCTGATCGAAAGAGCAGGGCTCTAATGGCTGATTTCGATCTGTTCGTGATTGGTGCGGGATCGGGCGGGGTCCGCGCGTCGCGCGTCGCTGCAGCCTATGGCGCTCGGGTTGGCATGGCGGAGGAGCACAAGGTCGGCGGCACCTGCGTTATCCGCGGCTGCGTTCCGAAGAAGCTGCTCGTTTACGGTGCCCATTTCGCCGAGGATCTCGATGACGCCGCCATGTTCGGCTGGGACGTGCCCGAGAAGCGCTTCGACTGGCCCACACTTCGTGACAATGTGCTGAGCGAGGTCTGCCGGCTGGAAGATGCCTACACCGAGACCCTGACCAACCACCAGGTGACCGTCTTCAAGGAACGGGCCACGCTGACCGGCCCGAACTCGGTCAGGCTCGCCTCGGGCAAGACTGTCATCGCCGACAAGATTCTGATCGCCACCGGAGCCCGCCCGCTAATGCCGGACCTGCCGGGCATCGAGCATGCGATCAGCTCGAACGAGACGTTCCATCTCGACAGGCTTCCGAAGCGCATCATGATTGCGGGCGGCGGCTACATCGCCAACGAGTTCGCAGGCATCTTCCACCAGTTCGGAAGCAAGGTGACGCTGGTGAACCGGACGGACGTCCTGCTCCGAGGCTACGATCAGCAGGTGGTCGACCGGTTGCTCCAGATCTCGATCCGCAAGGGCATCGATTTCAAGTTCCACGCGACGATCGATGCCATCGAGAAGCGCGAGGACGGCTCGCTGCATGTGAGTATGTCGGGCTGCGACGACATTGAGACGGACCAGGTCCTGTTCGCGGTCGGCCGGCGTCCCAACGTCGAAGGCCTCGGCTGCGACGCCGCCGGCGTTGAAGTTGGCGAGAAGGGGCAGATCAAGGTCGACGAGGACAATCGCACCAACATCCCCTCCATCTTCGCGGTCGGGGATGTAACCGATCGGGTCCAGCTCACGCCGATCGCGATCCGCGAGGGGCAAGCGTTCGCCGACACGTTCTTCGGCAAGAAGCCGCACCGCGTGGACTATGATTGCATTCCAAGCGCTGTGTTCAGCCATCCGCCGCTTGCCGGCGTCGGGATGACCGAAGGCCAGGCGCGCAATCGACTCGGCACAGTAAAGACCTTCACGTCGGATTTCCGGCCGATGAAGAACGTGCTCGCCGGCCGCAACGAGCGGTCGCTGTACAAGCTCGTTCTCGACGGCGAGACCAACCAGGTGGTCGGAGTCCACATGATCGGACCGGACGCTCCGGAAATCCTCCAGGCCGCGGCTGTCGCCGTAAAGGCGCGCCTCAAAAAGGCGGACTTCGACGCCACCGTCGCGCTTCACCCGACCATGTCGGAAGAGCTCGTCCTGATGAAGTAGGGCACCGCCCCTTAGTGGTTGCGCGCCGCCACGGCCGTGCTTCCGTCGCTGCGGATGAGCTGGAGCTCCGTCGCCGCATTGCCTGCGGTCTTGAACTTCACGCGCTGCATCGGGTCGGCAATGAAGGCGAACTCGTTAGGCCCGACGGCCACGAGCTGTCCCTTGGGGCCTCCTTCGCGCTGGAAGATGAGCTTGCCGCCCTCGTTGGTGATGTGGCGGACGCCGTAGACACCGGCATATTGCGGCAGCGGGAGCGATGTCGGGACGGGCTTCAGTTGCGCCTCCAGCACCTGCGCGCTGCCTTCGAACACCTCCTTGTCCCGCCCGGACGCGCTGGACGCTAGCTTCCGGAGGGCGTGGATCTGCGCGACCTCGAGCGCGTCGCTTTGCGTGGCCTTGATCGTCGGGGCGATGCCGACCTTCTCCCAGTCCTTGCCCGTCGACGCGAGGACCGCCCGCCCTACGGAAACGCTGAGCATATAGCCGCCGGCGACGGGGAAGAATTCGTTGCGATAACCCGCGCCGGCGGTCTTCTCGCCTACGAGTTCGCCAATCTTGTAGCCGCCGACATGGCCGATGAATTCCTCAGCCGCGCTGGCGCTACGGCCACCGGTCAGAACGTAGAGTGGCTTGCCCGTCAGGCGGCCCGCTGGAAGCGATGCCAGCGTTGTGAGCTTCTCCGCCGGATCGCCTCGCATGTAGAAGGTTACGATCGGCGTGTTCGGCTCGAGGAAGTGGCTGATCATGTAGCGGACGGCGTCCGGACTTCCGCCGCCATTCTGCCGCATGTCGATGATGATCGCGTCGCCGCCCTTCAGGAAGCGCATCGCGTTGTCATAGGCTTCCTTGGTCTTGTCGCCGCCCCAGAAGAAGCCGACGCTTTCCAGATAGCGGATGTTGCCGGGCAGGACCTTCAACTGCGTGATGCCGTGGTTGCGGCGATCCGCGAAGCGAATTTCCTCATCGGTAGGAGGTGCGTCGTCCGCACCGGCGCCGGCAGGACGCGCCGCAAGCTGTGCTGACTGTTTTGCATCGAAGTGCATGCCAAGATGGCCGTCATGAGCAACGGCCGTCAGGTCCGCGTTGATGCGCTCGGAAAGGACGCCTGGATCGCTGACGTTGTAGCGTCCGGCGGCGAGGCCCTTGTCCAGGGCGGCAGCAAGCTGCGGCCGAAGCTCGGGTAAGACGTAGTTCGCATTGAGGATGCGCTTGATGTCGGCGACGACCGCGCGCGGTTCGACTTTCGCTGTCGCCGCTGCGGCCGCCGCCTCCTGTGCCTGCGCGCCGGCGGTCGCTGGGATCAATGCGAGTGCCGCTGCGCCGGCCAGTGCTGCCATCTTGTTCATACCCCCAAAACTCCACGAGATTTTTCTTGCTGTATTATTAGACCAGCACGGCGTCCCCGTTTCGGCAAAGTCTCGTCAATTCATGCCAAAATTTGGCACGGCTGGCGGCGGATGAGGGGTCTCACTATAGGCGATGCCGGACACCGGTGGGGACTTAATGGATTTCGACGCTCTAATCATCGGGGCCGGCCATAACGGGCTGACCTGCGCTTATTATCTGGCAAGCAAGGGCCTGAAGGTTGCGGTGCTCGAAGCGGCCGACACAGTCGGCGGCGCTGCCGTCACCGACGAATTCCTGCCGGGCTTCCGGAACTCCGCGGCGAGCTACACGGTCAGCCTGCTCAATCCGAAGGTCATCCGCGACATGGAGCTGGAGCGGCATGGCTTGAAGGTTGTGCTGAGGAAGCGCGACAATTTCCTTCCCGGCGACGGTGAATATCTGCTTGCAGGCCGCAATGGGCTGACCCGCAAGGAGATCGTGCGCCTGAACAAGGCCGATGGTGCGGGCTATGACCGGTACATCGCCGATCTCGAGAAGGTCGTGCCGATCCTCCAGAAGTGGATCCTGCGCGCTCCGCCGGAAGTGGGAGCGGGTGCGCATGGGCTGCCGTCGCTTCTCACGCTCGGCAAGGACATGCTCGGGCTTTCGACGGCCGACATCCGCATCGTCCACGACTTCATCACGCGCAGCGCGGGCGAGATCCTCGACCGCTATTTCCAGGGCGATCTCGTGAAGGCGCTGTTCGGCTTCGACGGTGTGGTCGGCAATTTCGCATCGCCTTATGCGCCCGGAAGCGCCTACGTCCTGCTCCATCATCTGTTCGGGGAAGCGGCGGGCGTGCCCGGCGCCTGGGGCCATGCCATTGGCGGCATGGGCTCCATCACGCAGGCGATGGCCCGTGCAGCGCGCGAGAAAGGCGTCGACATCCTGCTTGGAACGCCGGTCGAGGAAATCATCGTCGACAGGGGCAGGGCTGTCGGCGTGGTCGCCGGCGGCAAGGCGTGGCGAGCGAGCACCGTCATCGCGGGCGTAAACCCGAAGCTGCTGTTCGATCGCCTCGTTCCGCAAGGCGCGGTCGACGCGGACGTTCACAGCAGGATGCACAGCTGGAAGGGCGAAAGCGCGACCTTTCGCATGAACGTCGCGCTGGCGGAGCTACCGAAGTTCACGGTTCTCCCCAAGAAGGGCGATCACCTTACCGCGGGCATCATCATGGCACCCAGCCTCGGCTACATGCATCGCGCCTGGCTGGATGCTGAAACCACCGGATGGTCGAAGCAGCCGATCGTGGAGATGCTCATTCCCTCGACGCTGGATTCGACGCTGACGCCGAAGGGCAAGCATGTCGCTTCGCTCTTCTGCCAGCACTTCCGCTACGACCTCGGCGAGGGCCGCAGCTGGGACAAGGAGCGCGACAAGGCCGCAGATACGATCGTCGCGACCGTGGATGCGCACGCGCCGGGTTTCGCCAGGTCGATCATCGGCCGGCAAATTCATTCGCCGCTGGACCTGGAGCGTCGTTTTGGCCTGATCGGCGGCGACATCTTCCACGGCAAGATGAGCCTCGACCAATTGTTCAGCGCACGGCCGATGATCGGCGCTGCCGATTATCGCATGCCCCTCCCGGGCCTCTATTTGTGCGGATCGGGCGCACATCCGGGCGGCGGAGTGACCGGTGCTCCCGGCCACAACGCTGCGCAGGCGGTGCTCGCCGATCGCAAGCCGTGGAGCAGGCGGAAGCCGTGACTCCGCCGCTCGCCGGGATCCGCGTCCTCGACCTGTCGCGCGTGCTCGCGGGGCCCTGGTGCACGCAGCTGCTGGCGGACCTCGGCGCGGAGGTGATCAAGATCGAACGGCCCGGCGTTGGCGACGATACGCGGCATTGGGGACCGCCGTGGCACGGCGAGGGTGACGAACGCGTCGCCGCTTATTTCTTGAGTGCCAATCGAGGGAAGAAGTCCGCAGCCATCGACTTATCCCGGCCGGAAGGCGCAGAGCTCGTGCGGAAGATCGCCGAGAATTGCGACGTCGTGGTCGAGAACTTCAAGGTCGGGGGACTCAAGAAATTCGGCCTTGATGCCGAAGCACTGCGCGCCGCGGACCCGCGGCTGATCGTCGCGTCGATCACCGGCTTCGGCCAGGATGGGCCCTACGCCGAGCGCGCCGGCTACGACTTCATTATCCAGGGCATGGGCGGGATGATGAGCATCACCGGGCTGCCGGACGATCAGCCGGGCGGTGGACCGCTTCGAGTGGGTGTCGCCGTCGTCGACCTGTTCACCGGCATGTACACGGCCACGGCCATCCTCGCGGCTCTGTTCCGACGCGAGCGCACGGGCGAGGGCGCCCATGTCGACATGGCCTTGTTCGACACGCAGCTCGCGGTTCTTGCGAACCAGGTTTCCAATGCTCTTGTCTCAGGCAAGGACCCGCCGAGGCAGGGCAACACGCATCCGAACATCGTGCCGTATCAGCCTTTCGCGGCCGCCGATAAGCCGCTGATCGTCGCCGTCGGGAACGATCGCCAGTTCGCCCGGCTCGCGGAGATTTGCGGGCATCCTGAATGGGCGAGCGACGACCGCTTCGCGACGAATGCAGCGCGTGTCGCGAACCGCGAAGAGATGGTCCGCCTCACCAGCGAATGCATTCGCCGGAGACCGGCGGACGAGTGGTTCGAAATGCTCGAAGCAGCCGGCATTCCCGCGGGGCCGATCAACACGATCAGCCAGGCGCTAGCGGATATTCAGGCGCAACATCGCCAGATGGTACGGACCATGGCCGGACTCTCGGTCATGGGCTCGCCCGTCCGGATCGATGGGGACCGCGCCGATTCCGACCTCCCGCCGCCTGCTCTTGGGGAGCACACAAATGATGTGCTGGCAGAATATTTGCCGGATGCTTCGGAGATGGAGCGGCTGCGGTCCGCAGGCGTGATCGGCTAGCTCACTCGTCGTCGATCCCGTCGACGAGGACGTCCAGCTGGTTCTGGCAGCCGCGCGCGATCAATGCCTGGGCCGCGTCGGTTACACCCTCGGGAATTGCGGGCAGCACCGCGAACTTGACCCGTTCGGATGTCGTGCCGCCAGCAAGCGCCAGCTGATATTCGGAACCGTCCGCGATCTTGATCGCCCCCGGCCAGGACAACGTCGACTTGCCCGTCGGCCAGTCAACGGTAGTTGCCGGGCCGGAGTCGGTGCTGATGCTGAGCTTGGCAGCCTCCTCGGAGTTTGGCCGCCACATCTGGAGCCCGGATGCGCCGATGCACATCGTGCCGCTCTGAGTCACATCGAGGTTCCAGGGGCTTGGATTGAGCGCAAGGTCGCCGGTGCGCATTGCGCCGAAGCGTGCGCGTTTCGACGCGGTCATCGCCTGCGCATCGCCTGAAGCGGTAGTGAAGGTGCCGGGCCCACGCAGCGTTCGCTTGCTGCCTGGTCCCAGGATGGTCAAGCTGTCACCCGGTTGGAGCGAGATCTTCGCACTGTCGGGAAGCGCCCTTCCCGGCGGGTATGCTTTCGCCGAAGGGCCCGCGGACCGCACCACCAGCGCCTTGGAGAAGGCAGGCCCGGATAGCGCCATGCACGCGGTCGCAGTTACGACTACTAGAAGCGGGAACCGGCGGTTCATCGTTGGACCTCCAGGCTATTGGGCGTTGGCGACATTGTATTTCACGGCCTCCCGCGTCGTGAGGCAGCGCCGCGTCGACTTGTCACCGTCGGCCGCGACCGCCTTCTGCTTGTACATGACTTCCGTTAGCAGTTTTCGAGACACGCCCATGCGGATGAGAAAATCATTGTCCTCGCTCGCGAGCATGGCCGAATCCTGTTCGACCCCGCTGATCAGGGCGAGGGCTTCGTCGGCGCTCTGCGAGAGTTCGGCATGGACTGCATCTTTGTCGGCAAGGTGCGTGAACATGTGGACCACGAATTGCCCGCCGTCGTCGATGAACCGGATCGGGCCGCCCATGAAGATGAAGTTGCAGGCCGAGAAGCAGGCCCAGCCGGCGGGGATGCGCGTCGGAACGCCAAGCTTGCGGATGATCGTTCCGGCCTGGTTGCCGACCCGTGCGTCGCCGCCCGGCGAGCGCAGCCATATCTCGTCGATCGGATCATGTTCCTTGAGAGCGTCCGCTAGCCGCGTCGAGGCGTCGGCGTCGATCACGCCTTCGGCCTTGAGAATCCGGCGCGCCTCGGTTTCGAAGAGTGTGAAGCGCATCTGTCGGTAGGTCGACCAGTCCAGCGACTTCGGGCAAGTCGGATTGTTCGGATCGGGCGGGATGGTGGCGACCATTGCAGCTTCCGCGTCGGCACTGGCGATCGCGGTTGCAAGCATCAGGGGAAGGGCGATCACTTCACGCCTTCCGGTAGCCGCTGTCGCCCTTTCCGCGACACATCCGCTTCGGAACCGTCGTTTCCTCGCCGTCGATGATCACCACGTCCGTGACGGTCATGCAGCTGGTCCCATCGGCAAGTTGCTGCTGGGCGGTCACCTTGGAAACACCGGAAACGTTTTGGCGAGACTCGCTCTGCCATCGGACTTCCGTCCCGACGCCCCCGCGGATGGCCTCGTTGGTAGCGTTCGCCGCCTGCTTCTGCTCCTTGCAGTCGAGCAGCTTAATCAATTCATCGGCGAGAATGGACCCGACAGGGATGAGGCTCGCCATGCCGCCGAGGTCACTGCCGCCGATTATTCCGCCCGCAATGCCGCCGAGCACACTTCCGAACATGGACCTTTTGGCCTTTTTTTGGGGGGTATCAGCGCATTGGCCCTGACCTTGCGTCTGAGCTTCCGACTGCGCGGCGATTGCCGAAGTCGTGAAATTGGCTGGAGCTGCAAGCGCCAGCGCCGCGATGACCGTCACACGCATCATGGATTCGAACTCCCCTGAGCGGGCGCAAATTATGCTTTGATTATAGGGGGGTCAATCAATTCAGACCTAACGGCTGGTTCGTTTCCGAACAGCCTTCGGTCCAGCGGGTGCCAAACGCGCCTCCAAAGATTCGATGCGCCGCTCCAAGGCATGCTCGCGGTGTTCGCGACGAGCGACGATGCGGATGGCCCGTGTAATAGGGTCGGCGACGTCGATCAGAGCGCGCTGCTCGTCCTTGCTCAGCAGGGAGCCGTCAGGCCTTGGCCCCACGAGCAGCCAGCCGATCAACTTGCTGTCATCCGTCTTCGACCGAAGTGGCACGCGGATCGGAAAGTCTGCATCGGCAGAGTTGCAGATTGCATCGCAGCATGCCGCAGGGTCGAAGCCTTTCAGCCAATCGGCCACGGCATCCGGAGCGATGCCGCGCGTCGCCGCCGCTTGCCCGTCGAGCAGTACCGCGAGCCGGGTCGTCCGCACACCGGCTTCAATTCGACGCAAGGACTCGCCGAGCACCTCATCCATCGGCGCGCTCTCGCGAAGCTCGCGCAGGCAGTCGGGAAGGCCTTCGCGCAGCTTCACGAGGTTGCGCTGGAAGCGCTGCTCGGACCAGCGCTGAATACGTTCCTGGGCCGGGCTCACCAGCACCGTCGCAACCGCAGCCGCGAAGATACCCGGGGTCTGGCCGGAGTTCGGACCATAGAGGCCCAGGATGAAGACCTTCACCGCCTCGTTACTCGCTGCGAAAATCCCGCCGATGAAGATCGTCACGAGCGCGAACGTCGCAGACCGGCTAATGACCGCCTCCGCATCGTAGAGCCGATAACGCAGCAGCGCGATCAGCAGCCCGACTTGAAGGCAGAGGAAGGCGATACCGAAGCTCAGCCCGCCCAGGAGTTCGAGCGATAGCTGGCCTCCGAAGGAGCCCGCCTGAAGCTTCGCAGCATCCATCGTGAGTGCCGCGGCGAGGAAGACCGCGTAGCCGGAGAAGCCGAACAGCGCCCATTTGATCTGCTGGCGCGCGTCGCCGGGCGGCGTCTCCCGCAACCTGGCGAAGAGGGTCGCGACGGCAACGGCCATGAACAGGACGAAGACGGCGCGGTACCATTCGCCCTGAAGGATGAAGAGCAGCGGAAGAAGCGCTAGGGGGACGAGGATGGTGCGCGGTCGTAGTCGCCCGAACGGAAACAGCAAGACGCCCGCAAGAAGGCAGATGTTGCCGGCATCGTAGAGCAGGCGGTGCACCCAGCCCGGGACATTCAAAACATACTGCAGGAAGACCGCCGACGGCTGTTCCGCTGCGATGGTGAGTAGGATCGCAAGCGACAGGACCGAGCTGATCAGGTCCTCCGGCTTGCGCCGGTGCAGGATCCAGGCGGCGAACAACAAGAAGGGGTAGGTGATCAGGTGCAGCAGATCCACGACGCCGAGGAGAGCGGGCGAAAGGCCGAACCGTCCGGCCGCCTGGCCGATATGCTGCTCACCGAGCTTGACGCGATAGTCACGCTCGCTGCCGTCTCTCGATCGAAGGCGGAGTGTGTATTCGGACTCGTCGACGCCCTCGAGGATCGGCGAGAAAAGCACGTAATCCGTCTCGGTGGCGTCGTTCGGACGGGCCCGCCCGCGCCGCGAGATCGGCACGACGTCCGCGACCTCCAGCCCGTCGATCGCCACGATGTTGTCGCCCGGACGAACGCCCGCCGCTTTGGCTTCGGCCCCGATTGGGAAGCGAACTCGAGTCAGGTCGTCCTCATCGAGCGCAATGCCTGCGCGGCTGCCGGCGATAAGCGCCGAATTCTGTCCCGCCTGGTCAATGCGATACCAGATGCCGGCAATCGGCCCGATGATCGCCAGCAGAAGCGCGGGGATCCAGATCAGCTGGAAGAGGACCAGTCCGCGACGCGACAGGTCGGGGATGCGGTCCGGCAAGCCAAGCTTCGGAGCGCGTGAAGCTTCGGCACTCACTGCGGAATCCGTCGCCATGCCAGCGTGATGCCCCCTTGGTCCCTCGTTGCCCTCATTAGCATTTGGAGACCTTCAAGATAGTGACGAAGGGCGGATCACGTTATAGTTCGATTTACCACATCCTTGTGAACGCGAAGTCTTTGCCGCATATCGCATCATCGGCGGGAGGCCTGATTGGCCAAAGTCTTTCTAAGCTACGCGCGCGAAGATGCTCCGGCAGCCAAGCAACTGGCTGAGTGCATTGGCCGCGCCGGCCACCAGGTGTGGTGGGATCGCCAGATCGAAGGCGGGTCCCGTTTTGCTGCCGAAATCGATCGCGAGCTGAAGAATGCCGATGCGGTGGTGGTCATCTGGACGCAGGCGTCGATTGAGTCTCCTTGGGTGCAGGACGAAGCCGCCGAGGGACGCGATTCCGGCCGGCTCGTTCCGGTAATCCTGGGCACGGACAAGCCGCCATTGGGCTTCCGTCAATTTCAGTCGATCGATTTCGGGAGCTGGAACGGAGAAGCCGATCCTCCGTCGTTCGACGCATTGATCCGCGTAATCGCGCAAAAAAGCGGGGAGACCGATGCTGCACCTGCGGCCGGCAAACACGCGAGCAAGCAGCGGCATCGTAAGGCGTCGATCTGCGTCCTTCCGTTCGTGAACATGAGCGGAGATCCAGAGCAGGAATATTTCAGCGACGGAATAACCGAGGACATCATAACCGACCTTTCCAAGGTGTCGGCCTTGTCGGTCGTCGCCCGAAACACTGCTTTCACGCTCAAAGGTCAGACCGTCGACGTGAAGCAGGTCGCGAAGACGCTAGGCGTCGATCACGTGCTCGAAGGCAGTGTGCGCAAGGCGGGCAATCGCGTGCGTATTACGGCCCAGCTTATCGATGGGGAGGCGGGCGACCATCATTGGGCGGACCGCTACGATCGCGATCTCACCGACATCTTCGCGATACAGGACGAGATTTCGAAGGAAATCGTCCGAGCGCTTCGGTTGAAGCTGATGCCGGAAGAAGAGCAGGCAATCGAGGCTCGCGGGACCGACAGCGCCCAGGCCTACAACCTTTATCTTATGGCCAGGCAGCAGTGGACCTGGGGTAGCTGGGGCAACAGCCGCCGCGACGAAATTATCATGCGCATCTGCAAGCAGGCAGTTTCGATGGACCCGGACTATGCGCAAGCCTGGGCGCTGATGGCGCTGGCCCAGGCGGAATTGCTCTACTGGCACGGCAAGGATGAAGACCCGCTGCCGGCTGCCGAGCGCGCGCTGGACATCAACCCGCGGCTTGCGGAGCCCTATTGCGTGAAGGTCCGCTATCTTGAGCAGGGCGGCCGGCATGAGGAGGCGGACAAGGAGCTGGCGCAGGCGCTGAGGCTCGGTGGGGAATCGTGGGAAGTAAACCGCGAGGCCGCTCGACTGATGTTCCGACGCGATCGCATGGGCGACGCAATCCGTTATTTCGAAAAGGCGTCTCAGCTGATGGACACGGATTTCCACAGCTGCCTGATGCTGCAATCCTGCTACCAGGGTAGTGGCGACGAGGAGGCGACCATGAACGCCGCGCGCCGCACGCTGGAGCGTGCTGAGACGGCGCTATCCAAAGACCCGACGAACGGCGCAGCACTCTCGGCCGGCGCGAGCTCACTGATCATGTTGGGCGATCTCGAGCGAGGAAGGGATTGGGTGGAGCGGGCGCTCTTGCTCGATCCGGACAATCTGCTGGTGCGCTATAATGCGGCGTGCGCCCTGACGTTCCGGAGGGCCGACCTCGAAGGTGCGCTCGACCTGCTCGAAATCTATTTCGAGCGACTGGAGAGTCCCGGCAACATTCATCACAGCGAGATCGATCCGGACATGGACGCGGTCCGCGATCATCCGCGTTTCAGGGCGATGATGTCCGGCGCAAGAAAACGCCTCGGCATGGCAGAGGCCGGGACCTAGATCTCCAGGTCTACTGCTCGATCCGCTCCTCGCCGTAGCGGCTCTTGATGAAGCGGCCCTGCGTCTCGAACGCGGCCAGGTCCGACTTCGCGAGCTTCTCGGAAACCTCGGTGAGAGCTTCGCGCCCCGCCGCGAGCCCTTCGACCAGGCGTTGGTCGACGGTCACGTCCTCCCCGTCCTTTTGGCCGCGATAGGCGGGGGGAACGTTGACGTAGCGGTCGATGAGGCCAGGCAGATGCTTGGACATCAGCCGACGCGCGTCCTGCGCATCCGGGTTGAGGTCGTCCACGCGTTCCAGCGTCTGCTTGAGCGACGGAAGGATCCGGCTGATGGCATCGATCTCCGATCGGGCGGGGGCAGGGAGCGCCGCCCTCTGCCGATAAAGATAGGAATCGAAACGCTGGACCATCTGGCCGTTGGGCAGGTCTGCGGGGGGTGCGACGGGATCGCTCTTGCCGCTCGGCATGAAACCGAGGAGAGCTGCGATGCCGATCGCGATTCCGATCGCCGCAAAGAAGCCGAACATGCCGATCGGCTGGACCAGGCCGATGATGATCGTCAGCAGGCTGATCACGCCGATGGCAACGCCGACGCGAGTAAGCCGACGCATCAGCCCAGCGTTGAGCCGCTGCCTCTCGCGCCTCGCGGCCTCGCGAACGGCGCCGTCGCGCTCGTCCAGCTGCCGCATTACGCGATCGGCGCGTTCAATGACTCGATCGAAACGCTCTGTGGTCATTTGCTCTCAAGCGGCGTCAGCGGGGAGGGGGCGGCTTCCAGCTTCGCCTGGTTCACCCCTTCCGCCCGGGCGATATAGCCCTTCGACTTCTCGACTTCCTGACCCAACGTGTTGACGGTCTGCTTCATGTTCTCGAGCGCCTGAAGCTTGAACCGGTCGATCTGGTCCATGGTTTCATAGATATTCTGGAAGGCGCGCTGCAGCGTTTCCAGCGGAATGGTCGAGGACGCGGCCTGCTCGTGGATCGCGCCGGTTTGGGTGCGCAGCATCTCGCCGGTGGAATCAATCATCCCGGCGGTCGTGGTGTTGAGCGCGGTGATCTGCTGAAGCACGAGTTTCTGGTTGGTCATCGCCTGCGCGACCGTGACGGCCGTGCGAAGGGCAGAGACCGTGGTCGTCGAGGCGCGGTCCACGCCCTTCACCAGCTCGACATTGTTCTTCTTGACGAGATCCAGCGCGAGATAGCCCTGAACCGTGACCGCCATCTGGGTCAGCAGATCGGTTGTGCGCTGGCGCGTGTAGAAGAGGGCGCTTTCGCGGATCGCCTTCGCCTTGGCCGGGTCGGTGGCGTCGAGCTCGTTGGCCTTGTCCTCCAGCTTCCTGTCCAGACTCTTCGAGATGTGCACCATCTGTTCGAGCTTGTGCATCGTCTTCCACAGGCCCGCTCGTTCGGTGTCGATAGCCGCATTGTCCATCAGCAGCTCGTCCTTGCCGTTGGCGAGGCTGCCGAGGATCTTCGAGATGTGCGTCTGCGAGCTGCGGTATTTGTCGAAATAGCGGTCGACCGTATTCCCGAACGGAATGATCCCGAGAAGCTTGCGGGGCTTGGAGGCTCCCTTCGGGTCCAGAGATTCCACTGTCCGGCGCAGTTCCGTGAGATCGGCGCCGATCCCCGTATCCTTGTCGATCGCCTTAACCGGACGGTCGAGGAAACGGTTCGATGCACCCGCAGCCTCCGCGATCTCCTTGCGGCCCATGGCCGTGAGCTGGTCGACCTTCTTGCCGAACTCGGGGCTGTTTGCATCGAGCGCGGCGAGCTCCTCGACGAACTGATCGACACGCTTGTCGAGCTCAGCTCGTCTCCTCCGTCTTTAGCGGAACGAGGCCCGCAGCCTCGCCTGGCTCGATCGGATTGAGCGCTTCGGGCGGATCGAGCTTCAGCTTCGTTGCAGTCTTGGTCTCGGTGGTCGGGATCCGTGGCCATCTCAAAGTCCTCGTTCTGCGCCTGGAAGCGGCGGGGCAGGGTGGACGGCTGCCCCGGGCCACGCAAGCGGCATCTTCATCTGGTGTATTATAGGTATAATACGGCCCCGTTCAAGCGACGCCAGGCCAAGAGCACAGGGTTAGCGGCCGTTAACCGAAACTTTGAACCTTTCGAACACCCTGATGGCGGTACGAGGGGTTCAAATGCGCATCGACTGCCTGGGGTTCATTCAATGATCTCATCCTTCAAGCGACTGTGGCGTGATCGCCGGGGCAATGCTCTGGCCATCGCAGGGGCGGCTCTTCCGCTCGTCCTCGGATCCGCTGGCCTCGCCAGCGACACGATCCAGTGGACGCTCTGGAAGCGCCAGCTGCAGCGCGCGTGCGGATTCCGCCGCGATGGCGGGGGTCTACGCTATCGTTGCAGGCAAGGCGGTCGGCAATTGCTCCGACATTGCGGGGTCGACCTATTCGAGCCCGGTCGCATACGACCTCAAGAAGAATTACAGGGTCGTGGGGATCACGCCGACCTGCAACGTGACAAATCCGCCCTCGGTTGGGGGGTTCACGGCAGACCCGCGCGCCGTGCGCGTCAGCCTTTCGGTCCAGAAACGATTGGCTTTTTCCGGCCTGTTCTTGTCGAGCGCGCCGACGATCACAGCGACGTCGACTGCGACGATCGTGCCCAGCGGCAAATATTGCGTGATCAGCCTCGAGGAGAATGCCGTCACCGGCATCACTGCCACTGGCAGCACTGGCCTGAACCTTGGTTGCGGAATGATCACCAACTCGACGTCTTTGACGGCTGCGGTTGCGACCGGCAGTTCGGGAGTTACGGCAAGCCCGATCGCGGCTGTCGGTGGCATTCCCGCCAGCTCGCACTGGGGCACGGGAACGGTGCTTCAGCCGTTCACGGTCGCACAGGAAGATCCGTTCAAAGACGTGCCGATCCCGTCGTACGACCCGAGCAGCTGCTCGAACTTCCCGAACGTCAAGCCCGGCGACGTCCTGGACAGATCCTCCGACACGGGCGTGGTCTGCTTCAAGAGCGCGATGGATCCCAAGGGTGAGCTCACGCTCGGCTCCGCGACCTATGTCCTGGACGGGGTCGGTCTCGATCTGACAAACACGGGTTCGAAGATCAGCTGCACAGGCTGCACGATCATCTTCACGAGCAGCACGGCCGCTACTGACCCCGCCAGTATCAAGTCGCCGAACGTGAATGGCGGCATACTGGATATGGTTGCCCCGACAACCGGTCCGTACAAGGGCATCATGATGTACCAGGACCGCCGCGCCACGACGGACAACAGCATCCTGGTGAACGGCAACAACGGGTCAAAGCTGGAAGGGGCCTTTTACTTCCCGAGAGCGGACTTCACGTTCAACGGCACTTCGGGCGTGGACTCGAAATGCCTGCAGATCGTGACCAAGAGGGTGACGTTCACCGGTAACAGCGCGATCGAGAACGCCTGCCCCGCGGGTTCAGGCGGGGGCGCCTTCGATGGCAAACGGATAAGGCTGGTCGAATGATGAGAATCACAGGTCTCGCACAAGACGATCGCGGCGCCTCGATCATCGAGCTTGCTCTGGTCGCTCCGATCCTTGCTTCGTTGCTCATCGGCATGGTCGATCTCAGCCGCGCCTACTCCCACAAGCTTCTGCTGGAGCAGGCCACGCAGCGCTCGATCGAGAAGGTCCAGCAGTATCAGGCAAGCTCCAGCACGCCCGACCTGCTGATCGCCGAAACGGTCGCTGCGGCGAAGGCAGCCGGCTTTGCGAACACGACCGATGCGGACGTCACCGTTGACTTCTGGCTGGAATGCAACGGCGTCCGCGCGGCCACCTACAATTCGGCCTGCCCGGATGGCGAGGTCTACGGGCGCTGGGTGTCGATCGACCTCAAGGGCACTTTCTCGCCGATGTTCCGCTCCCGGCGCTGGCCCGGCGCGAACACCGACGGGACGTTCACGCTCCATGGTAAATCAGGGATGAGGACGCAATGAGGCTGGCTTCAATTCTCCAGCGCGATGAGCGCGGCGTGGCGGCCACCGAGATGGCTCTCGCTTTGCCGGTTTTGATCACGATGATCTACGGCATCTTCCAGGTCGGTTTGCTCTACCAGGCGAATGCCGGAATGCAGCATGCGCTTGGCGAAGGGGCTCGACTGGCAACGCTCTGCGTTCCGACGTCCGTAGTGAACAATTCCGGTAGCACGACGACCGTTTGTAAGGCACCCACCGATGATGCGATCAGGAATCGCATGACTGCGAAGCTGTTCGGCAAGGGAGACGGAGCGTTTACCGTTGCCAATCCGGTCGCAGCAACGGGCTATCGGGACCTGTCGGTCAGCTACACGAAAAAGATGAACTTCATCTTCTTCCCGGGGCCGACGATCACGCTCAACCGCTCGAAGCGGGCCTACATCGTCGACGCGACGCCGGTCCCGCCTCCCACGCCCTGAGCCAACTGGAGAGACGGCCGCTTACTCTGCGGCCTTCCGACCCTGGCTTCGTGCGGCAAAGAAGGCGGTGATCGCTTCCTTCACTTCGTTCGACGTCAGCCGTTCGGAGAAGTGACTGTTCTCCAGCTCCATCCGCTCCAGCAATTCGTCCGTTTGCCCGCGCCGCAATAGCCTTTGCGTCAGCCGAAGGGCCTCAACGGGCTTCGCGCGCAAGGCCGCGACGAGCTGGGCAAGTGCCGCATCAAGCTGCCCCGCAGGCGTGACGTGGCTGACGAGACCGAAGTCCAATGCTTCTTCGGGGCCGAACGGCTCACCCAGCAGCAGGTAGCGCGCCGCCCTGCGGCGCCCGGCGAGGCGCGGCAGGATCAGCGAGCTCGCGGCTTCCGGAACGAGGCCGAGGTCCACGAACGGCATCAGGAAGCGCGTGCCTTCCTCGGCGAGGACGAAATCGCAGTGGAATAGCATGGTCGTGCCGATCCCGACGGCGTTTCCGTGCACGGCTGCGGCCACGGGCACCTCATTCTTCGCCAGAGCGCGAAGAAGCCGCCAGACCGGAATGTCCGATCCGTCGCGCGGCAGCTCGGCCATGAAGTCGCCGAGGTCGTTCCCGGCCGTGAAGTCCTGGCCTTCGCCGCGAAGCGTGATCAAACGAAGCGTATCGTCCTTGGCAGCCGCTTCGAATGCGTCGGCAAGCGCGGCGTACATGGCAACGGTGATGGCATTGCGCCGCTCCGGACGGGCGAGCGTGATCGCCAGCACGTCGCCATCGCGTTCCAGCTTTACGTGCTCGCTCAACGGCCTCTCCCTGATGCGGTCCGAATCGGGTGACGCGCCGGATTGCACCGGCTATGCGGCCCCAAATCCACCAAAGCCGGGACCGAAGCAAACCATGAAGTTTTTCGCCGACACTGCCGAGATTGCGGAGATTCGAGCGCTCGCGGCCACTGGCCTTCTCGACGGCGTCACGACCAACCCTTCGCTGATCCACAAGTCGGGCCGTGACTTCGTCGACGTCGTCAAGGAGATCGCCTCCGTCGTCGAAGGGCCCGTCTCGGCGGAGGTGGTCGCCCTCGACCACGACGGAATGATGCGCGAGGCAGAAGTGCTCCGGAAGATCGCGGACAACATCGCGATCAAGGTCCCGCTGACCGAGGACGGCCTGAGGACGTGCAAGGCGCTCACCGACAACGGCACGATGGTCAATGTGACGCTCTGCTTCTCGGCGGCGCAAGCCTTGCTCGCGGCCAAGGCCGGCGCGACCTTCATCTCGCCTTTCGTTGGCCGGCACGACGATGTCGGCTTCGACGGAATGGCGCTCATTGCCGATATTCGCCTCATCTATGACAATTACGACTATGCGACTCAGATCCTCGTCGCGAGCGTCCGCCATCCTATGCACGTCGTGGAAGCGGCGAAGATCGGCGCCGACGTGATGACGGCGCCTCCCAAGATCATCCATCAGCTCTTCAAGCACCCGCTGACGGAGAGCGGCATCAAGAGCTTCCTCGCCGACTGGGAGAAGACCGGCCAGAAGATCGGCTAACCGCCAGCCGGCCAGCGGTCGCGACGAGGACGCCGGACTATGCTAATGGGCTGTGCCGGAGGTGCAGCCCATGAACTCCCTTCTCCTCGTCTCCGCCTTCTTCCTCGCAGAACCCGCCGCTCACGATCACCAGCACCAGCTGGAAAAGCTCGGCAACGTCAATTTCCAGACGAGCTGCAGTCCGCAGGCTCGGGCCGCTTTCACGCGGGGCATGACGTTGCTCCACTCGTTCGAATATCCACAGGCCGAAGCGGCCTTCAACGAAGCCGCGGCGGCCGATCCGACCTGCTCCATCGCGCATTGGGGCGTGGCGATGAGCCTCTATCACCCCTTGTGGGCTCCGCCGAGCAAGGCGGAGCTGGAGCGCGCTCACGCCGCACTCGCGAAGGCGCAGGCGGCTCCTGCGAAAAGCGAGCGCGAGCGGGACTATGTTGCAGCGGTCGCGACCTATTATCGCAATTCCGGCAAGCTCGATCACAAGGCCCGGGCGCTTGCCTACAACGAAGCAATGGCGGCGCTGCACAAGCGCTACCCGGCGGACCGTGAAGCGGCCATCTTCTTCGCTCTGTCGCAGATTGCCGCCGGCACACAGGACGAGGACCCCAACTTCTCACGCGAGAAGGAGGCCGCCGACATCCTCAATGCGGTCCTGAAGGAGGAGCCGGATCATCCCGGCGTCACGCACTACCTGATTCACGGCTTCGACTATCCGCCGCTCGCCGACCTGGCGGTGCCGGCCGCCCGGAGGTACGCGAGCATCGCGCCAAACTCCCCGCATGCGCAGCACATGCCCTCGCATATCTTCACGAGGCTGGGGATGTGGGATGAATCCATCGCCTCCAACCTCAAGTCCGAGGCGGCTGCGCGCGCACTCGTGAAGTCGGAGGGATTCGACGGCGGGTCAAACGAGCAGCTCCACGCGATGGACTATCTCGCTTACGCCTACCTGCAGACCGGACAGGAAGCGGGCGCCCAGCGCGTTCTTGCCGATCTCAATGCCATGCAGAAGGTCAATCAGCCGATCTTCACGGTAGCCTATGCGGCGACCGCGATTCCGGTACGGATCGTCCTGGAGAACCGGCGCTGGAAGGAAGCCGCTTCGCTGAAATTGCAGGACAATGTCGCGAAGCTCGCCCCGCTGGAAAACTTCCAATGGGCCGACGCGCACATCCATTTCGCCCGAGCCATCGGCGCGGCCCGGAGCGGCGATGCTGCCGGAGCGCGGGAGGCCACCGCCAAGCTCAAGGCGATCGAGGACGGGGTCGTCGTTCCGCCCGGCACTTACGATTGGCGCAAGCAGGTCTCGATCGAGCGCCAGGTCGCAGAGGCTTGGGCCACATACGCCGAGGGCAAGAAGGATGAGGCCGTCGCGATGATGCGTGCGGCCGCCGACCTCGACGATGCGACCGAGAAGCATCCGGTGACGCCGGGCGCGATCCTCCCGGCTCGCGAGCAACTCGGCGAGATGCTGCTCGAATTCGGCCGGCCGAAGGAAGCCCTGGCCCAATATGAGGGGTCGCTCAAACGCGCGCCGCGGAAACTCGTCGGACTTTACGGCGCGGCCCGATCAGCGAAGCTCGCCGGCGACGCGGCCAAGGCGGGTGTCTATTATGGCGAGTTGGCCGACGTGACGAAGACCGGCGACGGTACTCGTGCCGAGATCAGGGAAGCGCGCGAAGCGGCGAAGATGGCCGCCCGCTAAGCCTCCCAATGGGCAGGTTGTAGGAAATTAACCGCGGCGAGCGTAGAATCGCCGCGATGGCTCGAGTGATTCAGTTCCAGGACCAGGCACTTGCACGTCTGCGCGAGCGCCTCGGCGCGATTGAAGAGGCCAATCAGGACCTCATTGCCTTTGCGCGCGGTCATTCCGGAGCCGTTGCCGCAATCCATGAAGCCGTGGTTGCCGCGCTCGAGGCGGACAGCATCGATGATTTGCTTCACGTCGTTACTCAGGAATGGCCGCTGATCCTCGGAATCGATGCGGTTTCCCTTGCCCTTATCATCGGCGACGACGGGTTCCGCGCAGACTGCAATGGCGTCCACCGCGTCGAGCGTCAGCTTCTGATGCGGTCGATCGACCAGGTTAACGGCGTCGCGATGCGCGCCGTGTCGCATGGGCATCCCCTGTTCGGTCCGGCTTGCGAGTTGATCCGTGCCGAGGCGTTGATCCGGATCGAATGCGGGCCGCCGCTCCCGGTTGGCCTGCTCGCGCTCGGTCAGCGTTCCGAGCAGGACCTCGACGCTCGTCACGGATCGGAATTGCTGATGTTCCTTGGCCGGAGCCTTGCCGCTATCATCCGCCGGTGGCTGGTGGACCAGGAGAGCTGAACGATCATCCCGCTAGCGCCCTCGTCGAGCGCTGGGCGGGTCATCTTCTGCACGACCGGCGGCGATCCGCGCATACGGCACGAGCCTATGTCGCGACTGCGCATCGGCTCATTGCGTTTTTGGGCACGTACCGCTCCGAAGCCATCGACGCCGCCGAGCTCATTGCTTTGAATTCGCAGGACCTTCGCGCCTTTCTCGCCGAGCGCCGTCGCGAGGGACTTGGTCCGGCGTCGGCAGCCCGGGAGCTGTCCGCGGTTCGCAATTTCCTGGGCTTCGTCGCCGAGCAGCAGGGGGAAGCCGCGCAACTGCCCCGAACCCGCGCTCCTCGCCGGCCGCGGACCTTGCCGAGACCCGTGGCACCCGACGAAGCCCTTGCCTTGGCCGAGAACGCGTCCGAGGCTGCGAGCGAGGACTGGATCGGCGCACGGGACCTCGCGATCCTGCTACTGCTCTATGGCGCGGGTCTCCGCGTGGCGGAGGCCCTGTCGCTGACCGGCAGCGCGCGACCGATCGGCCAGGCGCTGCGGATCACCGGCAAGAGGTCGAAGACGCGCGTCGTGCCCATCATGCCCGCGATCCGTGAAGCGATCGAAGCCTATGTCGGTCAATGTCCCTGGCCCATCGAGCGCGATGGGCCGCTGTTCCTCGGCGCTCGCGGTGGTCCGCTCAATCCCGACCTCGTGCGCCGCGCCGTTGTGGCGGCCCGCAAGCGGCTGGGTTTGCCCGAAAGCCTTACGCCCCATGCGCTGAGGCATAGCTTCGCAACACATCTCCTCGCGCGGGGCGCCGACCTTCGCGCGTTGCAGGAACTGCTCGGCCACGCCAGCCTCTCGTCAACTCAAATCTACACCGCGGTCGACGCCGCTCGTCTTCTCGACGTCTATCGGCACGCCCATCCCAGGGCCCAAACCGGCTGCCGATGATGCCAGCGGAAAGCACCGCGGGGTGCCGGGTTAGAGGGCTTATGGCGCGTTGGCCGAAGCACCACGGCGGCGAATGCCCGCCTGGACCTCGCCCGCGGTAAGCAGGCCTACTGGCAAGAAGAACCCCCAGCTCACCGCGCGAACAAGTGCTTGAGTTGCAGCACGCCGGTCTCGCTTATGAGCCGCCGCCGACTTCCAATCCTGGCGCTTTTCTGCTTCGAATTCAGCTGCTTCGGCCGCATTTCGCGCATGCGTGCTCAATAACGCAGCCTGACCCCAATAGCCGAACCAGGCGAATGCCAAAATGAGGGCAAGGCCGCGAAATTGCCGGCGCTGTTGCGAAGTAATCAATCGTGCTGTCTTCACGGTCCTGGAGCATATGAGACACGTCTCGCCTGAGCGAGCGTGAGTCTAGCAGGCGCCTTCGCGGCCGCCTTCATCGGAGTTCCTCACGTTGATCGCAAGATTGCAGCGGCCAATACTTCCAGATTTGCGGTCGATGAAGGCATCTCTGCACGACGCTGGGTTCAGTGCGACGGACCGTGTTAACTGAGCGCGGTGGCTCAGCGCGACCTATTCGAGCGATGACGGCGGCGGAGCCGGTCGAGAGTGAAAAGCTGCTGCTCTGTCAGCCTGTTATACCCTTGCAGAAGACTGTGCCGCTTTGAAATGCGACCCCCGGGCACGAACCGGCTGACCCCACAGGCAAGTGATCTACGCTACATGCTCCGGCATCGCTCCGGACTTTGAGCCAGCGGATGCATCTGATCTTCAACCGGCCGTCCCAAGGCGTATCGAAGCCAAGATTCCATCGATTGCATCGCGCAGCTGATCGAGGTGGGATTTTTGGCTTGCCATGATCTCGCTCGGTGCCGGTTGAATAGCTATTATCAGCCGACCTCGTGATCGAATCCTTCCCCGGGGCACTTGACTGAGCCGAAGAGCTCCTCCGGGCAGCTGCAACGGAATCCTGCATGACGTTCGGAAAGCGTGGAGGTGGTGGTCGGCGAAAGGAGCCAAGGCACGCGGCAAATCTGCCGGCGATATGTATTACCGTTAGTCAGACCAGCCAAGCCGTCCTCGTCGATGTCTCAAGCTGGGGAGCGCGACTGCAGTGCCCAAGCCTGCCGCGGGTTGGCGAGGAGCTCTCACTTAGCTTCGCGCAGATACGCGCCTTTGGTACAGTCGCGTGGGTCGAGAGGAGCGAATTCGGAGTCCATTTTGACGCGCCGCTGTCTGCTTCAGATCTTAAATCGATGGCCTAGGGGGCCTGGTTATGCCGGATCATTCCGTTTCAGACGCTCTGGGGAATTTTCATCTATTCGCGACGCGCGTGGAAATTGAGATGGCTGAGCTGAGCAAGAGCGGGGCCATATGGCGTGCTGAGTTGATGGGCCGCCTTGATGCTGCTCTGCTGAACAGCGGGATCGTCCCGCGGGGTGAAGAGCGGACGGTTGGAGCCCTTCGTGAGACGGCAAGTTACTGTCGCGAACGCGCCTCAACCTTGGACCCAGCGATGGCGCGTGAGTTGGTGGACGTGGCTGCACAGCTCGAGGCAGAGGCGCTCAGCAAAAAGTCATCGGTTCAAGGTGGCAACCACTCACGCCGACCTGGACTGTTCGGACGAGACTAGCACAGCCCGGTAGTTCAGCGCCTTTCGCGACAAGAACAGGAAATCGGATATCGAACTTTTGCCTGACGCGAGCGGACGAGGAGAGGCGCTGCCTGTCGCTCATCAATTCCCTGGTCGAGCTGGAGCATGAGTTCCGAGGCCTGGACCTTCCGAGCGACTTGCGGGAGATGTTGCAGTCACTGTTGGAGAGGTGCAGGCGCGATTTTCGCGTGGCCGTTTCAGCCGTTGACGCGGGACCGCGAGATATCTCTCTGCCGGCGAGCGCTCTTGCTCAGCAAATGGCAGCCTGATCATCTGATGAGGGCCAACAGGATCTTGTCGGGCGGTGGCCTTCGAGCTCGCTGACTGAAGAAGGACCCCTATGCGGGAACAGACTAGTAGGTCTTGCGCGAGCTCTGCCCGTTTGAAACCAGGGTATACTCTACCGGGGCGCTCGAGTTCAGCTTCTGGCTCCATGACGCCCCCGCGTAGAGACGTTTGCCGGGTAACGCCGCGCAATTCGTCTTGCCTGCGGTGCACTGCTTTCCATCGATCAGTTCAATGCTTGCATTCCCGTCGTTCCTGAACGTGATCTCGGACCCGGACCGCACTGCCGAAACACTCGCTCGAACCGAAGAGGGACGGAGGAGCACCAGCACGTCATAACCGACAAGGAGCTTGAGGCCCGTTTCGCTCGAGCTGAGCTCACCAGCGACAGGCTTGACCGTCACCCGGTACACCCGCTCGCTCGGCGCGCGGGGGCCGATCGCCGCTAACCTGATGAGCTTGCGCTGGCCGGGTTCGAGAATCATTCGGGCGGGCGAGACCAGGAGTCCCCGTTGTTCCGGATCGCGTTCGCTCCGCCGCTGTTCTCCGGAGGTGCCGGCATTCACGATCTCACTCGGCTCAGCGACGACGTAGGCGCGCTCGTCCGAATTGTTCCAGACCTCGATATCGGCACGCGCGTCCGTTGGCTTAGTCAGATCGACGACCAGCTGGCTTAGGATCAGCTCGGCCCGAGCCGCAGGCGCGAGGAGCATTAACGGCGCGATGAACGCGAGGGCACGTCCGGTGCGAGCCAGTCGAGACACTGACGTTCTCATTTGCAGACGACCCTCCCCAGGCGCGCATATTCGCCGTCGGACTTGAGCCCGGCAAGCGCCACCTTGCAGCTTGTATCACCGGCTTCGAACCGGAGCACGTCGTTGGCGGCGGCGTCCACCTGGAAGTATCCGCCCTCGTCGGTCTGGCCGACGCCGCGAGGCAGGCTGATGGTGGCATTGGCGATCGGTTGGCCGTCGGCGGTTACGGCTTGGCCGAAAACCGTGATGAGGCGCTGAGCGGCCCAGCTTAGGCGCTCTACGTTGCCCGGGTATAGAGTGACAGTTCGCGCGCCTGAATTGTACGCCAAGGGGATCGCCCCGATTGGCCGGAGGCGCACGCGGTACGACCGATAGGCTTCGAGGAAGATCGGCACGGTCGAGCCAGCACCGAGACGGCCTCGCGGAACCTCGTCGATGAGAATGTCGAAGACGGCATCGCCTGCGGATGCGCCCAGCGAAGTAATGACCGCGCTTTGGTTCAAGTCACGTCCGCCCAAGCCGATTGCGCTCGATCCGATCGCGATGCCCGTTTGGAAGTTGAGACCATATTGGACACCGCCGTGTCCCTCGAGGCTGTGCAGCAGTTCAGCGCGAGCACTGCCGAGTTGGCTTGCGACATGGGCATTGGCCCGTGCCGTCGTGGTCTCCACGTCGCGCTGGAGGGCGCCCTCCAGGGCGAGCTGGGTACGATCCTCGTTCTCATGGAACCACTGGGCGCTCATGCTCCCGACCTGGCGTGCGCGGCGTCCCCCTGCACGGTCCTTGAGGCTGCCATAACCGCTGGTCGAAAGCGTCGAGTACCCGCCGGTCGTGTAAAGCATCCTGAACCCCGCGAAGGCCGCCGTCGTGCTCCGGCTCCGCTGCGCATCGGCATTGACGACCAGCTGGAAGCCGCCGCGGTTCAGCACCGGCCAGGAGAGGCTCGGGCCGACGCTGTAGTCGGACTTCAGGCCGAGGTCGCGGCGGTAGGATCCGGTGATGCTGAGCAGGGCTCCGCCAAGGGAGTAGCTGATGCTTCCGCTGGCCTGGGCATAGGAGCCGCTGAGGGTCTGGGCCCCCACCGGCGGAAGGGAGCCGAAATTGTCAATGTGGGTGGGGAGCGGGATCAAGGGCTCGCCCGTCCTGCTCCATACGCGGCGCAGGTCGAAGTTGAGGTTGAGCGAACCGTTTCCCGTGGAGCCGACCTGGAGGAGGAGGCCCTTGTCGCCGTCGGTCGAGGCGAGCCCCGCCGCGCGGACGCGCGCGACCTGTGTGATGAGCCAGCCGCCGAGTTGTGCGACCGGCTTGTCCTGGGTGCCCAGGATCGCGGCATCGAGAGCGACAGCTTCGTTGAAGCGGTAGGCCGCTCCGACCTGGTAATACAGGGTCTTGGAAAGGCTGATCGGCCGGCCCTTTCGGGTGTTCGCCAGGACGCCGGCATAGGCGAAATAAATGGGTTTTCCGCGTGGAGCGATGGCCGCATCCTTGACGAAGAAGCGCTGCTCCTCGCGGACATTGCCGTTGGGCTCGCGGATTCTGAGGACGAGCGAGTAGGAGCCGCTTGGCAGAGCCGAGGAGTCGATAAAGCGGTTGCCGGCCTCGTAGCTGCCCGAGGAAACGAGCCTTCCGTCGATCAGGATCTCCACCCGGGATGGTTGCCCCAGGAACAGGATCAGGGGCGTCGCCTCGAGGCTGTCCGCATCCGCCCGCGTATCGAACTGCGTCGAGAAGCCGAGCCCGACGATCCGCCGGCGGCCGGTGAAGTCGACGCCAGGGGCCCAGAACAGACCTCCGGAATAGCGGTGCCGCCTCGTGTCCACCTCGGCGACGAGGTCATCGACGATGAAGCCAATGTCGGACGCCATCGCGCTGTCGCTGCGGATTCGGCCGTTCCTGAACCCAACGATCGTGCGGTTCTGGAGGTTGTAGGCCGGGGAACCCGAGGTCGACCCTGCGACGGCGCCGCCCAGCGAGCTCGTCAGCGACAAGGCCGTGGAAGGCGGGTCGAGGTACAGGTCCTCCTGGCCAGCGATCCCAAGATGGTCCCGGTTGACGAACAGGTCGAGCCGGAGTTTGCCCTCATCGAAGATGACCTCGGCGAGCTGGGGCTCCAGCATGCCACAGCTGTCGTTGTTGGTTTCCAGACAGGCCATCGCGGAATGGTCTGCAAGCTCGGAGGCCAGGCGTGCGCCAAGCGCGGATGATGGCCTGAGCTCGGGAATGAGGGCCATAGCCCCTTCCGGGTCCCGAAACTTGACGAAGCCGGGGCGCGCCACAATCCAGGCTTCGCCGATCCGCCGTTTGCCGAAATAGAGATCGACCAGGAGTTCGCGCGGCTGCTCGAGCTCGCTGAAGCCCGGCGGCGCGCCCGTCGTGGTGATTGCGCTGGTGGTGGCCGCCTGTGCGCCCATATGCATTCCGGCCGCGGTGAGCGCGGCCAGGAAGTACATTGTTCGGGGCCCGCGCGCCGTCGCCATCACCGGCCTATTCAGGCCCTATGATCAGGGTCAGCGTTCCTGAATAGGAACCCGCGCGGGCGCTCGACAGAGCCGCCGACCGAAGCACGAGGATCAAGGAGGCCGAGGTCGCAGGGCCGTTGTTGCAGGTCTGCTGGGCTGCGGAGCTGGTCAGCCCGGTCAGAGTGGTGTTTGGGCTGAGCTGGCTGCCCGTGGACTGGCCCGGCGACGGGCTCCACTGCACTTCATAGTCGAGAAGGCTCGCCCCCGAGCTCAATGCGAAGGCGCCATTCGGCGCCGAACCGATCGCCGTCACGCGATATCCCTCGTTCGCCGTATGCGCGAAGACGCAGATGCTTTGGGTTCGGGTCGCATCCACGCCGAGGTTTGCGAGCGCCCCGAAGGCGACGTCGCTCAGCTGCGTGATGCGGACATTATTACTCTGTGCGCTGAGTGGCTGGGGGGCGAGCAGCGCGAAAAGCGCGATACCGATCGCCCGCAGGCGCAGCCCACAGGTCCGGGCAGGCGATGCCGCCCTGGTTGGCGCCGATCCGCTGGGCGTCCTCTCGCGGACGACGACACGGGACAGCGGAGGCGCCATCGGTTTGCACAATTATTCGGGCGCGACGAGCAGGGTCAGTGTGCCGGTATAGTTTGTCGCTGCATTCATGCCCTGAAGGTCGGCCGAAGCGATCTTCACGATCAGGCTGGCGCTTGTGGACGGGCCCGACGCGCAGTTGGAATTGGTGGCGGTCGACGTCAGGCCGGTGAGCGTCGAACCGGGGGTCAAGCCCGTTCCGCCGGTCTGGCCCGAGGTCCCGCTCCACTCGACCGTGTAGGGGACAATGAGCGCTGCGTTGGCGAGCGTGAAGGCGTTGCCCGCTCCGCTTCCCGACGCCGTGATCTGGTAACCCTTGGTGCTCGTGTTGCTCCAGACGCAGACATTTTGCGCATTGGCCGCATCGAGGCTTGGATCGACATTGGTGAAGGCGACGTCGCTGAGGCCGCTGATGCGAACCCGGCTCGGAATGGATGCAGAGATCGAGACCGAGCCGGTCGAGCTCGATGCCAGGCTGCCCTGAGTCGCCGCACTGGCTGGAGTGGCTGTCGCGGCAGTCGCGACCGCGACTACAGCCGCTTTGAAAAGGTTGCGCCCAGCCATCATGATAATTCCTGCCTGATGCATCCGGAATGGATGTTTGTCGGCCGAGGCATACAACGAACGGGGTTAATAGATCGTCAACGCCGTTAGTTTTCCGGCGAGTTAACGCTGGTAGGTCCGGGGCCGTTGAGGATCGCGCGTGCGTCGGCCTGATGGTCGCCCGACGCGTGGGGGGTCTGCACTGCTAGTCGGGCGCAATGAGAAGCAGAAGCGGTTCGTCCCCGGCTTCCACCTTGGCTTGACCAGGGACTTCGCGGTCGCTTTCTGCGCATGCGATCCCGGACCTCGGGGCCATGGCATCCGCTGGCAGGTTCGCGGTCGAAGACTTGCGATGGGAATCGCGCGAGGCCGGCTGAAGCGAGATCGTGAACCTGAGCGTCGGAGAGGTCGACCAGACGCACAGGCCCATAGCGGCAAAGCTGTTTCCTTGCGGCCGAGGTGACGGCTTAACGCCAAGGTAGATGCGAGGCTTGACGCTGAGGCTGAGCTGGAGTGTCGCTTGTGAGGTTGCGCCCATTTGCGACGGAACGGATGCTCCATGGAGGGGCGAGGGAAGCAGCACCAGGGCCGCGACTGCCATCAGCATTCGTGCGGCAACGCGATTGTTCATCCGTCGCTCCTATCCCTCGCCATTAGCACAGCGAGAAACCGACCTCGAAAAGGATGTTTACCGGGCGCTTAAGCTTTGCTCCAAATTGGGTCAGAATGCGGCTGATCGTTGCTCTGCTTCTGCGAGGGCGCAAAGATCCGTAGCATCCGACAGAGGTTACCCAGGCACCCGCACATCGCGGCAAGAACTGGGTTTGGTCGCAAAGACTACTCGCGCCGGGCGGGACGTATAAGGATCGCGTTCCGCGCCCGCTCGGCGATTTCCCGCGCGCAGGAGACAGGGGATCGGGTCGGGGCTATCGGACACTCATGAACTGCCTCTTTGAGACCTGCGGGCGGCGCGGGGACCGGCTCCGGTGACCCGCGAGAGCGAGAACCGCAGCGGACAAGCAGCGACGGGATCTGACGAGAATGTCGAGGCTCAGCTGCGTGATCTTGAAGCACGGCTTTCGTCGCTCGAACAGAGCCGCGCGATGCTTGATGAGGAGCGCGCCCGCATTCGCATCGTCGTCGAGACCCAGGAGATCAGGCGCCGGCGCGACGATATCTTTGGGAGGGATCTGTTCGGCGATCCCGCGTGGAACATACTCCTCGAGCTCTATCTGGCCGAGCTCGAGGACCGGAAAATGCTTCTTTCGCACGTCGCGGAAGATGAGGTTTCCCCAAGCACCGTATTGCGCTGGCTGAACAAATTGGAACGGGAAGGGTGGATACGCCGCGAGCCTGATCCCACCCGGGGCCGCCGTATCTATGCCGTGCTTACGCCAAAAGCGTCCAAGGCGATGTGCATCTACGTGGATGACCTGCTCATCCGCCGGATGTTCAAGCATCTCCTTGCCTAGGCAAGGCGGACGCAAACCGCTTTGGCCTCTGTCACTACCGGTCAAGCATCTGCAAGGCCGTCCGTCACGGATGCAGTGTCTCGCCGCGGCTCAGCCGCTAGGCGGACGTCGGACTTGGGCCCTCCAGCTCCTGGACCTGCTCGATAATCTCCTGGAGCCTCGCGCCGTACTTGGGGGCCACGGCCCCTGATGTTCTGGTCGGAACCCGAGTTCCCCGAGCTGCGTACAACGGCTAGGGACCGCTGCCCCGGCCCGATGATCGCGAATTTACTCACACATCAGGATGTTCTTGTCGAAATGCCTCGTGCCCTTCTCCGAAAATTCCAGATGCGAAAAGCGAAGCCACGCTACGCCGTCCCCCCGGGCGTTCGGGTCTATGCTATCGGTGATGTCCACGGCTGTTTAGATGAACTGAACCGCGTGCTGGAGGCGATCGATCAAGACGTGGGCTCCCACAGGGGCAAATCTCAACTCGTCTTCCTTGGCGACCTCATTGATCGCGGACCCCAGTCGGCCCAGGTGATTGAGAGAATTCTCGGCGGCGGCCTTCCTACGGATAGCAGCGCGGTCATCATGGGGAACCATGAACAGGCCATGCTTGAGTGCTATCGGGGAGGTGTCGCGACCTACGGGTCTTGGCTGCAGTTTGGAGGTGTTCAAACGCTGGAGAGTTACGGGGTGAGCCGCGAAGAAATTTTCGCGCCGTCTTTCGACCTCGCTGCTGCGATGCGAGAATCGGTCCCGCCCATGCACATCCAGTTCCTCGCGTCTCTTAAGGACTACGTCCGACATGGAGATTATGTCTTCGTGCACGCCGGCATCCGGCCCGGAATCTCCCTCGAAGAACAATCCGCTCGTGATCTGCGCTGGATCAGGCGAGAGTTCCTCGATGATACGGGGGACCATGGTTTCATGGTCGTTCATGGGCACTCGATCGTGCCAAAGGTGGAGATCCGCGAGAACCGGATCGCACTCGATACCGGGTGCTATCTCACCGGACAGCTCAGCGCATTGTCGATAGAAACCGACACTGTGAAAGTCCTGACAGTCAGCTCGTGAGTGTCGCACTGAAAGCATGTAGAAATCGCCGGTATGACCCGGTCGGGTCCGCACCGACATCCGATCTCGGCTAATGTCTGCTTCGGGTGGAAAGCGGACGTTCGCTTCAGCGGTCATCCTAGGTTTCCTTGGGGTCGCGCAGGCCGTCGATCTCCCGCGCAACGCGTTCTGCGGGGTCCGTTGCAATCGTCTCTAAAACAGCAAGACGGTCCTGCAGCGTAGCCACGAGCGCACGCAGCCGTTCGGTTTCCTCCTCAACCGTCGAGAGGGTTTTTACTGCCTTCGCGCGCGGGTCTGCGAAAAACTCAACATAACCGCACTGGCTGCAGCGTCGGGACGCAAGGTCGGTTCCTCTCCCACCTACCCCTAGAGAACTGGCCAGCGTCTTCCAGACATTAGGCTCGCCGTCGAACCACTTAACCCGGACCCCGTAGTCCGGCAGGAAAGCAAAGCCAGGGGTCATGAGGCCACGACACTTCGGGCAATCTGCCATTTGGCGTCCCCATCCGGTGCGAAGGTGACTGACGTCAGTAACACACTCGGTGATCGTCAACAACGAAGGTGATTTTCGCGCCATCGGTTAAAGGCGGGCCTGAGCCGGCTAATGTCCGGAATGGGTCGAAAGCAGACACTACGCTAATGGCAGGAACGGGTGGAAAGCGGACACTCCAAAAGAGCGGCGCGAACTACCCCCGAGGCGCTACTGATCAGAGGTCTGGGCAATGTTCGATGGATCTGATCTGCAGGCTGACACTTCAATGCGCTTAACGGGCTCGGATCCGCTTGGATAATAGTGGTACGCCTTGGCAATCTCGTAAGGACGCTTTTCGCCACCTACTGTGAGCTCGATGACGTCCCCGATCTGGGGAGCCCGATTGGGGTTGAAGTCGCAGAGCTTCGCACCTTCGTTCCAGATTTCTGCCATGCGAGTTCCTTATTGTGTGTGGGGATAGGGTGGAGTTCGAATGTCGTCAGGCTGTGCTTGCCGGCAGCCGGGCAATCAGTCGTTCCGCTTCCCAAAGCTCCCGATCGGCTGAGCTTTGCATTGCTCTCGCAATAACGATGGCCACGGCGTCGTCCTCGGCGGGAAATACATCGGATCCCGTTATCTGGCCCGAAGCGTCGAGCCAAAAAATCCGATAATCTCTTGGAGCCGGGTGCCCCTTGGCGCGCCGTGTGATGCTCGCAATCCGTCGTTCATTGTTCATCCGAGCCAGCCATATACGCCTTGGCCGACTTTCTTTCACAATTTGCGACACGGACTTGGCCTTGGGCGACGTCCAGCCGACATCAGTTTGATCCTGACGAGATCCTTTGAAGCATAAGGTCGAAAACCGCTGGGTGAATTGCGTTTTGGAAGCGGAGGCCCGCGTAGGATTTTTCAACCCAGCATACTTCGGCTTCTAGTACCTCTAGCCCTTCAAATTTGATGAACAGGTGCTCGCCGATCTTCGGCCGTTCAACCAATTCAACCTTGCACCCCTCAGGGGATATATCGAACACGCGAAGGCGATACTTTGCTCTGCCAAGTCGTCGCATCAGAACCTCAGCTTCCAAGGCAACGCGCCTACTCTTGCGCGCTCGATGCTGCTCTGCCGGGGAGACCTCCGGCTTGAAGACGACCCCGGCCTTCCCGTTGGCGTACCAGCGCACTTCTGCCTTTATCGCTCCGCGCTTCAGGACGGAGAGCGTGATGGTCTCGCCGACCGCTAGCGGAACAGCGATCTGAAGTCCGCAGCCCTCGTACGAGAGATCAAGGACCAGGACCTCTGCGGTTTGACCATCCTCGAGGGCGGCATGGCCTGACATGCTGACAGGTCGCCGTTCGCCTCGCTCGATTTTGATCTTTGAGAACTTGATCTGCGATTGATCGACTGGAGCCGTCACGACCTGCCGCCGTCTTCGAAGCGAAGCCCGGCGGTTTCATTAAGCGCCCAGCGGACGGATACTGGAACTGCATCGAATCCCTCGACGTGCAGGTCTAGCCGCTGGCCAATGAGAAGTGTTTCAGTCGATATGACCTTGCAGCCTTCCATGGATAAGTCGGTCAAATGCACTCGGACCGAGCGACCGTCGCCGAGCGTCGCCGTGCCACAGATTGACACTTCATCTCGGTCTTTTCGCGGTATCCATCCCGGGAGCCGCATTTGGCGCTCCATGTTGCAGAGGTACCAGCCGCATTAACCTACGTTGGTGAAGGATTGCCTAAGACCTCGGGCCCCGGGAACGTCTGCAATGGGTCGAAAGCGGAGACTAAGCTGATGTCCGTAATGGGTGGAAAGCGGACATTAGCGTCACTCGCTGAATTTGCCGTAATAGTAGTGCCAGACGGCGGCGACTGGCAGGTAGGCAGCGAGTGGAACGAGAACGGCAACGTAGCCCGAGTGGGTTCGCTCTAGGTGGTTGTACAGCATGAAGAACGGAACGAGGGTCGAATAGCCGCCGATGTCGACCAACAGCCGCTTTCAATTCACCGCCATGTCTGAACCCCCTAGGCTCAGCTAGTCCCACGCGGTTGCCGAAAGCTTAAAGTCCAATGTCCGCAATGGGTCGAAAGCAGACATTAGCGCAGTCAGGCGTGCGCCGGTTCACGAACTTCCTCGAGCTCTGGCGGGGCGGTGCGAAGATTGACTGGGTTGCACCGCGCGCAGCGCGCCGGCGCTCGTTACTGACGGATGCCGTCGAGTTCGTTGCGGCAAAGGTCTGCGAAGGTGCGGAGCGGGTCGAGGCCGCCGTTGGCTGCGAATTCGCGCAATTCGATCAACTTCTTGTTGGGACAGGCATAGGCGTTGACGATCGCCTGGATAACGGCCTCGGCGGCCGCGATTATTTGCCGCGGCGAGACCATGCGGATGTGGGCGATGATGGCGTCGAGCTTCGCAACTTCGCTCAGGGCCCCGTCCTCGTGGCTAAGGGCGTGGGCAAACAGCTCCGAAGCTTGCTTCGTAAAGCCGACGTAGAGCTGGACCCGCTGTTTGCGTGCGCCGTCGGCGGCGCGCTCGCGCGTCTGAGTGCTTTGCGTTAGCCAGGTTGTCCCGAACGACGTCAGGCCGCCAATGACGGCGCCTGCTAGGCCGGAGATTGCCGAAAGATAGCTGGCGTCCATCACCCGTGCTCCCTGCTGCTTCTAGCCATTTGCTGCGATCCTCCTGGGCGCTTCGATGCGGGTTGAAGCGGCATCGGCGAGATAATCGTGAACGACCTGGCCAAAGCCCAGCGTCAGGTCGGCGACGAGGTGAACCGTGGAGACGATTTCGAAGATGGGAAGCTCGGCGACGGGCGCGAGCGCGTGGGCATTCAAGGAGAGAGCGCCGGGCCCTGTCCACACGCCCCTGAGACGAATGTCTTCCAGGTGGTAGCGAACGAGCTCGCAAATGCGCGGGCTGCCGTCGACGTGCGGGATGATCTTGAGCAGGAAATTGGGCGCTGCAAGCTCCGCGCTCGTCGCCTCCGCGTCCGCTTCTCGGTGCTTGTATCCCATGGTGCCTGTCGCGACGCGGACCGGTCCGTAGTCGAGCGTTCCGACGAGCGTGTCCGTTTCCACGCGAAGGCTTGGGCCGGCGAGCTTCTTCGGGAAGCCCCACAGCTCGCGGCCCGCGGCGATCGGCGGATGGTCGTTCAGGAACATGTTCAGCGTGTAATTGCCCTTCTTGCCGTCAAACCTGACCGGGATGACCTGGCCCGCCTCGGTGTAGTCCCCGAAGCCGGTTGAGTTGGGCATGCGGATGAATTCGAACTTCACCAGGTCCGAGTAGATCTCGAGCGGCTCGCCCGGTTTCAACAGTTGCGGCCGTGAACTAGATTTCCATGCAGACATCTGGGGTGGGGCCCTCAATGCGTGGAACCTTGTTTGCCGGCTCATTGCTGGCTTTGACCGTCTCGGCGGCGACGCCGGCGCAGACTGCCGGCTATTGGGCTGCGACGGACGCCTCGTCCGCGCGTATCCTGGCAGCCCATAATCGCGAGCGTGCACGTGTGGGTGTTGCCCCGCTTCGGTGGGACCCGGTGCTGGCGGCCTCTGCTGCTTCTTACGGCCCGGCACTCGCGCGGATTGGTGGACTGCGGCATTCGCCGAGGGCGGCACGAGTTGGCCAGCGCGAGAACCTCTGGATGGGAACGCGCGGCGCTTTTTCGCCCGAGCAGATGGTTGGCAACTGGATCGCCGAGAAGGCCCATTACCGGCACGGCCCATTCCCGTACGTCAGCCGTACTGGCAACTGGTCTGATGTGGCCCACTACACCCAGGTAGTCTGGCGCGGGACGACGCATGTCGGATGCGCAATCCACCCCGAGTCCTAACTGGGATTATCTCATCTGCCGCTACTCGCCACCAGGCAACGTCGACGGCCGGCGCGCGATCTGATCGATCTGAAGGCCTGTAGATTTAGCTGTAGCTAAGTCGCGCCGCGTCCGGCTAAGCGACTGCGCATGTCGATACTAGTCACGGGCGCGGGTGGATTCATCGGGGCGTCGACAGCACGCGCGCTTCTGGCTCGCGGCGAGCAGGTCGTCGGGATCGACAATCTCAACGCTTATTACGATCCAGCGCTGAAGCAGGCGCGTCTCGACGCGCTCTCGCGGGACTTCGGCGATCTATTCCGGTTCGAACGGATTGATTTCTCGGATGCCGGCGCCTTGGACAGGTTGGGCAGCGCGTCCGACTTCGATCGGATCGTTCACCTCGGGGCTCAGGCCGGCGTTCGCTACAGTCTCGAAAATCCCGCCGCCTACTTCCAGTCGAACCTGGTCGGCCACGGCAACATGCTGGAGTTGGCAAGAAGCCGAGGTTCGAGCCATCTCGTCTACGCGTCCTCGTCGTCCGTTTACGGGGGCAACAAGTCGCTCCCTTTTCGGGTAGAGGACAGGGTCGATCATCCGCTCTCGCTTTATGCGGCAAGCAAGAAGTCGAACGAGCTGATGAGCGAGTCCTATGCCAACATTTTCCGGCTTCCGAGCACGGGTCTGCGCTTCTTCACGGTCTACGGGCCGTGGGGCCGCCCGGACATGGCGATGTGGATCTTCACGAAGGCGCTGCTTGCGGGCGAGCCGCTGCCCATGTTCAATGGCGGCGAGATGCGGCGCGACTTCACCTACATCGACGACATCGTGACCGGCATCGTCTCCTGTCTCGACAGCCCGCCGGCCGACGACGGCTCGGTGAAGGCCGGCGGAGGCACTGGGCCGCACGCGATCTACAATATCGGCAACAGCCGGAGCGAAGACCTCATGCGGGTCGTCGAGCTGCTCGAGCAGGCAACGGGACGAAAGGCGCTCTGCTCGCCGGAGCCGATGCAGCCCGGTGACGTGAAGGACACGTTTGCCGACATCAGCGCAATCGAGCGCGATCATGGCTTCAAGCCGACTACTACCATCGACGAGGGGGTTCCGCGTTTCGTCGACTGGTATTGCGAGTATCACGGGATCTGATGGTTCCCCCGATCCTCTCTCGCCTGCGGCTGCCCGTCATCGGCGCGCCGCTCTTCATCGTCTCGAACCCGAAGCTCGTCATTGCCCAGTGCAAGGCGGGCGTCGTCGGCAGCTTCCCGTCACTGAATGCCAGGCCGGCGTCGCAGCTCGACGAATGGATCCACGAGATCACCGAGGCCCTCGCCGAGCATGACAGGCACAATCCCGATGCGCCCGCGGCTCCATTCGCGGTCAACCAGATCGTGCATCGGTCGAACGACCGCTTCGAACATGACATGCAGGTCTGTGCGAAATGGAAGGTGCCGATCGTCATTACGTCGCTCGGTGCTCGCGAGGAGTTGAATCATGCGGTCCATTCGTGGGGCGGGATCACTCTCCATGACATCATCGACGACCGCTTCGCCCGGAAGGCGATCGAGAAGGGCGCGGACGGGCTGATCGCGGTGGCGGCTGGCGCAGGCGGGCACGCAGGTCGCTGGTCGCCCTTCGCCCTGATCCACGAGATCCGCCGCTGGTTCGACGGGCCCCTGGCCTTGTCCGGGGCCATTGCGACCGGCGAGGCCGTGCTCGCCGCCGAGGCGATGGGTGCGGACTTTGCCTATGTCGGTTCGGCCTTCATCGCGACGCCCGAGGCTCGCGCGAGTGACGATTACAAGGAAGCGATCGTCACGAGCAGCGCCGCCGACATCGTCTATTCCAACCTCTTTACGGGCATTCATGGAAATTACCTGCGCGCGTCGATCGTCGCGGCGGGCCTCGATCCCGACGATTTGCCGGCGCCCGGCGCGGATGCGATGAACTTCCAGTCTGCGACGGGTGCCAAGGCGTGGCGGGACATTTGGGGGTCTGGGCAGGGGGTCGGCGCGGTCGACGCCGTGATGCCCGCCGGTGAGCTCGTCGCGAAGCTGGCAGAGGAATATACGGCGGCGAAAGCGCGGGTCTGCGCTAGCTGATCTTCGCCAGCTTCTCTCGCCAGTCGGGGGGAATCTCCGCTGGGCGCCGGGTGGCGCGGTCCACCACGACATGCACGAACTCGCCTTCCGCGGCCGCGCTGTCCGATCCTTCGGCGAAAATGCCGATGCTGTAGCGGATGCTCGATCGGCCAAGCTCCGCGACGGTCAGTCCGACTTCCACGGGCTGGGGAAATTCGAGCGGTGCCGCGTAGGTACAGCGCGTCTCGACCACCAAGGCAATCGGATCACCCTGTGCGATGTCGAGCATACCCTGCTCGACCATCCAGGCGTTCACGGCGCTGTCGAACCATTCGTAAAAGACCGTATTGTTGACGTGCCCGTAGGCATCGTTGTCGGCCCAGCGAGTGGTCATCCGACGCCAAGTCCTGAATTCGGTCCGGGAGGCCGGCGGCTTTCGGCTCACCAGGCGGCCTCGTAGAGGCGCTGGGCGTCCGCTTCGCTGATCTCGCACGGATTGTTCACCAGCAACCGCGTCTGCTTCATCGCCTCGCGGGCGAGCGTCGGTGCCTCCGAAATGTCGATCTCATAATCGCGGAGGCGGGTTGCGATCCCGCTCTCGCGGACTAGCTGGTCAAGGCGATCGATGAGCAGGGCCACGCGCGCCTGGCTTCCTTCCGCCTCGCACTCCGGAACGACGATCGGTGCCAGCTCGGCGTAATGTTCGCGCGCGGCCTCCGAATTATGCTGGAGCACGTGCCGAAGCATCAGCGCGTTCGTCACTCCATGCGGCAGGTGATGAAGGCCGCCGAGCGGGTAGGCGAGGGCGTGCACGCCCGCGACCGGCGCGTTGGAGAAGGCCAGGCCTGCCAGGTGCGCCCCCAGGAGCATCGCCTCGCGCGCCTGCAGGTTTTGCGGCTCGGTGCAGGCGATGAGGAGATTGGCCGTGAGCAATCGGAGCGCCTCGCGTGAGAGCGCGTCGGACAGCGGGTTCTTCAATCTTGCCGAGGTGTAGGCCTCGATCGCGTGCACGATGGCATCCACGCCGGTCGCGGCCGTCACGCCGCGAGGAAGACCTACTGTCAGTTCTGGGTCGAGCAAGGCCCAATCGGCGGTCAGCGGCCGGGCGTTCACGGCCAGCTTCACTCCGCCCTCGCATGTGATCACCGAAATCGGCGTCGCTTCGGAGCCGGTGCCCGCCGTGGTCGGAACGAGCACGAGGGGCAGCCGCTCGCCCTTCGCGACGTCCACGCCCCAAATTTCGTCCAGATTGTCTCCGGAGCCGAGCAGATAAGCGGCGAGCTTCGCCACATCCATGGGGCTGCCACCGCCGAACCCCACGACGGACCTCGCGCCAGCGGAGCCTCCGGCCTCAACCGCAGCTTCCAGCGTTGGCCGGGACGGGTCGGCCTCGACTTGATCGAATATGGTAACAGGCCGGCCCGATGCTTCGAGCGCCTGGAGGGTGGAGTTCGACGAGCTTGAGTTCGACCAGCTGTTCGTCCGTCACGAACAGAACGGGCCCTTCAGGCAACAGGTCGAGAATTGCTTCGGACTTGCCGGCGCCAGCCATCAGCCGCGGCCCGGGATGGAAAGTGAAGCTGCGCATCACGCGCAGATTAGCGTCGGTCAGCCGAGATTCCCACCAAGGCCGCGCTCGAGCCGACCCATCAGCGCGCGCGCAGGGCTGGCGACGGGTTCCTCCGTGATAACGCCTTCGTCGATGCGCTTGATTCGAGCGTAGAGCTCGCCGCTGGCCTCGATCAGGCGTTGGGCGGCAGGCGGCAGCTGCGCGACCAGCTCGGGATCGCTCTCGCCGGCGTGACCCAGCCGGCGCTCGGGACGCCGTCCTTCCTGCCCGGGGATCTCGCCGGTCTCGATTGCCCGCTGGGTCAGCAGCCAGGCTACGATATGCATGATCCGGGTCGTGACCTTGAGCGATTTGCAGGCAAATCCGACGCGGACGAACGGTTCGAGCGAGACCCGGTCGCCGCGGCCGGCATCATCGAAGTAGGATCGCGCCTCGTCGGCAAGCAGCATCGCCTCTGTATAGAGACTGTCGATCAGCCTGGAGGTGATCCGCGCCTCGGACGGCGGATTGATCGAATCGTCCATCGCCTAACCAGTGCCATTCTTCCTGCGCTGTGAAAACGCCCGAGACATTCCGGCGGTCCCTTATTTACCGTTTTCAGTCCCGTCGCGGGACAGGATTTCAGGCGATGATGTCCGGAGTGTTCCGGTCGATCATGAGCTGGATGTGATCCTTCAAATGGAGCTTCCGGCGCTTTAGGCGAGCGATCTCCAGCTGATCGTAAAGCGGCTCGGCGGAAAGAGCGGTGATCTGCTCGTCGAGGCGCCGGTGCTCCGCCTTCATCGCATCAAGTTGTTCGCGGATCGCTTCGTCCATCATTTCGTCTTGAACTACCCTACTCGCACTTCACCGTGATTGCCCAAGTGCCGCGATGAGCCGCGACTCCAGTCGGGCGGATGGACCTCCAGAATACGCGACAAAGGGACAGAAAAATGTTTTACTGCGGACGCTGTTCAGACGCATTCAAGGAAAGGAATGGCACCGATGGACAAGGCAAATGTCGAGGAGCTCACATCTCAGCACGCTTCTCTCGCCGCACAGATCGACGAAGAAGAGCACCGCCCGCTCCCCGACATGATCAAGCTTCATGAGCTCAAGAAAGAAAAGCTCAGGCTTAAGGACGAACTAGCCGGCCACTTCCACTAGGAACGGCTGTCCGCGGGACGGCAATCAGTCGTCCCGCGACACTTTCTCGATCCGTTCGTGGCGCTCCTGCGCCTCCAGAGTCATCGTTGCGATCGGCCGGGCTTCGAGGCGAGCCAGCGAGATCGGGTCGCCCGTCACTTCGCAATAGCCATATTCGCCTTCGTAGAGGCGGCGCATCGCCGAATTGATCTTGGCGATCAGTTTGCGCTGGCGATCGCGGGTGCGCAGCTCGATTCCCCAGTCCGTTTCACTCGAGGCTCGGTCGGCGATGTCCGGTTCGCGGAGCGAGTTGACCTGGAGCTGCGCCATTGTCTGGCGCGATTCCTCGACGATATCTTCCTTCCACGCCTTCAGCTTCCTGAGGAAGTAGGCCCTGTGCAGGTCGCACATGAACTCTTCGTCTTCGGACGGACGATAGTCTTCGGTAAGAATGATGCGATCGAACGGTACCGGTTGACCGCCGTACAGGTCGACAAGAGCAGTAGCCATTGAACCCCTCCCAGCTCGGCCGGCCATGCTCCCCCGAGCTTGCCGGACACCCCGTATGCACCCGCCACTGACTGCGGCCGGGCCACCGGTACAGCCGGGGCGGATTAGGTCGACTTTCCCGGGGTTTAGCACCCGGACTCAGTCGATTTACCCCCACCGGCCGCTATAAATAAGCGGGTTCGCCTTAACAAGGACTGTCAAACAGCAGGTGAATAAATGGCAATTCTGTTGCCGAATTAGCGCATTAGCAGCCGGTTGCGGCTTGCGCGCGGCTCCCCCATAGGCGCCCTTCATGCGAATTCTTCTAACCAACGACGACGGCATCAATGCCCGGGGACTCGACCTGTTGGAGACCGTCGCGCGGCGGTTTTCGGACGACATCTGGGTGGTTGCTCCAACCGAAGAGCAGTCCGGGGCAGGGCACTCCCTGACGCTCACCCAGCCCGTGCGGGTCCGCCGACACGACAATCGCCGTTTCTCCGTGACCGGCACGCCCACCGACGCGGTGATGATGGCGCTCGCGCACATCATGAAGGATTCGCCGCCAGACCTCATCCTCTCGGGGATCAATCGCGGCGCGAACCTCGCCGAGGACGTAACCTATTCGGGCACGGTTTCGGCGGCGATGGAGGGAGCGCTCGCGGGAGTCAGGTCGATCGCCCTCAGCCAGGCCTATTCCCGCGAGGGAATGGGGGACACCGTCCCGTTTGGTGCGGCGGAAGCCTGGGCAGAGAAAGCGCTGGCTCCGATCATGGACATGGAAATGGCGCCTGGCAGCCTCGTCAATGTGAATTTCCCGGCGCTTCCACCGGAGCAAGTCAAGGGCGTCCGCATCTGCCGCCAGGGGATTCGAGATTATGGTCGCCTGAGGCTCGTCGAGCGCCAAGACCCGCGCGGCTACACCTATTTCTGGTTTGGTTTGGCGCCCGCCATGGAGACCCCCGGCCATTCCACGGATCTGGAAGTCATCGCGGACGGCTATGTATCTGTGACTCCCCTGCACCTCGACCTTACGCATGACGCTTCGCTGGAGCAGTTGCGCGAACGATTCTCCTGACGCTCAAGAGGCAGGGTAGCGGATTTCCACGATCTCGTAGCTCTTCTCGCCTGCGGGAAGACTGACGATTCGCTCGTCTCCGACGCGCGCTCCCACCAGCGCCCGGGCAAGCGGAGCGCTCCAGCCGATCCGCCCGACCGATGCATCGGCCTCATCATCGCCGACGATCGTCAATGTGCGGCGCATATCGTCCTCGTCGGCGAGCTCGACCGTTGCTCCGAACCGCACCTGGTCGCGTGCCCCCTGGGCGCCGGGCACGACGACCTTTGCGGCCTTCATGACCTTCGAGAGGTGCGCGAGCCTGCGGTCGATCTCGCGAAGCTTCTTGCGGCCGTAGATGTAGTCGCCGTTCTCAGACCGGTCGCCGTTGGCTGCGGCCCAGGAGATCGTTTCGACCAGCTTCGGCCGTTCGATCGAGAACAGCTCCTCATATTCGGCGCGAAGGTTCGCGAAGCCGGTGGCGGTGATGAACCGCGGTTGCCCCTGATTTATGCGTGCGTCTTTAGCCCGGACGGCTCTTGCCGAGGAAGCGGGAGACATGGACCGTCCCGTTCGGAGAGCTGGGATTCATCCGGTCGTAGACGACGCTGTTCTCGATGACCCGCTGGACATAGGCCTTGGTCTCGCTGAACGGGATCTGCTCGATCCACTGCAGCACGTCCTTTCGGCCGCGGGGGTCGCCGTAGCGGTTGACCCACTTTCCGGCGTTGCCGGATCCCGCGTTGTAGCTCGCGACGGCAAGCGGGACGTTGCCGTCCCAGATGTTGAGCATCCGCTGGAAGTAAGCCGTTCCGAGCATGACATTGTACGAAGGGTCTGACGTCAGTCTGTAGGGCTCGTAGGAAAGCCCCATCTTGCCGGCCTGCTCGCGCGCAGTTCCTGGCATCAGCTGCATCATTCCGCGTGCGCCCGCATGGCTTACCGCCGCGCGGTCGAACGAGCTTTCCTGGCGAGCGATGCCATGAGCAAGGGACCACATCCTCGCGCCGTTCACGTTCGCGGGCAGGCGCGGATAGGCAGTCTCGACGTAGAAGGCGCTCCCCTTCACGCGCGCCATGCGCGCGACCCAGACGCCGACGTCCTGCCGGCCGATTCGCTGCCCGAACTGCGTTGCCAGGACACGCTCGGCATCATTGTTGAGCGATTCCGACAGAGCTCGGACGAACGAGGTCTGCTCATCCCGGCGACCCTGCTGGCCCGCGATCTGCGTCGCCTGGACGAGACGCCTCGTAGGAAATTCGGCCCGCTGTGCCGGGCTGACTGCGAAGGTTGGCAGCGGCCCCGGCGCGGGGATGGTGCGGCCAAGCTGCTCAAGTGCGAGCTGGCCGTAGAACAGCTCGGGAAAGGCCGACGCGCGCTGGAAATAGGCCATGCCTTCCGTCACGCGGCGTGCAGACAGCGCGGCCCGACCGGCCCAGTAGAGGCCCTTCGACTGGACCTGCAGCGACTTCCCGCCGCGCGAATAGCGGTCGAACATCGCCACCGCGTCATTCGGGCGATTGAGCCCGCTCCACGCGGCTGTCCCGCCAAGCCACATCAGCGACGTATACTTATCCCGGATTCCAATGTGCTGGTCGGATACGTTCACGCCAGGCGAGAAGACGTCGTCCGTCTGCCTGGCGATGTTATAGGCAAGCGCCCACTGGCCGTTTTCAGCGGAGCTGTCGGAAAGCAGGATCTGCATTTCCAGGAAGCGCTCCGCGTCGGCGGGGCGATATCGGAAATTATGATCCCGCGCGAAAAGCTGGCGAGCGGAATGCTCCCAATTCGCATCGCGCAGGTAGCGCGCGCGGTCCATCATTAGGCCGGCGTCCGTGGTGACCTGGCCCATGACAGCCTGGTAGCGCGTCTCGGCGTCCGGCCAGCGACGCTGCAATGCAACCCGCGCAGTGAACGCGCCGCGCCTCGTTGCCGACGTCATCGGCAGGAAACGCTCGGCGTTGCTCGCACTCTTGGCGAAGAGAAGGGCGTCCGTGCGTCGATCGTGGTCTTCCCAGGTGAGTTGCTGGCTGTAGCGCGCGAATATGGTCTGCTCGTCGCTTGCGCTGAGGTCTGAGGACGCCCAGGCGGAGCGTACGGCGACGAGCGCCTCGGCGTGGCGGCCCACTGCGCTGAGCGCATCGGCCAGCCGGGCAAAGCCGTTACCAGTCTCGGGCGGCTCGCTGGCGAAGAAGGCGAGGACTGTCCCTGCATTTTCTCCGGACCGCATCGCCTTTTCGGCCCAGCGGCGGAGCTTCGACTCTTCGGGCCAGCCCGGATTCGCGTTCAGAAAGCGCGCATAGTCCGCGAAGCTGTAGCCGCTGCTCTGTCGTAGCCGCCGCCAGTCGTTCAGCGCATAGCCGACGCTATAGCCGGCGGTCACCGAAGCATAGACCGGCCGCGGCACGGGGTAGGAAGTCTGCGTCGAAGCAGCCGTTGGCGTGACGAGCAACGCCGGAAGAAAGAAAGCGACACCTCTCATGCTGGACATTCTCTTTCGCCGGTCCTTATCAGTCCCTGAACAGCAGTTGATTATCCACCTCGGCGAAGCTGTCGTGAAGGCGAAAAGTTCATGTTTTACGGGTCGATACCGGCATTGGTGACACCTTTTTCCGGCAACTGTGTCGATGAAGACTCACTAGGGAATTTCATCGATTGGCAAATCGGCGAAGGAAGTACTGGACTGGTCCCGTGCGGCACGACCGGCGAGGTCGCGACCCTCGATCCAGCCGAGCATCGCCGGGTCGTCGAGATCGCGGTCGAAGTGTCCAGGGGCCGCGTCCCGGTGATCGCCGGTTGCGGCAGCTACTCGACCGCAGCGACCATTGAGAAGATGCGCGTCGCCAGGGAAGTCGGCGCGGACGCGGCGCTCATTGTTGTTCCTTATTACAACAAACCGAGCCAGGCGGGCCTTGCAGCCCACTATCGGGCCGCCGCGGAAAGCTCTGATCTCCCGATCATCGTCTACAACGTTCCCTCGCGCACCGTTGCCGACATATCGGTCGAAACGCTTGCGGAGATTTCAAAGCTGTCCACCATCGTCGGCATCAAGGATGCGACGGGCAATCTGGGTCGTGTCAGCGCCCAGCGGCTCGCATGCGGCGAGGAGTTCGTTCAGCTATCCGGCAACGATGATATGGCCCTGGGCTTCAACGCCATGGGTGGAGTTGGCTGCATTTCCGTAACAGCTAACGTCGCGCCGCGCCTTTGCGCGGAATTCCAGTCGGCCATGCGCGAGAGCAATTGGGACGAAGCCCTGAAGCTGCAGGGCCGTCTCTACCCGCTGCACGCGGCGCTGTTCTCCGACGCGTCGCCCGGGCCGACGAAATATGCGCTCAGCCGAGTGCGACCGGGCTACCCAGCGGAGCTGAGGCTGCCCTTGACCGAACCGTCCGATGCGTCGAAGCGGGCTGTCGACCAAGCGCTGGAGCACGCCGGTCTCCTCTAATTGGAAGTTTCGTGTCCAAGCCCCTTCCTGCACCGTTCGACAAGAAGAAGGTCGTCGCCGAGAACCGGCGCGCGCGCTTCGACTATTTCGTCGACGAACGGGTCGAGGCGGGCATTGCGCTGACCGGGACGGAGGTGAAGTCGCTGCGCCATGGCGAAGGATCGATCGCGGAGAGCTATGCGACGGTCGAGGGGGAGGAAGTGTGGCTGATCAACAGCCACATCCCGGAATACAGCCACGGCAACCGCCTGAATCACCAGCCGCGGCGCGCGCGCAAGCTGTTGCTGAAAGGGCGCGAAATCTCGAAATTGCAGGGTGCGGTGGCCCGTCAGGGGCTGACGCTCGTGCCATTATCCTTATATTTCAACTCTCGAGGAAGGGCGAAGGTCGAGCTTGCTCTGGCCCGAGGCAAGAAAGTGCATGACAAGCGGGACACGGTGAAGGAGCGCGACTGGAAGCGCGAGCAGGGTCGCCTGCTGAGGAACCGTGGCTAAATTCGTCGCTGCGTGTCGCGCCTTCATGGCCAGGCACGCGCCCTCTCGCGAAGAAGTCCAGAACAGCCGCTGGTTGAAGCCATTCGGCCAGCGCATCCGCGAATTAGACCTTTGGCGCTTCACCCGCCGCTCCGTGCCGCGCGGGGTCGCCATCGGCCTGTTCGTCGGCATTTTCCTGATGGTTCCGGGGCTCCAGATCGTCGGCGCTGCCCTGGCTTGCATGGCGCTTCGCGGCAATGTGGCGATCGCCGCCGCCATGACCTTCCTGTCCAACCCGGCCACTACGCCCTTCTTCCTGGTCGCGGCAGTCAATGTGGGGAACCAGATGGGCTTCCGAGCGGACCTCACGACCTTGCAGGTGCTCGCGACTACCCATGCAAGCGTGTGGCGCTGGCTTACCTGGCTCTTCTCCGATGCGGCTCCGGCGATGGTGACCGGGCTTGCCGTGATCGGCGCGATCGTCGCGTTTGCAGGATATTGGGTGTCGCTCGTCGGATGGCGCTGGTGGGTCGGTCACAAATGGGGCCAACGGCGTTACGCTGCGCGGGAGGGCGCGCAGGTCGAGGATATTTCCTGAGGGGATCGAAGACATGAAGAAACTGATTGCCGTTCTCGCGGCGGGCTCCGCGCTCGCCGGTTGCGCTACCCCTGCCGCCGATATTCCGCCGCCGCCGGTCGAAGAGACCGCGCCGCCGGCCGCAGAGGCGCCGGCCGCTCCCAAGCCCGAGATCGGCACGTTCGGCTTCCACAAGGCGGGGATGGATGCGACCGTTGCTCCGGGCGACAATTTTTACACCTACGCGAACGGCACCTGGGCGCGGACCACTCCGATCCCGGCCGACAAGTCGAACTACGGCATGTTCACCCTGCTCGACGATCTGTCGAAGAGCCGGACCCGGGCAATCATCGAAGAAGCGGCGAAGGATTCGAACAGCAAGATAGGCGTCGCGTACAACACCTATCTGGACACCGCGGGAATCGAGGCCAAGGGCCTGGCGCCGTTCGAGCCTTGGCTGAACGAGGTTCGCTCGCTGTCGAGCAAGGCCGGCTATCCCGCCTTGGTGGCCCGCGCCGACCGCCTCGGCATCGGCGGTCCGTTCCCTGCCTTCGTCAATCTCGATGACAAGCAGAACGACCAGTACATCCTGAACATCACTCAAGGCGGCATCGGCATGCCCGACCGCGATTATTATCTGAAGACGGACGCCAAGATCGCGGAGAACCGCGCGAAGTATCTCGAATTCCTGACGAAGATGCTGACTCTCGCGGGCGAGCCCAACGCTCCCGCACGGGCCAAGGCCATCCTCGACTTCGAAACGAAAATCGCCCGCGCCCACTGGACTCAGGTCGAGAGCCGCGATGCGACCAAGACCTATAACAAGATGACGATCGCCGAGCTCCAGCGCCGCTCGCCGGGCTTCAACTTCCGCGCCTATCTGGATGGTGTCGGCGCGAAGGCTGATCAGCTGATCGTCTACCAGCCGAGCGCCTTCACCGGCATCGCCAGGGCGATCCAGGCGGCGCCGCTCCAGGTGCTCAAGGACCAGCTGCTCGTCCGCTCGCTGAGCGGTTACGGCGCTGTCCTGCCCAAGGAGATCGATGACACCGTCTTCGGGTTCTACAACACCACGCTCTCCGGCACTCCGCAGCAGGAAGAGCGGTGGAAGCGCGGCGTGACCTTCACGTCGGGCGCGCTCGCGGACGAACTCAGCAAGATCTACGTCCAGCGGCACTTCCCGCCGGAGACCAAGGCCGCCGCCGACGAGCTCGTGAAGAACGTCGTTGCAGCCATGGGACGTCGGATCGACCAGCTGACCTGGATGCAGCCGGCGACAAAAGCGCGCGCCAAGGCCAAACTCGCCAACTTCACGACGAAGATCGGCTATCCGGAACAGTGGCGCGACTATTCGGGACTGGAAATCCGCGCCGGTGACGCGCTCGGCAATGCCATGCGCTCGTCCGAGTTCGAGCACGAATATCAGTACGGCAAGCTCGGCGGCCCGGTCCGCAAGTGGGAGTGGTTCATGACTCCCATGACGATCAACGCCTACGCCAACTTCAACATGAGCGAGATCGTCTTCCCGGCGGCCATCCTGCAGCCGCCCTTCTTCGATCCGCATGCCGACCCGGCGATCAATTATGGCGGCATTGGTGCGGTGATCGGTCACGAGATCAGCCATCACTTCGACGACCAGGGCGCCAAATATGACGAGAACGGCCGCCTTGCCGACTGGTGGACGCCCGAGGACGTCAAGGCGTTCGAGGCCGCCGGCAAGTCGCTCATCGCGCAGTACGATGCGTACGAGATCTTCCCCGGCGCGAAGATCCAGGGCGCGTTCACGCTCGGCGAGAACATCGGCGATCTCGCCGGCCTGACAATCGCTTACGACGCCTACAAGCATACGCTTGGCGGCGCCGAGGCGCCTGTTCTCGACGGGACGACCGGCGACCAGCGCTTCTATCTCGGCTGGGCGCAGGTCTGGCGCCGGAACTACCGCGAGGCGAACCTTCGCCAGCGGCTGATTACTGATCCGCACTCGCCGTCGGAGCAGCGGACCTGGATCGTTCGCAACCTCGATCCGTGGTACCCCGCCTTCAACGTGCAGGCCGGTCAGAAGATGTACCTTTCGCCGGAGACGCGTGTAAGGATTTGGTAGGGGAGGGCCCAAGGCCTGATGCTGCACCAG
>CAWHJH010000007.1:0-61915 GCA_963829625.1 uncultured Alphaproteobacteria bacterium | reverse complement strand
GTAAGCCAGCGCCACACGCTTGCATGGGTAGTCGCGAGCACCTGCAAGGTCGTGAGGTCCGCTCGGAAGCCCATCTGGTTGCCCACATTGACTGCCGCGACCAGGAAGAAGGGCGTAGTGGCCGGGTTGGACAGGAAGGTCATGGCGGCGGCGATCGCCACATTGCCGCGAAGCGCCATGCAAGCCAGGGCAGCGCCGACGATCTGGAGCCCCGGAACCATCAGGAAAATGCCGACGAACAGGCCGATGGCGACCCCGCGCGGCACGGAGCGGCGGGTGAAGCGCCAAAGGTCTGATTTGCGGATGCGCTGGCCGAATGGCTTCAACCAGCGGCTGTTCTGGACTTCTTCGCGAGAGGGCGCGTGCCTGGCCATGAAGGCGCGGCACGCAGCGACGAACTTAGCCACGGTTCCTCAGCAGGCGACCCTGCTCGCGCTTCCAGTCGCGCTCCTTCACCGTGTCCCGCTTGTCATGCACTTTCTTGCCTCGGGCCAGAGCAAGCTCGACCTTCGCCCTTCCTCGAGAGTTGAAATATAAGGATAATGGTACGAGCGTCAGCCCCTGACGGGCCACCGCACCCTGCAATTTCGAGATTTCGCGCCCTTTCAGCAACAGCTTGCGCGCGCGCCGCGGCTGGTGATTTAGGCGGTTGCCGTGGCTGTATTCAGGGATGTGGCTGTTGATCAGCCACACTTCCTCCCCCTCGACCGTCGCATAGCTCTCCGCGATCGATCCTTCGCCATGGCGCAGCGACTTCACCTCCGTCCCGGTCAGCGCAATGCCCGCCTCGACCCGTTCGTCGACGAAATAGTCGAAGCGCGCGCGCCGGTTCTCGGCGACGACCTTCTTCTTGTCGAACGGTGCAGGAAGGGGCTTGGACACGAAACTTCCAATTAGAGGAGACCGGCGTGCTCCAGCGCTTGGTCGACAGCCCGCTTCGACGCATCGGACGGTTCGGTCAAGGGCAGCCTCAGCTCCGCCGGGTAGCCCTGTCGGACACGGGTGAGCGCATATTTCGTCGGCCCGGGCGACGCGTCGGAGAACAGCGCCGCATGCAGCGGGTAGAGACGGTCCTGCAGCTTCAGGGCTTCGTCCCAATTGCTCTCGCGCATGGCCGACTGGAATTCCGCGCAAAGGCGCGGCGCGACGTTAGCTGTTACGGAAATGCAGCCAACTCCACCCATGGCGTTGAAACCCAAGGCCATATCATCGTTGCCGGATAGCTGAACGAAGTCCTCGCCGCACGCGAGCCGCTGGGCGCTGACACGACCCAGATTGCCCGTCGCATCCTTGATGCCGACGATGGTGGGCAGCTTTGAAATCTCCGCAAGCGTTTCGACCGATATGTCGGCAACGGTGCGCGAGGGGACGTTGTAGACGATGATCGGGAGGTCAGAGCTCTCCGCCGCGGCCCTATAATGTGCGGCAAGGCCAGCCTGACTTGGCTTGTTGTAATAAGGAACGACGACGAGCGCGGCGTCCGCGCCGACGTCCTTGGCAACCCGCATCTTCTCGATGGTCGCCGCGGTGGAGTAGCTGCCGCAACCGGCAATCACCGGCACGCGGCCCCTGGACACTTCGACCGCGATCTCGACGACACGGCGATGCTCGGCTGGATCGAGGGTCGCGACCTCGCCGGTCGTGCCGCACGGGACCAGTCCAGTACTTCCTTCGCCGATTTGCCAATCGATGAAATCCCTTAGTGAGTCTTCATCGACACAGTTGCCGGAAAAAGGTGTCACCAGTGCCGGTATCGACCCGTAAAACATGAACTTTTCGCCTTCACGACAGCTTCGCCGAGGTGGATAATCAACTGCTGTTCAGGGACTGATAAGGACCGGCGAAAGAGAATGTCCAGCATGAGAGGTGTCGCTTTCTTTCTTCCGGCGTTGCTCGTCACGCCGACGGCTGCTTCGACGCAGACTTCCTACCCCGTGCCGCGGCCGGTCTATGCTTCGGCGACCGCCGGCTATAGCGTCGGCTATGCGCTGAACGACTGGCGGCGGCTGCGACAGAGCAGCGGCTACAGCTTCGCCGACTATGCGCGCTTTCTGAACGCGAATCCGGGCTGGCCCGAGGAGTTGAAGCTCCGCCGCTGGGCCGAAAAGGCGATGCGGTCCGGAGAAAATGCAGGGACGGTCCTCGCCTTCTTCGCCAGCAAGCCGCCCGAGACTGGCAACGGCTTTGCCCGGCTGGCCGATGCGCTCAGCGCAGTCGGCCGCCACGCCGAGGCGCTCGTCGCCGTACGCTCCGCCTGGGCGTCCTCGGACCTCAGCGCGAGCGACGAGCAGACCATATTCGCGCGCTACAGCCAGCAACTCACCTGGGAAGACCACGATCGACGCACGGACGCCCTTCTCTTCGCCAAGAGTGCGAGCAACGCCGAGCGTTTCCTGCCGATGACGTCGGCAACGAGGCGCGGCGCCTTCACTGCGCGGGTTGCGTTGCAGCGTCGCTGGCCGGACGCCGAGACGCGCTACCAGGCTGTCATGGGCCAGGTCACCACGGACGCCGGCCTGATGATGGACCGCGCGCGCTACCTGCGCGATGCGAATTGGGAGCATTCCGCTCGCCAGCTTTTCGCGCGGGATCATAATTTCCGATATCGCCCCGCCGACGCGGAGCGCTTCCTGGAAATGCAGATCCTGCTTTCCGACAGCTCCGCTGAAAACGGCCAGTGGGCGCTTGCCTATAACATCGCCAGGCAGACGGACGACGTCTTCGCGCCTGGCGTGAACGTATCCGACCAGCATATTGGAATCCGGGATAAGTATACGTCGCTGATGTGGCTTGGCGGGACCGCCGCGTGGAGCGGGCTCAATCGGCCCAACGACGCCGTGGCGATGTTCGACCGCTATTCGCGCGGAGGCAAGTCGCTACAGGTCCAGTCGAAGGGCCTCTACTGGGCCGGTCGGGCCGCGCTGTCTGCACGCCGCGTGACGGAAGGCATGGCCTATTTCCAGCGCGCGTCGGCCTTTCCCGAGCTGTTCTACGGCCAGCTCGCGCTCGAGCAGCTTGGCCGCACCATCCCCGCGCCGGGGCCGCTGCCAACCTTCGCAGTCAGCCCGGCACAGCGGGCCGAATTTCCTACGAGGCGTATCGTCCAGGCGACGCAGATCGCGGGTCAGCAGGGTCGCCGGGATGAGCAGACCTTGTTCGTCCGAGCTCTGTCGGAATCGCTCAACAATGATGCCGAGCGTGTGCTGGCAACGCAGTTCGGGCAGCGAATCGGCCGGCAGGACGTCGGCGTCTGGGTCGCGCGCATGGCGCGCGTGAAGGGGAGCGCCTTCTACGTCGAGACTGCCTATCCGCGCCTGCCCGCGAACGTGAACGGCGCGAGGATGTGGTCCCTTGCTCATGGCATCGCTCGCCAGGAAAGCTCGTTCGACCGCGCGGCGGTCAGCCATGCGGGCGCACGCGGAATGATGCAGCTGATGCCGGGAACGGCGCGCGAGCAGGCCGGCAAGATGGGGCTTTCCTACGAGCCCTACAGACTGACGTCAGACCCTTCGTACAATGTCATGCTCGGAACGGCTTACTTCCAGCGGATGCTCAACATCTGGGACGGCAACGTCCCGCTTGCCGTCGCGAGCTACAACGCGGGATCCGGCAACGCCGGAAAGTGGGTCAACCGCTTCGGCGACCCCCGTGGCCGCAAGGACGTGCTGCAGTGGATCGAGCAGATCCCGTTCAGCGAGACCAAGGCCTATGTGCAGCGGGTCATCGAGAACAGCGTCGTCTACGACCGGATGAACCCGAGCTCTCCGAACGGGACGGTCCATGTTTCCCGCTATCCTCGGAAAGAGCCGTCCGGGCTAAAGACGCACGCAAATGAATCAGGGGCAACCGCGGTTCATCACCGCCACCGGCTTCGCGAACCTGCGCGCCGAATATGAGGAGCTGTTCTCGATCGAGCGGCCGAAGCTGGTCGAAACGATCGCCTGGGCCGCAGCGAACGGCGACCGGTCTGAGAACGGCGACTACATCTATGGCCGCAAGAAGCTTCGCGAGATCGATCGCAGACTCGCGCACCTCTCGAAGGTCATGAAGGCCGCAAAGGTCGTCGTGCCCGGCGCCCAGGGGGCGCGCGACCAGGTGCGGTTCGGAGCAACGGTCGAGCTCGCCGACGAGGACGATATGCGCCGCACATTGACGATCGTCGGCGATGACGAGGCCGATGCATCGGTCGGGCGGATCGGCTGGAGCGCTCCGCTTGCCCGGGCGCTGGTGGGAGCGCGCGTCGGAGACGAGCGAATCGTCCGTCTTCCCGCAGGCGAGAAGAGCTACGAGATCGTGGAAATCCGCTACCCTGCCTCTTGAGCGTCAGGAGAATCGTTCGCGCAACTGCTCCAGCGAAGCGTCATGCGTAAGGTCGAGGTGCAGGGGAGTCACAGATACATAGCCGTCCGCGATGACTTCCAGATCCGTGGAATGGCCGGGGGTCTCCACGACGGGCGCCAAACCAAACCAGAAATAGGTGTAGCCGCGCGGGTCCTGGCGCTCGACGAGCCTCAGGCGACCATAATCTCGAATCCCCTGGCGGCAGATGCGGACGCCCTTGACTTGCTCCGGTGGAAGCGCCGGGAAATTCACATTGACGAGGCTGCCAGGCGCCATTTCCATGTCCATGATCGGCGCCAGCGCTTTCTCGGCCCAGGCTTCCGCCGCGCCGAACGGGACGGTGTCCCCCATGCCCTCGCGGGAATAGGCCTGGCTGAGGGCGATCGACCTCACTCCGGCGAGCGCTCCCTCCATCGCCGCTGAAACCGTGCCTGAATAGGTCACGTCCTCGGCGAGGTTCGCGCCGCGATTGATCCCAGAGAGGATGAGGTCTGGCGGCGAATCCTTCATGATGTGCGCTAGCGCCATCATCACTGCGTCGGTGGGCGTGCCGGTGACGGAGAAACGGCGATTGTCGTGCCGGCGGACCCGCACGGGCTGCGTGAGTGTCAGCGAGTGCCCGGCCCCGGACTGCTCTTCGGTTGGAGCAACCACCCAGATGTCGTCCGAAAACCGCCGTGCGACGGTCTCCAGCAGGTCGAGTCCGCGGGCATTGATGCCGTCGTCGTTGGTTAGAAGAATTCGCATGAAGGGCGGCTATGGGGGAGCCGCGCGCAAGCCGCAACCGGCTGCTAATGCGCTAATTCGGCAACAGAATTGCCATTTATTCACCTGCTGTTTGACAGTCCTTGTTAAGGCGAACCCGCTTATTTATAGCGGCCGGTGGGGGTAAATCGACTGAGTCCGGGTGCTAAGCCCCGGGAAAGTCGACCTAATCCGCCCCGGCTGTACCGGTGGCCCGGCCGCAGTCAGTGGCGGGTGCATACGGGGTGTCCGGCAAGCTCGGGGGAGCATGGCCGGCCGAGCTGGGAGGGGTTCAATGGCTACTGCTCTTGTCGACCTGTACGGCGGTCAACCGGTACCGTTCGATCGCATCATTCTTACCGAAGACTATCGTCCGTCCGAAGACGAAGAGTTCATGTGCGACCTGCACAGGGCCTACTTCCTCAGGAAGCTGAAGGCGTGGAAGGAAGATATCGTCGAGGAATCGCGCCAGACCATGGCGCAGCTCCAGGTCAACTCGCTCCGCGAACCGGACATCGCCGACCGCGCCTCGAGCGAAACGGACTGGGGAATCGAGCTGCGCACCCGCGATCGCCAGCGCAAACTGATCGCCAAGATCGATTCGGCGATGCGCCGCCTCTACGCAGGCGAATATGGCTATTGCGAAGTGACGGGCGACCCGATCTCGCTGGCCCGCCTCGAAGCCCGGCCGATCGCAACGATGACTCTGGAGGCGCAGGAGCGCCACGAACGAATCGAGAAAGTGTCGCGGGACGACTGATTGCCGTCCCGCGGACAGCCGTTCCTAGTGGAAGTGGCCGGCTAGTTCGTCCTTAAGCCTGAGCTTTTCTTTCTTGAGCTCATGAAGCTTGATCATGTCGGGGAGCGGGCGGTGCTCTTCTTCGTCGATCTGTGCGGCGAGAGAAGCGTGCTGAGATGTGAGCTCCTCGACATTTGCCTTGTCCATCGGTGCCATTCCTTTCCTTGAATGCGTCTGAACAGCGTCGGCAGTAAAACATTTTTCTGACCCTTTGTCGCGTATTCTGGAGGTCCATCCGCCCGACTGGAGTCGCGGCTCATCGCGGCACTTGGGCAATGACGGTGAAGTGCGAGTGGGGTAGTTCAAGACGAAATGATGGACGAAGCGATCCGCGAGGAACTTGATGCGATGAAGGCGGAGCACCGGCGCCTCGACGAGCAGATCACCGCTCTTTCCGCCGAGCCGCTTTACGATCAGCTGGAGATCGCTCGACTCAAGCGCCGGAAGCTCCATTTGAAGGATCACATCCAACTCATGATCGACCGGAACACTCCGGACATCATCGCCTGAAATCCTGTCCCGCGACGGGACTGAAAACGGTAAATAAGGGACCGCCGGAACGTCTCGGACGTTTTCAGAACGCAGGAAGAATGGCACTGGTTAGGCGATGGACGATTCGATCAATCCGCCGTCCGAGGCGCGGATCACCTCCAGGCTGATCGACAGTCTCTATACAGAGGCGATGCTGCTTGCCGACGAGGCGCGATCCTACTTCGATGATGCCGGCCGCGGCGACCGGGTCTCGCTCGAACCGTTCGTCCGCGTCGGGTTTGCCTGCGAATCGCTCAAGGTCACGACCCGGATCATGCATATCGTAGCCTGGCTGCTGACCCAGCGGGCAATCGAGACCGGCGAGATCCCCGGGCAGGAAGGACGGCGTCCCGAGCGCCGGCTGGGTCACGCCGGCGAGAGCGATCCCGAGCTTGTCGCGCAGCTACCCCCCGCCGCCCAACGCCTGATCGAGGCCAGTGGCGAGCTCTACGCTCGAATCAAGCGCATCGACGAAGGCGTTGTCACGGAGGAACCCGTCGCCAGCCCAGCGCGCGCGCTGATGGGTCGGCTCGAGCGAGGCCTTGGTGGGAATCTCGGCTGACCGACGCTAATCTGCGCGTGATGCGCAGCTTCACTTTCCATCCCGGGCCGCGGCTGATGGCTGGCGCCGGCAAGTCCGAAGCGATTCTCGACCTGTTGCCTGAAGGGCCCGTTCTGTTCGTGACGGACGAACAGCTGGTCGGACTCGGGCTCGTCAACTCCAGCCTCCAGGCGCTCGAAGCATCGGGCCGGCCTGTGACCATATTCGATCAGGTCGAGGCCGACCCGTCCCGGACAACGCTGGAAGCTGCGGTTGAGGCCGGAGAGCTCCGCTGGCGCGAGGTCCGTCGTGGGGTTTGGCGGCGGCAGCCCCATGGATGTGGCGAAGCTCGCCGCCTATCTGCTCGGCTCCGGAGACAATCTGGACGAAATTTGGGGCGTGGACGTCGCGAAGGGCGAGCGGCTGCCCCTCGTGCTCGTTCCGACCACCGCTGGGACCGGCTCCGAAGCGACGCCCATTTCGGTGATCACCTGCGAAGGTGGTGTGAAGTTGGCCGTGAACGCCCGGCCGCTGACCGCCGATTGGGCCGTGCTCGACCCAGCGCTGACAGTAGGTCTTCCTCGCGGCGTGACGGCCGCGACCGGCGTGGATGCCATCGTGCACGCGATCGAGGCCTACACCTCGGCAAGATTGAAGAACCCGCTGTCCGACGCGCTCTCACGCGAGGCGCTCCGCCTTGCTCACGGCCAATCTCCTCATCGCCTGCACCGAGCCGCAAAACCTGCAGGCGCGCGAGGCGATGCTCCTGGGGGCGCACCTGGCAGGCCTGGCCTTCTCCAACGCGCCGGTCGCGGGCGTGCACGCCCTCGCCTACCCGCTCGGCGGGCTGCATCACCTGCCGCATGGAGTGACGAATGCGCTGATGCTCCGGCACGTGCTCCAGCATAATTCGGAGGCCGCGCGTGAGCATTACGCCGAGCTGGCACCGATCGTCGTTCCGGAGTGCGAGGCGGAAGGAAGCCAGGCGCGCGTGGCCCTGCTCATCGATCGCCTTGACCAGCTAGTCCGCGAGAGCGGGATCGCAACCCGCCTCCGCGATTATGAGATCGACATTTCGGAGGCACCGACGCTCGCCCGCGAGGCGATGAAGCAGACGCGGTTGCTGGTGAACAATCCGTGCGAGATCAGCGAAGCGGACGCCCAGCGCCTCTACGAGGCCGCCTGGTGAGCCGAAAGCCGCCGGCCTCCCGGACCGAATTCAGGACTTGGCGTCGGATGACCACTCGCTGGGCCGACAACGATGCCTACGGGCACGTCAACAATACGGTCTTTTATGAATGGTTCGACAGCGCCGTGAACGCCTGGATGGTCGAGCAGGGCATGCTCGACATCGCACAAGGTGATCCGATCGCCCTCGTGGTCGAGACCCACTGTACCTACGCCGCACCGCTCGAATTTCCCCAGCCCGTGGAAGTCGGACTGACCGTCGCGGAGCTTGGCCGATCGAGCATCCGCTATCGCATCGGCATTTTCGCCGAAGGATCGGACAGCGCGGCAGCGGAAGGCGAGTTCGTGCATGTCGTGGTGGACCGCGCCACCCGGCGCCCAGCGGAGATTCCCCCCGACTGGCGAGAGAAGCTGGCGAAGATCAGCTAGCGCAGACCCGCGCTTTCGCCGCCGTATATTCCTCTGCCAGCTTCGCGACGAGCTCACCGGCGGGCATCACGGCGTCGACCGCGCCGACCCCCTGCCCCGATCCCCAAATGTCCCGCCACGCCTTGGCACCCGTCGCAGACTGGAAGTTCATCGCATCCGCGCCGGGCGCCGGCAGATCGTCGGGATCGAGGCCCGCCGCGACGATCGACGCGCGCAGGTAATTTCCATGAATGCCCGTGAAGAGGTTGGAATAGACGATGTCGGCGGCGCTGCTCGTGACGATCGCTTCCTTGTACTCGTCACTCGCGCGAGCCTCGGGCGTCGCGATGAAGGCCGAACCGACATAGGCAAAGTCCGCACCCATCGCCTCGGCGGCGAGCACGGCCTCGCCGGTCGCAATGGCCCCGGACAAGGCCAGGGGCCCGTCGAACCAGCGGCGGATCTCGTGGATCAGGGCGAAGGGCGACCAGCGACCTGCGTGCCCGCCTGCGCCAGCCGCCACCGCGATCAGCCCGTCCGCGCCCTTCTCGATCGCCTTCCGGGCGAAGCGGTCGTCGATGATGTCATGGAGAGTGATCCCGCCCCACGAATGGACCGCATGATTCAACTCCTCGCGAGCACCGAGCGACGTAATGACGATCGGCACCTTCCATTTCGCACAGACCTGCATGTCATGTTCGAAGCGGTCGTTCGACCGATGCACGATCTGGTTGACCGCGAATGGAGCCGCGGGCGCATCGGGATTCTGCCTGTCATGCTCGGCGAGGGCCTCGGTGATCTCGTGGATCCATTCGTCGAGCTGCGACGCCGGCCTGGCATTCAGTGACGGGAAGCTGCCGACGACGCCCGCCTTGCACTGGGCAATGACGAGCTTCGGGTTCGAGACGATGAAGAGCGGCGCGCCGATGACGGGCAGCCGCAGGCGAGAGAGGATCGGGGGAACCATCAGATCCCGTGATACTCGCGATACCAGTCGACGAAACGCGGAACCCCCTCGTCGATGGTAGTAGTCGGCTTGAAGCCATGATCGCGCTCGATTGCGCTGATGTCGGCAAACGTGTCCTTCACGTCACCGGGCTGCATCGGCTCCGGCGAGCAGAGCGCCTTTCGTCCCGTTGCCTGCTCGAGCAGCTCGACGACCCGCATGAGGTCTTCGCTCCGGCTGTTGCCGATATTGTAGATCGCGTGCGGCCCAGTGCCTCCGCCGGCCTTCACCGAGCCGTCGTCGGCCGGCGGGCTGTCGAGGCAGGAGACGATGCCGGTCACGATGTCGTCGATGTAGGTGAAGTCGCGCCGCATCTCGCCGCCATTGAACATGGGCAGCGGCTCGCCCGCAAGCAGCGCCTTCGTGAAGATCCACATCGCCATGTCCGGGCGGCCCCACGGCCCGTAGACCGTGAAGAAGCGCAGACCCGTGCTCGGAAGCCGGAAAATGTTGGCATAGGACTCGCTCATCAGCTCGTTCGACTTCTTGCTTGCCGCATAAAGCGAGAGCGGATGATCGACCCTGTCCTCTACCCGAAAAGGGAGCGACTTGTTGCCCCCGTAAACGGACGACGAGGACGCGTAGACGAGATGGCTCGAACCTCGGCTTCTTGCCAACTCCAGCATGTTGCCGTGGCCGACCAGGTTCGACTGGAAGTAGGCGGCGGGATTTTCGAGACTGTAGCGAACGCCGGCCTGAGCCCCGAGGTGAACGATCCGATCGAAGTCGGACGCGCTGCCCAACCTTTCCAAGGCGCCGGCATCCGAGAAATCAATCCGTTCGAACCGGAATAGATCGCCGAAGTCCCGCGAGAGCGCGTCGAGACGCGCCTGCTTCAGCGCTGGATCGTAATAAGCGTTGAGATTGTCGATCCCGACGACCTGCTCGCCGCGAGCCAGAAGCGCGCGTGCTGTCGACGCCCCGATGAATCCACCCGCGCCCGTGACTAGTATCGACATGCGCAGTCGCTTAGCCGGACGCGGCGCGACTTAGCTACAGCTAAATCTTCAGGCCTTCAGATCGATCAGATCGCGCGCCGGCCGTCGACGTTGCCTGGTGGCGAGTAGCGGCAGATGAGATAATCCCAGTTAGGACTCGGGTGGATTGCGCATCCGACATGCGTCGTCCCGCGCCAGACTACCTGGGTGTAGTGGGCCACATCAGACCAGTTGCCAGTACGGCTGACGTACGGGAATTGGCCGTGCCGGTAATGGGCCTTCTCGGCGATCCAGTTGCCGACCATCTGCTCGGGCGAAAAAGCGCCGCGCGTTCCCATCCAGAGGTTCTCGCGCTGGCCAACCCGTGCCGCCCTCGGCGAATGCCGCAGTCCACCAATCCGCGCGAGTGCCGGGCCGTAAGAAGCAGCAGAGGCCGCCAGCACCGGGTCCCACCGAAGCGGGGCAACACCCACACGTGCACGCTCGCGATTATGGGCTGCCAGGATACGCGCGGACGAGGCGTCCGTCGCAGCCCAATAGCCGGCAGTCTGCGCCGGCGTCGCCGCCGAGACGGTCAAAGCCAGCAATGAGCCGGCAAACAAGGTTCCACGCATTGAGGCCCCACCCCAGGATTAGCTTTGGTAAGCTAATCGACGCGCGGCCCTGTTGAAACGGAGTGAGCCCCCGTTTGGCAACCGTTTACCGCCGCTGCGACTCCGGCGGTCGATAACAGCCGCGATGCACGCCCAGATGAAGGGCCCCAGCTCGTCCTTCCCGGAAGGTATATGCGCTCAAGGCGGCGCCCCGCTCGAAGTCAAAGTTACCTTCTTCCCGCGTTCTGGCCGGCACGCGATTCCCAATCTCTGTTCACCCGACTAGCCCAGAGGGCGAGCCATGCCTGCTCTTGGCGAATGCGAGCGTCGCCAAGCGCGTACGAAAGATCATGCCGTTCTGTCGGATCGGAGCGGAGATCGTAGATTTCCGTGGTGCCTCGGACGAGGTTGGTGATCACCTTACGGTCCCGAACTCGATAGCCGAGCACGAGGTCTGCCGTCGTGTTGACGAAATAAATCGGTCGTTCCGGCACCGCGGCGATGAGGCTAACGCCATCCCAAGCGTCGGGGGGCCGGAGGCCGAGCACATCGAGTATCGTCGGAGCCACGTCGATTTGGCCGCTGATCCTTCCGAACGAACCTGCACGCAGACCTGAGTTGATGAGGATCAGCGGGATACGAACGCTCTCCTCGTGGACCGAAGTTCCGTTTCCGTAGGTGCCACGATTGCCGAAGGCCTGACCGTGGTCGGCAGTGACGATCACAAGCGTTTGTTCGAGCTGCCCCGCGTGTTCCAGCCGGCGGAGCAGTGCATCGATCAACGCGTCTGCTTCGGCGAGGGCGTCAAAGTATCTCTGCTTTTCTTCCCGACCCCGCTTTGCCGGTATTGCGGCAGGATCAAGCCGTCGCGAACGCAGTGTCTCGGCGAAATACGGATAGTGGCTTTGGAAGGTCCACAAGACTGCGAAGAAAGGCTTGGCCGGGCGTTCCTCGATCCACTGCACAAGGTCTACGAAAGTGCAACGGTCGAGATTGCCTAACGAACTGTAGCGGTCCTTAAGCGTCTGTCCGAGACAGCGGCGATCGCCATGGTCGCGAATCGTCTGGAAGCCGGCTTGGGCCAAGAAGTCGTCTACGCCGCCGAAGCCCGTGTCGCTCGAGTGAAAGAAAGCGGTGCGTAGGCCCGCGTTTCGAAGCAGTTCCGGGAGCATTTGCTTGTCACGCAACTCCAGTCCGTCAGGAGGCCCCCTCGGAGATACATAAGGATAACGCGAGCTCAGCATGGTGCGTAACGCCACTGCCGAGGAGACACTCTGCGCGTAAGCTCGTTCGACGACTACCGAGTGCCTTGCGCGAGCGGCGAGACGCGGAGTAACTCGGAAGTCGCCGCCGTAGAGATCGAGATACTGTGCGGCAGCGCCCTCAAGCACGATCAGAATGACGTTGCGCCGCGCTTCGCCCTTCATCGACCGCGGCAGCCCCGCCTCGAGGCCCCCGAGCCGAAATGGCGGCGCTACGTTGGTGGCTGCATCGGGCGGGTCGAGGTAGCGGAAAGAAGCGAGCAGTGCAGCCGTTGCGCTCTCAGAGTGGCTGGGGGGTGCCGGGCTTCGGACGATCCCGACCACTGCGGTCGTAGTCGTCCCGAGGGCGAGCAGCGCAAGCAGCGGAGCCTTCGGCAGCGACTTCAGCAATCGGCGGAGCAAGGCGTCGATCAAGACGAGCATGATCAGCATTCCGACGCCGAGCAGGATGAATTCGTTGCCGACCCAGGCAATAATCGCGCTGCGTCCGTGCTCGCTGGCGAAGATGTCTGAGTAGTGGATCAATGGAAGCGTGAGCGGCGAGCCCAGCTTCGCCAGAAGCTCGGCATTGACGTAGTTGAGCAGGCCGACAAGAGCTAAGGTAAGCAGGATCAACGCGTCGACTCTGCGCAATGCCGTGCGCCTTTCGGCAAGGGCTCGACCGGCGACGTAGAAGAGCGCGCTCAGCGCAAGGACAATCAGGATTTCCCGCCAGGAGGAAACGGCGCCTACGACGGCGACGTAAAGGATACTGTATTCCGACCAGACCGCATGATGGCCATAAAGCGCACTAATCTTGCTGATCCAGATCGCAAGCGAGGCGGCGACATAGAGCCGGACGGCCGTCGACAGGCGAGGCGAGGCAGGTATGATTCGGGACATCTCGAACATGAGCCCGCCGCTTTTCGGCGAAACGGGCATGCTAGAACAGTGCCTAGCAGGCGCCGACCAGCCTATGCTCCGCTTGCATGGCTAATCGACCGCTGTTTGGCCTAGTGTTGCCTTCTGCTCAGGAAGGCTTCCATGCAGCGAACCGCACCCGGACTCTCGACCTTCAATCTCAGGCTGGTGAACGAAGGGGCTCGAACAAGGACCTCCACCATCTCTCGAGGCGATGGGCCCGGCGTATCCCGTGGCAGTGGCGACCCGGGGATTGCCTGAACAATCCATGGCGCAACCTTTGATTTCCGTCATCGTCCCGGCGTTCAACGCGGCGTCCACGCTCCGCGAATCCGTCGAGTCCGCTCTCAAAGGTTCTTACGAGAACGTCGAGATCATTGTCGTCGATGACGGGTCGACCGACGCAACATCCGAGATCGCAGAGGCGCTGTCAGCCCGAGACACGCGAGTGTCATTGCATAGGCGGCAGAATGGTGGAGTTTCGGCCGCGCTCAATTCGAGCCTTGCGCTCGCCCGAGGAGAATATGTCGCGCGCCTCGATGCGGACGATCTGTGGCATCCCGCAAAGCTCGAACGGCAAATGGAAGCCGCGCGGCGCAATCCCGCTGCCGCCCTGATTTACACATGGGTTCGATACATCGATGCCGAGAGCCGTGTTCACCGCGACGGTCCGCCCCAGCGCTTTCCACCTCGCGCACTGTGCCGGGGAATCTACGAAAGCCTGGTCGGCGGCAATAGCTCGGTCCTGATGCGGCGCGACGTCGTTCGAGAGCTTGGCGGTTACGACGAGACGCTTAGCAGCTGGGAGGATCTGCTGCTTCAGCTTCGGATCAGCGCGGATCATGTCATTGATCATGTCCCGGAATATCTCGTGGGCTATCGCGTGCGACCCGGTTCGCTCTCGGCGCGGCCGGACAACATGCTCGCCAGCTGGCGCAAGGCCCGCAGCCGGATCGACGCGCTGTTCCCGCAGGTCCCCGGGTTCGTGCGGGATTGGGCGCACGGGAGGAGGTGCGCGGAGCTGGCCGAGGGCTTCGCGTGGAAGGGGGAATATCGGCGAAGCGCGGGGTTGCTCGCTGAGGCCTTGCGGCATGATCCGCGATGGACGAGCGAATGGCTCGCCTTCAGAAGCTGGCGGTTCGTATCGCGTCGCGCCTTCAAGCGGGGAACGGCGGCTACGGACGCTCGCTTCCTCGATTGCGATCCGAGAAAGGAAGCCTTGCCCAGCAAGAACCTCCTTACCGCATTGGAGGATAGCCGGATCGCGACGCTGACACGGCTCGATGAGGAACTCGCGCGGTGAGCCTTTTCCTGTCGATCATCGTCCCATTCCACAATTCGGCGGAGAAATGCCGGCCGCTGCTCGGCGTGCTTCGCGAGCTCCGGCCCGAGGACGATGTCGAATTGATCTTCGTCGACGACGGTTCGACCGACGACACCGTAGCCGTACTTCGAGAATTTCAGGCTAGTGCGAAATGCTCTGTCATCATCGTCGAACGGGAGAACGGCGGGCCCGGCGCGGCACGAAATTCAGGGCTGGACCGCGCGACCGGCGAGTGGGTCTGGTTTGTCGATTCCGACGACGTGATCGACCTGGACGCGATCCAACTGGCTAAAACGTCCGGGTGGCCGGCCGTCGACGTCATCGCGTGGGACTTCCATCACCCATGGCTCGGCGTGTCCTGCCCCATCGCCCCCGGCCTTCACGAGGTTGCCGACGCCCCCGCCCCGCCGGATGCCATGGAGACGGTCCCAGCCAAATGGTTCGCCATGGATTTCCTGAAGCGGACGCGCCTGCGGTTTCCGGAATATTGCGTGTATGAAGCGACACCGATCGAGGCCTTCGTCCTGCCGCTTCTCGTGACGCGGTATTTCAAATCCGAGTTCCGGGCCTACCGCGCAATCGTCGGGCCATCGGTCACCCGCGGAAACTCCGATGCGCGCCGCTTCGACCGGCTCAAGACGATAGTCCTCGGCAGACGCTATGTTGAAGGCGCCGAACTCCACGGGTCCCTGCGAACTCCATTCGACGCAGCCTTCGTGCGACTGTTCCTCTGGTACAGCATCGCGCCATCCAAGCTGCCGGGAAGATCGTGGATCGCCGCAGCGCGTGTGATGCGCCAGTATCGCGACGAGGCCGCGCAGCTTGGGATCCGCATGGATCCTTTCAGCGTCTATCCCGGCGGCTGGAAGTCGGAGTTGCTGGCGAGGTTTCTTTGGGCGCTGTCCGGCCTTCTGCCATCCCAACAATACCATTTCGACCGGCTAAGGCAGCGATCCTGGGGACGCGAAATCGAATGGCAGGCGCCTGAGGTTCCCCCGCGCTGGGCGAAGACCTAGCCTGCACCTTCGCGCTGAAGCCTGTGGAGAAAGGAGCCCTCCGGCGCCGGCTTATCCTTGAACGTCCGGATGCACTCGTTCCACAAGTGCACGGCGACCGTCCGTTCGCTCACGACTTGCCGAAGATCGATCCGTGAATCGAGGATCCAATCCGCCCGCTGCCATGCGACCGGATAGAAGACATCTGCTGGAAGCGCCTCGGACATCAGCGAATATTTGCGAGCCAGCGCCGTTAGGGCCTGTGGTCCCGTGCTACCCCAGGGGAGCCGGCCGAGGTCGGCCTTTCCCCGCACCAGCTCGCGCAGCCTGGCGGCAAGCCTTGCGCGCAACGGAAGCCACGCCGGCGTGACGGCTTCCCTGAAAGGACGGAGCAGTTCCGGCAAAATCGGTGAGCCTGGCGCAATTCGAAGGACCGCATTGTTGACTATGCCTGGCGCCTGCTCTCCGAATAGATACGCCCGCTCCTCGTCGAGCGGCCGCAGCAAATAGACGTCCGTGTCGACCCAAGTACCCAGGCTCCGGCTTTGCAGCTCGTACCGGAACCAGTCGGAGAAATGGCCGACGCTCCCCGCATCGTGGTGGAAGATTTCGGTCTTCGGAATGATCCGACCCGCGTCCTTGACGATGACGCCTTCCGGAACCCCGGCGACAGAGCCGTAGCAATAGAGCGTCAGGCAATGACCTTGCCTCAGGACCGAACGAAGGCAGGCACGCTCGACCGGCCCAAGGCTCTCGCCGATCCAGAGCGACACGCATCCCTTCATGCGCGACCGGAGTGGGGCAGCAAGCTTGCTAAATCAAAGTCTTTCGTGCTTTCGCAGCGGCGTGGGGCCGCGGTCCCTTGCGAACCTACGTGCCGAGATCCGATCGATGCCCCCTGCCTTGAGCAACCCGACGCTCAGCGTCGTGATGCCGGTGCATAATGCGCTGCCGCATCTCGATGCGGCCGTCCGGAGCATCCTCGAACAGACCCACCGCGATTTCGAGTTCGTGATCCTGGACGATGCGTCAACCGACGGTTCGACCGAGCGCCTCAGGGAATGGGCCGCGAAGGACGAGCGCATCCGCCTGCGCTTGGGCAAGAAGAACCTGGGGCCGGCAGCGAGCTCCAACTACGTAGTGCGTGAGGCGAAGGGGCGCCTCATCGCGCGTATGGATGCCGACGACGTCTCACTCCCGGATCGGCTCCGGCGGCAGCTCGAGATCTTGCGCGCGCACCCCGAGGCGGGTCTCGTGGGCAGCTTGTGCGACGTGATCGACGAGGAGGGTCGGAAGGTACGCGGCCCGGATCCGTGGAGGCTTCGGCATAGCGGCTGGTTTGCTCCCTTTCCGCACGGTTCGATCATGTACCGGCGCGAGCTGTTCGACCGCGCCGGCGGCTACCGCGAGCAATGCGTTTATTGGGAAGACCTGGACCTGTTCCTTCGGATCGCCGGCTTCGCGAAGGTGCTGACCATTCCCGAGCCGTTGTACCAACACCGGCACTCGCACAGCAGCACCCGCCTGGATTCCACGCAGCCCGAGCGCATCGAACGCGCCACGGACCTGATGTACCGCTGCGTCGAGGCGCTCGATCGCGGCTCGGACTATGAAGCCCTGCTGGCCGAGCAGGCCAAACCGGCGAGGGTAGACCCGCGGGTCTTCAGGGCTCGCGGATCGATAGTGCTGTGGTCCGGTCATCGCCCAAGGCTGCTCAAGCGACTACTTCAGAGGGGAGAGCTTCAGCCGGACCTGAAGACGATCGTCGCACTCGGCTGGGCGGGATTGGCTGCACTGAGTCCCGCCGCTTTGCGCCTCGCGCTGAAAGGCGTCGCATGGAGCCGGAATTCCGCCAGTCGCTCAGATGCCGGCAAGGATGTGGTCGAATGGCGCCTGCCGCGCCCTATCCACGCCAAAGGAGCCTCAGCGCTCCCGCATAGCAAGAAGCCGCAGGCCTCCTGACTCAGGCGGCGACAGCAACAGAGCCCTTTTCCGCCCGCAACCAGGACTGGAACATCAGTATCGCCCAGAGCGCCTGAGGCGACGAACGCCTGCCGCTCAAATGATCCTGCCAGCGACGATGAACGATACCGGCATCGAACCAGCCCTCCTCCGCCATCCTGCGGCTGTCCAGCAAGTCCTCGGCCCAGCCTCTCAGCGGACCTTTGATCCACTGCGCAACCGGGACCGCGAATCCGGTCTTGGGCCGCTCGATCAGCTTTCGCGGGACATGGCGATAGAGCAGTTCGCGAATGACGTGCTTGCCCTTGCCGTCGCGCAGCTTGAAGCCGAGCGGGATACGGGCAGCAAGCTCGGCTACCCGGTGATCGAGGAACGGAACCCGCGTTTCGAGGCTGACGGCCATCGATGCCCGATCCACCTTGCAGAGGATGTCGTCCGGCAAATAGGAAACTACGTCGCAATACATGACTCGCAACGCCTCCGGCGCCGGCGTGCCCACATCGAGGTCGAAGGGTAGCAAGCCATCGTTCCCGCGGACCGGGGAACGGCCATCGCCGCTCCATTCGTCGAGAAAGCTTCGGTAGACGTCGTCGAAATTGCGGGCGGCTCCCAGGACCTGCGCTGTCTTCTGCACCTTCTCGCCAAAATGCGGCTGGATCTGGCCCGGAAAAACCTGTCCCGCGGAATTCCAAAAGCGCGACGGGATACGGCCCAGCGTCGCCCCAGCGGCTGAGCGCAGGGGCACCGGGATCCGCTGCGCCCGTCGCCACATTCGGGGTGCCGCGAAGTGACGGACATAGCCGCCGAAGAGCTCATCGCCTCCGTCGCCCGTCAGGGCCACCGTGACCTGCCGACGGGCGAAGCGGCTGACCAGATAGGTCGGGATTTGCGACGAGTCGGCGAAGGGCTCGTCGTACATGGTCGGAAGTAGCGGGATGGCGTCCATCGCCTCGCGGACCGTCACCCGATATTCGTCGTGGACCGTCTCGAGATGCTCCGCGACGGCCCGGGCGTGATCCGCCTCGTCATAGCCGGCCTCGTCAAAGCCGATCGTGAAGGTCCGCACCGGGATGTTCGAATGATGCTGGTACAGCGCCACGATCGTCGAGCTGTCGACGCCCCCTGACAGGAATGCGCCTACCGGCACGTCCGCGACGGACTGGTCTTTGATCGCAGACGCGAGGGTCTGTTCGAGTTGCTCCAGCGCTTCCCGCTCATCGGCGATCGGATCGGCGAGGCCACGCCGGACGACGTCGCGATACGACCAGTAGCGGCGAAGCCGGAGTCCCTCGCCGTCTGCGCCCTCCTCCGGCGGCTCGTTCCGCGGAGCCGCGCACGCGTCCTGGGTGACATGAAGGATGCAGCCGGGTGGAAGCTTGTAAACGCGCTCGAAGATGGAAAATGGCGCGGGGACGTAGGCGCGAGAGGCAAAAAGGCCGAGAGCCCGGCGGCTGACCGGATTGTCGAAGTCGGGATGAAGTCGAAGCGCCTTCAGCTCGGAGCCGAACAGGAAGGTCTTCCCGGCCCAGCCGTAGTAGAGCGGCTTTTCACCGAACCGGTCGCGAGCGAGGGTCAGCGTACGGCTCGACGCGTCCCACAACGCAAGCGCGAACATTCCCACAGCCTTCGACAAAGCGACCTCGAGTCCCCAGGCCGAGATCGCCGCAAGCAGGACTTCCGTGTCGGAATGCCCACGCCAGCCGCCTTCGGGAACGACTCCGCAGGCCTCGATCTCGGCCCTCAGCGCACGATAGTTGTAGATTTCGCCATTGTAGTTGAGGACCAGGCGCCCGTCCGGAGAGAGCATCGGCTGATGTCCAGAGGGCGAGAGATCGACGATGGACAGACGACGATGGCCGAGACCGACGCCGTTGTCGCGGTCCACCCAAACGCCCTCGTCATCCGGGCCCCGATGTTCGATCGCGTCCGTCATGCGCCTGAGCAACGCGGGCTCCGGCGGTTCAAACGACAAGATGCCGGCGATTCCACACATTCGATCATCCTCTAGGCCGGAACGAACGCCTGGTTAAGCGCGCATGGCCCGCGACCGCTGCTTGACTACAATGCCCGCGGGCTGTTCGACTGGCCCACCGAGCAGCAGGATCGAACAATTGGCCTCCGACGTCGAAGTGAAGTTCGTACCGGCCATGAGGCGCCTGTTCGCCGTAATGACCCCTGCCCGCCGCAGGCAGTTCTACACCTTGCTGGCACTAATGCTCGCGGGCGCAGTCGCGGAATTCGCAACCCTCGCGTCGGTGGTGCCCTTCCTTGCCATGCTCGCCGAACCCGAGCGAGCCCGGGAATTCCCGCTGATCGGGCCGACACTGGCCGCCTTCGGCGCCCAGACGAACTGGGACATGCTGGTTGCGGCGGCCGGCCTGTTCACCACCATTGCGGTCGTGGCTGCGATAGTGAGGGTCCAGCTCGTCTGGTCGACCCATTCTTTCGTGTTTGGTTTCGGCCACGAGCTCGCGGTGGAAATCCATGAACGGATCCTGTCGCAGCCTTACGACTATCACCTCCAGCACGGCAGCACGGACCTGCTGACCGCGCTGCACAAGGCGGAGCTGCTCGTCTTCGACGTGCTGCTGCAGGTCTTCTATTGCGCGATCGCCGCTCTTGCTTTCGCTGTTCATCGTCGGGGCGCTGTTGGCAATCGATCCGGCGACGTCCGTGGTGGCGATCGCGTTCATCGGCGCATTTTACCTTCTTGCGACAGGTTCCTCGCGCGCGCGTCTGCAGGCGAACTCACGGGCATTCGATCGTTACATCGCTCAGCGGGTCCGGGTCGTGCAGGAAAGCGTCGGCGGCATCCGCGACATCATCATCGACGGATCTAGAGCGCAGTTCGTCGAGGAATTCGCAGCTGCCGATCGCCGCATCAACCAAGCACATGTCAGCAATGCACTGATCGGCTCGGCTCCAAGGTACATTATCGAAGCTGCAAGCCTGATACTCGTCGCCGCATTGGCGCTGTATCTTTCCCGCGAGCAGGGTCTGGGCGCTGCCGTGCCGGTCCTCGGAGCGCTGGTGTTGGGAGCGCAGCGCCTGCTTCCCCTTGTCCAGCAGGTCTACAACGCTTGGTCGAAGGTGGCTGGGCACTGGCTCGTGACGACGGACGTCCTGAAAGCGCTGAGTCTGCCCGTCACCCCAGTGGAGTCACTGCCGACTCCGCTCAAGCTGGAGCATGAAATCCGGGTGGAGGACGTCTCCTTCACTTATCCGGGACGGAGCTCGCCGGCACTCGAGGACGTCAGTCTTCGAATCCGAGGAGGATTGCGTGTGGCGATCGTCGGCAGGACGGGCAGCGGAAAAAGCACACTCGCCGACCTGCTGATGGGGCTGCTGAACCCCTCGTCGGGGCGGATTTCCATTGATGGGATTATGCTCGATCGGAGCACGCGGGCCGCTTGGCACCGTTCGATAGCGCACGTTCCGCAGTCCGCCTTCCTCGGTGACACGACGATCGCACGAAACATCGCATTCGGGACCCGGGAAACAGAGATCGACCTCGATAGAGTGCGCGCGGCCGCGAAACATGCGCAGCTGGACGGCTTCGTCGCTCAGCTGCCAGACGGCTACGACACGCTGATCGGCGAGCGCGGTATCGGCCTGTCGGGCGGACAAAGGCAGCGGCTCGCAATCGCCCGCGCCTTTTACAAGGACGCGCCCGTTGTCGTGCTCGACGAAGCGACCAGCGCCCTGGACGATGAAACGGAAGCCGCGATCCTCGCCTCGCTCGACGCAATGGCGAACCAGGGGCGTACCATCGTCGTCATCGCCCACCGACCGACCTCAATCGTCAATTGCGATGTGGTCATCCGACTGGACAAGGGTCGGCTGGTTGCGGTCGAATCGGGCGTTTCTGTCGATGCCAGCGCGGTTAGCGTGCGCCGGATCCCGTGAACATCGTCTTCAGCGTCTTGAAGAAGATCAGCACGTCGAGCCAGGCCGAGAAGTTCTTGATATAGTAGAAGTCGTACTGGAGCTTGAGGGCGATCTGATCGATCCCGCTCACATAGCCCTGGTTGACCTGAGCCCAGCCGGTAATTCCGGGTTTCACGACATAGCGGTAGCGGTAAAAGGGGATGCTCGCCACAAAGAGCGGCGAAAGGCCCTCCGGCTCGGGACGCGGCCCGATCCAGCTCATCTCGCCGCGCAGGATGTTGAGGATCTGGGGAAGCTCGTCGAGGCGGGTCTTGCGAAGAAGCGCTCCGAGCCGGGTGATCCGCGGGTCGGAATGAGACGTGGCAAGCGCCTCTTGCGCGTCGCTCTCCTGCGTGGGCAGCGGCTCGCTGGCCATGGTCCGGAATTTGTAGACCAGGAACGGCGCGCCGGCGCGGCCAACTCGCAGTTGCTTGAACAAGGCAGGCCCGCCGTCATGGAGTCGGATTATGATCGAGATGATCACGATCACCGGCAACACGAACGGCGCGACGACCAGCGCTGCAACCCAGTCGACGAGGGATTTAAGGTAGAAATAGCCGCGGCCCGGTATCAGCATGCCGAAGCTGTTTTCCGACAGATGGTCGATCTGGACTCGGCCCGTGAGCGATTCAGCGAGCTGTTTGGCCTGGTAGACCATGAGGCCGGTCACCGCGGCGTCGGCAAGCATCCGTTCCCAATCGTCGGGGACGTCTTCCGACAGGTCCACAACCAGCGCATCGTAGAGCTGGGCTTCCTGCAGCGACGGAGCAGAGAGCGGCACCCACTCGACACTCCCGATGCGGGCCAGGTCGTGCACCTGCCCGACTGGAACGACGCCGATTCTCATGCGAAGGCGCCGCTGGACCAGGAACCAAATAGCGTAGGCTAGATAAATGTGGATGATGAAGCCGAGAACCAGCCCTACGCGATCGTAGGGCAAGCGGGTCATCAACAGGATGAAGAGTACGGTCCCGTGGCCCACGGCCGCCGCGGGGAGGATCACATAGCTCTGACGAATGCCGGGATACGGCTCGATCGACAACCTCACCCAAAAGGCCACCAACACCGCGATCGCGTTGAACCACAGCGCATTCCACAACTGCGGCTCGAGAGGGGCTCCGCTGCCGACTCGCAGCAGGAAGGGGATGATGGCCGCCAGCCACGCCGTCAGAGCAAGCTGCAATCGTCGGCTCGCGAACGCAGTTCTATTCTGGACGCTCGCGACAGGCGCGTCGTATCGCATTCGAGTCCCCCAGAAGCTCTTGGGCGGTGATGAACGGGCTACTTGCGAGCATCCGGGCTAGAGACGACGGATTGCAGCAACTCTTCCCAACGCATGACAATTCCTTCGGCTTCATACTCGGCCACGGTTTGCGGAGCGCGACTCGAAAATTCGGCGAGCAACGCAGGCTCGCCCATAAGGCGCGAGAGGCCCGCGGCAAGCGCTTCCGCCCTATCGGGACCTCGCACGAGCAGGCCGTTGAGGCCGTCCTGGATGATCTCGTTCGTACCCGTACAGTCGGCGAATCCCACTGCAGGGAGACCCGCGGCGAGAGCTTCGGCCGTCGCCAGGCCGAAACTCTCATAGGATGACGGCATCACGAACAGGTCCGCTTCGGCATATTCGGTTGCGATGTCGGTGACGACCCCCGCGACTTCCGCCCTGCCCCTGAGGCCCTCGTTTCCAATCGCTCGCTCAAGAGCGCTTCTGAGCGGACCCTCTCCGACGATCCGCAACTCCCAGTCGGAGTGAGCAGTCGCGATCCTCGAGAAGGCCTCGATCAGGACCGAATGCCCCTTTTCCTCGCGCAGATTACCGACGGCGAGCAGGCGCTTGCGGACGCAGTTGACGCGCCGGTCTCGCCGATCGGAGATCATCTTCGGCAATGGGTTCGGAATGACGGTCGTGCGGTCTGCGATGGCCTGCGGATAGCCAAGCCGCACGCGTTCGGACGGAATCGTGAACGCTGAGAACCGGCGTGGAAGGCTGCGGAGCAGGCCGGACTGAACGCCCCGTCGGCGATAATGGTCGAAGGCAGTGTGCTCGCTTGCAACGACGGGCACGCCCGTTCCTGCCGCGGCGGCGGCGAGCGTCGCATAACCCGCGAACATGAAGCCGATGGCGACATCAGGCCGTTTGAGCGCGAGCTCGGCGCGCAGTCGCGAAAGTGCCGCGGGGTGCCAGGACGCACCGGGTCGCTTTCCGAGGCAGGCCCTCCGGACAGCGGGATCGAACGCGTAAAAGCTTGGCGTTGCCGGTCGATCGGCACTCGCCACCGCGACGTCATGCCCTCGCTGCGCCAGGCCTGACGCTACAATGCTGAGCACTCGCTCGGCGCCACCGCCTCGACCGCCGAGTGCCGGTATCCAGAATAGAAGTTTCATTCAGGCGCCGCGCCGCTTGGTGCCAACGGCGACCCAGAACGGCGGTCCTTCGCGAAACTCGATCCCTTCGAGACCACAGCGCGTCATCATCCCTTCGATTTCCGCGCGGGTAAAGCGCTGTTCGAGCCGCGTTCCGAAACGATCGAGCGCATCGGTCCGCATCGTGTAGAAACTCGTCTCACGATAGTAGCTCAGCGGGAAATTGGAGACGTCTGCCCCCACCCGCTCAGCGGCGCGAGCAATCCGCGCCAAAGGCCAGTACACGGTCGTTGCGATCGCGGTCGTCGCGGCTTTCTTCAGCCCGAACGGCCAGCGAGAGAGAGACCCGCGGGCGATCTCCGAGACGCGCCAGAGCTTTCTGAACCATCGCGGCCGATTGTCGAACGCATAATAGAGATACACCAGGAACGGCGCCCCCGGCTTCAGCTTCCGCGTGCAGCTGGCCATCGCTGCTTCAGTGTCCGGAATATGGTGAAGCACGCCAAGCGAATAACCGAAGTCCTGGCTCGCGTCCGGCAAGGGGATTTCGTCGACTGCGGCGTTGTGGAGCTGGACATTCGTCAGGCCCCCAAGTCGGCGCCGGGCAACCGCCAGCGCCTTCTCGGCGGGATCGATGCAGTGAAGAGTCCCGACCTTCTCCGCCGCCAGCTCCGCCCAGCGGCCGGTACCGCAGCCGAGGTCGAACCCTTCGGCACCCGCTGGCAAGCGTTCGAACGGGAAGACAGAAAAGTATCGCTCGAACAGCCGGCGATGCTCCTCGTGGCTCATCGGATCCTGATCGAAGGCCTCCCACTCCTCGCCGAAGCCTTCGACGGTCTTCGGGTCGATATTGCGCGACGAACTCATGGTCACGAGGGGTCCTCAAGGCTTCGACACGATTTACGCGAGTGTCTCCGATATGAGCCGTCCGGGGCTCAGGCCAGAGCTAAGGTGAGCTTTGGGCCTTACGCTGGTCCAGGCCACGGTAATTCCGGCGGACGGTCGAAGAGAGCAGAATCACGAAGGAGGCGTAGACCGCAGCCATCAACAGGGACGTCGAGGTCAGGAATTCGTCGATGGGGAGCCGCAAGACCTTTGCCGCCGCATAGCTGAGCCCAATCACCCCCAACAGCGCGAGCTGGGTCGCAAGCCGCCAACTGGCACGTCCGATGATGAGTGGTGCGATCTGGACCGAGTTGGTGACGAGGCGCACCGCCAGCAAGGGCAGAAGGCAGATCACGAGATATCCCGCCCGCTCCCACTGAGGCCCAAACGCGATGGAAAAGATCGGGGGCGCAAGGATCCCGATCGGAACGATGATGAAGAGCGAGATCGAAAGAGTCAGGAGCAGATTGAACTTCAGCTCGCGCCAGAAGCCCTGGGTTGCCCGGAACGAAGCGGACGCCTTTTGATAGAAGACTTCGGCGAGCGCACCCGAGATCAGTGTCAACGGGAGGGCAGCGACCCGATAGGCCATCGAATAATAGCCGACTTCCTCCCGCGAATAGAGGTCGAGGACCAGGAAGTTCATGATGTTGAGAACAGTCCCGAGAAGCACGGCCGTCGGTATGTCCAGGGAGATCTGCGACGCGTAGCGCGCCATGATGAAGCGGTCGCGGCGCTGCGTGGACCGCGGGCTGGGTAGACCTTGCACCGCCCGGGTCAGGAAAACAGCCTGGACGGCAAAGCCCACGCAGAAGCCGACGATCAGGCCGAGCGCATTAGGATTGATGAAGGCGAGGACGATCTGGGTAGCGGCGGTGGCTGCAGAGCGGATGACGGTGGTCCTGGAAGCGATTGGATAATGTTCGGCACGGACCAGGCGCGCATTTGAGGTCAGTACCCATCCAGTCAGAAACACCCCCACACCTACGAGCAGGCCCTCGATCATACTGATTTGCCCGCTCATTGCCGCGAATGTCATGCTCGCGACGGCAAGGGCGGTTGAGACCAATATGTTCGCTCGGCGAGCTCTGGCGATGAGCGCCGGCAGCTGCCGATCCGGGGCGGACTGGATGATGAGGTCGAACCGGCCGCATGCGATCGGTCCCAAAATTCCGACCACCGTCATGAAGAGCGCAAACCCACCGAAATCTGCAGGACCATAGAGCCTTGCAAGGATTACATAGCTGGCGAGGTTGATCAGCTGCGCCGCGCCGCTACCGAAAAGCAGCATGAAAGATTGTCGTAGGTAGAGTCGAACGTTCATGCCGGACTAGCTGATTTCCTGCTTCGCGATTCGCCCGAGCATCGGCCCGGCATTAGGGTCGGTTCAACCTCAGCTAGGTATCCACCGATTGGAAAGCACTAGTTGAACCAGCCTCGGCCGTATGTGTCGAGGAACCAGAATTGGTAGGGAACCCAGTCCCTCGCGTGTTGCGCGAAATTCAGCCACACGAACTGAACGGCGACTGCGTAGGCGCAAATGATGACTTTGCCGAAACCTTCTTTGATCAAGGATCCTGGCACGCGAGATAGGATGATCATCTGCAACGGGCTGATGTAGAGCGCGAGGCGATCCACGGCCGCCGAAGACGGCACGGTGAAAAGAAGGATCGGAAAAAGCAGCCCGGCGATGGCCAAAATCCGCACGATCCCGAGTTCGCGTTCGTCAAATCCGAAACGTGTGGGGGCCAATAGAAAAATCGCAGCGGGCAGGAAGTTCATAAATACCCGGACCATCGCGCCCTGGGCTTCGTACCCTGTCTCCAGGTAATTTCTCGAGAGTGCCGGAAAGGCGCTGCTGACGATGAGGTCGTACAGGACGTACGCCACGCTCGCGCCAATCAGCAGGTTCGTGAAGCGCGACCGATGTCCTGCCGCCAGCACCACCGTCATCACGATTGCGCTTCTGTGGAATAGCGTCGCGATGATGATGTATGCCGCGTACCGGACAACGGTCGAACCGCGCATCAGCGCTGCCAGTCCGATCATGACAAAGCCCAATGCCACGGACTGGCGAGTATATCCCATGCCCACGACGATGATCAGGTACGGGATGGCGACTGCGATCGCGAGCCATGGGTTTGGCTGCAAACGAGCAAGCTTGAACAGGCCGATGCCGTAAACGGCGCCGCACCCCAGATTTACCACCCAGATTTCCAAGCCCAGGTGCCGCACGACCCAGTTCAGGATCTGATATCCTGGATCACCCATGAAGATAATCTGGGACAAGCTCGCATAGCCCGCGAAAGAGAACAGCCTTTCGTATTGCGGCCAGTCGCCTCCGATCCAGTATCGAAAGCCTATAAGAATCACGACCGTAATCGCACCGAACCAGAAAAACGGGCTCGTGTTCGAAGTTCGCTGCCAATTCGCAGGGATGAGGAGGGCCCCGGCCACGAAATAGACAAGCATCAGCCAATAGACCGTCAATGGTCGGCCCTCTTCAAGCGCCCAAGAACCGCCAGATAGGCTTCACTCACACGCTCGTCGCTGAACCGCTCTTCGACCATCTGCCGGGCGCGTCCACCCATTTTCACTCGCTCGTCGGGCGTAAGGCGAAGGACGCGCTCCATGGCGCCGGCGAGCGAAACCGCGGATCGAACATCGCACAAGAAGCCCGTCACGCCTGGTTCGACGAGATTGCGGCATCCGGGCGCGTCGGTCGCGATGAGCGGACGGCCCATCGCCGCGCCTTCCAGGAGTGAGCGGGGAAGCCCTTCGCGATAGGAAGGCAGGACGAGGCAATCGGCCTCTGCGATGAACGGACGGACGTCGGTGGACGAGCCCAGATATTCTACGGTGCCCGCAGCGACCCAGCTCTCAAGCTCCTCGCGACTGACGGCCCTGGGACCGGTGGCAAAATCGCCAAGCAGCTGAAACCTCGCATTCGGCCAGTCCGATTTCAGACGATGCGCGGCGTCGACGAACTCGCGAGCGCCCTTCTCATTGATCAGCCGACCGATCAGGAGGAAGACGGGCGCATCGGCCCTGCCGGGGAGCGGCTCGGGCTTGAACCGGGACAGATCGATGCCCGAACCGGGAATGAGGATCGCCTGTTCGCCACGGACGATTCTGCGCGCAATGAAGAGGTCACGGTCATCCTGGTTGTGGAAGAAGACGGCCTGGGCCTTGCGAAGAGCGGGGCGATAGAGCGCGGTAACGAGCGATTCCAGCGGACCTTGCGAGATGAACGCGGTCCCAAGCCCCGTGATGTTGTTGAGCGCTGGAATGCCGCACAGGCGCGCGGCGAGCGACCCGTAGACGTTCGGCTTGACGGTAAAGCCGAGGATCGCTGCCGGTCGCTCGGAGCGAAGGAGGCGAACATATTGCCAGAATAACGACCCGTCTGCCGTGGGACGCATGCCGGTAGGCAGCATCCGAACCGGATAGAAGGAGATGCCGGCTGCTTCCAGTTGACTGGATGCTTCCATCGGAGGAGCCGCCACTCCCACGCGATAACCCGCGTCCTGCAACGAGCGGATCAGGTTCATCCGAAGGTTGAGCACGGTCGGCACGTCATTGCCCATGAGCATGAGCAGACGCCGCGGATCGCAGGCCTCATTCAATCCGCCGTCTCCTGCGGCGGCTTGCCGGCTGATGCGAGAAGCGTCGGCGAGATACGGGATACGAGAACCAGGATTGTCGGGACCGTCATCGTGAGGAGCAGGTCCTTCATCCCCTGGCCGTATTGCCGTGCTGCGTCAGGCCAGCGCTCCGCCCAGAGGTCGACGAACTCATTGAAGAAATTGAGGCAAAGCAGCGCCGCCCACACGCGCCAGCTTGAAATCGAGCACCGGAACAGGCGAGCGCAAACCAGGAAGACGATTGCTCCGGCGATCACGTGCAGTGCGTCCGGGCTGACCGAAACGGAATGCTCGAGGAACATCTTCGCCTCGAACCAGGTCATGAGGGCGCTCTCGGGCAAGGCGAGCAAGTCCGTCACGGCTGATCAGGCGATCTTCACATGACGGGCGGCGCGGAACCTCGACCAACCCTCCGTCGACCGCGAGAGCGCGATCGCCATCATCCCCAGGCAGACGGCAAAGACCGACGACAATGCCGCAGTTCGCAGCGGATAGTCGACGATGCTGTGAAGGATCAGCGCTCCCGATGCGATCGTCGCGGCGCGGCTGAACACGCTTGAAGAAGGCGAGCGCCAGACGCCCACCGACGTCAGCAGCCACCAGGCAAGGGAGGCGACCAAGAGCAACAGGCCGAGCAGCCCCGTTTCCAGGACGATCTCGAGGAAGTCGTTGTGGGCGTGGTTGATGTAGGTCAGACCGACTGCCCTCGGATCCTCGCCGAGCGTGTAGATCGACGGAAAAGATCCCACTCCCGTACCGAACGGAAATGTAGCGGCGATCAGGCGCAGCGTATTCCTCCACATGTCCGCTCGCGTCACGAAGGAACTTGTGTCGCTGCCCGCAAGCTCTGCCCGCAAGCCACTGCCGGTCAGCACGGCAAGGCAGATCACCGCGGCGACAGCCGCCACGGGAGCGATCAGGCGCTTGTGCCTGGAGCCCTGCTGCAGCAGCAGGATCGACGCGAAGGCTACCGGAATGAACAGCCCGAGAGCGGCAAGGGAACGGTTCAGGGCGACGCCGACCGCGATCATAAGGCACCCTGCCGCACCAAGCACAGCCGAGGGCGTCGCGAAATTGCTGGGGCTGCCGGACCCCGAACGCCGTGCGGCGAGCGCCATGGCGAAGGGGAATGCGGCCAGAAGCATCGATCCCATGTGATTGCTGTTCGCGAAAAAGCCGACTGCCCCCACGTTCGTGATCTCATAGGGGTACCATGGCGACTGGTCAGGACCGCCGCCTCCGACCTGTAACGCCCCGAGCGTCACGCCGGCCATTGCGGCAATGACGATTGCGACGGCGACCCCGGCTTCGTTCTGCGGGAGGCGCAAGATCATCAGCATGGCAGCCGCGGGCGGCAGCAGCGTCACGAGCGCGCGTAAGTGATCGTAAGGTGCCATCGACAGCGGAAGCCACGGCAGGGCAAAGCCCAGCTCGCGATAGCCGTCGGCGAGCGTTTCGCGGCCGGGAAGCTGCGTCCACAAAGCTGGTGAAAGCGGCACCAGTTGGAGCAGAACGAGGGCGAACCACGCGCCGAGAAGCCAAAGCAGCAAGCGCGAACCGTGCGTTTGCTCCACGCTCCGATCCGCGAGCGCCGCGTAAGCGATCAGCCATGGCGCGATGGCCTGCAGCGCAACACCACCCCAGGATGCCCGCGAGCTTCCACCGAGGATGAGGCACAGGAACAAGTACGCAGGCAGCAACGAACGTGCCGGCCGCGAAACTGCTGACTTTCCTGAAGCTGTGATCGCCAAGCGTCCCTAACTCCGACACCTACGGAGACTCGACGAACCTCGTAAGGATCGTCGTCTTGCGGTCAACCGGCCTGCCAGAGCACCTTGAGCTCTTCGTATTGCGGATAGGTGATCAGCACGGCGCGATGGGGCCCGTGAAAAACGAAGAAGGCGCCGGCCGCGACGGCATCGGCCCCTGCCGAGACAGCTGCGCGAATGTCGGCCAGCGATCCGGCTCCCCCCGCGGCGATGAGCGGCACCTCGATTGACCGGCTCGCCTCCTCGATCAGGGGTAGGTCCATGCCCTTCATCGTCCCGTCACGTTCGATGCTCGTAAGCAGCACTTCGCCGGCTCCGTTGGCGACTGCTTCCCGCAGCAGATGGCGCCAATCGCTCGATTTCGGCCTTGCGCCTGCAGAAGCCCGTACCTTGTGCTTGCCGAGCCAATTCTTCTCGACGTCGATGGACGCGACGACCGCCTGCTCGCCGGCATGCGAGGCGATGCGCCGAAGCACCGCCGGGTCCTGGAGAAAGGCGGACTGGATCGCGACCTTCTCGACTCCCAGCCCGAACAATGTCCTGGCATCGTCAAAGTTGCGGATCCCGCCGCCGTAGCACAGCGGCATGAAGCACTCGCCGGCAAGCTGTTCGATGAGCTCGAAGTCGGGCCCGCGCCTCTCCCTCGTCGCATCGATGTCCAGGACCATCAGCTCGTCGACTTCCTTGTCGTTGAAGATACGAACCGCGTTGATCGGATCGCCGACATATTTCGGTGCCGCGAACCGGTGCGTCTTTACCAGCCCGCCCTTGCTGAGCAGAAGACTGGGAATGACTCTCGGGTTCAGCATGGCAGCGTCGCGAAGCGCCGCATCAGGGCCATCCCGAAGCGGTGGCTCTTTTCGGGGTGGAACTGGACTCCGAAAATATTCCCATGCCGGACGGCAGTTGTGAACTGGGTCCCGTAACTCACCGTTCCGATGACATCTCGGGGGTCGTCGCAAACGGCTCGATAGCTATGAACGTGGTAGAAGCGCTGCTCGCCCTCGTCGGATGGGATCAACGGGTTTGCCTGCTCTGGAGTGACCACCGACCATCCCATATGCGGGATCTTGAGCCGCGGGTCGCCGCCGGTATCCAGCCGCTTCACATCGGCCTCTACCCAGCCGAGACCGCTCGCCTGGCCCTCCTCGCTTCGCCTGCAAAGCAATTGCATGCCGAGGCAGATGCCGAGCACCGGCGCCTTCCGTTCGAGAGCGACATGGTCGAGAGCTTGGCGCCAGCCGCGGTTGAGTGCTGCCATCCCGGCGTCGAAGGCTCCCACCCCGGGAAGCACCAGCCGGCTGCATCTCGCGGCTTTGAACGGGTCCGAGACAATCTCGGCAGTCGCGTCGACCCATTCGAACATGCGGAGCACGGATTTGACGTTGCCGATCCCACAATCGACGATCGTGACGTCCATGACCGAGCCTGCTCCGAGGAAAGCGATTAACAGCAATTCAACGGAATGCTGAATCGCGCAACCCGGATTTTCGGTTCTTAGACAGGCAAGTAGAAGTGCGAGTGCGCAGCCGCGATCAGCTGTGCGGTCCAATCGACTGGATCACCGCCTGCACGATCCGGTCCTGCACTCCCGGATGAAGGTCGGGGTGCATCGGCAGGCTCAAGACGGTCTTCGACGCGCGCTCGCTATGGGGCAGCGACCCGAACCTGCACTTCTCGCGGTAGGCGGATTGCTCGTTGAGCGGCAGCGGATAGTGGACCGCTGTTGGAATCCCGCGAGCCTTCAGATCGCTCTGCACCTCCGCCCGGTCTTCGACGAAGATCGTATATTGTGCGAAAGCGCTGGTCCGGTCCGGCCGCTGTTGAACGCGCTGGATGCCGGCCTCGTCGAACATGCGATTGTAGCGCTCACCCACCTCGAGCCGACGCGCGATTTCCCAGTCGAAGCGCTGCAGCTTTGCGAGAATGATCGCGCACTGCAGCGTGTCCATTCGCCCGGCCAGGCCGATGCGCGAGTGAACGTACCGGGCCGATTGGCCGTGGATTCGGATTTCACGGCAGACCTGTGCAAGTTCGGCGTCGTCCGTGAAGATCGCGCCGCCGTCGCCGTAACAACCGAGCGGCTTCGACGGAAAGAAGCTGGTGCAGCCCAGCTTCGAGAGGCTTCCGCTCTTCCTGCCCTTATATTCGGCTCCAAAGCTCTGCGCCGCGTCTTCGATCACGGCGATTCCGTGACGCTCCGCCAAAGCGTTGATTTCGTCCATGTCGGCGGGCTGGCCATAGAGGCTGACCGGAATGATCGCGCGCGTCCGGTCGGTGATCGCCTGCTCGATCGACGCCACGTCCACGTTGCTGGTGTCGGCCTCGATATCCACGAGCACCGGCGTAGCTCCGGCCAGCAGAACCACCTCTGCGGTCGCTGCGAAGGTGAAAGCGGGCAGGATCACTTCGTCGCCGTGACCGATGCCCAGGGCCATGAGGCTGATCAGAAGCGCATCGGTCCCGCTGGCGACAGAAATGCAGTGCAGCCCCGCCCAACTTCGCGGTGAGCGCCAGCTCCATCTCGGCCACCTCCGGACCCATGATGTACTGCCCATGCGCGAGGACGGCGGAGATGCGCCGATCAAGTTCCTCGCGAAGGGCATCCTGCTGTGTTGCGAGGTCGATGAACGCGATGTTCGGTGTGGCGACGGCTTCCATTGTGGAGCCCGTAGCGTATCACCCCGGCCCTCTTCCACCAGGGAATGCGGAGCCTCCACTGCCTGAAATGACCGACCCGACGGCACCTGCGGAGGCGGCAATCGTCATGCTGAGCAACCTCGGGCCGGCCGAAGGAGGCCGCGAGACGTGGCTTTACAATTTCCTGCCCCGCCTGCTGCAGCACTTCACCCATCTCAGGCTGCGCATCCATGGCTTCAGGCTCGCTGGAGACCCCGACCACCGGGGGGCGCTTATCAATGTAGTGCCCGCGAAGGACCGCGACCGGATCTCGATCGACTTCGTCCACGCGAAACCCAGCCGGCGGCCCAACGCCTTCGCATTCTGGACGGGCCTCCGCCGCACGGGACGCAATTCGGCCGAGCCGCATGTCGTGATCGCGGTGGGCTCGTGGGTCGAATTGCTGGCGGTAATCGTTAGTGGGGCGTTCCGCCGCTCCGGCAAGGTCCTGTGGCTGCGGACCATTTTCGTCGACGAGAAAGCGCACCGCATCCCATCCGCAGCGCGAGGGTTCATCCGCCGCGTCGAAGATGCCATTCTCCGACAGGCCGACCTGCTGATCGCAAACGGCGACGACACTGCCGCCCACTATCGCGCGCGGGGATTCGACGTAACGGTCATCAAGAATGCGGTCGACCTGAGGCGCTGGACCATGGCGCCCCCAAAGCTGAGGCGGCCGTTGCACGTGGCCTTCATTGGACGCCTTGCCCAGGTGAAGGGAATCAACGAGTTCCTTGCTGCTGCACGAGAGATGGCGGCAACCGCGGAGGGTTCCCAGTTCATATTCCACGTGGCCGGTGAAGGCCCCGCGCGCGAGGATGCATTGGTCTTGGAACGCGCAGGGCATCTTCGGTTCCACGGGCCGCTGCCGAACGAAGCCGTTCCGGGCTTTCTCCGAGACATGGACGTTTGCGTCGCGCTGACGTTCGCCGGCTCCGACCTCAGAGGCGGGAGCGGAGGAGCAGGGGTATCGAACAGCCTTCTGGAGCAGATGGCGGCCGGGCGGGTCCTCCTCTGCTGGGACAATCCGGCCTATCGCCAGGTGCTGGACGAGAATAGCGCATATCTCGTCGAACAAGGGGACGCCTCAGCGCTCATTGCGGCTCTCAGGCAGATCGCGAGCGATCCCAGCGAAGCATCCGCGCGCGCTCAGCGGGCAGCGGACCTCGCTCGAGGATATGGCTTCGAAGCGCACATTGAGCTTTTCGCGGAAGCTGCAGCGCGGTGGCTGCCCCGCGGCTAGGCTGACGCCACATGATTTCCATCAAGGACATAGTGTTCGCCGGTCTCCGGACAGCTGGCGGCACCCTCGCCTTCGAGGGGAAGATCGAGCCGTCGTCCCATCCGGCTGACCCAACCGATCGGCTTGGCGGGGACTCCAGCGACAAGGGCGAAAGCTGGAATGTCCTTCGTCACCACGGCGCCTGCGGCCACGAACGCATATTCACCAATCGTCACTCCGCACACCACGGTGCAGTTGGCGCCAAGGCTGGCGCCTCGCTTCACGATCGTGTCCGCATATTCGTCCTTGCGGCTGACGAACGCCCGCGGGCTCACGACGTTGGTGAAAACCATCGACGGTCCGCAGAAGACGTCATCTTCCAGGGTGACATTGTCGTAGATGGAGACGTTGTTCTGGATCCGGCAGCCCTTGCCGATCGAAACCCGGTTGCCGACGAACACGTTCTGGCCGAGGACGACGTCCTCTCCGATTGTGGCACCTCCGCTGACATGCACGAAATGCCAGACGCGTGAGCCTTCTCCGATGGCCGCGCCCTCGTCAATCACCGCTGTTTCGTGGCGATAGAAGGACGTCACCGTGCGGTTCCCGGCCTGCGGACGAAGGGATGCTCATCGCCGTTCGGCCCAACGGGCTCGCTGGAGCGGATCGCCGCGACGGTTTCGATGGCGGCGCGGCTCTCTTCAACGCCGAACCCGTTGCCTGCCAGCACTTCGGCATAGCTGCGGGTGTGCAGGTCGGCAAAGCCGCCCGAGAACTCCATCTCCTGCCCGTCTATCGTGATCGAGCGGAAGGTCCGTTGCCCGGAACTGCGCTGAGCCTCAGGCAGATCGTCGATCGAGACGGACAGGAACCAGCGCACCCGCGCACGTTCATATTCGAGGAAGCCCGCTGCCCGCGACTGATCGTTGAGATGGACTCGCGACTGCTGGAGCTCACCGAAGACGAAATGCAGCATGTCGAAGAAGTGGATGCCGATGTTGGTCGCGATGCCTCCGGCTTTGCGGTCGTCGCCTTTCCATGAGTAGGCATACCAGAGGCCACGCCCGGTGACATAGGTGAGTTCGACATCATGCTTCTCGCCCTCCGCAGCTTGCGCAGAGACGCGGTCCCGCAAAGCGGTGATGGTCGGATGCAGCCGAAGCTGGAGGATCGTGTTGACCCGGCACCCCGAACGTTCCTGCGCTTCGGCAAGACCGTCGAGGTTCCATGGATTGAGGACCAAAGGTTTCTCGCAAATCACGTCCGCCCCCGAACGAAGCGCGAAGCGGATATGCGCGTCGTGCAGATAGTTGGGCGAGCAGACCGAGACATAGTCAATGCGGTCGTCGCCTCCACTGCGTTGTAGCTTGTCGATGTGCCGGTCGAAACGCTCGAATTCCGTGAAGAAGGCGCAGTCGGGGAAATAACTGTCGAGGATTCCGACGGAATCGGATGGGTCCATGGCTGCCACCAGCCGGTGCCCCGTCGCCTTGATCGCTTCCATATGTCGCGGAGCAATGAACCCTGCCGCCCCGATCAATGCGAAATTCTTCATCCGGCAAACAGCTCGGAATTTCGGGTCGGCAGCATCGATGCTCCTACGTCACTGGCAAGCCCGCTTGCCGTCGGAGCAGCCGCCGATACACGTCAATCGCACGGTCCCAAAGCGGCTTTTCGGTCGGATAGACGTCGTGCGGGACCGGCGGGCGGGCGATGTAGCTGTCGAGCTTTTCGCGGCTCCAACCCATCTTCTTGAGGAAGAAGGCGGTGTCCGTCTTGAGCAGCTTTTCGCTCTCGTAAGCGATGCCCTCGAGCGCCGCGAGCGCCTCGTCCCGCGTCATCTCGCCGTTCACGATCAGCGTCGAAAGGTGGACACGCCTTTTGTCGATGCCGAACTTCGCAGGGAGGATGAAGCCCTGGTAGAAGCGCGTGAAAACCGATTCATAGTGCTTGAACGGATAGGGTTTGTAGCCGAACCGCCCCTGCAGCGATTGCAGCGCGTCGCGCTTTCGGTAGTCGAATTGATCGAGGAAGGACGTCCAGCGGATTCCGCTGAGGTGGTAGCGCGTGAAGTCGAACGTGCCGATCGCGGGAAACGTATTCAGCCTCGGCCCGCCGAAGTGCTTCGAGATGCCCTTGATGTTGCGTTTGTCGTACTTCAGCCAATTCCACGACGGCGGAATGCGCATTCCCTCGGTCGCGACATTGGTTCCGCCGAGGATGTGCTTCACACCATGGCGGGCCGCCGCCGCGAAATTCACGGCCAGCATGGCGTTGTCGTAGAGCAATTCCACGTCCACCACGTCGGACGCGAAGAACGCCTCCATCAGGCCACGGTACTCGGGCCAGTCGATGACGTGGGTGTGCAGGTCGACGCCGAGGCCGCGGACCAGGTTCGCGATATTGTTCTGTGCGAGTTCGCTGTTCCAGCCGTTGTCCATGTGGACGGCCAGCGGGCGAAGGCCATTGTCGACCGCGAGTGCCAGAACCCAGCTGCTGTCCACGCCTCCAGAAACGCCGATGATGCAATCGTAGGGCTTGCCCCTGCCCGCTTCGCGAACCTTGTCGAGCAATGCTTCCAGCCGGCCCTGCCGAGAGACCGGATCGGCTTCGAGATAGCGATCCCGGATAACGAGATATTCGGTGCAATAATTGCAGACGCCTGACTCATCGAAGCGGATGTCTGGCGCTGTCGTGTCCATCACGCAGCGCGTGCACACACGAGTTTCGCTCGCCGCTGCGCTCAGGTCATGATGAACGCTGCGGTCCATGCCCGTCAGCCTCCCGTAACCCTGGACAATTGCAGGCCGCTGACGCGGAAGTCGGATGCCCCCGACACCTCCACCGCCTCTCCTGTGAGACTGATACTCTGCGCACCGCAGCCTGCCGGGATTGTGAAATCGCGCCCAAGGCGGCCCGGGCCGGTAATTGGGAGCACCATCAATTCAGGGCCCTGGGAAAGGCATTTGACCCGCCAGGCGACGCCTGACCCTTGCGGGAATGAACCGGACACGTTCGCCGCAAGACGGTACCGGCCGGCCGGAAGCAATGTTACCTGCTCTGCAAGAGCCAGATCGTCCCGGCCGTAATAGACGACCTGCAAGCCGCCCGAACTCGTCTGGACCACCGCTCCAGCGCCTTCCGCAAGCCGCCAATTGAAGGGTGGCGGCGCGTTGCTCGCGTCGAACTGCGGATTGTGGAGCCCCGGCCGTGCGGCGACACCCGACAATCTGCTCCATGTCGAATAGGCCTTCCGGTACTCGCCCTGCGCGACGAGGTTGGAGAGCAGCAGCCGCTGCCAGACGGGTGCCGCACCTTCACGATCCTGCGGGGAGGCCAGTCGCAAAATCGCGTCGGTATTGGCGACGTCGGACGACATGGTCGCAAGCAGCGGTTCCTCGAGTTCCGGATAGGATGCGAGGATGGCTTTGATCTGGGGAATCGACCCAGGGGCCTTCGCGTAGGCCGCCAGTGACGGAGCCAGCTGCTGCGAGCCCGTGGGAAGAAGGCGATTGAGAACCGCCATTTCCGCCATGGCATCGACCGGCCGGTCGGTACGGAGATAGAGGTCGCCCATGAGGTAGCGTGCCGCCGCCGAGCGTGGAGCCCGCTTGCGCGCAATCGCCAGCAGCCGCTCGGCCCGCTCGTAATCCCCGTTCCGGCTGGCGATCGCGCCCTGCACCAGGAAAGGTTGGGCGCTCAGCGGCTCTTTCGCGGCGAGCTGCTCCAGCCGAGCGAGCGTCTGCTTGTCGGGCGCGCTCCCCCGCGCCGCGGCCTGGCCGACTTCACCCATGATGCCGGCGGAAAGCACCGCGGGGTGGCCGGCCCACAGGGCTTCTTGAGCATCGGGAGAGGCACCGCCGAAATCAACGACAGCGGTCCGCGCGACCTGCGCCGTTGCGACGATCGCGAACAGTGCGCCAACTGCGACACGCCAGGGCTGTCTCAGCGTCCCCTCACTTTCCAATCTTCGCAATGAATTCCGAACAGGAGCGATGCCAGACCCTCTGTGCCAACATGGGTTAGGCGTCAACGCCGGGATCAGCCGTTTTGGGCCCGCGGATGTGCGTGACGGTAGACGTCGAGCAGCCGCGCGGCGTCGACAGCGGTGTAAATCTGAGTTGACGAGAGGCTCGCGTGGCCGAGCAGTTCCTGCAACGCGCGAAGGTCGGCGCCACGCGCAAGGAGATGCGTTGCGAAGCTGTGCCTAAGCGCATGGGGCGTAAGGCTTTCGGGCAGACCCAGCCGCTTGCGTGCCGCTGCAACGGCACGGCGCACGAGGTCCGGGATTGAGCGGACCACCGCGAGCGCCGAGGAACAGCGGCCCATCGCGCTCGATGGGCCAGGGACACTGGCGCACATAGGCTTCGATCGCTTCACGGATCGCGGGCATGATCGGCACGATGCGCGTCTTCGACCTCTTGCCGGTGATCCGCAGCGACTGGCCGATCGGCCGCGCGTTTCCGGTAAGCGACAGGGCCTCCGCGACGCGGAGACCCGCGCCGTACAGCAATAGCAGAATGGCGAGGTCTCGCGCTCCGACCCAATCCTCGCTCGCGGCCTCTGATGCGTCCTCAGCCAAGGCAAGGGCTTCGTCGGGCGACACGGGACGCGGCAAGGTCCTCGGCCGGCGCGGAGCGCGGGTTCGGGGCAGTTGCGCGGCCTCCCCCTGCTGCTCGGCGACGAATCCCAGGAAATTGCGAACCGCGGAAAGTTCGCGGGCCGCCGATGCTGGGCCCAGCCCTTCGCGACGACGCTCGGCCAGAAAGGCGCGCAGGTCCTGCGAATTCAATGCGGTGAGCCCGACGACGTCGATGGCTTCGGAGCGGTATGTTCCCAGAAACGCAATGAGCCGGTGCGCTGTTGCAACATAGGCTCGCGCCGTGTGCGCGGAGCGCCGACGGTCGTGCAGAAGATGCCCCGCCCAGCGCTCGACAAGAGCGCTAGCGGGATGATCGTTCAGCTCTCCTGGTCCACCAGCCACCGGCGGATGATAGCGGCAAGGCTCCGGCCAAGGAACATCAGCAATTCCGATCCGTGACGAGCGTCGAGGTCCTGCTCGGAACGCTGACCGAGCGCGAGCAGGCCAACCGGGAGCGGCGGCCCGCATTCGATCCGGATCAACGCCTCGGCACGGATCAACTCGCAAGCCGGACCGAACAGGGGATGCCCATGCGACACGGCGCGCATCGCGACGCCGTTAACCTGGTCGATCGACCGCATCAGAAGCTGACGCTCGACGCGGTGGACGCCATTGCAGTCTGCGCGGAACCCGTCGTCGCCGATGATAAGGGCAAGGGAAACCGCATCGATTCCGAGGATCAGCGGCCATTCCTGAGTAACGACGTGAAGCAAATCATCGATGCTGTCCGCCTCGAGCGCGGCAACCACGGCTTCATGGATTGCGGCAACGGCTCCGGAATGACCGCGCGCAAAGGCAATGAGGTCCTGATTGGCCTCTTCAATCGCGCCGAGGCGCTCGCGCAGACGTGCAAGTGCCTGGTCCTGGAACTGAATCACTCGAGCCATCGCGGCGATTCTACGCTCGCCGCGGTTAATTTCCTACAACCTGCCCATTGGGAGGCTTAGCGGGCGGCCATCTTCGCCGCTTCGCGCGCTTCCCTGATCTCGGCACGAGTACCGTCGCCGGTCTTCGTCACGTCGGCCAACTCGGCATAATACGCACCCGCCTTGGCCTCGTCGCCGGCGAGTTTCGCTGATCGGGCCGCGCCGTAAAGCCCGACGAGTCTCCGCGGCGCGCGTTTGAGCGACCCCTCATATTCGGCCAGGGCTTCCTTCGGCCGGCCGAGTTCGAGCAGCATCTCGCCGAGTTGCTCGCGAGCCGGGAGGATCGCGCCCGGCGTCACCGGATGCTTCTCGGTCGCATCGTCGAGGTCGGCGGCCGCACGCATCATCGCGACGGCCTCATCCTTCTTGCCCTCGGCGTATGTGGCCCAAGCCTCTGCGACCTGGCGCTCGATCGAGACCTGCTTGCGCCAATCGTAGGTGCCGGGCGGAACGACGAGCCCGTCCTCGATCGCCTTGAGCTTGGTGGTGGCCTCCCGCGCTCCGGCAGCATCACGGCTCCGGGCCGCGCCGATGGCTCGGGCGAAATGGATGTGCGCGTCGGCCCATTGGAAGTTTTCGAGCGGGGCGAGCTTCGCGACATTGTCCTGCAGCTTCAGCGAAGCGGCTTCCTTCCAGCGCCGGTTCTCCAGCGCGATCCGCACCGGCACCGCCGTCGCCGCATAAGCGACAGTGAAAATCGGCTGATTGACCTTCTGCATGGCGTTGAGTTCGGCAAGGACGCGCTGGGCGCCCGCTTCCTGTCCGGTCTGCAGGTAGGCGTAAGCGAGATAGTCCATCGCGTGGAGCTGCTCGTTGGACCCGCCGTCGAACCCTTCCGATTTCACAAGCGCACGGGCCGCCGCTTCGGACTTCAGGTTGGAAGCGATGGATTCCTCCCACATCCCCAGCCTTGTGAAGATGTGCGAGGGCATGTGCTGCGCGTGCGGAGAGTTGGGCGCGATGCTCGCGTATCTCCGGGCGGCCGGCACCGCCAGGTCGGCGAGCGGCGGATAGTCGAAGCCGTGAATCAGGTAGTGCGTGACTCCGGGATGATCCGGCTCTTCCTTCAGGGCCGCATTCAGGATGGCGGCCGCCTCCTTCTCGCGTGTGAAGTTGGGGTCCTGATCCTGGGTTCCGGCGGCGATTTGCGACAAAGCGTAGAAGATGGCGGCCTCGCGGTCCGCCGGGTAGCGCTTGTGCAGCGCAGCCATCGCCTCGTTGTAGGCAAGCGCCCGCGCCTTGTGATCGAGCTTGCCGGAATCGCGATAATAGGTCGCCACCGCCGCGACATAGTCGCGTTCGCGCTCGCTTTTCGCGGGAGCAGCTTGAGCCTTCGCGAGTGCCGCGTGGGCCCGCTCCAGCTCCGCCTTGCTCGGCGGTGCCCACAAGGGGTGATAAAGGCTCATCGCCACACCCCAGTTGGCAATCGAGCAAGTCGGATCGGCCGCCGCCGCTTCGTTAAAGGCGGCTTCGGCCTGCGGATATTCGAATGAGTGAAGCAGTGTCATGCCCCGCGTGAAGGCGGCATGCGCCTGCGGGCTGCAGCTTGTCTGAAAATTGACCTTGCCGAGCTTTTCCAGCTGGTGCTGGTGATCGTGAGCGGCGGGTTCTGCGAGGAAGAAGGCGGAGACGAGGAGAAGGGAGTTCATGGGCTGCACCTCCGGCGCAGCCCATTAGCATAGTCCGGCGGCCTCGTCGCGACCGCCGGCCGGCTGGCGGTTAGCCGATCTTCTGGCCGGTCTTCTCCCAGTCGGCGAGGAAGCTCTTGATGCCGCTTTCGGTGAGCGGGTGCTTGAAGAGCTGATGGATGATCTTGGGAGGCGCGGTCATCACGTCGGCACCGATCTTCGCCGCTTCCAAAACATGCATCGGATGCCGGACGCTCGCGACGAGGATCTGCGTTGCAAAGTCGTAATTGTCGTAGATGAGCCGGATATCGGCGATGAGCGCCATCCCGTCGAAGCCGACATCGTCGTGACGACCGACGAAAGGCGAGATGAAGGTCGCGCCGGCCTTGGCCGCGAGCAAGGCCTGCGCCGCCGAGAAGCAGAGCGTCACATTGACCATCGTACCGTCGCTGGTGAGCGCCTTGCAGGTCCTCAGGCCATCCTCGGTCAGCGGGACCTTGATCGCGATGTTGTCCGCGATCTTCCGGAGCACTTCGGCCTCGCGCATCATTCCGTCATGGTCGAGTGCGACGACTTCCGCCGAGACGGGCCCTTCGACGACGGAGGCGATCTCCTTGACGACGTCGACGAAATCGCGGCCGGACTTGTGGATAAGCGAAGGGTTGGTCGTGACGCCGTCGAGAAGGCCAGTGGCCGCAAGTGCTCGAATCTCCGCAATCTCGGCAGTATCGGCAAAGAACTTCATGGTTTGCTTCGGTCCCGGCTTTGGTGGATTTGGGGCCGCATAGCCGGTGCAATCCGGCGCGTCACCCGATTCGGACCGCATCAGGGAGAAGCCGTTGAGCGAGCACGTAAAGCTGGAACGCGAAGGCGACGTGCTGGCGATCACGCTGGCGCGTCCGGATCGGCGCAACGCCATCACCGTTGCCATGTACGCCGCGCTTGCGGACGCATTCGAAGCGGCTGCGAAGGACGATACGCTTCGTTTGATCACGCTTCGCGGCGAAGGCCAGGACTTCACGGCCGGGAACGACCTCGGCGACTTCATGGCCGAGCTGCCGCGCGACGGATCGGACATTCCGGTCTGGCGGCTTCTTCGCGCCCTCGCGAAGAATGAGGTGCCCGTGGTCGCCGCAGTGCACGGCAACGCCGTTGGGATCGGCACGACCATGCTGTTCCACTGCGATTTCGTCATCGCCGAGGAAGGCACGCGCTTCCTGATGCCCTTCGTGGACCTGGGCCTGGTGCCGGAGGCGGCGAGCTCGCTGATCCTGCCGCGCCTCGCCGGGCGTCGGACGGCGGCACGCTATCTGCTTCTGGGCGAGCCGTTCGGGCCCGAAGAGGCAATGCACTTCGGCCTGGTCAGCCATGTCGCTCCAGCGGGACAGCTCGATGCAGCACTTGCCCGGCTCGTCGCGGCATTGCGCGCGAAGCCCGCGGAGGCCCTTCGACTGACGCAGCGGCTATTGCGGCGCGGGCAGACGCGACGAGCTGCTCGAGCGCATGGAGCTCGAGAACAGTCACTTCTCCGAACGGCTAACGTCGAACGAAGTGAAGGAGGCGATCACCGCCTTCTTCGCCGCGCGAAAGCAGGGTCAGAAGGCGGCCGAGTAAGCTGCTGTATCTCGACGCTCAGGTGGCGGGAGGCGGGACCGGCGTCGTGTCGACGATATACGCTCGCTTCGAACGGTTGAGCGTGATCGTCGGCCCCGGGAAGAAGATGAAGTTCATCTTCTTCGTGTAGCTGACCGACAGGTCCCGATACCCGGTTGCTACGACCGGATCGTTCACCGTGAACGCGCCGTCACCCTTGCCGAACAGCTTTGCAGTCATGCGATTCTTGATCGCGGTATCCGGTGGCGCCATGCAAACCGTCTTCGTGGAACCGGAAACCACGACGGTCGTCGGAACGCAGAGCGTTGCCAGGCGAGCACCTTCGCCGAGCGCGTGCTGCATTCCGGCATTCGCCTGGTACAGCAGGCCGACCTGGAAGATGCCGTAGATCATCGTGATCAAAACCGGCAAAGCGAGGGCCATCTCGGTGGCCGCCACGCCGCGCTCGTCGCGCGGAAGGATTGTCGCCAGCCTCATTGCGTCCTCATCCCTGATTTGACCGTGAAGCGTGAACGTCCCGTCGGTGTTCGCGCCAGGCCAGAGCCGGGAGCGGAACATCGGCGAGAAAGTGCCCCTAAGGTCGACCGACACCCAGCGGCCATAGTTCTGGCCATTGGGACAGGTCGTGTTGTAATCCGCCGCGCGGACGCCGTCGCATTCCAGCCAGAAGTCGACGGTCGACATCGCGTCGGTCGTGCTCGCGAAGCCCGCGGCTTGCGCCGCAGCGACGGTTTCAGCCTTCAACAGTGACGGGCGTGCTGGAGCTCGCCTGATACTGCTGGACTTTCTCGATCGAGCGCTGCGCGGCCTGCTCCAGCAGAAGCTTGTGGGAGTAGGCTCGGCTGAGATCGACCATGCCGATCAGCAGAGAAGCGAGGATCGGAGCGACCAGCGCGAGCTCGATGATCGAGGCGCCGCGATCGTCCTGTGCGAGGCGTGTGATGCTCATCATTCGACCAGCCTTATCCGTTGACCATCGAAGGCGCCGCCGCCTGAACCGACGGGGCAGGCGTTCTGGATCGCGCTGTTACCGGTGAACTTCACCCTCTTGGTCACGATCTGCAGGCATTTCGAGTCCATGCCCGAAGTGCCGTTGAAGGTGAAGTCCGCTCTCGGGAAGTAGAAGGCGCCTTCCATCTTCGACCCGTTGTTGCCGTTGACCTGGATGGCGTTGTTGACAGGTGGCTCGACGGTCCTGGTACATCATGATGCCCTTGTATGGACCGGTCTGTCGGAGCAACCATGTCCAGAATGCCGCCATTCACGTTCGGCGACTTGATACTGGCGGGGTCAGTAGCGGCCGTGCTGCTCGTGAAGATGATCGTGCATTCTGTGCAACTGATCTTCGAACCCGTGTTGGTCAGATCGAGACCGGCCCCGTCCAGGACATAGGTCGCGGAGCCGAGCGTGAGCTCACCCTTGGGATCCATCGCGCTCTTGAAGCAGACCACGCCCGTGTCGGAGGATCTGTCCAGGACATCGCCGGGCTTGACGTTCGGGAAGTTCGAGCAGCTGCTCGGGTCGTACGACGGGATCGGCACGTCCTTGAACGGGTCTTCCTGCGCAAGCGTGAACGGCTGAAGCACCGTTCCCGTGCCCCAGTGCGTGCTGGCGGGGATGCCTCCGACAGCGGCGATCGGGCTTGCCGTAACTCCCGAACTGCCGGTCGCAACCGCAGCCGTCAACGACGTCGAGTTGGTGATCATTCCGCAACCGAGGTTCAGGCCAGTGCTGCCAGTGGCAGTGATGCCGGTGACGGCATTCTCCTCGAGGCTGATCACGCAATATTTGCCGCTTGGCACGATCGTCGCAGTCGACGTCGCGGTGATCGTCGGCACGCTCGGCAGGAACAAACCCGAAAAGGCCAGCCGCTTCTGGATCGAAAGGTTGACGCGCACGGCGCGCGGGTCCGTCGTGAACCCCCCAACCGAGGGCGGGTTTGTCACGTTGCAGATCGGCGTGATCCCAACGACCCGGTAATTTTTCTTGAGGTCGTATGCGACCGGGCTCGAATAGGTCGAGCCCGCAATGTCGGAGCAATTGCCGACTGCCCTGCTCGAAGCGATTGCGTAGACGCCCGCCATCGCGGCGGAATCCGCAGCGCGCTGAAGCTGACGCTTCCACAGCGTCCACTGGATCGTGTCGCTGGCGAGGCCGGCGGATCCCAGAACGAGCGGAAGAGCCGCCCCCGCGATGGCCAGGGCATTGCCCCGGCGGTCACGCCACAGTCGCTTGAAGGATGAGATCATTGAATGAACCCCAGGCAGTCGATGCGCATTTGAACCCCTCGTACCGCCATCAGGGTGTTCGAAAGGTTCAAAGTTTCGGTTAACGGCAGCTAACCCTGTTGCCTTCCAGGCGTCGCTTGAACGCTCAGCGTATTATTCTTATAATACACTGAATGAAGATGCCGCTTGCGTGGCTCGGGGCAGCCGTCCACCCTGCCCCGCCGCTTCCAGGCGCAGAACGAGGACTTTGAAATGGCCACGGATCCGACCACCGAGACCAAGACGGCGACGAAGCTGAAGCTCGATCCGCCCGAAGCGCTCAATCCGATCGCGCCGGGGGAGGCTGCGGGCCTCGTCCCGCTGAAGACGGAAGAAACGAGCGAGCTCGACAAGCGCGTCGATCAGTTCGTCGACGAGCTTGCGGCGCTCGATGCAAACAGCCCCGAGTTCGGCAAGAAGGTCGATCAGCTCACGGCCATGGGCCGCAAGGAGATTGCGGAGGCGGCCGGCGCATCGAACCGCTTCCTCGACCGGCCGGTCAAGGCGATCGACAAGGATACGGGGATCGGCGCCGATCTCACGGAACTGCGCCGCACGGTGCAATCTCTGGATCCGAAGGGAGCATCGAAGCCCCGCAAGCTTCTCGGGATCATTCCATTCGGAAATACGGTCGACCGCTATTTCGACAAATACCGCAGCTCGCAGACGCACATTTCGAAGATCCTCGGCAGCCTCGCCAACGGCAAGGACGAGCTGCTGATGGACAATGCGGCCATCGACACCGAACGAGCGGGCCTGTGGAAGACGATGCACAAGCTCGAACAGATGGTGCACATCTCGAAGAGTCTGGACAAGAAGCTGGAGGACAAGGCCAACGAGCTCGACGCCACCGACCCGGCCAAGGCGAAGGCGATCCGCGAAAGCGCCCTCTTCTACACGCGCCAGCGCACAACCGACCTGCTGACCCAGATGGCGGTCACGGTTCAGGGCTATCTCGCGCTGGATCTCGTCAAGAAGAACAATGTCGAGCTGGTGAAGGGCGTCGATCGCGCCTCGACGACCACCGTCTCTGCCCTTCGCACGGCCGTCACGGTCGCGCAGGCGATGACCAACCAGAAGCTGGTGCTTCAGCAGATCACGGCGCTCAACACCACGACCGCCGGGATGATCGATTCCACCGGCGAGATGCTGCGCACGCAGACCGGCGCGATCCACGAGCAGGCCGCTTCCTCGACCATTCCGCTCGAAACGCTGCAGCGCGCCTTCCAGAATATCTATGAAACCATGGACCAGATCGACCGGTTCAAGCTTCAGGCGCTCGAGAACATGAAGCAGACCGTCACCACGCTGGGCCAGGAAGTCGAGAAGTCGAAGGGCTATATCGCGCGAGCGGAAGGGGTGAACCAGGCGAAGCTGGAAGCCGCCCCCTCCCCGCTGACGCCGCTTGAGAGCAAATGACCACAGAGCGTTTCGATCGGGTTATCGAGCGCGCCGACCGCGTGATGCGGCAGCTCGACGAGCGCGACGGCGCCGTCCGCGAGGCCGCGAGGCGCGAACGGCAGCGCCTCAACGCCGGCCTGATGCGTCGAGCGACGCGGGCCGGTGTGGCGGTCGGCGTGATCAGCCTGATCACCATCATGATCGGTCTCGTGCAGCCGATCGGCATGTTCGGCTTCTTTGCGGCGATCGGAATCGCGATCGGCATCGCGGCTCTCCTCGGTTTCATGCCGAGCGGCAAGAGCGATCCCGTCGCACCGCCCGCAGACCTGCCCAACGGCCAGATGGTCCAGCGTTTCGATTCCTATCTCTATCGGCAGAGGGCGGCGCTCCCTGCCCCCGCCCGATCGGAGATCGATGCCATCAGCCGGATCCTTCCGTCGCTCAAGCAGACGCTGGAACGCGTGGACGACCTCAACCCGGATGCGCAGGACGCGCGGCGGCTGATGTCCAAGCATCTGCCGGGCCTGATCGACCGCTACGTCAACGTTCCCCCCGCCTACCGGGCGCAGAAGGACGGCGAGGACGTGACCGTGGACGAGCGACTGGTCGAAGGCCTCGCGGCGGGGCGCGAAGCTCTTTCCGAAGTCTCAGAGAAGCTCGCAAAGTCGGACCTCGCAGCCTTCGAGACGCAAGGCCGCTTCATCAAGAGCCGCTACGGCGAAGAACGCATCGACGGCTAGGCCGAGCGACTAGTTCATTCCGAGCCGCTGCTTCGCGCCGGCGAGCATCGTCTTGAAGCGCGAATGATCGCGTATGGGATCGAGGTCCGGGTCAACTTCGAGGTGCTTGATCTGCGCCGGGCTAACCTCTTGCTCGAAATAAGGCTCCAGGACCTCGATAGCGCGGTCCGCGTCCTTCAGTCGCAGCGCGAGCGCGCATGCGAGATTGTAGCGGGTCAGGGTATTGTCCGGATCCAATAGCAGCGCCCGGTCGATCCAATCCCGAGCCCTTGCCTGTTCGCCGAGAATCGCAAGCGCGTTGGCACCGCCCGCGAGCGCCTGCGTATTGGCCGGATCCTTGGCAACTGCCTTCTCGGCTCGCTCGATGGTCAAGCGCGCTGACCGCTGCACGGCGTCTTCGTCGCCGATGCTTTGGTAGCAGGTCGTCAGCATCATGGCGCTGTGCCAGTCCGTCGGCATCAGCGCGGCAGCCTTCTCATAAAAGGGCACGGCCTCGCGAACGTTGCTCTGGCGGAACTTTATGCGAGCCGCCTCGCGGTTCACTTCCCAGGATTCCGGGTCGAGGCGCAACGCCTCGTCGAGTTCACGATTGGCTTCGGCCTGGTCGCCCTGCTCCGCCTTCAGCTGGGCCACGACGCAATGGGACTCGGCGAGTTGCGGGTTGATGGCGATCGCTTTCTCGGCGGCCGGGAGAGGATCCACGTCCTTCCCGTGCTGGAAGCGCAAGACTGCCTGGGCCAACGCGGTCAGCGCCCATGCCTGCGCATACTCCGGGTCGAACGAAAGCGCCTGCCTGCAAATGCGAACGATGCTCTCGTCGCGCCGGATGTCGCTGTAGTCACCGTTGATCCAATGCTGACGGGCCATCAGGTAGAGATTGTAAGCCTCGATGTTGCCTGTACTCCGCTGCTCGATCGCCTTCTTTTCGTTCGGAAGCAGCTTCACCCGCAAGGCGGCAACGATCGCCTTGGAAATCTCGTCCTGGATGGCGAAGATATCCGTCAGGTCGCGGTCGAAGCGGTCGGCCCAGACGTGACCGCCAGTTTGCCCGTCGATCATCTGGGCGGTGATGCGGACCCGGTCGCCGGCCTTTCGAACGCTGCCTTCGAGCACGTGGGTCACTTCGAGTGTCCGGGCCACTTCCTTCACGTCCATCACACGCCCCTTGAGCGTGAAGGCCGTGTTGCGGGCGATCACCAGCAGCGCGGAAACCTTCGAGAGGTCCGTGATGATGTCCTCGGTTATCCCGTCGCTGAAATACTCCTGTTCGGGATCGCCGCTCATGTTGACGAACGGCAGCACGCAAACGGACGTCTGCGCTTTCCCTTTGTCCTTGCCCGCAGAGGAGGCGGTCCTTGCCGACAAGCCGTCGGTGGCAATCTTGGCGATCGCCGCAAGCAGATCGTGCGCAATCCTTGGTTCGCCAGACCCATTCCACGTGCCGAGGTCGACGGTGTGGAACTGCCGAAATCCCAGAGGAGGCCGACAGGCGCCCATTGTAACGGGAACCAGCCGCCCGGAGTCGCGCCCTTCCGCCGCTTCGTCCTGTACCCAGGCGGATTCGATGGACGCTTCGGTCCAAAGTACAACAACCGCGTCAGCGCCCTTCAGCTCGCGATCGATCTCCGAAGCGAAGCGCGATCCACCATGTATCTGGTGGTCCCACCAGACGTCGTGACCGCCGCGGCCGATGCACTCCGCAAGCTCCTTGGCGACGGGGGCGTCCTCGCGCGCATAGCTCAGAAAAACTTTCGCCAAGCCGTCCTCCATGAAGGAGGGCTGCCGATATGCGGCAAAGCCTTCGATGTCACAAGGACGTGCTTATAGGATTGGCCATCTGCTCCACCATCCCCAGCCTCTGCTTTGCGCCAGCAAGCATGGTCTTGAAGCGCGGGTCGTCGCGCAGCGGTCCATGTCCGGATCGATCTCCGCGTGCCGGATCTGTCCCGGGCTGTCGATCCGCTCGAAATATGGCTCGAGCAGTTCGAGCGCGCCTTCGAGGTCGGAATTGCGGAAGGTCAGGCTGCAAGCGACATTGTAGCGGACCATGCAGATTGTCGGGATCGAGCAGCAGCGCCCGCTGCATCCAGTCCTTCGCCCTTTCGACCTCGCCGATCATGATCAGCGAGCTTGCGCCCGGCAGCCAGCGCCGCGCCGTTCGTCGGGTCCTTCGCGAGGGCCACTTTCGGCGCGTTCCAGCGTCCGGCCGCGCCGATCTCAGCGCGCCGGCCTCGTCGCCGACGCCCGAGGTAGCAGGTCTGCAGCATCAGGCAGCTGTGGAAATCCGTATCCATCAGCTGCGGACGCCTTCTCGAAATAGCGGATCGCGTCGCCCATCCGGTCCCGCCGGAACATCAGCCGCGCCGTCTCGCGGTTCACTTCCCACGAGTTCCGGCCCCGAGCCGCAGCGCTTCCGCAAGCTCCTTGTCGGCTTCCTCGTGGCGCTCTGCTGTTCGAGAACCGTGACCATCACGCAGTGCGGCTCGGCCAGCCGGCGATCGATCTGCAGCGCCCGCTCGGCCGCCGGCAGCGGGTCCTCCTCCTCGCCGTGCCAATAGCGCAAGCTCGGCCTGCGCTAGCGCCATCAGCGCCCAGGCTTCGCGCATAATCCGGGTCGAACGTCGCGGCCTGCTTGCAGATGCGAACGATGGCCTCGTCGCGCCGGCTGTTGCCCCAGCTGCCCCAGATCCACTGCTGCCGCGCCATCAGGTACAGATTGTAGGCCTCGCGCTTGTCGGTGCCGCGCTCTCGATCGCCTGCTCTTCCTCCGGCAGCAGCCGGAGCCGGAGCGCGCGGACGATCTCCTTGGAAATCTCGTCCTGGATCACGAAGATGTCGGTGAGGTCGCGATCGTAGCGGTCGGCCCAGAGGTGATCGCCCGTCTCCCCGTCGATCAGCTGGGCGGTGATGCGAACGCGGTTGCCCGCCTTGCGGACGCTGCCTTCGAGGACATGGTCGACGCCGAGGGACTGCGCAACCTCCTTCACGTCCACCGTGTGCCCCTTGAACGTGAAAGCGGTGTTCCGCGCGACGACGGACAAGGCCGAGACCTTGGAAAGATCCGTGATGATGTCCTCGGTGATGCCGTCGCTGAAATATTCCTGCTCCGGATCGCCGCTCATGTTCATGAACGGCAGCACGCAGATGGACGCACGGCTGCTCACGGCCCTTGCCGGCCGCCTTGTCCGCCACAGGCGCAGCGTCGCGGCTCGCCGGCCCTTCTGGGCGATGGCCCGGATCAAAGCGTCGAACGCCTGAGGATCTGCCTCGCCGTTCCAGTCCCCGAAATCGATCGATTGGAACTGGCGGAAGCCAAGCGGCGGCTTGTCCGTGCCCAGGATGACCGGAACCAGCCGGCCGGTATCGCGACCCTCGGCAGCTTCGTCCTGCACCCAGGGAGATTCGATCGACGCCTTGGTCCAGATGACGACGACCGCATCGGCGTCCTTGAGCTCGCGGTCGATCTCGGCGGTGAAGCGCGAGCCGCCCTCGATCTGGCGATCCCACCAGACCTTGTGGCCCGCACGGCCGATGCACTCGGCAAGCTGCTTGGCCGCCGGAGCATCTTCGCGCGCGTAGCTCAGAAAGACTTTGGCCAAACAGTCCTCCCGCCGATGATGCGATATGCGGCAAAGACTTCGCGGTCACAAGCACGTGGTGAATCAAACTATAACGCGAGCCGCCCTTCGCCACTATCTTGAAGGCCTCCAAATGCTAATGAGGGCAACGAGGGACCAAGGGGGCATCACGCTGTCATGGCGACGGATTCCGCAGTGAGTGCCGAAGCTTCACGCGCGCCGAAGCTTGGCTTGCCCGACCGCATCCCCGACCTGTCGCGTCGCGGGCTGGTCCTCTTCCAGCTGATCTGGATTCCAGCGCTTCTGCTGGCGATCGTCGGGCCGCTTGCCGGCATCTGGTATCGCATCGACCAGGCCGGGCAGAATTCGGCGCTTATCGTCGGCAGCCGCGCAGGCATTGCGCTCGACGAGGACGACCTGACTCGAGGTCCGCTTCCCAATCGGGGCCGAGGCCAAAGCGGCGGGCGTTCGTCCGGGCGACGACATCGTCGCGATCGACGGGCTGGAGGTCGCGGACGTGGTGCCGATCTCGCGGCGCGGGCGGGCCCGTCCGAACGATGCGACCGAGACGGATTACGTGCTTTTCTCGCCGATCCTCGAGGGCGTCGACGAGTCCGAATACACGCTCCGCCTTCGATCGAGAGACGGCAGCGAGCGTGACTATCGCGTCAAGCTCGGTGAGCAGCATATCGGCCAGGCTGCGGGACGGTTCGGCTTTTCGCCCGCACTCCTCGGCGTCGTCGATCTGCTGCACCTGATCACCTACCCCTTCCTGCTGTTTGCCGCCTGGATCCTGCACCGGCGCAAGCCGGAGGACCTGATCAGCTCGGTCCTGTCGCTGGCTATCCTGCTCACCATCGCAGCGGAGCAGCCGTCCGCCGCCTTCCTGCAATATGTCCTGAACTTTCCGGGCTGGGCGCATCGCCTGCTCTACGATGCCGGCAACATCTGTCTTCTTGCGGGCGTCCTGCTGTTCCCGTTCGGTCAGTTGCGGCCGCGAACCATCCTCATTCCCCTCGCGCTGCTTCCGCTGCTCTTCCTTCTCCAGGGCGAATGGTACCGCGCCGTCTTCCTGTTGTTCATGGCCGTCGCCGTCGCGACACTTTTCGCCCGGCTGCGGGAGACCCCGCCCGGCGATGCGCGCCAGCAGATCAAATGGGCGCTGTTCGGCTTCTCCGGCTACGCAGTCTTCCTTGCCGCGGCGCTCACCATGGATGCGGCGAAGCTCCAGGCGGGCTCCTTCGGAAGCCAGCTCTTGCTGGAGCTCCTGGGCGGACTGAGTTTTGGCATCGCCTTCCTCTGCCTGCAGATCGGGCTGCTGATCGCGCTGCTGCGCTACCGGCTCTATGATGCGGAGGCGGTCATTAGCCGGTCTGCGACGTTCGCGCTCGTGACGATCTTCATCGGCGGGATTTTCGCAGCGAGTAACGAGGCGGTGAAGGTCTTCATCCTGGGCCTCTATGGTCCGAACTCCGGCCAGACCCCGGGTATCTTCGCGGCTGCGGTTGCAACGGTGCTGGTGAGCCCGGCCCAGGAACGTATTCAGCGCTGGTCCGAGCAGCGCTTCCAGCGCAACCTCGTGAAGCTGCGCGAAGGCCTTCCCGACTGCCTGCGCGAGCTTCGCGAGAGCGCGCCGATGGATGAGGTGCTCGGCAAGTCCTTGCGTCGAATTGAAGCCGGTGTGCGGACGACCCGGCTCGCGGTACTGCTCGACGGGAAAGCGGCGGCGACGCGCGGCATCGCTCCGGATGCCGTGGCCGATTGGCTGAAAGGCTTCGACCCTGCGGCATGCTGCGATGCAATCTGCAACTCTGCCGATGCAGACTTTCCGATCCGCGTGCCACTTCGGTCGAAGACGGATGACAGCGAGTTGATCGGCTGGCTGCTCGTGGGGCCAAGGCCTGACGGCTCCCTGCTGAGCAAGGACGAGCAGCGCGCTCTGATCGACGTCGCCGACCCTATTACACGGGCCATCCGCATCGTCGCTCGTCGCGAGCACCGCGAGCATGCCTTGGAGCGGCGCATCGAATCTTTGGAAGCGCGTCTGGCACCCGCTGGACCGAAGGCTGTTCGGAAACGAACCAGCCGTTAGTCCTGAATTGATTGACCCCCCTATAATCAAAGCATAATTTGCACCCGCTCAGGGGAGTTCGAATCCATGATGCGTGTGACGGTCATCGCGGCGCTGGCGCTTGCAGCTCCAGCCAATTTCACGACTCCGGCAATCGCCGCGCAGTCGGAAGCTCAGACGCAAGGTCAGGGCCAATGCGCTGATACCCCCCAAAAAAAGGCCAAAAGGTCCATGTTCGGAAGCGTGCTCGGCGGCATTGCGGGCGGAATAATCGGCGGCAGTGACCTCGGCGGCATGGCAAGCCTCATCCCTGTCGGGTCCATTCTCGCCGATGAATTGATTAAGCTGCTCGACTGCAAGGAGCAGAAGCAGGCGGCGAACGCTACCAACGAGGCCATCCGCGGGGGCGTCGGGACGGAAGTCCGATGGCAGAGCGAGTCTCGCCAAAACGTTTCCGGCGTTTCCAAGGTGACCGCCCAGCAGCAACTTGCCGATGGGACCAGCTGCATGACCGTCACGGACGTGGTGATCATCGACGGCGAAGAAACAACGGTCCCGAAGCGGATGTGTCGCGGAAAGGGCGACAGCGGCTACCGGAAGGCGTGACGTGATCGCCCTTCCCCTGATGCTTGCGGCCGCGATCGCCAGTGCCGATGCGGAAGCGGCAATGGTCGCCACCGTTCCGCCCGATCCGAACAATCCGACTTGCCCGAAGTCGCTGGACTGGTCGACCTACCGTCAGATGCGCTTCACGCTCTTCGAAACCGAGGCGCGCCGGATTCTCAAGGCCGAAGGCGTGATCGACGCCGACGCCGCAACGCGGCTCGCGGATGCGCTCAAGGAGCATGACCCGATCGACGAAATCTGGCTGCGCTCGCCGGGCGGCGACGCACGAGTGGGCAACGAGGCCGGCTCGATCATCCGCAAGCTCGGCGTTCCGACGCGCATCCCCGCCGGCTGGGCCTGCTTCTCGGCCTGCAACTTCATCTTCATGGGCGGCCCGATCCGGTTCATCGACGACGGCGGGCAATTCGTGGTCCACATGTTCACGCACCTTGCCGACAAGGATGCAGTCCATGCCGAACTCTCGCAGAGCGCCGACGAAGCCCTCGCCCTGATCAGCGGGGTCGAACAGGATTCGGCCATGCTCGCGAGCGAGGACAATGACTTCCTCATCCGTATGGGCGTCTCACGAAAGCTTCTGACGGAAGTCATGTACAAGCAGAAGGCGGTCGAAGCAGGCGGTGACAAGTCGACACGGCGCTGCCTCACGACCCGGGAGGCCGTGAAATACAATGTCGCCAACGCCCAATAGCCTGGAGGTCCAACGATGAACCGCCGGTTCCCGCTTCTAGTAGTCGTAACTGCGACCGCGTGCATGGCGCTATCCGGGCCTGCCTTCTCCAAGGCGCTGGTGGTGCGGTCCGCGGGCCCTTCGGCGAAAGCATACCCGCCGGGAAGGGCGCTTCCCGACAGTGCGAAGATCTCGCTCCAACCGGGTGACAGCTTGACCATCCTGGGACCAGGCAGCAAGCGAACGCTGCGTGGGCCCGGCACCTTCACTACCGCTTCAGGCGATGCGCAGGCGATGACCGCGTCGAAACGCGCACGCTTCGGCGCAATGCGCACCGGCGACCTTGCGCTCAATCCAAGCCCCTGGAACCTCGATGTGACTCAGAGCGGCACGATGTGCATCGGCGCATCCGGGCTCCAGATGTGGCGGCCAAACTCCGAGGAGGCTGCCAAGCTCAGCATCAGCACCGACTCCGGCCCGGCAACGACCGTTGACTGGCCGACGGGCAAGTCGACGTTGTCCTGGCCGGGGGCGATCAAGATCGCGGACGGTTCCGAATATCAGCTGGCGCTTGCTGGCGGCACGACATCCGAACGGGTCAAGTTCGCGGTGCTGCCCGCAATTCCCGAGGGTGTAACCGACGCGGCCCAGGCATTGATCGCGCGCGGCTGCCAGAACCAGCTGGACGTCCTCGTCGACGGGATCGACGACGAGTGATCTAGCCGATCACGCCTGCGGACCGCAGCCGCTCGATCTCCGAAGCATCCGGCAAATATTCGGCCAGCACATCATTTGTGTGCTCCCCAAGAGCAGGCGGCGGGAGGTCGGAATCGGCGCGGTCCCCATCGATTCGGACGGGCGAGCCCATGACCGACAGTCCGGCCATGGTCCGCACCATCTGGCGATGTTGCGCCTGAATGTCCGCGAGCGCCTGGCTGATCGTGTTGATCGGCCCTGCGGGAATGCCGGCGGCTTCGAGCTTTTCGAACCACTCGTCCGCCGGTCTCCGGCGAATGCATTCGCTGATGAGGCGGACCATCTCTTCGCGGTTCGCGACACGCGCTGCATTCGTCGCGAAGCGGTCGTCGCTCGCCCATTCAGGATGCCCGCAAATCTCCGCGAGCCGGGCGAACTGGCGATCGTTCCCGACGGCGACGATCAGCGGCTTATCGGCGGCCGCGAAAGGCTGATACGGCACGATGTTCGGATGCGTGTTGCCCTGCCTCGGCGGGTCCTTGCCTGAGACGAGAGCATTGGAAACCTGGTTCGCAAGAACCGCGAGCTGCGTGTCGAACAAGGCCATGTCGACATGGGCGCCCTCGCCCGTGCGCTCGCGTCGGAACAGAGCCGCGAGGATGGCCGTGGCCGTGTACATGCCGGTGAACAGGTCGACGACGGCGACACCCACTCGAAGCGGTCCACCGCCCGGCTGATCGTCCGGCAGCCCGGTGATGCTCATCATCCCGCCCATGCCCTGGATGATGAAGTCGTAGCCGGCGCGCTCGGCGTAGGGCCCATCCTGGCCGAAGCCGGTGATCGACGCGACGATCAGCCGCGGGACCGCGGCGCGCAGTGCTTCGGCATCGAGGCCGAATTTCTTGAGGCCCCCGACCTTGAAGTTCTCGACCACGACGTCGCAATTCTTGGCGATCTTCCGCACGAGCTCCGCGCCCTCCGGCCGGGCGAAGTCGATGGCTGCGGACTTCTTCCCTCGATTGGCACTCAGGAAATAAGCGGCGACGCGTTCGTCACCCTCGCCGTGCCACGGCGGTCCCCAATGCCGCGTATCGTCGCCGACGCCAGGCCGTTCGATCTTGATCACCTCCGCGCCGAGGTCCGCCAGCAGCTGCGTGCACCAGGGCCCCGCGAGCACGCGCGACAGGTCGAGGACGCGGATCCCGGCGAGCGGCGGAGTCACGGCTTCCGCCTGCTCCACGGCTTGCGATCGGCGAGCACCGCCTGCGCAGCGTTGTGGCCGGGAGCACCGGTCACTCCGCCGCCCGGATGTGCGCCCGATCCGCACAAATAGAGGCCCGGGAGGGGCATGCGATAATCGGCAGCGCCGATCATCGGACGGGCGCTGAACAATTGGTCGAGGCTCATCTTGCCGTGGAAGATGTCGCCGCCGATCAGGCCAAAACGACGCTCCAGGTCCAGCGGCGAATGAATCTGCCGGCCGATGATCGACCTGGCGAAACCCGGCGCGTGCGCATCCACGGTCGCGACGATCGTATCTGCGGCCTTGTCGCGCTCCTTGTCCCAGCTGCGGCCCTCGCCGAGGTCGTAGCGGAAGTGCTGGCAGAAGAGCGAAGCGACATGCTTGCCCTTCGGCGTCAGCGTCGAATCCAGCGTCGAGGGAATGAGCATCTCCACGATCGGCTGCTTCGACCATCCGGTGGTTTCAGCATCCAGCCAGGCGCGATGCATGTAGCCGAGGCTGGGCGCCATGATGATGCCCGCGGTAAGGTGATCGCCCTTCTTGGGAAGAACCGTGAACTTCGGCAGCTCCGACAGCGCGACGTTCATGCGGAAGGTCGCGCTTTCGCCCTTCCAGCTGTGCATCCTGCTGTGAACGTCCGCGTCGACCGCACCTTGCGGAACGAGGCGATCGAACAGCAGCTTCGGGTTCACGCCCGCGATGACGGTGCTCGCTCGCCACGCCTTGCCGCCGGCGACCACGCCGACAGCCCTGCCCCTGTCGACGATAATTTCCTCGACCGGCGTTCCAAGCAGGATGTCGACGCCTTTCTCGCGCGCTGCACGGGCCATCGCCTGCGTGATGGAGCCCATGCCGCCAATGGCATGGCCCCAGGCGCCGGGCACGCCCGCCGCTTCCCCGAACAGATGATGGAGCAGGACGTAGGCGCTTCCGGGCGCATAAGGCGATGCGAAATTGCCGACCACACCGTCGAAGCCGAACAGCGCCTTCACGAGATCGCCCTCGAAATAGCGGTCGAGGATCTCGCCCGCGCTGCGCGTGATGAAGTCGTGGACGATGCGGATGTCGGCCGTCGAAAGCCCGAGCATGTCCTTGCCGAGCGTGAGAAGCGACGGCAGCCCATGCGCACCCGCTCCCACTTCCGGCGGAGCGCGCAGGATCCACTTCTGGAGGATCGGCACGACCTTCTCGAGATCGGCGATGTACCGGTCATAGCCCGCACCATCGGCCTTGTTCAGGCGCACGATCTCCTTGCGGGTCAGCCCATTGCGGCCTGCAAGCAGATATTCGCCGTCGCCGGGAAGAAAATTGTCGCGCTTCCTCAGCACAACCTTCAAGCCATGCCGCTCCAGCTCCATGTCGCGGATGACCTTCGGATTGAGCAGGCTGACCGTGTAGCTCGCCGCGGAGTTCCGGAAGCCCGGCAGGAATTCGTCGGTGACGGCAGCGCCGCCGACTGTGTCGGCCGCTTCGAGCACCGCAACCTTCAGGCCCTTGCTTGCCAGATAATAAGCGCAGGTCAGCCCGTTATGGCCGGCCCCGATGATTAGAGCGTCGAAATCCATTAAGTCCCCGCCGGTGTCCGGCATCGCCTATAGTGAGACCCCTCATCCGCCGCCAGCCGTGCCAAATTTTGGCATGAATTGACGAGACTTTGCCGAAACGGGGACGCCGTGCTGGTCTAATAATACAGCAAGAAAAATCTCGTGGAGTTTTGGGGGTATGAACAAGATGGCAGCACTGGCCGGCGCAGCGGCACTCGCATTGATCCCAGCGACCGCCGGCGCGCAGGCACAGGAGGCGGCGGCCGCAGCGGCGACAGCGAAAGTCGAACCGCGCGCGGTCGTCGCCGACATCAAGCGCATCCTCAATGCGAACTACGTCTTACCCGAGCTTCGGCCGCAGCTTGCTGCCGCCCTGGACAAGGGCCTCGCCGCCGGACGCTACAACGTCAGCGATCCAGGCGTCCTTTCCGAGCGCATCAACGCGGACCTGACGGCCGTTGCTCATGACGGCCATCTTGGCATGCACTTCGATGCAAAACAGTCAGCACAGCTTGCGGCGCGTCCTGCCGGCGCCGGTGCGGACGACGCACCTCCTACCGATGAGGAAATTCGCTTCGCGGATCGCCGCAACCACGGCATCACGCAGTTGAAGGTCCTGCCCGGCAACATCCGCTATCTGGAAAGCGTCGGCTTCTTCTGGGGCGGCGACAAGACCAAGGAAGCCTATGACAACGCGATGCGCTTCCTGAAGGGCGGCGACGCGATCATCATCGACATGCGGCAGAATGGCGGCGGAAGTCCGGACGCCGTCCGCTACATGATCAGCCACTTCCTCGAGCCGAACACGCCGATCGTGACCTTCTACATGCGAGGCGATCCGGCGGAGAAGCTCACAACGCTGGCATCGCTTCCGGCGGGCCGCCTGACGGGCAAGCCACTCTACGTGCTGACCGGCGGCCGCAGCGCCAGCGCGGCTGAGGAATTCATCGGCCATGTCGGCGGCTACAAGATTGGCGAACTGGTAGGCGAGAAGACCGCCGGCGCGGGTTATCGCAACGAATTCTTCCCCGTCGCCGGCGGCTATGTGATCAGCGTCTCCGTCGGACGGGCGGTCCTCGCGTCGACGGGCAAGGACTGGGAGAAGGTCGGCATCGCCCCGACGATCAAGGCCACGCAAAGCGACGCGCTCGAGGTCGCGCAGATCCACGCCCTCCGGAAGCTAGCGTCCAGCGCGACCGGGCGGGACAAGGAGGTGTTCGAAGGCAGCGCGCAGGTGCTGGAGGCACAACTGAAGCCCGTCCCGACATCGCTCCCGCTGCCGCAATATGCCGGTGTCTACGGCGTCCGCCACATCACCAACGAGGGCGGCAAGCTCATCTTCCAGCGCGAAGGGGGCCCCAAGGGACAGCTCGTGGCCGTCGGGCCTAACGAGTTCGCCTTCATTGCCGACCCGATGCAGCGCGTGAAGTTCAAGACCGCAGGCAATGCGGCGACGGAGCTCCAGCTCATCCGCAGCGACGGAAGCACGGCCGTGGCGGCGCGCAACCACTAAGGGGCGGTGCCCTACTTCATCAGGACGAGCTCTTCCGACATCGTCGGGTGAAGCGCGACGGTGGCGTCGAAGTCCGCCTTTTTGAGGCGCGCCTTTACGGCGACAGCCGCGGCCTGGAGGATTTCCGGAGCGTCCGGTCCGATCATGTGGACTCCGACCACCTGGTTGGTCTCGCCGTCGAGAACGAGCTTGTACAGCGACCGCTCGTTGCGGCCGGCGAGCACGTTCTTCATCGGCCGGAAATCCGACGTGAATGTCTTTACCGTGCCGAGTCGATTGCGCGCCTGGCCTTCGGTCATCCCGACGCCGGCAAGCGGCGGATGGCTGAACACAGCGCTTGGAATGCAATCATAGTCCACGCGGTGCGGCTTCTTGCCGAAGAAGGTGTCGGCAAACGCCTGGCCCTCGCGGATCGCGATCGGGGTGAGTTGGACCCGATCGGTTACATCCCCGACCGCGAAGATGGAGGGGATGTTGGTGCGATTGTCCTCGTCGACCTTGATCTGCCCCTTCTCGCCAACTTCAACGCCGGCGGCGTCGCACCCGAGGTTTTCGACGTTGGGGCGCCGACCGACCGCGAACAGGACCTGGTCAGTCTCGATGTCGTCGCAGCCAGTCATGCGGACATGCAGCGAGCCATCCTCGCGCTTTTCGATGGCGTCGATGGTCGCATGAAACTTGAAATCGATGCCCTTGCGGATCGAAATCTGGAGCAGCCGGTCGACAACCTGCTGGTCATAGCCACGAAGCAGGACGTCGGTCCGGTTCACGAGCGTCACCTTGCTCCCGAACTGGTGGAAGATACCGGCGAACTCGTTGGCGATGTAGCCGCCGCCCGCAATCATGATGCGCTTCGGAAGCTTGTCGAGATGGAACGTCTCGTTCGAGCTGATCGCATGCTCGATGCCCGGCAGGTCCGGCATGAGCGGGCGGGCTCCGGTGGCGATCAAAATCTTGTCGGCGATGACAGTCTTGCCCGAGGCGAGCCTGACCGAGTTCGGGCCGGTCAGCGTGGCCCGTTCCTTGAAGACGGTCACCTGGTGGTTGGTCAGGGTCTCGGTGTAGGCATCTTCCAGCCGGCAGACCTCGCTCAGCACATTGTCACGAAGCGTGGGCCAGTCGAACCGCTTCTCGGGCACGTCCCAACCGAACATGGCGGCATCGTCGAGGTCCTCGGCGAAATGCGCGCCGTAAACGAGCAATTTCTTCGGGACGCAGCCGCGGATCACGCAGGTGCCGCCGACCTTGTGCTCCTCCGCGATGCCAACCCGCGCGCCATAGGCCGCAGAGACACGAGATGCGCGGACGCCGCCCGATCCGGCGCCGATCACGAACAGGTCGAAGTCGGCCATTAGAGTCCTGCCCTTTCGATCAGCGCGCGCGTGGACGGATCGAACTCGCCACCATCCGCGGACTCATCCAGCTTGCGCGCGATTTCCTTGCCCAACTCCACCCCGAACTGGTCGAACGGATTGATGTCGAGCAGCACCGCATTCGCGAACGTACGGTGTTCATAGAAAGCGATGAGGGCGCCCAGGGTCCGGGCATCGAGGCGCTCCAGCAGGATGGTCGAGCTTGGACGATTGCCCGGGTAGCTGCGGTGTGGATCGTCGCTCTCCTTTCCACGCATCAGCGCGGCGCCCTGCGCGAAGGCATTGAGGAGCAGCTGACGATGATGGTCGGGCGAAAGCGAATCTTCCGCCTCCGTCACCGCCAGGAACTCGACCGGCACGAGGACCGTGCCCTGGTGCAGCAGCTGGAACACCGCATGCTGGGCATCGGTGCCCGTCCCGCCCCAGGTGACGGGAGCAGTCGCCTGTCCCGACGGGCGAGCCGCCCAGCGTCACGGACTTGCCATTCGATTCCATCTCCAGCTGCTGGAGGTAGAAGGGAAGCAGGCGCAGCCGTTCGTCATAGGCGAAGGCCGCGCGCGTCTGGCACCCGAATTTGCGGACGTAGAGCCGATCGATGAACGCAGCGATGAGCGGCGCATTCGCGGCAGGCTCAGCGTAGCGGAAATGGCGGTCCATTTCCGCCGCTCCCTCGAGCAGCTCCTCGAAGGCGTTCCAGCCGAGCGCCAGTGCGGCTGACAGGCCGACCGCGCTCCACAGCGAGTAGCGGCCGCCAACTCCCTCGCTGAACTGGAGAATGCGCGTCTCGTCGATGCCGGCGTCGAGCGCAGCATCGGGCCGAGCAGTCACGGCGATGACCTGGCCATAGGGATCGCTGACGCCGGCCGCTCGAAGCCAGTCGAGCGCAGCGTTCATGTTGGAAAGGGTCTCGGCGGTCGTGAACGTCTTCGACGCCGCCACGATCAGCGTCGTCGCCGGATCGAGGGTTCGCACGGCATCGTCGAACGCCTCTCCGTCGATGTTCGACAGGAAGCGGACGTTGAGCCGCGAACCACGGCGCCCGAGCGCATCCACCAACAGCGCCGGGCCAAGGACCGACCCGCCGATTCCGATGTGCAGGACGCCTGTCACGTCACCGAACGCTCCGGCCTCGAGGGCATCGACGAGTGCCCGCATGCGGCTTCGACGGGAGGCGGCGAGCTCGACGGCGTCCGCTGCGCCGGTCCCCCGCTCCGTCACATGCTCCGCCGGACGACCCTCGGTTGGATTTACGATTTCACCCGCGAACAAGGCATCCCGAGCAACCGCAAACTCCTTGCCTTCGGCGACTGCGACGAACCGTTCGAGCAATTCACCGTCGAGATGCGTCTTCGACCAATCGAAA
>CAWHJH010000006.1:0-268286 GCA_963829625.1 uncultured Alphaproteobacteria bacterium | reverse complement strand
ACATTTCAGGACATAGCTGCAGCGCGAGAGCAGCAGCAGGTCGACGACGACCTCGACCCCTCGGGCGGCCCTGGCGCGTCGTCGCGAAAACGGTTTTCGTCGCTATCGCTCAGCGACCATTTGGAAAAGGAGACGATCTTGCCGGGGTAGGCCTGCTCCAAGATCTTGAGCCACTGGCGCTGATCCGTCGCCACGAAGATGCGACTGCAATCGGGATGCGCGGCCAGATAGCGATCGATGTGCGGGAAATATTCTTCTGGTTCGACTTTTCGTGACAGATTGGGCCGACTCCGAAATCGAACTTGTCGGACCCGCGCAGCTGCAGCCCAAGCGTATGGTCGGAGAAGTTCTTCTCCACGAACATCCTGACTTGATCGAGGATGGCAGGCCTGAACCTGATCGTGCCGTCGTCGAGCAGGCGGCGTGCCTTGTCGCGCTCCGCCGCCCACCACGCCGCGGGATAATCGCCGTCCGCGCTGTTCTGTACGCTGCGGCAGTAACCGTAGGGATTTATGAACCAACTGTGCGGCTCCCACCGGAACAGTCGGACAACATCGGCGTCCGTCGACAGCGTTAGACCTGCCCCGCTGCGACAAGCGCGCGCAGCTCATCATGCGAAGGCCCGATGGGCTCGTAAAAATAGTCCCAGACGTTGGGGCCGCTGCTCTCGTCGAAATAGGGGTTGTCCCGACCGAACATCAGGCTGCGCCGATGCAAATAGACGATCGGCTCGAACCCCAACCGGAGCGCCAGCTGAATTTGAACGACAACCCCGTTCAACTGCGCGATCAGGCCGTCAGCGGTGTTGCAGATCAGCAAATATTTTGCCGTTTCCGCAGGCGTGGCCACCTCCCCAGCCGACGCTTTTCCAAAATCGGCGGAAGATGGCGAACCCGACCCGCTTACCCCTAACGGCCTTTCGTCACCAAGCGGACCAAGTGTGTGCATGAGCCTTTATGACACGCGAGAATAGCCGATGATATGAGGTCGGTGACCGTGTGCCAACTGGGGGCAAGGGGGTAGCTGACAGGTGTCGTTGAGCTTGCCGCGCCCTTAAACTTCAACCAAGCTCGGACAGGCAAATCCTGTGCTCGGCGGCAGCCGGAGCGGGGAGGCCGGAGGGGGCAAGCTTGTTGCAGAAGCGAACGATCGACACCGCGACTGATCGTACGGACCTCGGGCGGGGAACTGCGATGGCGCTGCTGGCGCTGGCGGTGGTCGCCGCTGCGACGCTCAGATTTGTCGGGAGCGGTGATCAGCTCTGGTACGACGAGATCCGCACCCTCGTGGACTCTGTCCGTAAGCTGGCCTTCACCGTCACGCACTTTCCTTCAGACAACGCTCATGTGTTCTATTCCGTGCTTGCGCAGATCAGCATCTGGTTGGGCGGTGAAACGGCGTCCATGCTCCGCCTGCCGGCCATCCTGTTCGGGGTCGCGTCGATCCGCTCATCCACACCATAGGTACCAGGGTCACGTCGCGATTCCAGGCGCTGGCGGGCGCGATGTTGGCGACCGTTGCGGCGCATCATGTCTGGTTCTCGCAGAACGCCCGGGGTTACACATTGCTTCTCGTGCTGGCTTTGCTCGGCACGCAGTTGATTCTCGACCTATTGAAGACACGGTCGAGAAAGCCTTGGCTGCTCTTTGCGGTGGCGAGCGCGCTCGGCGCCTACACTCACGTTTCCATGATCCTGGCGGTCGTCGGTCAGGCGATCGCGGTTGCCCTCGATCCGCTGGCAGCACGCCGCTTCACGGTCGAGGAATTGAAGGGTCCCGCAGCCGGCTTCATCGGCGCGGCGGCGCTGACCATCATGCTTTACCTGCCGATGCTCGGAGACGTTGCCGGCTACTTCGGCACCCAGGCGGCAACGCCCGGGCAGGCTCGGGCGGGCCCGGGCTTGCTGGATTTGTTTCGCAATCTTCAGCTCGGCTACGTGAGCGGTGGCATATTGCTCATCGGCGGCGGAGTCTTCCTCGTTGGGTTCGTCAGCTACTGGCGTCAGTCGCCACTCATCCCCGCGCTGTTCTTCATCCCGCCGGCGTTGGTCTATCTCGCCGCAGTCCTGCTCGAGAGGCCGTCGCGCCCACGCTTCTTCTTCTTCATCGCCGGCTTCCTTCTCCTGGTCGGCGTTCGCGGCGTTTTTGTCATCATCCGTTTCGTTCTGGATCGGCTCGGCCAGCCGTGGACGGCTGGGAAAGGAGCGTGCGGTGGGCGGCCGTCGCGGGCATGACCGGCCTGCTCCTGCTCGATCTGAGCCGCACCTATGGCAAGCCGAAAATGGACTATGAGGGCGCGCTTGCCTATGTCGAGGCATCCCGCCGCCCCAGCGATATTGTCGTGCTTGCCGGGATCGGCACCGATTTCGTCTATACCAGTTTCCACGGCCGCAATTGGCCACGGCTCATGAGCGCCGACCACCTCGCCTCGCTACGCCGCAGCCATGACCTGCTCGTGCTGCATACCTTCGACCGCGCGCTCGGTCATGGCGACCCGGCTTTGCTCCGCGCCCTCAAGACCGGCTGCATCGAGGAGCGCAATTTTGCCGGCACGCTCCAGGATGGAGACGTCCACGTCTCGCGCTGCGCGCGCCGTCCATGAGCGAGCGGCGGCGATCAGGCCAGCGGCAATGACAAGCCCAGTGCGCGATACTAGAGTTTCGGCTCGAGTGGCTGGCTGATCGGAGGACGGGCGTGACGAGAGTGACGGCATTGCTGTTGGCGGCGCTTCTTTGTGCTTGCTCCGCCACCGGCTTAGCCGACCCCGGGGAGGCCGTCGTCACGGTCGATCCATCGCGTCGTCTCCAGACGATCGTCGGCTGGGAGGCAACGGCCAATCTCAGCGAGCTGATCAATGCCATATCGCCGCAAGATGCGCAGGAGATTTCCCGGGGCGCTGTCGAGAAGGCGGGAATCACCAGGCTGCGGCTCGAGGTTCGTAGCGGCGTCGAAGGCCCTGCAGGCGGCTTCGACAAGTTCGTGAGGGACGGTTCGTCCAAGGCTTGGCGCCAGCGCCGCTATGTCGTCTCCAACGACAACGCTGATCCGCGAACAATCAACTGGGCCGGTTTCGATTTCAGCGAAACGGATCGCGACGTCGAAATGGCCGTGCTGCCGATGCGCAAGCTTCTCGCCGCGCGAGGGGAGAAGCTGTTCGTCAACCTCTGCTACGTCGGCTTCGTCGAGGGCCGTCCGAACCTGCACGAGAACCCCGAGGAATATGCCGAATTCGCGCTCGCGACGATGCTGCATCTCCGCGAGAAATATGGGCTGGAGCCGGACAGCTGGGAAGTGATCCTTGAGCCGGACCTCGCCGGGCGCTGGAGCGGACAGCGGATCGGACGGACGATCCTGGCGACCTCGCGGCGTTTTGCGGAGAACGGCATACGCGTCGGCTTCGTGGCGCCGTCGACGACGAGCATGGCCAACGCATCACGTTATTTCGACGACATGCTCAAGGTGGACGGTGCGCTGCCCCACCTCGCGGAGCTTTCCTACCACCGCTATAGCGGCGTCAACGGGAGAGCGCTCGCCAATCTCACCGAACGATCCGCCAGATATCAAGTCCCGATCGCGATGACGGAGCTCTGGTTCGGGCGCGCGGGTCCCGACGTGCTGTTCGAGGACCTTGGAGCGGGCGCGGTCGCCTTTCAGAACCGGGTCGTTGCGGGGCTGTTCGTCGACGCCCGCAAGGGCAACCTGACCCTGAAAAAGGATGCACGTTACAATGGCGCGTTATTTCGCGCAGTCCGCCCCGGGGCGATCCGCGTCGGCACGTCGTCGAGCCTGGACGAAATCAAGGCTTTGGCTTTCAAGCGTGCTGGGGGCGGGATCGTCACGGCCCTGTGGGCAACCGCTGCGACGAACGTGACTGTTCGCGGACTTCCGGCCGGCAACTATGTCGTCAACACGGTTTCGGAATCTGGCGAAACCCATCGTGCCCCGGCGGTGCCCGCAGCCAATGGAGACTTGCGGGTGGCGATAGGTGAGGAATCCGTCGTGATCGTCGAGCCGGCTGACCGGTAGCGGAATCAGGCCGCGCCCAAGGACTCGCGCGCGCGCTGCTCGAGCCGTCGATACAATTCGGTCGCCTCGTCGGCGGCCACGCCCCCTGCGATCTTGCCAGTTGATTCCCGATCAGCGCTGAAACGGATTTCGTTGAGCGGCGACGGCGCGAGTCCGATCCGGCGGGCCACAGCCGGCCAGATACCGGCATCGCTGATTAGCGCCTGATAGGGGACGAGTTGGATATTCTTGTGTTCGCGATCCAGGGCGTCGATCCGTTGATGCGCGGCGATCCACTGCGTCAGCCAGTAGTCGAGCTCCTGTGGATTGCCGCCGACGATTGCGCCGTCCCAGGCGAACGGCCGATGCGTGGCGCCGAATTCGTGATGGCCGAGCCAGCCCATGTAGGCGCGCGTGAACGCGTCGGCGCCGAGGAAGCGCTTGTGCTGGTTGAGCAGGCTGCGGGCATGATCGAGTGGATCGCGAACCGGGATGAGAATGATCGAGTCCGGAAATGCCCTCGCCAGCGAATCCATACGCAGCAGATGATTGTTGTTCTTGCTCAGATAGCGCGCCCGGCCCGTGCGGCGCAGGACCAGGCGGATGAAATCGCGATATCCCGCCATTTGCTCGTCGCCGGGCGCATGGGGCACGAGGCGGTCGGGACGGATATAGTCGTCGCCTGAGAAGATCCGCCAGTAGACCTCGTCGAGCGCTTCGGGACTATTGAAATCGACCTCGATCCCGTCGCCGTGAGCGCGCTCGGTCTTGGCGCCCGCATTGCGACCCCTCGCCGAAAGGCGATGCCAGAAATTGGGCGCGAGAACGAACGGCATATCGGCATATGTAAGCGAGCCGAATTACCCGAACCATAGATCTCGCGCATGAGGATGGTGGTGCCGGCGCGGGCAAGGCCGGAGACGAAGACATGATGACCCTCGTCGCTAGGTGCGGACTTGAGGAACGCGCCGCGTTCCATGTCGTGGAGCATCTCGGCCCGCGTCGGCGACCCGAGCGCCAGATGATGCAGCAGTTTGTCGAGCCGGGAATAGTCAGGCACGCGACAGCCTTGTACGCACCAGGATGTAGAGCACCGAGCAAATGCACAGGACGGCGATCGCAAACGGCCGCATCAGCAGCTCGAGCCAATGCGCCATCCCGCCCGGCGCGACCACGCCGACGAGCGCCACCGGCAACGCCACCAGGCATAGCAGCAGGAAGAAGAATACCGAGCGGCCCGCCATTCGCAACGAATAGGCCGGCAGGACTGTCTCCTTCCAATGGTCGGAAATGCGCCGGCTGCGCAGCGTGGCGGCGGAGCGGCGTGCGGTGCCGACGATGACGCTCACCTGATCCATCAGGGGCAGGCGCAAGAGAATTGCTCGCGACGACTGCGCTGGCGACAAGGAGCGCCAGCTCGGCGATCACTCGCCGGGGCTGCCCTGTTCGCCGGGCCGGCTTCCGTTCCTGCGCTTTTTCACCAGCCGTTTGATCGGATAATAAATCACCGAGAGGATCGCGAGCAGGATCGAGCCCAGCACGGCCAGCACTGCGGCGACCGCGCCCGCGCCGAGGCCCGGCCCGATATAGGCCCATGCGGGGGCGGGAGCGAGCAGCGAAACCAGCAGGAACAAGGCGGCGCCTCGCCGCCATCGATGGTCATGCATTGCACCTCACCTTTTGCAAATTTCGCAGGATGGTGTCGCCCTTCTCCTGATCAATATAGCGGCTCCAGCCAAGATGATATAGCCAGCCATCCTTTGCCCGGTTGATATATTGTGCTGCTATTCTGCCGTCGCTCCTGAAGATTATCAGACGGCCTTCGCTCGAATCCTCGATCAGGGTCGATCCATCGGGTAGTTGCGTGAACAAGGCACCATCCGACGTTCGCACCTTCTCCCTTGTCATCGCCTCTTCGAGCGGCAGGCTGACCTTGCCCCTGGCGAAATCATAGACCACGATCTGCGACGCCTGAGTAAAAATCAGCCCTCTACCTCTATTTTGGGCAGCATTATCATAGATGGCGATGCGATGGTCGTCGAGAATGTCGACGTCGTGCTGCCCTATCCAGGGGCCCCGCTTCATCCAGACGATACGGTCGGAGCTGGGACGGTAGAGGATGATCGTGGAAACATTGCGCAAGCTGAAGAAAACGTCGCCCTTCTTCCAATGGGGCCCGTCGTTGAGCACCGGCTCGATATCATTCAGATGCATTGGGTCCGGTTGATACGTACCCTTGGTGAATAGCCAGTTGGTATAGCCATGGCGCATCAGGATTTGAGCCACGGACTTTCTGAAGAGCAGTTTGCCGGAGGGGCTGATCTGGTTGATCATATTTTCCCGGAACATGCTGCTCGTATTCGGGATCGTCTGGCGCTCGGCGGTCGACGGGATCCATAGATTTCCGTCGGCGTCCGGTTCCGTTGAATGGTGGTAGACTGCGTCCTGCAGCGTCCAGCGGACCTTGCCACACGGATCGACCCGAACAAGCGGTGAATCGTGATCCTTGACGATCAGGTCGCCATTTTCGGCCAGCCATGGATGGATCTGGCGGAAATGAGCACGATCCCAGTTGGCGTGGTCCGCAAAGCGCGAAACGTGAGTGACATCCTTTTGCAACTCATCCGCATCCAGCGTCCAGCCATGGACGGTGCGCATTCCGGGCAGTGACACCAATTCCAATTTGTTGCGTCTCTTGGTGCCATCATACCGGCTCAGCAATATGTAGCCGTCCAGTCCGACGATCGGACCGGAGGTTAAGCTCCAGCCCGTTGGCTTGGATTTGTAGACCTCGCTGTCCGCGACGAGCAGTGTGGTGTCTCGGGAAAGCATCTTCTTGGCCGTGCTCGGTATTTCAGCGACCACCAGCGCTGCATCCGAAATCGATCCAAACCGCCTTTTTTGACGCTCCGCGTCGAGCACTGCTGCGCCAAAGCCAATCACGAACAGGCAGGCGAGAAGCAGCAGGACAAGGACGATCCAGAGTTCGACCTTCGAGAAAAAAATTCTCTCTATCGCGCCAGGACTCGCGGGCTCCTTCTCCGGCCTGTCGCCACCATCGACGGTCATGTATCGCACCTCACCTTCCGCAAATTGCTCAGGATGAGGTCGCCCTTCGCCTTCTCGATGTAACGGCTCCAGCCGAGGTGATAGATCCAGCCGTCCTTCGCGCGGTTCACATATTCTGCCGCGATTTTGCCGTCCGGTTGGAAAATGATGAACCGCGCTTCGGTCACATCCTCGATCAGGGTCGCCCCGCCCGGGAGTTGCGTAAATAGGCCCGCGAAAGAGGTCCGGACATTATTGTCATTCATCGCCTTCTCGAGCGGCAGGCTGACCTTGTCAGTGGCGAAATCATACACCCTGACTTGCGATGAGCCGGCAAAATATGGATTTCTATCTATGCCCCGGTCTTCGGCAGCATTGTCATAAATGCCGATACGATGATCGTCGAGAATGTCGACATCATGCTGCGACTTCCAGGGGCGGCGCTTCATCCATACGATTTCGTCGGTGCTGGGACGGTACAGCAGGATCGCCGAAACGTTGCGCAGGCTGAGGAACAGGTCGCCTTTCTTCCAATAGGGTCCATCAGCCAGCACCGGCTCAATGTCATTGAGATGCGCCGGATCGTCATTGTAGGTGTCCATACTGAACAGCCAGTCGGCATAGCCATGGCGCAACAGGATCTGCGTCACCGATTTGGAATAGAGCAGTTTGCCCGAGGGGCTGACTTGGCTGATCGTGTGATCACGGAAACTGTCTTTGACATGCGCGATGCTGTTCCGTTCGGCGATGGAAGGAATCCACAGATTGCCTTGGGCATCGGCTTCCGTGGAATGATGGTAGACTGCATCTTGCAACATCCAGAGACGATTGCCGCATGGCCCGATGCGGAAGAGCGGCGAGTTATGGTCCTTGACGATGAGATCGCCATTTTCCTCGAGCCATGGGTGGATCTGGCGGAAATGCTCGTTGTCCCAAGCATGATTGTCGGCAAAGCGAGAAACATGAGTGACGTCTTTCAAGAGCTGGCCCGCATTCAAGCTCCAGCTATGGACGGTGCGCATCGCGGGAAGCGATACCAACTCGATCTTGTGGCGCTTCTCAGTTCCGTCGTAACGGCTAAGCAAGATATAACCGACAGGACCTCTCATCGGTCCTGACGGAAAGCTCCATCCTGTTGGCTTGGACTTGTACCGCTGGCTGGCATAGACGCGGATTGAGGTGTCGGGGGTCAGCATCCGATAAGCGTTTTCGGGTATCTCGGCTGTCGCGTGTGCCGCTCGCGAAACGGAGCCCAAGCGGAAGTTTTCGCGCTCGGCATCGAGAATTGCTGCGCCGAAGCCGATCGCCAGCAGGCAGCCGAGGGGAATCAGGAGGAGAACGATCCAGAGATCGACCTTCGAGAAAATAATTCTCTCTATCGCACCAGGACTCGCGGGCTCCTTCTCCGGCCTGTCGCCACCGCGGTCAGCCACGTTTCAGGGCTCAGGCTGCGTCTTCGATATTCTCGACACCAACGGGAGCAAGTCCCATTGCAGCGCGCTGTTCGGCGATCACGTCATCAATGATCTGGTCGAGAGACGTGCGCGGCCGGAATCCGATGCATTTTTCCAGCTTGGATACGTCGGGAACGCGCCGCTGCATGTCCTCGAAGCCGAAGCCGTAGACTTCGCCATAGGGCTTCTTGACGATCTTCGATCTGGAGCCGGACCTTTGCTTGATCCGCTCGGCCAGGCCGTTGATCGTCACTTCCTCGTCATTGCCGATGTTGAACACCTCACCAATTGCATCGGGCGAGTTGAGCAGCCGGGTAAGCGCCTCCACCACGTCGAACACATGGGCGAAGCAGCGCGATTGGTCGCCGGCGCCGTAGACGGTGATCGGGTCGCCGCGCAGCGCCTGGCTCACGAAGTTGGGCAGAACCATGCCGTAATGGCCGGTCTGGCGGGGCCCGGTGGTGTTGAACAGGCGGACGACGATGACGTTGAGCCGCTTCTCATAGGAATAGGAAAGGGCAAGGCACTCATCCAGCATCTTTGCAACGGCATAGGACCAACGCAAATTGGCGGTCGAGCCGAGCAGCACATCGTCAGTCTCGCTGAACGGTGTCTTGGTCGTCTTCCCATAGACTTCCGAAGTGGAGGCGATGATCACCAGTTTCTTGCCGACCGCCGCGGCGTGAAGCACGTTTTCGGTGCCGCTCACATTGGTGTGGATGGAGAGGCTCGGCTTCTCGAGTATGGTCTTGACGCCAACAGCCGCCGCCAGGTGAATCACCGCGTCACACCGCTCGACCAGTTCCTGCACCAGCGCCGTATCCCGAACGGAGCCAATGACGATCTCGAGGTTCCTGTGATCCTTCACGGCATCGAGATTGGAGAGCGAGCCAGTCGAAAGATTGTCGAGCACGACGACGCCATGTCTTTGCGACAATAGGCGCTCGGTGACATGAGACCCAATGAAGCCCGCACCGCCCGTGACCAAGATTCTCATCTGCTGCCCTCCGCTACCCCAAAAGCATGGTTCATGCCCCGTTCCCTTGCAACCTTGCTGATGAGGTCGAAGTACCGATTTAGGACAATCTGGTCCGTCCAGTTTTCTTGAAATGCCTGCCGGGCCTGCCGCGAGAGTGTGTCGCGATAGTCGTCGTCGCTCCGAATGGCGTCGATGGCGGCCGTTAAATCATCGGTTCCGTCGAACAACAGGCCGCCGCCCTTTGCGATGATCTCCGGAAAAGGCCCCAGCCGGCGCGCCAGAACCGGCGTTCCCATCCGGAACGCCTCGATGATGATGATGCCGAAGGTCTCGTAGCAGAGCGAGGGAACGATCAGGGCCCTGGCATGCTGATAAAAAGCGGGCAGCGCCTCGGGCGCGAGCCGGCCGAGAAACTTCACGCGGGGATGACCCTGCGCCTGATCCCTTAGCGTTTGCTCATATTCGCCGTTGCCGGCGATAAGAAGGTCGGGCCCCTCCTCGCCGGGGAAGGCCGGGATGATGTCCTGGACGCCCTTGATCTTCTCCAGCCTGCCGACGAACAGAAAATAGGGACGCGGATGGGGCGGCGCGGTTTCGGCCTGCGGCGGCAAGTCCGGCAGGAAATAGGGGATGACTTCCATCTCGCGCGGGAAGCCAAAGCTGCGGTGCTTGTCGCGGCTGAATTCGCTTTTGGCGATGAAAGCGTCGACGTGATGGGCCTCGCGTGCGAGCAATCCGGTCCGGCGCCAGGCCTGCGGCGGTCGCTTGTGCCTGAGCGTGCAGGAAAGGCAATGGCGGTTCTCGCAGACGCGCTCCTGGTCCTGCCACAGCACGTGCGTTTCGCAGACCAGCCAATGCTCATGCGCCTCGTAAAGCTTGAGGCCCTTTCCGTAACGCAATAGGCCGGGACCGCCGATCAGGGAGACATTGTGGAACCAGATGATGTCGAAGCGACCGCCATCGAGAAGTTCGGAGAGTTGCCGCGCATGCGCCACCGGGCGGCCGAGTTGGTGGGCGAGCAGTAGCGCCAGCTTGCCGAGCGGCGACTTGAGGCCGATCACCTCAATGCGCGGATCGCTCGCAGTTCGCGAAGGTTCGCGGCCGGCGAGAGCGAGATACGCATCCTGGTCGTGAATGACGGTGACCTCATGGCCGCGATCCACCAGCGCTGTCGACAGCCGCTGGATGCCGGTCCCGTCCCCGCCGAAGGCGTAGGGCGGGTAGAAGGTCGTCAGCATGGCGATCTTCAGCGCTATGATGCGCGCCTTGCATGGTCTGGACAGGCTGGCCAGGCATTCTGGGCAGGCGCCGCGAGCCCTTCGTTCGGTTCGAGACGTCGCGATGAACGGTCAAGGTCCGCTTTGAGCCATCCCGAAAGGTCCCTGCCCAGCATGTCTTGAAGTTCCAGAATGTCCGGACGCAACTTCGCGGCAAGACGCGCGCGAGCGGTTGGCGAAAACTCCGCCCGTGCGACGTTGAGACTCGAGATGCGGTTGCGGATGCGGCGGCGCGCCGCTAGCGGCAGGAAGAACGCGGCGATCGATCCCAGCAGATTGGGCCTCATTATGATCGCCTGGAGGAGCCGGCTGCGCGGATCGCCGCCCGGGTTCGCGTCCTGGTGCAGCGTCGGCACGAAGCTGGCATCCACTCCGGCGAACTCGAATATCTGATGCAGCACGCCCTTCGGATCGGCGCGATAATCCTCGTAAAGGAAGATCTTGAGCTGCTCCGGCGGGAAATGGGACTGGAAACGCCGGATCTGCTCGGCATAGCGCGGGAAGTCGCTATACTGGAACAGCGGCTGCCAACGCGCGCGCAGCCGCTCCGGCTCGGCGTCGAGCGCCGCGTCGAAGCTCTCCAGCGGCTCGATCATTCTCGCCCGGGCATATTGGAAATGCGAAAAAGCCTGGTCGATCGGGTTGCGCAGGATGGCTACCAGCTTGGCATCGGGCAGGCGCGCGCGGATGCGCTCGGCCGTCTTTGGCGCGTAGAGGTAGAGAGGCGAGATGTCGCCGATGACGGCATCGCTCGGAGCATCGGCGAAGAGCTTGAGATAGGCGCTCCAGGATGGAACGGAATTGTTGACGAAATCCGCTCCGGGTCCGCGATAATCCAGCGGCTCGCCCTCGAAAGCGAAATAATTGGCTTCCTTGCTGGAACTGAGGAAGATCTGTGGATGCTGGCGCAAATGTTCGTACAGTGCCGTCGTGCCGGAACGGGCGGCCCCGATCACAATGAGGTTTGGGAGACGATCCACCTCTTTCGAACTCCCCCCTTAGCCCCCATTGCAGCTGTAGAATTCGATTTTATCACTTGGGTTTAACGTCAGCTAGGACTTTCCTCGGGAGCATTGATGCCACGAGACCTCGTCTTGGGTTCCGGGCCCAGCGGAGTGGCCGCCGCCGCCGCGCTGATCGCGCGTGGCCGCGAGGTGGTGATGCTCGACGCCGGCGGCACCATGGAGCCCGGACCAGCTGCATTGCGCGGGCGCATGGGCTCGCAGGAGCCGCGCGAATGGACCGCTGAGGACCGGTCGGCGATCCGACAGCCATCGGGACAGAGCGGCGGCATCCGCCCCTTCGGTTCGGATTTCCTCTTTCGACCACCTAAGGGCGAGCCGCTCTGGGCCGACCGCTCGGATGTCCACGCGCTTCGGCCTTCCTTCGCCAAGGGAGGGCTCAGCAATGGCTGGGGCGCGGCCGTCCTCCCTTATCGCGACGAGGACATGGATGCCTGGCCGATCCGCGCCGGTGATCTGGCGCTGCATTACGCGGCGGTCGCGCCGATGCTGCAGGTTTCGGGTCGGAAGGACGATCTCGCGACAGTCTTCCCTGCTTTTGCGCATCCAGCTGACCGGCCGCTGCCGCCAAGCACCCAGGCATCGCGTCTGCTCGACCGTCTTTCGGAGAGGCGCGAAGCGTTGCAGTCTATGGGCCTTCATTTCGGAACAGCGTCCCAGGCTGTGGAAGATGGCTGCCGGCAATGCGCGATGTGCCTTCATGGCTGCCCCTATCGGCTGATCTTCAGCGCTGACCAGGCGGTCGATGCGCTCGTCGCGACGGGGGGACTCGACTATCGGCCCGGGGTACTCGCAAGCCGGTTCGAGGAGGATGGGACCGGGGTCGCGGTCCACACCGATGGTGAGGTCGTCCGTGGCGATCGGCTGTTTGTCGGCTGCGGCGTGCTGCCGACAACCCTGCTCGCTGCCCGTTCGCTCGGCCTTGCAGGGCAATGGCTCAGCATCAAGGACAGCGCGCATTTTTTCCTGCCGATGCTGCACGGGTGGTCAGCCGGTGACCCGACGGCGGAGCCTCGCCACAGCCTGGTGCAGCTCTTCTGGGAGCTGATTGACGTGCAAGTCGATCCGCATCTCGTTCATGCCCAGCTCTACACCTACAGCGACGAATTTGCGCCCGACATCGGCCGGCGTTTCCCTCCTTTCGCGCACGTCGCCAGGCCGCTGACCGAGCTGCTGAGCCGACGCTTGATCGTGGCGCAAACCTTCCTCCACTCGGATTCCTCGCCAAGCATCGGCATCCGGATCGAAGGTCCCGCGGGACAGGAACGCCTCGCCTTCAGGGCGCAGCCCAACGATCGAACCGCAGCCGCCGTGAAGAGGGTGACCGTTCGGCTGGCGAAGGCGGCGCGGCTCGCCGGGATGATGGCGCTTACCCCGCTGGTGCGGTTGAATCCGCTCGGCAGCAGCTTCCACTGCGGCGGCACTTTTCCGATGCGCGGGAATCCGAAGGAGGGTGAGACCGACGTTCTGGGCCGCCCAGCCGGTTTGTGCCGTGTCCACTTGATCGACGCCTCGGTGTTCCCGAGCATTCCCGCATCGACCATCACTTTCTCGGTGATGGCCAACGCCCATCGCATTGCAAGCCAGGCCACTTAGGTAGTCCCGGCGCTGGCCGGGGCGACGTCGCATCAACCCGCCGGCGAGCCAATCCGCCAGGCGATGTACGACTTGGTCCGCGCGAGGCCCTCGGCGGCGTCGACCACTGGCGGGCAAAGCTCGGTCGCGGCGCGGTCGGCATGGACGATTGCACGCGATCCATAAAATCCCGGATCTTCCAGAACCGGCCGATAAGGCCCGCTTTGGCCACCTCGGCCGAGGGCGGGGAGCCGCGCACGCAGCGCCTTGACTTGCGACGTCCCGATGCGGCTCGCGAGAAGCGCGCCCGCCTGCATGGCCAAGCCGTTCAGCCCACGCTTCAGAGCATGCGCGAGGGCCGGCGCGCGCTCCGGCGCCTCCGAAGCGGGCTGCCTTTCCTCGAACTCGACCGTCCGGCCGCAGACTTGAGCATAGGCGGCGAACATCTCGGCCCACGGGACCGGAGCCGGCCCCGCGACGATGAATCGCCGCGCGCCGCCTTGGGGCAAGTCGCCTGCAGCGATGAAGGCGTCAACCAGATCGTCGACGTAGACGCCGTTGTTAAGTCCGTCGAACCCCGCGGGCAGCGCTAGGCCGCGCGCGCGGATGCGCTCGACGATCGCATCGGTCCACATCGCCGAAAAGGGGCCGTACACATTGACCGGCTGGATGATTGCAGCATCGAATTCGCCCCCGCCGACCTGCGCCTCGAGATCGCGCTCCATCGCGCGCTTGGCCATCTTGTAAGCGCTGCCCGGACCGTCGCTTGCCGAATTCTCGTCGAGATCCGCGGTCGGCCATCCGTCATAGACCGCGATGGAGCTGGCGTGGATGAAGCGATGCACCCCCACCCCGGCAGCGGCATCGGCGATGGCGCGATAAAGCGCCATATTGGCCTCGCCCGAGCGCCGGAAGTCATAGACGAGGTTGAACAGGGTGTCGGCCCCCGCGAAGGCGGCTGCAACGGACGCTCGATCGACCGGATTCCACGCCACAAGACGGATGTTGGGATCGACCAGGGCGCCGCAGCGGCTCTTGTCGCGGGTCGGGATCGTGACCGAGGCCCCGCAGTGCGCGAGCTTGCGCGCCAGGCGCGCGCCGATGAAGCCCGTTCCGCCGGTGATGACCACGGTCCGGCCCTGCCAGGGCCGACCCTCCGCCCGCCGTCCGAACCGCGCCCAATCGAAGTCCTCCGGGCTTATATCCAGTGGCCCGAGGCTGCGCGGGTCCGCGCTCATCCCACGGCCTCGCCCAGAGCATCGCGATAGAGCCGCTCGAAGCCTGCATGGACATGGGCCGGGGAGAAACGGTCCTCGTGGCTGCGGCGCAGCGCGGCATCCGAGAGGCGCGCGCGCAGCGCGGCGTCGCCGGCGAGCTCGGCCAGCGCCGCGACCATCGCATCGACGTCGCCGACCGGGACCAACCGGCCGACGGTCTCATCGACCAGCTCTTCAACACCCGCCGTGTCGGTCGCCACCACGGGCAGACCACGCTGGAAGGCCTCGACGATCGAGATCGGCAGTGACTCCCAGCGCGAGGGCAGAAAAAAGATGTCCGAGGCGGCGAGATAGGCCTGCGCCTCGTCGCTGTGGCCTGCGAAGGTCAGCTTGTCCGCAATGCTCGCCTCCGCCGCCCAGGCGCGCGCCTCATCGCGCTGCGGCCCGTCCCCGACCACTACGAAGCGCAACGACGGGTCTTGCGCGATCGTGCGCCGCGCCGCCTCGACTAGCAGATCGATCCCCTTCTGGCGCTCCAGCCGCGCGATGGTGACAATCAGCACGCGGCCACTGTCGCCAAGCAGATCCGCGCGGATCGCGGCGACGCGCGCGGTATCGGAGTCGGGCTTTCGCGCGACGCCGAGTCCCATCACCTGCAGCCGATCCGGCGGAACCCTTCCGATCTCGCGCAGGTCGCGCGCGCTGTTATGACTGGGCGTGAGCACCCGGTCGGCCGAAAAGCGCGCGATTTGCCCGAACTGGGCGATGCGCTCGGGCTCGGCGCCGTGGAAAGTCACATAGACCGGAATGCCCGTGCCCATAGCTGCGATCCGCGCCACGAGCGCCGGGGCGCTTTCATGCGCATGAATCATCTCGATACGCTGTGCCTTCAGCGCTCGCCGTAGCGCCAGCCCACCCCGCAGGGCAGCGAGCAGCCTCCGCGGAATCGGCCCTCCTGCCTCCGCGACGTTGTGCAAATCGATGAAGAAAAAGTCGGCGTCGATCTCTTCGCTCATCCATTTCCCGCGCGTACCCGCGATCGCAACATAATGACCCTGCGCCCTGAGCGCGTTGCTGAGGTCAATGACGTGACGGGAAATGCCGCCGCCCTCGAAATGGGTACAGAGCTGGAGAAGGCGCATTTTTCAGGTCTTGATCAAGGCGCAGGGCGCACGCAACTGCCCGCGACGGCGCCTACCCGCTAGGCGGTCTTGCCTTCGGGCGCCGTCGGCTGCAGCGGACGCACGGCGTCGGCATAGTCGGCCCGCTCGTCCGGCCGCAGCGGCGCGGCGCGCTCCCAGACCTTTGCGCCGATCATCGCTCGGCCCAGGGAAGCGGCTGGTAGATGATGCTCGGCCACATGAAGATCTCGTTGGTGCAGTAGCATTCCTTCTTGCGGATCGATTCCCGAATCTCGCCCGCGTGATGCGACCGCCAGATCTCCATGAAGGATTTTTCGCGCAAGTTTCCGATCGGCGGTCGCTGCTCGCACACCCCGACATCGCCGTTCGCGTGCACGACGGCGCTCAGCACGCCGGCCATGACACGGAACGAACTGCCGCTCCTGCTCGGCGGCCTTCAGCTTCGCCCATTGCAGCATCGGCTCGACGATGGAGCCATAGCGCCCGGCCTCGCGGTCGGACCAAAGCCTGCGGATATAGTCGTAGAGCGCCCGATATTCCTCGAGAGCCGGGCCCTGCAGTGTCGGGTTCTTGCGGTCGCCGCGGATGATCGCGAGATTGTGGTGCATCATCTGGGGGCAGCGGTCGTAAAGGAACGTGGTGAGCTTCCTGATCTCGCCCATGTTCTGCTCGGTCGCGGTCGAGATCGCGTGGATCTGAAGCCGCGGATCTTCCTTCTGAAGCTCGACGAGCGCGTCGTAGGTCTCCATCGCCTTCTTGAATGAGTTCCTCGTCTTGCGGAACTCGTCATGGAAGGCGGGCATGCCGTCGAGCGAAAGCTCGACGCCGAAGAGCGCGAGCGCGGGCTCCTCGAGGACGCCGCGGATCGCTTTGACCGTCCGGTCGGTGAAATAGCCGTTTGTGGGAACATAGATTTCCTTTACGCCGTTCTGCTTGATGAACTGGCGGCAGATTGCCGCGAACTCCTTGCGCAGGAAAGGCTCGCCGCCCGAAAGGTTGAGATTCTCGATCGGGCCGAGATCCTCGGAGAGCGCCACGATCTCCTCGAACGTGAGATCGTCCCGCTGATTGAGCTGCTGCCAGTAGAAGCAGTGCTCGCACTTCATGTTGCAGAGCGAGTTGATGAACAGGATGAGGAATGGCGGGCTCGGCACGTCCGGCCGGGCGAGGCTCTGCCAGTTGAGCCGAGCGTGCTTGGTAAGGCGCTGGGCGAGATTGGTCATGAGCGCTCCCTTGGCACCCAGCGAGGTAAGCATGCTGGGTTTAGCTGAAAGTAAATTACGATAGCATGGTCAGGTTCACGCTCAAACCCCGCCGCCAGCCAGTTTTGTCCTAATTTGAACCATCTAACCGCCAGCGCAAGCCTGTCGCTTGGCGGACCGCGACGGCTTGGTTTATCACTGGTCGGGGGGTAGATGGAGGACTTTCTATGGCCGAGGTGCCAACGCTCTCCGTCATTGTAGTGATCTCGAGCGATACCATCTCTCCGCGGGCCGATGTTTCGCACCTGAAGGGCTGCCTCGACGCTTTGTCGCGGCAGCAGGACCCGCCGGCGACGGAGATCATCGTTCCGCATCATCAGGATGTCGACGGCATCGAAGAGTTGTCGAGGCGCTATCCGGCTGTTGTTTTTCTGCCCGTCCCGGGTGCCTCCATTGCCCAACGCAGCGGCGGCGGACGGGAGCATCATGACGTGCTTCGGGCGCATGGCCTCAGGATCGCCACCGGCGAGGTCATCGCCCTGCTGGAAGACTATGCGAGGCCCGATCCGGACTGGTCGGCCAAGATTGTTGCCGCTCATCGCCGCCAGTGGGCGGCCGTCGGTGGGGCGATCGAGAACGGGATCGACCGGCCGCTCAACTGGGCCGTCTATTTCTGCGACTTCGGCAAGTACCAAAATCCCTTGCCCCCAGGGCCAACGCCGTTCGCGTCCGACATCAACATTTCCTACAAACGTGCGGCGCTGGAGGCGATCCGGCCGCTCTGGAGCGACTCTTACCGGGAGATCGTCGTCAACGGCGCTTTGATTGAGCGTGGCGACGGGTTGGTGCTCAGCCCAGAGATCGTCATCCATCACTATCGGGCCGATCTTGGACTGTCCTTCGCCTTGCGCGAACGGTTCATCTGGGGCCGCTCCTATGCAGTCACACGCAGCATGGTCATCGGCGATGTCAAGCGCTACCTGTATGCGGCGCTCTCTCTTGGCTTGCCTGCCCTTCTTCTCGCCCGAATGGGGCGCACCGCCTGGACCCGGGGCCGTCACTTCCCTGCCTTCCTTCGTGCCCTGCCAAATCTCCTGCCACTGGTTATCTCCTGGAGTGTGGGCGAGATGATCGGCTACCTTGCACCTCAGCGGCTGCGTGGGTGAGGGTGACCTCGAAACCGCTGCACATCTGTATCGATGCGACGAGCTGGGCCAACGATCGTGGCTTCGGCCGATTCACGCGCGAGATCGTCAAGGCGCTCCTCGCCCGCGATGAGGGGTTCCGGTACACCTTGCTGTTCGATCAGTTGCCCGAAGAGCCTCTGCCGCCGGGCGCTGAAATCCTCACTGCCCGAACGGACTCGGGATTGAACCAGTCGGCGGTCGGCAGCTCGGCCCGGTCACCGGCCTATTCCCTCAAGATGGCCCGCCTCGCCACGTCCGTTCCCTACGACGTCTTCTTTTTCCCGACCCTCTATTCCTATTTCCCGCTGCTTCAGCGGAAGCCCTGCGTCGTTTGCTATCACGACGCGACGGCAGAGCGCTTTCCGGAGCTTCTGTTTCCGACCAAGATGAATCATTGGCTGTGGCGCGCGAAGACGACGCTGGCCCATTTCCAGTCCACGCGCGCGATGACCGTCTCCGAGACGTCCGCGGCAGATCTCGAGTCGATTCACAAGTTTCCGCGAGCGCGCATCGATGTGGTGACCGAGGCCGCCGACGACGCCTTCCGGGTCATTGACGATCCGGACCTTCACGACAGGGTGCGTACCCTCCACGGCATTCCAAAGGACTCCCGGCTCCTGGTGCACATCGGCGGAATGAATGCGCACAAGAACATCCTCGGGCTTCTAAAAGCCATGCCGCAAATCATCGCGGCGGAGCCGAGGACGCATCTGGCAATCGTCGGCGATACGTCTGGCAAGGGCTTTTGGGACAATGTCGACGAGCTCAAGGCCTTCGTTGCCGCTACAGCCGCCCTTCCGGCGCACGTCCACTTCACCGGCTACGTCAGTGACCCTGACCTCGCCGAGCTTCTGAACGCGTCGGATGCTCTCGTCTTCCCGTCTCTCTGGGAAGGGTTCGGACTGCCCGCTGTCGAGGCCATGTCGTGCGGAATCCCAGTCCTCGCGAGCAATCGCGGCGGCAGCCTGCCGGAGGTGGTGGGCGATGCCGGGCTGCTCTTCGAGCCTGAGGACCCCGACTCGGTCGCGAGCTGCGTCATCGGCTTTCTTCGCGACCAAGCTCTGCAGGATAAGCTCACGCGGAAAGCGTTAGAGCGGTCCCGGCTGTTCAGCTGGTCGAGAGGCGCGGCTCTGGCCGAAGAGTTGTTCCGGCGCTGCCACGCGGATGCGCGTCGCGGCAACTGAGGAGCCGGTCAGCCGGCCTCGCCGTAACCTTCGAATTTCGCTGCAATGCGTCTCATCTCGGCTTCCCCGAGGGACGTTGGCTCGATGCCCGCCTGCAGCAGCGCGAGATACTGGGTCGCCAGATTCTCGACCTCGGCGGCAATGACGCGAGCGCCCTCCAGCGTCGTTCCGATCGCGACCACCCCATGGTTGGCGAGGAGCGCGGCCTTGCGGTCCCAAAGCGCCTTGACGGCGGCGTCCGCAAGCTGCTGCGAACCGAAGGTCGCGTAGTCGGCGCACCGAATGCCGGCTCCGCCGCAGATCGCGATCATGTAGTGGAAGGGCGGAATCCCGATGCGGGCGCAAGACAAGGCGGTCGCCATCGGGCTGTGCGTGTGGACGATCGCTTCGGCGTCGGGACGCGCCTTGTAGATCCCGCTGTGCAAAGGCCATTCGGACGAGGGATCGCGAGCGCCGGCCCGCTGCGACCCGGAGAGGTCGAGCTCGACGATGTCCTCGGGTCGCATAATTGCATAGGGCAGGCCGGTCGGCGTGATCAGCATCCCGTCGCGCCAACGCGCAGAGACGGACTTGGAGGCGTAGAAGCCCGCCCGATCGAGCGACTGCGCGACGCGCACCAGCTCTGCGCCAAGCTCCGCTTCATCAGCCATCAGGCCGCAGCCTGCTCGGGATAGAGCGCGAGCAAGCCCTCCCGGCTTGCCTCGGCCACGCCGCGTTCGGTGATGAGGCCCGTCACGAGGCGCGCCGGGGTCACGTCGAAGGCCGGGTTCGCGGCAGGGCTCCCCGGCGCCACGATCTCTACCGTCTCGAACTCGCCGGCCTGGGTACGCCCGCGCATGTGCGTCAGCTCGCGGGTCGAGCGCTCCTCGATCGGAATTTCCGCGACGCCGTCCTTGAGCGACCAGTCGATGGTCGAGAACGGGAGCGCCACATAGAAGGGGACGCCATTGTCCTTCGCCGCCAGCGCCTTGAGATACGTGCCGATCTTGTTGCCGACGTCGCCGGTGGCGGTGGTCCGGTCGGACCCGACGATGCACAGATCGACTTCGCCGTGCTGCATCAAGTGCCCGCCGGCATTGTCGGCGATCACGGTGTGCGTGAACTCCGTGCCCGGCCAGCTCGAACGCGGTGAGCGCCGCGCCCTGATTGCGAGGACGGGTCTCATCGACCCAGACATGCAGCGGAATGCCGGTTTCATGCGCGACATAGATCGGGGCGAGCGCAGTGCCCCAGTCGATGGTCGCGAGCCATCCGGCATTGCAGTGCGTGAGGATGTTGACCGGCCCCGCCTTCCGCTCCCCGACCTCGCGGATGATGGCGGCCCCGTGCTCGCCGATGGCCCGGCAGCATTCGACATCCTCCTCGGCGATCCGCCCCGCCTCGGCAAATGCAAAGGCTGCCCGCTCGTCCGGTGTTCGGCCACGAAGGCGGCTGTCCATGCGATCGAGCGCCCAATGCAGATTGACGGCGGTCGGCCGCGTCGCACCGAGCACCCGGGTGGCTTCATCGAGGCTCGCGTCGGACGGATCGGCCGCCATCGCAAGCGCGACCCCGTAGGCCGCGGTTGCCCCGATCAGCGGAGCGCCGCGCACCACCATCGTGCTGATTGCCTCTGCCGCATCGGTCATCGTGTGGAGATGCTTGGGAACGAGCTCGAACGGCAGTCTCGTCTGGTCGATGACCACCACGGCCCCGTCTTCGGGCCAGATCGTGCGATAGTGATGGCTGCCGACACGCATGCTGCTTAATGCCCTTCGAAGCTGACCAGCGTGCGCACGTCCACGTCCAGGTCGCGCAGCTTTGTCGAACCGCCGAGCTCCGGCAGGTCTATGACGAAACAGGCGCCGATCACGTCGGCGCCGACCTGACGGAGCAGTTGCACCGCGGCAACTGCGGTTCCGCCGGTGGCGATGAGGTCGTCGACCAGGAGCACCCGCTCGCCCTGGCCGATCGCATCCGTGTGCAATTCAATCTCGTCGAGGCCATATTCGAGCGAGTAAGCGAGGCGCACGGTCGTGTGCGGAAGCTTGCCCTTCTTGCGGATCGGTACGAAGCCCGCCGAGAGCTGGTGCGCCACCGCGCCTCCTAGAATGAATCCCCGAGCCTCGATCCCCGCGACTTTGTCGGGCGTGTCATCGATGTAGGGATTAGCGAGATCACCCACGGCGCGGCGGAAGGCGCGAGCGTCGCCCAACAGCGTCGTGATGTCGCGGAACATGATCCCGGGCTTCGGCCAGTCCGGGATCGATCGGATCACGCTCCGCAAATTCGTGAGAAAGGGCTTGTCCACCAACTCAACCTATCCTTCGAGAACACGTCCCGCCACGGCATCGAGCTTTGCCAGCAATCGGGGTCGCGCGCCTCCGGTTGCGTGATCAATGCGTGGTCGAGGGCGCGGTCGGAGCCGACGGGGCAGGCTTCGCGCTCTTTCGGGAAGTCGCGGGCGAGGCGCCCCACCAGCCGCGCGACCTTGTCGGCATTCTCCATCAGGACCTTGACGATGTCCGCGACCTCGACCGCATCGTGATCGGGGTGCCAGCAGTCGTAGTCCGTCACCATGGCGATGGTGGCGTAGGTAAGCTCGGCCTCGCGGGCGAGCTTCGCTTCCGGCATCGCGGTCATGCCCACTACGTCGTAGCCGAGATTCTTGTAGGTGAGGGACTCGGCCAGAGTGCTGAACTGCGGTCCCTCCATGCAGACATAGGTTCCGCCGCGAGTGAACGCGATGTCCTCGGCCGTCGCAGCCTCGGCGATGCGCTCCTGCAACCGGGGTCCGACCGGGTGCGCCATCGACAGATGGGCGACGCAGCCATTGCCGAAGAAGGAGCTTTCGCGGCCGTGGGTGCGGTCGACGAACTGGTCGACCAGTACGAACATGCCCGGATGGAGCTCAGCCTTGTACGAGCCGCAGGCTGCGATGGAGACGAGGTCGGTCACGCCCGCCCGTTTCAGGACGTCGATATTGGCCCGATAGTTGATGCCGGAGGGCGAGAGCCGGTGGCCGCGCCCATGCCGAGCGAGGAAAACGAGGTTGGTGCTTCCGATGCGACCGAAGCGCAGGACGTCCGAAGGCTCGCCCCAAGGACTTTCGATGCGCTCCTCGCGCACGTCCTCCAAACCCGGAAGATCGTACAGCCCCGAGCCGCCAATAACTCCGAGAACCGCTTCGACCATCTGCTTAGGAATTTGAAGCTGAGGTTCCGTGCGGCAGAGCGGCCCCAAGGCTTGCGCCAAGAGCCGTAGCCGTCACGCGCCCCAGGCGAAGCTGCACCATTGTCCAGGCGTACGTCAGTGCCGAATAGCAATGGTAGCACCAGTGCATTACCACGGCGACGGCGAAGGACGTCATCGGCAAGCGCCGGAACAGGAAGGCAAAAAAGCCCCGGTTCACGAAGCCGTAGAGAAGCACAGTCACCGCCGCGAGAAGCAGGAAGACGGAACTGAACAGGCCGCCCGCAAGGAGCGTGGGGATCATGAGCGCGAGAAACGCCTTTGCTCGTTCCTCCTTCGCCAGATTGAGGTCCCGCGTCGCACCAGGCCGCTCACTCAGCAGGAGCGACCATGGGCGGGCCCGGCGGAGCACGTCGGTATGCCACACGCGCCAAAGGCTCCAGTCCTTGCAATGCTTGCCGAGCGCCGAGGGGACGAGCCGAATGCGGTGACCTGCTGCGACGACCCGCATTCCAAGCTCGACATCTTCGATGCTTGGATATGGAAAGCGCTCCCAGTCGAACCCGCCGAACTGAAGGAAGATATCGCGACGCATCAGGCCGATTCCTGACCAGAAGGTTGTCGCGTCGCGGTTGCCGTGCTGGTGCACATAGTGGTGCCGGAGATTGGCATAGAGGCTGGTCGCCCGAAGCGACGCGGGTTCATCGTCGTAGGACCCGAAGGCGCCGACCGAACCATGAGCCTGCATGTCGTCGATCAGTCTCCGCAGGCAATCCGGCGCGACGACCACGTCCGCATCGACGAACCATAGCAGGTCCGACTTCGCAACCTCGGCCGCCGCGTTCCGTGCAAGAGCCGGGCCCTTCGGAGAGCCGGGGTTCTTTAGAACCTGCGCTCCCGCATCACGGGCGATTTGCTCGGTCCCATCCGTTGCCCCGTCCACGTAGACCAGCACTTCGGCCGGCTCGACAGTCATGTTGCGTAGCGCTCGAAGACAGTCAGGCAGCGTCGCTTCGGCGTTATGGGCCGGAACGATGACCGAGACGGACGGGTCGGCCATGAGTTTTACGCCGCGATCGTGCGGGCGGCCTGCGCGCTGTCCGCTGCGGAAGCCAGGACGGCTTTCCGGGCAGTTTGCTGGATGTCTGCCGCGCCAACCTCGTCCACGTCGTCCATCGCTTGCGACCTGGATAGCGTCCTTATCGGCCGCGACTTCGAACTCCTCATGGTATGAGCGTTCGACGTTGACGCTCCACAGATCGTTCTTCGCTCCGAAGATGTTCTCGACCGCGAGCATCGCAGTCAGCATCGAGTGATCCTGATTGTTGTAGCGATGCATGCCGTTGCGTCCGACGACCTGCAGATTTCCGATCGTGCCGAGCCAGTCGCGAATGACGGCAAGCGCGTCCTGATAGTCCCCATCGTAAACGGGGTAGGCCTTCGGCTGGCGAATGACCGTCCCGTCGACGACGGCGCTGGCCTTCGCGAGTCCAAGATGCTCGAGCTCCACGGCCGCGCGCTCGATCAGCGTCTGGTCGTCGGTGGTCCACATCTCGTCACAGGCCTGGCAGAAATATTCCATTCCGATGCTGGAGCGGTTCGGATCAGGAACCATTTCCTCCGACCAGGAGCGGAAGTTCTGGATGCGGCCGACGTTCACGTCCGGACTGTGGACGTAGATCCAGTTGTCCGGGAAAAGGTCGCTTCCCTCGAGGATCAGAGTGACGATGAGGAAGTCGCGGTAGCGGAGCTTGCGCGCGGCCTCCTGGACCTCCGGCGGAGCGGGGGGATCCATCCCCAGGACCAGCTCGGAGATCGGCATGGAAGAGATGAACTCGTCCGCTTCCAGCTTGTACGAACCGCCGTCCTTCTCGTCCCGCGCCACCTCGATCGCGAGAACGCGATCGTCGGTCCGGATGATTCGCGCGGCACGCTCATTCATCCTGACCTCGCCGCCCTTGGCCTCGATCTTGTCGCGGAAAGCCTCCCACATCATGCCGGGGCCGAGCCGCGGATAATCGAAGGCGTCGATCAGGCTGCTCGTGTTGTTGGAACCGCTGACGGCATTCCAGACCGCCTTGCGAAGCGACAGGTTCTGGATTCGCTGCGCAGCCCAATCCGCCCGGATCGACTTGCACGGGATGCCCCAGACCTTCTCCGTATAGGTCTTGAAGAAATGCCAAAACAGGCGGCCGCCGAAACGGTTGGTCACCCACTGCTCGAAGTTTTCCTCCTCCGTGTGCGGGCGGACTTTCCACTTCAGGTAGCTGAGCATGATCCTGGCGGATTCGTAGATGCCCATGTTGTTGAGGGCGTTGAAGACCTTGAGCGGGTAAGAGAAATACTTGCCGCGATAGTAGATGCGGCTCATCCGCGGACGACGCAGGAAGTCGTTCGGAAGGACTTCCTTCCACAGCTTTTCGACGGGCTCCACCTTCGTGAAGAAGCGGTGGCCGCCGATATCGAAGCGGTAGCCCTTGTAAACTTCTGTCCGCGCAATGCCGCCGACCTGTGAGGATTCTTCGAGGACGATCGGGCGGTTGCCGCCACGTTTCTGCAGGCAGTACGCCGCAGTAAGCCCGGCCGGTCCGCCGCCGATGATGGCCACCGATCCTGGGTCTGATTGGAGTCGCAGTCGTGTATCGTGACTGGTCATTCTGCCCCCAGACTGGCTGCCCGCCGCAAATTTCGGCGATATCCCCGCCCGGCGATGCAACCCGTATACAGCGTTAACATGCTGCCGTTAAATCGTTGTTCAATTCGGGACATGAGTCAATTGGCTCAGCCGTGTAACTGTCTCGAATCGGAACGTTTTAGGGCTGACCCAACGGGCCGACGACGGATGCGTTTTTAAACGAAACGATGATGGTCGCAGGATTCGCTCACACCGATCGTGTCGAGGTCCGGAGTCGCGGATTCTCAAAAGGAACTGAAATTTCACGCCCGGAGTGCGGCTGCGGCCTCCGCGTCGCGCTTCAGGTTGCGCGCAAGCTGGGACATGCCGTTGAGATATTGCAGCGGGACATGGACGTCGCGATAGTCGAGCTGGGCCGCGGCCCGCAGAGTCCAGAATGGGTCGATGAGATGCGGGCGCGCCAGCGCCACCAGGTCGGCGCGACCGGCGGCAAGTATCGAATTGGCATGGTCCGGCTCATAAATGTTGCCGACCGCCATGGTCGCGAGCCGCGCTTCGTTGCGCAATTTGTCGCTGAACGGCGTCTGGAACATTCGGCCGTAGACCGGCTGCGCGCCCGTCCAGGTCTGGCCAGCGGAAACATCGATCAGGTCGGCGCCCTCGCGAGCGAAAGCTTCGCCGATCTCGACGGAATCGTCGGGCGTGATGCCTTGCTCCCCGGCCCAGTCGGTAGCGGATATGCGCACCGACATGGGTCGGTCTGACGGCCACGCGGCGCGCATCGCGGCGAACACTTCGAGTGGATAGCGCAGACCGATTCTCCAGCGATCCGCCATATCCGTCGGTGCGCCGGTTCTGCAGCGGCGTGAGAAAGCCCGACAGCAGATAGCCGTGCGCCGCGTGCAGCTCGATCATGTCGAAGCCGCATTCGAGGCCCATTCGGACTGCGGCGACGAATTGGCCGCGAACTGCGTCCATGTCAGCGCGAGTCATCGGCATCGGCACCTGGTTGACCGGCGACCAGGCGACATCGCTCGCCGCCATCACCGGCCAATTGCCGTCGGGAAGTGGCGCATTGTCCTCTTCCCACCCGACGCGGGTCGAACCCTTGGCGCCGGAGTGGCCGAGCTGGAGGCAGATCTTCGCCTTCGAGTTCGCGTGGACGAATTCGACGATCCGCTTCCATGCGGCGACATGGTCTTCGTTCCACATGCCGGTGCAGCCGGGACTGATCCGGCCCTCGGGCGAGACGCAGGTCATCTCGGTGAAGATCAGGCCGGCCCCGCCCATCGCGCGCTCACCGTAGTGGACGAAGTGGAAATCGTTGGGCGTGCCGTCGACCGCCGAATACATCGCCATCGGGGACACGGTGACGCGGTTCTGCACTTCCATCTCGCGCAGCCTGAACGGTGCGAACATCGGCGGCGCGGTCTTGTTCGAGCGGCCGTCGGTGGCGCGCTTCCAGAACCAGCGCTCGACGCCTTCCAGCCATTCGCGGTCGCGCAGGCGAAGATTCTCGTGGCTGATGCGCTGGCTGCGGGTGAGCAGCGAGTAAGCGAACTGCAGCGGCTCGAAATGCGTGTAGCGCTCCAGCGTCTCGAACCATTCGGTCGAATTGCGCGCGCTGTTCTGAAGCTTGAGCACTTCGAGATTCCGTTCCGCGACATATTCGTCGAGCGCGGCTTCCAGGCTGAGGCCCGGCCGGTTGAGCACCTCGGCAAGCTTGATCGCGTCCTCGAGCGCGAGCTTGGTGCCGGACCCGACCGAAAAGTGCGCGGTGTGTGCGGCGTCGCCCAAGAGGATGACGTTGCCGGCATTCCAGCGTTCGCACTTGATGCGGCGGAAATTCAGCCAGGCGGCCGAGCCTCGCAGGTGAGCGGCGTTCGACATCAGGCTGTGGCCGTCGAGATATTTGGCGAACAGCTTTTCGAACACGACGATCGCTTCGGCCTGGTCCATCCGGTCGAAGCCAAAGTTGCGCCACGCCTCTTCGGAACATTCGACGATGAAGGTCGAGCAGTCCGGAGCGAAGCGATAGGCGTGAGCCCAGATCCAGCCGTGCTCGGTCTTCTCGAAGGCGAAAGTGAAAGCGTCGAACACCTTGCTTGTGCCGAGCCAGACGAACTTGTTCGCGCGAACGTCGACGTCCACGCCGAAGGCATCCGCGTAGGCATCACGGAAGCGCGAGTTGATGCCGTCGGAGGCGATGACGAGGTGGTAATCGCGCCACTTGGGGTCGGCGGGGTCGCATTCGGCTTCGAACTCGATCCGAACGCCGAGCTCGCGCGCGCGATTCTGCAGGATTTCGAGCAGCCGCTTGCGGCCGATACCGATGAATCCGTGGCCGGATGACGTGATCGTCTCGCCGCCCATGTGGACGTCGATGTCGTCCCAATGCGCGAATTCCTCGGTGATCGACTTGGCGGAAACGGGATCGTTGGCCGTGATGTTCTCGACCGTGAGATCCGAGAAGACGACCCCCCAGCCGAAGGTTACTCCCGCCGGGTTGCGCTCGAAAATCTCGATCTCGTGCGACGGATCGCGCAGCTTCATCGAGATGGCGAAATAGAGACCGGCCGGGCCGGCCCCGACACAGGCGATTTTCATGCCAGCGCCTCTCGAATGTTCCCAATGTTCACAGTGACGCCCGTGCGCGCGCTAGCGCGCGCGTAAGGAGCGATCAACCTGGCGACGTTCAGACCGGAGCCGCTGCAGCGCATGGCCGCACCATGGCACAGCAGTCGCTTCGTAGGACAGGGGAATGTCCGCTTGGGCCGCAAAGCAGGCATTCGTCCAGGCGCGAAATGACTAGTCAGTGTCGCCGTTCGCAAAGTCGATGGGCAGATTTCCGCAGGCTGCGGAAGCCGTTCGGCATCGATGAGTTGCTAAAGGCAGTCGCCGAGGCCGCCAAAGGCTCGGAATGTCTCGAATAGCGGATAGCGGGACCGGAAGCGCTTCGGCGCCCACGAACCTTGGGGGGCCGTACGCGGACAAATGAACTGAAACGGCTCTCAGCCGATTGTACCACTCATGAGCATCGAAGCTTCGCCCGAAAGATGGTGGACGGTGACCCGCGGTCCTGGTCCGGTCATCGCCACGGCGATCCACGATGGCCACGACTTGCGCCCGGACGTGGCGAAGGCGATGGCCTTGCCAGAGGCAGAACGGCTGAGGGAAGAAGATCCGTTCACCGGACAGGCCGTTGTCGGCGTCCCTACGCACATCATCGTTCATCGCTCGCGCTTCGAATTCGATCTCAACCGTGCAACCGGCGAGGCCGTCTATTGCACGCCGGAGCAATGCTGGGGCCTTGATGTCTGGCACAGCCTGCCGAACGCGGATCTCGTCGACGGATCGCTCGCCATCCATGCCGCTTACTACCGGATGCTCGGCGACCTGCTCGACGGCATTGCGGCCGATCACGAGCGCTTCGTCCTCCTCGACGTGCACAGCTATAACCATCGCCGTGACGGCCCCGACGGCGCCGCAATGTCTCAGGACGAAGCGCCGGACATCAACATTGGCACGTTCTCCATGCCGCGCGACGAATGGGCGTTCCTGCTCGATCCCTTGATGGAAGAGATGCGGCGGTTCGACTTCAATGGCCGCACGCTCGACGTCCGCGAAAATGTCGCCTTCCAGGGCAAGGGCGAGCAAACTCGGTTCGTCCATGACCGCTACCCGGGCCGGGCCTGCGCCATCGCGCTCGAGTTCAAGAAATTCTTCATGGACGAATGGACCGGCGAACCCGATCCGGCCGAGCTGAAGGCAATGCACGACTTCGTGGCCCATTCGGCGCGGGTCGCCGTCGAGTTGTTGAAGCGATGATGGCTCAAGCGCAGCCTGCTGCCGATCCGTCTTCCGGCCCCGTGCGGCGCAAGATCGGAGAGACCGGCCGTCTGCATCTCGATCGCCGTCTCCCGTTTCTCATCGTGCACCGTCTCGCCGCCGGGGGCACCGCGTCGGGCAGCCTTGCGCGGCGCGTCGCTCTTAACAGTCCCGCCTATCTCATCTGGGAGGAGGGCCCGGACGATGGGCCCGCCCTTTCCCTGCTGGATCGCATGGCCGCGGATTTGGGCGAGCCGGGAATGCCCCTGTTGGTCATGGCGCTCGACGATCTCGACCTGCCTCCGGAAAGCGAGGAGAGCCCGACGCTTACTCCGTTTGTCGCGACCGTCGCCGGCGGGCGGTCCGCGCGGGAACATCGCGCCCGCGAAACGCTGATCAGGTCGCTCAAGGGCATCGAGATCGACCTTCGCCATCCGGACGTGATCGAGCAGGCGCTGCCTCGGGATCACTGGCTGGTCTCCGCTTTGTCCGACGAAGCCTCGCGCACCGATCCGATGCTGATCAGCCTTCCGCAGATCCACCGTCGCGACGACGGCGGCGTCTATCCGCAATTGGCCCACGAGCTTGCCGTGGCCTGCGGCGACGTCCTCTTGCGAACTGCCTGCGCCTATCTCGACGACGGTAGCGGACGGGCACCGGCGCATTATCGTTCCCTGGGGAGGAGTGCCTTCCTCAAGGCGGCGCTCAAGTCCGACGAGAAGCTCGACCGGCTCGCTTCGAGCTACGATTTCCTTCTCTCGGTATCGCCGATCAACACTACGGCCGCACTCGAGAAGTTCGTTGCCGACGGCGAACGCGTGCCTCCGGAGTTCCGCTATCGGCCGCTTACGATCGATCCCGACGACGTGAAGCGCCGTCTCTACAGACTGGACTTTGCGAGGCTCGAGGACCCCCTTCTCGAGCGCCTGTTCAGCGACAAGCGGCATGAGATCGATGCCCAGCTCACCATGCTGGCCACGCGCAATACTCCGTCCTTTCGCTCGGCAAGCCTCTTCCTTTACGGTTCGGTGCCGGACAACCTTCTCGAGGATGCGCGCCGGGTCTTGAGCCTGCCGAAAGCTCGCACCTCAAAAAGTCATCATGTGGGAGCAAACGAGGTCGCCGCCAGCGCCCGCGAGCTGATCGCCTCCTACAGCCGTCCCGGTGTGACTTTCAACGCGAGGGTCGAGGTTCGCGACGACGTGTCCGGCCTGATGGTCACCCGCAACAAGCTTCTCATCGGATCAGCGACATCCATGCGGGCCGCACGGGTGGACGCGCTTCTCGCGCACGAAGTCTCCACACATCTACTGACCTTCGTCAACGGCGGTGCGCAGGGGCTTTCGATCTTCCGAACCGGCCTCGCGAAATATGAGGGCATCCAGGAAGGCCTGGGCGTGTTTGCCGAATGGGCGGTCGGAGGGCTCACGCTTACCCGCATGCGGACGATCGCTGCGCGCGTGATTGCGGTCGATGCGATGCAGCGCGGCGCGGACTTCATGGAGACTTATCGTCTCCTTCGCGAAGACCTCGATTTCTCGATCGCGGGCGCCTTCGGGCTCGCCACACGAGTCCACCGTTCGGGAGGTTTTGCGAAGGACGCCATCTATCTCGAAGGCTTCCGGGCCGTCGTCGATTACATTGCCTCAGGCGGGCCGCTCCTGCCCTTCTGGCTCGGCAAGATCGCTCGGACGGACGTTCCGGCGATCGAGGAACTGCTCCAGCGCGGCCTCGTTCATGCGCCGACCTTCCTGCCGTCCTACCTGGACCGGCCCGACGTCCAGGGCCGGATCGCGAGACTGAAGTCGGACATCGGCCTCGACACCCTACTCAATATGGAGCCCGCTTGATGCGCATCGCTTTTTTCGTGAACGACATCGCGACCGAATTTTCCGGATATACGACCACCGTCCTCGCGCATCAGGCCGCGCTTCGCGGCCACGAAGTCATGTATATCACGCCGTCCGATTTCATCATGGACCAAGACGACAGCCTGCGTGCCCACGTTCGACGCATGCCAAAGAAGAAGTGGCCGTCCCGTGACGACTTTTTCGAAGCCCTCACAGACTCGAAAACCGAGGAAGAGGCGGTTGATCTCGGCGAAGTCGACGTGCTGTGGCTCCGCTCGGATCCCTCGCTCGACGCGACCAGCGCGCCGTGGCGCGCGGAGGCCGGAATATTGTTCGGCCGCGAGGCGGCGAAGCGGGGCACCCTGGTCCTCAACGATCCGCACAGCCTCGGGCAAGCTATCAACAAACTCTACTTCCAAGGCTTTCCCGAGGAGGCTCGCGCGGAAACGATCATCACGCGCGACGAACGCGACATCAAGGCGTTCGCAAGGGCGCACAAGAACAACATCATCCTGAAGCCGCTGCAGGGTTCCGGCGGATCCGGCGTATTCAAGCTGGACAAGGAAAGCGCGGGCAATCTCAACCAAATGATCGATGCCATCTGCCGGGATGGCTACATCATCTGCCAGGCATACATCCCTGCTGCGAAAAAGGGCGATATCCGGCTGTTCCTCATGAATGGCCGCCCACTAGAGATTGACGGCAAATATGCCGCGCTGCGCCGCGTCGCGGCCAAGGGCGACATTCGCTCCAACATTCACGCAGGCGGCAAGGCCGAAGCGGTTGAAATCGGAAGAACGGAGCTGCGCGTTGCCGAGATCATCCGGCCAAAGCTCATCGCCGACGGAATGTTCCTCGTCGGGATCGACATCGTCGGCGACAAGATCCTCGAGGTGAACGTGTTCTCGCCTGGCAACCTGAAGAGCTGCTCCACGCTTGCCGGAGTCGAGTTTTCGGAGGCGATCATCGACTCCGTCGAACGCAAGGTCGAAATCCGCAAGGAATATGGCGAGGTCTTCGACAATCGCCATCTTGCGATGCTCTGAGTTCAATCCTCGGGCGCGACGGTCACGCATAATCCGTCCATCTCGTCGGTGACTCTGACCTGGCAGGACAGGCGACTGTTCGGCTCGCGCCAGTCGGAGAAGGCGAGGATGGTTTCCTCCTCGTCCTGGATCGGAGGCAGACGGTCCACCCAATCATCGGCGACGTAGACGTGGCAGGTGCCGCAGCTTGCGCAACCACCGCAGATGCCGAGGACCTCGTCCATGCCGCCGCGCTTCAGATTGTCCTTCAGGGATACGCCGGACCTCGCGTCGATCTGGCGTGTTTCGCCGCCTCGCGTGGTGGCCCAGACGGTCGGCACGTCAGTTCAGCGCCTCCACGATGGTGACGTTGGCGATGCCGCCGCCTTCGCACATCGTCTGCAGACCGAAGCGCTTTCCGTGGCGGTGGAGAGCATGGACCAAGGTCGCCATCAGCTTCGCTCCGGAAGCGCCGAGCGGGTGACCGAGCGCAATCGCTCCGCCGTGCACGTTGAGCCGCGACGGGTCCGCCCCGAGCTGCTGCAGCCAGGCGAGCGGGACCGGCGCGAAAGCCTCGTTCACCTCGTAGAGATCGAGGTCCGAGATGCTCCGGCCGGAGCGTTCGAGCGCGACCCGCGTCGCGCGGATCGGCTCGTCGAGCATGATGACGGGATCGCCCGCAGTGACCGTCAGGTGATCGATACGCGCGAGCGGCGTCAAATTGTGCGCCTTCAGGGCGCGCTCGTTGGCGATCAGAACGCCCGACGCCCCGTCGCAAATCTGGGAGGCGTTGCCGGCGGTGATCACGCCGTCAGGGACGAGCGTCTTGAGGCCGCCCAGGCCTTCCAATGACGCGTCGTAGCGAATGCCTTCGTCGGTGCGATGGGTATCGCCGTTGACCGGAAGCGGCACGATTTCCTTCTCGAATGCTCCGGCCTGTGTCGCCGCGGCGGCCTTGCGATGGCTTTCGAGCGCAAAGGCGTCGAGCTGCTCGCGGCTGAAGCCGTACTTCCTGGCCATCATCTCGGCGCCGCGGAACTGTGTGAAGTCGTTCACGCCGTAACGGTCCTTGATCGACTGCGGCCAGGGCCCAATGCCGATACCCGCCTGCATTGGCAGGATCACGGGAGTGCCCATTGGCACTCGCGTCATGCTCTCGACGCCCGCCGCTACGACCATGTCCTGGGTGCCGCTCATCACCGCCTGGGCGGCAAAGTGGACCGACTGCTGGGAGCTTCCGCACTGGCGGTCGATCGAAACGGCCGGAACGCTGTCGGGAAGCTTCGAGGCCATCACCATGTTCCGGCCGATGTGAAAGCTCTGCTCGCCGATTTGCCCGACGCAGCCGACGATCACGTCGTCGATGGCCGCGCCGTCGATGCCGGTTCGCTCGACCAGCGCATCGAGGACGGCCGCGCCGAGATCGGCCGGGTGCCAGTCCTTCAGCGCTCCTTCGCGCTTGCCACCGGCGGTCCGTACGGCGTCGACGATATAGGCTTCCAAGCGGCTCTCTCCCGATCTGTCGGGAGCCTCCTAAACCTCCTGATCGACCGCGGAAAGAAAGTCCTCGATGGCGCGGTTGAATTCTTCGGGCTTGTCCAGATTGGCGAGGTGCGACGCGCCTTCGATCACGCAGAGTTGGGCGTTCGGAATGAGTGCTGCCAACTCCTCGGAAAGGGCAGGCGGAGTGATCGAATCCTGATCGCCGACAAGGATCAGCGTGGGCGTGCGGATTGCGGCCGCGCGCTCCGTCTGGTCGGCAAGCCAGACAGCGCGAGCGCCGAGACGGTAGGCCTCCGGATCGATCGCCGACATGGTCTCGATCACGTCGCTTCGAAGTGCGGCGTCCTCAGAGACCAGCAACGCTCCTACCCGGGCTTCGGCGAGCCCGCGCATGTCGTGGCTCGCCGCAATCGACCGGTCGTAGATGGCCTGCCCCTGCGGGTGCGCAGCAAAGGTGTCGGCAAGGGTCAGCGACGCGCATCGATCGGGTGCAGCCGCGTGCATGGCGATCGCAACAACTCCGCCGAGCGAGAGACCGCAGATGTGCGCCTCTCCGATACCGAGAGCCGTCATCGCGGCGAGGAGCGCGGCCGCATAATCGTCGCGTGTGGCCTTGTCGCGGAACTCGCTGTCGCCGTAGCCGGGATAATCGAACGCGAGCGTCCTGCGCGTCCGCCCGAAATGCTCCAGCTGCGGTTCCCACACCGACTTGTCGGAGCCGACTCCGTGGAGGAAAACCAAGGGGGTCCGATCGCCGCCGCCGACTTCGACGGTGCCGATTTTCCCGAGCGTGGTTTCGATGCTGGCCATGCCCTCGACGTGAACGGCGAAGTCCGTCTTTGCAACACTGGATTCGCAGGCGAAACGGTTAAGCCTCCGCTCATCTGCAAAGGCGCACCGAAATTGTAACGTTCGGTGTTTCCGAGGTTGCGGCGATGCGTAAGTTTCTTCTCCTCGTTCTTCTTGCGAGCGCTGGGAGTCCGGTGCTCGCGGCCCAGGATCGCGACGATCCTCCGAACCGTCGTGGCGGCCGTGTCGAGCGTGCCCAGAACGATGGCGATGCTCCGCAGCGCGAAGCGCCGGCGGCGCGACCCCAGCGTGAACAGAGTGAGCCGCGCAACGCCGAGCCGCGCCGAGCTGATGGCCCCAACGAGGCTGTCGCCATCAGGAGGCCGGCACCTGAGGCCCCCAGCCCGCATGTCGAGCCGGTCGAGCGCGCCGAGCGTCGGCAGGCCGGCGGCCCGGTTCGCAGCTTGCGGCAGGACACGGGCAGCGCCGTCCATGAAGTGGTTCGCAAGCCCCGCCGTCCGACGCTTCCCGAACCGAGAGTCGTGCAGGACGATCGGGGCGATACTGTCACCCCTGGAACTTCGGTTCGGCGCGATCGTCGGGGTGACGGCGAAAGCGTCGGCTCAAGCATCGAGGAACGCAACCTCCGCACCGCACCGAACGTCCGCGAGGCGGGCGGGCTGGTGCAGCCGCGCCGCGAATTCCCGCGCGTGTTGGAGCCCGCCGATCGGCGGGTCGGCCCGACACCGCGGTTAGGGACGGAACCGCCGGCCCCGCGCTCGGCGCTCGACCGACGCGCCCAGCCTTCAACGCGGTGGAACAGCGGGTGGCGGCACGACCGCCGATACGACTGGCGCGACTGGCGCCGGCGGCATCGCAGCCGCTTCCACTTCGGGATTTACTCCGACCCCTTCGGCTGGGATTATTTCCGCTACGGGACCGGCTGGCGCCTGTGGCCGAGCTATTATCGCAGCAACTACTGGCTGCACGATCCCTGGGAATACCGGTTGCCGCCGGCCTACGGGCCGTATCGCTGGATCCGCTATCACCATGATGCGCTGCTGGTGAACATTTACACGGGCCAGGTCGTGGACGTGGAATACAACTTCTTCTGGTAGACAGCAGCAGGACATTGAACGAAGGGGCGTTGCGGCTGGTCGCAGCGCCCTTTTCCTTTTGGCTCACCGGATGAAGGTCAGATCATGAAGCACAGGCTCCCCATTCTTTTCCTCGGCGCGTCCATGGCGGCGCTCGCCGCCTGCGCGACGACGCCCGCGCCGGAGCCTGCACCGGTCGCGCCGGCCGCCGAGCCTGTCGCTGCGCCTGCACCCGAAAAGAGCGCGCATGACCGGCTGTTCGAGCTGTTCAAGGCCAGCGACGAAGCCTCGCTGAAGCGCAATCCGCTGAACGCCATCTTCCGCGGCGACCTGCGCTATGCCGACCGGCTCGGCGACGGCATCACCGACGAATATTATGCGGCGGAGAAGGCGGCCTCGGAAAGCGATCTCGCCGCGCTTCGCGCCATCCCGCGCGACCAGCTCGATGCGACCGACCAGCTCGCCTACGACGTGTTCGAATATACGACCAAGGACACGTTGCGCGGGTACGAGCCGGACATTTTGAGCCTGACCAAGGTTCGGCCGCTGAACCATTTCTACGGCATCCACACCTTCTATCCGACCTTTGCGAGCGGGAAGGGCGGAGCGCCTTTCAACACGGTCCAGGATTATGAGAACAACCTGAAGCGGCACAAAGATTTCGTGGTCTACATCGACCGCGCGATCGGCCGCTTCAAGGAAGGCCAGGCCGCGGGCGTCGTCGAGACCAAGATGACCGTCCGCAACATGATCGAGCAGCTCGACGGTCAGCTGAAGATGAAGCCGGAGGACTCGACCCTATTTCGGGCCGGTAAAGCAGTTTCCAGAGGCGATTGGGGCGGCAGAGCGCGAGCGGCTGACGCAGGCGCATCGCGCCGCGATCACACAGGAAATCTATCCGGCGCTGACGCGACTGCGCGACTATCTGAAGGCGGACTATCTTCCCGCCGCCCGCGACGGCGTCGGTCTCATGTACATGAAGGGCGGCGATCACCTCTACCGGTATCAGATCCAGTCGACGACCACGCTTCCGATGACCCCGGAGGAGATCCACGAGATCGGCCTGAAGGAAGTCGCCCGGATCACCGCCGAGTTCGAGAAGGTGCGGCAGGAAGTCGCCTTCAAGGGCAGCCTTCACCAGTTCTTCGAGCATTTGCGGACGGCGAAGCGGTTCCAGCCGAAGAGCCGCGAGGCGCTGACCCAGGCCTATTACGCCATCGGCCGCGAGGTCGACGCGAAGATCCCGCAATATTTCTCGGTGGTGCCCAAGACGCCGTTGCAGATCCGGCCCGTACGAACCGTTTCGCGAGAAGTTCGAGGCGGGCGGATCGTACGAGCAGGGAACGCCGGACGGCTCGCGCCCTGGCACCTTCTTTTTCAACGCCTACGACCTTCCGGCGCGGAGCCTATGGGGTGTGAATACCTTGTTTCTGCACGAGGGTGCGCCGGGCCACCACTTCCAGATCAGCCTGGCGCAGGAGAATGAGGCGTTGCCGCCGTTCATGCGCTTCGGCGGGAACACCGCCTTCGCCGAGGGCTGGGCGCTCTACGCGGAAACGCTTGGCTACGACATGGGGGTGTTCGCGGACCCCTACCAGCGGTTCGGAACGCTCAATGACGAGATGCTTCGCGCTATGCGGCTCGTCGTCGACACGGGCATCCATTCGAAGGGTTGGACCCGCGATCAGGGTATCAAGTACATGCTCGATCATTCGGGGCTCGGCCGGACCGACGTGACCGCGGAAGTCGAGCGCTACATCGCCATCCCGTCGCAGGCGACCGCCTACAAGGTCGGCTCGCTGACCATCCAGCGGCTGCGGGACAAGGCGAAGGCGGAGATCGGCGACAAGTTCGACATCCGCGAGTTTCACGCGCAGGTACTGAACACGGGCGCCCTTCCACTCGCGATCCTCGAGCAGAAGATCGACCGCTGGATCGCGGCCAAGAAGGCTAGCTAGTTTCGCTCAGCTCGACGAAGGGCGCGAATTTCACCTCGCGCTTTACGAAGTGCGTTTCGTAGCGCCGCACTGTCGTAGACGACGTCAGGATTTCGTCCGCTGCGTCGTTGAAGGCCGACATGCTCTCGCAGTCGAACAAGGCGACGATGTCGTGGGGCCCGGCGATCTCGTAGCAGAACTGCACTTGCGGGGAGGCCAGCAGGCGCTTCTCGAGCGCATCCTTGCCCTTGAGGTCGGCATGTTCGCTAAGCTGGATGAGAACGAGCGCGCGCAGACGCTTTCCGGTCAGGCGCGGCGACAGCAAGGCGATCGTTCGGGCGATTGCGCCCTCGGAACGGAGACGGCGCAGGCGACGCGCGATCGCCGAGGGCGAAAGGGCTACCTTCTCCGCAAGAGCGTCCGCGGTCTGGCCGTCGTCGCGCTGGATCAGGTTCAGAAGCGAAATGTCGAAGCGATCAAGCATCCGCCCAAGCTGCCAAATTTTGGCACGAAGGGAAGCGAAATTGCACGCAACACGCGCGCATCCTCGCTTACTGTGTTAGTTGAGTGACACAGTAGCGAGTAGATCGATGCAGCTGAAGTTCCTGATCCTCGCCGGCGCGATGTGCATGCCGGCAGCGCTTCTCGCCCAAGCCGCGCCGCCGCCTGCTTCGGAAGCCGTTCGCCCCGCCTTCGACAAGGCGGATGCGGAAAAGGCCGTGACTGACCTCGCGACCGCGCTCGAAGAGAATTTCGTCTTCCCCGACAAGGGCAAAGCCTATTCGGCGATGCTGCGCGCCAACCTCCGCAACGGCGCCTATTCGAGCTTTCCCGATGCTCCGGCCTTCGCGGAGAAAGTGACCGCCGACCTTCAGGCGGTGCACAAGGACGGTCACGTGCGGCTGCGTGTTGCCCCGGCTGAGCAGCGCGGGCAGGCGCAGGCGCCGAACGGCGGACCGGCCGACGCGAACGACGTTGCGAAGGCCGGCTGGCTCGCACCCGGCGTCGCCTATATCGAATTCACCGGCTTTCCCGGCAGCGAGGCGACCCTTGCCGAGGTCCGCAAGTTCCTGGCCGCGCACAAAGATGCCAAGACCTTGATCATCGACGCGCGCAATAATGGCGGCGGCGGTCTGGCGGAGATGAACCTGGTCTTCGCGGAAATCTTCGCCCAGCCGACGACTCTCGTCGCAATGGATATCCGCCAGGCGGTCGAGGAGAAGCACGGCACGCCATTCGACGCGAACGACCCGCTCATGCGCCGAGTGAGTGGGCCGGCGACCATCATCCGCCGCGAGCACCTCGCGGTTCCCGCCGCACAGCAAAGCGGGCTGAAGGATGCAAAGGTCTATCTCCTGACTTCGAAGAAGACCTTTTCCGCGGCAGAGCATCTCTCGCTCTCGCTGAAGCGCACGCATCGCGCGACGCTGGTCGGCGAGGCGACCGGAGGCGGCGCACACTTCGGTGGAATGGCCCCGATGGGCAAAGGCTACGCCGCTTTCATCCCGGTTGGGCGCACCTTCGATCCGGACACGGGGCAAAGCTGGGAGGGCACGGGAGTCGCCCCTGACGTCGCCGTGCCGGCCGAAAAGGCGCTCGACGAGGCATTGAAGCTCGCCGGCGTGAGTCTCAACGGACAGGCGGCGCTTGCTTCATTGAAGTGATAAGGGCCCGCCGTTTGCCGAATTTTGGCAAGCGGGCCGTCGATTTTGCACGAAATGCGAACGGCCCCAGCGTTAGAATGAGCCGTCGAGGAGCATGACCGATGCCCAAGCTTTCGCGAAGACTGCTTCTTCTTTCGGCCACCATCTGTTGGGTCGCACCACTGTCGGCGCAGCAGCAATCGGTGGCGTTCGCACATGTTCAGCGGGATCCGGATGGATGCCCGAGTTCCAAGGAGGTCAGCGCGATCCTCGTTTCGGGCGTTCCGTCCGTCGGCGAAGTCCCGATGTCCGAGGCCGCGCGCTCGGCATTCATGCCCTAGGCGGCGTTCGCCAGCGCTTCCGCCACCAGCTTCCGGCTATTGTCCACGCCATAGAGCGCGATGAAGCTGCCCATGCGCGGCCCTTGTGAGGATCCGAGCAGGGTTTCGTAAAGGGCCTGGAACCAGTTGCGCAGGCTCTCGAACGGGTGCCTCTTGCCGACCTCGAACACGAGGTGTTGGATAGTTTCGGCATCGGTGTCGCCGGTCAGCTTCGCAAGCTCCGAATCAAGGTCGCGCAAGGCCTCGGCTTCCATGTCCGTCGGCGGCCGACGCTTGAGCGTGGGCACGACGAAGTCGCGGGCGTAATTCACCGCCAAGCCGATCAGCTCGTCGAGTTCGGCATGAGTATCGGCCGACGTGTCAGGCGCGTAACGCTGGACGAACCGCCAGGCCGTTTCCTTGTCGTGGATTCCAGGAAGGCTGACGAGGTTGAGCAGCAGCCCGTACGTCAGCGGCAAGCTTTGTGGCGCGGGGATCTTGCCGTTGTGAATGTGGTGGACGGGATTGCCGAGCCGTTGCTCGGTCGGCTGAGCCGCATAGTTTCCGCGGAACTGCCAATATTCGTCGACCGCGCGCGGGATCAGGCCGAGGTGGAGGCTCTTCGCCTTCCGGGGCTCGCGGTAGATGTAGAAGGCGAGGCTCGGCTCGCTGCCGTAACGCAGCCATTCCTCGAGACTGAGGCCGTTGCCTTTCGACTTGGAGATCTTCTCGCCCTTTTCGTCGAGGAACATCTCATAGTTGAAGCCTTCGGGCGGACGTCCTCCCAGAACGCGTGCGATCTTCGACGACTGGACCACGCTGTCGATCAGGTCCTTACCGGCCATTTCATAATCGACGCCCAGCGCGACCCAGCGGGCGGCCCAGTCGACCTTCCACTGCAGCTTGGACATCCCGCCGAGAGCGGACTGCTCGACGCGCCCTTCCTCGTCCTCGAAGGCGATCAGGCCGGATTCGGCGTCGATCACTTCGACGGGCACCTGGAGCACTCGGCCCGATGACGGCGAAACGGGGAGGATCAGGCGAATAGGTCTGCCGCCGCTCATCGCGAAGGGTCGGCAGCATCACGCCCATGACGCCGTCCCAATTGCGCAGGACCGAACGCAGAACCTCGTCGAACTGGCCGCTCGAATAGCAATCGGTCGCCGACAGGAATTCGTAGTCGAAGCCGAAGCGGTCGAGGAAGTGCCGCAGCATGGCATTATTATGATGCGCGAAGCTCTCGTGGCTTCCGAAGGGGTCGGGTATGCGAGTCAGCGGCTTGCCGAGGTGCGAGGTAAGCATTTCCTGCTCGGGCACGTTGTCCGGCACCTTGCGCAGACCGTCCATGTCGTCGCTGAAGGCGATGAGGCGCGTCGGTGCTCCGCCGGTCAGTTCCTCATAAGCCTGGCGGACGAAGGTCGTGCGCAGCACCTCGTTGAACGTTCCGATATGCGGCAGGCCCGAGGGCCCGTAGCCCGTTTCGAAGATCATCGGCTGACCATCGGGCTTTCCGTCCGGCCAGCGCTTCAGCAGCTTGCGCGCTTCTTCATAGGGCCAGGCCTTCGAAACCATTGCCGCCTGGCGGATCGCATCCATGTCGGTCATCGGCCGCTCCTAGCGAAGCAAAACCTCGGCTGCTACCTCTGCGGCGGTGCAGCCGGTCGCCGAATTCTCTTTCGCGCTGAGCAGGCCGTTCCACTTTCGTTCGCATCGCTTATAGTCCGCTCGAATGCCTCCGCTTCCGCTTCCCGCGCTGCACGCAACCCATGCCGGCATCTGGATTGCCCATCGCGGCGAGGACGCGCGCGAGGCGAGCCGCGGCGAGGCCATCGCGCGGGCGGCGGAGACTCCGCACATCATCCTCAATGCCCCGCTGGTCGGTCAGCGCCTCGGTTATCCGGACTTGTCGGGCCTCGACCTGCTTGAGCTGTTCGCCTTCATCCATCCGGCGCGGTTCGCTGTACCGACGGTTGCGGGCATGTGCCGGGCCGTTGGGATTGAGCCGCCGCAAAGCGAGGCGGACGCTGCGACCGCGCTCCAGGCCATCGCCGGTGCCCTGCTGGCCGACCTCGAACAACCGGATTGGGCAGAGCGCGAGGGCGCCTGGACATCGAGCCAGTCGCTGGCGCGAATGGGCTGGAGCTGGGCTCCGCTGTTCAACGCACGTCTCGAACGGCCGGATCGCGGCGAGCGAATGCTCTTCTCACGTCTCAAGCAGTGGGAAGAATCCGCGGATCGCGTGCCGCCGCGTACGGTCCTGGTCGATCGGTCTGCCGCCCGGGACCGGCTGCGCAAGCTCACCGGTGCCCGATCCGAGCTGCGCGCAGGGCAGGCGGCAATGGCGGAGGAAGCCACCTCCATCTTCGCTCCGCGGCGGCAGAAGGACGCGCCCAACATGCTGCTCGCGGAAGCGGGAACCGGCATCGGCAAGACGCTTGCCTATCTTTCGCCGGCGTCGCTGTGGTCGGAAGCTTCGGGGGGCACGGTGTGGGTCTCGACCTTCACCAAGGCGCTTCAGCGGCAGCTCGACGCGGAAGGACCCCGGCTGTTCGCCGACCCGCAGGAGCGTGCCCGGCGGATCGTCGTGCGCAAGGGGCGCGAGAACTACCTCTGCCTGCTCAACCTGGAGGATGCGCTGCAAGGCGCTTTCTCCGGACGCGCGGCGATCCTTGCGCAGTTGGTAGGACGGTGGGCGGCATACTCGAAGGACGGCGACATGGTCGGTGGCGACCTGCCTGGCTGGCTGCCGAGCCTGTTCCGTCGCGCGGGTGCGACGGCGCTGACCGATCGGCGCGGGGAGTGCGTCTATGCCGGTTGCCCGCACTATCGCCGCTGTTTCATCGAGCGCGCGGAGCGGGCGGGGCGCGAGGCCGACATCGTCATCGCCAACCATGCGCTGGTGATGATCAATGCGGCTAGGGCGCGCGAGGACGCGCCGCAGCGCATCGTCTTTGACGAAGGCCATCATCTCTTCGATGCAGCGGATTCAACCTTTGGAGTCACGTTCGGCGGGCAGGACGCGATCGAGATGCGGCGCTGGATCGTCGGCCCCGAAGGCAAATCGCGCGGACGGCGGCGCGGACTGGCGGCCCGTTTGATGGACGTTGCCTCCTACGACGACGATGGCGCGAAAGCGCTGGATGCGGCGATCGAGGCGGCGCGGGCGCTTCCGTCGGACGGCTGGTTGCAGCGGACTGTCGAAGGATCGCCGTTCGGGCCGGTCGAAGACATTGCTCGGCGAGGTGCGCGGCATGGTCTACGCACGGGCCAAGGCGCAGGACGCGGGATACGGGCTGGAGACGGAACTTGCCGAGCCCGACGGCGCGCTGGTGGCCGCCGCCGCAAAGGCTCTCGAAGGGCTGGAGGCGCTGCAGAAACCGCTAGCCGCCTTGAGCCGCCGGCTGGAGGCCGTGCTCGAGGACGCCCCGGACTGGCTTGATTCGCAGGCGCGGGCTCGGGTCGACGGAGCGATCAACGGGCTCGCATGGCGCCGGGAGGTTCTTTCGGCCTGGATCGCGCTTCTCGCGAGGATCGGCGGGTCGGCCGACCCGGAGTTCGTCGACTGGCTCGCGATCGAGCGGGCCGAGGGCCGTGAATATGACGTGGCGATCCATCGCCGCTGGCTCGACCCCACCAAGCCGCTCGCAAGCACGGTGCTCGGTCCGTCGCAGGGTGTGCTGGTGACTTCGGCGACGTTGCGCGGCGGCGACGCCTCGTGGGCGCGAGCCGAAGCGCGGACCGGCGCGGCGCATCTCGACTGCAATGTCGACCGGTTCGAAGCGGACAGCCCGTTCGACTATGCCTCCTGCTCCGAAGTGCTGATCGTCACGGACGTGAAGCCGGGTGACGTGGCGGCGCTATCGGGCGCTTATGCGCGGCTGATCGAGGCGGCGGGCGGCGGAACGCTGGGGCTGTTCACGGCGATCCAGCGGCTGAAGACGGTTCATTCGCGCATTGCCGACCATCTGGCGCGCGCGGGTCTTCCGCTTCTGGCGCAGCATGTCGATCCGATCGATCCCGGGACGCTCGTCGACATCTTCCGCGACGATCCGCGCGCATCGCTGCTCGGCACGGATGCATTGCGGGACGGAGTCGATGTGCCCGGCGAATTGCTGCGGCTGGTGGTGATGGAGCGCGTTCCCTGGCCGCGGCCGACCGTCCTCCATGCCGCCCGGCGAATGGCAGGCGGCGGAAGCGCTTATGACGACGCGGTGGTCCGCGCGCGGCTCGCACAGGCGTTCGGGCGCCTGATCCGCCGGGAGGGCGACCGCGGCACGTTCGTCATATTGTCGGCGGCGATGCCCTCTCGGTTGCTGTCGGCTTTTCCCGCCGGCGTGCCCGATTCGGCGCGTCCCGCTCGACGAAGCTATTGCGCATGTGGCGGCTGCTGCCACTGTGCCACCTGTGATCCTGCCGGAGGCGGTTGAGTGCGAACGCTCTACGTTCTGAGGCATGCCAAATCGGACTGGGGCGACGCGTCGCTCCGTGACTTTGATCGACCCTTGAACGGGCGTGGACGGAAGTCGGCCAAGGCAATGGGCCGCGAACTGCGCGAGAGGGGACTCACCCCGGACCTGGTCCTCCTCAGTCCTTCAGCGCGAACGACCGAAACGCTAGCGCGGGTCGAGGAGGGCTTCGGCGCGAGTTTCGAGAAGGTCGAGGAAAGCAGCATCTATCTCGCCGAGACCGAGGAGCTGGTCGCACTCATCAGGAACGCCCCTGCCAAGTCGGAACGCCTGATGATCGTCGGTCATAATCCGGGGATGCATGAGTTGGTGCTGCTGCTGGCGAACGGACCGCGGGACCTGCGGGAAGAGGCCGCGGCCAAGTTCCCGACCGGGGCGATGGCCGAAATCAGTTTCGATGTCGGCGACTGGTCTGACGTAACGCCCGGCTCAGGCTTCATCCGCAGCTTCCTGAAGCCGCGCGAACTCTAGTCTTCGATCAGGGACGCCAGATGACTTCGGACGGCCTTCAGGCGTTCGACGTCGATGCCGTTGCCGCGCGTCGCGATCGCGGGTTGCTCGACGGCGATTTGGGCGTCACCGACCGCGATCGTCGCGGGCGCGGACTGAGCCGTATCCTTGCCGCGCAGCACTTTCTGCACGCCGCGGACCGTATAGCCTTCGCTGTTGAGCAGGCGATGGATCGTCCGCGCGAGCTCGACGTCTGCGGGGCGATAGTAGCGGCGGTTTCCGGCACGCTGCAGCGGCCGCAACTGAGGAAACTTCGACTCCCAGTACCGCAGGATATGCTGAGCGACGCCGAGCTCCGATGAGAGCTCGCCGATAGTCTTGAAGGCGCCGGGAGCCTTTTCGCCGGTCGCCATCGGACTCCTTAGCTCGCGATCCTGTCGCGCATGATCTGGCTTGCGCGGAAGGTCATCACCCGGCGCGGCGCGATCGCGACCTCGACGCCGGTCTTGGGATTGCGGCCGACACGCTCGCCCTTGTCGCGCAGGATGAAGCTGCCGAAGCCGGAGATCTTCACGTTCTGGCCCTGCGACAACGCATGGCACATGTGATGAAGAACACGCTCGACGAGCTGTGCGGATTCAGCACGGGACAGGCCGAGCCGATTATGGACCACGTCCGCCAGGTCGGCACGGGTCAGGGTCCCGCCGAATCCAGTCTCCTTGCTCATCCGAGCGATGCCGAGGTCGGCCATTTCTATGGTTCTCCCGCCGAAAACGCCGCGTCCCCCAACACGGCACATTACATTTGCGTAACGGAAATTGGTCTTGTCGGCAATGCGACATTGTTGACTAATTTCCATTACTTTTCAATACCTGAGGACTGCGGCGCCCCACGTGAAACCGCCCCCCATGGCTTCAAGCACGACTATGTCGCCGCGCTTGATTCGTCCATCCTTCACGGCGGCGTCCAAAGCAAGAGGCACGGATGCAGCAGACGTGTTCGCGTGTCGGTCCACCGTCACAACGACCTTCTCCCTAGGAAGATTCAGCTTCTTCGCAGTGGCGTCGAGGATCCGGGCATTGGCCTGGTGGGGCACCACCCAGTCGACGTCGTCCGGGCCTAGGCCCGCGGCGGAAAGCACCTCTTTGAGCACGTCCGCGAGATTGACTACTGCATGGCGGAAGACCTCGCGCCCCTTCATTCGCAGCTTGCCGACCGTGCCCGTGGTCGACGGACCGCCGTCGACGAAAAGCAGATCGTTGTGCCGTCCGTCGGCGTGGAGTTTGGTTGCGAGGATGCCCCGGTCGCCATCTTCCGCGCGAAGCACCAGCGCTCCCGCGCCATCGCCGAAAAGGACGCAGGTCGTCCGGTCTTCCCAGTCGAGGATGCGGCTGAAGGTTTCGGCCCCGATCACCAGCGCCGTCCGCCCGCTGCCGGCGCGGATCATCGCGTCGGCGACGGTCACCGCATAGAGAAAGCCGGTGCACACCGCGTGGACGTCGAACGCGACGCAATCGTTGATACCGAGCGCTGCCTGCACCTTGGTTGCCGACGACGGGAAGGTTTGATCGGGTGTTGCGGTGGCGAGGACGATGAGGTCGATCTCGCTCGCCTCGATCCCAGCATCGGCGAGCGCGGCTCGCGCCGCGTCCGTCGCAAGGGTTGCTGTCGTCTCACCTTCCGCGGCGATGTAGCGGCTGCGGATCCCGGTGCGCTCGACGATCCACTGGTCGGACGTGTCGACCTGCTCAGCGAGCTCCGCATTGTCGACGCGGCGTTGGGGGAGCGCTGATCCAACGCCGGCAATCACGGAACGAACGGTCACTGCGCAGCCTCGTTGAACGCATGGGCACGGAAGTTGTCGAGATCGTCGCCGATCTTTCGGGTGATGTCGTTTCGCACCATCCGGGCGGTGACATTGATGGCGTTGGCGACGCCCCTCGGGTTCGCCCCGCCGTGGCTCTTCACCACCAGGCCGTTGAGGCCGAGGAAGACGGCGCCATTATGATTGTTGGGGTCGAGATGGACCTTCAGCAAGTTGAGCGCGGGCTTCGATAAGGCGAAGCCCGCCTTGGAGCGGAGAGAGCTCTTGAAGGCGCGGCGGAGCAAATCGGTCACGAAACGCGCGGTGCCCTCGGCGGTCTTGAGCGCGATGTTGCCGGAGAAGCCGTCGGTCACGACGACGTCGACATTGCCGCGCGAAAGCTGGTCGCCCTCGGTGAATCCGTCGAACCGTAGCGGCAGATAATCCGCCTCGCGCAGCAGGGCTGCGGCTTCCTTCAGCTCGTCGGTTCCCTTCAGTTCCTCGGTGCCGATGTTGAGCAGCTTCACTCGCGGCTTCGATACGCCGAGAACGGTCCGCGCATAGGCCGAGCCCATCACTGCGAACTGAACGAGGTTCTGCGCATCGCACTCGGTATTCGCTCCGAGGTCGAGCATCACCAGGTCGTGCTCGCCGAGCGAAGGAAGCAGCGCCGCAAGCGCGGGGCGGTCGATGCCGGCCATGGTGCGGAGCGCAAGCTTGGACATGGCCATCAGAGCGCCCGTATTTCCACCGGAGACGGCGGCATCCGCCTGGCCATCCTTCACGGCGTTGATCGCGAGGCCCATCGAAGTCGTCTTGGCACGACGGATCGCCTGGCTGGGCTTTTCGGACGCGCTGATGGATTCCGGCGCGTGGCAGACTGTTACGGCGCTCGCGAGCTGGCCGTGCTTCTTCAACTCTGCGCGAACGGCCTTCTCGTCCCCGAAGAGGATGAAGTTCAGCGAGGAATCCTTGCGGCGCGCACGAGCGATACCCGCGACGATCGCCGCCGCACCGGTATCACCTCCCATTGCATCGATCGCGATCCGCGGGCCTGCGTTCATCGCTGTCAGCCCCGCGCCTCCTTTAAGCCGTTAGGCCTCGGTCGAAACGATCTCGCGGCCGTTATAATGGCCGCAGGCCTGGCACAGGTTGTGCGGCAGCTTGAGTTCGCCGCAGTTGGGGCACTCCTGAAACGTCGTTGCCTTCAGCGCATGATGGCTGCGGCGCATGTTCCGCTTGGACGGCGAGGTTTTTCTCTTGGGGACAGCCATTCCGGCACCTTCAATAAGCAATAAAAATTGCGACGATCTCCGCCTCGTCCAGGCGGGGAGCCCCCGCGGCGGCGGCCGGATCGTCGCGAACCGCGGCTCCTATAACGGAATGCCGCGCGAGCGCAAGGCGTTCGGAACGGACTCTCGCGACTAGCCCAGGCGGCGGAAGCGATAGCGTCCGCGAACGGGCGCTGCCCGATAGGAGTGGCCGGATGTGCAGGTCACCTTGAACACGCCTGCTGTCCCTTCCATCGCGGCCGTGCTGGCAACCTGGCCGCAAGGATAGCCGATGCGCCCAATCGTTCGCGCGATCACGGTGTTGGGAAGCGGAAGCTTCGCCGTTGTCGCTTCTACAGACGTCGATTCGGCCGGGGCTTGCCCGATTACGATTTCGTCCGCCGGGCTTTGACCGACTTGCGCCGCGTCGCCTGATCGGTCCTCTGGCAGGTCGATCTGTAGCGGCGGCCCGGAGCGCCCAACGCGAGTTGCGGCAGCACGCGTCGGTTGCGGGGATCGATCTTCCGCCATGCTCGGCGCCGGCGTGAGCGGCGAGCCGGCCAGATCCGGAATCGGCTTGGCTGCCGGGACCTTGAGCGTCACGCTATTTTCGGTCTGCGCCTGCTCATCGTCATTGCCTGCCTCCAAGCCCGTCCAGGCACCAAGGCCGACCGCGAGGATCAGGGCGCCTGCCGCGAGAGCCGGAATCTTCCATTGGGAGAGGTCGGCGCCCGCGACCTGGAAGCGCCTGGACTCATCGAAGTGAAGCAGGTCGCCGCCCGTTGGCAGTTCCAGCCTCGGCTTCGCTGGTTCAGGCCGGCGCTGTTGCTCGGCCGGCGCCCTTGGTTTCGGATGAGGCTCGCGGAAGTCCGCATTACTCGGCTCGCTTGGCGATGCGGCGGCTACGAAAGGCGAAATTTTCGGTTCGTCGACCGGTTTGGGCCGAGGGGGCGCTTCCGCCTTCGGCGCGGGACGTGGCAATGGGTCCATGGCGGGCCGCGGCGCCGGCCTGGCCGACGCGCGCATCGCGAATGACGCCCATTCCTGTGGCACGACCGGCGGAGGAGCCGGCGGCTTCGGCTTCGGCTTCAGGCCCAGGGAGATGTCGTAAGCCTCGCGCTTGCTGCGATCGCGAAGAATTTCATAAGCGACGGTGACCTCGGCGAGGCTGCCGAACGGGCGCGGCCGAAGGTCGCTGAGTGCTTTGGCGAACGCCTGCGCGATCTCGTCGCCGCTCGCGCCCGGGGTCAGCCCCAGGACTTCATAATGGTTTGGCCGCAACTTGACCGTGCTGCCCATGTCCGATCCCTCCCGCAAGCCGGCCAGCCGACTCCCAAGTGCCGGAACCTTCTACGGTTTTCGTTCGGAATCCAGCTCGGGCCGCCGCAGGACTCAGGCTGCTGGTCTTTTCCCGATTCACCCGCTTCGGGGTGCCATTGGATTAACAGCTCAGGCCGCCAGAGCGGCATCTCCGCAAAACGGATTGGTCGCGCGCTCGTGGGCGAAGGTGGACATCGGGCCGTGGCCCGGGACGAACGCCGTCTCGCCTCCCATCGGCCACAGCTTCTGCGTGATCGATTCGATCAGTTGCTGGTGATTGCCCATGGGAAAGTCCCACCGTCCTATCGACCCTTTGAACAGGACGTCGCCGACGATCGCCAGGTTCGATTCCGGGTGATGGAAGACGACATGGCCGGGCGTGTGGCCGGGGCAGTGGCGCACGTTGAAGGTCAGCTCACCAACCGTCGCCGTGTCGCCGTCCTCGAGCCAGCGGTCGGGCTCGAATGGCTTGCCCTCGATCCCCCAGCGCTTCCCGTCGTCGTCGAGCCGCGAGATCCAGAAGCGGTCGGCCTCGTGCGGGCCTTCGATTGGGACGCCGAGTTCCTTCGCCAAGATGCCGGCCGACCCGCAATGGTCAATGTGCCCGTGGGTCAGCAGGATCTTCTCGATGGTGACGCCCTGTTGCGCAGCGGCCGCCTTGAGCTTCGAAAGATCGCCGCCGGGATCGGTGAACGTCCCGCGCATCGTCTTCGTGCACCACAGCAGGGTGCAATTCTGCTGCAGCGGAGTCACCGGCAGGATGGCGGCTCGTAGAGGCGGGTTCCCCTGATTCACTGGGCGAGCAAAGTCTTCTGCCAGAACATCATGGTCGACCAGAACTGATAGTCCTGATTCTCCTTCTTGGCGAAGCCGTGGCCTTCATTCTGGCCGACGAGATACCAGACTTCGGTGCCGCGATCCCGCACGGCCTTTACGATCTGATCGGCTTCCGACTTGGGTACGCGTGGATCGTTTGCGCCCTGCACGATGAAGAGCGGCGCCTTGATCTCCGAAATCCGGCGAAGCGGCGAAATCTCGAGCAGCTTGGCGCGCTGCTTCGGATCGCGCTCGTCGCCATATTCGACGCGGCGCAGGTCGCGGCGATAGCTCTGCGTATTCTCGAGGAAAGTCACGAAGTTGGAGATGGCGACGTTGCAGAGCGCGCCCTTGAAGCGGTCCGCGTACATGATCGCCGAGGCGTAGCACATGTAGCCGCCGTAGCTTCCGCCGGTGACGGACATGCGGCCGCCGTCGATGGCCGGATCGGCCGCGAGACGATCCAGGAAAGGGCCGATATCCTTGACGCTGTCCTCGCGCTTGAAGGGACCGTTATCGAGGCTGACGAAGCGCTTCCCGAAGCCCGAGGAACCGCGCACATTCGGGAAGAAGATCGCGATCCCCATTTCGTTGATCAGATAATTGTTGCGGCCGAGGAAGCCGGGCTTGGTCTGGCTTTCCGGCCCGCCGTGGATGTTGACGATCAGCGGCCGCTTGCCGGGGAATTTCGCGGGATCGGGCCGGTAGAGGAAGCCGGACACCGCCTCGCCGTCGAAGCTCTTCACCTCGATCAGCTCCGGCTCGACGTTGCGGTTCGGGTCCAGCCCGCCGGTCTCGCTTTCGGTCCAGCGGGTGACCTGCAGGGTGGCGAGGTCGAGCGAATAGGCGTCGGACGGACTCTTCGCCGACGTGAGCGCGAAGCCGAGCGGCCCCCATGGCGCGAAATCTAGGTTGCCGATCGAACCGGCCGGCAGGTTGGAAACCGGGCGGATGGAGCCGCTCGCAACGTCCAGCAGGGACAACCTGTCGACGCCCGCTTCATTGGTGACGAAAGCGATCGTGCGGCCGTCCTTGCTGATCTCGAAGTTGTCGACGTCCCAGCGCCCCTTCGGACTGACCGGCGTGAACCGGCCGTTCGCCGGGTTGAGGCGGCCGAGCCGCTGAACGTCGCTGCCCTCATCGGAGGTCGCCCAAAGCGTCCCGTCCGGCGCATATTTCAGGTTGCCGTAGGCGATGTCCTTCTTGTGATTGCCGATCGGCGTCAGCTTCCCGCTCGCGACGTCGAGGAGGTACGGATTGCTCTTGGTGATCGAGATATATTCGATGACGGCAGCCGTGGCGCCGCCCGGGGCGAAGTCGCTGATGCCCCAGCCGCCGCCCTTCACCTGCGCGACGAGGCGGTTGGTGTCGGGATCGCGCGGGTCGACGACATAAAGGTCGCTGTCGGTGCCGTTGCGGCGCGTCGAGCTGTAGCCGACCAGCCGCCCCTCCTGGTCCCAGCTGCCGAACTCGTTGCGGCTCTTGCCGTCAGTCAGAAGATTCATCTGCCCGTTCGCCAGGCGGTAGAGCTGATAGAACTCGCCACCACCGACGTGCATCGAAGTCACCAAGATGTCGCCCTTGGGCGACCATTCGCCGCCCACGGGCTCGACCTCGAAGCTGATCTGCTTCCGCATGCCCAGTGGCGCGGACACCGTGTGCAGCTGGTTGGTATTGCCGAAACGCGTGGCGATCAGCATTGACCGGTCGGCTGCATTCCAGCCGGCGAAGCCCGCCGTTCGGAACTCCATGTAAGGCCGGCTCTGCGCCGCCAGCTCGTCCGGCACCGCGGGCATTCCGTCGGCGGTGAGCGCGGCGGGCCTCGGAACTTCGGCGATGGCGGCTGTAGACAGCAAAGCAGCGGCGACAACGACGGCACGGAACGGACGCAAGGCAGGACTCCCCCAGAAAGGATGCGGGTTGAAGCAGAGCCGGGGATAACCGGCAAGCTGCAGATCTTATTCGGCTTTGGCGGGTTCGAGAGTGGCCATCGACGGCGGCTCGTCCTTCATCGACGAAGCGACCGCCTCGGCACGCCGCATGACTCGAAGGATGTTCCCCCCGGCAAGCTTGGCGAGATCGCGATCACTCCAGCCGCGGCGGATCAGCTCGGCGAACAGGTTGGGATAATCCTCGACCCCGTCGAGGTCCGGGACGGTGTCGTCAATCCCGTCGAAATCTCCGCCCAGTCCGACATGGTCGTGACCGGCGATCTTCACCACGTGCTCGACGTGGTCCGCCACCAGCGAGATGGGAATGTCGGGCTTGGGATGCGCCGCGTCCCATGCCTTCAGGCCCTCCTCGACCTTGGCCTTGCTGTAGGAATAGAGGCTCTTGAGCCGCGTTTCCTGCGCGGACCGTTCGCGTGACCAGGCCCAGAAGTCGCTCGACAGGAAGGCCGGGACGAAGGTGATCATCACCACGCCGCCATTCGCCGGAAGCAGCTTGAGGATTTCATCCGGAACAGTTCGCGGATGAGGATTGATGGCCGAGACGTCCGAGTGGGAAAAGATGACCGGTGCCCGGCTGGCGGCGATCGCATCGGCAGCAGTCGCAGGCGCGACGTGGCTGAGGTCGACGAGCATCCCCAGCCGGTTCAGTTCCTTCACGACCTCAATGCCGAACGGGCTGAGTCCGTCGAATTTGGGCTCATCCGTTCCTGAGTCCGCCCACTCGGTCGTCTGGTTGTGGGTCAAAGTCAGATAGCGCGCGCCGAGCCGGTGGAATTGGCGCAGCGCGGCGAGTGAGCCGCCCATTTGCCGGCCGCCCTCGACCCCGATCAGCGAGCCGATCCGGCCGCGCCGGTGAGCCCGCTCCATGTCGTGTGCGGTGAACGCCAGCTCGAGATCGGTCGGATAGGCCTTCACGAGCCGGGTAACGATATCGATCTGCTCGATCGTCATCCGGATCGCTTCGTCGCCGGTATAAGTGCCCGGAATCCAGACCGACCAGAACTGGCCGCCCACGCGACCCTGGCGAAGCCTTGCCATGTCCGTCATCAGCGGCTTCTCGCGCTCCGCACCGCCACTCGCGAGTCCATCGACGCTCAGCTTGTAATTGTCGCGAAGCTGCTCGGGCAGATCGTTGTGCCCATCGATCAGCGGTGTGCGCTTCAGGATGCGATCGATCCGCTTCTGGACCGACGGCGCGATCTGTTGAGCGAAGGCGGGGGTGGCGATGAGCAGCGTGGCTGCGGCGGCGACTACGCGGGTTCTGACGGACATCGCGGCAATCTCTATGAGGTGCAGCGGGGCTAGGCAATCAGCGGGGCTTGTCCAATTGCCCGTGGCCGTGGATGAAGGCGGCAATGAGCCAGCCTGCACCGCGCCCCGACCTATCCGTGACGATGCGCTTCGACCCGGAGGAGGGGATCCCCGGCCTCGACGTGCATCTCGAGGATTTGAGGAAGCAGGCAGAGGAGGCGGGCTTCAAGTTCGACCTTCACGCCGCGCGCAACGAACTTCAGGCGGCTACATTTGGGAAGCGAACCGCCTCGACGGCCCGGCTGGTCCTGTCGCCGACGGGAGCGATGGCGATCGAGGTTCGTCCCGCCTGAGCCAGGTCTCGATGATCGCCGCGATGCGGTCGGACGCGCGACCGTCGCCATAGGGCAGTGAGGGCCTGCGCATCGATCGCAACGCGCTCTCATTCCCAAACAGCATTTCGACGATGCTCATGATCCGTTCGGGCCGACGTCCGACGAGGATCGCGTTGCCGCTGGCGATGCCCTCAGGCCGTTCGGTGCGGTCGCGCAGGATGAGCAAGGGCACGCCGAGCGCCGGCGCTTCCTCCTGCATGCCACCGGAATCGCTGAGGATGAGGTCGCTTTCCTGCATCCTTTGCAGCATCTCGATATGTCCGCAGGGATCGAGGAGGGCGATGTTCGGCTGACCGTCGAGCAGGCTCCGCATCTGATCCGCCACCCGAGGGTTTGGATGAAGCACCATGTTGATCGCGACATTGCCGCGACGGGCGAGTGTGACGAGGCAGGCCGCAATTCCGGCCAGGCCTTCCCCCCAGCTCTCCCGCCGATGACATGTCACGAGCAGCCGCCGGTTGCCGTCCTTCGGCGGAGCGGCGCGAAGCAGCGGCATTCGCTCGAGAAGCGCATCGATGCCTGTGTTGCCCGTGACGTGGACGGCTCCGGTCGAGCCCTCGCGCCAAAGGTTCGCCGCATTCAGCCGAGTGGGAGCGAACAGCAAATCGGACAGTCGATCGATGGCGATGCGGAAGTCTTCCTCCGGCCAGGGATTTTTCCGGTCATGGCTTCGGAGTCCCGCTTCCAGATGTCCGACGGGAATGCCGGACTGTGCAGCGCCGAGTGCAGCGCCGAAGGCGGTGGAGGTGTCGCCCTGAACGACAATGAGCTGCGCATTGGCGATGGCCGGGCCGATCGTGCGGGCCACGAGCTTGGCGTGGGAAAACGGATCGGCCTGCCCGCTGCAACCGAGCTCGGTCGTGGCGAGCGCGGGCATGTCGTAATCGGACGCGCGAAGATGCGGGTGCTGGCCGGTCAGCACCAGGTGCGGCCGGATGCCGCGATGGAGGAGGGCTTTGGCTAGAGGTGCGAGCTTGATGGCTTCGGGACGCGTACCGGCGACGAGCACAACTTCTTGATCGTTCAGCCTTCCCCCTACCTCGGCGCGCCATCTGTGGCGGCGGGGAAGCTGGCTGGCAAGTGCTAGCGGAAGTTGTCCGCGTAGGCCTGGATCTTCATCTTCACCGGAGCAGCGGCGATGAGATGATACTGCAGGCCCTTCTTCTCGCAGAAGGCGATCGCTTCTTCCCTGGTCTTGAAAGTGATCCTGACCTGGGTGTTCGTGTCGCCCGAGCCGTTCCAGCCGGTCAGCGGATCGGCGCGCAGCGGCTTCTGCCGCTCGAACTCCAGCAGCCACAGGCCGGAATTGGCCTTGCCCGACTGGGTCGTCCGGCGGTCGAGCTCGGTAATGCGTGCGATCGTCATCGGCTGCGCAGGTGGCCTAGCCGCGTTTCGGAATCAAGCCATCTTGCTACCGGACCGCCTTGCAGTGCCTGAGGTCCGCCGGATCCCCCGGCACGTAGCCGGGCGGATCGACGTCGCCCAGTTCGCGGCGAAGCTCGGCCAGGCGTGCTCGAAGCTCTGCCTCCTGACCGGCATATTGCGGCAGTCCGGCAAGGTTGCGGTCCTCGCCCGGGTCCGAGGTGAGGTCGTAGAGCTCCCAGGCTTCGGGATAGTCCCAGTGGATGAGCTTCCACCGGTTAGTCCGAACCCCGCGATGCCTGCGCACGCAATGCGCCGCAGGAAACTCGAAATATTCATAGAGGAAGTCCGTGCGCCAGCCCGAAAGGCGCTTGCCCTGGGCAACCGGCAGCCAGCTGCGTCCCTGCATAGCGGGCGCGGGCGCAGCGCCGCCGACGTCCAGGAAGGTCGGCGCAACGTCCACGTTAAGAAGCATGTGCTCGCGGTTGACCTGGCCTGCCGGAATGGAGGCGGGATGGCGAACGAGCATCGGAACGCGGATCGACGGCTCGTACATCAGCCGCTTGTCGAACAGGCCGTTCTCGCCGAGGAAGAAGCCGTTGTCGCTCGTATAGACGATGAGCGTGTTCTCGCTGAGTCCCTGCGCGTCGAGATAGTCGAGGAAGCGTCCGACATTCTCGTCGACCCCCAGAAGGACTCGATAATAGTCCTTGATGAAGTGCTGCCAGTTCAGCCGCGCTCGCTCTTCCTCCGGCATGTCGGCCCGGACGCCCCGATTGCGATAGTCCGGCATGTCGGCGAACCGCATGTCGGACAGGCGGAGCGGAAGCGGTCGCGACGCGAGGCTTTCATACAGGTCGGGCGGAGGAGGGATTTCCACGTCCGCGAAGGCGTTCGCGAAGCGAGGCGCGGGCTCCCAGCCGCGGTGCGGGGCCTTGAACTGGTAAAGCAGCGCGAACGGCTGGTTCGCGGGCCGCCGGTTGAGGAAGCTGATCGCTTCTGCGCCGATCACGTCGTCGGTATGGCCTTTCCCACGCGACATCTGCCCCTGGATGAGAATCGGCGGGTCGAAATACATGCCCTGGCCGGGCAGCACGGCAGTATAGTCGTAGCCCCCCGGCGGGTTGTTGACGTGCCATTTGCCGACGACGCCCGTGTAATAGCCGGCCGCGCGGAGCAGGTTGGGCCAGGTCGCGGCATTGTCGAGCCGAGGCTCGTTCATGAAGCCCGACTCCTCGCCATTCGTCATCAGGCCGTGGGTATGGGAGTAGAGACCGGTCAGGTAGGTCGCCCGGCTCGGCAAGCAAAGCGAGTTGGTGACGAAAGCCTCGGTGAAACGGACGCCCTCGGCACCGATGCGGTCGAGATTGGGCGTCTTCAATATGCTGTTGCCGTACGAGCTCAGCGCTGCCTGCGCGTGATCGTCGGTCATGATGAAGACGATGTTCGGCCGAGGGCCGTTCTGGCTGCTGGTCGTGGCGCAGCCCGAAAGAGCCAGTGTTGCGGCGCTGCCTCCCAGCCCCTGAAGCACCGACCTGCGACTTACGCGCGCACTTACCCTCGGCATCGTTCTGCCGTGGCAAAGCGAAGTTCGGGAATCAAGCTTCGTCGCGTGCGTGAAACGGCCACCCATGCTATTCGGCGCGTCCTCCCGAAACGAGGAGGACAGCATGCAACATGCGGGAATTGCTTTGATTGCAGGGGCGACAATTTCGCTCGCCTTGTCGGGGTGCAACCAGGACCGCGCTGTCGGGGATCTGCCTCAGGCCAACGAAGGCGCCAAGCCAACGGCTGCCGCCGACCACAACGATCCGGTTGCCAGCGCAATGTCAGCCGCGCCTGCCTCGATATCCCAGGGTGCGACGATCATGCAGGCGCAGGCCGACGGTACCATGAAGACCCTGCGCGAGGGGCAAAACGGCTGGACCTGCATGCCGGACAGTCCGACGACTCCCGGTCCGGACCCGATGTGCATGGACGCCAACGCCGCGAAATGGGCCCAGGCTTGGATCGGCAAGAAGGATCCTCCGGCGAACACGGTCGGAGTCATGTACATGCTCGAGGGCGGTACGGACGCGAGCAACACCGACCCTTATGCGACGAAGCCGACGGCCGAGAACGCATGGGTCAACACCGGGCCGCATCTGATGATCGTCGGTTCGAAGGAGGTCCTGGCAGGCCATCCGTCGGGGGCGAAACCCGACACTTCGGTGCCCTATGTGATGTGGGCGGATACGCCCTACGCGCATTTGATGGTGCCCGTCGCGGCGAGCGCCGCCACTCAGTAGGCGCGCGAGATCGCGAACTCGACCGCTTCGGTGAGAGCCGACCTGGCCTTTCCGGCGGGGAAGGAGGCGAGCGCGTCAATTGCGCGGCGGCCGTAGTGCCGCGCCCGATCGACGGTTTCGGACAGCGCATCACTGCTACGGAGCAGAGCGATGGCGCGCTCCAGGTCTGCATCGGAGATGCGTTCGCCGCTGATCGCCGCGCGCCAGAACGAACGGTCCTCTTCGGAACCGCGTGCGTAGGCGAGGATCACGGGCAAAGTGACCTTGCCGTCGCGGAAATCGTCGCCGACGCCCTTGCCCATCACGTCCTGCTGGGACCCGTAGTCGAGCACGTCGTCGACGAGCTGGAAAGCGATGCCAAGATATTTGCCGTACTTTTCTAGCGCCAGTTCTGCCTCATCGCTGGCCTCCGCGACGACCGGGGCGACGCGGCAAGCGGCGGAGAACAAAGCCGCGGTCTTTGCCGAGATGATCGTGAGGTACTGCTCCTCGTCGGTCTCGATCCGCCGCTGCGTCGTGAGCTGCTCGACCTCGCCTTCTGCGATCACCGCCGAAGCGTGGCTGAGGATCTTGAGTACGCGCAGCGACCCGTCCTCGACCATCAGCTCGAAGGCGCGGCTGAAGAGGAAATCCCCGACCAGAACGGTCGCCGGATTGCCCCAGATGAGGTTGGCGGTGCGCTTGCCGCGGCGAAGGCCCGAGCCGTCGACCACGTCGTCGTGAAGCAGCGTCGCGGTATGGATGAATTCCACTGCCGCCGCGAGTTTCTGGTGGCGGGTGCCGCTGTAGCCGAGCAACGCAGCGCATCCGAGCGTAAGCATGGGGCGCATTCGCTTCCCGCCGCCTGCGATCAGGTGGCCGGCCAGTTCCGGGATCAGTCCGACCTTGCTCTGCATACGGTCGAGAATGACCGCGTTGACGCCGTGCATGTCGTCGGCGACCAGCGCCATCAGCGGTTCGAGCGACGGCGCGGTTAGGCTGTGCAGTTCGTGGACAGTGGCGGTCATTGCTTTGAGTTCCCGGGCGCGCCCTAGCCGGAGAGCGACGCTTTTCCTAGCCTGCGGGCAGGCTGAGGCGTGCCAGCAGGCCGCCCAGGTCTTCGCTTTCTTCCAGGCTGACGCGGCCGCCGTAGATTTCGGCAACGTCGCGGACGATCGCGAGGCCGAGGCCAGTACCGGGCTTGTCCGTGTCGAGCCGCGCCCCGCGCTGGAAGATCGCCTCGCGCTCCTGTTGCGGAATTCCGCGACCGTCGTCCTCGACGATGATGTCGATGACGCCGTCCCTCGGCTCGACCGTCACGAAGACTCGGCCTCCGCCATATTTGGCGGCATTTTCGACGAGATTGCCGATCATCTCGTCGAGGTCCTGGCGTTCGACCCGCACCTGAGCGCTCTTCTCGCCGGCAATGTCGACGGTGACGTTTTCGTACAGGCGATCGACGGCGCGCTGCACCGCCTCGACGCTTTCCCAGACGTGGGCTCGTGCATGAGCCGAAGCCCGGCGACCAATCGCCCGGGCCCGCGCGAGGTGATGGTCGACCTGGCGCCGCATGACCGTCGCCTCCCGGCAGACCGTGTCGGCGAGGTCGGGCGCGTTCGCCGTCGCGGCATTGGTGATCACCGTCAGCGGAGTCTTCAGCGCATGCGCGAGGTTGCCAGCGTGGCGGCGCGCCTCTTCGGCCTGGTCCTCATTGTGGGCGAGAAGCTGGTTGATCTCTTCGGTCAGCGGCTGGACCTCGTTGGGAAAGGCCTCCGTGATGCGGGTCTTCGCGCCCGACCGGATTGCGGCGACATCCTGCCGGACGCGGCGAAGGGGCCAGAGGCCGTAGAAGGTCTGAAGCGCGGCGAGGATCAGCAGACCAATGCCCAGCGCCAGGAAACTCCAGAACAAGGTGGAACGAAGCTGGCGGATCTGTGCGTCGATCATCTCGCGCGATTGCGCGACCTGGAAACGCCAGCGGACGTTCGACCCGGGCAGGATCACGTCCCGCTCGGTTATGCGCAGCGGCTCGCCTTCGAACTCGTCGCTGTCGTAGACGTGGACGTTGACGTCACGGTGACGATCCTGGACCTGCAGACGCCGGTCCCACAGAGATCGTGAGGGGAATGTGTCGGCGCCTTCCCCGCTGATCTGGAAGTAGACCCCGGAATAGGGCTCGATGAACCTCTGGTCGGCCGGCTGACGGTTGAAGCGGACCTCGCCGTCGGGACCGATTTCCGACGAGGCGATCATCGCGTTGAGGACGTATTCCAGCTGGTCGTCGAAATTCTGGACGATCGACGCCGACAGGACCCGGTCGAGCGCGAAGCCGCCCATCAGCAGCAAGGCCGTGATCCAGAACGCCGCGACGACGATCATGCGCCGCGTCAGCGATCCGACGCGCGGACGCTTGGGCGACGCTACGGCTTTTTCATCCGCCGCCGTCACCGGGGCGGTTTGATCATTCACCCGCGCCCATCCTCCGGGTCCTCGAGCGTATAGCCGAGGCCGCGAATGGTGGTGATGACGTCCGCGCCCAGCTTCTTGCGGATGCGCGTGACGAACACTTCGATCGTGTTCGAATCGCGGTCGAAGTCCTGGTCGTAGATGTGCTCGATCAGCTCGGTTCGGCTAACGACCTTGCCCTTGTGGTGCATCAGGTAGCTCAAGAGCTTGTATTCCTGGGCGGTGAGCTTCACCGGCTCGCCCCCCTTGGTGACCTTGCCGGAGCGCGTGTCGAGGCGGATGTCGCCCGCGTTGAGCTCCGAGGATGCGTTTCCAGAGGCTCGGCGGATCAGCGCCCGGAGGCGCGCGATCAGCTCCTCGGTCTGGAAAGGCTTGGCGAGATAGTCGTCGGCGCCGGCATCCAGGCCGGCGACTTTGTCCGACCAGCTGTCCCGCGCAGTCAGCACGAGCACGGGCATGCGACGCCCTTCCTTCCGCCAGCGGTCGAGAACCGTGAGCCCGTCGACTTCGGGAAGCCCAAGGTCGAGGATCACCGCGTCGTAGCTTTCGGTGGAGCCCAGATAGTGGCCGTCCTCGCCGTCCGTGGCGAGGTCGACGGCGTAGCCGGCCCCTTCGAGAGTCGAGCGGAGCTGCCGCCCGAGATTGGGCTCGTCTTCGACGATCAGCACACGCATGTGCGTTGTTCCCCTAAAAACCGTGTTCGAGGCCTCAAACCAACGCGAAGCTGAACGGTTGCTTTAGCGGAATGAACTGGGGCGGCTGGCGGAAATGTCAATGCGGCCCGGTTGCTAGGCCTCCGGCAATAACGCATTTAAGCGTACAGGGTGCGGCGGGAACTCGGGGGTTCATGCCAGTCTGGGCGTGCTTGTCACTTCTGGCGGTAACTGCGGCGTCGCAAGCTGACGCTGGCCCAGCGTTACCCACGATGGACGGACGATCTTCTGGGACTCGCAGCGCACGGGATCGCTCGGCGTGGTGGACATCTGGCGCGCTACTCGGTCGGATACGTCCGAACTGTGGGGCCAGGCCGCCGAGCTTAGTCAGGTCAATACGAACGGGCCCGACACCCGCCCCTTCGTCAGCTGGAATGGGGAGATGCTGCTCGTCTCGGCCGCGAACGACATGTGGTTCGCGACGCGTGAGAAGATCACCGGCAATTAAGGGCGTTGGGGCGCCTTGTCCGTGGCCCATCCGGGAACCGGGCGGGTCACGGGCCTTACGGCCTCGACTTGCCCTTGATCCGGCCGGTCGCGGCGTCCACGTCGACCCAGATGACTCGGCCGTCCTTGACGAACTTCAGCCGGTAGGTGTCGCCGTTGAACTCGGGGCCGAGATAGTCTGCGCCGCCCATGAAGGGCATGACCCGGCGCTCGATCTTGGGGAGGGGCATTGCGCGGCCCTGGCGTGCTGCGTCGAAAGCGCGATCGGCATCGCGCGGCTTATCGGCCAGCGCAGGGCTGGTCAGCAGGCCTGCGCAAAGCGCGGCCAGAGCGAATTTACGGTACAGGCTCATGGCGTTCTCTGAAGGCACTTCTACGGGCAAAGCATTGAATGCCTTATGAATGGTCCTGACGACAGCCGTTAAGGTCGGAAGCTTGCCGTAAAATTCCGATTTACGGAAGTGCGCCGATCAGGAAGCCGCGGGCGGCTCCCACAGTTCGATCGGATTGCCGTCCGGATCATGAACCCGCGCGAAGCGGCCGATCTCGGGATGGGCATCCCATTCCGCCTTGGTGATGACCTCTATTCCGGCGGCGTTCAGCTGTTCCAGCAGGCTATCGAGATCCCGGACCCGAAGGTTGATCATCACCTGCTTTTCGGCAGGGAAATAGTCGCTGTCCTGCTTGAACGGCTCGAACGCCATCGGTCCCGCCTCAGGATACCAGAACCATTCGTTGGAATTGCCCTGCTCGTCGGCCCCCATCCCACCGCCGACGCCGAGATGCTCCTGATACCAGGCCTTCAAGCCTTCCGGATCTGTGGAGCGGAAGAAGTATCCGCCCATTCCCAATACCGGCATCTGCTTCTCCTTGGCGTGCGGCGACCTTTGGCAGCAGCGGCCGATTCTGACCAGCGGGTGACTGCGCCGGAATCCGCCCCTATCTGACCCGCCATGGCGGCGGCGACACTCTCTTACGAAGACCTCGGGCTCATTCAGGGTGAGGGGTGGCTGTTCCGCCATCTCGACGTGCACATCCGCCCGCGCGACCGGCTTGCGCTGATCGGTCGCAATGGCGTCGGCAAGACAACGCTGCTGAAGTGCCTCGCCGGATTGATCGATACGGACGAGGGCCGGCGAACGATCGTCCCGGGAAGCCGCGTCGTGCTGCTGGAGCAGGATCCCGGACATGGGCGATCATGCGACCCTGTTCGACTGGGTGCTGGACGGAGCTGACGCGCCCGAGACGCATGAGGCGGCTTCCATCGCCGACCAGATCGGGCTCGATCTGTCGCGGTCGGTCGAAACAGCCAGCGGAGGCGAGCGTCGCCGCGCGGCGATCGTCCGCGCAATCGCGCAGGAGCCGGACGTGCTCATGCTCGACGAGCCGACCAATCATCTCGACTTAGTCCGGCATCGAATGGCTGGAGGATTGGCTGAACCGCTTCACCGGCGCCTTCATCGTGATCAGCCACGACCGCACCTTTCTGACGCGCCTGACGAAGAGCTGCCTGTGGCTCGACCGCGGCCATATGCGCCGCGCCGAGATCGGCTTCGGCGGCTTCGACGCCTGGATGGAAAAGGCTTACGAAGAGGAGGCCCGAGCGGCCGAGAAGCTGGATGCCAAGCTGGCGATCGAGCTGCGCTGGCTGGAGCGCGGGGTTACCGCCCGCCGCCGCCGCAACCAGGGACGCCTTGCCAAGCTGCAAGACATGCGGGCGCAGCGCGCGGCAATGATCGGGGCGGCGGGATCGGCGAAGCTCGCCATCGCCAAGGACGACGTTCGCTCGAAGGCGGTGATCGAGGCTGACCGCGCGTCGAAGTCCTATGGCGACCGCGCGATCATCCGCGATTTCACCCTGCGCATCCAGCGCGGCGACCGGATCGGTATCGTCGGCCCGAACGGCGCGGGCAAGACGACACTGCTGAAGCTGCTCACCGGCGAGCTCCAGCCTGACGAGGGCAAGGTCGAGCGTGCGAAGACCCTGTCGGGCATCGTCATCGACCAGCAGCGCAAGCTGATGGAGCCGACGAAGCGCGTTCGCGACGTGCTTGCGGAGGGCGGCGACTGGATCGACGTCCGCGGCTCGAAGAAGCACATCAAGGGCTATCTGAAGGAATTCCTCTTCTCCCCGGAGCTGACCGAGGCCCCTGTCGGCTCGCTATCGGGCGGCGAGCGATCGCGCTTGCTGCTGGCCCGCGAGTTTGCGCGCGAGGCGAACCTCCTGGTGCTCGACGAACCGACCAACGACCTCGACCTCGAGACGCTCGACCTGCTGCAGGAAGTCATTGCCGATTACGAGGGGACGGTCCTGATCGTCAGCCACGACCGCGATTTCCTCGACCGCACGGTGACGATCACTCTGGGCCTCGATGGATCGGGAAAAGTCGACATCGTCGCGGGTGGTTATGAGGATTGGGCGAAGCGGCGCGCGACGCAGGTACCGACGCAGACGAAGCCAAAGGCCGCAACTGTGGTGGAAGATCGCAAGCCGGCGCCGACGGCAAAGCTCAGCTACAAGGACCAGCGCGACCTGGACCGGCTGCCGGCGGAAATCGAAAGGCTCGAAGCGGAGATCGCCGCGGTCGAGGACATCCTGCACGACCCCAATCTGTACACGCGCGACCCGGGCCGCTTCGCAGAGTTGACGGAGCGCTCCGCGAGGCTTCGCCGCGAGAAGAACGCGGCTGAGGAGCGCTGGCTCGAAGTGGCCGAGATGGCCGAGGCGATGGCGAAATAGCTCTTCCTCCGGCTGCGCTCCGGTGCAATGTTGATCGTCCGGTCTAGGGGGAAGCTAATGTCGAAGCGCGTTTGCTTGATTGCAGGGATGGTCCTGATTGTCGTGCCATCGGTTGCCGCCGCGAAGGACGATATGGAGCCGCGTATGCAAGCCGTGCTGGCGTGCGAGGCGATCAGCGCCAACGAAGCTCGACTGCAGTGCTTCGACCAGGCGATCCTTCCTCTGAAGCAGGCCATGTCTCGCGGCAGCCTGGTGCTGCAGGAGAAGAAGGGTCCCGCAGCGCTTGGCGGCGTCGTCAAAGCGTCAGGCAAATCGGGAGCCGCCCGCTATTGGGTCGTGCTCGACAACGGCGAGCGCTGGTCGATCGCAACGGCCAAGGATCGCCGCGACGCGCCAAAACCCGGCACTGCGCTGCGAATGAAAAAGACATTCTTCGGCAATTATTGGGTCTCGGGTCCCGGATGGCCCGAAAGTGAGGGCACGTTCGTCGCTCCAGCCGAGCCTCAATAGCGGGCCTCACGCACTCAGCTGATACTGCTTGATGAGGTCGTAGAGCGTCGGCCGGCTGATCCCGAGCAGCTTTGCCGCGCCCGAGATATTGTTGTCGGTGCGGCTGAGCGCCAGGCGGATCGCCCTGCGGTCGGCGCTCTCGCGAGCCGCACGCAGGTTGATCGCCAGTTCGGCTTCCGCCTCGCCGCTGCTGCTGCCAGGAAGGTCGAGATCGTCCGCGCTCACGATCTTGCCGTCGGCCATGATCACCGCGCGCTTGATACGGTTCTCGAGCTCGCGGACGTTGCCGGGCCAACCGTAGGCGTCGATCGCCGCGACGGCGTCGGCGGACAGTGACTGGACCTTCGTCTTCAGCTCCTTTCCGAACCGGTTGACGAAGTGACGTGCGAGGAGGGCCGCGTCGCCCGGTCGTTCCGCGAGCGAGGGGATCTTCACGACAATCTCTGCGAGGCGATAGTAAAGGTCCTCGCGGAACCTCCCATCGCCCGTCATGGCGTCGAGGTCCTGGTGCGTCGCGCAGACGATGCGCGTGTCCACGGCAATCGGCTGGCGCCCACCGATCCGCTCGATCACCCGTTCCTGGAGGAAACGCAGGAGCTTGACCTGGAGCGGCAGAGGGATGTCGCCGACCTCGTCGAGAAACAAAGTGCCGCCCTCGGCCATCTCGATCTTGCCGACGTTCGACTTGACCGCGCCGGTGAAGGCGCCGCGCTCGTAGCCGAACAGTTCGGCCTCGAGCAGTGTCTCGGGAATGGCGGCACAGTTGATGGCGATGAACTCGCCCTTGCGGCCGCTCTTCTCGTGCACCGCGCGCGCCAGGAGTTCCTTGCCGGTGCCGGAGGCGCCGAGAAGCATGACGGAAACGTCGGCCGTGGCCACGCGCTCGATGGTCTTGGAGACCTTCAGCATCTCGGGAGCCGAGCTGATGATGGAGCCGAGCATCTGGCCGCCGCCCGCCTGTTCGAGCCGGCGGTTCTCGGCCTCGATATCGGCTACGTGGAACGCCCGGGCGACAATCAGCCCGAGCTCGTCGATGTCGACGGGCTTGCGGTAGAAATCATAGGCTCCGAGGCCGATCGCCCTTAGCATGCTCTCGCGAGCGCCGTGGCCGGACGCGACGATCACCTTCGTGTCGGGCTTCAGGCGCAGGATCTGCGTCAGAGTCTCGAACCCCTCGGTCACGCCATCAGGATCGGGCGGCAGGCCGAGGTCTAGCGTGACCACGGCAGGCTCGTGCAAGCGAAGCGCCTCGATCGCGCTCGACCGGTCGCCGGCGAGCACGACCTCATAGCCCTCGTAGGCCCATTTGAGCTGGCGCTGCAGGCCTTCATCGTCCTCGACGATCAGGAGGACGGGGAGTTTCTGGTCGGTCATGCGATTTTCCGTTGCGGTTGCGCGGCCTGCTCGGCCGCGGGGAGATAAATCGAGAATTCGCTGCCCACGCCGGGAGTGCTGTCGACGACCAGGCGGCCGCCCATCGCAGCGACCAGCGAGCGGGCTTCGAACGACCCGATTCCGAAGCCATCTGGTTTGGTGGATGCGAAGGGCTGGAAGAGGCGGTTGCGAACGAAGTCACCGTCCATGCCGGTCCCGTGATCGGCGATGGTGATTCGGACCTCGTCGCCGGCCGCAGCTACCCGAACGGTGATGGGCGCCTCCGCCGAGCTGGCCTCGACGGCGTTCTGGATCAGATGGCCGACCGCCTGCTCAAGTGCGAGGGCGTCGACCACGGCCCACAATCTGGCGTCGCCGAGCAGCTTGACCTCATGGTCGCGGCGCTTCGAGGCGATCGCGTCCGAGAGGATGGTGCGCAGCGGTTGCGGCTCGCAACGGTGCGGCCGCGACTGGGCCTGCGGCGAGAGCCGGGCGAGGAGCTCGTTCATCTTCCCGACGGAGCTGCGCAGGGTCGCGACCATGTCGGCGCGGAACTCCGGATTGTCGGAGTGCCGCTCGGCATTGCGGGACAGCAGCGAAAGCTGGCTGACCAGATTCTTGATGTCGTGGAGAATGAAGGCGAAGCGGCGGTTGAATTCCTCGAACCGCTGAGCATTCGACAAGGCTTCCTGGCCATGCGCTTCGGCAAGCGAGCTCGCCGCCTGACGCCCCGCCGTGCGCAACAGGTCGAAGTCCTCCCAGTCGAGAACCCGGCGATAATCGGGAGCGGCGAGGAGGATGAGGCCGAACAGTCGCTCGCCGTGGATCAATGGCACTCCGATCCAGGCGCGGCGCTCCTCGAGCATCCATTGCGGCGGCAGGGAAACGCAATCCGCCGGGCTCGCCCAACCGTTACGAAGACCATCGAGCTCGATGATCCGGCCGTTCGATTCCAGCGCGGACCAGAACTCCCGCACCTGATCGAGCCCGTCCGCGGGCGGGTGCTTGCCAGGCCAGTTCCACGAAGATGCCGTGGCGATGGCTCCGGAGGGATCCCGCGACAGGAGCAATCCGCCTGGGGCTTCCAGGATGTCGGCGAAGGCCTTGATGACCCGCTCGCCGAGCGGCGCCACATCCGCGCCGGTGATCCCCACTGTGCTTGTGAAGCGCAGCCATTCGGTCCGGTAGTCGTAGCGGTGCTCGAACAGATGCTTGGTGATCTTCACCTTGGCCCAGCTGCGCGCCTTCGAGTTCGGGAGCAGAACCATGGCCGCCACGGTCATCGCTGCGAGCAGGCCCACGAGGAGGCTGCGCGACCATTCCACGCTCGTTCCGCGAAGAGCGGTCGCGAGGATCGCCATGACGGCGAAGTAAGCGCAGATCGCGAGCAGTGAGAGCGACTGGAACGTCGCCGCGCGCGACAGCCGGATCTTCCAGCCTTCGCGATTGGCCGCGAGTGCGAACATCGGCGCGGTTGCAGCAACCACGAAGCCGCGGCCGTCGATCAGGTCCGGGGCTAGCCGGCTGTCTAGATAGGCGATCGTGTAGAGATTTAGGTCGTAACTCCAGGTCAGCGACAAGGCGAGCATCGCCAGACGGATGCTCGACCGGCTCCCCGGCGAAGCCTGCCCGTAAAGGTTGTGAACAAGCACGAGCAGGCCCGCGGCTGCGGTGATCCGGAGCAGGACCGCAGTGTCTTCGATGGCGCCGACAGGAATGAAATAACGCAGTGACGTGACGACAAGCTGGAAGCCGAGCACTGCGGCGACCGCGCCATAGACCAGCCGAACGCCGTGCTGGCGCTCGCCGCTCGCGGCCGACAGGCTGTAAATCAGGCCGATCCACACGAGATTGCGCGCCGTCTCGGCATAGGCGGTAAGGGGGTCTCCGGGCAGGATGGCATTGAGCCATGCCCAGCACGACGTGACCGCGAAGCCCGCAAGCAGCAGGCGCTGGTCCTGCTGGCGGCTGGAGCTCAGGCGCCAGATCAGCAGGCCGAGGAACGCCGCCGCGCAAAGCGCATGGCTCCAGAAGGCGATCAGCGCCTGCATTACACCCCGGCTGTCAATTCCACCGACATGAGACGGGTGTCGCTAAATTTTACAAATAAGTGATGAACGGATGCGCTAAGGGCGCCTCATGACGGTGGAAAAACGGCCGCTCGGACAGAGTGGGATCGAAGTCGCGCCGCTGGCGCTCGGCGGCAATGTGTTCGGCTGGACGGCGGATGAGGCGACCAGCTTCGACATCCTGGACGCCTTCGTCGCCGAAGGCGGCGACATGGTCGATAGCGCCGACGTCTACTCCGCCTGGGTGCCCGGCCATCAGGGCGGCGAGAGCGAGACCGTAATCGGCAATTGGCTGAAACGCAGCCCGGCGAAACGCGACAAGGTCGTGATTGCCACCAAGGTCGGATTCTTCGAAGGCCTCGCACCCGACAAGATCGCAGCGGCCTGCGACGCATCGCTGCGGCGGCTGGGGATCGAGACGATCGACCTCTATTATCACCATAAGGACGACCCGAACGTGCCGCTGGCGGAAAGCCTCGGCGCAATGGATGCGCTGGTGAAGGCCGGAAAGGTGCGGGCCATCGGGCTTTCCCAATATTCGGCGGAACGGCTCGACGAGGCGATGCGGGCTGCAGAAGCGAACGGCCTGGCTCGGCCCTGCGCGCTCCAGACCTGGTACAATCTGGTCGAGCGGCCGAAGCTGGAGGGCGAGCTTCGCGACACTGCGCTCGCTCACGGGCTCGGAATCATTCCCTTCTATGGGCTCGCCAACGGCTTCCTGAGCGGCAAGTACCGGACCAAGGAGGACCTCGACAAAAGCGTCCGCGGCCTGCGCAACGTCGAATATCTCGAAGGTAAAGGCCCGCGGGTGCTCGAGGCGCTCGACCGGGTTGCGGCGGAGACCGGCGCGGCGCTCGCGACCATCGCTTTGGCCTGGACCAATGCCCAGCCGGGAATCACCTCGACTCTCGCCAGCGCTACTAGCGTCGACCAGTTGGGGCAGTCGATCGCGGCCATGCACTTCCGCCTGACGCCGGACCAGTTGGCGCTGCTCGACGAGGCGAGCAGCTAGTCCTTTTTCCGCAGCTGGCGGATGCCTTCGAGCAGGCCGGCCCACTGCCGCAGGTCCTCGGCAAGGCCTGCGGGCTGATAGGCGGCGTAGCGCTCGATGCCGTGGATCACGCTGCTCCAGGAACAGTCGATGGCGGCTTCCGAGTTCTGGCTCTATTTCAGTGGCGAAATACAACTCGACCATGGTCGCGCCATGGCAAAGGTCGGCAAGCTGGTGTCACGTCTTTCCACCAACGGCGGTCCGGACGCGACGAGCCGTCAGCTTTTCTTGAGCAGGTCCAGCGATGCGACGGTCAGCGCTTCGGTCGCCGTGGAGATCACGGCCTCCGCGTCGGGTGCCCAGAACGGGCTGTGCAGCGACGGCAGCTTCAGCGTGTCTCCGCCGGCCGCATCCCATTTTTCGGTTGGAGTCCCGCCGACCCAAAAAATCAGGCTTTGGACCTGCTTGTCGGCAAGCCAGAAGCGGCTGAAGTCTTCGCCGCCCATGACGGGCGGAGTCGCGCTCGCCCGCTCCGCGCCGAAATGCTGCTGGAACAGGGCAAGGGTCTTCTTCGAGAAGTCTTCGGTGTTGAACGTCGCCGGGGTGTATTCGCCTTCCCGGAGGGTGACGACCGGCATGCGGTCTTCCGGAATGCCGGCGGCGATGGCTTCGCCCCGGGCGATCCGCTTGATTCCGTCCAGCAGCAGCTTGCGCACTTCCGGCTTGTAGCTGCGCACCGTCAGCTGAAGCTTCGCCTCATCCGAGATGATGTTGTGCTTCGCTCCGCCCTGGAAGCTGCCGACGGTCACGACCGCCGGATCGAGCGGGTTGTTCTCCCGGCTGACGAGAGTTTGCAGTGCGACGACGATCCGCGAGGCGAGGACGATCGGGTCCTTGGTCGTGTGCGGATAGGCGCCGTGGCCCCCGAGGCCTTTGACGAGGATGTCGACGCTGTCGACATTGGCAAGGGCATAACCGGCGGTGACTCCGATCTTCCCGGCAGGGAGCGCGGCGGCGTCGTGGAACGCCAGGACGTAATCGGGCTTCGGGAAGCGGGTGTAGAGCCCGTCGTCGAGCATCGCCCTCGCGCCTTCGCCGGTCTCTTCGCCCGGCTGGAGGATCATGACGAGCGTTCCGGACCACTGGTCCTTCATCGCCGCAAGGCGTCGCGCCGTTCCGATGAAGGCGGTCATGTGCGTGTCATGGCCGCAGGCGTGCATCACGCCGGTCTCGACCCCCGAGCGTGCCGTTGCCCGGATCTTCGATGCGAAGGGCAGGCCGGTTTGCTCGACGACCGGCAGGCCATCCATGTCGGCTCGCAGCATGAGGACTGGGCCGGGCCCATTCTCCAGCACCGCGACCACGCCTGTCTTCCCGACCTTCTCAGTCACCTTGAAGCCGAGCTTTCGCATTTCCGCCGCAAGCTTTGCCGGTGTGCGCACCTCCTGCATCGACAGCTCGGGGTTCGCGTGGAGGTCGCGATAAAGCGTCATCAACTGCGGCATGTCCGCCTTTATCGCCTCGGGCAGGGCTGCGGCATTTGCGGAGCTCGGCAGGGCCATGGCGGCAATCGCGATCCACAGTTTCAATCTCATCAACGCGCTCCTTGAGACGAAGGCACCAATTCCATCACGTCCATCTGGGATTCGAAGTGCGGGCGCGGCATGATCAGGCGCCACCGGCTGGGTCCGATCCGCTCGACGAAGCCAGCAACGTCCCGCTCCGTGTCCAGCCCATATTGAATGGCCCGCGCCTCGTCGCCGAGCATCAGCGTTCCGAGGAACACCTGGCGTAGCGGATCGCCAGGGAAGACCAACCCGACCTGCCGCTGCGATCCGTCAAGCTTGGCGAAGTGCTGAAGCCCGCCTTGCTGCCCGATGCGGCAATTGAAAAAAGGGTAGGAGATGAAATTCAGCAGTCCTGCGGACTTCGCCCCGACCTTGACGACCCTGCAGCGATAGTCCCCATCCGGGATCGGCCCGCCGCCGAGCGCTGCATCGGGATCGAGCAGGATGCCTTCGCGCTCCACATCCGCGGCATGCCCGCCCGCGCGGGCCGACCGCAGGGCAGCGACGAAGGCAGACCGCCATTCACGCAGCCGCAGCCGATCCGACTCGGTCGCGACCGCCCGCCAGTCGCGGGCCGGCTGGGCAATGACGCCCGGTGTCTGCTGGAACTCTGCGCATCCGGAGACGGCGAGCAGGGCCAGAGCAAGGAGGGCGGAGCGCATGGCTCGAAGCCTAAGCGGCAGTCCAGCCGCCGTCCATGCTGAGGTTGGCACCGGTAATGGACCGGCCCTCTTCGCGGCAGAGGAACAGCGCGAGCGCCGCGACCTCCTCCGGCGTGACGAAGCGCTTGGTTGGCTGGGCCGCCAGCAGCACGTCGTTCATCACCTGCTCGCGGGTCAGGTTCCGGGCTTTCATCGTGTCGGGAATCTGGTTCTCGACCAAGGGCGTCCAGACATAGCCCGGGGAGATGCAATTGACGGTGACTCCGTCCTTCGCCGCCTCGAGAGCGACCGCCTTGGTGAAGCCGGCGACGCCATGCTTCGCGGCGACATAGGCCGACTTGTTGGGGGAGGCGACGAGGCTATGCGCCGAGGCCGTGTTTACGATCCGGCCCCACTGTTTCTGCTTCATCGAGCCGATCGTCAGGCGCGTGGTGTGGAAGACCGCCGACAGGTTGATCGCCATGATCGCGTTCCACTTGTCCACCGGGAAGCTCTCGATCGGCGAGACGTGCTGAACGCCGGCATTGTTGACGAGGATGTCCGGCGCCCCGAGCTCGTCCGTGCAGCGGCGAACCATCGCTTCGATCTGACCCGGATCGGACAAGTCGGCGCCGTCGTGCAGGGCGTTCAGCTCGCTCTTCAGCTCCTCGATCTCGGCAGAGTTGCCGAACCCGTTGAGCATCACCTTCGCGCCTTCCGACGCGAGCACGCGGGCGATCGCCAGACCGATACCGGAGGTTGAACCGGTGACGAGTGCGACTTTGCCTTCGAGAATCATGGCGTCTCCTTTGGAAGCGCTAGTCGCCATCTCGTTCCGGTTTTGCAACTAGGTGAGGGCCTCGCGCATTACGGCGTCACTGCAGGGGAGATGTGAATGGTTCGGCTCGGCGGCGAAGACCCTAGTTCGAATTTCGAAGACCGCACGGGTCAAAGCGGAGGCTTCGGTCTCGGCGGCGGTGGCGGAAGCAATTTGCTCGGCTGCCTGCTTCCGATGGTCATGAGCCGCTTCGGCTTCGTCGGCGTGCTCATTCTCCTGCTGGGCTATTGCGCGCTTACTCAACTGGGAGGCGGAGGCGGGGGGATCATCCCGAGCGGTCCGACGACCAGCGCACCGGGCGGCGGCGCGTCACGGCTGGACCCGAACATGCGCGACTTCCTGACGCGTGGTCTCGGCTCGACCGAAGAAACCTGGACGGAGATTTTCGCCAAGAGCGGCGCCCGCTATGCGCCGACGCGGATGGTCGCCTACACCGGTGGGACGCAAACGGCCTGTGGCACGGGTCAGGCCGCGATGGGGCCCTTCTACTGCCCGAACGACAATACGATCTACATCGACCCGGAATTCTTCAACGAGCTTTCCCGGCGCTTCCAGGCTCCCGGCGATTTCGCCGCGCTCTACGTGATCGCGCACGAGGTCGGGCACCATGTGCAGAACCTCGAAGGCACGCTCGACCGGGCGCAGCAGGCGCAGCAGAGCGTCGGCCGGACCGAAGGCAACCAGATCCAGGTCGGGGTCGAGCTTCAAGCCGACTGCTATGCCGGCGTGTGGGCCGCCAACGCCCGCGACGCGCAGGGCAACATCCTGGAGCCGGGCGATGTCGAGGAAGGCATGCGGGCGGCGGAAGCGATCGGCGACGACATGCTCCAGAAGCAGTCTCAGGGCGTCGTCGTTCCGGAAAGCTTCACGCATGGCTCCTCGGCGCAGCGCATGCAGGCGCTCCAGACCGGATTGAAAACCGGCAACCCGGCCTCCTGCAAGTTCAACCGCTAGAGACGGACGAGCATCTTCCCGACGTTATCGCCTCTGAAGAGGCCGCGGAACGCGTCGGGCATTTTCTCAAGGCCGTCGACGACGGTTTCCTGCGACTTGAGCTGGCCGCTCGCCATGAGCTGTCCCATCTCGCGGTAGAATTCGTCCATCCGCGACTGGAAGTCGAAGACGATGAAGCCCTGCATCCGGATGCGCATGGCGATGACGCGCATGATGAAGCGGAAGTTCGCCGGCTCGGCCTTGTTATAGCCTTCGATCATTCCGCAGATGGCGAAGCGCGCGCGCATCCTCGCCAGCGCGAATGCCGCGTCGAGATGGTCGCCGCCGACGTTGTCGAAATAGACGTCGATGCCTTCGGGCGCGGCCGCGGCGAGACCCTTCAGGACCGGCTGCGCCTTGTAGTCGATGACGTGGTCCGCGCCGAGCGAGCGGACGAACTCGCACTTCTCCGCGCCTCCCGCCGAGCCGATCACGCTCATGCCTCTGGCCTTGGCGATCTGGACAACGGCCGATCCGACCGCGCCGGCGGCCGCGGAGACGAACACGACGTCGCCTTCCTTGGCGCTGGCGACGTCGAGCAGACCAAAATAGGCCGTCGCACCGGTCACGCCGAGATTTCCGAGGAAAGCCTGCGGTTTCGCGCCGAGGTTCGGCAACTTGTTCAGGGTGCGCGCGTCAAGTACCGCTTCATCGCGCCAGCCGGCCATGTGGAGCACATGGTCACCGGGCGCGAAGCCGTCTGCCTTCGACTCCACGACTTCTCCGATCGCGCCGCCCTCCATCGGCTGGTCGATCTGGAACGGGGGAACGTAGCTTTTCACGTCGTTCATGCGGCCGCGCATGTACGGGTCGACCGATAGCCAGCTGTTGCGCACGCGAACCATGCCGTCCGACAGCGGCGGCAGCTCGATCTCCTTCAGCGCGAAATTCTCTTCGGTCGGAAGCCCCTGGGGGCGGCTCATCAGGTGCCAGGCACGCGCCATTTCATCTTCTCCCGCTTGAAGACGCGCATACGCGCGCGCACCCGTACAAGAAAGGCCCGGCCGCCTAGCCGTGTGGCTTGGGCGACCGGGCCAGTCCACGCCCCCGGAGAGGGGTGGATGATCTAGCGGTACGTGCCGGAGAAGCTGCGGTCGAGAATCCCGGGGCCGGCCTGGCCCTGATCCTCGCGCTCGAAAAGCGCCCGCTCGCGATCCTCGTCGCGCCAGCGTTCGCGCGCCTTATCCGCACTGCAGTCGAGGATCACCCGGCCGTTCTCGATGCGGTCGACGTCCGCGCAGCTCAGCGAATGATGCACTCCGCCGGACTGCGGATCGCTGCGGGTCAGGATGATGCGATCGCCGGCAATCCGGTCGACGGCCCCGACATGCTCATCGTCGCTTCCGACGACTTCCATATGCTCGCGAATGTCGCGCAGAAGCTCGCGCTTCGACATGCGGCGCTGGCGCCAGTTCCCGAAATCGTCCTCGAAGTGCGTCTGCCTCTCGCGGCGGTAATCGTCATAGTCGCGGTCGAGCCCTTCGACCTGCCGGCGGCGCCATTCTTCATAGTGCGGATCGTCCCGGTTCGACCGGGCGCGCGACCCTGCGAAGCTGGTCCGGCGGTAGCGGTCGCGATCCCGTTCCGTGTCCCGATCCTCGAAGCCGCGGCCGCCCGAACGCCCATAGTCACCGGCAAGCGGACGATAATCGCGTTGACGCTCGTTGCCGAACCCGCGATTCAAGCGCTCGTCGTCGCGGCCCCAATCCTGCGGGCGGCCCGGCTCGTCGAAGCGCGACCGCTGCCGGCGGCCTTCCCGATCCTGGTCCCGGTCCCGACCGAATTCGCGGCCGCGCTCGCGGTCCTCGTCACCGAACCAAGAGCGGAATTCTTCACCCATGCGCTCGAAGAAGCCGCGGTCTTCTCCGCTGCGGCTGAAGTCGCGGTCACGGTCGTCGCCGCGGTCCCAGCCTCGCGGGCCGCGGTCCTCGGAGAATTCCGGGCGTCCCTCGCGCCAGCGCCGTTCGCGATCGTAGCGGTCGTAAGCCATTAATACCTCCAGCGAAATTGCCGGCGGAATGCCGGTCGATCATCGCGGGCAGAACGAACTGGCGGCCACCGTCGTTCCGGTTCCGGAGAGCCACTCAAGACGAGCCGAAATTGCCGTGAGGCGGGTCATTGCAAGGGGAGATAGGCACCGCTATGTGGGCCGCCTGCCGAGGCGTGGGGCTGTAGCTCAGATGGGAGAGCGCTGCAATCGCACTGCAGAGGTCAGGGGTTCGATTCCCCTCAGCTCCACCAGCCTAAGCATTTGAAATCTCGAAATTTCCTGCTGGGCTTATCCACCCGCGCTGCTATTGGCCGGCTCTGCGGCGGTGGCCCATTTCGCGCGTTAATGGAACGTGGCTATGATCTGCCGTTGTGTGAGGCGTAGGACGGCTGGATGAAGATTGCGGGCATCGAATTGCCGAAGGACATGGCGGAGGCCGTCGAGGCCTGCCGCCCGCACTTCGTCGCGGCCGCAGTATTCAGTCTTTTCATCAACCTCCTGTTCCTTACGCCCGCCATCTACATGCTTCAGGTCTATGACCGCGTGGTGGCGACGGGCGGAAAGACGACCCTGCTGTTCATCACTATCGCGCTTGCCGTGGGTCTCCTTGCCCTGTCGGCGCTCGACGCGATCCGCAACCGGCTGCTGGTTCGGGCGAGCATGCGGATCGATGCGCTGCTCGCGCCGAAGATCCTCAAGCGGATGATGGCGCGCAATTCGAATGCCGCCGTGCAAGCGATGCGCGACTTCGAGACCATTCGCCAGGCGATCGGCAGCCCTGTGGCGGGCGCGCTTTTTGACGTGCCCTGGTTTCCGTTGTTTCTGGTGGTCTCCTTCCTCCTGCACTTCTGGATCGGCGTACTAGCGGTGATCGCCTCGATCATCCTGTTCCTCGTCGCCTGGCGCAACCAGCGCGCCACGGCGGAAACCATGCAGACCGCGACGCAGGCCATGGCCGCCTCGCAGGCAGCCGCCCAGACGGTTGCGCTCAACACCGACACCGTCCGTGCCCTGGGGATGGTGGGATCGATGGTGAACCGCCAGCTCGATCATCGGGCCTACGGTCTCAACCGGCTCGCGGACGCGCAGTTCACCGGCGGGCGGTTCGCGGCGCTCAGCCGGTTCCTCCGTCTGTTCGTGCAGTCCGCCGCACTCGGTCTTGGCGCCTTGCTCGCCATCGCCGGCTACATCTCGGCCGGCGCGATCATTGCCGCCTCGATCATCCTCAGCCGTGCGCTTCAGCCGGTCGAGGCCGTGATCAGCGGCTGGCCGACAATCACCAGCGCTCATGCCGCCCTTCGACGGCTTGCCGATGTCATGTCCGGCGTTCCGGCTGAGCGCATCTACACCAGGCTCCCGGAACCCGCGGGACGCATCGAGCTTGACCAGGTCGGCGTTCGGGGCCCCGACGGCCGCGCTGTCCTCTTCGGCGTGACCTTCGAGGTCGGTGCTGGCGAGATGCTGGGGATCATCGGCCCGAGCGGCGCCGGCAAGACGACGCTCGCCAAGGTTCTCGCGGGTGCAATTCCCGCCGAGGCGGGCACCGTCCGCATCGATGGCGCATCCTACGACGATTGGGAGCCCGACGAGTTGGCGCGGCACATCGGCTATCTGCCGCAGGAGCCGAGCCTGTTCGAAGGCACGATCAAGGAAAACATCTCGCGCTTTTCCAGCGCGCGCAACGGCGAGGATGTCGACGTGCTGGCGGTCGAGGCCGCCAAGGCCGCCGGTGTCCACGATCTGATCCTGAAGCTTCCCAAGGGCTACGACACGCAACTTGGCCCGCTGGGGGGCGGTCTCTCGTCCGGCCAGGCGCAGCGGGTGGCGCTGGCGCGTGCCCTCTACGGCAACCCTGTCCTGCTGGTCTTCGACGAGCCCAACGCTTTCCTCGATTCCGATGGCGAGGCGGCGTTGCTCAAGGCGCTTGCGGGAGCGCTGAACCGCGGCGCGGCGATCGTCCTGATCGCGCATCGGCGCTCCATCCTCGCCGGCGCGAAGCGACTGCTCGTCCTGGAAGCGGGCAGGCCGAAGCTGCTCGGGCCGTCCAACGAAGTTGCGGCAAGGCTGATGCAGGCAGGCGAGGGGAAAGCCGGATGAACTTCCTTTCCACGGTCGTTCAGGGCGAGCAGCCGGACCTTCGGCCCGACGATCCCCGCCGCGACATCCGCATCGGCGCGGGAATCGTCATCTTCTTCTTCGTGATCCTGCTCGGCTGGGCGGCGCTTGCACCGCTCGACGCGGCGGTGCCGGCGCAGGGCGTCATCGCGGTCTCGGGCAATCGCCAGTCGGTCCAGCACCGCGAAGGCGGCGTCGTCACCGCGATCAACGTCCGCGAAGGCCAGAGCGTGAAGGCAGGCGATATCCTCATCGAGATGTCGGCCCCGGACCTGCGCGCGCAGGAGCGGGCCTATACGAGCGAGTATCTGACCATGCTCGCGCAGCGTTCCCGGCTGATGGCGGAGCGTGCCGGGCAAAGGAATTTCGCGCCGCCCGCGGAGTTCGCGACCTTGTCCGCGGAAGACAGGCCGCTTGCGGAGCAGGCGCTGTCCCTGCAGCGGGCGCAGCTTCAGGCGCGGCTTGCCTCGATGACGGCGCAACAGTCCGTGCTCGGCCAGCGCTCGCGCCAGCTGGGCGAGCAGCAAGGCGGTTATTCGGAACAGATCGCTTCCCTTCGCGATCAGCAGCGGCTGCTTTCCGACGAGATCGCAGGGTTGCGGATAATCCAGGAAAAGGGCTTCGCGTCCGAGAACCGCATCCGGGCGCTCGAGCGGGCGCTTGCCGATCTTCGGGGCCGCGAGGCCGCCATGCGCGCGGAGATCGCCCGGGCAGGCGAGGGCAAGGGCGAGACCCGAATGCAGTCGGTGTCGATCGAGCGGACCGCGCTCGAAGAGGTCGCGGTGGAGCTTCGCGACACGCAGGTGCGCCTGTCCGACGTGCTCCCGAAGCTTGTCGCCGTCCGTGAGCAGCTGCAGCGCGCCCGCGTTCGAGCGCCGGCAACGGGCCAGGTCGTCGGCCTCAGCATCTTCACCGTCGGGGGCGTGGTCTCGCCGGGCCAGATGCTGATGGAGATCGTTCCCGACCGGCGAAAGCTGGTCATCCAGGCGAACGTCTCGCCCGGTGATGCGGACGACGTCTTTCGGGGCCAGACCGCGCAGATCCGCTTCCTCAGCGTAAACGACCAGACCCTGCCCTTGCTGACCGGAACCGTGCGGACCATGTCCGCCGACAGCTTCACCGACGAGAAGAGCGGCCAGGCCTTCTTCCGCGCCGAGATCGAGGTGCCGCCCGACCAGCTGAGCAAGGTCCGCGGAGCGCTTGGACAGGGCGAGCTTCGTCCGGGGCTCCCCGTTGAGGTGCTGCTGAACGTCCGCAAGCGGACGGCTCTGCAATATGTGCTCGAGCCCCTCACCCGGAACTTCTGGCGCTCGCTTCGCGAACAGTAAGGTCCGTGGCACGGGACGTGAGATGCGCACGCGCGGCTGGACGCTTCCGCCGTCCTGGGGCAAAGGGCGGTCCATGAAAGCGCGCGTCTTCGTCACCCTGAAGCCCGGGGTTCTCGACCCGCAGGGCAAGGCCATTCACCACGCCCTCGAAGGGCTCGGCTTCTCCGGCGTCCAGGACGTCCGCGCCGGCAAGCTCATCGAACTCGACCTTGCCGACGGCACGTCCGACACGGACATCGAGGCGATGTGCCGCAAGCTGCTCGCCAACACCGTCATCGAGAATTTCCGCATTGAGCGGCTGGAGACCGCCGCTTGAAGAGCGCGGTCATCGTTTTCCCGGGCTCGAACTGCGACCGCGACCTTGCCGTCGCGATCGAAGAGGTGACCGGCCGGGCTCCGGCGATGGTTTGGCACCGCGACGCGGACCTGCCCGACGGCACTGATTTCATCGCCTTGCCGGGCGGGTTTTCGTACGGCGACTATCTCCGTTCGGGCGCGATGGCCGCACGCTCGCCGATCATGCGTGCGGTGTCCGACGCCGCTGCGCGCGGCGTGCCCCTGCTGGGCGTCTGCAACGGTTTCCAGGTGCTGACCGAGGCGGGGCTTCTGCCGGGCGCGCTGATGCGCAATGCAGGGCTGAACTTCGTCTGCCGGCCGGTCCCGCTGAAGGTCGAGAACAGCCAGAGCCTGTTCACCTCGCAGTACGATGCGGGCGAGGAAATTCTGATCCCGGTCGCCCACCACGACGGCAATTTCCAGGCCGACGCGGCGACCCTGGACCGGCTCGAAGGCGAGGGACGCGTGGCCTTCCGTTACCGGGACGAGGTCAACGGCTCCGCTCGCGGCATTGCCGGCATTTTGAACGACGCTGGCAACGTGCTCGGCATGATGCCGCATCCGGAACGGGCGCTGGAAAAGGCGCACGGCAACACGGACGGCCGGCGCCTGTTCGAAGGCCTGCTGGAAACCGTTGCGGCCTAGCCGCGTCGCCTGATCGCTACTCGATGGCAGCCCGCTTCGCCGGGCGGAAGCATGCACATGAAGACGCGATCGGGACCTTCGCGGTCAACTACGACCATCTTCTGCGCGAGCGTTTCGGGATGCGTGAAGACGACGATAGTCGCCGCCTCAGCGGGCTTTGCCGCAGCGAAGCTCGAAAGACCGGCAATCGCAAGGAACGCAACGCGCATCAAAAACCCCCGTTTCACCCCTGAAGCTGCATCAACCGCCGACATTGAACGCAAAATGAATGCAGGCTTTGAGCCGCGGATGCAATGAAGCTAGGACGGTCTGGCGACGCGCCCGTAGCTCAGTTGGATAGAGCACGAGCCTTCTAAGCTTGAGGTCGTAGGTTCGAATCCTACCGGGCGCGCCAGCATCCTAAATCTTCGCCTCGCGAAACTCGCTCGGGTTTCGACCGGTCCAGCGCTTGAAGGCGCGACTGAACGCCGCCGGGTCCGAAAAGCCCAGACGGTAGGCAGCGGCTTTCACCGAAGAACGGTCCAGGCCCAGGTAGCGGATTGCAAGTTGCCGCCGCTTTGCGTCGAGGATTTCCTCGAAGGTCGTGCCTTCCGCCCTCAGGCGCCGGTACAAGGTTTGCCGGCTCATCCCCATTTTCCGGGCAATCCGCTCGATGCTGACCTCGCCCTGGTCAAGCATCGGCTCGACCGCATCTTCGACCTCTCGCTTGAAGCAGCGCTTGCTAGGCGCAGGCCGCCCCAGCGTCTGGATGAAATCGCCAAGGATTTCGAAGATGTCGCGGCGTTCTTGCTGTGGCGGGCCGAACGCCTGCTGCCAGCGTCCCGCCGGGCAGAAAGCGCGATTGTCGCAGGTGGCGCACGCGCCCCCGCGCATCCGTTCGATGCAACGCGCGATCACGTCTTTGATGCCCATGGTCATGCCGCCCACTGTTGCACCTTATTAATACAGCGTCACACTCAGAAGCGCAATCCTTTGAAGGAGATGGAAATGCGTGGACTGTTGATGCTCGGCGCCGCGGCAGTGGCAGTGTTGACCCCGAGCCCGGCCGCCGCCGATGCGGTGACCGACTGGTGGGAAGTTGCGAACAAGTTCAACTTCGCTCAGCAGGTCTCGCCCACGCCTTCGCCGGCGGAAATGCAACGCGCGTCGGCGCGTGCCGCGCTGGCGATGTTCGAGGCGGTGAACGCGATCGATCGCCGCTACGAAAGCTATCTGGGCTTCCCTGCTGGCGACCCGAAAGCATCCCAGGACGCTGCGGCGGCGGCGGCCGCCTACGAAGTGCTGGTCAAGCATTATCCGGCAAACAAATCGGTCCTCGATGAAAGCTACACGATGGCGATGGCCGGCGTTCCGGACGGTCCCGCCAAAGATGCGGGGGCTGCCATCGGCAAGCAGGCGGCTGCTGCAGCGAACGGTGCAAACGGTGTCGATCCGGCAATCCGGCAAGTGCCCTATCGCCCCGTGACGACGCCTGGCGAATGGATCGGCGCATCTCTGCCGACGCTCGAACCCTATTGGGCGACGTTCAAACCGTGGTTCTCCAGCCCTGACTCAGTCATGGTTCCGCCTCCGCCGTCGCTGACCAGCGAGACCTGGGCGCGCGATTATGAAGAGGTGCGGCGGCTGGGGGCGCGTGCAAGCAAGGAGCGCACGGAAGAGCAGACGCTGATCGCCCGCTATCGGCAGGGATACGATCTGTCGCCGATGGTGCGGTACATCGCCGATCGTCCCGGCCGCAGGCAGGTCGAAAACGCGCGGCTACTCGCCCTGTACGAGATGGCGATGAACGACGCGGTCCAGGCGATGGTCGTTGCCAAGCTCAAGTACAATTATTGGCGGCCGATCACCGCGATCCGCAACGGCGACCGCGACGGGAACGGCGCCACGCAATACGATCCGGCCTGGGTTGCGCTGCTTCCGACGCCGAACTTTCCCGAATATCCGTGCGGCCATTGCACGGCGGTCGCCGTCCAGACCGAAGTGCTGAAGCTTGCCGGCGGCCTGCCCGCCAATACGCCCGTCCGGATGGCGTCGGGGATGAGCCCCAACCTGGTCATCCAGCAGGTGAAAAGCTGGGACGAAGCGGTGCGCCAGGTATCGGATTCGCGGATGCTGGGGGGCGTCCATTATCGCTTTTCCAACGAAGCCGGCGAGGAGATTGGGCGCAAGGCCGCGCGACTGGCCGTGGACAAGGCGATGCGGCCATTGCCGAGGCGCTCGCGTTAGCGAGCGCCGTTCCCCCCGCGAAAAACCACTAGTGCGAATGCGCGGGTTGCGCTTAGCTTCCGCGCGAAGGTCAAGCGGGGGACGGGAATGCTCAAGAAAGTTGCGATCGGCGCGGTGGCCTTGGCCGCACTGCTTCCCGCCCAGTCCCACGCCCAGGACCAGGCGCCGGCCGAGCTCGTCCTCTATCCCAAGGGCAATTTCAAAGGCGCGGGATATTCCGTCGCCGGCGCTTCGCAGTCGATGCGCGTATTTACGGTGCGGAGCGTGAAGATCCCGGAAGGACAGTCCTGGGAGCTGTGCAGCGGAAACACCTTCAGCGGTTGCAAGGAATTCGCCCAGTCCGATCCGGCGTTGATCATGAATGTCCGATCGGTTCGGCCGGTCGCCCCGAGGATCACGACCGTCGGTGCAACGGTCGGCGCCGTCGTGACTGGTCCCAACCCCTCGCTTCGAGGAATGGGCAGCGAATATTTCGTCGCTCCCGACGACCGCGGCGCGCGCATTGAGGTCCCTGACGGCACGGCCGAGGCCATGTCGCAGCGGGCGCAGCAGTTCTGCCGATCGCGCGGATGGCGTACGCAGGCCTATGCCCGGCTGCAAACGCTTGAGGGCAGGACGTTCCTCGCCGATGTGCTTTGCGCCGACACAGCAAATTAGTTAGTCGGCACGCAGCGAATCAGCGCAGGGCATTGCTTCCCCGCGCCTGCCAGCCGGGTTTGAGGGAGTGTTTGAGGATGTCCGTATTGTTCGCGTTGATGCTTGCCGCCAACCCGGCGACCGCAACCGCCGAGCCGACCGAGAAGAAGCCGCGCCTGAAGTGTGAGTGGATTCATGAGGTCGGCACTTCGCGTCCTCGCCGCGTTTGCGAAAAGCGCGCGGAAAAGCCGAAGCCAGCCGAGCAGGCAAGCGACACATCGCAGCAACCAGCTCCCGATCGTTCGGCGGACCCTCAAGGCGCGAACGAGTAGCTGCCTGACCCGGGTGCTTCCTCTCGCGCTGGCCCTCGCCTTGGGCGGAGTCCATCCAGCCACTGCCGCCGACGCGGAGTCCGGCGAAAGCCTCACCGCCTTCGCCGACCGGTTCGACCAGGCGCAGCTGCGCAAGGACGGGCCAGCGCTCGAGCGGATGGTCGCGGACGATCTGGTCTTCATCACCGGATCGGGACAACGGCAGGGCAAGCGTGAATTCATCGCCGGCTGGACTGCTGCCGGCGACCGGTTCGATCCTATCACGCTCGTGGATAGGGTCGTCACGCCGCTGGGCGACAACGCGGGAATGGTCAGCGCCGAGACGGTTCTAAGCGGCACGTCCGACGGGATACCGTTCGCCAGCCGCTTCCGTTTTACCGACACGTTCAGCCGGGTCGCGGGCGAGTGGCGCGCGGTTCACATTCAGGTGACCCGCATCCCGGAGCCGCCGACGAAATAGCGCTGGACCTTCAGCCATCTGCGAGCGGCAAGCATTCATCGACGAGCGCGCTTGCCACTGCATCCGCTACGGCTAGGGTTCGCTGCGATCTTTTTCCTGAAGGATGTTCGATGGACCGTCGCCAGTTTCTTGCCAGCGGTAGTGCCGCCGCGCTTACGCTGCCCTTCGTTTCGACCCCGCTGTTCGCGCAGGCCACCGGTTCGGGCGACGCGGACCTGAACAAGAGGTTCGAGGCCATCTTCCAGGAGCAGGTGCGCACCAATCCCTATCTCGCGACCTACGCAGGCCTCGATAAAGGTGAGCTTGCGGCGCTCAAATCGCAGCTCGACACCCGTCCCAATCAGCAGGCGCGTGCCGAGGAAATCGCGCGGACCAACAAGTTCGTCGCCAGCCTGGAGAACGTGAACCCGGCAACATTGAGCCCGGCAGCGGCCCTCAACCGCGAGGTCGTGATCTGGGACCTGAAGACGGGCAATGTCGGTCCGGAGCGGTTCGACGTCTCCAACCCACAAAGCCCCTATGTCATCACCCAACAGGATGGCGCATACTTCTCCGGCCCGGATTTCCTTCACTCGGCCCACACGGTGGAGACGGCGGCGGATGCGGAAGCCTATCTCTCGCGCCTGTCGCAATTCGCGACCGTTCTCGAGCATGAGACCGTGGAGCAGCAGCGCCAGGCTGCGCGGAACTTCCTCGCGCCCGGCTGGTCGCTCGACCTCGCGCTCAATCAGATGCGGGAGTTGCGCAAGCCTGCCGCTGACGACAGCGGAATGGCGACCTCGCTTTCCCAACGCGCGGCCGCGAAGAACATCGCCGGCGACTGGCGCGCTCGTGCGGCGAAGATCGTCGCCGAAAAGGTCTATCCCGCGCTCGACCGCCAGATTGCGGCCGTTCAGGCGCTGCGCCCCAAGAGCCAGGCCGGCGACGGAATCTGGCGCGTGCCTAACGGCGCCGAAATCTATGCGGCCGCGCTCGCCGAGGCGACGACCACCAATTACAGCGCTGACGAAATCCATCAGCTGGGCCTTCAGCAAGTCGCGGAAATCACCGCCGAGCTGGACAAGATCCTGCGTGGCGCGGGTTATACGAGCGGCAGCGTCGGCGAACGCCTGACGGCGCTGAACAAGTCGGCGGCCCAGCTCTATCCAAACACCGATGCGGGCCGGACCGAGTTGCTTGCCAGCCTCAACGCCGGAATGGCGGACATGGCGACGCGGCTTCCGCGTGCCTTCCATAATCCGCCCAAGGACCCGCTCGAGATCCGACGTGTCCCGCCGGAGATCGAGGCCGGCGCGTCCAACGGCTACTATCGTCCGGCGGCGCTCGATGGATCACGCCCAGCGATCTATTTCATCAATCTCAAGTCGACCGGCGACTGGCCGAAATATTCGCTCCCGGCGCTCACCTATCACGAGGGCAATCCGGGCCATCATCTGCAGAACAGCGTGACCCAGGGGTCGGCGGAAATCCCGATGCTCCGCCGGATCGCATTCTATTCGGCCTATGGCGAGGGCTGGGCGCTTTATGCCGAGCAGGTCGCCGACGAGCTAGGCGCCTACAAGGGCATCGAGCGCGCCGGTTATCTCCAGTCTTTCCTGTTCCGGGCCGAGCGGCTGGTGGTCGACACCGGGCTGAACCACAAGCGCTGGACCCGCGAGCAGGCGATCGACCACATGGTCGCGGCCACCGGCTTCGCCCGACCGCGCGTTCAGCGGGAGGTCGAGCGCTATTGCGCTTCGCCGGGCCAAGCCTGCAGCTACAAGATCGGCCACATCGCCTGGACGCGTGCACGTGCAAAGGCGCAGCAGGCCCTTGGAAGCCGCTTCGACATTCGCGACTTCCACGACATCCTGAAGGAAGGCGCGATGCCGTTGACGATCTTCGAGCGGCGCGTCGATGAGCGTATCAGGGCCAGGCTGGCGGCGTCCTGACGCCGTTCACGCGATCGCGGCGCTCCGCTTGCGGGCTCGCCTGATCGTCACTCCAACCGCAGCGAAACCGAGCAAGAGCATCGCCCAGGTCGCGGGCTCGGGCACCGCCGCTAGTTGGCCGCGGATTTCCCCGGCGCCGAATTGCTGGGTATGGATGTTGAAATAGGCGTTGCCCGCGAGCAGCCCGGTCAGGAAGGCATCGAAGGCTGTTGCAGTCGTTCCGCCATTGGCGGTGACGAACGCGGGATTGATCAGGCCCGGGTCGTCCAGGTCGAACGACGCATTGAAGGAGCCGCTGGTCACGCCCGCTGGGAATCCCGGAAAGGTTGGCACGCCCGTAGCCGGGATGGCCGTAGCTCCCGGTGCAGCGCAGCAGTGAATATGCGCAATCGTCGTAGGGCTCAGGAGACCTGACCAAGAGACGTCGACCAGCATCGTATGCGTGACGTCGTCGATCGTGATTGTGGCCAGGCCCGTTCCGGGAGACGCGTTTGGCGGAACTTCCTGCGTCCCGGTTAAAGTACCGCTGAACGTGATGATGGTCGCGTTTGCGCCCGTGGCAGGTAGGGTTAGCGAAGCGGCGAATATCAGCGCCAGGGCAGTCCGGTTCATAGACACCTCCCCTGAATTGCGGCCGATTGTGTCGGTCGTAGCCCGGCGAAAACCGCCAGACGGGAAGATCCCGTCGTAACGGGCGCCGTTAACTGCTCGCATACCACGATTTTATTTCCAATCCGAGACTATTGTTTTGAATTGGCTCGGCGGGCTCTGGTTCTGCTATTGCGGGAGCATGGAACAGCAGCACGCCGCGGTCGCGATCCTGCCCGCCCACGATCTCGATGAAAGCCAGGCATTTTTCGAACGGTTGGGTTTCGCGGTGGCCTCGCGTTACGACGCGCAAGGCTACCGGATCCTTCGGGACCCTGCGGGAGCGAGCGTCCATCTGACCAAGGTCGATCCGGGCTGGGTCGATGCGGAGCGCAATGCCCACGGAATCTTCTTCTATTCGAAGGATGTCGATGCTCTTGCCGAAGAGTTCGGCCGGACTGCCGACCCCAAGCCTTGGGGCTTGCGCGAATTTGCCGTGTCCGACCCTGCAGGGACGCTCGTCCGCGTCGGTTGGCCGGGCTAGCGCTCGGTGTATTCGTCGCCGCCGAAGATGTCCGCGGCTTCCTCCCGATCCTCCTCGCTGAACGGAAGCGGTGGCGCCGCAAGTCGGAGGATAATCCAGCCGGCGATCGCCGACAGAAGCGACCCGGCGAGAGTTCCCAGTTTCGCCTGCTCAATCGATTGCGGCGACCCTTCGAAAGCGAGCGCGCCGATGAACAGGCTCATCGTGAAACCGATCCCGCACAGGACGGACGCCCCGTAGAGTTCGCTCCACCGGACGTTGGAAGGCATTGGCGCGAGTTTCACCCGGATCGCCAGCCAGATCGCGCCGAAGACGCCGATCTGCTTGCCGAGGAACAGCCCAGCCATGATCGCGAGCGGCAGCGGCTGTGAGATTTTCAGGTTGCCTATCTGCACCCCGGCGCTTGCAAGTCCGAACAAGGGCATGATCCCGAACATTACCCACGGATGGATCGCATGCTCGAGCCGCTTGAGCGGCGAGCGGGGTTCGCCCAGCCCGAGCGGAACCGTCAGCGCCGCGAGCACTCCCGCGATTGTCGCGTGGATCCCGCTCGCAAGCATGAAGTACCACAGCAGGGCAAAGCCGAGCAGATAAGGTGCCAGCCGGCGCACCCCGAACAGGTTCATTCCAGCCATTCCCGCAAGGACGACGGCCACCCCGAAAATCGCCATGGGATCGAGGTCCGCGGTATAGACCAGAGCGATGATCAGGACCGCGCCGACATCGTCGACGATGGCGATGGTGACGAGGAGCAGCTTGATCGCGGGATTGGCGTGGCTTCCGAGGAGCGCAAGGACACCGACGGCGAAGGCGATGTCGGTCGCGGATGGAATCGCCCAGCCCATGACGAGCGCTGGGTCGAACCCGGTGACCGCGAGATAGATGATCGCGGGAACGATCATCCCCGCCGCCGCGGCCAGGATCGGCAGCCGCCGCTCGGCCGGGGTCGACAGCCGCCCATCGTACCACTCGCGCTTTACCTCGAGCCCGACGAGCAGGAAGAAGATCGCCATCAGGCCGTCAGCGATCCACTGGTGGATCGACATTGAGCCAAAGCGCGGCATGGCTGGGCCGAGCCTGGCTTCCAGCAGGTGATGGTAGGGCTCGGCGAGACTGCTGTTCGCAAGCAGCAATGCCACCGCCGATGCGGCGATCAGCAGGAGGCCGGCATTCCTCTCCTGTCTCTGAGTGGCTTGCAGATCGTCGGGCATCGGTCGACCCTAGCGGGCCCGACCAGCTTTGAAAGATTTAGTCGGCGTTCCCCCGTCTTGCTGACTTCGTGACCGCAGCCTAAGGCCCGCGGCCATGCACCAGTTCGAGCTCACCGAGGACCAGCTCCAGATCCAGGAGATGGCGCGCAAGTTCACTGCGGACGCCATCACTCCCAACGCGGCGGAGTGGGACGAGAAGCACATCTTCCCGCGCGACACGATCCGTGAAGCCGCCGAGCTCGGCTTCGGCGCCATCTATGTGAGCGAGGAAAGCGGCGGCATCGGCCTCGGCCGGCTCGAGGCCGCGCTGATCATGGAGGCGATGGCCTACGGCTGCCCGTCGACCAGCGCCTTCATCTCCATCCATAACATGGCGTCGTGGATGATCGACCGTTTCGGCTCGGCGGAGGTGAAGCAGAAATACCTGCCGTCGATGATCACCATGGAAAAGATCGGCAGCTATTGCCTGACAGAGCCCTCTTCCGGGTCCGACGCGGCCGCGCTCAAGACGAAGGCGGTGCTCGACGGCGATCATTACGTGGTGTCCGGCTCCAAGGCCTTCATCTCCGGCGGCGGCGAGAACGAAGTCTATGTGACCATGGTCCGCACCGGCGAAGAGGGACCGAAGGGCATCACCGCGCTCGTCGTCGACAAGGACATGAAGGGCGTCAGCTTCGGAGCGCAGGAAAAGAAGCTCGGCTGGCATTCGCAGCCGACCGCGCAGGTGAATTTCGATGAGGTCCGAGTGCCCGTCGCCAACCGGGTCGGCGGCGAAGGCGAGGGCTTCCGCATCGCGATGATGGGGCTGGACGGCGGCCGCCTGAACATCGGCGCATGCTCGCTCGGCGGGGCGCAGCGCTGCCTCGATGAGGCCGTGACCTATACCAAGGACCGCAAGCAGTTCGGCCAGCCGATCGCCGACTTCCAGGCGACGCAGTTCACGCTCGCCGACATGGAGACCGAGCTGCAGGCCGCCCGCTATCTTCTCTACGTCGCGGCGGCGAAGGTCACGGCCAACGCGCCCGACAAGACGCGGTTTGCGGCAATGGCCAAGCGGCTCGCGACCGACACGGGCTCGTCCGTTGTCGACCGCGCGCTACAGCTTCATGGCGGCTACGGTTATCTGATGGACTATCCGATCGAGCGCTTCTGGCGCGACCTTCGCGTCCATTCGATCCTGGAAGGCACCAATCAGGTTATGCGCGTGATCGTCAGCCGGGACATGCTTCGCCAGTGACCGACGACGTCCGGTTCTCCACGGATCGCAACGTCGGCCGGATTCGCCTGAACCGGACCAAGGCGATCCATGCGCTGACGCGCGAGATGTGCGACGCGATGAGCGAAGTGCTGCTCGCCTGGCGCGAGGACCCGTCGATCCAGGTGGTGGTCATCGACCATGCCGAGGGGCGCGGCTTCTGCGCCGGCGGCGACGTGGTGATGCTCGCGCGGAGCGGCGCCGAGGACGCCAGCGACGCCAAGGCCTTCTTCTTCAGCGAATATCGCCTGAACCACCTGCTGTTCACCTATCCAAAGCCGACCGTGGCGATCATGGACGGCATCACCATGGGCGGCGGAGTCGGCATCTCGCTGCCTTGCGAGTTCCGGATCGCAACCGAGAACACGCGGCTGGCGATGCCTGAGACCGGAATCGGCCTGTTCCCGGATGTCGGGGGTGGCTGGTATCTGTCTCGGCTGCCGGGACGTGTCGGCCAATTCATGGCGCTGACGGGTGCGCGGCTCGATGCCGGCGAGTGCCTCTATCTCGGTCTCGCCACCAATTATGTTCAGCAATCCGCTCTCGAAGAATTGCACGAGCGCATCCTGAAGGCTCCCACCCGGGTCAAGGGCTCGATCGGAGCCGCGGCGGCAATCGTACCGGAGGCCAAGATCGAAGCGAACATGGGGCAGATCACCAAGCTGTTCGCATCGGACCGGCTGGAAGATGTGCTTGCGGCGCTCGAGGCTGAAGAGAGTGACTGGGCGCAGAGCGAACTCGCGACGCTAAGATCGAAAAGCCCGCTTTCGTGCAAGGTCTCGCTTCGGCTCCTGGCGGACGGCGCCAACCGTTCGAGCTTCGCAGAGGAGATGCGCGCCGAATATGCGCTCGCTGGGCGCATCGTCCGCACGCACGATTTCCGCGAGGGCGTGCGCGCCTTGCTGGTCGACAAGGACAACAACCCGCAGTGGGACCCGCCGACGCCGGAGCAGGTCGACGACGAGATGCTCGACGTCCTCTTCGCCCCGCTTCCCGAGCGCGAGGCTTGGACCCCGTTTCCGGAGACCGATGAATGACCGAGTACAAAACCATCCTCATCGAGAAGCGTGGCGCGGTGACGCTCGTCACCCTGAACCGCCCGCAGGCGCTGAACGCGCTCAACAGCGAGGTTCTGAAGGACCTGATCGGCGCCTTCGCCGCTTATGATGCGGACGACAGCCAACGCTGCCTGGTGCTGACCGGTTCGGAAAAGGCTTTCGCGGCCGGCGCCGACATCAAGGAGATGCAGGCGCAGGGTTTTGCCGACATGTATTCTGCGAACTTCTTCGGCGGCTGGGAGCAGGTCACGTCGACCCGCAAGCCGTGGATCGCGGCGGTGGCAGGCTATGCGCTCGGCGGCGGCTGCGAGGTCGCGATGATGGCCGATTTCATCATCGCTGCCGACACCGCGAAGTTCGGCCAGCCGGAAATCAAGCTAGGCGTGACCCCCGGCATGGGTGGATCGCAGCGCCTCGCGCTCGCGGTCGGCAAGGCCAAGGCGATGGAAATGTGCCTAACCGGCCGAATGATCGATGCCGGGGAGGCGGAACGCTCCGGTCTTGTCGCCCGCGTTGTTCCGGCAACTGACTTTCTTGCCGAGGTAATGAAGACTGCCGAGGCCATCGCGGGCATGGCCCCGCTCGCAGCGATCGCCAACAAGGAGATGGTCAACGCCGCGTTCGAAATGCCGCTGGCGCAGGGCATCCGCTTCGAGCGCCGGCTGTTCCACGGCCTGTTCGGTACCGAAGACCAGAAGGAAGGCATGACCGCGTTCGTCGAGAAGCGGCCGGGGAATTGGAAGGGACGCTGACGATGGCGAAGATCGCATTCATCGGCCTCGGTCACATGGGCGGCGGCATGGCGCCGAACCTCGCCAAGGCTGGCCATGAGGTCCGTGCCTTCGATCTCAGCGAGGAAGCGCTCGCCCGCGCGATTGAGCAGGGTTGCGGCCGCGCCGGCTCGACCGAGGAGGCCGTCGCCGACGCAGACGTGGTCGTGACCATGCTCCCGGCGGCGAAGCACGTGCTCGACGTCTATCGCAGCCAGGTCCTCGGCAAGGCGCCGACGAGCGCGCTGCTCATCGATTGCTCGACGATCGACGTGGCCTCGGCCCGCTCCATCGAGGAAGAAGCGTCGGCGCAGGGCTACACGATGGTCGACGCTCCCGTCTCGGGAGGCATCGCGGCCGCCGCCTCGGGCAATCTCGCGTTCATGGTCGGCGGCTCGGAAGAGGCGTTCGCCCGTGCGCAGCCCTTCCTCGAACCGATGGCCAAGGCCGTCATTCACGCCGGCGGCGCCGGTGCGGGCCAGGCAGCAAAGATCTGCAACAACATGATCCTCGGCGCGACGATGATCGTGACTTGCGAGGCCTTCGTGATGGCGCAGAAGCTCGGCCTCGATCCCGAAGGTCTTCTTCGACATCGCGTCGAACGCTTCAGGCCAGAGCTGGTCGATGACCACCTACACGCCATTTCCAGGGGTCGGTCCGGAAACGCCGGCCGATCACGATTATGAAGGCGGCTTCGCGGCGGCGCTGATGCTCAAGGACCTGAAGCTCGCGATGGATGCTGCGCAACATGCCGGCGCCTACACGCCGATGGGTTCGGAGGCCGAGGAACTCTACCAGAGGTTCGTGAATCTAGGGGGGGGCTCGAAGGATTTCTCCGGCATCATCAAGATGATCGACGACAGCTGGAAAGCGACCAAACAAGAATAGGAGAATGCATGCGCAAGTCTGTCCTGATTGCAGCCGCGACCATTTCCCTGCTGAGCGCATGCGGCGAGCAGGCCGTCGAGAACGAGGCCGAGAGCGCCGCTACTAACAATGCGACGGCAACGCCCGCGGCAACCGAGAAGTCCGCTCCTCCAGCCGCCCCCGCGACCAAGCAGGAAGCGCTCAAGATCATGCATGATCGCCATGAGGGCATGGAGCAGATCGGCAAGGCGACCAAGGCAATCGGGCAGCAGTTGAAGGCCGAGAATCCCAACGTCGGGATCATCCGGACGAATGCGGCGACCATCAACGACCTCGCCGCCAAGTCGGAGAATTGGTTCCCGGCAGGTACCGGTCCGGACGTCGGCAAGACCCGCGCGAAGGCCGAGATCTGGCAGAAGTACGACGATTTCGCAGCCAAGGACCGCGATTTTCGCGTGGCTGCGCAGGCGCTCAAGGGATCCGCGGACAGCGCCGACGTGAACGCGATCAAGCCCGCCTTCGCGGACATGGGGAAGGCGTGCAAGGCGTGTCACGACCCGTACCGCGCCGAAGAAAAGAAGCGTGACTGAAGAAGCCGCGGAGGTCGCCCCGCCGCCGCGCAAGATCGTAATCTGGGATCTTCCCACGCGGCTCTTCCACTGGACGCTCGTCGCGCTGATCGCCTTCAGCTGGTGGGCTGCTGAGGAAAATCACGACGATCTCCACCTTTATTCGGGGTTCGCGATCCTCAGCCTGCTGCTCTTCAGGATTCTGTGGGGCTTCGTCGGAAGCTCTACGTCGCGCTTCGCCAATTTCGTCGGCGGTCCGAAGGCTGTGTCCGGCTATCTTCGGGGCAGCTGGCGCGGGATCGGTCACAATCCACTTGGCGCGCTCAGCGTCGTCGCCCTGATCGGTCTCGTTGCCCTGCAGGTCGGGCTCGGGCTGATTGGAAGCGATGAGGATGGCCTGATGCAGGGGCCGCTCGCTCACCTGGTCAGCGTGGACACTTCGGAGGCGGCGGTCGATCTCCACGAGGATCTGTTCAACGTGCTGCTCGCGTTCATTGCGCTGCACGTCGCAGCCGTCCTGTTCTACTTTCTCCGCGGCAAGAATCTCGTCGGTCCGATGTTCAGTGGACGCGGAAAGGCGGAGCCGGGCGTTGAGCCGATGCGACCGGGCAAAGGCTGGCTGGCAATCCTCTGCCTGGTCGCGGCCATCGGGATCACGCGTTGGATCATCGCCGGCGCTCCGCCCTTCGGGGGTTGATCGCCGGCATCGGCGGGACCACATCTCGCTCATGCTGATCCGCACCGAGCAGACGCCGAACCCCGCGACCCGCAAATTCCTTCCCGATCAGATCGTGATGGAGGCGGGTACGCGCGACTTTCCGGATGCGCACGCTGCGGAAGCCTCACCTCTGGCCTCGGCCTTGTTCTCCAGCGGAATGGTCGAAGGCGTCTTTTACGGCCGAGACTTCATTTCGGTGACGGCGGCGCCCGGCGTCTCTTGGAGCGACCTCGAGCCGCTGGTGCTCGAGACGCTGCTCGATCATTTCGTCAGCGGCGCGCCCTTGTTCGCACAGGGGACGGCCGCGGGCATCCTTATCGAGGAGGCTCCGGCGATCGAGGAGGATCCTGCGGACGCGGACATCATCGACCAGATCAAGGAACTGATCGAGACGCGCGTACGCCCGGCCGTCGCCCAGGATGGGGGTGATATCGTCTATCGCGGCTATCGCGAAGGCCGCCTCTATCTCGGCATGCAGGGGGCATGCTCCGGCTGCCCGTCCTCGGCGATTACCCTGAAGCGCGGCATCGAAAATCTCATCCGCCACTATGTGCCCGAGGTCGAATCCGTCGAAGCCGTTTGATTTTTTCCGGATTTACCTACTTGCCGGGTGCCGGTTCCTGTGAACACACTTGCGCCCAGGTGAGTTGAGGAATTGGACGTGATCCTGGCCATCGACACTTCGACTGCAGCATGCAGCGCCGCACTGTTCGACGGCGATGGCATCTGTCTTGCGCGTCGCGACGAGATGATCGGCCGTGGCCATAGCGAACGGCTGGTGCCCATGCTCGACGAAATGCTCGATGGTCGGAGGGCCGATTCAATCCTCGTCGGAGTGGGACCAGGAAGTTTCACCGGGATTCGCGTCGGTCTAGCCGCTGCGCAGGGACTGGCGATCGCCTGGAATTGCGAGCTGAAGGGCATGTCGTCGCTGGCGCTTCTCGCGGCCGGGGCAGAAGCGGACGGCGATGTCGCCGCCGCCTTGGACGGGGGCCATGGCGAGCTGTTCGTGCAGCAGTTTTCCGGCCGCGCCCTCGAAGCGAAGAGCGGCCTGTTCAACCTTGCACCGTCCGAGGCCGCCGGCCACATCGACGCCGAGCTGGTTGTTGGGCCGGGCGCGAACGCGCTTGTCGAAGCGCGCCGCCGGGGACGTGCTGCCGCCGGCTGGCCGAGCGCGCAGAACGCGTTGCGGCTTCCCGAATCGCTGCGGTCCTTCCCGCCTAAGCCTGTCTACGCGCGCGCGCCGGACGCGCGGGCGAGGAATGCGGCATGAACGCGGCCGCGGCATCGAGCGCCGAACTCCAGGTGGCGAGCGGCGGATCGAGTGATCTCGACTCCGTTATTCAGGTCATGAACTCGGCCTTCGACGAGCGTTTCGGCGAGGCCTGGACCCGGTCGCAGTGCGCCGGAATCCTTCCGATGCCCGGCGTGAAGCTGGTGGTGGCGCGATTCGGCGACGGCCGATCCGTTGGCTTCGCCTTGTACCGGACGATCGGCGACGAGGCCGAGCTCCTCCTGCTCGCCGTTTCCCCGGAATTTCGCCGGCGGGGAATCGGGCGGATGCTTCTCGATCAGTTCATCGACCATGCCCGCGACCGAGGGGTGAGCCGCGTTCACCTCGAAGTTCGTGAAGGAAATCCGGCAGTTATGATGTATCGATCGGCTGGATTTGGCTTAGCCGGCCGTCGCCCCAAATATTATCATGGCCGATTTGGCGGCGAATACGACGCGCTGACATTGTCGCGCGATGTTTGATTACAGTTAATCCAGAGCAATAGCGCGCTGCTATTGCCCGCGCTCCGCTCATATTCTAGTCAAAAAGTCGTACGGCCAGCCGACGCCGTCGCGAACTCTTGCTCGGGGAGACGCTTCAATGAACGGAACCGAAAATGCTGAAGACACGCTGCTGACGCTGACAGCGGACATTGTCGCCGCCCATGTCAGCAACAACAGCGTTGCAGTGAACGACCTTCCGAACCTCATCCAGAACGTGCATTCGGCACTGACGGGGATTTCGACGAGCCGGTCTGCGCCCGAAGCGAAGCCGGAGCCCAAAGTCTCCATCCGTGCATCTATTAAGCCGGATTACATCGTATGCCTGGAAGACGGTAAAAAGCAGAAGATGCTGAAGCGGCATCTCATGACCAATCACGGAATGACTCCGGACGAATACCGGCAGAAGTGGGGACTTGCCGCCGATTATCCGATGGTTGCCCCTAACTATGCTGAACAGCGCCGGACGCTTGCCAAGTCGATCGGCCTCGGGACCAAGCGCCGCAAGACGCGAGGACGCGCCAAGGCGAGTTGATCCCGAAGGGGGCGCGAAACGCGCTCCCTTTCCTTTGACGGTGAGGCGTGCGCGGCTTAACTGAATAACATGACCCGGAAGATCGATATCGAGGCCCTGTGCGCCGACAAGGGCCTTAGGATCACCGAGCAGCGTCGAGTCATCGCGAGGGTCCTTGGCGAAAGCGAGGACCATCCCGACGTGGAAACCCTGCACGAGCGCGCCGCCTCCATCGACCCCAATATCTCGATCGCGACCGTCTACCGGACCGTTCGCCTGTTCGAGGAAGCGGGCATCCTTGAACGACACGAGTTCGGCGACGGCCGTTCGCGCTACGAGGCCGCGTCGGACGCTCACCACGACCATCTGATCGATGTCGAAACCGGCAGCGTCATCGAGTTCGTCGATGAGGAACTTGAGCTGCTGCAGAAAAGGATCGCCGAAAAGCTCGGCTTCCGCCTCGTCGACCATCGCATGGAGTTGTACGGCGTCGCCCTCGACCGCAACCGCTGAGGCGGCATCCGACACCTCCCAGGTCCGGGCTGCGATCCGCAGTGTCCTGCTTCTGCTGTTGTTCGCCGTCATCGGGCCGATCCACGTCCCGACGAAGCACCTCTTCGGCCGATCCGGATGGCCGCGGACATTCCTTGCCGCCTCGGCATGGATTGTCGGCGCTCGCCCGACCGTTCGTGGAGGACCTCTGGGCCCGCGGACGCTGCTGATCAGTAACCACGTCAGTTGGCTGGATATCCTGATCCTGGGCGGGTCAACGGGGACCGCCTTCGTTTCCAAGGACAATCTCGGCCACGGAGTGATCCACTGGCTCGCCGACCAGAATGCGACGCTTTACGTCAGCCGCGAAGACCGCAGGAGTTCGAAGGATCAGGCCGTCGCAATTGCGAAGGCTGCCGAGCGCGACCAGCCTATCGCCTTGTTCCCCGAAGGAACGACCGGGCCGGGCCACGAGATGTTGCCCTTCCGCTCGTCATTGCTCGAGGCGGCTGTTTATGCGTCGGAAGACGTCGAAGTGAGGCCGCTGGCCATCGACTATGGGGAAGCAGCTACGGAAGTCGGATGGCACGGCGAGACCGGCAAGGAGAATGTCCTTCGCATTCTCGGCCGCAAAGGCACGATACGGGTGACTGTGAATTTGCTTCCGCCGCTGGATCGCACTAGCGACCGCAAGGCGTTGGCGAATGCGGCGCGCGAGGCGATTGCGGAAACGCTTGCTTCAAGTCGCGCCGCCGCTCCCCTATACCCGGAACCCAGATGACCTCCGCCCCAAAAAGCTTTCGAGTCAAATCCTTCGGCTGCCAGATGAACGTCTACGACGGCGAGCGCATGGCCGAGCTGCTGGGCGCGAACGGAATGACCGCGGCGGAGGAAGGCGAGGATGCCGACCTGGTCGTTCTCAACACCTGCCACATTCGGGAGAAAGCGGCCGAGAAAGCCTATTCGGAAGTCGGCCGCCTTCGCCGCGAGGATGGATCGAGGCCCTTGGTCGCCCTGGCCGGCTGCGTCGCTCAGGCCGAAGGTGCGGAAGCGAAGCGCCGGTCGTCGATGATCGACATGGTCGTCGGTCCGCAGGCCTACCACCGCCTTCCCGAATTGGTTGCCGAAGCGGTCCGCGGCGCCCGGCCGGTCGACACGGACATGCCGGCCATTTCCAAATTCGACGCTCTGCCAATGCGTCGCCGCGCCGCCCCGAGCGCCTTCCTCAGCGTGCAGGAAGGCTGCGACAAGTTCTGCACCTATTGCGTGGTGCCCTATACGCGCGGGGCCGAGATCTCGCGGCCCTGGGGCGACATCGTCACCGAGGCCCAGCAGCTAGTCGATTCCGGCGCGCGCGAGATCGTCTTGCTCGGCCAGAACGTGAATGCGTGGGCGGACGAGAGCCGCGGCCTCGCCGAGCTCGTCCGGGCGCTGGCGAAGATCGATGGGCTTGAGCGCATCCGCTATACGACCAGTCATCCGATGGACATGACGGACGCGCTGATCGAGGCGCACGGCGAAGTCGACAAGCTGATGCCCTACCTGCATCTGCCGGTGCAGTCGGGAAGCAACCGAATCTTGAAGGCGATGAACCGCAGCCACACGGCTGAAACATATCTCGCCATACTCGAGAAGGTGCGCTCCGCCCGCCCCGACATCGCTCTGTCCGGCGACTTCATCGTGGGTTTCCCGGGCGAAACCGAAGAAGATTTCACCGCTACGCTGAATCTCGTTGACGAGGTCGGCTACGCTTCGGCCTATTCGTTCAAGTACAGCCCGCGGCCGGGCACGCCCGCCGCCACGATGGAGGACCAGATCGCGACCCAGATCATGGACGAACGCCTGCAGCGCCTGCAGGCACGGATCACTGCTCATCAAGTCGCGTTCAATCGCGCGAGTATTGGGAAGGAGACCGAGGTCCTGATCGAACGCAAGGGCAGATATCCGGGGCAGATGATCGGGCGGTCGCCCTGGCTCCAGTCGGTGCATATCGAAACGGACGCCGCTCCGGGCGACATCCTGCCCGTGGCTCTAACAGGCGCCGGTCCCAACAGCATGACGGGCGCGCTGCTCACCAAGGCTGCCGCCTGATGGCCCGCCGCGATCCCGCCGTCGCCAACGACTCCGGCCGTGCTCGCCTGGAGCTCGAATTCGAGCAGCCCTACCTGCTCGGCCCCCTGTTCGGCGATTACGATCGTCACCTGATCACCATCGAGCAGCGCCTTGGCGTGCACATTTCCGCGCGCGGCAATCGCGTGCAGATCGAGGGAGATGCGGATTCCGCCGCTCGCGCCCGCGAGGTTCTGGTCGGTCTCTACAACAGGCTCGACCAAGGTCATGACGTGGACTCCGAAGCGGTCGAGGCCGTGCTTGGAATGGCCGTCCAGCCCAACCTCGACGGAATCATCAACGAAGAGGTCGCGTCGCCACCTCGCGTGATGATCCGCACGCGCAAGAAGACGATCGTCCCGCGCTCCACCACCCAGACCGCTTACATGGAGGCCCTGGCCCGCGAGGACATGATCTTCGCTCTCGGCCCGGCCGGCACCGGCAAGACCTATGTCGCGGTCGCCCAGGCCGTGTCGCAGCTGATTGCAGGCACCGTCGACCGACTGATCCTGTCGCGCCCGGCGGTCGAGGCGGGCGAGCGGCTCGGCTTCCTTCCCGGCGACATGAAGGAGAAGGTCGATCCCTATCTTCGCCCGCTTTACGACGCGCTATACGACATGCTGCCGACGGAGCAGGTCGAGCGGCGCATTGCATCGGGTGAGATCGAGATCGCCCCGATCGCCTTCATGCGCGGCCGCACCTTGAACGACGCCTTCATCATCCTGGACGAGGCGCAGAACACCACGCCGCAGCAGATGAAGATGTTCCTCACCCGCTTCGGCATGCGAAGCCGGATGGTCATCTGCGGCGACCCGAACCAGACCGACCTTCCGGGCGGCGTGACGTCCGGACTCAACGACGCGGTTGGGAAGCTCGAGGGCATCAAGGCGATCGAGGTCGTGCGCTTCTCCGCCGCCGACGTCGTGCGCCATCCGCTGGTCGGACGCATCGTCGATGCCTATGAAGGTCCCGGGGCGCAGCGATGATGCTCGAGATCGACATAGAATTGGACGAGGAATGGGACAGTAGCACCGACTGGTCGCTGCTCGTCCGCCGCGCCGCCGAATCCGCGCTTGCGGAAAGCGCCTTCCCGCAACTCGCCAATGGCTCGCGCCCGGTGGAGATCTCGGTCCGCCTGACCAGCGACGAGCAAGTCCGGGCGCTGAACGCGGAATGGCGTGGCAAGGACAAGCCGACCAACGTCCTTTCCTTCCCACTCGTCGAAGCGGACGAGCTGGATAATCCGGGCGAAGGTCCGGAACTTATGCTCGGTGACATCGTGCTGGCGAAGGGCGTGTGCGAGCGGGAAGCAGCCGAGAAGGCGATTCCCGTGGCAACGCATGCGACGCATCTGCTCGTCCACGGGACTCTGCACCTGCTTGGCTACGACCATTTGGATGACGACCAGGCCACCGACATGGAGGACCGCGAGGTCCGTGCGCTTGCCCGCCTAGGCATCGACGATCCCTACAGGGTGATCGACTGATGGCGACGCGGCACGATGAGGGCAGATCGCGGCTTTGGCGCGGCATGCGCTCCCTGATCTTCGGCGAGGACAGCGAGCAGACGCTCCGCGACGAGATCGAGGAAGCGATCGACGAGGCGGAGGATTCGCGCCCCGTCGCGGGCGACCTGTCGCCGACCGAACGGCAGATGCTCCGCAACCTGCTGCATTTCGGCGAGCGGACCGCGGGCGACGTCTGCGTCACTCGCGGCGAAATGATCTGCGTGCCCTCGACGATTCCCTTCGACGATCTGGTACGGGCTTTTGCCGAAGCCGAGCACAGCCGTCTCCCCGTCTACGGCGAGAGCCTCGACGAAATCGTCGGAATGATTTACATCAAGGATGTGTTCAAGACGTCCGTCGAGACGACGCAGGAGCGATCCGTCCTCGAGCTGCTGCGCGAGCCCTTGTTCATCCCGGAATTGATGGGCGTCCTCGATTTGCTAGCCCGGATGCGCTCGCAGCGAATTCATCTCGCCATCGTCGTCGACGAGTTCGGCGGGACCGAGGGGCTCGTCACGATCGAGGACGTGGTCGAGGAAATCGTCGGCGAGATCGAGGACGAGCACGATATCGAGGAAGCGGGCATGCTGACCTTGCTCGACGATGGAGTGTGGGAAGCAGACGCCCGGATCGAGCTCGAGGAGCTTGCGAAGACGGTCGACGCTCGGCTCGTCTGGGAAGAAGACGAGGTCGATACGCTAGGCGGCCTGGTGTTCCTGCTGGCCGGGCATATTCCAGCCAAGGGCGAATGCGTCGAACATCCTTCCGGCTGGAAGCTTGAAGCAGTCGATTCGGACCCGCGCAAGATACTCCGAGTCCGGCTCCACGCGCCGGACGTCCACGCGCAAGGCGCCTAGTTCTTCGCGAACAGGTTCGCGGGGTCGGCCATCGCCTTGAACTCGAGAGCGTTGCCGGCGGGATCGAGCAGGAACATGGTGGCCTGCTCGCCGGCCTGGCCTTCGAAGCGGATGGTGGGCTCGATCACGAACGTGACCGCGGCAGACCTGAGCCGTTCAGCCAAGGCCTTCCATTCGTTCATCGACAGCACCAGTCCAAAGTGCGGCACCGGTACGTCCTCACCGTCGACGGGATTGCTCGCCTGGCGAGGAACGGCATCGGGCGCGAGATGCGCGACGATCTGATGTCCGTGCAGGTCGAAGTCGATCCAGCGGTCTGAGCTGCGGCCTTCGGGACAGCCGAGCAGATCGCCGTAAAAGCGCCGCGCCGCCCCGAGGTCGTCAACAGGGAAAGCCAAATGGAATGGGGGTCGGGTCATCGCCGCACTGGATGCGTCGCCAGGCTGGGCCTGTCCATGCTTTCCTCTGAAGCGAACTGCCGCTAGCCCGACCAACGATGAAGAGCGTTGAGGCGATCCGGCACGCTAGGTGGTGGCCATCCGCGGTAGCTTTCGTGACCGGAGCGCTGTCCGCTTTGTCATTCGCGCCGGCCAACATCTGGCCGCTGATGTTCTTCTCTTTTGCAGTCCTGTTTGGGCTCCTGCAGCGCGCCGAAACGCTGAAGCAGGCACTGCTGGTCGGCTGGCTCTTCGGGCTTGGTCAGTTCGTTGTCGGCCTCAACTGGATCGCGACCGCCTTTACCTACCAGGCGGCAATGCCGGCCTGGCTCGGCTGGATCGCCGTCGTCCTCGTGTCGCTCTATCTCGCCGTGTACCCGATGCTTGCGACTGGCGTTGCCTGGCGCATTGGCCGCAATCATCCTTTCGCGCTGGTGGCAGCGCTTGCCGGGGCGTGGGCGATCACGGAGTGGCTGCGCGCGGGCTTGTTCACGGGCTTCGCCTGGAATCCGGTGGGCGTCGTGCTCGTGCCCACGCCGCTGCTGAAACTCAGCGCATTGATCGGGACCTACGGCCTGTCCACCCTTGTCGTGCTGCTGTCCGCGGCAATCTGGCTGGAAGTCCTGAAACGCTGGCTGGCTGCCACCCTGATCGTCGGCGCGACCGCGATCTTGTGGCTGTTGCCTTGGTCCGACGTCCCCGAATCCCACCTGGTCATCAAGCCTATCCGCGTCGTCCAGCCGAACATCGGGCAGCAGGACAAGTGGCGGCCCGGCTATTCGGAGATCGCAGCCCAGCGGCTCGCCCGGCTGTCGCTTGCGCCGGGCGGTGCGCGTCCGCGACTGCTCTTCTGGCCTGAAGCGGCCGTGACCAATCCCATGCAGGACGCACGCTCCAGCCCATACAGCGCATATGCGGCCTTCGAGCGGTCGCGCGCATCGGCGACGATCGGTGCCGGGGAGTTTGTTCTTACCGGCGGAATTGCCTTGCTCTCCGACGACGGCATGCGGGTGACCGGCGGCGCGAACAGCGTCTACGTGCTGGGGCCGGGCGGGCAAGTGCGTGCTCGATACGACAAGGCCCATCTCGTGCCCTATGGCGAATATCTGCCGATGCGGCCCTTGCTGTCGACGATCGGGCTTTCGCGGCTTGCTCCCGGCGACGTCGACTTCATCTCGGGACCCGGTCCGCGGACCGTCGACCTGCCGGGCTGGGGCAAGCTGGGTTTCCAGCTCTGCTACGAGATCATCTTCTCCGGCGAGGTGGTGGATCGCCGCAACCGCCCGCACTTCATCTTCAATCCGTCCAACGACGCCTGGTTCGGCGCCTGGGGACCGCCTCAGCATCTGGCGCAGGCACGGCTGCGTGCGGCAGAGGAGGGGCTTCCGGTGATCCGTTCGACCCCGACCGGGATCAGCGCCCTGATCGATGCCCGCGGCCGCGTGCTCAACTCGCTTCCGTGGCGGACGCCGGGCTATTTCGACGCGAGCCTGCCGCCCCCCGCCTCGCGGCCGACCTTTTTCGCCCGCTTGGGCAACGTGATACCCTTGCTGATCGGCTTCGCACTCCTCATCGCGGGCATTGCTCTCGCGCGGGCGGGACGCTATCGGCAGAACACATAAAGTATTCTTTATATGACGTTCCGGCTCAACGGCCGGACCCGACTCGCAAGGACTTCAGCCAAACCATGCGCAATTCCTACCTCTTCACGTCCGAATCCGTTTCCGAAGGCCACCCCGACAAGGTCGCCGACCAGATCAGCGACGCCATCGTCGACCTGTTCCTTTCGAAGGACCCGGAAGCTCGCGTCGCCTGCGAGACGATGACGACTACGAACCGGGTCGTCCTCGCCGGCGAGATCCGCGGCCGCGGCATCATGGACGAGGAAGGCAATTGGGCTCCGGGCGTCCGCGAGGAGATCGAATCGACGGTCCGCGGCGTGGTGAAGCAGATCGGCTACGAGCAGGACGGCTTCCACTGGGACCGCCTCGACTTCGCGAACCACCTCCACCCGCAGTCGGCACACATTGCGCAGGGCGTCGATGCCGGCGAAAACAAGGACGAAGGCGCCGGCGACCAGGGCATCATGTTCGGCTTCGCCTGCGACGAGACGCCGGACCTGATGCCGGCGACGCTCCACTACAGCCAAAAGATCCTTGCGGAGATGGCCGCCGACCGTCACGGCGGCCGCGCTCCCTTCCTCGAGCCCGATGCCAAGAGCCAGGTCACGCTGCGCTTCGAGGACGGTAAGCCGTCCAAGGCGACCGCGATCGTAGTTTCGACCCAGCATGCTCCCGGTTACGACAAGGGCGAGAAGCAGGCCGAGCTCCACGCTTATGTGAAGGGCGTGGTAGCGAAGGTCCTCCCGCCGGAGCTGCTCGGCAACGAGACGGTCTATCACATCAACCCGACCGGCAGCTTCGAGATCGGCGGGCCGGACGGCGACGCAGGCATCACGGGCCGCAAGATCATCGTCGATACCTATGGCGGTGCGGCCCCGCACGGCGGCGGCGCTTTCTCGGGCAAGGACCCGACGAAGGTCGATCGCTCGGCCGCTTATGCCGCGCGCTACCTCGCCAAGAACATCGTCGCGGCCGGCTTCGCCCGCCGCTGCACGATCCAGCTCGCCTACGCCATCGGCGTGTCCAGGCCGCTGTCGCTCTACGTCGATACGCATGGCACGGGCACCGTCGACGATGCGCGGCTCGAGCAGGCAATCGGCAAGATCGAGAAGCTCGGCGGCCTGACGCCCCGCGGCATCCGCACGCATCTGGCGCTCAACAAGCCGATCTACCAAGCGACCGCCGCTTACGGCCATTTCGGCCGCAAGCCCGAGGGCGAGTTCTTCCCGTGGGAAAAGACGGACCTGGTCGACGACCTGAAGGCGGCGATCGCCTAGTCTCCTTTCTGACGGCGTGGTAAGCGGCCGCCATGTTTTTATTGGCGGCCATCCTTGCGGCGTCCGCTCCACCCGCCGAGCAGGCAGCGATTTTTAAGGCGGCGGGTTTCACCCGACGTGGGGCCGCTTGGAAATCCAGCAATTGCGATGGGGCGGAGAGCGAATCATACTCACCGGGCAATATCGAAGGCTATCGCGATCTCAACGGCGACGGCCGGCCGGAGGCCGTCGTCAATGAGGGCGGAGCAATCTGCTACGGAATGACCGGAACTCACTTCTGGCTGGTCTCGAAGCAGGCGGACGGAAGCTGGAAGCTGATGATCGACGAAACGGCCATGCCCGACTTCCTCGCCACTAAAGGCGCGGGCGGCTGGCCCGATATTCAGCTCGGCGGGCCAGGCTTCTGCTTTCCGATCTGGCGATGGAACGGCAAGGCCTACACCCTGAATTGCTTCGAATATGAAGGGAACCGCTGCAAGCCGTGACTTGCTGACCGGCCCGTCCCGCGCCTAACCGCGCGGGCATGACTGCGCACAAGCCGGGCGATCCGACCACCCTCAACCGCCTCTACGGCCGGTCGAGCGGGCACAAGCTGCGCAAGAGCCAGCAGGACCTCGTCGATCGGCTGCTGCCCCAGATCGAAGTCCCGGCGGAGGGCGAAGTCACCGCGGCGCGCCTTTTCGGTGAGGACCGGCCGCTCCATTTCGAGATCGGCTTCGGCTCGGGCGAGCATCTCGCTTTTCGCGCGGACCTCCTTCCCAATCACGTTTTCATCGGCGCGGAGCCATTCCTCAACGGCGTCGCCACGGCGCTCGGCCACGTCCGGGAGAAGCATTTGGCCAACGTCCGTCTCTGGAAGGGCGATGCGCTCGAAGTGCTCGCGCGAGTGCCCGACGGTGCGCTGAGCTTCATCTATCTGCTTCACCCCGATCCCTGGCCGAAGGCCCGCCATGCCAAGCGGCGGATGGTCAACGACGGGCCGGTCGACCTGTTCGCGGCGAAGCTGAAGCCGAATGGCGAGTTCCGTCTTGCCACCGACGACCCCACCTATCTCAACTGGTCGCTGATGGTCATGCAGCGCCATCGCGGGCAGTTCGAATGGCTCGCGAAGTCGCCGAAGGACTTCCTCGAGCCGTCGGGTGGGTGGATCGAGACCCGCTATGGCGCCAAGTCCCGGCGCGAAGGGCGGCGTCCATATTATCTTAGGTATCGCCGGGGATAGTCGACGAATGGGACTGCCGCTGACGCTTCTGCCTGTCGCGCTTGCGCTGGTCCTGCTGATCTTCCTCGGCCTGCGCTATGCGCCGAAGCCAAGCGCTACGGCGCTGGAGGTATCCGCCGACGATCCGGCCCTCGTTCGCGCCGAAGCGGACGCGCGGGAAGCGCTTCCGACCTTTCTTCAGCGCCTTGCGTCTCCGGATCCCACCGACGCCGAGTTCATGGTGAAATTTCGTCTGCGCTCGGGCGGGACGCCTGAGCAGATCTGGGCCGACGTGATCCGCCGTGTCGATGGTCGGTTGATCGGACTACTCGCGAACGATCCGGTCACCCGTGGCTATCGCATCGGCCAAGAAGTCGAGATCCCCGAGCATGAGATCATGGATTGGGGATTTCGCAGCAACGGCGTCATGCAGGGCCATTTCAGCACGCGCGTGTTCCTGGCGCGAATGCCTGCAGACGTTCAGGCGCACACCCGTCGAGAGATGGGCTGGACCTCGTAGATCGGCGCTACCGCCGGACAGGCTGAATTTGTAGAGCGCGGCGCATGGACATCCGCGACAGCGTCCTCGCAGCGATCGGCAATACGCCGCTGATCAAGCTCCGCCGAGCTTCCGAAGAGACGGGTTGCACGATCCTCGGGAAAGCCGAGTTCATGAACCCCGGCCATTCGGTAAAGGACAGGGCGGCGCTCGGCATCGTCACCGATGCGATCGACAAGGGGCAGCTTCGTCCGGGCGGGCTCATCGTCGAGGGTACCGCGGGCAATACTGGCATAGGCCTTACCGTCGTCGGCAATGCGCTAGGCATGAAGACGGTCATCGTTATCCCGGAGACGCAGAGCCAGGAGAAGAAGGACACGCTCCGCTCGCTCGGCGCGACATTGGTCGAGGTCCCGGCGGCGCCGTACCGCAGCGACAATAATTACGTGAAGGTCGCCGCGAGAATGGCCGAAAGGCTGGCTCGCGATCACCCGCATGGCGCCATCTTCGCCAACCAGTTCGACAATGTCGCGAACCGGGACGTTCATGTCCGGACGACGGGGCCGGAAATCTGGGCGCAGACGGACGGGAAAGTCGACGGTTTCGTCAGCGCCGTCGGAACGGGCGGGACCCTTGCCGGAGTTGCGATTGCGCTGCGGGAGCGCAGGCCGGATGTCGCGGTCGCCATCGCCGACGTCCCCGGCGCGGCGCTCTACAGCTACTACACGACCGGCGAGTTGAAGGCCGAGGGCAGCTCGATTACCGAAGGCATCGGGCAAGGCCGGATCACCGCCAACCTCGAAGGCCTCTTGGTCGACGAAGCCTTCTTCATCGAAGACCAGGAAAGCCTCGGCGTGACGCTGGGTCTGGTCCATGACGAGGGCCTCAATGTCGGCCTTTCGACGGGCGTCAACGTCGCCGGAGCGATCCGCCTCGCTCGCAAGCTCGGACCGGGGAAGACGATCGTGACAGTCCTGTGCGACCCGGCGACCCGCTACCAGTCGCGGCTGTTCAACGCGGAATTCCTTCGCTCCAAGGGATTGGCGCCGCCTAACTGGCTTGAACAACCGGAGAGTCTCGAACCCGACCTGTTGTGAGCGTATGGGGTGCCCTTCACGACTTACCCGGGAGGCAAGACATGACCCTTTCCATCGGCAGCGTTGCGCCCGATTTCACCGCGGACACAACGCAGGGCCCGATCAAGTTCCATGACTTCATCGGCGACGGCTACGCCATCCTCTTCTCCCATCCGAAGGACTACACGCCGGTCTGCACCACCGAACTCGGCTACATGGCGGGCCTCGCGGATGAGTTCGCGAAGCGAAATACGAAGATCATCGGACTTTCGGTCGATCCGGTCGGCGCGCACGAGGGCTGGCTGCAGGACATCAAGGACGTCACCGGCAATACGGTCGATTATCCGATCATCGCCGACCACGATCTAAAGGTCGCCAAGCTCTACAACATGCTTCCCGCCGACGCCGGCGAAACATCGGAAGGCCGCACGGCGGCGACCAATGCGACGGTGCGCACCGTCTACATGATCGGGCCGGACAAGCTCATCAAGGCGATGCTCATTTATCCGATGAGCACGGGACGGAACTTCGACGAGGTTCTGCGGCTGCTGGATTCGATCCAGCTTACCGCGAAGCACTCGGTGGCGACGCCGGTGAACTGGAAGCAGGGCGAGGACTGCATCATCGTGCCTTCGCTTTCGGACGACGCTGCGCGCGAGAAATTCCCGAACGGCTGGAAGACGGTGAAGCCATACCTGCGGACGGTGCCGCAGCCGACCGAGGAAAAAGCCGCTCCGGAGCAAAAGATCGAAGTCCCGCTGACCCAATAGGATCGTGACGGCCTAGCGAGCGGCGGGCTCCAGTCTGAGCAGCCGCCCGCCCGGCCCATCCTCCAGCAGATAGACTTCGCCGCGCGGGCCCTGGTCCACGGCGCGGATGCGCGCCCCCATGTCCCACTGGTCGGCCTTGCGCGCCTGGTCGCCGTCAATATCCGCGCGGATGAAGGCCTGTCCCGACAAGGCGCCGATCAGCGCGTCGCCCTTCCATTCGGGGAACAGGTCGCCCGAATAGATCAGCAGCGAGCCCGGCGAGACCGACGGCGTCCACCAGAGCTTCGGCTCTTCGAAGCCCCGGCTGCGATGTTCATCGGGGATCGGCCCGCCGCCATAATGCGAGCCGTAGGACACTCGCGGCCAGCCGTAATTGCGGCCCTGGACGATCAGGTTCAGTTCGTCGCCGCCTTGTGGACCCATCTCCGTTGCCCAGAGCTTCCCGTCCGGAGCGAACGACAGGCCGAGGACGTTGCGGTGACCCATCGTGTAATGGTGGCCGCCGATGCGCTGGCCCTCCGGCGTCATGTGGATGATCTTGCCGAGGTCGCCGTTCGGGTCCTGCGCCGGCGTCATTTTCTGCCGGTCGCCCGAAGATACGAACATCGATCCGTCCGGCGCGAAGGCGATTCGATGCGAGAAGTGGCCGTCGCCGTCCACCTTCGGCGACTGGCGCCAGATCACCTTGAAGCCGTCGATGCGCGGCTGCCCCTGGCCGAGAATGAGGCGCCCATAGCCGAGCGCGGCTCCGCTCGTGCCGTTCGGCCCTGCCTCCGCGTAGCTCAGGTAGATGCGCTGGTTGCCCGCAAAATCCGGATGGGCGACGACCTCGCCGAGCCCACCCTGGCCGGCGACCTTCACGGATGGAACGCCGGTCACCTGCTGCTTGCGGCCGCTCCCGGTCTCGACCAGCCAAAGGTTTCCGCCTTTCTCGGTGACGAGGGCCATGCCGGTGATCTGCAGTCCGCTTCCCGGCAAGAAGGTCAGCGCCCAGGGCGAATTGAAGCTGGCAGCTTCGGAAATGGCGAAGGGCCGATCCGACGAGGGTTGCTGTGCCGCTGATTTGCTTGGACCAGCTCCACAGGCGGCAAGAAGCAGAACTGCCGTAGTCTGTGCTAAACGAAGTGACATTCCGTTTCCTTCGTCAGAAGCTTGGGCCGGATTGCGGCCAAGGCGTTATAGGTCTCGACGTGCAACCTTGTAGCCTTCTTTCCCTGGCCACGGCCGTACCATCAACGATCGTCGATCAATCGGAAGCGAAAGAACGCGCTCGTCGAGCATTCGGGGGCAGGAAAGCCTTGTTCGACCGCCTGTCGGGAGTCTTCGACAATGCGGGGATCGCCAAGCGCCACATCGTGTCCCCCAAGGACTGGTACGAAGACCCGCACGGCTGGCATGACCGCAATCTCGTCTATCTGCAGGCCTGTGAGGCTCTATTCGAGGAAGCGGCCTCTGCCGCGATAGAACAGGCGGGCCTCGCGCCCGACCAGATCGACGGGGTCGTCACCGTCTCAACGACCGGTATTGCAACTCCAAGCCTCGAAGCGCGCGTGGGGCCGCGTCTCGGACTGAGGGGCAATGCTCGACGAGTGCCCGTTTTCGGGCTCGGCTGCGCGGGCGGCGTCAACGGCCTTGCGACCGCCGCGCGGCTGGCGGCGAGCGATCCGGGCAGTCGCTGGCTGTTCGTGACCATCGAGACCTGCTCCATCTCCATCCGGCTCGACAGCGACGATCCTGCGGCGATCGTCGCGACGGCAATCTTCGGCGACGGCGCAGCCGCGGCGGTCGTCCAATGTGGAGGCGAGGGGCTGGCGACGATCATGGGCGGCGCCGAGAAAGCTCTGGCCCGACACGCAGCGGATCATGGGATGGGACGTCGAGGACCCGGGCCTCGCCGTAGTCTTCGACCGGGCGATCCCGCCGTTCATCGATGCGAACCTTGAAGGCAGCGGTCGAGGAGATTCTTCGAGCGCTCGGCCAGCCGCGCGATTCCATCGCTCGCCTCTGCTGTCATCCCGGTGGCGTGAAGGTGATCGAAGCCATCGAATCGGCGCTCGATCTCACGCCGGGTGCCCTCGACGTCGAGCGCGAGGTGCTTCGGGATTACGGCAACATGAGCGCGCCGACGGTGCTGTTCGTGCTGGAGCGGCTGATGGACCGCGGCCTTCCGAAGACCGTGCTGATGACGGCGTTCGGCCCGGGCTTCACTTGCGGAGGGCTACTGCTGGAGGCGGCATGATGGACGTGACCTGGGCGGCCGTCGCAATCCTCGGCTTCGTCACCCTGCAGCGCCTTGTCGAACTGCGCTTTGCAGATCGCAACAGCAGTCGCCTACTTGGCGATGGAGCGGTCGAATTCGGCCGCGCCCACTATCCCTTCATCATCGCGCTCCACATGCTCTGGCTCGCGGCCTTGTGGTGGTGGGCGCCGGGCCGGCCTATCGACATCCCGCTGCTGGTCCTCTTCGCGCTCCTGCAGCTTGGCCGTGTCTGGGTGATCTCGACCCTAGGGGAACGATGGACCACCCGGATCATCGTGAAGCCGGGAGCGACTCTCGTGCGCAAAGGCCCTTACCGCTTCCTCAATCATCCCAATTATCTGATCGTGACCCTGGAGATTGCAGTCCTGCCGTTGGTGTTCGGACTGTGGCGAATCGCCCTGCTCTTCAGCCTGTTCAACGCGGCCATTCTGGCTATCCGCATCGGCGAGGAGAACAGGGCTCTGGCCAGCTTGCGAAGCTAGCTGTTCACGCTTATATCGCACTCCTCTCCTCGACATCGTCAGATGCCTGAGGCTGGGGCTTCGCGGCTCCGGTCCCGAGAGTTTTTGGGTTTGAAAAGGACGCATGTGACGGACATGGCCGCACTGAACGCGCTGCTGGAGCCGGAGGTCGAAAGCCTCGGCTATCGGCTCGTGCGCGTGGCGCTCCTCGGCGGCCGATCCGATCCGACCCTGCAGATTATGGCCGAGCGGCCCGACACGCGTCAGCTCGACCTGACCGACTGCGAGAAAATCTCCCGGAAGCTGTCCGAGAAGCTCGATGCCCTGGAAGCTGCCGGCCGCGATCCGGTCGATGGCGGATACCGTCTCGAAGTCAGCTCTCCCGGCATCGACCGCCCGCTGACGCGGCTTGCCGACTATGACGACTGGAGCGGCCATGAGGCCCGGGTCAACCTTGCCGAGCCGGTCAATGGCCGTAAGCAGTTTTCGGGAACGCTTCAGGGTTCGGGCGAGGGCGGGACCGTCCGTCTCGCCGGCAAGGACGGGCAGGACTATTCGATTCCGTTCGCATCCATTCACTCGGCCAAGCTCCTGCTGACCGACAAGCTCATCAACGCAACCGCGCCGCTCAGCACCGAAGGCGCCGATTCCATTCAGACTGTAGAGGACTAGGACACATGGCCACTGCCGCCCCGCCCGTCGCATCCGCGAACAAGGCCGAGCTGCTCGCGATCGCGGACGCCGTCGCGCGCGAGAAGCTGATCGATCGCGGCATCGTCATCGAGGCGATGGAGGACGCGATCCAGCGCGCTGCGCGTGCCCGCTACGGCGCCGAGAACGACATCCGCGCCAAGCTCGACGGCGAGACGGGCGACCTCCGCCTGTGGCGCGTTCTCGAAGTCGTCGAGGAGCCTGAGGACCATTTCAAGCAGATCGACCCGAAGGGGGCGCAGAAGCTTCAGAAGGGCGCCAGCGTCGGCGACTTCATCGTCGATCCGCTGCCGCCGATCGAGTTCGGCCGCATTGCCGCTCAGGCCGCCAAGCAGGTCATCTTCCAGAAGGTCCGCGACGCCGAGCGCGAGCGTCAGTTTGAAGAGTTCAAGGACCGCACCAACGAAGTCATCACGGGCGTCGTTAAGCGCGTCGAGTTCGGCCACGTCGTCGTCGACCTCGGTCGCGCCGAGGGCGTCATTCGCCGCGATCAGCAGATCCCGCGCGAGATGGTCCGCGTCGGCGACCGAATCCGCTCGCTGATCCTGCGCGTCAGCCGCGAGGCCCGCGGCCCGCAGATCTTCCTGTCGCGCGCTCACCCCGAATTCATGAAGAAGCTGTTCGCTCAGGAAGTGCCCGAGATTTACGACGGCATCATCGAGATCAAGGCCGCCGCCCGCGACCCGGGCAGCCGCGCCAAGATCGGCGTCATCAGCCACGACAGCTCGATCGACCCGGTCGGCGCCTGCGTCGGCATGAAGGGCAGCCGAGTGCAGGCGGTCGTTCAGGAGCTCCAGGGCGAGAAGATCGACATCATCCCGTGGTCGGAAGACCTTGCGACGTTCGTCGTCAACGCGCTTCAGCCGGCGACTGTCAGCCGAGTCGTCATCGACGAGGAAGAGAGCCGGATCGAGGTGGTGGTTCCCGACGACCAGCTCAGCCTGGCGATCGGCCGCCGTGGCCAGAACGTGCGCCTGGCCAGTCAGCTGACCACGTCGCAGATCGACATCCTCACCGAGGCCGACGCGAGCGAGAAGCGCCAGCGCGAGTTCCTTGAGCGGACCGAAATGTTCCAGACCGAGCTCGACGTGGATGAGACCCTGTCGCAGTTGCTCGTTGCCGAAGGCTTCACCAGCCTCGAAGAGGTCGCTTACGTTTCGATCGACGAAATCGCTTCGATCGAAGGCCTCGACGACGAGATCGCGGGCGAGCTCCAAAGCCGCGCAGCCGAGGCTCTCGAGCGCCGCGAAGCCGCTTCCCGCGAGGAACGCCGTGGCCTCGGTGTCGAGGACGCGCTGGCGGAGCTTCCGCACCTCACCGAGCAGATGCTGGTGACCCTGGGCAAGGCCGGCATCAAGACGCTCGACGACCTTGCCGATCTCGCGACCGACGAGCTCATCCAGAAGAAGCGGCAGGAGCCGCGCCGCCGCGCCGAGACGGCGCCCAAGCGCGCCGAGGACAAGGGCGGAATCCTGCACGAATACTCCCTGACCGAAGAGCAGGGGAACGAGATCATCATGGGCGCTCGCGCCCATTGGTTCGAGGATGAGGACGCCGCCGCGGCGACGGACTCCGGGCAGGAGGACGCTGTTGCGGACGAAGCCCAATGAGTCCCCCGGTCTCCTAGAAACGGAGCCGCACGTCCCTGAGCGGACGTGCGTCCTCACGCGCCGGTCGGCGCCGCGCGAGGAGCTGATCCGGCTCGCGCTCGGCCCCGACGGGGAGGTGGCGCCGGACGTCCGCGCACGGGCGCCGGGCCGCGGCGCCTGGATCGGCGTGACCCGCGCCGAGCTCGATGAGGCGAACGCGAAGGGCAAGCTGAGGGGCGCGTTGAAGCGCGCCTTCAAGGCCGACGATGTGAGGGTGCCCGCCGATCTCGGCGAGCGCATCGAAAAGGCGCTTCGTCAGGCGACGCTCGACCGTCTCGGGATGGAGGCGCGCTCCGGCAACCTCATCAACGGTTCCGACCGGGTCGAGACCGCCGCCCGGAACGGCAACGTCCAACTGCTGATCCACGCCTCCGATGCCGGCGAGGACGGTCGAAAGAAGCTCGATCAGGCGTGGCGCGTGGGAAGCGATCCCGAAACCGTCCTGAGCAGCGATGGTCAAGGCCTTCTATTTCCCGAGGAACGCACCATCTTGTCATTGGCCTTGGGGCGCGAGAATGTGGTACATATCGCCCTGACCGATCGTGCTGCCGCAGCGCGTGTCCTGCACGCGCTTACCCGGTGGCGCGCTTTCATTGATCCCCGTGCGGGTCTAGAGGGCGGCGACCCCGCCTCTGGCCGCGGCTCGGCTGAAGAAGATTTGACGAAGGAATAGAATGGCAGACCAGACCGACAAACCGAAGCTTGGAACCCGGCCGCCGCTGGGCCTCAAGCGCACGGTCGAGACCGGCAAGGTCAAGCAAAGCTTCAGCCACGGCCGCTCCAACACCGTGGTGGTTGAGGTCAAGAAGCGGCGCATCCTTGGCCGTCCTGGCGAGGCTCCGCCCGCCGAGGCGCCGAAGCCCGAGCCCGTCGCCGAAGCGCCGAAGCCCGCGCCGAAGCCGGCTGCCCCGGCTCCGCAGCAGAAGCGCACCAGCCCGGTCGACGACATCACCGCGCGCAAGGAAATGCAGACCCGCCTCCTGCGTGAGGCGGAAGAGGCTCGTCTGACGTCGCTGGAAGAAGCTCGCCGCCGCGACGACCGCGCCCGCGTCGAGCAGAGCGAAGATGAGCGTCGCCGTGCTGAAGAAAACCGCAAGGCCGAAGAGGCAGCGGCCGACGAGGCTCGCCTGAAGGCCGAGGAAGGAATCAAGCGCGCCGAGGAGGAAGCGGCCGCGGCTGCAAGTCCAGAGCCAGCGGCCGTCGAAGACGAAGACCGTGCTGCCCGCCGACCAGCCGGTGGCCATGCGCCGGCCCCACGCCGCCCCGAGCCCGCTCGCCCGAGCCGTGGCCGCGGCGACGACCGCCGTCACAGCGGCAAGCTGACCGTCACCCGCGCTCTTTCGGGCGAGGACGACAGCCGTGCCCGCTCCCTCGCAGCGCTTCGCCGCGCTCGCGAAAAGGAGAAGCGCGCCCACCAGCAGTCGGGCCCGGCCGCCAAGCAGTACCGCGACGTCGACGTTCCCGAGGCAATCACGGTCCAGGAACTCGCCAAGCGCATGGGTGAGCGCGGCGCGGACCTGGTGAAGTCGCTGTTCAAGATGGGCACGCCCGTCACGATCACCGAGACGATCGACCAGGACACGGCCGAGCTGCTGATCGAGGAGTTCGGTCACCGCATCAATCGCGTCAGCGAGGCGGACGTCGACATCGACACGTCGACCGACGTCGATGCCGATGAGACGCTCCAGCCGCGTCCCCCGGTCGTCACGATCATGGGTCACGTCGATCACGGCAAGACGTCGCTGCTCGACGCCATTCGCGGCGCCTCCGTTCAGGCGGGCGAGGCCGGCGGCATCACGCAGCACATCGGTGCCTACCAGGTGCAGCTGCCCGACAAGTCGAAGATCACCTTCCTCGACACGCCCGGCCACGAGGCTTTCTCGGAAATGCGTGCCCGTGGCGCGAACGTCACCGACATCGTCATCCTGGTGGTCGCCGCCGATGACGGCCTTCGCCCCCAGACGATCGAGGCGATCAATCACACCAAGGCTGCCGGCGTTCCGATGATCATCGCGATCAACAAGATCGATAAGCCGGAAGCCAAGCCGCAGAAGGTCCGCGAGGAGCTTCTGCAGCACGAAGTGATCGTCGAGGACATGGGCGGCGACGTCCAGGACGTCGAAGTCTCCGCGACCAAGAAGACCAACCTCGACAAGCTGCTCGAGGCGATTCAGCTGCAGGCCGAAATCCTCGAGCTGAAGGCCAACCCTGACCGCTCCGCCGAAGGCACGGTCATCGAGGCGAAGCTCGACAAGGGCCGCGGCCCGCTCGCGACCGTGCTCGTCGAGCGCGGCACGCTTCGCGTCGGCGATGTGTTCGTCGCGGGCGCATCGAGCGGCAAGGTCCGCGCGATGATCGACGACAAGGGGCAGCAGGTGAAGGAAGCCGGCCCGTCCTTCCCGGTCGAAGTCCTCGGCCTGTCGGCAGTGCCGGCGGCAGGCGATCCGTTTACGGTCGTCGAGAACGAGGCTCGCGCCCGTGAAGTCGCCGATTATCGCAAGGGCGTTCTCGACAAGAAGCGCACGACGGCGGCGCCGGTCAGCCTCGAAAATATGTTCGCGGCCCACCAGACGACGATCAAGGAAGTGCCTTTGGTCATCAAGGCGGATGTGCAGGGCTCGGTCGAAGCGATCGTCAATGCGCTCAACCGCCTGTCGACCGACGAGGTGCGCGTGCGCATCCTCAATTCGGGCGTCGGCGCGATCACCGAGAGCGACGTGACTCTGGCCAGTGCGAGCGGCGCGCCGATCATCGGCTTCAACGTCCGTCCGAACGCCAAGGCCCGCGAGGTTGCTCAGCGCAACAAGGTCGAGTTCCGCTACTACGACGTCATCTATCACCTGACCGACTGGGTGAAGAATGCGATGGCGGGCGAGCTCGGTCCGGAGATCATCGAGACGGTCGTCGGCCGCGCCCGGGTTCAGGAGGTCTTCCCGGCCGGCAAGAGGGACAAGGCGGCCGGTCTGCTCGTGCTCGAAGGCGTCATCCGCAAGGGCCTCAACGCCCGCCTCACGCGCGAGGACGTCATCGTCTCGAAGACCACGATCAGCTCGCTCCGGCGCTTCAAGGACGACGTCGCCGAAGTGCGCGCGGGTCTCGAATGCGGTGTTCTTCTGGCCGATACGAACGACATCAAGCCGGGCGACTCGCTCGAAGTGTTCGAGGTGGAAGAAAGGGCCCGCACCCTTTAACGGGCGGGCCGTCATCGCGAGGAGCGACGCGACGTGGCGATCCAGACTGGATTGCTTCGCTTTGCCAGCAATGACGGTGGAGGGTTGAGATGCGCCGTCAGGAAACAGCAGAAGGACGCTCGGTACGCCTGCTGCGCGTCGGCGAGCAGGTGCGTCACATCCTGAGCGAACTGCTCCAGCGCGGTGACGTGCATGATGAGGTGCTTCAATCGCACCTCGTCAGCGTCACCGAGGTGCGCATGTCGCCGGATCTTCGCCACGCGACGGTTTTCGTGAAGCCGCTGCTCGGTCAGGACGAAGAGGCGGTATTGAAGGCGCTTCGCCAGAACACCGCCTACCTGCAGCGCGAAGTCGCCCACCGAGTGCGCATGAAATATGCGGCAAAGCTGAAGTTCATTGCCGACGAAAGCTTCGACGAGGGGACCCACATCGATCGCTTGCTTCGTTCGGAGAAAGTCGCGCAGGACCTCGACGACGAATGATCGACGTTGGGGGGCTTTCCGCGCCGATGGCCGGCGACGGCTGCCGGGCGGAGCTGTTCGCCGACCAGCATCGTGACTCATTGAGGGCCGCGTGCGCCGAAGATCGCGACATCTGGGAAATCTACTCGATCAATTTCGGTCCGCCGGATTTCGACAAGTCGATCGACGCGTTTTCCGGAATGCGGAATAACCGGACCTTCGTCCTGTTCGAAGGCGACGAGCTCGCGGGAATGTCCAGCTTCATCACCATCGACGAAGGTCGGCAGTCCCTCGAGATTGGCGGCACCTATTATCGCCCGCACCTTCGCGGTAGCGGCTTCAACCGGCGCGTGAAGAACATGATGCTGAAGCGCGCCTTCAACTGTGGAATCCGACGCGTCGAGTTCCGCGTCGACATCCGCAACGCGCGCAGCCAGGCCGCGATGAAGAAGCTCGGAGCGGTGCGCGAGGGGGTTCTTCGCGCGGACCGGATCACCTGGACCGGCCATGTGCGCGACACCGTTTTGTTCTCGATCCTCAAGGACGAATGGCCGGTATGAAGCTGATCGCGGCGCTGCTGTTGATTGCCGCGGCACCCGCTCAGGCGGCCGGGCTCACGGTGCGCACGGGCGAGACCTGGCTGTTCACGATCAAGAACGGCGAGCCTGCACAGGCGCGCAAGGTGACGCCGTCGGCGAAGATCGGAAAAAGGCAGATCAAGGTGTCGGTCCGGTCCATCCTCGGCACTGCCATGACCGTGACGAACAACAGCCCCATCGCCTACACCTTCCGCGCCGAGTTGATCTCCGGCGGCAAGGCCACGGTCGCGCGCTCGTGCACGCTTCCGGCAAAAGCGCGGCCCGTGTTCGAACAATGGGAGCAGAAGGCCGACGCAGTGCGCATTAGCGAATTCAAGGTCGCCGGCGCCGACGGGCGCTGCTGAGCGATGGCCAAGCTCTACTTCTACTATGCGGCGATGAATGCGGGGAAATCGACGACCCTGCTGCAGGCGGACTTCAACTATCGCGAGCGCGGCATGGAGACCATGCTGTGGACCGCGGCGTTCGACGACCGCTCGGGCTCGGGAACGATCGGCTCACGCATCGCCTTGTCGGCGCCCGCGCACACCTATGACGAGGACGTCGACCTGTTCGATGCGGTCGGGGAGGAGTTGAAGAAGCGACCGGTCCATTGCGTTCTTGTCGACGAGGCTCAGTTCCTCTCGCAGCGCCATGTGCTGCAGCTTTGCGAGGTGGCGGATAATCTCGGCATCCCCGTGCTCTGCTACGGCCTGCGCACCGACTTCCAGGCCAAGCTCTTTCCGGGCTCGGCCGCGCTCCTCGCGCTCGCGGATTCGCTGATCGAACTGAAGGCGGTCTGCGAATGCGGGCGCAAGGCCACCATGAACCTGCGCGTGGATGAGCAGGGCTTCGCGGTCGCGCGCGGCGCGCAGACCGAGATCGGAGGCAACGATCGCTACGTGGCGTTGTGCCGCAAGCATTTCTTCGATCGTCTGAGGGAGGGCGAGGCCCGGCAGCTTTCGCTGGGTCTGCCGCGCACGGCGTGATCCACGGCTGGATCATCCTCGACAAGCCGGTCGGATTGGGGTCCACGCAGGCCGTCTCCGCCGTCAAGCGCGCGCTTCGCGAAGCCGGCGAGCCCAGGACGAAGGTCGGACATGGCGGAACGCTCGATCCCCTTGCGAGCGGTGTTCTCCCGATCGCGATCGGCGAGGCGACCAAGCTGTGCGGGCGGATGCTCGATGCATCGAAATCCTACGAGTTCACGGTTCGCTTCGGCGAGGAGACGGACACGCTCGACATGGAGGGGCAAGTCGTCGCGACCAGCGACGCCCGGCCCTCCCGCGACCAGATCGAAACGGTCATCGACTTCTTCAAAGGCGAGATCGAGCAGGTGCCCCCGGCCTATTCGGCGCTGAAGGTTGGCGGGAAGGCCGCATATGCGCGGGCGCGGGCAGGGGAGGAAATCGAGCTTCCGTCCCGCAAGGTCACGATCTTCGAGCTTCTCCTCCACGAGACGACAACCGACAGCGCGACCTTCCACAGCCGCGTTTCCAAGGGCACCTACATTCGCTCGCTCGCCCGCGACATCGCCCGCGCGTTGAACAGCGTGGGACACGTCACCATGTTGAGAAGGACGCGAGCGGGCCCGTTCGGCCTCGAAAAGGCCATTTCGCTGGACTTTCTCGCGCAAGCCGCTAAGGCGCGGCGGCTGATTGGGGCGGTACTTCCGCTGGAAGCGGCGCTGGACGACATCCCGGCCCTCCCCATCACTCCCGACCAGGCACAACTGCTCCGCTTCGGACAGCGCCTTGTCGGTTTCCCCGAAAAGCCGGGGCTTCAGCTGGCGACAGAGGGCGGACGCCCGGTCGCTCTGGTCGAAGCGACGGCCGACGGCCTGAAGGTCGTCCGGGGCTTCAACATCTAGAGACAGGAGTAAGGACGATGTCGATTACCGCCGAGCGCAAGACCGCGCTGATCCAGGAGCACAAGCGCTCTTCCGACGACACCGGTTCACCCGAAGTGCAGGTCGCGATCCTTACGGAGCGCATCAACAATTTGACCCAGCACTTCAAGGGCCACGCCAAGGACAACCATTCGCGTCGCGGCCTGCTGATGATGGTCAACCAGCGCCGTTCGCTTCTCGACTACCTCCGCAAGAAGGACGAGCAGCGTTACGTCGATCTCATCGCGAAGCTCGGCCTCCGCAAGTAACCTGGAGCGGCCCCTCTGCGGGCCGCTTCGCATATGTTCAGTCCCGCAATTCGGCGGGGCGACCGGGCACCCATCAAAGTACTACTTTGATGGGACCCTGCATGGGGCTCATCCGACGCCCCGAACCGCAGCAGGCCGGATTGCCTGCAACAGCTGAACCCAGCGGCATCCGGCCGGTGGGCAAAGGAAACGAAATGTTCGATATCAAGACTGTAGAAACCGAGATCGGCGGCAAGACGCTGAAGCTCGAAACGGGCCGCGTTGCCCGCCAGGCCGACGGCGCGGTGATCGCGACCCTCGGCGAAACCGTGGTGCTTTGCGCGGTCACCGCCGCAAAGTCGGTCAAGCCGGGACAGGACTTCTTCCCGCTGACCGTCCACTACCAGGAAAAGTTCTCCGCCGCCGGGCGCATCCCGGGCGGCTTCTTCAAGCGCGAGCGCGGAGCAACCGAGAAGGAAACGCTGACCAGCCGCCTGATCGACCGCCCGATCCGCCCGCTCTTCCCCGAAGGCTTCTACAACGAAGTCCTCGTGATCGCGCAGGTCCTCTCCTACGACGGTGAGAACGAGCCCGACATCCTGGCGATGATCGCCGCTTCGGCCGCGCTGACGATTTCCGGCGTGCCCTTCATGGGCCCGATTGGCGGTGCCCGCGTCGGCTTCGTGGATGGCGAGTACGTCCTCAACCCGAGCCAGCAGCAGATCGCCGAAGGCAGCCTCGACCTCGTCGTCGCCGGCACTCCGAACGCGGTGATGATGGTCGAATCCGAAGCCAAGGAACTCTCGGAAGACGAGATGCTCGGCGCCGTCATGTTTGGCCACAAGGCCAGCCAGGATGTTTGCAAGGCGATCATCAGCCTCGCCGAGAAGGCCGCCAAGGACCCGTGGGAGCTCGCTCAGAGCGACGACAAGTCCGCCGTCAAGGCGAAGCTCAAGGACCTCATCGGCAAGGACATCGACGCCGCTTACCGCCTGACCAACAAGTCGGAGCGTTCGGCCGCCCTCAATGCCGCCCGCGAGAAGGCCAAGCTCGCCTTCGCCGAAGCGGAGCCGCAGGAGCAGCTCGTCGCCGCGAAGGCGATGAAAAGCCTCGAGGCCGACATCGTCCGGGGCGCGATCCTCAAGGAAGGCCGCCGCATCGACGGCCGCGACACCAAGACCGTCCGCCCGATCGAGGCGATGGTCCACTTCCTGCCGCGCACGCACGGTTCGGCCCTGTTCACGCGCGGCGAGACGCAGGCGATCGTGACCACGACTTTGGGCACGAAGGAAGCCGAGCAGATGATCGACGGGCTGGAGGGTCTCTCCTACCAGCGCTTCATGCTGCACTATAACTTCCCGCCTTACTCGGTCGGCGAAGTCGGCCGCTTCGGCGCCCCGGGCCGCCGCGAAGTCGGCCACGGCAAGCTCGCGTGGCGTGCGCTGCACCCGATGCTCCCGGGCATCGAGGAGTTCCCGTACACGATCCGCGTCCTGTCCGACATTACGGAGAGCAACGGCTCCTCGTCGATGGCGACGGTCTGCGGCGGCAGCCTTGCGATGATGGACGCGGGCGTTCCGCTGAAGTCGCCGGTGGCCGGTATCGCGATGGGCCTGATCCTCGAAGGCAAGGATTTCGCCGTGATCAGCGACATCCTGGGTGACGAGGACCACCTCGGCGACATGGACTTCAAGGTTGCGGGCACCGCCAACGGCGTCACCGCGCTGCAGATGGACATCAAGGTCGCCGGCATCACCGAGGAGATCATGAAGACCGCCCTCGCCCAGGCGAAGGACGGCCGTGCTCACATCCTCGGCGAAATGGCCAAGGCGCTCGATCACACGCGCGAGGAGCTTTCGGAGCACGCGCCGCGCATCGAGACCATGTCGATCCCCAAGGACAAGATCCGCGAAGTCATCGGCACCGGCGGCAAGGTTATCCGCGAAATCGTCGCGGAGACCGGCGCCAAGGTCGACATCGACGACGACGGCACGATCAAGATCGCATCGTCCGACCCGGCCAAGATCGAAGCCGCCCGCAACTGGATCCGCGGCATCGTCGCGGAGCCGGAGCCGGGCACGATCTACACCGGCAAGGTTGCGAGCCTCGTCGATTTCGGTGCGTTCGTCACCTTCATGCCGGGCAAGGACGGCCTCGTGCACGTCTCGGAAATCAAGAACGAGCGTGTCGAGAACGTCCGCGACGTCCTGACCGAAGGCCAGGAAGTGAAGGTCAAGCTGCTCGAAGTCGACCAGCGCGGCAAGGTTCGCCTTTCCATGCGCCTAGTCGATCAGGAGACTGGCGAAGAGCTTCCGGACACCCGCCCGCCGAGGGAACCGCGTGAAGGCGGCGACCGTGGCCCGCGCGGTGACCGTGGCGATCGCGGCCGCGGCGGACGCGACCGTGATCGCGGTCCGCGTCGCGATGGCGGCGGACGTGGCGGAGACCGTGACCGTGGTCCGCGCGGTGACCGTGGAGATCGCGGCGATCGCGGCCCGCGCCGTGAGCGCGAAGGCGGTGATGAGGGCCAGGCGCCCGAGTTCGCTCCGGCCTTTCTGACCGGCGACAAGGAAGACTGAGTTCTTTGTCATTCTCGCGAAAGCGGGAACCCAGTGCTTATGAGAACGAGGAGGCCTCGCGAGAAATCGCGGGGCCTTTTCGTTGGGATACTAATGTCTTTCGGCCCAATTCGGACATTTGCGCCTTAGGTCGCTTTTCAAACGCAGTCGCTTCGGCTCAACGGCCTTGGCGCATCCGAACGCAGTTGCAGCCGCGGCGTAAGCTCACTTAGCCGCCGGACATAAGCATCCGTAAATACAGTGGCACATCGGCGATTGAGGTGCGACCATTCGGGCAGCGTCAAGTCCTGGACCGTCCTCGGCAAGTCGTCAGCATGGACGCCGACGCTATGCGTGCCGTGTAGAAGAACGTCCCAGCCCTGGGCCCTCGGTACCTGCGCCTCCTCGTTGACGCGCAACTGCGGCGCAGAAGGAGGACGGACGAACACGACCTCGCCTCCGCGCGCACGGATTTTTTCGACCGCGGCCTTCGCCCGCACGTGACCCTTGGCGATCAACTCAGGAGTATACGGGAACTTTTCCTTGAAGCCCTTCCACGCCCAGCGGGTGCGCGCGCGCCAGGCAGGATCATGTTCCACTCGCGGCCACATCCACGTCTGACGATGCTCGCCGACTTCCTGTAATTTCCAGATATCGTCCTTGGGACCTTCTACACCGGCGCGAAAATTTGGATCGAGACGATGCGCGAGAACGCTGAAGCGATAGTTGGAATCGAGGAATGCGAACCGGCGCTGAAGAAAATGGTCAATCTCGTTTGAAACGACCCTGTAGGGAGAACGGAACTCTGCTCGGCGACGAACATATTCACCGTATCCGTCGAACGGCTGAAAGAACATTGTATCCGCCAGCCCGACGATCAGCACACCTTGAAAGCTTGGGTTGTCGGCAACGTCCTCCAGCAAGGTCAGAGCGCTCGTTCCGTGGATCGAAAGCTGTATCGGCCGAACGCCAGTCAGGGCCTCGAACCGGTCCAGATCGGTGTCGAACAAAATTCGAGAGTCGCCGACGATCGCCGCAGCTGCGCCGCGCGAGCGGATGCGCTCGTTAGTCCACGTAACTTCGCTATTGTCGAGGTCGCCGGAGTGGAGCCCGACGCGGCGCGCATTGGCCTCCAGCACAACGACGCTCGCAGTCAGCGCTAGCGCCACGCCGATCATAATCCGACCCCACGGCTGGCTCGGAATGTCTCGCGTGGGTACGGGCTGCGCCTGGCCGGGCCGGTCTGAAGCCGTGAGCCGCAATCCTGCAGCAAGCGCGCCTTCCCGTTGGATAATGCCGCGGGGCTCAGAACTGGAAGTAGATAAAGGCACTGCCTTTCCCCTGCTCCGCAACAACCGCCACCGCCATGATCGTGAGGAGCCCGCCCACCAGCCACGCGGGCGTGCGCTCGATCGCGATCTCCAGGGTCTTGTCGCGCATCGCCCAGTGGGTCGTCACGATCCCGGCGACGATCACCAATGCGTAAATCATGGGCAGTAACGCGATCATCGGCGTCGGCTTGTCCGCCGCGCCGGCCATCGACTGCAGCATCGTGGAGGCGACGGTGAAATCCTTCGCCCGGAAGAAAACCCAGGTGATGTTGATCAGAACGTAGGTCAGCAAGCCGAGCGAGACGATCGATGCCGGCCCAGGCTTCCATCCGGCAAAGCGCCCCCTCAGCCAGCGCTCGACGGCGAGGTAGAGACCGTGAAGCCCGCCCCAGACCACGAAGGTCCAGGCGGCGCCGTGCCACAGCCCCCCGAGCAGCATCGTGCCCATCAACGCCGTGTAGGTCCGCGCCGGTCCATGTCGGTTCCCGCCCAGCGGGATGTAAAGATAGTCCCTGAGCCAGCTCGACAAGGTGATGTGCCAGCGCCGCCAGAAATCGGAAAAGCCGACCGCGGCATAGGGGAAACGGAAATTGTCGGGCATCGCGAAGCCCAGCGCCATCGCAACCCCGATCGCCGTCGTCGAATAACCCGCAAAGTCGCAGAAGATCTGGCCACTGAACGCGAGCGTCGCGACCCAGGCGTCGATCATGGTCGGAACGCCTTCGCGAGCGTCGTAAACCTTCTCGACGACCGGTGCGAGGAAACCGTCCGCAATCACGACCTTCTGGAAGAGTCCGAGGATGGCCAGCGCAAAGCCAAAGAGCATTTGGTGAGTGGTCGCCCGGCGCGGCTCGGCGAATTGCGGGACCAGCTCGGTCGGGCGCATGATCGGTCCCGCAACGAGGTGCGGGAAGAAGGTCACGAATAAGGCGTAGTCGAGGAAATTCTTCGCGGGTTTCGCGCGCCGCAGGTAGACATCCAGTGTGTAGGAAAGCGTGGCAAACGTATAGAAGCTGATCCCGACCGGCAGTACGATGCCCCACTCCGGCGGGCGGTAGGTGACGCCCAGCGAGGCAGCAAACTCGACAAAATTCTCGAGTAGAAAACCGCCGTACTTGAAATAGCCGAGCATCCCGAGATTCACGACAACGGAGATCAGCATCCACGCCCTACGCGTGCCGTCGCGTCTGGCTCTGACCATCCATTGAGCCGCCCACCAGTCGACGACGGTCGAGACCCAGAGGAGAATGACGAAAGGCGGGTTCCAGGCTGCGTAGAACAAATAGGAGAAGATCATCAGGTTGATCTTCTTCGTGTGCCAGCTGAAGAAGGGCGCGTTGTGCAGCGCCAAAACGATGGCAAAGAAGACCAAAAAGGTCAGCGAATTGAAGATCATTGCGGCTGCCTGATGGCGCCGCTCGCCGAAGCGTTCATGTACAGCGCCCCCGAGGCCGTACGCGCCGCCTGCTAAACTCTGCAGGCCAACGGGGGAAGGCTCGCACGCCGGTTAACGATGCGCAACCACTTTGCTTGCAAATGTTTGAAAAACAGTCGCCCGGCGAACGGCAAGCTCATCGGCAAAGCGTCCCAGCGATCACATTCGACCTTCGCGGCTTAGGCCGCTTGCTCGCGCGCCGGCCGGCACTCCGTGGCTCTACGCGCTGCTTCGGCGACGTTGCGCTCGGCACTTCGTGCTGTCCTACAGCCCCCACTTTGTGCTTCGGTCCGTCCGGCTCTTTGATCCGTCCGCAGCTTCCCTTGGCCCGCCCGCCGCATCAATTTCGCGCGCGGGAGAAATCCAACGGCCGCCAGCTTCAGGCGGCCCCCGTCAGTGTGAACATTGGGAACATTCGCGCGGTGGAGGCGGTCACGCGAGTGAATCACGTGACGTCGGACGGGCTCGGCGTTGCCGACCCGCAGGCCGGACTTTCGCATCTCTTCGCGCTGGCTCCCGATTGCTCCGCAATCGCTCACCTGCGCTCGGTGCTACAGGACGCCAAACGTCCAACCCTCCGTCCGCGCAATCTCCGGCGTCAGTCCCTCAGGCACGAACGCGCGCGGCTCCGTCTTCGCCAGCGCGCGCATTCCGGCGGCGGTAACGAGGGCGTCGGTCTGGTGATCGTTCGGTTCGAAGTAGAGGCGGACGGGCTTGCTGCCGAGGCCGAGCAGGGCGCGGTTGAGGTCGGCGCGGGTGCGGAGCTTGGTGCCGGTCATTCCGGCGCGGCGGAGGTAGATGCGGGTGTAGATCTCGCAGACGGCGCTGCCGCGTTCCGGGAGCGGGTCCATCGGGAAGATCGCGACCTTCCCGTCGAGACGGTGGAGCAGCCGCATTCCCGAAAAGCTCGCCTTCGCCACCTGCGCCGCTCCGATCGCGTCATAGGCGCTGGCCGTCTTGCGCCCGCCCTGGGCGTTGAGCCGCGCGTCGCACTGGCGGAAGTGCATGAAGTCCGCCTTCACTCCGTCGGCGATTCCGAAATAGAAGTGCGACCTGTGCGCGGTCTCGAGAAAGCTTGCTGCGCCGAGGTCCTCGTCGTCGCACTTCGCGTCGACATAGGCCCAGAACTCGCGCGCCGTCTTCGGGACATCGGGCTCGCCGAGCAGATATTCGCCGCGTTCGACGATCGGCGGAGCGAAGCTGAAGTCGAAGCCGAACAGGGTGGCCTCCTGTTCTGCACGTTTCAGCAGCCAGTGGAGCACCTCCTCGCGCGACCAAAGATGTCCCGACCGGATCAGGCGCGGCGGCGCATCGTGCCTGGCCTCGGCAATCGCAATGCCCTTGTGCCGCCGCCCCTTCGCGCCGGACCAGTCTATCGCGACGTAGGATTCAAACCCGGGCGTCATTGCGAGCGTAGCGAAGCAATCCAGACTTTGTGCCGCTGGATTGCTTCGTCGCTATCGCTCCTCGCAATGACGGCTAGACCAGAGGTGGCTGGCTGTCGTCCGGCTCGGCCGGCTTCTTCAGCCGCGGCGGAACCGGGCGGCGAGTGGCGGGCATCTGCTCGTCCGTCCAGCGATCGAGGACCCGCGCCGCGGCATCGCGCCCACCCAGCCCGAAGGCGATTGCTGTCGCCACAGCGGCCGAGCCGAGGATCAGGCCGAACGCCATCATCACGATCTGGTCGGCAAGGCCCATGAATGTGAGGCCGATCGCCGTGAACAGGGCAATGATCGCATATTTGACGATGGTCTGGGCGTAGCTCGCCTCGCCGGTGCTGCTCCCGACCAGGGTGGACAGGATTCGCGCCAGGAAGATGCCGGCGACGATGATGACCGTGCCGAAGATGACCTTGCCGCCAAGCTCGGTGATCTGGATCAGCAGCACGGCGACCGCGTCGCCTCCGAGCTGCCGCGCCGCCTCGATGGCTGCGGCTAGAAGGATTGCGGTCATGGCCACCGCGCCCACCACCTTCGACGGGTTGGAGCTTGCGGGCATCACACCAAGGGCGCGCACGCTATTGTCAAAGCCGAGGCTCGGAAGGACCGTCTCGAGCATCGCCTTCACCCAGCGGCCGATCAGGAAGGCAATCGCAAGCCAGACCAATGCGGCGAGCACGCGCGGGATGGCCAGCGCGATGGTGTTCAGCATGTTGGTCGCGGGATCGGAGATGGCCGACACCTGCAGGATCTGCAGCGCTCCGATGGCGGCAAAGATGATGATGATCGCCGACACTGTTACTCCGACCGCCTTGGCGATGGAGTTGCGAGCGGGAGCCGCGCCCTCCGTGGCAGTGCCCGTTTGGTCGACCGCCAGCGGGCTATCACCGATTGGGATGCCCGCACGTCCCAGCAGCCTTTCAAGGTTGAGCGCGCCAAGCGCTGCCTCGATGATGTGGCGAACGACGCGCGCCAGGATCAGCCCGGCGAAGAAGAACACGCCGGCGCCGAGCAGCCGCGGCAGGAAGGCGAAGACCTCATTGGTGAGAGCAGTCACCGGGGTCAGCACTCCGGACAGGCCGAGAGGCTGAAGCGCGGCAATCAGCCCGACCAGCCAGACGAGCCAGTAAGCGAGGCGGCCGAGTTCCGTCCCGACCGAGTCGACGCCCGCTTGGGGATGCCGCTTCAGGACAGGCATGCGGTCGATCAGTCTGGCGACAGCCCATTGCACTGCTTTCGCGATAAAGTGGGTCGCGATGAGGATCAGGATCGCGAAGACCACTCGCGGTCCCCACTGGATCAGCTGGTCGCGCCAATAGGCCGCAGGCGGTTCGGTTTGGTACATTCTCTAGGCTCCCCTATTCGCTGTCCGTGTTCCGTTTCCGGCGGAGGTCGTTCCAAAAGGCGATGCGCTCGCGGATCCTGGCTTCAAGGCCGCGCTCGCTTGGCTCGTAGAACGATTGCGGTTCCATTTCTTCGGGCCAGTAGTCCTGGCCTGAAAAGCCCTCGTCGGCGTCATGGTCGTAGGCATAGCCCTTGCCGTAGCCGATGTCCTTCATCAGGCGCGTCGGAGCGTTCAAAATATGCGAAGGCGGCATCAGCGATCCGGTGTCCTTCGCGCTTCGCCAGGCGCTCTTCTGGGCCATGTAGGCTGCGTTCGATTTGGGCGCGGTCGCGAGATAGAGGCAGGCCTGGACGATCGCGAGCTCGCCTTCAGGCGAGCCGAGGAAGTCGTAGGCGTCCTTGGCGGCGAGGCACTGCACCAGCGCTTGCGGGTCGGCGAGGCCGACGTCCTCCATCGCCGCGCGGGTCAGGCGGCGGAGCACGTAGAGCGGTTCCTCGCCGGCGACGAGCATTCGAGCGAGGTAGTAAAGCGCCGCCTGCGGATCCGAACCGCGCAAGCTCTTATGCAGCGCAGAGATGAGGTTGTAGTGACCCTCGCGATCCTTGTCGTAGACCGGAACGCGGCGGTGCAGCAGCGCGGCCATGCCGGCGGGATCGAGCGGCGCATCGAGATCGACGTCGAACAAGGTCTCGACCTGGTTGAGCAGGAAACGGCCGTCGCCATCCGCACTGGCGATCAGCGCTGCGCGGGCGTCGTCGGTCAGCGGGGCAGGGCGGCCGACCTCGGTCTCGGCACGCCCGATCAGGGTTTCCAGTGCCTGCTCGTTGAGCCGGCGGAGGATCAGCACCTGGCAGCGCGACAAAAGCGCGGCGTTGAGCTCGAAGCTGGGGTTCTCCGTGGTGGCTCCGACGAGCGTGACCGTGCCGTCCTCGACGTAGGGCAGGAAGCCGTCCTGCTGCGCGCGATTGAAACGGTGGATCTCGTCCACGAACAATAAGGTCCGCTGACCGGCTCGAGCGGCCGTCTTGGCTTCGGCGAAGATTTTCTTGAGGTCGGCGACGCCGGAGAACACCGCCGATATCGGCACGAACCGCAGGCCGACCGCATCCGCCAAAAGCCGCGCAATACTGGTCTTGCCGGTGCCGGGAGGGCCCCAGAGGATCATCGACGAGAGTTTTCCGGCGGAGACCATCCGCCCGATCGCTCCGTCCGGTCCGGTCAAGTGCTCTTGCCCGACGATTTCGTCGAGGCTCTGCGGCCGAAGGCGATCCGCCAGCGGCGCGTTCGCCGCCGTCGCGGGCTGAGCCCGTTCCAGGTCCTCGTCACTGAACAGGTCGGCCATCCGCATCGTCCTTGGCGCACTGCAGAAAGAATTGCACCAGCAGACTTGTTCACGATGCATCGAAGATATATCTTAGACACATCGAAAGGAGTTCTTTATGAGACACAGGCATTCAGGCTGCCATCCTCGCGGCCGTATCGAGATCGACGTGCCGGAAGCGCTCTTCGCAATGGGCCGCCGCTCGGGCGGCTGGGGTCCCTTCCACTTCGAATTCGACGACAGCGGGTTTGGAGGCAGTCGGCGCGGCGGACGGCGGAGCCGGCGCATGTTCGAATCCGGTGAGCTTCGGCTCGTGCTCCTGAAGCTGATCGCCGACGAGCCGCGCCACGGCTACGACCTCATCCGTGCGATCGAGGATTTGACGGGCGGCGAATATGCGCCGAGCCCCGGCGTCGTCTATCCGACCCTCACTTTGCTCCAGGATATGGGGCTGATCGAGGAAGCGGCGGTCGAGGGACCGCGCAAGCCGTTCCAGGTTACGGAAGAAGGCCGCGCGCATCTCGAGGAAAAGGCGGACGAGGTCGAGGCCCTGTTCGACCGTCTCAGGGATTTCGCTCCCAAGGAATTGCATCACGGCGGCGCGACGATCGGCCGAGGCATTCAGAATTTGATGACGGCGGTCCGCAACCGCGTCTCACGCGTCGGCTGGGACGAAGATCTGACGCACGAGATCACGGCCATCCTCGACGAGGCGGCACAGCGGATCGAGCGGCTCAAATAGTCCGGCGGCCAGTCAGCCGGGCGTAGCGTTCGCGGCGCTCGATCACTCGCTGGTACGTCTTGAGCACGACCGAGTTGATCCGGTCCCAATCCTGCGTCTCGGCATAGGCTAGCCCGGTGGCGCCATGCCGATGGCGAAGAGCAGGGTCGCGCGCATAGGCTTCAAGCGCATCCGCGAAGGCTTCGGCGTCGCCGGGTTCGACTAAAGCACCGTTCTCGTCATTCCGAACGAGCGTGGTCGTGCCAGTCGCCTCCGCTGCTACGACCGGTAGCCCGCAGGCCATGGATTCCAACGTGACGTTGCCGAACGCCTCGGTGATCGACGGGTTGAAGAAGACGTCGGTGCTGGCAAGCGCCCGGGCGAGGTCATCGCCGACCTGGTGGCCAACGAAGATGGCGTTCGGCAGGCGGTTTTCGAACCAGCCGCGCGCGGGCCCCTCGCCGATGACCACGACGTGATGACGGACATTTCGCTCGGCAAGCACGTCGACCGCATCCGAAAAGACGTCGAGGCCCTTTTCCATGACGATGCGGCCGAGGAAGGCGATGGCCAACTCATCATCCTCAATGCCGAGGCTGCGCCGCCAGGCCATGTCGCGTCGGCCGGGATTGAACTGCTCACGGTCCACTCCGCGCGTCCAGATCGAAATGTCGCGGCTCATCCGCTGCGCGTGCAGCACGGCCGCCATCGAATCCGCCGGAGCAAGGATCGCGTCGCAACGCTGGTAGATCCGGCGCATGATCCCACGGGCGAGCGGCTCGAGCGCCTGCAGGTGGTAGTAATTGAGATAGGTGTCGAACCGGGTGTGTACCGATGCGACGGCGGGGATCTTGCGGTTGCGCGCCCAGCTGACCGCGCGATGCCCGATGATGTCGGGCGCGGAGATGTGGACCAGGTTGGGCGCGAATTTTGCGAGGTCGCTTCGCACCCCGCCGCTTAGACCGAGCCCCAATCGGTACTCGCCGCGTCCAGGTACCGGGACGGACGGTATGCTGACAAGCCCGCCAATCGGCTCGAACGCCGGCGTGTCGGTGGTCGGCGAATAGACGCGCACCTGCACGCCCTGGCGGAGCAGATAAGCGACGAGACGGTTCAGCGCCTGGTTGGCGCCGTCCCGCACGTAATTGTAATTGCCCGAAAACAGGGCGAGGCGGATCTCGTTCGGTTGCACGGGCAGAAGCAATTAATGGTGGGGGCGGTAAAGGCAATGCAGGGACGGTCATGACGGACGAGGTGAAGACCGGGCTGCCGCCGATCGCCCCGCCCGACGCACGCCTCTTCATCCTCGGCAGCCTGCCGGGAGACGCGTCACTCGCGGCCGCCCGATACTATGCCCATCCGCAGAACCAGTTCTGGCGTCTCGTCGGGTCGGTGATCGGCGAGGACCTTCACGCGCTTCCTTACCCGGAGCGTCTGGCCTGCCTGGCTGAACATCGGATCGGCTTGTGGGACGTGATCGGCTCAGCCATTCGACGCGGCAGCCTCGACCAGGCGATCAGGCTCGCGAACCACAACCGGATCGAGCAGCTCATCCACGACTTCCCCGATCTCGAGGCGATCGCATTCAACGGCACGGTCGTCCGCGACTGCCGGACGAAAGCTTATCGGGACCAGGCACCGCGTCACGCTCATCGACCTGCCTTCGTCGAGTCCCGCAAATACGCGCCCTTTCGAGGAGAAAGCCCGAGGCCTGGTCACGCCTGAAGCCTCTTGTGCACCGGCTCAATCGAGTCGAAATGTCCGGGATGACTGAAGAAGACGAAATTGAGCTCGACAGCGACAGCGACAAGAGGCTGTCGATGGTCGACGAGGCGCTGGTCGCCGGAACCATCGCCAACACCAACGGGCTCCTGGTGATCCTGGCGAAGCTCGTCGCGAGAGGCGTGTTCGACCGCGACGACCTCAAGGCATTTTCGGATAGCTATTCGAAGCCGCTCGACCATGTCGGCATGCGCGAGAACGAGCTGGTCACCCAGATGCAGGATCAGATGGAAGGCACGCTCGCGGAATTGATGCGCTACCTCAGCGAGCGGGATTCCACACGCGATTGACTAACCGGCATTCAGCCCACATATGCCCCACGCCTTGCAGCAAGGCCCCTTCGTCTAGCGGTCTAGGACGTCGCCCTCTCACGGCGAAAACACGGGTTCGAGTCCCGTAGGGGTCACCAGTTCGCGCTTCCGCGCGATGGCTCTGCAGTCAGCCTATTCCAGAATGCAGAATTCGTCCGGCAGGGTCGTCCGGGCCGGCGATTCGGGCGGAGCCGGCGAGTCCGAATCCGCAGCCTCGCGATAGCGTGAAGCCATTTCGGCATGGACGTCGCGCGCCTTGTCCGTCGACGCGCGCTCCGCTGCCGCATCTTCTTCAAGGGCACGCCGTTCCAGATAATCCCGCTGCGATTCCATGTGGCCAAGTCTACCCCGATTCGCGCTGAAGGCACTCACCAATGTTAGCGTCGGTCAGGCGGCGATCGGAAAGCGAAGGATCCGGTCCGACAGCGGGACGAGGGCGGAGGCCGATGGGCCCACCTGCCGAACGATTTCGGGATGCGATGCGTCGAGTCCGCCCGTGAGCGAGCCGAAAGCAGGCAGAATGAGCTTCGTGTCCGATGCGACGAAGCAGCGCCGCGACACGTGCCGGCCGCGCACGTTCACGCGATACTTCGGATGGAAATGGCCCGACATTTCCGGGCGCGGATCGTCGCGATGCGCCTCGTGGCGGAGGGTGATCCCGGCGACCTCCATCTCCTCGATGAGCGTGCCGCCGCAATGGTCGGCAAAACCGGGATCGTGATTGCCGAGGATCCACGTCCATTCGAGCCGATTCGTCATTTCGGTGAGGAGTGACTTCGCCTGTTCCGGCAAGCGGTCGCAGCCGAAGCGATCGTGGAAGCTGTCGCCTAGGCAATAGAGCTTTCTGACCCCAGTCGACTCCAGGACCGAGCGCAGGGCAGTGAGCGTCGCGACCGAATCATAAGGCGGAAGGAACTGGCCGAAACGCGCGAACCAGCTCGCCTTTTCGAGATGCAGGTCCGCGACCAGCAGCGCCTGCTGCGCCGGCCAGTGAAGCGCGCCGTCGGCGGATGCGACGAACGTTTCGCCTGCGAACGAAAAGGGAACCATGGCATTGGTTTAGACCAGCCGTTTCAGGGCTCAAGCCCCAATACGTGATCTCTCAACGCTCGCGCGTCATGGAGCGCATTATGCGGCACCGTGCTGTTCGCGGCGGTGCTAAACCCGCCGAGCGGCACCAGGTCGAATGTCAGCCGCGGAACGGGCACCATCTCGCCAGGGCCGGTCATCAGCAGGTTGCAGAATTGCGCGATGTCCTCCGGCCAGTCGGCGACGATTACCGGCGCGGGATCGACCGCGAGATAATGCGACAACTCCGTCGCCGCGTCGTGCCGGCTGGCCCGTGGCGCCGCCAGTCCGACCGGGACGTGATCTAGGTAAGGCATGACGTTGCGCTCGACCCAAGGGAGGATTTCCTCGTCGCAAGCTAGCGTCGCGTAGAACTCCGTCCCGTCCTCAGGAACGAGGGCGATGCTCAATAGGGCGCCGCCGAACCCGTTGAACTCGGTGTCGAGGAAATAGCGCACCCGATTGGGTTAGCGCGGCGGCCGGATTTGGCAAATGCTGGACAGAGGCGATCCGCGGCGCTTTGTTCACGGCCGTTGAAGGGGGAGTCGCTCAATGCGTAATGCCTGTGCCGTTCTCGTTGCCGGTCTTCTTGCCACCGTTGCCACGCCGCTGTCCGCCGAAACGCCCAACCGGGACGAACTCACTTCGTCGGTGAAATCCAATCACGCGACCAACCTGAAGCGGCTGCAGGACTGGATCGCGCTGCCGACGATCGCCGCCGAGAAGCGCGGCACCCCGCAAGGCGCGGAGCATATGCGCAAGCTGCTTCTCGACGCCGGTTTCCAGCAGGCGAAGATCGTCCCGACCTCGGGCGTTCCGGGCGTGTTCGCGACGCTCGATGCCGGCGCACCGACGACGCTCGGCATCTACTTCATGTACGACGTAAAGCAGTACGACCCGGCCGAATGGTCGTCGCCGCCGCTCGAAGGCCGGCTTGTCGACCGGCCCGAGGGCAAGGCGATCATGGGCCGCGGCGCGGTCAACCAGAAGGGGCCGGAGAACGCGTTCCTGTCGGCGCTCCATGCCTTCAAGGCGACCGGCCGCAAGCTGCCCGTCAACATCGTGCTCGTTGCCGAGGGCGAGGAGGAGATCGCCTCACCGAACTTCCACCAGATCATCGCCACGCCGGAAGTGCGCGCGGCAATGGAGAAGGTGGTTGGAGTGTTCATTCCGGGCGCTGGACAGGAATTGACCGGGGCGACCTCGATCGACCTCGGCGCCAAGGGCGCGGTCGAGATCCAACTGATTTCGAGCGGTGAGAATTGGGGACGCGGGCCAGCGAAGGACATTCACTCGAGCCTGCACGCGATCGTCGACAGCCCCGCCTGGCGACTCGTCAAGGCGCTTGACACGCTCGTGAAGGAAGACGGCCACACGCCGGCGGTCGAGGGCTGGTTCGAGAATGTGAAGCCGCTGAGCGCGCGTCAGAAGGAGCTGATCGCCGAAGGCGTCAAGAAGAGCAACGAAGCCGAGATCAAGTCCCAGCTCGGAGTGAAGCACTGGATCGACAATGAGGACTTCCTGACCGCCTCATACCGCCTCGCCCAGCAGCCGACGATCAACATCCAGGGCCTGGTCGGCGGGTACACCGGCCCCGGCGGGAAGACGGTCCTCCCGGGCCGCGCGGAGGCCAAGCTCGACCTTCGGCTCGTCCCCAACATGACGAAGGACGAGATGGTGTCGAAGCTGAAGGCGCACCTCGCCAAGCACGGCTTCAACGACATCATCGTCAACGTGAGCGGCGGTTATGGCCCGACGGAGACCGACGAGAACAGCCTGCTCGTGAAGTCGCAGATCAACACGCTGAAGCAGGCGGGCATCGAATATTCGCTGAACCCGAGGACGGCCGGGTCATGGCCGGGCGTCATCTTTACCGGCCCGCCGCTAAAGAAGCCCGCGGTCGGCTTCGGCGTCGGCACCGGTGGCGCAGCGCATGCACCGAACGAGTGGTATTTGATCGACAGCAAGGACCCGAAGAAGATCGCCGGCCTCGACGAGGCTACGATGTTCTACGTCGATTATCTCTACGAGCTTGCGGAGACGGCGAGGGCCGGCCGCTAGTTCGGCGTTGGGGGAGCAGACGTCCGTCGGTAGCGGACGTCCCTTGCGGCAGCGTTCCGCCATAGCGCGGGCCTGCCGCCCACGCTCCTCGTCCTGCTTGCGCAGTTCGCGCCCGCGCTTTTCGTCGGCTTCCGACTGGCTGGTGGTCGCGGCATCGACCCCGGCGGACGCGACCTTCACCGGCAGAGTGACGACGTCGACCGCCGTGTCGACGACCTGCCCTACGACGCAGCCGGAGAGCAGGAACGCGCCGGCAAGTGCAAGAAATAGCTTCATATGTTCAGCCTCGCAGAAGCGGGATGAACCGGCAATGTCAGATGCGCATGGCCTCGTCGGCCAGTGCCTCAGCTTCGATGAGCAGGCTCGCGTCGGCCTCCGCGCCCGGCGGAAGGGCCTCGCGGCCCACGATCACCATCAGGGGCACGGCCATGGGCGTGATCCGGTCGGTTTCAACATGCAGCATGGTCGCGGAAGCGCGGTCGACCAGCCGGACGAGGCGGCCGAGCTCGGTCATCCGCGCTCGGGCGTCGTCCCACGCCGCCCTCAGGAGCAGGTGCCCGGGCTCGTAGCGGCGGAGGACGTCGTAGATCAGATCGGTCGAGAAGCTGACCTGTCGCCCGGACTTCTTCTTCCCTGGGTGGTGCCGTTCGACCAGTCCGCCGATCACCGCCACCTCGCGGAAGGCGGTCTTGAGAAGCAGGCTCTGCTCGACCCAGTCGACGAACTCCTGCTCGAGGATGTCGGGCGAGAAGAGCGCCTTCGGATCGCGGATCGGTTCGAGCCCGTAGCAGGCGAGGCCATAATCGTTGGCGACGAATCCGAGCGGCTTGAGGCCCGCATTCTCCATGCGCCGCGTGATGAGCATTCCGAGCGACTGGTGCGCGTTCCAGCCCTCGAAGCTGTAGGCGACCATGTAATGCAGCTTCTCATGCTCGAACGTCTCGACCAGGAGTTGCTGCGGCTCCGGGATCACCGAGCGCCGGTCCTGAACCTCAAGCCACTCGCGCACGTCGTCGGGAAAACGGTGCCAGTCGTTGCGGTCGGCGAGCATATGGCGGACGCGATTGGCGAGGTGCGTCGACATGGACATGCGTTGGCCGCCGTAAGTGACGATGCGACCCGACTTTCGACGAAGCTCGGACGATGACGTCCGTGTCCTTGAACTGCTCGACCTCCAGGCTGAGCCCGGAGAAGAAGAAGAGGTCTCCGGGCGCGAGCGTCGAGGCATAGCCTTCCTCGATGGTGCCGAGTTTGCGCCCGTTGCGGAAGCGGACCGTCAGGAGCGGCTGCTCGACGATGACGCCCGCATTCAGACGATGCTGGGCGGCGATCTGCGGCCTCGCGATCCGCCAGCGACCGTCGCCTTCAGGGACCAGGCGACGGAAGCGGTCGTAGGCCTTCAGCGCATAACCGCCCGTAGCGATGAAGTTGAGGACCTCGGTGAAGACCTCGTCCTTCAGTCCCGCATAGGGCGCGGAGGATCGAAGCTCGGCGAGCAGCTCCTGTTCCTCGAACGGAGCCGCGCAGGCGACCGCGAGGATGTGCTGCGCGAGCACGTCCAGCGCCCCCGGCCGGAAATTCTCGGGGTCGAGCTCACCGTCGTCAATGGCGTCGAGCGCCGCGCGGGCCTCGAGATATTCGAAGCGGTTGCCGGGCACGACCGTGCCTTCGCTCGGCTCATCGAGGCGATGGTTGGCGCGGCCGATGCGCTGCAGCAGGCGGGAGGATCCCTTGGGTGCGCCCATCTGCACGACGAGGTCCACGTCGCCCCAGTCGATACCAAGGTCGAGACTGGCGGTCGCGACGAGGCCGCGCAGCTTCCCTGCTGCCATGGCCGCCTCGACCTTCCGCCGAGCCTCCTGCGCCAGGCTGCCGTGATGGATGCCGATCGGCAGCGCCTTGTCGTTCACGGCCCAGAGATCCTGGAAGATCAGCTCGGCGAGGCTGCGCGTGTTGCAGAAGACGAGCGTCGTCTTGTGCCGGTCGATGAGGTCCATCACCTCGCGCGCCGCGTGGCGGCCCGGAATGACCGCCCCAGGGAATGCGGTTCTCCGGGATCAATATGCCTAGGTGCGGCTCGGCGCCGGGATCGCCGGTGACGACCTCGACGGCGTCCATGTCGGCATCGGGAGCAAGCCAGCTGCGATAGGCGTCCGGGTCGCTGATCGTCGCGGAAAGACCGACGCGGCGAAGGTCCGGCGCGATCTTCTGCAGGCGCCCCATCGCCAGGGAAAGCAGGTCGCCGCGCTTCTCCTTCGCGAAGCCGTGCAGCTCGTCGACGATGATCGTCCTGAGGTTCTCGAATAGCGCGAAGCTGTCTGGATAGCTGAGCAGGAGGCTGAGGGACTCAGGCGTCGTCAGCAGGATCTGCGGCGGCCTGACCCGCTGCCGCGCCTTCCTATCGGACGGCGTGTCGCCGGTGCGCGTCTCGACGCGGATGGGCAGGCCCATTTCCTCGATCGGGCCGATCAGGTTGCGCTGGACGTCGACCGCGAGCGCCTTCAGCGGCGAGATGTAGAGGGTGTGGAGCCCTTCGGTCGGCTGCTCGACCAGTTCGGAAATGGTCGGGAGGAAGCCCGCGAGCGTCTTCCCGGAGCCGGTCGCGGCGACCAGCAAAGCGCTTTTCCCGGCGCGCGCGAGGCGCAGCATGTCGAGCTGGTGGCGCCGCGGCTCCCATCCGCGGCCGGCAAACCAGTTCCGGATTACGAGTGGGAGATCCGGGTCGTCTCTCAGCGGTCGTCAGTCCCCTCACGGCGCATCTGCTCTTCCTCGGCATATTCTCGGCGCGTCGCCCGCTCCGTCACGTCCATGGGCGGCTCACCTTTGCGACGGCGCGAGCGCACCACCACCCATATCAGCAAGATCAGAAGGATCGCGGGACCGACGATTTCCATCAGCCCAAGCAGCGTTTCGTCCATGAAGCTTTCCTCCTAGCGGGAACCGTATCCTATCCTGACTATATAGCTCCCGATGGCCCGCCTCGGTTCCTGGATAGAGCCTTTTCCCGAAGGCATCTACGTACGCCCCGCGGATGCGTGGATCGATCCTTCGCAGCCGAAGGCCAAGGCCCTCGTCACGCATGGCCATTCCGATCATGCGCGCGGCGGGCATTCCGAGGTGTGGGCGACGCCGGAGACCTTGGCGATTATGGCCACCCGCTACGGCGATCAGAACGGCAATCCCGTCGCTTACGGCGAAACGATGCGGATCGGCGAGGTCGACGTCAGATTCGTGCCAGCCGGTCACGTTCTCGGATCGGCTCAGATCGTCCTCGAACATGCGGGCGAGCGGGTCGTGGTTTCCGGCGATTACAAGCGCCGCGAGGACCCGACCTGCGCTCCGTTCGAGCCGGTGCCGTGCGATATCTTCATCACCGAGGCGACGTTCGGCCTGCCGGTGTTCCGCCATCCCGACACGGGAAGCGAGATCGACCGGCTGCTGCACCGACTGCATTCGGATCCGTTACGCTGCGTGCTCGTGGGCGCCTATGCGCTTGGGAAGGCGCAGCGCGTGATTACGGAGCTTCGCCGGCGCGGCCACGATCAGCCGATCTACTATCATGGTGCTGTGGAGCGGCTGTGCCGGCTCTACGAGGAACTCGGCGTTCCGCTTGGCGAAATGCGGCATGCCGCAGGCGTGAAGAAAGAGGAGATGGCGGGGCATATCGTCATCGCGCCGCCCTCCGCTCTCAACGATCGCTGGTCGCGGCGGCTGCCCGACCCGGTGACGGCGATGGCGTCCGGCTGGATGCGCATCCGCCAGCGCGCGCGGCAGTCGAACATCGAGCTTCCGCTGGTGATCTCCGACCATGCCGACTGGGACGAACTGACCTGCACGATCCGCGAGCTTGCACCCCGCGAAGTCTGGATCACGCACGGCCGTGAAGAAGCGTTGAAGCACTGGTGCATGATCCACCAGATCAAGGCGCGCGAGTTGAACCTGGTCGGCTACGAGGACGAGGACGACTGAGCGCGGGCGGCCATCGCTGCGATTTCCTGCAGCTTCGTTCGGGCCTTGGCGCGGTCGATGATCAGCGCCGCTGTCTGCGTGACCAGGTCCACGAGCGCGAGATCGCGAACCGTCGGCTCGCGCGGCTCGCGGTGATACATGGCGAAGGTCCCGAGCACCTTGCGGCCCGAGGTGATGATAGGTGTCGACCAGCAGGCGCGAAGGCCGTGAGGTAGGGCAACCACCTTATATTCCGCCCAGAGCGGGTCGGTGGCGATATCGGTTACGAAGACCGGCCGGCCGGTGAACGCCGCGGTCCCGCAGGACCCTGCGCACGGACCGATCTCCGCGCCGTCGATCGCCTCGCTATAGGCCGGGGGTAGGCTCGGCGCGGCGCCGCGGCGCAGGTGTCGCCCGTCCTCGTCCAGGATGAGGATCGAACCGAGAACCCCCGTTCGGGACGTGGATTCCACCAGCCTGATCAGCTCGCTGAGCGACCGCTCCAACGGGGCGTCCGCGACGGCCATTTCGAGGACCGCCGCGTGAGCATGGCGCAGGTCTTCGTTACGCTTGTCTTCGGAAACGTCCTGTCCCTGCACGAAGATTCCGCCGTCGAGCGGCTGGAAAACGAAGTCGATATAAATCTCGTCGGTCTTGTCGCGCGTACGTGCGATTTTCAGCGGCATTCCCCGCGCAACCACGGCCTCGCGAGACGCCGCGGCATTGTCGAGCATTTCGACGAAGCCCTGCGGCACAAGCTCCGGCAGTGCATCGGCGACCGACTGCCGATCAAGAGTGCGCTGTCCGACGAGATCGTAAAAGGCCGGGTTCGCCATTGCGAAACGATGGTCGGAGCCCTCGAGAAGCGCCATGAAGCCGGGAGCCTGCTTGAACATTCGAGACAGACGTTCGCGCTCGCCTTCGGCAACCGGTGACGTGCTTTCCATGGCAAGCTGGTCCGGCATCTCGCCGTCATACTAGAACTGGCGCGACTCGTCACGGCCACGGTCCGGACAACTGAAGCGACGGTCGCTCTTGACTGTCCCAATCTGGGACTGACGGTAAGTGAAGTGAGAGGCTTTCCCCAGAGCATTGTTTACTTTACATTAACCAATGTCGAGTCGGCGCGAATTAATCGCGACGAAAGCCAAGGGAGATTTTCCATGCTCAGAAGCGGGAATGGGCGATAGCCGCCCTAGGCGTCGATCACTTCACATGTTTGCGGACCTGGCAGGTCCTTGTCGAAGCCAAGGGGACTAATATGAAACGGCACCTTCTTGCCGCAGCATTAGCTGCAACTGCGTTCATCTCCGCGCCTGCGATGGCGTCCGTGACCATCGAGGGAGATCCAGCCAACACGACGGTCAACGGCTATTCCGGTCCCAACGGGCTCTTGATCTCTGGATCGGGACTTGCATACGGGCCGTTCACTCTCGCCAATCTGGGCGACAGCTTCACGACCGCCGTGCTGACGATCGGAACGCCCGAGACATCGGTCAATCTGTTTGAGGATACGACCCCGCGGCAGGTCTCCGTCGACTTCGCGTTCCTCAATCCGCTGGACGCGACCGGTGCGCTGGTGACCGGCTCCACCACCGGCTTCATCATTCCGTTCACCAGCTGCGGCATTCTGGCGGGCGGATGCGGCGCAGTGGACTGGTCCAACACTCCGACCCTTTTCAATTTCGGATCTGGGGGATCGTTCTCGCTGCTCCTCCAGGACGCGACATTCGGAACGCCGGGAAATGCGCGCGTGAGCGGCACCTTCACCTATGTGAGCCCATCGGTTCCGGAACCGAGCACCTGGGCGATGATGCTGATCGGTTTCGGGGCCGTGGGTTTCGCAATTCGCCGCCGTCGTTCGCCGAAGCTGGCTCAAGTTGCGTAACGAGCCGGCGTAATTTCCTGCCTCTTGTAAGTTGCGGACTGGCCGCTGCGCTTCACTGCTCAGCGGCCAGTTCACCATGGGGCCCGTCGTCTTTGACGACACCTCGGGATCGGCGGGCCCCAACCCGTTCCTAGTGCCCGCTACTCTCCGTCCGCTCGACGCCCGACAAGGCGAGTTGCTCGTCGATCTGCATCATCAGGCGATTGAGGCCATCTTCGTCGCGAGCTTCGGCGCGGGCGACCAGGACATCCTGCGTGTTCGATGCCCGCAGCAACCACCAGCCGTCGTCGGTCATCACGCGCGCGCCGTCGGTCGAATCGACGCGCGCGCCATTGCTCGACAGGCGATGGAGCACCTCGGCGACGACCGCGAACTTGCGGCTCTCATCGACCGGGAAACGCAATTCGGGTGTCGCCGTCGACTTCGGCATCTCGTCCATGATCTCGGTCAGCGACTTGCCCGATTGTGCAATCGCCTCGATCAGCCGGACGGCGGCGTACAGCGCATCGTCAAAGCCGTACCAGCGATGCTTGAAGAAGATGTGCCCGCTCATCTCGCCCGCGAGCGGCGCGCCCGTTTCCTTCATCTTCGACTTGATCAGGCTGTGCCCAGTCTTCCACATTAGCGGCGTGCCGCCGATTTTCGCGACATGATCGAAGAGGATCTGGCTGGCCTTGACGTCGGCGATGATCGTCGCCCCCGGATGCTCCTTCAGCACTGGCTCGGCGAGGATCATCAGCAACTGGTCGCCCCAGACGACACGGCCTTTGGCGTCGACCGCACCGATCCGGTCGGCGTCGCCGTCGAACGCAATGCCGAAGTCGAGCTGCTTCTCGGCAACGAGCGCCTTCAGGTCCGCAAGATTGGCTTCGACCGTGGGGTCGGGGTGATGGTTCGGAAAGGTGCCGTCGACTTCAGTGTGGATCGCGTGATGCTCCCCCGGGAGCTTCGCGATGAGCTTCTCGAGCGCGGGCCCGGCCGCGCCGTTGCCGGCATCCCAGCCGATGCGGAATTTGCCGCCCTGGAAATCCTGAACGAGCCGGTCGACGTAGGTGTCGGCAATGTCGACCTGCGCGACGGTACCGCGGCCTTCCGTCCAGTCGCCATCGGCCGCACGACGGCCGATCCGCTGGATCTCGTCGCCGAACACCGAGCGGCCGTTCAGCAGCATCTTGAAGCCGTTGTAGTCGGATGGATTGTGGCTTCCGGTAACCTGGATTCCGCCCTGCACGGCAAGCGTCGAGACGGCGAAATAGAGCATCGGACTGGGGCCGATCCCGATGTCGTCGACGCTGATGCCGCCTTCGGTCAGTCCGCGGATGAGTTCCGCTGCAAGGACGGGCGAGTGGGTCCGCCCGTCACGGCCGACGGCGAGGCGATTGGCGCCTTCATCCGTGGCTAGCGCCGCGAAGGTGCGGCCCAGCGCGTAAGCGTCCGCCTCGTTGAGGGTTTTTCCGACGATGCCGCGAATGTCATATTCGCGCAGAATGGTGCGATCGAAGCTGTGGGTCATTGAACTCGCTAGAAATCAGGGATTTATTCGGCAGGCGCCGCAATGACCCAATCGGCTGCCACGTTCAACCTGCCGCGGCGATAGGCTCCTCAACGCCCGGCTCGGGAATGCCGAGTCCGGCAATCATCTCGCGAAGCTCCTGCCTGGCGGTGATGTGCCCAAGCCCGACCTCGCCGATCTGCTTGATGTCGAGCAGGGTCAGGCCCTTCGGGAAGAGTTCGCGGTAGATGACGCGCTCGCCAAGGCCCGGAATGACCCGGAAGCCGACGCGGCGCGCAAGCTCGTCGAGCGCTGCGCCGACACGGCGGAGATTGTGGCTCTCGATATGTTGCAGGCGGTTGCGCAGCACCACCCAGTCGACGCTCTTGCCCGTGTTCTTCGCGCGTTGGGTGCGGCTGTTCCAGATCAGCTCCGCATAGAAGCTCGGACGCGTGATCTTGTAATTTTCCGGGTGGACCTGCCCGATCAGGTCAAGGTCGACGAAGCTGTCGTTCATCGGGGTCACCAAAGTGTCGGCCCTGAGGATCGCCGCGCGGGCGATCGGGTCGTCGCGGCCGGGCGTGTCGATTACGATCACGTCCACGCTTTCGCTGAGCTCGCGAATCGCTTCTTCGAGCGCCTCGTGCGTCTGAGTTCTCGAGCACCCTGTACCGAGCCTGTGGGAGGTGCGTGTTGAGCCGGCGCATGGTGGCGTCGCGATTCTCGAGATAGCGGGTCATGGTCCGCTGGCGGCTGTCGAGGTCGAGCGCAGCGACGCTTTGCCCGGTGGCAGCGAGCGCGACGGCCGTGTGGACGGCGGTCGTCGATTTGCCGGTTCCGCCCTTTTCGTTGGCGAAGACGATGAAATGCGGTTGGGCCATGATCCCCACCCCCTTGCACTTTTCCCACGCGGCTCCAAGAACCGCGCCCCGGTTAACGGTTTACCGAAGGGGTTGAATCCTTGCAATCAATCCGTGAGGCGCGTCAGCTCACCGCCGCTCTCATCGCCTTGAGGGCCGGGGGGAAAAGCCTGGCGCTGGTGCCGACCATGGGTGCGCTCCACCCCGGCCATCTGGCGTTGATCGAGGAAGCGCGGCGCAAGGCGGACCGTGTCGCCGCCACCATCTTCGTCAACCCGCTTCAGTTCGGCGCGAACGAAGACCTCGACCGTTACCCGCGGCAGGAGGAAAAGGACGCCGCGATGCTTGCCGAAGCGGGCTGCGACCTGCTCTGGCTGCCGGCCGCAGCGGATATGTATCCGCCGGGCTTCGCGACGGCGGTGAGCGTGAAGGGACTGAGCGACCGCTGGGAAGGCGAGGCGCGGCCGGGCCACTTCGACGGGGTCGCGACCGTCGTCGCCAAGCTGCTTTGCGCCGTGCGGCCCGACATCGCCTTGTTCGGCGAGAAGGACTTCCAGCAGCTCGCCGTTATCCGTCGCATGGCGCAGGATCTCCAGCTCGGCGTCGAGGTCCTCGGCGTGGAGACGGTCCGCGATCTGGATGGCCTGGCTCTGTCGTCGCGCAATGCCTATCTGTCGGCGGACGAGCGCAGGAGGGCGGTCGAGCTTCCGCGCGCCTTAAACGAGGCCGCTGAGCAGATGCTGTCGGGAGCCCCGGTGCCCGAGGCGCTGGAAGAAGCCAAGAATCGCTTGAGGGCCGCAGGCTTCTCGCGCATCGACTATGTCGCTTTGGTCAACGCGATGACGCTGGAGCCGCTGGACTTTCCGGGTGGGCCGATGCGGCTGATCGCCGCGGCGGTGATCGGCAAGACGCGCCTCATCGACAACATCGCTGTCGGCGTGTGACTCTGACGCCACGACGCCGTTAACTATTTATTTTCCATCCGCGTCGGAATGTCTCCTCGTACCAGGGGGAGAGTTCAAGTGGGTGCAATCAGTCAAAAAAGTGCGGAATTCCTGATCCGCAGCCGTCTCGCGGACGCAGAGCGCGGCAATGTCGATGCCTTGTTCGAGCTTGGCGTTGTTTATTCGACGGGCCGCGGGGGCGTGCCGGTCGATCTCATCGAAGCGCACAAATGGTTCAACCTCGCCGCTCTGTCGGGCTGCACGCGCGGCCAGCAGTGCCGGGCGGAGATCGCCATCGAGATGACGGCGCGCGAGATTGCCGAAGCCCAGCGCCAGGCGCGCTCCTGGCTCGGTTCGCACCAGCGCTACGCGGCCTGAGCCTAGCGGTACTGCTGCGGAAGCGGCTGCGGCGGCAGGAAATAGGGTTCCTGCGGCTGCTTCAATACAGTGACGACGCGGCTGTTCTGAAGCCAGCTCGCGTCATGGGTAGCGGCCGCAGTCGGCCGCTCCCGTCCCCAGCTGACGATCTGCAGCTGCTGCGGCGGGACGCCTGAAGCGATCATATAATTGCGCACGGCCGCCGCGCGGCGCTCACCGAGCGCGAAAGCGTAGTCCCGAGTCTGCCGCCCGTCCGCATGGCCTTCGATGCTTGCCCGAACGAACGGATGCTGAATCAGCCATTGCGCCTGGGCGGTCAGAGTCGCCTGCGCCTGCGGCGTCAGCACATAGGAATCGCGGCCGAAGCGGACCGTGTCCGATCCCGCCTTCGCCCGGAGGTCGGCCTCCAACACCGGTAGTGCGAGGACAGGCCCCTGCATTCCTGGATAGCCGGGCTGCGGATAGCCGGGTGCCGGTGCCGGATAGCCTGGTGCGGGCTGCGGTGGCGGGTAGGGGTAGGGCTGGTACTGCGCGGATGCCGCGGTGCCGACGAATGCAGCCAGAAGGATGAATGCCCGGATCATTGCGCCGCTCCCGACCAGTTCGGGTCAGCGCCCGGGGTTGGCGTCGCCAGCAGCTTCGGCTCACCTCCGCCGACCGTAACGGTGTAGAGCGAAGTTGCTCCCGTTCCCTGCTGCGTGCGCTGGAAGACCAGCCATTCGCTGTCCGGGGCCCAGCTCGGAGCCTCGTCCTGCCAGCCGCTGGTGAGCATCTTCTCGTTGGCTCCGGTCGGGCTCATCACTCCGATGCCGATGCCCGAACCGGTCCATCGGGCGAAGGCGATCCGCTCGCCGTCCGGGCTCCAGACCGGCGCTGAATTGGCGCCGCCGCCGAAGCTGATGCGCCGCTGCCCGGAACCGTCGGCGTCCATCACGTAAATCTGCTGAGCGCCGCCTCGATCGCTTTCGAACACGATCCTCGATCCGTCGGGTGAGAAGCTTGGCGAGGTATCGATGCCAGGCGTGGTCGTCAGACGGCGGGGAAGGCCGCCATCGGCATCGACGACATAGATGTCGGTGTTGCCGTCGGCAGCCATGGAGAAGGCGATCGAACGTCCGTCGGGCGAGAAGCGCGGCGAGAAGCTCATCGACTGCGATTGCACAAGCTGACGATCGTTGCTGCCGTCGACGCCCACGACGCGGACGTGCGGTATTCCACCGGCGAAGCTCATGTAGGCGATGCGCTGTCCATCCGGGGAGAGGCGCGGGCTGGTGACGGTGACTTCGCCCTGGGTCAGATAGCTATGGTCGGTCCCGTCCCAGTTCATGATCGCGATGCGCTTGACCGGTTGCGTGCGAGACCCCGTCGCGGCGACATAGGCGATGCGGCTGTCGAAACGGCCGGGCCGTTTGGTCACGGCGGTGAAGAAGGCGCCGGCGCAGCGGTGCGCGGCGCGGCGCCATTCCTTGGGATCGACGACGAAGCCCTTGCGGGTCATCTCGCGCCGCTGCTTGAGGTCGTAGAGGTAGCAGGCGACGGTGATCCGTCCGTCGTCACGAGCCTGGACGTAGCCCGTGACCAAAGCGCCGGCGCCGATGTTCGCCCAGTTCGGATAGAGCGGCGCACCCGCCTCGGTCGGCGTGTAGTGCTTCAGGCCGTCCGGGCCCATCGGATAGATGGAGCCCGCCGTTCGAAGGTCGGAGACGATCTGCTGCGCGATCTGGATACCGATGACTCCGGTCTGCCCACCCTCGGTCTCGACGTTTCGCGGGGTCGGCAGCTGCGGAACCGCGATAACCAGCTGCGACTGGGCTTGCGCGGTGCCTCCCACGGCCATGGCTGCGGCGAACAAGGCAAGATTTGAGATCGAAAAACGCATCACTTCCCGGACATGATTGTCTTGAATCGCTCGACCCAGTCCTTCGGCTGGCGCTGCGGCCGGCCGTCTCGGTCCAGGAAGGCGGCGGTCACCCTCGCGTCGGTCAATACTTCTTGGCCGCGCATGACCCGTTGATGAATGTCGACCGAGGCGGCCCGAACCGCTTCGACCGTGCTGACGACCAGCAGATCGTCGCCGAGCCTGGCGGGTTTGCGATATTTGATGTCCACTTCCGCGACGTAATAGGCGCTTCCGTCCGCTCTAAGAGCTGCACCCTGGTCCACTCCTACTGCTCGGATCATGTCGGACCGCGCGCGCTCCATGAACTTCAGATAGTTGGCGTAGTAAACGACCCCGGCCGTGTCCGTGTCCTCGAAATAGACCGTCAAGGCGAAGCGGTGCTCGGGTCCGACGAATCCGCCGCGATAGGGTGTGTGGAAGTCGGTCACCGAGCGCGGCCAACCTCCTCGACCTGGCGGATGAGGTCGCCCTGGGCTTCCGCAACATCAGCCAGGTGCATGCCCCAGCCAGGTACGAACATGCCGAGCAGGCCGACCTCGCCATAGACGCGGTCGGTACGCCTGTCCTTCGGGTTTGCGTGGACGCGGACCGACAGATAGCCGCGCTGGCCGTCGGTGACACAACGGCCCGACACGAGGCCTTCCGTCCGGACGAACGGCGTCGAAGGAGCGCCTTCGGTCGACCATTGGATCGGACCGCCAGGCACTGGAAGCGACCAGCGCGCATTCCAGTAGCTGTCGAACCGTTCCCAGCCGCCGGAGCCCGGCCGCGCCGGGTTGGTGCAGGCGACCGTCATCCCCGGCTGTGGAGCGACGCCGAAGATCGCGCCGGCGGGAGGGACGTTGTTTTCGCGGAAGCTGACCCAGCTCATCACGCAGCCGGTTTCGCTTGGCGAAGCGCAAATGGGAGTGCTCTTCAGCGTCCCGCCGAAGCGCCGACCCTGCGGCACGTAGAGATTGTATCCGGGCAGGATGGCGCGGCGCATCTGTCGCGCGATAGGCTTGCCCTCGATCTCGTTCTTGATGATCTCCTGCAGCATCAGCGAGCCCTGGCTGTGGCCGATGAGAACGAACGGGCGGCCCTTGTTGTAGCGCGCGAGATAGGTGCGCCAGGCGTTCGCGACGTCCGAATAAGCGATCAAACCGGGGCGCTTCATGTCCGCTCCGGCGGCCGCGGCCGCGACCGCGCCGAGCGTCATCTGGCGGTAGACCGGGGCGAAGGTCCGGCAAACGCCGGCGAAGCGCGCGAACTGCACCTGCGCCGCTCCCCGCTCGCTGGCATCTACGACGAGGTCGCTGTTCATGCCGCTGTCCCGCGAGACGGTCGGATAGACGTAGAAGCAGTCCAGCGGCGGATTTTTTGCGACGATGCTCTGCCCCACCGCCCCGTAGCCGTTCGGATTGAGGGCGGTCGTTCCGAGCGGGGTCGAGCAGATGTCGGCGCGTCCCGGCAGGCAAATCCAGTTCGCCGCGTTCGAATAGTCGACAGGGGCAGGAGCGGCAGGGGCCTGCGCTGATGCGGGCGCCGTCGCCATGAACGCGGCGAGAGTCAGCAATATCCGTGACATCACTTGGGGCTTGCTCCCGGGTCGAACAGGCCGGCCTGCGCGCCGGCGGGTGGGTTCAGGCCGAGGTGCGTGTAGCCGCGGCCATTCAGGCAGCGTCCTCGTGCCGTTCGGGCGATGAGGCCCAGCTGAATGAGAAAAGGCTCGATCACGTCCTCGATCGTGTCGCGCGGCTCGCTGAGCCCGGCGGCAAGGGTTTCGACGCCCACCGGTCCTCCGCCGTAGAGATCAGCGATCATCGTGAGGTAGCGCCGGTCCATCGCGTCGAGGCCAAGGCTGTCGATCTCAAGACGCGACAGCGCCTTGTCGGCGACACCGGCGTCGATAGAATCCGCGCCGACCGCATGGGCGAAGTCGCGGACGCGTCGAAGCAGGCGGCCGGCGATGCGCGGAGTGCCGCGCGAGCGTCGCGCGACCTCGCGTGATCCGTCGTCGGTGATGCCGACCGAGAGTAGCCGTGCTGCACGGCGGATGACCTGTTCCAGCTCCTCGACCGTGTAGAAGTTGAGGCGAACCGGGATTCCGAAGCGGTCGCGCAAAGGCGTGGTGAGAAGTCCCTGTCGCGTTGTCGCACCAACCAGAGTGAAGCGGGGAAGGTCGATGCGCACGGACCGTGCCGACGGTCCTTCGCCGATCATCAGGTCGAGCGCCCGGTCCTCCATCGCGGGATAGAGCACTTCCTCGACCGCCGGATTGAGGCGGTGGATCTCGTCGATGAACAGGACGTCGCCGTCTTCCAGGTTGGTGAGCAGCGCCGCGAGGTCGCCGGACTTCGCGATAACCGGGCCCGACGTGGCGCGGAATCCGACGCCCATCTCGCGGGCAAGGATGCCGGCAAGGGTCGTCTTTCCTAGGCCAGGGGGGCCGTGGAAGAGCACATGGTCGAGCGCCTCGCCGCGGCTCTTAGCCGCATTGACGAAGATCCGCAGGTTTTCGCGCGCCGCCTGCTGCCCGACGAACTCGTCGAGGCTCTTCGGCCGAAGCGCGGCGTCGGCGTCCTCGGTTGTGCGCTCAGGCGTGGTGATTCGGGCGGGGTCGGTGGCCATCGATGTCAGTTGATTCGCAGATGGACGCGCTTGCGACAAGGCGCTTACTGTTGCCCGGGCGGGCGTAAACTTGCGGGGGCGATATGCAGGTCGATCGACGGACATTGATTGCGACCGGGGCCGCTGCCTTGGTCGCGGGACCGGGGCTGGCGCAACGCCGTTCTCCAGGCGCGTGGTATGACCGCGCGATCGTCATCGACGGGCTTGGCGGCCTCGGCGATCCCTACACGCCCGAGGAGCAACTGCGCATCAGCGACAGGGGATGGTCTGAGACTTTGGCGACAGGCGTCACGGTCATACGCGATACCGTCATGCCCGTCGGAAATGTCGCCGATCCGTGGGCCGAATATCAAAAGGGCATCGCGGAGAAGACAAACATCTTCAACGCCAATCCCGACTATCTGCTTCTGGTCCGTAGCGCCCCCGACATCCTCAGGGCCAAGCGCGAGAGGAAGCTCGGGGTGATCCTAGGCACGCAAGATACGGCGATGGTCGGGCCGGAGCTCGACCGCCTTGCGCAGATGAAGAAGGACGGCGTGCTGACCGTCCAGCTGACCTACAACAACCGCAACCTCGCCGGCGACGGCGCGCTCGAGCCGGCCAATGCGGGCCTGTCAAAGCTTGGGCGGGCGACGATCGAGCGGATCGAGGCTGAGAAATTGCTTCTGGACCTCAGCCATGGCGGAGCGAGAACGATGGCGGAAGCGGCGGCGCATGCGAAGCGGCCATTGGTCATCAGCCATACGGGCGCGAGGGCGCTGACCGATCATGTTCGCAATACCAGCGACGAGACGATCAAGGCCGTCGCCGACAAAGGCGGCGTGGTCGGCGTCTATTTCATGCCGTTCCTGACGCTCGACAGTAAGCCGCAGGGCGAGGACCTGCTGCGCCACGTCGAGCACATCGCAAACGTCGCGGGCGAGGATCATGTGGGAATCGGAACCGACAATGGCCCGCTGCCGATGCTGCTCGACGCGGCAGCCAAGGAGCGGCTTCGGAAATGGGCGCTCGAGCGGATCAAGGCGGGCATCGCCGCGCCCGGCGAGGGCGTGGACGTCTACCCGATGGTCGAGGCGTACAACTCCGTCGACCGCTACCGTCGCTTCGCCGCCGACCTGCAGAAGCGCGGCTGGAGCGAGGCGCGGCTGGAGAAGCTGATGGGCGGCAACTTCCTGCGCGTTTACCGCGAGGCTTGGGGCGGCTGAGAGCTCAAAACGTGTGTTCGACGTCGTCCCCAAGGATCCCGACCCAGTCATGCTTGCGCTCCTCCCACACGGAAAAGCGCGGCTGAAGGAAATAAGGGTCGTCGAACGCGCCTAGCGGGATGGCGACCAGTCCGTCGAACTTGCCGTTGATCTCGTAATGCACGTCGGAGCCGCATTCCGGGCAGAAATGGAACGTGGCTGGGTTGCCGCTGTCGGCCACCTTCACAAAGCTTCCTGACCGACCTTCGATCGTCACCTTCTCTGCCGGCCAGCGCGCCTGAACGGCAAAGGCGCTGCCCGAACGCTTCTTGCAGTTCAGGCAATGGCAGACGGACACGCGCACTGGCTCGCCGGTTACGTTGGCCTTGAGCTGTCCGCAGCGGCAGGAGGCTATACGTGCAGTCATTCTCTCGCCTTCGATGCGCGTTGCCGCCCTCGCTGCCACGGCCACTGACCATCGATCTCGGCTTCCAGAGAGAAGCTCAGCAAGGTGCGGATGATCACGATCCCTGCCAGCGCCGCGACGGATTCGAGAGTAAGCTCCACGAGCACCGTGTGGATGATGTCGGCGGCGACCAGAAGCTCCAGCCCGACCAGAATGGCACGTCCAAGATTGGACCGAAGCATCGCGACCGCTTCTTCGATCTTGATCCCGCGCGCGGTAGCAACGGCGAACTGCACGAGCGTCACCAGCGCGCCGATTGAGATGATTGCGACGCCGATCAGCTCGATCACCTGAACGACGGTCGGAACGACGGATTGGAGCAGCTGTTCGATCATCGGCCTATTTCCCGGCCTTCCTCAACGCCAGCCGGACCAGCGCATCCAGCCCGGCGTCGGGGCCCAGCTCGTCCTGAGCGGCGTTGACGGCGGCGCTGGCTTCGGCAGGCTTGAAGCCGAGGTTGCCGAGCGCGGACAAAGCGTCCGCCGCGGCTCCGGCGCGTGGTGCTGGCGCGAGCGATGCGCCGAGGCCAGCGACGCCGAGCTTGCCCTGAAGCTCGTTGGCGATGCGGGCGGCGAGTTTCGGTCCGACACCGTTGGCTCGGCCGATCATGGCTTTGTCGCCTTGGCTCACAGCGCGTGCCAATTCGTCGGGCGAGAGGACCGAAAGGATGGCGAGCGCGAGGCGGCCGCCCACTCCCTGGACCGAGGTCAGAGCGCGGAATGAATCTCGCTCCACCGACGAGCCGAAGCCGAATAGGGTCCAGGCATCCTCGCGCACCTGAAGCTCGGTGAGGATCAGTACGTCTCCGCCAACCGGACCGATCGCGTCGAGCGTGCGGCTGCTGGCGTGGATCAGGTAGCCGACGCCGCCGACGTCGACGATCACTGTGTCGGCGCTGATTTCGGCGAGCTTTCCGGTTAAGCGAGCGATCATGCCCGCTAGGCTTAAGCGATGCGGCGGGCGCTCGCCAAGTGATGAGCGTGGGTGATGGCCACCGCGAGCGCGTCAGCCGCGTCCGGGCCGGCGATTTTCGCTCCGGGAAGCAGGCGCGAAACCATGGCGTGGACCTGCGCCTTCTCGGCTCCGCCTGTGCCGACCACTGCCTTCTTCACCAGCGTCGGAGCATATTCGCCGACCGCGATTCCCGCCCGCGCCGCGCACATCAACACCACTCCGCGCGCCTGGCCGAGCTTCAGCGTCGACTGCGGGTTCTTGTTGACGAAGACCTCTTCGACCGCCGCCGCCTCGGGTGCGTGCTCGGCGATGAGCGCCTCGAGTTGGCGCGCGAGATCGGCGAGCCGCTCCGGAAGCGTTGCGGCCGTGTCCGTCTTCAGCTGGCCGTTGGCGATGTGGGAAAGGCGATTGCCGTCTGCCTGGATCAGCCCCCAGCCGGTCGTGCCCAGCCCGGGGTCCAACCCGAGCAGCCTAGGCAAGCTTCTCCAGCTCCTCGTCGGGGACGTTGTAATTACCCCAGACGGTCTGGACGTCATCGTCCTCTTCGAGGGTGTCGATGAGCTTCATCAGCGTGCCGGCATCGTCGCCGCGGACCTCGACTTCGAGGCCGGGCTTCCAGCCGAGCTTGACCGCATCCGCCTCGCCCAGCGCCCCTTCCAGCGCCTTCGCGACTTCGTGGAGCGAGTCCACCGAGGTCCAGATCTCATGGCCCTCCTCGTCGGACTGGACGTCATCGGCGCCGGCTTCGATCGCGGCTTCCAGCACTTTGTCGGCATCGCCCGCGCTCGCGCCATATTCGATGAGGCCCATCCGCTCGAAGCCGTGACTGACGGATCCGGAGGCGCCAAGGTTGCCGCCGTTCTTCGAGAAGGCTGTGCGGACGTTGGTCGCCGTGCGGTTGCGATTGTCGGAGAGCGCCTCGACGATGATCGCGACTCCGCCGGGGCCGAAGCCCTCGTAGCGGATTTCCTCATACGTCTCGGCATCGCTGCGCGCCGCCTTGTCGATCGACCGCTGGATATTGTCCTTGGGCATCGATTGCGCCTTGGCCGCGAGGACCGCGGCGCGAAGGCGCGGATTCATGTCGGGATCGGGCAGGCCCATCTTCGCTGCCACGGTGATTTCGCGGCTGAGCTTCGAGAACATCGCGGAGCGCTTTTTGTCCTGCGCACCCTTGCGATGCATGATGTTCTTGAATTTGGAATGGCCCGCCATTGCCGTTCCTTACGCGAGACCGAGCGCGTTGCGATAGGTTTCGAGGACTGCGTCCTGCTCCTGGCGCGTGTGCGTCTCCATTCTGCGAAGCCGAACGATCATGCGCATGATCTTCGGGTCGTAACCGCTTGGACTTGGCCTCCGCGTAGACGTCCTTCACGTCGTCCGCGATGCCCTTCTTCTCTTCCTCAAGACGCTCGATCCGCTCGATGAATAGTCGCAACTGGTCGGCCGCGACGGTACCTTCCGCCATCTGTCTCAAACTCCGTTCAGGGATTCGATGCGGCTGTAAGCGAGGCCGGACGGCCGCTCAAGCCGGTTGAACCACAGTCGCAACCCTTTATGGCCGAGCGCGGACCACGGAGAAAAGATGACCGAGCCGCTTAGACCACGTTCCCGCAAGGTGAAGATTCTGGCGACGCTCGGCCCTGCGTCCAGCAAGCCGGCGATGATCCGCAAGCTGATGCTGTCCGGCGCCGATGCCTTCCGGATCAACATGAGCCATGGCGACCAGAAGTCGAAGGCCAAGCTCGTCGAATCCATCCGCGCGCTCGAAAAGGAGCTGCGGCGGCCCACCACGATCGTTTTCGACCTCCAGGGGCCGAAGCTCCGTGTGGGCAGCTTCGAAGGCGGCTCGGCCATGCTGGAGAAAGGCCAGCGGCTCGTCCTCGATCAGGAAAATTCACTCGGCAACTCCAAGCGCGTCGAGCTGCCGCATCCGGAGCTGTTTGCGGCCATCGGTCCCGGCGACCGGCTTCTGATCGATGACGGCAAGGTGCGCCTGAAGGTGCTGGAATCGGCGGATGCGAGCATCACGGCCGAGGTCCAGGTCGGCGGAACCGTTTCGAACAACAAGGGCGTCAACGTCCCGGACGTGGTCGTTCCGATCCCCGCGCTTACGGACAAGGACAAGTCGGACCTTCAGTTTGCGCTCGATCAAGGGGCGGACTGGATCGCGCTGTCCTTCGTCCAGCGGCCCGAGGACGTGGCCGAGGCGCGGGCGCTGATCGGCGACAAGGCGGCACTGATGGCCAAGATCGAGAAGCCGGCAGCGCTCGATCGTCTGACCGACATCATTGCGCTCGCCGACGGGGTGATGGTCGCCCGTGGCGATCTCGGGGTCGAGCTGCCGCCCGAGGAGGTTCCGCCGTTGCAGAACCGGATCGTCGCGTCCGCCCGCCAGTTCGGAAAGCCGGTGGTCGTCGCCACCCAGATGCTCGAATCGATGATCACCTCGCCCACGCCGACGCGCGCCGAAGTGAGCGACGTGGCCACCGCAATCTACGACGGTGCGGACGCCGTGATGCTTTCGGCGGAAAGCGCCGCGGGCAGTTATCCGGCCGAAGCCGTGGCGATGATGGACCGGATCGCCAACAGCGTGGAACGCGACCCGGTCTATTCGTCGCGGGTCCACTTCACCGAGACCAAGCTCGAGCCGACGATCGCCGACGCGCTGTCAGGATCTTCCCGGCAGATCGCGAACACCGTGAACGCGAAGGCGATGGTCGTCTTCAGCAAGTCCGGCTCGACCGCCCGCCGCATTGCGCGTGAGCGTCCGCCGGTTCCGATCCTGGCGATGAGCCCGTCGCAGGTCACTTCGCGCCGCATGGGCCTCTACTGGGGCGTCCACTCGATCCACTCGCGCGACGTTTCCAGCTTCGAGGAAATGGTCGGCAAGGCGAAGCGCATGGCGCTGCGCCATCATCTGGCCGCGGGCGGCGACCGCGTCGTGATCATGGCCGGTATCCCGTTCGGAACGGCGGGCTCGACCAACGTGCTCCACGTCGTCCGGCTGGTCGGTGACGAGCTGGAACGTCACACGTCGAACGAGCATTAGCGCGGGAGAAGCGCGGGAATCTCGTCGGGGATCTCGCGGGCAAGGAAGCCGACCGGTCCGACCTTGGCGGCAAGCGCCTCCCCTGCTTCGCCGTGGAGGAGCACCCCCCATAGCAATGCGGCAAGCGGGTCGGCGCCGCGCGCCATCAGTCCGCCGACGATACCCGCAAGTGTGTCGCCGCTGCCTGAAACCCCGAGGCCCGGAGCGCCGCCTTTGTAGGTCCAGGCGCGGCCATCCGGTGTGACAACATGACTTGTTACGCCTTTGACGAGGACGATCGCCTGGTGGAGCTTCGCGGCGCGCAGGCCGCAGCCGACCGGATCGCTCTCGATCTCTGCTTCATCGCATTCCAGTAGGGAGGCGAGCTCGCCGGCATGAGGCAGGAGGACGGGCAGCGGTCCGTGCCTTTTGTCGGTGCCGATTGGCTCAAGGCTGTGCAGCAGGGCGGCGTCGAGCACCACCGATGCCTCGCTCTGGAGCAGCACCTTCGCGAGTTGGCCGCAGCTGGCCGAATTGGCCATGCCGGGGCCCGCAACGACCACGTCCGAACCCCCGGCCTCCTCGCCGAGGCGGCGGATCGCTTTTCGCGTGAAGCCCCCGTCACGCGCTTCCTCCAGACCGAGGACCATGGCTTCGGGCATGGCGAGCGAGGTGCCGATGGCGACGGCGTCCACGGTGACCATGCGCAGCTTGCCCGCGCCGGCGCGCATCGCGGATCGCGCAACGAGCAGGGCTGCGCCGGCCAATTCGCGGCAGCCGGCGACGATGAGAATTCGGCCCTTCGTCTCCTTGTCGCCATCAACGACCGGTGGCAGCGGGAAATTCTTGAGCGCGGACCGCGTGAGCGGCTTCCCAGCCTTCATCGCGTCCCGGTCATCATGTCGGGCTCGGCGGTCTGCGGAGCGCCTTCGGCCTCCAGCGGAGCGCCGTGGTTCCAGGCTTCGAGTTTGGGCACGCACAGTCCACCTGCGTCCGGCTCGAAGTCGTAAGCGCAGATGCCGCAATTGAGGATCTCGGCCTGCCTGTCGATCTGAAGGATGGCTTCCTCGGTCAGCTCTTCCAGAATGTAGCGCATGCAAAGAACCACGACCTGGTGGCAGACGATCAGCACCCGTCGATCGCAATAGTGCAGGTTGATGGTATTCATCGCCGATCGGAGGCGGAGGATCACGTCGGCCCAGCTCTCGCCGCCAGGCGGCCGGTGGTAGAACTTGCCGAGCTTGGCGCGATGTGCGCTTTCCTCGGGGAATTTGGCCCGGATCCCGACGCCGGTCAGGCGATCGAAGATCCCGAACTCCCGCTCGCGGAGGCGTTCGTCGATGACCAATTTCACCGGACCGGCGAGACCGCCGGCCTGGCAGATCGCCTCGGCGGTCTGGCGCGCGCGCAGGTAAGGCGACGACAATATGACCTCGGGTCGCTGCTCCGCGGGTAGGGCAGCGAACCAGCGGCCGGTCGCCTGGGCCTGGCCGTGCCCCAGTTCCGAAAGCGGCACGTCGACGTCTCGGACCTCGATGGCGATCTCGTGCAGCCCGGCTTCATCGGCTGCGTCGCGCGCAACATTGCCCTGGCTCTGGCCATGCCGCACCAGCCACAGCTTCGCCGGCCAATTCTGCCGCATGCGCTTCTCCTTCAAGGCACTAAGCACGAATGCCGGTTCCGGTTCCTGATCGTCGCCACCATCTTGCGGGCGAAGGGCGGTTGTTGAACAAGGGACCAAAGGGGAGGGTGGATGACGACGGAGCCGGAACAGCCTGCGCCGCCGGCGCTTGAGCCGGTCGAGCCGGGATACAAGAGCGTGCTCCGGGTGCGCTTTCTCATATTCTGGCTGGCGGTCTGGGCGGCGGCGACAATGTTCGACCGGATCCTGCTCAAGGAGACGGAATTTACGGGTTTCCCGACGGTCGCGGTGTTCGTGATCGCGGCAGCGGGGGTCTTGACCGCGCCCCAGCGGATCTACGCACGTCTCCATTACCGGCTGACCGAAAAGCTGCTGCAAGTCGTCCGCGGCTGGCTCTTCCACGTCGACACGGTCGTGCCGCTCGTCCGCGTGCAGCACATCGACGTCACTCGCGGCCCCCTCGAGAAACTGTTCGGCGTGGCGACCCTGGTCGTGCACACGGCCGGAACCCATAACAGCCTCGTGACCCTCCCCGGCCTTGCACCGGAGCGGGCTGCCGAAATCCGTGACATCATCCGCGAACATGTCCGAACAGACTTCGCCTGACGATGCGGCGGTCGGCCCGCCGGAACATCTCCACCCGCTCTTCCTGCTGACCGGGTTTCGGTGGATCCTTACGCGGCATGGCAGGCGGCTATGCCGGAATCGGCTATCTCGCCGTTTCGGGCAGAATGCAGACGGCGCTGATCGGCGCGGTCCTGCTGATCCTGTTCATGGCGGCCGGGCTGTTCCTCTACTGGCGGCGATTTGAGTATCGCGTCGGGGAGAATGAAATCCGAATCGACAGCGGCATCCTGAACAGGACCCACCGATCGATCCCATTCGGCCGGATCCAGGACGTCGACATCACTCAGGGACCGGTCGCCCGGCTGTTTGGCCTCGCCAGGGTCAAGTTCGAGACCGGCGGCTCGGCCGGCGAGGAAGAGGGCGTCCTGCAGGCGATCTTGCTGGAGCGCGCGCAGGAACTCCGAAAGTTGGTTCGGTCGCGTCGAGGGCAGACTGCAGCGGTCGCTACTGACGCGCCAACGGAGGCGGCCCCGGCCGACACTTCACCCATTTATGCGATGGATTTAAGTAGGCTTCTGCTCGCGGGTACATTCAACTTCTCGCTGGCGGTCTTCGCGGGCCTTTTTGGCCTAACGCAGACCTTCGGCGATGTGCTGGGATTCGATCCGTTCAGCCGCAGATTCTGGCTGAGCCTGCTCAGCGCCGGAGGCCCGATCCGCGATTTCATCATCGCGCACCAGGTCGCGACGGGGGTCGCCGGGGTTGCGCTGCTGGTCCTGATCGGCGTTGTTACCGGCGTCGTCCGTAGCGTGCTGACCGACTTCGGTTTCCGCCTCGATCGAACCGGCGTCGGATTGCGGAGGCGGCGCGGGCTCCTCACGCGCACCGACGTGACTCTGCCAATTAGCCGTGCGCAGGCCGCGGTCATCTCAACCGGGCCCGTGCGCGACCGTCTCGGCTGGCGCGAGGTCAGGCTTCAGAGCCTCGCCAAGGACGAGGGAAGCCGGGGCGCTCACGTGGTCGCTCCGCTCGCGCGCGATGAGGAGGTTGGCGACATCCTGGGCCAGCTCGGCTGGGCAACCTTGCCGCACTCGATCGGATGGGTTCGAGTTTCTCGCGCCTATGTGGGTATCCTGGCCGTGGCCTTGGTGCCGCTTTATGTCGCCGCGATCGCGAACCTGATCCTTGTGCCGCTGGCGGGCGCTGCGTTCGTCGTCGCGCTTCTCGCGGTCATCGCCGTGCGGTTCCTTGCATGGAGCCGTACCGGCTATGCGATCGACGGCGATCGGCTGCTCACGCGGACGGGCTGGTGGCAACGGCGAGTCACGGTGCTTCCCGCGAGGAAAATCCAGAGCGTCGATCTTCGCGAGAGCTTCGTCAGCCGATTGTTCGGCGTCGCGTCCCTGCAGTTCGGCGTGGCCGGAGGTGGAATGACCGGCCATTCCATCCCCGCAATCCCCAGGGGGGAGGCGCGCCAACTGCGCGATCGCCTGCTAGGCTTTGCAACATGACATACGCGCTTGGGGTGGAGCGGTCGGCCGGGGGGCAGCCATGGAAGTGGCGGCGGTCGGGCGAGCCCGGAATGACGTTGGACGCGCTGGTGGACGAGCTGTTGCTCGCCCGCGGAGTCGCGCGCGACGACCTCGAGCGCCACCGCAAGCCGACCATCCGCGATTTCCTGCCCGACCCGTCCTGTTTCCAGGACATGGACAAGGGCGCGAAGCGGCTCGCCGACGCCGTCGCGGCCGACGAGAAAGTCGCGATCTTCGGCGATTATGACGTGGACGGTGCGACGAGCGCGGCATTGCTCATGCTCCTCCTTCGCCGGCTTGGCGCTGACCCGATAGTCTACATCCCCGACAGGCTGATGGAGGGGTACGGCCCGTCGGGCGCTGCCCTAGTCGAGCTGAAGGAGCGCGGAGCCGGCCTCGCCGTGACCGTCGACTGTGGGGCTCAGGCCTTCGACGCGCTTCAGGAGGCGAAGGACGCGGGCCTCGACGTAATCGTGGTCGATCACCACCAGTGCGCGACCTTGCTTCCTGTCGCCTTCGCTTTGATCAACCCGAACCGCCTCGACGAGGGCGAGCTTGGCGCTGCCCATGGGCATCTGGCCGCGGTTGGAATGGCTTTCCTGCTGGGTGTCGCCCTCCTGCGGGAGCTGAGGGTTCGCGGCTTTTTCGCCGGCCGCAATGAGCCAAAGCTGATCGACCTGCTGGATCTGGTGGCGCTCGGCACGGTCGCCGACGTCGCCCGGTTGCAATCGCTCAACCGGGCCTTCGTGACGCAGGGGCTGAAGGTCATGGCAGGGCGTCAGAACGTTGGGCTCAGCGCGCTTGCGGAGGCCGCGCGGCTGGTGAAGGCGCCGAGTTGTCGCGATCTCGGCTTCGCGCTCGGGCCGCGGATCAATGCCGGCGGTCGCGTCGGCAAGTCCGACCTTGGCGTTCGCTTGCTGACGTCCACCGATCCGGAGGAGGCGCGGACCATTGCTGCGGAGCTCGACCGCCTCAACGAGGAACGCCGGGCGATCGAAATGCAGGTCTGCGAGCAGGCGCTCGAGCAGGCGGACAAGCTGAACGGTGCGCCTGTCCTCACCGTGATGGGCGCGGGCTGGCATCCGGGCGTAATCGGCATCGTCGCGGGCCGGGTGAAGGAGCGCTTTGGTCGCCCGGCGATCGTCATCGCCGAGACGGAAGACGGCACCGGCAAGGGTTCCGGACGGTCGATCAACGGCGTCGATCTTGGCGCGGCGGTGCTCGCGGCGAAGGACAGCGGCCTGCTTTTGGCTGGTGGCGGCCATGCGATGGCTGCCGGACTGACGCTTGCGCCGGGCGGGCTCGACTCTTTCCGCGATTTCATCAGCAATCGACTGGCTTCGGACGTTGAACGGGCGCTGGATGGTCGTGCGCTGATGCTCGACGCCATCCTTGCGCCACGCGGAGTAGCCGGCGAGCTTTGCGATGCCCTGGATGCGGCCGGTCCGTACGGCGCCGGCTGGCCCGCGCCTCGCGTGGCGGCTGGTCCTGCACGGCTGCTCAGGACCGGCATTGTCGGGGACGGGCATGTGCGAGGGCTCGCCTGCGGCGACGACGGCAAGAGCTTCAAGTGGATCGCCTTCCGAAGCGCGACCACCGACCTTGGCCAGGCCCTGCTCTCCTCGCCCGGCGACAAGCGGTGGTGGCTCGCGGGAACCATCAAGCGCGACGAATGGAATGGTGGTAATGCGGCTGAGATGCACCTGGAGGACGCTGCAATAGCCTGAGCGGGCAAAGGGGGCATGGTGGGCTGGCGGGGCGCCGCAACGGCGACGATCAATGCATGAGGTTGACCGGCGGGCGAGCCTCCCGTAACGGGCACTCCGCTTCGTTGAGCGGCCCCATCGTCTAGCGGTCTAGGACGTCGCCCTTTCACGGCGAAAACACGGGTTCGAGTCCCGTTGGGGTCACCAAGCAGATCAATTTTCCCACATCCACCTTGACCAGGGCGGATAGCCGCGACCATCGGGGCGGGAACTGGCAGTTGGCGCCGGGAGCACCGCCACGGCCTCCATGGATATCCGGGATCGTTACGGCAGTTTGTCGCGTTACATCCTGTCTTGCCGTTGGAGCGACGAAATTGCCTGATCAAGTCGACAAAGCGAACTTTGGCATTGCGGGCCTCGACGACATCACCGTTGGCGGCCTTGCGCGAGGGCGCTTGTTCCTGGCCGAGGGAAGCCCGGGCACTGGCAAGACAACGATCGCAACTCAATTTCTCCTAGCGGGAGCGGCCGTCGGCGAGCCATCTCTCTACATCACGTTGTCGGAGACTGAGGACGAGCTCCGCGCTGGCGCGGCGTCGCACGGCTGGTTGCTCGACGGCATCGACATCTTCGAGCTGGTTCCCCCCGAAAGTCTGCTGGACGAAGATCAGCAACAGAGCCTGCTCTATTCGTCCGACCTGGAACTTGGTGAAACGACGAGGCGCATTTTCGAATCGTTCGAGAAAGTGAAACCGAAAAGGGTCGTGCTCGACAGCCTTTCCGAGATCCGACTGCTTGCCCAGTCGTCGCTTCGATATCGACGCCAGATCCTCGCGCTCAAGCATTACTTCGCGCGAAGCGGCGCCACCGTGTTGATGCTCGATGATCTGTCGAGCGAGGCCAACGACCGCACTATGCACAGCGTTGCCCACGGCGTCATTCGCCTCGAGGAACTGTCCCCTGAATATGGCGCCGAACGCCGCCGACTGCGCGTTCTCAAATATCGAGGGCAGCGATATCGAGGCGGTTATCATGATTTCATCATCGACACCGGTGGCGTGCGTGTATTTCCAAGGCTCGTATCGGCAGAACATCGCAAACCGTTCAAGCGCGAGGTGCTCGCGACCCAATCGCCCCAACTGAACGCCTTGCTCGGCGGCGGCGTCGAGCGTGGGTCGAGTGTCCTCGTCCTCGGCCCGGCAGGCACTGGAAAATCGCTGCTTGCGCTGACGTTCGTCGCTGGCGCGATCCAGCGAGGTGAACATGCCGCAATGTTCGTCTTCGATGAGGAGATCGGCTTACTTTTCGAGCGATCCAAGGCCCTGGGCATCGACCTGCAGCAGATGGTCGACACGAAAAGGCTGGTGATCGAACAGATCGACGCCGCAGAACTCACACCAGGCGAGCTTTCGGAACGGGTCCGGCACTGCGTCGAAGAGCATCATGCTCGCACCGTCGTGATCGATAGCCTCAACGGTTACCAGGCGGCGATGCCCGAGGAGCAGGCGCTGATCCTGCATATGCACGAGCTGCTGCAATATCTGAACCGACAGGGCGCATCGACTTTCCTGACGGTCGCACAACACGGCCTGGTCGGCGATATGAAGTCGCCTGTAGATGTTACTTATCTCGCGGACACCGTCCTCTTGCTGCGCTATTTCGAGGCGTTCGGCCGGGTGCGCCGGGCGATTTCCGTCATCAAGAAGCGCACCGGTGCGCACGAGGACACGATCCGCGAGTATCGGATTGGGTCGGAAGGCATCACGCTAGGTGAGCCACTGATGGGCTTTCAAGGCGTTCTGCGGGGCGTCCCCGAGCTCGTGGAGAATGCGGCTTCGCTACTTGAGAAAGCGGGCGAGTGACGTCCACTCGGTTCGAACGCGCGTTGATTCTTGCACCGCAGGGCCGCGACGCGTCCGTCGCGCAGGCGATGCTGGCTGAGGCCGGCCTGCCTGGCGAGATCGTCGCAACTGTCCTCGATCTGGTCGATCAACTCCGCCTCGGCGCCGGGTTCGCGATCATTACCGAGGAAGCGCTGGCGAGCACGGATCTGCACACACTGTCCGACTGGCTCGACGAGCAGCCTGAATGGTCCGACTTCCCGTTCGTCCTGATCACCAGGCGTGGCGGCGGGCTGGAGCGCAATCCTGAAGCGAGCCGCTTTCTCGATGTGCTCGGCAATGTCACGTTCCTCGAACGCCCTTTTCATCCGACGACTTTCGTCAGTCTCGCCCAGTCGGCGCTGCGCGGTCGCCGACGCCAGTATGAGGCACGGGCGCGCCTGGAAGAATTGAACCAACTTGCCTCCAACCTGGAGAAGCGCGTCGAGCAACGCACGGCGGAGCATGCGGCGACTGCGGCCCAGTTGCATGAAGCTCAGAAGCTGGAGACACTCGGACAACTCACCGGTGGCGTCGCGCACGACTTCAACAACCTTCTCACGCCGATCACCGGAGCGCTTGACCTGCTGCAGCGCAAGTATGGCGACTCTGACCCGCGAACGGCGAGGTTACTCAGCAATGCGCTTCAGGCCGCGGATCGTGCCAAGACGCTCCTTCAGCGACTTCTAGGATTTGCTCGCAGGCAGGCGCTCCGCAAGGAGGCAGTCGATATTGGCGACCTCCTTAAGGGAATGCGCGATCTCATCGACAGCTCGGTAGGGCCGAAGATCGAGGTCAGGATGCGTTGCGCTTCCGATCTCCAGCCCGCGTTGGTCGACCCGAACCAACTGGAGCTCGCGATACTGAACCTCACGGTCAATGCCCGTGACGCCATGCCCGACGGCGGCCCATTGACGATCCTCGCGGAGGAGATCGCGATGGACCCCGGATCCAGTCCGCGCCTTAAGCCGGGGCTGTACGTCCGGCTCTCGGTCATCGATGCGGGCTGCGGAATGGATACCGAGACGCTCGCACGGGCAATCGAGCCCTTCTATTCGACGAAAGAGCTGGGACACGGCACCGGTCTGGGATTGTCCATGGTCCACGGTCTCGCCGCCCAGCTGGGCGGAGGTTTTGCGCTGACCAGTGCACCAGGGGAAGGCACACGTGTCGACCTTTACTTGCCGATTGCAGACGAGCCCGCGCCGGCCCAGGCGCGCGCCGTTGCCGAGCCGGTCAGGACTGTAGGGCGGCGCCTCAAAGTCCTTCTGGTCGATGACGAGGACGTCGTCCGCGCCGCGACCGCTGAGATGATCCGTGACCTGGATCACGACGTCGAGGAAGCAGCCAGTGGACCGCAAGCGCTCGCCCGCCTCAACGGCGGCCTTAAGGTGGATGTGGTAGTCACGGATTACATGATGCCCGGAATGGACGGCGCCGTACTGACGCGGCAGATCGAGCAAACCCATCCCGAGGTCGCGATCCTGCTCATCACTGGCTACACAGGCCCCACCGAAGATGTTTACCATCTACCTCGGCTAGCGAAGCCCTTTGGCCGCGCTGAAATCGCGACTGCGATCGATAGCCTGTTCGAGGACGATGGAAACGTCGTCAGATTCCCGTCGGGTCAGCGGAGATCGTGATTTGCACAGGGCGCGGTGGTTTTAACACAGATGCCCTTGAGATCGTCAAAGCTCGGCAGTCAGGTTTACCGATGGAATCGGCGACGACGGGCACCAGCGGGTTGACCAGGTATCTTTTCCCGGAAGACAATTCGCCCTTTCGACAGGTCGTACGGCGTCATCTCCACTAGAACACGATCGCCGACGATGGATCGGATGCGGTAGCGCCGCATCTTGCCGGCAGTATAGGCAATGATCCTCAGATCATTCTCTAACATCACCCCAAACCGCCCATCGGGCAGAATCTCGTCGATGACTCCGTCGATGGTCAGGAGTGCTTCCTTCGCCAATTCAAACTCCGACCGGGGAAGGGGTTGAATCATCGAGCGCCGTAGGTCGCGGGCCACCCTCTTGCAGGACCTTGCGATCGGCATTGTCAATGACCAGCCGTAGCCGCGGACGAAGCCGGTGAATGTTGCTGTGAGCGGAAGCCATGACGAACCTTTCGGGCGAGTTTTGAATCAGGTGATCAGGGGCCGTGCAACTTGATGCTTCGCCGGATCATCGCTTCGAGCACGTCCTCGGCATCCGCTTCCTTTTTCGCGGTCCTCTGAAGGCGCTCCTTGCGCTCATCCTCGGTCTCGGCCTCTCGCTTGGTCCGCAAAGCAGTCTCCAGGATGCATTTTAAAAAGCGGCCCGGCAGCACGCCTCCGGACCGCTCTCCACTCGGGCTGGCCGATCCCGGGTTACAATCGGGATCGGTCAAACCGTACTATTCATTGTTCGACCGGGATTCAGGAACCCTGCGGTGCGAGATCCTGGTCGGAAGCCTGTTCCGGCTGCTTGTCCGTTTGATCCGACGTCGCAGCTTCCTCAGGCGCCTTGAGATTGATCGCGCTCAGCTTCCCCCGACGATCCTCTTCCAGGTCGTATGCAATACGCTGGTTGTCGGAGAGCCCGATCATCCCCGAACGCTCGACGGCGCTAATGTGGACGAACGCGTCCTTGCCGCCGTCATCGGGCTGGATGAATCCGTAACCCTTCGAGGAATTGAAAAATTTTACGGTGCCGATCGGCATAACGATTTCCTTCCATGAGGCGCCGGACGTCGGCGCCGTCTGCTAAGAGCTGCGAGAGAAGGAAAAAGGAGCCGCAAAGCGCCAAAAACCGTCAGATTGCGACTGGTAGCAAAAAGTATGTAGCAGCTTCGGGCTGAAATTGTAACCCAAGTGGAAAATCCTCTGACTTATTAGGTTCAAAGGTGGGACTGTGTTACAATTGCATATCGCGCATTTTTTCACGGTAGGCCTGCGCGACTGAGAGACCGACTGCGCTCCCGCTTACGTTTTTGGGGCGACACATGGATCTCAATTATCTCTACGGGCGACAACAAGTTTCGTTATTTAACGCGGACAACGCGGCATGCGATCGGTCGCGCCGCGCGCACCAGGCAATGGCCGACAGCTACGCTGCGCTCATCGCTGACGCGAAGAACGACGAGAGAGCCCGCGCGTGGTGAGTTCAGGGCTGTCATCTCCCGACGCAGCGGACAATGCTGTCCACGACAATGCACGGGGCCGCCTGCTAGCCGCTCTCGCCCGGCAAGATGCATTGTGGACGAGCATGCGCGCGGGCGCCTCTCACAAGTCGATCCCTTTCAGCGTTGGGGAATTAGATGGCTGAGGGCCGCAGGCCAGGGAAGAGCAACGCCTCTGCGCCTGCCAAGCTTCGCGAACTGTTCGCGGTCTCCCGATGAACGCGACCTATTGGAGAACATGATGTCTACTTTCCCGAAACGATCCGCCAACGGATCGGAGAAGCCAGCCTTCCCGCTTTCTGAAAGCGTGCACGAGCCGCTCGCCACGAATAGGGTTGCTGCGAGCCAGCCCGACCTTCTTGCGAAATACGGCATAACCGCCGTTCCGCTTACGTCCTACGAATGGGGCGGATACCGTTACAGCAACGCTCACGATGCAATCGCTGCGGCGAAGCGTGGAGCATCCACATGAGCCGCGAGATGTACTTCCATCTGAGCGAAGGCTTCGTAATCGCTCGGTGCCAGGAAGAGAAAATCGGCATCTCCGCAATCCAGTCTCTTGCCTGTGGTGGAACCAGGCTCGTGTGCATGAGCGTCGACGGGGCCGAGACCATGCGTCGCAAGCTGAAGAAGAACCTGATGAAGAGCGATCCCGCACGCGAGCGACATGGCCCCGGTTGGGGCTTCGTCGCGAGGAGCTAGACATGCAGTTGCACGGCACCATCGAGGGCAATTTGATCTCGGCAGTCCGCAGCGCGAGCCGTCTGCGCGATCGGCCGGTTCACGCGGACACCGTCAAATTCTGGTCCGAATTGATCAGGCACGCACGGAAGGAACTGGCGTCCTGTGCGGCCTTGCCGTCTGAAGGGGTGAGGCGGCTCGTTGCAGAGCTGGAATTGGAAGTGGCAAAGCGGCCGCGCTGACAAGGCTGCCAACGCATTTCGGGAACTTCGCTGCTCCGACCTTGTTGGGTTTCCATGGCCGAAAATTCAGGCAGCCTGCGGCGTCATGCCGAACATTGCCGTTCGCTCGCAGTGACCGACCTGAGCGAGCGTCTCCGCACGATCCTTCTCACGATGGCTTCAGAATTTGATGTTCAGGCCGACGTGATCGATGGTGCCAGACCGATCATGCCCAAGCCATAGCGGTCCACGTCCAATCTCGGGCGAAAGAGACGGCTCGCCCGTTCAAGGGCCCCATCGAGTTACGCTACAAAACAGCCCATCGCTGAAAGATGACCGACCCAGCCGTGTTCACCAGTTCCGCTCTGTGGGCTTGACCGTTTGCGATCGCAGCGGTCGCCAACTGCTTGGCTTCCTCCAAGGACGCCTCGATCTCCTCAGCGCTCGTTAGCTTGCTGCCGTGGTATAATTTGAGCCGATACGTCACGACGCCAGTATAGGGCCGCGGACTGGCAAAAGATACGCTCGCAGTTCCGCAATTGCTGCACGGCTCAACTTCTGACGGGCTTCGGCCATACGCGTCTCGGCACAGGGGATTCGGCGAAACAGCTTAAGAAGAGTAGAGTGCCGGGATGGCCAGGACACCGGATCACTATCGGGAAGAGGCGGGACGCTGCCGCAAAATGGCGGCTGACATTACGGATCTTGCTGCGAAGGCAAACCTTCTCGATGTGGCGCGGCAATACGACAACCTGGCGAAAGAGGCGGAAGCCAAAGAGCGATAGCTTCCACCTGCTACGGCCGTTGGATCGCACCGCCGTTTTTACCGTCGAACGTCGCAACGAACCGATCGACGTTCCAAACTTCACAGCTGACTGCATCTTTCGGCAAGGCCTGAGCCTGCGCGATTGCTTCGGCGTCATCAGCAGCATTGAGCGCCTGTGCATGTGTAATCCGTCCTTCGCTGTCCAGGCAGAAGGCACGGTAAGTGCGAGCTAACACTATGACCTAGCGTTCGCGGCCTGCGTCCCCAGCTCTTGCTCCGCGAAACGCAGTCCCTCTTCGCTGGCGAGGGCGAGCGTTAGAGGTTCGCCCCCCAAGGCATCATTGTGAGTATTGAGGAAGGCGATCACTGCTTCCTTGGTCTTGAGGCTTTCCCAAGCGCCCCGCATCAGTTCATTCTGTCGTCGAGACTGATCAGGCGTGAAGCGGACGATTGGACCGGACCTGCGGAAGTTCCGCGTTTGTGGCTTTCTAGGTGCTGGCTCAAGCGATGTATCGATGATCATCAGAGGCTCCGCTTACGTAAGCGGGAGCGCATAGGATCTCTCAGCCAGGCGGAGGCTTACGAACAGATATGCCGCCTGATCATCAGCCCTTAGCACACTAGCGATTAATACACTTCACGTAGATTTAGCGGTGAGGAGGTGAATGTAGCGCGTTGCATCGCGACGGGCACTCGGCCCCTGCGCATTCCAGCGACCCGGCGCACGAGGTTGGGGCCGTAAGTGGTCTTACTGGCATCAGTGCTCAGGAACAATGCGCACACCGTCAATCGCGCTCGGGCTGTTCCGCATCATCTCCATCGCTTCGTGGATCAGCATTGAAAGCTGTTCAGCGTCAAATCCGGGCTCGCCTGACCGCATTTCAAGAGCCGTCTCGACGCACAGAATGGTTCGGCGTTCTCCGTCCTTGAACTCCCATTCGTGCCACGACCGAAGCGCTCGGCGATCGTTGTCTGCATGGGCTCGTTGCTCGCTCACTGCCGCCTCCTACGATTGATCAACAGGCGAGATGCTCCCCATGGCGCCCCGTGACTTGTCCAGCGATCAAGTAGCACAGGCCGGACGACAAGTGATCCAAGCCGCTACCCCGGACGCGCCGGCGAGAACCAGCGACTAGGCTTTCAGGAAGCTGCTTACGGCCGATTCCTTGGTCGGGAAGAATCGGCTTTCGCCGAAGTCGGCAAGCAGTCCGAACCGCTTGAGCTTGTCCTTCACAGGGTCCTTCAATTCGGCGAAGCAAAGCTCGATGTTCCTGGCCTTGAGCGTCTGGTCGAGTTCGGTCAGGGCGTCGGCGGAGGTCACGTCGACACTGGTGATCGGCTCCGCAGCGACGACCACGCGGCGAACCGGCGTGGGTGATGCCGCGATTGCGTCGAGAACGCACTGGCTGAACAGCTCCGCGTTGGCGAAGAACAAAGGTGCGTCCCAACGAAACAGGACCAGGCCCGGAATCCTTTTCGCGGCCGGATATCGCGCCATGTCATGGTAGCCGTCGACGCCTTCGGGCTTGCCGAGCACGGCCCAGTGCGGCCTCCATCCGTCCCACAGGAACTCGATGACGGCGAGCAGGATTGCGATTCCGATGCCGGGAATGGCTCCGAAGATTGCCACTCCCGCGGTGCACAGGATCGACAGCCAGAATTCCCAATTCTGGATGCGGTAGATCCGCGCCAGATCCTTGAACTCGAACAGGCCGATCGCGGCGGCGATGACCACCGCGGCGAGCGCAGCGTAGGGAAGGTCCCTGAAGAGATTCGGTGCAGCAACGATCACGAGCGCGACGATCAGTGCGCCTACGACGCCCGTCATCTGGGTCTTTGCACCCGCCGATTCGGCGACGGGCGTGCGGGACGAGCTGCTGCTGATCGGGAAGCCCTGAAAGAGGCCGGCGGCGAGATTTGCTGCGCCGAGGCCCACCATTTCCTGGTTCGGATCGACCCGGGAGCCGGTTCGCGCGGCGTACGTGCGGGACAGGACGCTCGTGTCGGCGAATGCAACGATCGCCACGGCCACGCCGCCCGCCAGGATCGGTATCAGGTCGCTCGTTCGAAGCCACGGGATCGCGAAGTCGGGAAGCCCTTGCGGGACGGTTCCGAGCACCTTGACGCCATAACGCTCCGACAGGTCGAACCAACCTGCGACCAGCATTGCGACGACGACCGCGACGAGGATTGCGCCCATGCGCTTGTGAGCCTTGAGCACGAGGATCAGTAACAGCGTGCCGACGCCCAGAGCGGTGCCGGGCCAGTTCGCCTTGTCCTGGATGAGCGCCGTTCCGATCGCCACAAGGTCCCGGAGCGGGCCCATGCTGTCGATCGAGAAACCGAAGAGCTTCGGAAGCTGGCTGATCAGCACCGCAAGCGCGATCCCGTTCATGTAGCCGTACCGGATCGGCTTGGAGAGGAGCTCGGTTATGAAGCCGAGGCGGGCCACGCCCGCCAGGATGCAGACGACCCCGGCGACGACTGCCATGGCGCTCGCGATTGCGACTGCTCGCCCGGGATCGGCCGCGGACAAGGGCAGGACCACTCCAAGGATGATGGGTGCGAGCGATGAATCCGGCCCGAGGACCAGGATCCGGCTTGGACCGAAAATCGCGTAGGCGATCAGCGGGATGATCGTCGCGTACAGGCCGTAGATTGCGGGTACGCCGGATGCGACCGCATAAGCGATGCCTACCGGCACGAGCATCGTCGAAAGGACAATTCCCGCGACGATGTCGTTGCGTAGCCAGCCAAGCTGATACTCGCGCAGTACACTCACGGCGGGAATCCAAGCCGCTAGGCCTTTGCGGGACGTTGCCCGGGCGCTCGTCTGGCTCAAAGGCTCGCCGGCTCCTGCAGCGGCCCCTCCCTGCTCCCTGCTCAGGGCGTCAGAAGGCATCCCGCACGAGCTTCACCTTTTGAAGGTTCAGCTTTTCCTTGTAGCTCTTCTTGTCGGAGCGCTTCGGCAGTTTGACCTTGTCGCGCTTGATCCTCTCGTAGGGTATCTGGGACAGGATGTGCTTGAGGCCGTTGAGCCGGGCCCTCTTCTTGTCGTCGCTGTGAAGCAGGAACCAGGGTGCCAGGGGATGGCTCGTCGCCTCGAACATCGCGTCTCTGGCGCGCGAATAGTCGTGCCAGCGCGAATAGGACTTGATGTCCATTGGGCTGAGCTTCCATTGCCTGAGCGGGTCGTCGACCCTTTGACGGAAGCGGCGTTCCTGCTCCTTCTTCCCGACCTCGAGCCAAAGTTTGATCAGGATGATGCCGGACTTGACGAGCCATTGCTCGAATTTGGGCACATTTTGCAAAAAGAGTTCGACGTCTTTCTCTTTTGTATAGCCCATGACGCGCTCGACACCCGCGCGATTGTACCAGCTTCGGTCGAAGATCACGACTTCGCCTCCGGCTGGGAAGTGCTCGATATAACGCTGCAGGAAAAGCTTTGTCCGGTCGCGTTCGCTCGGTGCGCTCAGAGCGACGACGCGGAACGTTCTCGGGCTGACCCGTTCCGTCATCCGCTTGATCAAGCCGCCCTTGCCGGCCGTGTCACGGCCCTCGAGAACGATGACGACGCGCGCCCCGCTTTCGCGGACCCAGTCCTGCAGATAGCAGAGCTCGGTCTGCAGCTTGAGGAGGGCCTTCTCGTAATCCTTCCGGGAGAGCTTTTCCTCAGACGCGGCGGCCTTTTTCTCCGGTTCCCGTTTCTCGACTTTCGCTCGGGCCGGCTTCGTCTTGTCGGGGGGAAATGGCGTTGGCGCGAGGACGTTCATCATTCATCTCCTGATCTGCGGCCGTACAATCATGCGCGGTTTCGCGTCGGTATCGGGAGTTGACCTGATTCTCGGAGATGTTGACGGCGGCCCGGGCTAATTCCGTGATCGGTGAAGCGCCTCGTCCAATGCCTTGCGCACGGAGTCGATTGTGTACGGGTCGTCGGGATGCGGCGGACATCCTTCACGTTCGAAATGCGGTCGCTCATCCATTGTTCGGCCCCATTCCGTGTCGGCCTCCCGGACGCATTCGCGAAGACGGTGCTCCGAGGCGAGGATCTGGCGAACATAGGCTGCTGCGGCGACAGACGGGTCATCGATATTGTCGAGCAGGAGCTTGCTCGCCTTCAGGTGACGGTGCAGCACTGCCCGAAGCGCCCCGGCCGGATCCGTGATGTTCGCCGCAAGCCAGACACCCGCTGCATTCTCGGCCTGTTGCTGAGGGGAGACGGCCGACGCTCCTTTCATCGCACCAGGACCAGCTAAGCGGCCGATAGCCTCCTCTGCAGTGAACTTGCGGTTTTGACGGATTTCCCGCTCAAGATCCTCGTTGGAGAGGTCTTGCGGGCCGTCTTTCTTGCTCATGCCTTTGGGAACAGCGAGCTGACATCGAGCTTGGGCACGGTTGGCGCCTTCACCTTGCAGCTCTTCGCCGCGCCTTTGACCACGTCCTTGATGAGTTTGGAGACTTCCCCCCGCCTGCTGCTGCCGGGCTTCAGGCCGGTCTCGACCTCCTGGAACGCTACGCCCTGGCATCCGCGGAAGCCGGCGACGACGCGAACATATTCCTTGGCATGCTCGACGCTGACGGCCAGATCGCCGGAATTGAAGCCAGCCTCGCAAGCCTCAGGAGTGCAGGGGTCGTTGCCTTGGGAAACCTGCCTGGCGACGAACCACTGGCCCGGCGGCAGTGCGAAGATGTCCTCCGGCAGTGCGACACCTGCCTTGCTCGCGGGAACCTCGACGATTTCCTGGCCGTGCAGGGCTGTTCCGGTGACAGATAATGCGAGTGCAGCGGCCAGCAACGGAAAGCGCATCGGATACCTCCGAAGTGCTGTCTCGCAAAAGTGAGAGCAGGTTCAATCAGGAGGAACGGCAATAGGCGCCGATTTCAGTCTGGAGTCGATGAGGCGCCCACGAGGAAGCTTTCTGCGACTCCGCCCAGGCTTGCGATATCGCCGATCGGGTCAACCGCGCGGAGAAATGCGTCGCTACCTCTCGCGATAAAGAATGATGAATTGTTGTGATTTCCACCTCTGCCAGTGGCGAGCGAAACCTCGATCTCGCCAATGTCCGGCGAGCGAATTCGATGAACCGGGGCCTCGGGCGCCCATTGGAGGATCAGGTCGGGGAGGAAGTCTCGGCGAGATCCGGGTAGGTCTCCGTCGGCGAGGCTGATGTTTCTGATCAACGGCATGCCGGTCGCGGCAACCTTGATCTCGGACAGGCGCTCGCAAAGCCAGCCGACATAGCGGGCCAGTTCCGGGCTGTCGGGTTCGAAATAGCCGGGCACCTCCCGACCCTTTACGTTGAGCCGGATCAGGCCTTCGCCGCCGCTGAGGATAGGAAATGAGGGCGTCGTCCCCCAGTCGCGGCCGGAGACGAGCGCGCGGTTCACGACCCAATCCTGGACGCGCTCGCCGAGCAGGCTCGCCGCCCGATACTGCAACGTCGGCGGCAGCGCGCTGCGGAGAAAAGCCATCGCGTTCAAGGAGACAGGCTTGTTGGACTCATGAGGATGTCGGCCAAGATAGAGGTTGTTCAACCGTGACAGGATTTCCGTAAGGAAGTGATCCTGTGCCCGGTTCGGCTCCATTCCGTGGAGGGCGAACACGAGCAGGGCAGTGTCCGTTTCCTCAAGTTCCAGCGCTGCCGCAACCCGGCCCAGTTGCCGGTCGGTTTCGGCATACACTGCCAGCATAGCGTCGGGCGAAGCTTCGGAAGCGAAATCTCCTTCTACGGGCCAGAGATTGTGGCCAGCGCGATGCGCCTCGTACCACCCCGTGACGAACAGGTTCCAGGGCCTGCGCATCAGGTACAGAGTCGCGTCGCCTTTCGCTCGGACCGCGCGGATCAGCTGATCGCGGATCGCCACGCACTGCCGCGCTGTCTTCGCGACCGGAACTTCGGGACCGATCGGCCGGCGCCCGAAACGTCGCTGAATGTCCTTGAGCACTTCACGATGCGATGCCTTCGCGTCGCCTGAGCTTTGATAGGACCAGTTCGTGATCTGCAGGCACGGCGCTCGCTCGTCGTGCAGCGCGTGGGCGATGTCGAAGGCGATGGTTGGAAGTCCCGACTGCGCGACGCGGTGCCAGAACGGCCGGCAGTCGAACTGCTCCGACCAGCGCGGGTCGGCCACGCGCAGGTACTGGCGATGTTCCGCCGACCATTGGAAAGGGAAATACTGGCCATGCTCGCCAGGCTGCCTGCCGGTCGAAAATGTGGGCCACACGCTGGCCGACAAGTACGAGGCCGACGACTGAAGCTCGCGAAGCATGCCGCCGTCCAGAAGTGCGCTGAGGTTTGGAAGGCCGCGGCGGTTCTCCAAGATGAAAGGCAGGCTCACCGCATCGAGCCCGAGCATCATCAGCCTTGAACCGGCCTGCCTCATGCGGCCGGCTTATATGCTCGTCCGCAGAATTTCTCTCTCTTTGAATCCCTTCGCGTGCATAATGGGAGGATGGGGCGGGGAACGGCGAAACTCGCGATCAAGGGCGCGGTTACGGTCCTGCTGCTATGGTTGGCTTTCCGGACCGTGGACGTCGGCGCGGTCTCGACTCTTCTGCTCGGGCTGAACTGGTGGTGGGCAGCCGCCGCGCTGCTCCTGACGGGTTTCCTGATCGTGTCGGACGCAATGTTGCTTGGCGCCGTCATGCGGATCTTCGGGCATCGCGTGCAACGGGGCACGGCGTTCTTGTATAGCCTCGTCGGCTGGTTCTTCAGCAACGTGGCGCCATCGACTGTCGGTGGCGACATCTTCCGCGGCGTGCAATTGTCGCGCGTCGGCACGCCAGTTGGCGCCGCGGTGCGCGTGATCCTCTCGATCCGGCTGCTGTCCCTTGCAACGCTTGTCGTCGTGATGCTTGCCGGTTTCCCGGTCGCATTGGGTCTGGTCGAGGCTCGCCGCGATATTCTCGTCCTCGCCGGCACTTTGAGCGTTGCGCTCGCGGCGTTGACGGCGGTCGTCCTGCTCACCCGGTTTCACTGGGGTAGCTCAATCCTCGCGCGATGGCGCCTCTTCGAGAAGCTCAAGAAGGTTTCGGACGGTTTCCGCGAGCTGCTCATGCCGAGCCCTGACGTGGCTGGTGCCTGGATTGCGGCTCTGACGCAGCATCTTCTTCGCGTCGGAGTGCTCGCCTCGCTGGCCACCGCGCTTGGCCTTGGCATTCCCGTCGCGACCCTCTTCGCGCTCACGCCGGCAGCCTTGCTGGTCGCGATGGTGCCGATGTCCGTCGGCGGTTGGGGCGTGCGCGAGCTTACCTTCGTCTATTTTCTCGGGACAGCAGGCGTCAGTGCCGAGGCAGCGCTTTCGCTTTCGGTCGCATTCGGACTGCTGCGCATGTTCGTCGGCGCGATCGGGGGAGCAGCCTGGGCCCTCCTGAACGAAGATCACTTTCGCGTGGACGCGACGTCGGCCTGATCTGCAGATCGTTGCTGCAGGCGGGCCAGAACGGAATCCGCCAGCGGCGGAGCCAGTGCAGCCGCTATGTTCGTCCGCAAATGTGCGGGATTTCCGGTGCCCGTCATAACGACATCGATTCCAGCGTGATGCCGGCAATAGCGATAGGCGAGATCCGACAGCGATGAGCCCGCATCCTCGGCGACCCGCCTCAGGTCGTTGGAGCTGAGGGGATTTTCCATCAGTTGCCGTAAGGCGAACATTCCGATGACCCCCAGCCCCGCCTTGTTTGCGGCGGGCAGCACGAACTCGGCCGCTCCGGAATTGTTGACGTTGAATCCCACCATGATCACATCGAAGTGCGCATCCAGGGAAGCCTTCCGCAGCATTTCGTGACCGGGATCAGCCAGGAATTCTTCAGTCACCCCAATCGCCCGGACCTTGCCTTCCTCCTTCATCTTGAGGAGCTCAGGAAGGACGCGGGTTATTGCAAGCGGATACTGACGTGGAGAGACCGCGTGCAAGTGAAGCACGTCGAGCCGATCCGTGCGCAGCGTGCTGAGCGTCCGTTCCACTCTTTTACGCAAAACCGATCCGGAGCAGACCGACCCGAGCCGCCGCGCCATCCAGGACGATGTGCGGTGGGCCAAGGGCGCGTTTGTGAACAGCGGATCGGGACCCAGATGGACTTTGGTGGAAAGGACGACATCCTGCCGACGCCCTGCCAACCCCTCAGCAAGCAGGTCGTCGATGCCGCCGCTCATGCCCGCTCCATCGAAGAAGGTGATTCCGTGATCCAGGGCAGTTCGGATCAGCTGAAGCGCGTCCGATCTCGATCCGCCCTTCTTGAGGCCAAACCGGCTGCTGCTTCCGCCGCCGAGCCCGAGGACGCTGCAAACCAAGCCAGACCTGCCGAGGCGAACATAATCCATTGCGGCGGTCCTACGCGGTTGCAACCTTCGCAGTCGTCGTCCCAGCAGACCTCGTCTCCGCCCGAACGCGTAACCAGATGATGAGTGCAAGCGCCGGCAGGATCCAGGCCACGCGCCCCTGATAGCGGTCGGTCACCGCCGACAGGATTCCGCATACGGCGGCGTTCGCGAGGAGGCCGACCGCGGCCACCGAGATGGCGGCGACTTCAACGGATCTCAGGCGCCGGCGAAGCACGAACAGCAAGACGATGCTCGCGGCGAAGCCGAGATAGATCAGGACCTCGCTGACGGTCTTCAGCAGGCGGTCGTCCGGGTGGGCACGCACTACCGATGGGTCATCCGTTCCACCGACCATCCTGTTTCCAAAGGCCAGGTCGTCAGTTCCGAAGGCGACGAACTGCCAGACGATGTTGATCGCGGACCGGCTGAGCTGGTGGAGCGGATATTCCATCGCTGCGCGGCGGACGATCGTGCTTTCCTCCGCACGGATCCTTTCCATCTGCTCGGGAGTCGCGCGATAGCGAACTCCATTTTCGGACCAAAGGAAATCCCGGACGTGTCGAGGCGGGTTCGGTCCGAATATCTCGCAGATCGCGTAGCGTTCGGTGGCGCAATGGTCGCGCAGGTGCCAAGCACCAGGCCCGTCCGAGACAGAACGCGCGAGCTGGATGGGATAGCGCTTGGGCGCCAGGCTCGCCTCGCCGAATGCGACGTAGGACGTGCCCAGCAGCGCAGCGACTGCCAGAACCAGCGGGCTGACGAACCAGAGCGCCTGGCGAACGGCGAGGCCCAACGGCGGACGCTGCAGGGTGAAATTCGCGCCTGCGCCGGCCACAAGGACGCTGAGAGCAATTGGGAGATTGCCGCCGTGCGAAGTGATGCAGAAGGCAATGAGCGCGATGAGCGTCACCCGCATGGCGATGCCGATTCGATCGAAGAATACGGTCAGCGCAAGCGCCCCCGCTATCGTGATCCCCGCGAGGATATCCGGTACCGCATAGGCAGCGTACCATGGAGCCGATGTCAGAAAGGCGAGCCCTGCCGCAAGGACCAGTCCGGGCCTCGGCCCGAGATGCGGCGCGATCAGCCGGCGGAGGTACGACGTAACGAACACGACCGCTCCGGCCTGGGCGATCGCCAGGGTCAGAAGGCTGTTTCCCGGTCCACGTAGAAGATAGGTCACCATGCTGTAGATGACCGAACGGATGCCGCCTGCCTCCGCGACGGCGCCGGCGACGGCCGCTTTCAGGTCAGCACGCCCTGTAACTGACGGTGGCGTGATGACGAGCGATTGCCACCAATTCTGCAGGAAGAGGAAGCCAGTATCGAACCCGAAGGCGCCGCCGCGGAGGTAACTTGCGCTGTCGGGAGAGTAGAAAGGCGCTCCATTGACGGCGAGCGGCCATAAGAGGAGGACCAGGGCGATCAGAAAGGTGCTGATCTCCCTGGATCGCACGGTCGGATCGGAATGCGCCACGCGCACGCCGTCATGCATTGACGTTCCTCCACACGAAAACGGGTGTCCCATGAATGGGGGGTGCCCCGCAATGGGGAGGCCTTGGTAGGCCGATCGGCCCGGAGGGCTACGAGCGCGTGCCTTTCTCGAAGATCTCTTCGATCGTCATTCCGAAAAGCTCGGCGATGCGGAAGGCCACCGGCAGCGACGGATCGAACTTGCCGCTTTCGATCGCATAGACGCTCTGTCGTGAGATGCCGATCTTCTCGCCGAGTTCGACCTGACTCCATCCGCGCTCGACACGCAGGACTTTCACGCGGTTATTCAACGCAGCGCCCCATGAAATCTCGGTCAGCCCTGCGGTCCGTAATAGGCAGGGGCGGTTCGGCTAGAGCACCCACTCGGCACCGGATCGCTATCTAGTTTGTAGCCCTGGGTGCGCTGAGGGTGACCTTATCCAAAGTTAGGCCCCGACCCTGCAGTGCCTAGGCCAGCCGCTCCGCGTGCCAGCGCAGATGGTCGGCCATAAATGTCGAGATAAAATAGTAACTGTGGTCGTAGCCGTCGCGCATGTTGAGCGAGAGATTGATGCCAGCCTCCCCGCATGCGCGATCGAGAAGCTCCGGCTTCAGCTCTTTCTCGAGAAACGGGTCGGCCGTGCCGACGTCGACCAGTAAGGCGTCCAGGCGCGCGCCGTCTTCGATCAGCGCAATTGCGTCATGCTTTCGCCAGCCCTGCTCATCCTGACCGAAGTAGCCCTGAAGCGCCTTCTGACCCCAAGGCACCTGCGACGGCGCGACGATGGGAGCGAATGCGGAGACGCTGCGGAAGCGGCCGGGATTGCGAAGCGCGACCGTAAGCGCGCCATGGCCTCCCATCGAATGGCCGGTGATGCCCTGCCGGTCCATGTCGGCAGGGAACTGGGCGCCGACGAGCGCGGGAAGCTCCTCCACCACATAGGTCCACATCCGATAGTTGCGAGCATAGGGTTCCTGCGTCGCGTCGACATAGAAGCCGGCGCCGAGACCGAAGTCATAGGCGCCGTCCGGATCGTCCGGCACGCCCTCGCCGCGCGGGCTCGTGTCCGGCGCGACGAAGATCAGGCCGTGTTCGGCGCAAGCGACGCGATACTCGCCCTTTTCCGTCACGTTGGCATGAGTGCAGGTCAGGCCCGAGAGATACCAGACGACCGGAAGCTTCCCGCCGCCTTCTGCTTTAGGCGGCAGGAAGATCGAAAAGGTCATGTCCGTTCCGGTGGCGACGGACGGATGCTTCACTACGAGTTGCCGACCGCCGTGCGACCGGTTCTCGCTGACGATCTCCAAACTCACTGGTCGGCCGGGATCCGGTAGAAGCCGCAGAGCTTGTTGCCGTCGGGATCGCGCAGATAGGCAAGGTACATCTTGCCGAAGCCCGCGTCGCGGATCCCGGGAGGATCCTCGATCGCGGTGCCGCCATTGGCCACGCCGGCGGCATGCCATGCGTCAACCGCTTCCGGGCTGGGCGCAACAAATCCGATGGTCGAGCCATTGCCGATGCTGCACGGCTTCCCGTCGATCGGCGGACCGACGCCCAACGCGCCTTGCTTCGTCATCCACCAGTCGGACTTGCCGAAGTCCTGCCCCGGCCCGATCCCGATCACGCCGAGCGTGGCGTCGTAGAATTTCTTCGACCGCTCGCGGTCGCTGCATCCCAGCATCACGTGGCTGAACATCTCGCTTCTCCTTAGTAGACGACGACCGACCGAATGCTTTCGCCTGCGTGCATCAGGTCGAACCCCTTGTTGATCTCTTCGAGCGTGAGGACGTGCGTGATCATCGGGTCGATCGCGATCTTCCCGTCCATGTACCAATCGACGATTTTCGGGACGTCCGTTCGGCCCTTGGCCCCGCCGAATGCGGTGCCGCGCCAATTGCGGCCGGTTACCAGTTGGAACGGCCGCGTCGCGATTTCCTTCCCGGCCTCGGCGACGCCGATGATGATGCTGGTGCCCCAGCCGCGGTGGCAGCACTCGAGAGCGGTCCGCATCACTTCCGTGTTACCGGTTGCATCGAAAGTATAGTCGGCGCCGCCGTCGGTCAGCTCCAGCACCCTGGCGACCGTGTCCTCGCGCGACATGCCCTTGGAGTTGAGGAAGTCGGTCATCCCGAACTTGCGGCCCCATTCCTCGCGCGCCGGATTGATGTCGACGCCGACGATCCGGTTCGCGCCTACCATCTTGGCGCCCTGGATGACGTTGAGGCCGATGCCGCCGAGGCCGAAGACGACGACGTTCGCGCCCGGCTCGACCTTTGCCGTCTTCACCACCGCGCCGACGCCCGTGGTCACTCCGCAGCCGATGTAGCAGCTCGTCTTGAACGGAGCGTCTTCGCGGATCTTGGCGACCGCGATTTCGGGCAGCACGGTGAAGTTCGAGAAGGTCGAGCAGCCCATGTAATGGAAGATCGTCTCGCCCTTGTAGCTGAAGCGGCTGGTGCCGTCGGGCATCAGGCCCTTGCCCTGCGTCGCACGGATGGCGGTGCAAAGGTTGGTCTTGCCGCTGAGGCACGACTTACACTGGCGGCACTCGGGCGTGTACAAGGGGATGACGTGGTCGCCGACCTTCACGGAAGTGACGCCCGGCCCGACCTCGCGAACCACACCGGCGCCCTCGTGGCCGAGGATCGAGGGGAAGATGCCTTCGCTGTCGAACCCGTCCAACGTATAGGCGTCCGTGTGGCAGATGCCGGTCGCCATGATTTCCACCAGCACTTCGCCCTGCTTCGGGCCTTCGAGATCCAGCTCGACGATCTCCAGCGGCTTCTTGGCTTCGAACGCAACGGCTGCGCGGGTCTTCATGAGTTGTCCCCCAACGGATTTCGGGTCGCCATTGCCACCTTGGAGGCGTTCGGCCAATGCGTTTCGTGAAAGGGGAGAGCGATGGCTGACAGACCGCTCGAAGGACGCCACGCGCTGATCACAGGCGGCGGGACTGGCATCGGCGCCGCCTCGGCGGAGCTGCTCAGTGCCGCGGGAGCGAAGGTTTCACTGCTGGGCCGCAGGGTCGAGCCTTTGCAGGAAGTCGCAAGCAAGGTCGGCGGCGCGGCAATCCGCTGCGACGTGACCGACCGCGACAGCATCGCCAGCGCTTTCGAGGAGGCACGCGCCGCGAGCGGGCCGATCGATCTGCTGATCGTCAATGCCGGGATCGCGGAGAGCGCGCCCTTCCACAAGATGACCCGCGAAGGATGGGACCGCATCATCTCGGTCAACCTGACCGGCGCGTTCGACACGGTACAGGCGGGACTTCCCGATCTGCTCAAGACCGAGGACGCACGCATCGTCTTCATCGCGTCGGTCGCAAGCCTTCGCGGTGTGCCCTACGCCGCGCACTATGCGGCGTCGAAGCACGGCCTGCTCGGTCTGATGCGTTCGATGGCTGCGGAATATGCCAAGTCGAAGATGACGGTGAACGCCATATGCCCCGGCTATGTCGACACGCCGATGACCGACCAGTCCGTGGCGCGTGTGTCGCAGATCACTGGGCGCGGCGAAGGCGATGCACGCTCCGCGATCACCAACATGAACGCGAGCGGCCGGCTGGTCGATCCGAAGGCGATCGGTAATCTCGTCCTGACGCTCTGCTTGCCGCTGAGCCGCGACATCAACGGCGCGGCCGTGACCATCGACGGAGGCACGAGCGCGTGAGCTTCGACGCGGTGAGCTTCCAGCCCACGCATTTTCTGTGGCACTTCGCCGAAGGCGTCGCGACGATCACGCTCAACCGGCCGGAGCGGAAGAACCCGCTGACCTTCGAGAGCTATGCCGAGCTTCGCGATACGTTCCGCGCGCTCACCGATGCGTCCGATGTGAAGGTCGTCGTAATGCATGGCGCGGGAGGCAATTTCTGCTCGGGCGGCGATGTGCACGAGATCATCGGTCCACTGACGAAGATGGATGCGGCGGGCCTGCGCCAGTTCACCACGATGACCGGCGACCTGGTGCGTGCAATGCGCGCCTGCCCGCAGCCGATCATTGCTGCCGTCGACGGCGTGTGCGCAGGCGCTGGCGCGATCATCGCCATGGCCAGCGACCTGCGCCTTGCGACTCCCGAAGCGAGGACGGCATTCCTCTTCACGCGCGTCGGCCTGTCGGGCGCCGATATGGGCGCCTGCGCCATTCTTCCCCGCCTGATCGGCCACGGGCGCGCAGCCGAGCTCCTCTTCACCGGGCGAGTGATGGAAGCCGACGAAGGCCTCGCCTGGGGCTTCTGGAACCGCGTCGTCGAATATGTCCTGTCGGAAGCGGAGGAGCTTGCGCACCAGCTGGCGCGCGGCCCGAGCTTCGCTCACGCGGTCACCAAGCGTCAGCTGGATGCCGAATGGCACGTTCCGATCGACGAGGCCATCGCCATGGAGGCGGAGGCTCAGGCCGTGTGCATGGAAACGAACGACTTCCGCCGCGCTTACGAGGCCTTCGCGGCGAAACGGAAGCCGGAGTTCCAGGGCGATTGAAACGCTGTCCTACAGCCTATGATTTCGGTTAGGCCTGCCCGCATGTTTCGGCCCGCAGCTTTTCGCACAAACGCTCGCCAGATCGGATCGAGGACGAGATCGCGCACGCACGTACGTCAGTGTGAACATTGTGAACATTCGCGGAGCTACGAGTGACAGACTGGCTCGACTGGCCGTTCTTCGAAGACCGCCATCGGCGGCTCGCTGATGAGCTTGAGCAGTGGTGCGCTGGAAACCTGGAAGAACCCGGCGAGGACGTCGATGGCTATTGCCGGTCGTTGGTCCGCAAGCTTGGCGAAGCAGGATTTCTGCAGATTTGCATCGACGGTGACGTCCGCAGCCTCGCCATTGCGCGCGCAACGCTCGCTTATCATTCCGGCCTCGCCGACTTCGCTTTTGCAATGCAGGGTCTCGGGTCTGGCGCGATCCGGCTGTTCGGAACGGAAGAGCAGAAGTCCGAATGGCTGCCGAAGGTCGCAAACGGCGAGGCCATTGCCGCTTTCGCGCTGACCGAACCGGACGCGGGCTCCGACGCCGCCAGCATCGTCGCATCGGCGGCGGAATGCGATGGCGGATGGCAGCTCAGCGGAGAGAAGACCTACATCTCGAACGGCGGGATCGCCGACTTCTACGTCACCTTCGCTCGCACCGGCGAGGGAGACGGATCGCGCGGCTTGTCGGCCTTCATCGTGCCTGCCGGCGACCCGGGCCTCAGCGTCGAGGAACGGATCGAGGTTATCGCTCCGCACCCCCTTGCGCGCCTGAAGTATGACGATGTTCGGGTGTCACCGGATGCTCTGATCGGTCAGCCCGGCGAAGGCTTCAAGGTCGCGATGGGCACGCTCAACCTGTTTCGGGTGACGGTCGGCGCAGCGGCGCTGGGGATGGCCGGAAGGGCGCTGGTTGAGGCGATCGATTTCGCGAGCAAGCGGCGACTGGGATCGGGCACGCTCGCCGACAATGCTGTCACTCAGGCAAAGTTGGCCGAGATGGCGCTCGCGATTGACGCTTCCGCGCTGCTGATTGCGCGCGCGGCCTGGCAGCAGGACGAGCGGAGCCGTGACAACCGTCGTGCCGCCGCGATGGCCAAGCTCAATGCAACCGAAGAAGCGCAGAAGGTCATCGATGCCGCCGTCCAGATGCACGGCGGCATGGGCGTGACCAAGGGCGCGAAGGTCGAGGAGCTGTATCGCGAGATTCGGGCGCTGCGCATTTACGAAGGCGCGAGCGAAGTGCAGCGGCAGATCATCGCCCGCGATCTTCTAAGGGAGCATCAGGCATGAAGGTGCTTCAGCCGCCGGGATGGCCTCGGCCCAAGGGCTATTCGAACGGCATCGCAGCTCGTGGTCGGGTTGTCGTAACGGCAGGTGTTGTGGGCTGGGATGAGAAGGAGCGAATCAGCTCGGATCGGCTCGCCGACCAGTTCGGCCAGGCGCTTCGCAACATCCTCGCAATCCTCGCTTGCGACGGCGCGGATGCGTCGCGGATCGTTCGGCTGACCTGTTACGTCACCTCGATCGACGAATATCTGGAAAGCGCGAAAGAGATCGGCGCGTCATGGCGCGAGATCATGGGCAAGCATTATCCGGCCATGGCGCTCGTCGAGGTCGTGCGGCTCGTGGAGCGGGACGCGAAGGTCGAGATCGAGGCGACGGCGGTGGTGCCGGAATGAGGGACCGCTTCGTCGAGGATCGCCTGCCGCCGCCGGAGCTGCTGCCGGAGTTCCGCTTCGACTTGCCGGAGCTGCAATATCCCGACCGGCTGAATGCCGCCGCCGAGCTGCTGAAGTGCGGCGAACCGGACGCGCTGGCGGTCGTCAACGAACACGGTCGCTGGACATATGCCGACCTCGACGATTTCAGCGGGCGCATCGCCCGGCTGCTGATCGACGAGGAAGGGCTTGTTCCGGGCAACCGCGTGCTTCTGCGCGGGCCGAACGGCTACACCATGTTCGCGGCATGGCTTGGCGTACTGAAGGCGGGAGGAGTTGTCGTCGCGACCATGCCGCTGCTTCGCCCCGGCGAGATCGCAACGGTGATCGAGCGCGCGCGAGATCAGCCATGCGATCGTCGACAGCCGCTTCATCGGCGACTTCCGAGAGGCGGTCGACCAGACGCATTTCGTCAAGCACATCGTCAAATATGACGGCGACTATGGGAAGGGCGAGCTGGAGACGCGAACCGCGTCGCTCGATCCGCTCCCGCCCGTCGACACGCATCGCGACGATCCCGCTTTGATCGCCTTCACCAGCGGCACGACCGGCGTGCCCAAGGGCTGCGTCCAGTTCCACCGCGACGTGCTCGCGCCGTGCGACAGCTTCGCGAAGCATCTGATCGGCATGAAGCCCGGCGACGTCGCGCTGACCTCCGCTCCGATGGCCTTCACCTTCGGGCTCGGCGCGGCCTTCCTGTTCCCGCTGCGCGCCGGAGCCGCCTGCGCGACGATCGAGCAGGCGAGCCCGCCGCTGATGCTCGAAGCGAGTCGCGCAAGCATAAACGTCACGCACCTCGGCACCGCGCCGACTGCCTACAAGGCGATGCTGTCGCAGCCCGCGCTCGATGATGCGTTGAAGACCCTGCGCTATTGCCTGTCGGCCGGCGAGCATCTGCCCGAAGCGACGTGGCACGCGTGGAAGGACCGCACCGGCATTGCGATCACCGACGGCATCGGATCGACCGAGATGATGCACATCTTCGTCTCCGCCGCGGGCGACGACGTCCGCCCCGGCTCAACCGGCAAGGCCGTGCCGGGCTACATCGCGACCGTTCTCGACGAGGACGGCAATCCGATGGAGGAGGGCACCGGGCCGCCTCGCGATCAAGGGACCGACCGGCTGCCGCTACCTCGATGACCCGCGCCAGCGCGACTATGTCGTCAACGGCTGGAACGTGACCGGCGACACCTACCGCCGCGATGCTGACGGCTATTACTGGTACCTCGCGCGCAGCGACGACATGATCGTCAGCTCCGGCTACAACATCGGCGCTCCCGAAGTGGAGAATGCGCTGCTCGCGCACCCCGCCGTCGCCGAATGCGCGGTGATCGGCGTGCCCTGTCCCGAGCGCGGGCAGAAGGTGAAAGCCTTCATCGTCCTCGCCGACTTCGCCGAGCCGAGCGCGGAGCTGACCGAGAAGCTGCAAAGCTTCGTGAAGGACCAGATCGCCCCGTACAAATATCCGCGTGAGATTGAGTTCGTGGAGGCTCTGCCGAAGACCGCAACGGGCAAGCTCAGGCGGAGTGAGTTGAGGAGTCGTTCCACTGAGGCGTAGTCGAAACCTCGATGCTGCAATCTGGGGAGCGGCGCTAGTAATCTTCTTCGGAGGGTATTTTCTTGGCGTTCAGTCGTCGCCCTATTTCTACATTTTCGTGCTCTTTTGCATGGCCTACGGAGCGGCGGCGACCGGTTACTGGATGTTCGCGAAGCCTAGCGAATAGTGGTCTATTCAAACTCCACGATGACCTGATCGACGGCGACGCTTTCGCCCGCCTTCACCGGCGTCGCCTTGACCGTTGCCGCCTTGGGCGCGCGGAGGATGTTTTCCATCTTCATCGCTTCCATGATGGCGACCGTCTGGCCAGGCTCGACCTTGTCGCCGGTCTTCACGTCCAGCCGCGTCACCAGTCCCGGCATCGGCGCCAGCAGCAGCCGCGACAGGTCCGGCGGCGCCTTCTCGATCATGTGCACCGACAGCTCGGCGACGTGCGGGTCGAGCACCTGAACCTTGTGGCTCGCGCCGCGCGTCGCCAGCACCCACTTCCGGCCTTCGCGCTTCACCTGCACGGTGCGCTGTCGCCCGCCGATGGTCAGTCCGAGCAGCTGCTGGCCCGGTGTCCAGCTCGCCGAAGATCTCGACCGGAGCGTCGCCGTCGACGCTGGCCATCGTGCCGCCCTCGAACGGCTCGATGTGAACTTGAACGTAGTGGCCGTTGATCCTCACCGCATGGTCGCGCGGCGGCTCGATCGGGCTGTGGAGCTGGTCGCTGACCTGGCCCGCGCGCGCTTCCCGCGTCGTTTCGATCATCGCGGCGATGGCGGCGAGGTCGGCGATCAGCTGCGGGTCGGCGGGAGCGCCCTCGAAGCCTTCCGGATATTCCTCGGCGATGAAGTTGGTTGTGATGTCGCCCGAGCGGAAGCGCGGGTGCTGCATCAGCGCGGAGAGGAAATCGACGTTGTGGCCGATGCCGTCGATCTCGAAGGCGTCGAGCGCAGCGACCTGCGCGTCGATCGCGGCTTCGCGGGTCGGCGCCCAGGTGACCAGCTTGGCGATCATCGGGTCGTAGAACATCGACACCTCGCCGCCTTCGAACACGCCGTCGTCGACGCGCACGCGCACGCCGTCTTCGCGGGTTTCGGGTGACGGGCGATAGCGGACGAGGCGGCCGGTCGAGGGCAGGAAGCCGCGGTACGGGTCCTCGGCGTAGACGCGGTTCTCGACCGCCCAGCCCTCGAGCTTCACGTCGTCCTGCTTGAGCTTCAGCTTCTCGCCCGCCGCCACGCGGATCATCTGCTCGACGAGGTCGAGGCCGGTGACTTCCTCGGTCACCGGGTGCTCGACCTGCAGCCGGGTGTTCATTTCGAGGAAGTAGAAGCTCTTGCCGGTTGTATCCGCGCCGGAGACGATCAGCTCGACCGTGCCCGCGGAATAATATCCGACCGCGCGGGCAAGGGCGACGGCCTGCTCGCCCATCGCTTTGCGCATTTCGGGCGTGACGAAGGGCGACGGCGCTTCCTCGACCACCTTCTGGTGGCGGCGCTGGATCGAGCATTCGCGCTCGCCGAGGTAGAGGATGTTGCCGTGCTGGTCGCCGAGCACCTGGATCTCGATGTGGCGCGGCTGCTCGATGAACTTTTCGATGAAGACGCGATCGTCGCCGAAGCTGTTGAGGCCTTCGCGCTTCGTCGCTTCGAAGCCCTCGCGCACGTCCTTCTCGGACCATGCGAGGCGCATGCCCTTGCCGCCGCCGCCGGCCGAGGCCTTCATCATCACCGGATAGCCGATGTCCTTGGCGATCTTCACCGCCTCGTCGGTGGTCGCGATGTCCCCGAGATAGCCGGGGACCACGTTCACGCCCGCCTTCTGTGCAAGCTTCTTGGACTCGATCTTGTCGCCCATCGCGGCGATGGCGTTCGGCGGCGGGCCGATGAAGGTGATGCCGGCCTTTTCGAGCGCCTTGGCGAAGGTCGTGCGCTCGGAAAGGAAGCCGTAACCGGGGTGCACAGCCTCGGCGCCGGTCGCCTTGCAGGCGTCGATGATCAGCTCGGCCTTGAGGTAGGATTCGGACGCGGGCGGCGGTCCGATGCGCACTGCCTCGTCGGCCATGCGCACGTGCGGCGCGCGGGCGTCGGCGTCGGAATAAACGGCGACCGTCTTGATGCCCATGCGCTTCGCCGTGCGGATGACGCGGCACGCAATCTCCCCGCGATTGGCGATCAGGATTTTCTTGAACGGCCTACTCATTGAGCGGCTCGATGCTAACGATTTGGAACTTACCCTTCAGGGGTTGGAGATAGACCTTCTGATGTCTCCGTTTGTCCATTGGAAATTGGACGTCACAGCTCGTTCGGGGGAGAATCAATGCGTAGGTGCTCCGCCGAACGCCTCTAATGTATTTTCGGGGGATCAAGCGGGCAGAAGGACTGGTCGAGCTCTTAGGTTCGGGATCAAATTTAACGTAACCTTCGACTACGATTGGCGCCGTCACTTTGATTTCGTCAAACATGCGACGAATATCTTCGGGGTCCCCCATAATACTGCAGGCCACGGCAGGCGATGTTGCCGACATGGCACCCGCGACTGCAGCGACCAACGCAAAAATAAGCTTCACTCCGCCGCCTCGTCGAGCGGCGGGCGGTTATGGCCGAGCAGGCGGAGCACCTCGTCGGCGGCGTCGGCGAGGTTGGTGCCCGGGCCGAAGATCGCCTGCACGCCCGCGGCGCGGAGCATCGCATAATCCTGCGGCGGGATGACCCCGCCGGCGACGACCTTGATGTCCGCGCGGCCCATGTCCTTCAGCGCCTCGATCATCTCCGGGATGAGCGTTCGATGGCCCGCCGCGAGCGACGATGCGCCGACCACGTCGACGTCGTTCTCGATCGCCATCTGCGCAGTCTCGCGAGGCGTCTGGAACAGCGGCCCGGGGATCACGTCGAAGCCGAGGTCGGTGAAGGCCGACGAGACCAGGTTAGCGCCGCGGTCGTGTCCGTCCTGGCCCATCTTGGCGATCATGATCCGCGGCTTGCGCCCGAGGCGATCCGCGACTGAACGCGTCCCGCTTTCCGCCGCTTTCCATCGGTCGTCGTTACGCGTCTTGCCGTAGATGTCGCGCACCGGCTCCGGCGTTGTGTGGTAGCGGCCGAACGCGCGCTCCAGCGCATCCGAAATCTCGCCCAGCGTTGCGCGTTCGCGTGCCGCCGCAACACTCAACTCAAGCAGGTTCGCATCGCCGCGCGCGCCGTCCTCCAATGCCTGCAGCGCCGCGCGAACCTTGTCCTCGTAGCGTGCCGCGCGCGTCTTCTCGATCCGCGCGATCTGGCCTGCGCGAACGCGAGCATTGTCGACCTCGAGGAAGTCATGCTCCTCCTCCTCCGCGAGGCGGTAGCGGTTGACGCCGACGATCACTGTCTCGCCCGTGTCGACCTTCGCCGCGCGCGCCGCAGCGGCTTCCTCGATGCGATGCTTCGGCAGCCCTTCCGCGACCGCCTTGGTCATGCCGCCGTGAGCCTCGACTTCCTGGATCAGCTCCCACGCGCGCTCTTCCAGCTCGCGGGTCAGTTTCTCGACGTACCAGCTTCCGCCAAGCGGGTCGGCGACGGCGGTAATGCCGCTTTCCTCGGCGAGGATCAGCTGCGTGTTTCGGGCGATGCGCGCGCTGAAATCGGTCGGCAAAGCGATCGCTTCGTCGAAGCTGTTGGTGTGCAGCGACTGCGTGCCGCCGAGCACGGCCGCCATCGCCTCGACCGTCGTGCGCACGATATTGTTGTACGGGTCCTGCTCGGTGAGGCTGACGCCCGACGTCTGGCAGTGCGTGCGCAGCCGCTTGGACTCGTCCTTCTGCGCGCCGAGGTCGGTCATGATCCGGTGCCACAAAGTGCGCGCGGCGCGCAGCTTCGCGACCTCCATGAACAGGTTCATGCCGATGCCGAAGAAGAAGCTCAGCCGGCCCGCGAACTCGTCGATCTTCAGGCCCTGCGTCATCGCCGCTCGCGCATATTCCATGCCGTCGGCGAGCGTGTAGGCGAGCTCCTGCACCGCCGTCGCCCCGGCCTCGTGCATGTGATAGCCGCTGATCGAGATCGAGTTGAACTTCGGCATCTCGCGCGCGCAAAAGGCGATCACGTCCGACACGATCCGCATGCTCGGCTCGGGCGGGTAGATGTAGGTGTTGCGGACCGCGAACTCTTTCAGAATGTCGTTCTGGATCGTGCCGGTGAGCTGCGCGTGCGGGACGCCCTGCTCCTCGCCGGCGACGATGAAGAAGGCCATGACGGGAAGCACCGCGCCGTTCATGGTCATGCTGACCGACATCTCGCCGAGCGGGATTCCGTCGAACAGCAATTTCATGTCCTCGACGCTGTCGATCGCGACGCCCGCCATGCCGACGTCGCCGGCGACGCGCGGATTGTCGCTGTCGTAGCCGCGGTGGGTGGCGAGGTCGAAGGCGACGCTCAGGCCCTTCTGACCGGCGGCGAGGTTGCGTCGGTAGAAGGCGTTGGACTCCTCGGCGGTCGAGAACCCCGCGTACTGGCGGATGGTCCAGGGCCGGCCTGCGTACATGGTCGCGTAGGGGCCGCGCGTGAACGGCGCGATGCCCGGATAGCCGCTGTCGATGGCGACCTCGGGCCCGTAGACGTTGTCGAGCTTGATGCCTTCGACGGTTTCGCGCGTCAGGTCGCGGCCGCGGCTTTCCTTCGCGGCGAGCGTCTCCCAGTCGGATTTGGTCGGCTTGTCGTTCACGGCCAACGCACTAGCGCGGGCGCGCACGAACCTCCACCCTTGCCGCTACTTGCCAAGCGCGAAGTCCAGCGCCTCTCTCAGCAGATCGGGATCGATCCGGTGGCCGCCGTTGAACCAGCGAACCTCCGGCCGGTAGCCGGCGCCTTCCAGGCCCTCGATCATCTCGCGTACGTTCGGCGCGGGAAGCACCGTGTCGCGGCGGCCATGGGCGATGAAGATGGGTTGGGTCGGGTCCGGCCGGCGCGGCGCGAAGGCGTAGCCGGGCGACATCGCAAGGATCGCGCGAAACGTCTTCGGTCTCGCTAGGCCGAAAGACAGAGCGTGACTTGCGCCATCGGAAAAGCCGAGGAGAACGACGCGAGCTGAATCCACCGGCGCTCGTTCAGTCAGCGCGGCGAGCGCTTTGTCGAAATTGGCTGCGTCCGGCCCGCGCGAGACTTCTTGCGGGCGCCGCGGCCAGGAGCCGGCATCGGACTGAAGCGCCAGCAGCAGCACGCCTCGCTCATCCGCGAACCTGGTGAATTCCTTCAGGAAATGGTCCGCTCTGCCGCCCGCTCCGTGGAGAAGGATAATGACCGCGGAAGGGCCGGTAACCTGCGCGGGCCGGTAGACGAGAGCCGCTTTCGTCAGCCGGTTGATGCCGGGGCTCAAGCCCTGTGCGGTTGCCGTGGGAGCGGTCTGAGCGGACGCGGAGGTCGCTTGACCGGCACCCAGTAACAATGCGGCGATCAGTGCGCAGAAACCGGCGTATCTCAATGCGCCTCCCTCGGCGTCTCCATGATCTCCGTCAGCACGCCGCCCATGTCCTTGGGATGGACGAAGAAGACGAGCGTCCCGTGCGCTCCGATGCGCGGCTCGCCGAGCACGCGTGCGCCCTTCGCTTCGAACTCGGCCTTCGCGGCGTGGATGTCGGGGACTTCGAAGCAGACATGATGCTGGCCTCCGAGCGGGTTTTTTTCGAGGAACTTCACGATGGGCGAATTCTCTCCGAGAGGCTCGATCAATTCGATCTGCGAGTTCGGAGTATCGACGAAACACACGCGGACGCCCTGCGCGGGCAGGTCGAAGGCGGGGCCGTGCGGCTCGGCGTTGAACATGTTGCGATAGAGTTCGAGGCTCTGCTCGATCGAGGGCGTGGCGACGCCGACATGGTTGAGGCGGCCGAGGTTCATGATTGCACCGTCACTTCCGTGGTCACTGAGTTGGCGATGAAGCAGGCTTCATGCGCGCGGTGGTGGAGGTCGGCGATCTCGTCCTCGGAGGGGTGCTTCTCGCCGGACCAGTCGACCCGCGGTCGGAGGGTGACGCTGACCATCGCTTGGCGGCCTTCCTCGTCATGGCCCAGCACGCCCTGCGCTTCATCCACATAGCTGTCGATCAGCCAGCCGTCTCGCCGCGCTAGGTCGACGAAGAAGAGCATGTGGCATGAGGAGAGCGAGGCGACGAACGCCTCTTCCGGGTCCACTCCGGCCGCGTCGGACCAAGGGGCAGGAACGATGTGCGGGCTCGCGGAGGCGGGGACGACCGTGCCGCCGTCGAACGCCCATTCGTGCGCGCGGCTGTACTGGCCCTTGGCGAAATCGCCGTCGCCTTTGCGGCTCCAGCGGATCGTGGCGGTGTAGGTGCTCAAGACTTTGCCCAGAACGGTATGCTCAGGAGGATCGAAAGGAAGACCCACATGATCGCGAATGCCACCGTGATCGAGGAGGACGCGCGGTTCCTCGGGAAGCGGTGGGGCCGCGCAATCTGCCAGAACCGCATCAAGGCCCGCGACAGCGTAAAGGCCAGAAGGCCCAGCAATATGCTGCGGCTGCCGATGTAGAAGTAACCCACCACGCCGGCGACTACGCCGAGGGCACCCAGTCCGCCAAGGATGGCCAACCCGACTTCGTCGAAGGTGAAGGAGTTGGATTTTACAGTGGAATGTTGTCGTGCTTCTTCCACGGATTCTCCAATTGTTTGTTCCTGAGCTTCCGTAGCCCAAGCGCCACCCGCCGCCGCGTCGAGTGCGGCATGATCACCTCGTCGATGAAGCCTTTGCTTGCCGCCACGAAGGGGTTGGCGAAGCGCTCTTCATATTCGCGGGTGCGCTCGGCAATTTCCTCGGGGGTCTTGCCGCGGAAGATGATTTCGACCGCGCCCTTGGCGCCCATCACAGCAATCTCGGCGGTCGGCCAAGCGTAGTTCAAATCGCCGCGCAAATGCTTGGAGGCCATGACGTCATAGGCTCCGCCATAGGCCTTGCGGGTGATGACGGTGATCTTCGGGACCGTCGCCTCGGCATAAGCGAATAGCAGCTTGGCGCCGTTCTTGATGATGCCGTTATGCTCCTGCGCGACACCGGGGAGGAAGCCGGGAACGTCGACGAAGGTCAGGATCGGGATCTCGAAGGCGTCGCAGAAGCGGACGAAGCGCGCGCCTTTCTTGGAGCTGGCGATGTCGAGCACGCCGGCGAGCACCATCGGCTGGTTCGCGACGACGCCAACTGTCCGACCCTCGATGCGAATGAAGCCGGTGATGATATTCGCCGCATGCGCCGGCTGAAGCTCGAAGAAGTCGCCTTCGTCGGCGACCTTCCGGATCAGCTCGTGCATGTCGTAGGGCTGGTTCGCGCTCGGCGGAATGAGGGTGTCGAGGCTTTCCTCGATGCGGTCCCACGCGTCGTCGGTCGGCCGCTCGGGCAAATCGTGGCGGTTGGACAAGGGCAAGAAGTCGAAGAACTCGCGTGTCGCGAGAAGCGCGTCGATGTCGTTCTCGAACGCGACGTCCGCGACGCCCGACTTGGTCGTGTGGGTGATCGCTCCACCCAGCTCTTCCTGGGTCACGACCTCGTTGGTGACGGTCTTCACCACGTCCGGGCCGGTGACGAACATGTAGGAGCTATCCTTCACCATGAAGATGAAGTCGGTCATCGCCGGCGAGTAGACCGCGCCGCCCGCGCACGGGCCCATGATCAGGCTGATCTGCGGGACGACGCCCGAGGCGAGGACGTTGCGCTGGAACACCTCGGCATAACCGGCGAGGGAGGCGACGCCCTCCTGGATGCGAGCGCCGCCGCTGTCGTTGAGGCCGATGACGGGCGCCCCGACCTTCATCGCCATGTCCATGATCTTGCAGATCTTCTGGGCGTGACGCTCCGAAAGGGACCCGCCGAAGACGGTGAAGTCCTGCGCAAAAACGTAAACGAGGCGGCCGTTAATCGTCCCGGAGCCTGTGACGACGCCGTCGCCCGGGAAGGTCTGCTTCTCCATGCCGAAGTCGACGCAATTATGCTCGACGTACATGTCATATTCTTCGAAGCTGCCTTCATCGAGCAGCACCGACAGCCGCTCGCGGGCGGTCAGCCGGCCCTTGGCATGCTGCGCCGCGATGCGCTTTTCGCCGCCGCCGAGCTTGGCGGCCCCCCGACGCTGTTCCAGTTCTTCGATGGTCGTGGCCAAGGCCGATCTCCCTTTGGCCGAGGCTCCGCCTCGGCCCGCGCAGCCTCCTTCCACGGTCGCCTGACGGGGTCAATTGTCGTCGACCGTCGTGCCTGGCGGGAAAGTGTTCCAGCGTTTTGGCGCAATCGACTCGCAGCCTGGCGTTTGTTGCACTGCAACAACGCCGTTTTGTCGATAACTTCTGTTAGTGGATCGGAACCGTAACCCTTCCCCCTCCGTTAGACATTCAAGTTCCCAACAACTGGAGGATAAAGGCAAAATGCTAACAAGCGTCGGGGTTCCCGTTGAGTTTGCCGCCGGACATTCGGCGCCGGGTGCTGCCCGTCCGACCTTGCTGTGCTTTTCGCACCTGCGATGGGACTTTGTGTTCCAGCGGCCGCAGCATCTGATGAGCCGCTTTGCGACCGAAATGTCGGTCATCTTCTGGGAAGAGCCGATCGAGCTGGAGCCGCGCGAGACCGCCTTCCTGAAAGTCCGCCAGGCGGAGGATTTCCCGAATGTGCGCCTGGTCACGCCGCACCTTCCGCGCGGTCTGGATGAGATTGAGCGTGAAGAGACCCTGCGCCGTCTGCTTGATGCGCACGTCATCGCTCAGCCGCGCCCGCTGATTGCCTGGTACTACACGCCGATGATGGTGCCCTTCTCGCGGCATCTCGATGCAAGCGCGGTCATCTATGACTGCATGGACGAGCTGTCGAAGTTCCGCTTCGCCCCGGAACATCTGCTCGACCTGGAGCAGGAACTGATCGATCGCGCAGACCTCGTCTTCACCGGCGGCGCGAGCCTCTATGAAGCGAAGAAGGGCCGCCACAGCAACGTGCATTGCTTCCCGTCGTCGGTTGACCGCGACCATTTCGCGAAAGCGCGCCGCGAGCTTCCGCAGCCTGCCGACCAGGCGGAGCTCAAGCGTCCGCGCCTCGGCTTCTACGGCGTTATCGACGAGCGCTTCGACATCGACCTCTTGCGCCAGGTAGCCGACATGCGTCCCGACTGGACGTTCGTGATGGTCGGCCCAGTCGTGAAGATCGGCGAGGACGAGCTGCCGCGTGCGGCCAATATCCACTACGTCGGTGGCAAGACTTATGAGCAGCTGCCCGCCTATCTTTCCGGGTGGGACGTGGCGTTGATGCCGTTCGCCATGAACGAGTCGACGCAGTTCATCTCGCCGACCAAGACGCCGGAATATCTGGCGGGCGGAAAGCCGGTCGTGTCGACGCCGGTGCGCGACGTGGTCCGCACCTACGGCCACCTGCAGGGCGTGCACATCGCCCATGACGCGGACGGGTTCGTGCGCTGCTGCGAACTGGCGCTGGAGCAGTCGCGTAACGACGGCGACTGGCTCGCCGAGGCCGATCTGCTGCTCTCCGCTACGAGCTGGGAGACCACGCAGGCGCGGATGTTCGGTCTCATCACGGAGGTGCTCGGCGAGCGTGTTGGACAGGAGGCGCCGGCTTTGCTGGTGGCCGCGGAATGAATGCTTTCTTCAGCGCCCCAAAGGGCAAGGGCGACAGGTACGATTATCTGATCGTGGGAGCCGGGTTCGCCGGCTCGGTCCTCGCCGAGCGTCTCGCGAGCCAGCACGGCGCCCGGGTCCTCATCATCGATCGGCGGAATCACGTCGGTGGCAATGCCTATGACGAGAAGGACGAGGCCGGGATCCTGTACCACAAGTACGGGCCGCACATCTTCCACACCAACAGCGACGCGGTGGTCGATTACCTCTCGCAATTCACCGAATGGCGGCCGTACGAGCATCGCGTTCTGGCATGCGTTCGCGGTCAGCAGGTGCCGATCCCCATCAACCGCACTACCTTGAACAAGTTGTTCGACGCCGGGTTGGAGACGGACGAGGACGCCGCGAAATATCTTGCGGGACGTGCCGAGCCAGTCGAGGAGATCCAGACCTCCGAGGACGTGGTCATCAATGCGGTTGGCGAGGAGCTCTACCGCCTCTTCTTTCGCGGCTACACTCGCAAGCAGTGGGGCCTGGACCCGTCGGAGCTCGACAAGCAGGTTACGTCGCGCATCCCGACGCGGACGAACACGGACGACCGCTATTTCAGCGACACGTTCCAGGCGATGCCGCTTCACGGCTACACGAAGATGTTCGAGCGGATGCTCGACCATCCGCTGATCGAGAAGGCCCTCGGCGTCGACTTCCGGGACATGAAGGATCGCGCCTACGAGATCGCGGACCACATCATCTATACGGGCCCCATCGACGAATATTTCGACTTCCGCTTCGGCAAGCTGCCGTACCGCAGCCTGAAGTTCGATCACCAGACTTTGGACCAGGAATGGTTCCAGCCCGTCGCGGTGGTGAATTATCCGTCGGAGGACGTGCCGTTCACGCGCATCAGCGAATACAAGCACCTCACCGGCCAGGATCATCCGCGGACGACGATCACGTACGAATATCCTTCGGCGGAGGGCGATCCCTATTATCCGATTCCGCGGCCGGAGAATCAGGAGCTGTTCAAGAAGTATGAGGCGCTCGCCGATGAAACCGGCAACGTGACTTTCGTCGGACGGCTCGCGACCTATCGCTATTACAATATGGACCAGATCGTCGGACAGGCGCTCGCCACGTTCCGGCGGATGGACGAGAAGCACGAAAGGGAGCCGACAGCAGTCGCAGCCGAATGACGAGCACTACACCGCTGGAGCTTTGGGGCGGTGTCGAATGCAGTGTCGTCAGGATCGGCGACGAGTACCGCAACCAGATTATCGACACCGGCCACGCAGCAAGGCTCCAGGACATCGACGCGATGGCCGAGCTCGGCGTCAAAGCCGTGCGTTACCCGATCCTGTGGGAAACGGTCGCGCCGGAAAGCCCGGACGAGCTCGACTTTTCCTGGCACGACAAGAGGCTGAAGCGTCTTCGCGACAAGGGCATTCGGGTCATTGCAGGTCTGGTGCATCACGGGTCGGGCCCCCGATACACGAACCTGCTCGATCCGAAGTTTCCGGATCACCTCGCGCGCTATGCGCGAAGGGTCGCCGAGCGCTACCCATGGATCGACGCGTGGACGCCGGTGAACGAGCCTTTCACGACGGCGCGCTTCTCTTGCCTCTATGGGCATTGGTATCCACACCTCAACGACATCGACGCGACCTTCCGCGCGACCGTCAATCAGTGCCTTGCGACGCTAAGGGCAATGCGGGCGATCCGCGAGGTCAGCCCGACGTCGGAGCTCATCGCGACGGAGGACATAGGTCGGACCTTCTCCACGCCGGAGCTTGCATACCAGGCCGAGCACGACAACGGTCGCCGCTGGCTGACCTTCGACTTGCTGTTCGGTCGCGTCGTCGAAGGCCATCAATTCCACCGCTGGCTGCGCAACAAGGCGACAACGCAGGAGGTTCTGGACGAGCTCGCGACCGGCGAAGGGCGACCGGACATCATTGGCTTCGACCATTATCTCACCAGCGATCGGTTCCTCGATCATCGGACGGAGCGTTACCCGGGCGTGGAGGCAGGTTCGAACGGCCGCGACCGCTACGTTGATGTCGAGGCTGTTCGAGTGGACAAGCTGCGCCCGTTGCTCGGCCCGGCACTTCGCCTCCGCGAGACATGGGAGCGTTATGGGACGCCGATTGCCATCACCGAGGTCCATCATGGCTGCACGCGCGACGAGCAGGTCCGATGGCTGCACGAAATGTGGACCGCGGCCGAGCAGGAACGCGCTCGCGGAGCAGACATAAGAGCAGTGACGATCTGGGCGCTGTTCGGAATGGTCGACTGGCGTTCGCTCCTGACCCGACGCGAAGGTCACTATGATGTCGGCGCCTTCGATACCCGCGGCGAGGCTCCTCGGCCGACTTTATTCGCCAAGGCAGCCAAAACCCTTGGACGCGGCGAGCCATTCGAACATCCCGTGCTGGACCTGCCGGGCTGGTGGAAGCGGCCGGGGCGGTGTCACGGACGCCCGCGCTTCGAGACCCTGCCGAGCAGCAGCGTGAAGGCGCGGCCGATCCTGATCACCGGTGCGACCGGGACGCTTGGCCAGGCCTTTTCGCGCATCTGCGCGCATCGCGGGCTTCAGCATGTGCTGACGAGCCGGGCCGATCTCGACATTTGCGAGGAAGAATCCATCGCGGCGGCGCTCGAACGGCACAAACCGTGGGCCGTCATCAACACCGCAGGCTTCGTCCGGACATGGGAGGCCGCGGAGAGGCAGGAAGAATGCTTCAAGGCGAACGTCACGGGCCCAGAACAATTGGCCAGGGCCTGCAAGTTGCACGGCATCCCGCTTGTGACCTTCTCATCGGATCTGGTCTTCGACGGACAGCTCGGCCGGTCCTATGTCGAACCCGACGAGCCAGCACCTGTCTGCGAGTACGGCAGGAGCAAGGCTGAGGCTGAGACGCGCCTGCTCCAGATCGACACAGACGCTCTGATCGTCCGTACCAGCGCATTCTTCGGGCCCTGGGACCGCTACAATTTCCTGTTCAACACCGTCGAACGCCTGAAGCGCGGTGAAGATGTGTTCGCGAGTGGCAAGTCGCTCGTGTCGCCGACCTACGTCCCGGATCTGGTGCATGCGACGCTCGACCTGCTCCTCGATAAGGAGACCGGCATCTGGCACCTGACCAATCAGGGCGCGATCAGCTGGCACGAGCTGGCGTGCCAGGTCGCCGATCATGCGAAGCTCGATGCCACGCACATCATCGTTCCTGACGATGACGTGTCGGCCGACACCAGCCTCACCAGCAAGCGCGGGCTTCTGCTCCGGCCGCTGGAGGGGGCCATCGAGGATTTCGTCGAATATTCCGAGCCGCTGAGACGGTTGCTCGACGACTCGGCCTAGGCGCTCAATCGTCCCACTTGTGGTGCTCGGCGCACACGCGCCGCACGGTCCCCGAACTTGCGCGCATCACGATGCTTTCGGTGGTGATGCAGTTCTTGCGCCGGTGAACGCCCTGCAGGAGCGAGCCGTCGGTCACGCCGGTCGCGGCGAAGATGCAGTCGCTCTTCGCCATCTCCTCGAGGCTGTAGATGCGGTCGAGATTCTCGATGCCCCAGCGGCGCGCGCGGGCGATCTCATCGTCGTTGCGGAAGACCAGACGCCCCTGCATCTGCCCCCCGACGCAGCGCAGCGCGGATGCAGCCAGCACGCCTTCTGGGGCGCCACCGCTGCCCAGGTAGACATCGATGCCGGTGTCGGGATCGGTAACGGCAATCACGCCAGCGACGTCGCCGTCGGAGATCAGCTTCACGCCACAGCCCAGTGAACGAAGCTCGTCGATTATCTGCTCGTGCCGCGGCCGATCGAGGACGCAGGCGATGATCTCGCTCGCTTCCACGCCCTTCGCGTCAGCGATCGCGCGGATGTTTTCGGTGACGCCACGTGACAGGTCGATGGTACCCTCCGGGTAGCCAGGGCCGATCGCCAGCTTGTCCATGTAGGTGTCGGGCGCGTTCAGCAGGCCGCCTTCTTCAGAAATGGTCAGGACGCAGAGCGCGTTCGGCCCGGCCTTCGCGGTCAGCGTCGTCCCTTCGAGCGGGTCGAGGGCGATATTGATCTTCGGGCCAGTGCCCTGCGCCGAGCCGACCTTCTCGCCGATGTAGAGCATCGGGGCCTCGTCCCGCTCACCCTCGCCGATGACGACGGTGCCGTCGAAGGGAAGCTCGTTGAGCGCCTCGCGCATGGCCTCGACCGCCGCAGCGTCCGCGGCGTCGTTGTCGCCCCGCCCGATCCACCTCGAGGCGGCGACCGCTGCAGCCTCCGTCACGCGGACCATCTCGAGGACGAGAACGCGGTCGAGTACGTGCGATGCGGGAACTCGGGGGCTTCGAAGCATGAGCGATCGGTCTCCTGTTGAGAGGAGCCGATAGGAGGCGCTCCGGACCTTGTCGAGGCGGGAGATCAGGCCGGTTTGCGCTCGCCGCCGTGCGAGTCCTGTCTACTGTCGTCCGCTTCCGCTTCGTGAGCCAGGAGTTCCGAATCGGATCCTCACCGCGCGAGAGCCCACCCTCGTTTCGACGAGGAAAACCGCGAAGCCCGCTCCGATTGCGATCATCGAGGCGATGAAGAGGAGCGCGATCGCGGTGCCGAAATGCGCCTGGGTCAGTCCGGCCGCGAACAGGAGCACGACGACCGCGCAGATCAGGACCGCGGCAAGCACGCTGAGGAAGATCGCCTGGCTGACCAGCGCCATGCGGCGGTCGAGGACTCGTATCTCGCGCAACCACCGGTCATGCTCGCCGCCGCGGCTTGCCAGGAGCAGCGGCTCGATCTGCCGGGCCCGATCGACGATCCGCGAGAGGCGGCCCGCGCAGACATTCAGGAATGCCCCGATTCCGGCGAGCAGGAAGACCGGAGCGACGGCCAGCTGGATGATTTGCGCAACGGTAATGACGGATGTCGGCGATGTCGGAAACATGCCTCTTCTAATGCGCGGATGGGCGCGGCTCTGGAAGTCTTGAAATCGACTGTCTCCCGTTGAGACCGACTAAGTGCCTGAAGTCATTGTTGTCGGCTGTTCAACGGTGTATGCAAATTGAACGAGCGGGGGCTTGTCTATGACTCAATTCGCGATCGGGCTGGCGTTCTTGTCGAGCGCGTCGATGGCATCTGCAGAGACGGATTTCGGCATCCGGACGGTCTCCGGCGACCGTACGATCGTACGTGTTGCCGAGCATCCAAAGGTTGGCGGGCGGGATTCGACTACCGTCCAGGCGCGCGTGGGTTCGGAACTTCCGTCTGGCGGCTCCTGGGCATCGATTAGTAGCGGATCGGGTAATCTCAACGCTGCCGCCGGCATTGGGTCGCGTTGGGGCAGGGTGACGAGCACCTACCGGACTCCGCAGCATAACCGCCGCGTCGGCGGGGTACGCAACAGTTGGCACATCCGCGGCCGCGCCATCGATATCGCCCGTAAGCCGGGTGTCACGCACTCGCAGATTGCCGCAGCATTTCGCAACGCCGGCTATCAGCTCGTCGAATCCCTGGACGAGGGCGATCACAGCCATTTCGCCTTTGCGTTCGGCGGTTCGGGAGCACGCGTGGCGGCCATGCCCGAAAAGCAGGAACTGACGAAATGGGGCGTCGTCACCGTTTCGGCGGCGCTTCTCCGCTAACCTAGGCGCTTCCCAGCATCTTCTTCACGCCACGAGCCGCCTGGCGCAGCCGCTGCTCGTTCTCGACCAGCGCGATTCGGACATAGCCTTCACCTTCTTCCCCGAAACCGACGCCCGGCGCGACGGCGACATGCGCCTCCGTCAGCAGCCGCTTTGAGAATTGCATCGCGCCGAGATTGTGGAAGCGCTCGGGGATGGGCACCCAGGCGAACATCGAGGCTTGCGGGACGGGGATGCCCCAGCCAGCTCGGCCGAAGCATTCGACCAGCACGTCACGACGCTTCCGGTAGAGGTTGCGGTTGAACTCCACGATGTCCTGAGGCCCGTTGAGCGCTGCGACTGCCGCCGCCTGGACTGGAGTGAATGCGCCATAATCGAGATAGGACTTCACGCGCGCGAGCGCCGCGATCAGCCGCTCGTTGCCGACCGCGAAGCCGATTCTCCAGCCCGCCATGCTGTAGGTCTTGGACATGGAGGTGAACTCAACGGCGACGTCTTTCGCACCCTCGACTTGCAGGATCGACGGCGTGGGCGTGTCTCCGAAATAGATCTCCGCATAAGCGAGGTCGGAGATGACGATCAGATCATGCTCGCGGGCAAAGGCGACGAGCCGCTCGTAGAATGGGAGGTCCGCGACATAGGCAGTCGGATTGGACGGGTAGCCGATCACCAGCACTTTCGGCCGCGGCACCGTGTAGCGCATGGCGTTCGTCAGCCGCTCGAAGAATTCCTCGCCCGGCGCGGCCGGGATCGAGCGGATCGCGGCCCCGGCAATGATGAAGCCGAAGCTGTGGATCGGATAGGACGGGTTGGGCGCAAGAACGACGTCGCCCGGCGCGGTGATCGCTTGCGCGAGGTTGGCGAGTCCTTCCTTCGACCCCAAGGTGACGATGACTTCCTTGTCGGGATCGAGCGTGACTCCGAAGCGGCGCTGGTAATAGGCCGCCTGAGCCTTCCGGAGGCCAAGGATCCCGCGACTGGCGGAGTAACGGTGCGCGTTGGGCTTGGCCGCGACCTCGGCGAGCTTGTCGATGACGTGCTTCGGCGGCGCTCCGTCCGGATTGCCCATTCCAAGATCGACAATGTCCTCGCCGCGCGCTCGTGCGGCCGCCTTCATCGCATTGACCTCGGCGAACACGTAGGGTGGCAGGCGCTTGATGCGGTAGAATTCTTCGGTCACGGGCACAGCATGAACACTATGCTGCAGTGCGGCAAGCTAGTCGCGATAGGCCGGTAGCGACCAGCCCCGAGCGATTGCCAGGCCGCGAAGAGCGAAGCCGGCGAGAGCGGCGACAATGGCCGCAAGCGGTATCGGCACGCCCGCGTAGGGCAGGCCCACGAACAGACCGGCGGAGAGCGCGGCAGCAGTTACGTACAGCTCCGGTCTCATCAGAATCGACGGTTCTCCGGCGAGGACGTCCCGGATGATCCCGCCCGCGCAGGCTGTCAGGACACCCATGACGAAGGCTGGAACGGGGGCGACGCCATACGCTAGCGCCTTGGCGGCGCCGTACGTCGCGTATGCCGCGAGGCCTGCGGCGTCGAACCACAGCAAGGCACGGCCAGTGAGGCGTCGCCTGCTCGTCAGCCACGTTGCAAGAGCCGCGCCGATGCAGATCAGCAGCGTCGCGTTGGTATGGACCCAGAATACCGGCGCTCCGATCAAGAGGTCCCTTAACGTCCCTCCGCCAACGCCTGTCACCACCGCGAAGAAGATGAAGGTGACGAGGGTTTGCCGCCTTTCGGCGGCGAGGAGCGCCCCGGAGATCGCGAACACCGCAATTCCGAAAAGATCGAGAAGCACGAGAGCTTGCGAGGGAGCGGCCGGTTCCATCTTCTTCGTCATTTGCGAGGAGCAGAGCGACGAAGCAATCCACTTGGACGGCCGGATTGCTTCGCTTCGCTCGCAATGACGGGTAAGTAGCCGTCATGGCAGACGAAACGGACTCGACGAGCGCAATCCCGACGCTTGAGGACTGGCAGCACTGGACTTGGGTGATGGGCCGTGCCCAGCAGATGCTGATGGAGGCCTGGGCCGACGGCTTGCCGAAGGGCGACGGATGGCCGGCGGCCGCTCCTTCGTGGGGCGCATTTCCGCCCGCATTCGGTTTTGGCTCTCCCGTCACGACGGACCCTGCCGCATTGTTCAGCGCGGGCGCGGAAGCCTGGGCCAAGGGACTCGAGACCTGGGGCAAGATGATGGGTCTCGATACCGAGGCGAAGGAAAATGCAAAGGATCGTCGGTTCGCGGCGCCGGAATGGCGGGAAAACCCGGTCTTCGACACCATTCGCAAAACCTACCTGGCGCTGTCCGACAAGCTGCTCGGTACGGTTGAGGAAGTAGAAGGACTGGACGACGAGTCCCGCCAGCGCATGCTGTTCGGTGTTCGCAGCTTTGTCGATGCGATGAGCCCGTCGAACTTCGCGCTCACCAATCCGCAAGTGCTCAAGCGGACGATAGAGACTCGCGGGGAGAATCTGCTCAAGGGCCTCGCCAACATGCTGAAGGACCTTTCGGCCGGCCAGCTGACGCAGACCAAGGAGGGCGCGTTCAAAGTCGGCGAGAACCTCGCGACCACTCCAGGCAAGGTGATCAAGGAGACGCCGCTCTACCAGCTGATCCAGTACACCCCAACGACCGACAAGGTGCTGGAAACCCCGGTGGTGATCTTCCCGCCGTGGATCAACCGCTTCTACATCCTCGATCTCACGCCGGAGAAAAGCTTCGTCAAATGGTGCGTCGACCGTGGCGTTACCCTGTTCATGGTCAGCTGGAAGTCCGCGGACGAAAGCCTCGCGGACCTGACGCTCGAAGATTATGTGATGAGGGGACAGCTCGACGCGATCGACACCGTCCGTGAGCTGCTCGGCGTCGATGGAGTGCACACGATCGGTTATTGCGTCGCGGGCACGACGCTCGCCGCCACGCTCGGCTACCTTCACGCCAAAAAGAGGCAGGGCGCGGTCAAGTCCGCCACTTTCCTGACCGCGCAGGTGGATTTTTCGCTGGCAGGCGATCTCAAGCTCTTCACCGGCGACGAGACCATGGCACTGCTCGAAGAGATCACGCGCGACAAAGGATATCTCGACGGCCGGTACATGGCCGCGACGTTCAACCTGCTAAGGGGCCGCGACCTGATCTGGAACTATGTGGTCAACAATTACCTGCTAGGCGAAGAGCCTGCTCCGTTCGACTTGCTGCACTGGAATTCGGATACGACGAACCTGCCCGCGAAGTGGCACCGGGATTATCTGGAAGATCTCTACAAGCAGAACAAGCTGATCAAGAACGGCGGCATCAGCGTCGCTGGCACGCCGGTCGACATCGGCAAGGTGAAGACGCCGACCTACGTGCAGGCGGGCCGCGAGGACCATATCGCGCCGCCCGAAAGCGTCTGGAAGATCATGGACCATTTTGCCGGCCCGAAGCGATTCTTGCTTGCCGGTTCCGGCCACATCGCGGGCGTGGTCAATCCGCCAGCCGCCCAGAAGTATCAGTATTGGGTCAACGACCATCCGGCGGAGACGCTGGAATCCTTCATCGAAGGGGCGACGGAGCATAAGGGCAGCTGGTGGCCGGACTGGCTCGAATGGACCAAGCAGCAGGCGCCTGAGACCGTCGACGCGAAGGGCGCGCGGGTCCCAGGCGAAGGCAAGCTCAAGGCGGTGGAGGATGCGCCTGGACGTTACGTCAAGGCTCGCTAAGCTTCCGGTCTGGACCCGCCTGGCCCGGCCGAACGAGCGGCTCGACCTTGAAGAGCTGCAGCATCGCGCATCGCGAGCCCTCCCCGACTATCGTGAACAACTCGATGCGTATCCTGAAGCGATCGACCTGCCTCTTGAGCAAATCGAGCGTGGTCAGGTCGTCGTTGCCGAGGGAGTCGACGGGGTCGCCGGCTTTGCGGTGATCGTGATCGATCAGAATTCGGCGGAACTGGATGGGGTGTTCGTCGAGCCCGAGCTGTGGCTTCGGGGCGTAGGCTCGGTACTCGTTGAGAAGGCCGCGCATGAGGCGCGGCGCGCCGGCTTGAGCCTGACGGTCGTCGCCGCTCCGGCAGCTCGGGACTTCTATGAAAAACGCGGCTTCTCCGTCGAGGGTGATGCGGAAACGCGGTTCGGGCCGGCGCTCAGGATGTCACGCTAGCAGCTTTCGTATTTCCAGTGACGCCGCTTGCCCTCGCTCAGCCATTCGATGGCCGTGGCGATGCGTTTCTGGCGAGTGGCGTCCTGCTTCGCGTCCGAGATCCATTCAAGATAGTCGCGCTGGGCCGATGGCGGAAAACCGTCGAGCGCGGCCTTGGCCTTGGGCGTGCCCGCAAGCGCCTCGGCGAATTCGGGATGCAGCTGCGGCGCCGGCTTCGGTGCATGCTTGGGCTTGCGCGGGGCGGGAACGGAATACGCAAGCTTCGCCGCCTGGCGGATCAGGGTATCGAGCTCGTCGTCCGCCGGCAGGTCGTCGATAGAGGCGAGCTTGCCGAACTGACCCATTGCGTCGGCATTCGCATCCTCGCCCCGAAGTTCCTGCCCGCGCCAGAAGTTCAATGCCGCATGCGCCTTGAACGCAGCCATCATCAGCAGGATCTTGCCGTCGAGAACGAACGACGGCGCGCCCCATTTCAGCGTCTCCTCTACGTCGGGGACGACTGCGCGAACGCGGTCGCGAACGTGCGTCAGGATCGGCTGGGCGAAGGGCGCCGCCTTGGCAATATAGGCGTCGATGCGTGCGTCCGACTTCACAGGATTCCACCGCCGAGCATCAGCCGGAACACTCCGACGACAATCACGAAGAGGTTGAGATTTCGACCCGCCGTCCCCTTGCCGAGCACGCCTACGCCCGCGCCGATGATGGCGAGCGGGATGATGAGCCAGTTCATCCAGCCAAGCAGCGGGAGGAAGGCAACGACGGCGCAAAGCAGCGCGACGAATCCGATAATCAGCGAAACCAGGTTGAACATATGCGCGCGGCCCTCCTGTTGGTCGGGCCGGCTGTAGCAGCTTTAATAGGCGGTTTGGATGCGCGTTATTTCGGCGAGAGTCTTGTCCCCGCAACGGACAATGACACTGCCGACGGGTCCATTGAGCGGCCACTCCCACCGGACTTCGTGAGTGATCTGCGCCTGGGATGCCGGCGAGCCGTCAGGGTTCGCCACCTGTAAGGTGACAAAGGCCTGCGCCGGAGAGGATTCGCGGATCTGCATCCGCGGGTCGAACGCCACCTGGAACCCGCCGGTCGGAGTCACGACTTTTCCAGAAACCACGAGCATGGGCTGCGCCCCTCCCGGTCCTGGCATGCGATTCACCCAGGCGGTCCACTCGCGCGACGAGGTGATCAGGCACTCGGGCGGCAACGGCTGATAGGGGGCCTGACCCGGATAGCCACCAGGCGCCGGCGGGTATGGATCCTGCGGATAGGGCGCGGGATCGGGATATGGATAAGGCTGCGGTCCGTAGGGCTCCTGCCCGTAATAGGGGTCGCAAGCCGCAACGGCGAGGAAGGCGAGAGCAGTCAGAACCCATTTCACAGCCATAACAATGGGCGACACTGCGCCATGTTCCTCACTCGGGCAAGGCGACGGACGCTCGCGCATGGCGGACGATGGCGAGGACGTAGAGAGCGAGCGCTCCCCAGATCGCGCCGAATGCGATCGCATGCGCGGTCGTGAACGGCTCTCCGTAGATCGAGACCGCGAGCAGGAACTGGAGCGTTGGCGCAAGGAATTGCAGCATTCCCAGCGTCGAGTAGCGCAGCCGCTTGGCGGCCGCCGTGAACAGCAGCAACGGCGTGGCAGTTACGATGCCGGCAAAGGCAATCAGCACGACGTGGAGCTGCGAGGTGCCGAAGATTGGCGTCCCCGCGGCGAGCCCCCAGATCAGCCAGCCCGCGGCGAAGGGAAACAGGATGGCGGTTTCGATGGCCAGTCCGGCCACCGCGTCCACGGGGGCTATTTTCCGCAGCAGCCCATACGTCGCGAAGCTCACGCAGAGGATAAGGCTGATCCACAACTGGCCGAGCGCTCCGACCGCGAGCGCCGATATCCCCGCAGCCGCCAAGGCCACCGCCGCCCATTGAAGCCAGGAAAGCCGCTCCTTCAGGACAATGCGGCCGAGAAGGACGTTCGCGAGCGGGTTGAGATAGTAACCGAGGCTTCCGGCGAGGATGTGACCACTGTTCACGGCGTAAACGTAGAGCAGCCAGTTCCCGGCGATGAGCAATGCGGTGACGGTGAGGAGAAGGACGACGCGCCGGTTGCGAAGCGCCTCTCGCACCTCGCCCCATGCGCCCGAAACGGAGAGGAGGGCAGCAAGGACCGGCACGGACCAGACGATCCGGTGCGCCACGATGTCGCCCGCATCGACCGACCTGAGCGCCTTGAAGTAAACCGGAAGCACGCCCCACAGGCCGTAGGCCGCGACGCCAAGAGCAAAGCCCTGTCGGGCGCGGCGTTGGGTATCGGTGCTGGTCTCGCGATTCATCTGCCGCGCGCCTACTGGCGGTGAGCCGCAAGTCAAAGCGAATGCTGAACGCCATGTTGGTTGCAAGCGCCCAGCTTGGATGTCACGCTCGCGTTTGTGAGCGGTCGCGTACTCACCAGCCTCCTGGTTCTTGCACTCGCCGCCTGCACGACGGCCGAGGGTGGCGACCGGCCGCGCCCGTCGGTCATCGCCGAACCGCAATCGAATGCGGACGTGTGGAAAGGCGTCGCGACGGACGCCGACGAGCAGCGGATCGCCCGAGCGGGATTAGCCTGGCAGGAAGCGCTGCAGGAGGCGCGGCGCGCGGCGCCCAGGGATGTCGAGGCGGAAGGAGCGCTGTTGCGACCTCGCTCCGCGCTGCCTCGTCCGGCTCCCACGCCGGGAAGCTACAACTGCCGGCTGATCAAGCTGGGCCAAGCGACCGGAAAGGGTCCGGCGTTCGAGCGATTCAAGCCGTTCTTCTGCTACGTGGAGGTCGAGGGCGCCCTTCTCACGATCGTCAAGCAGACCGGCAGCCAGCGGCCCGCAGGCCGTCTCTGGGAGGACGATCGGCCGGATCGCCTCATCTTCCTCGGCAGCCTCGCCCTGGGCGACGAACAGCAGCCGCTCGCCTACGGTGAGGATCCGAAGCGGGACATGGCGGGAGTGCTCGAACGGTTCGCCCCGTTCAAATGGCGGCTCGTCATTCCCTGGCCGCAGAGCAGCTCCAAGCTGGACGTGTTCGAGCTGACGCCCGTCGCCCAGCAGCCTCAGTGACCGACCACGGGACTGACCGGCCAGGGCTTCTCGCCGATCCCGACGAAGTCCGCGCGATCCTCGTCGCCAGCGCCACCGCGGGCGAAGCGATCACCTATTCGGAGACGCTGGCGCTGCTCGGCCACCACTTCACGCGTCCGAAGATGCGTGCGCTTTGCAAGGTGCTTGGAGTGGTCGACGACGAGGCAGAGGAGTGTGGAGAACCGGAGCTCGCCGTCTTGGTCGTTCGCCAGTCGGACCGGCTGCCGGGGCAGGGCTGGTGGATCGGCGGAGCGAAGAAGCACGGCCATACCGGTCCATGGGAAGGACCCAAGGCGAAGAGGCTGATCGACAGGTTGCAGCGGCAGGCGTTCGACTATTGGAGTTCGCGGAGCTAAGCGGCCCGCATGGCCGAGCCGCGCAAATTCACCGTGAATGACGACGACGACGGCATCCGTCTCGACCGCTGGTTCAAGCGGCACCTGGCGGACGTCAGCTTCAACATCGTCTCGCGCTGGGCGCGGACCGGTCAGCTGCGCGTCAACGGCAAGCGAGCCACGCCGGGCGACCGTATCGAGGCCGGTCAGACGATTCAGTTTCCGCCAGCGGACGCGATGCCCGCGCGGACGGCGAGACCGGAACGCGAGCGCGAACCACTGACCGAGGAAGAGGCGGAGCTGGTGCGCGAGATGGTCATCTATGAGGGCCCGAGCGCCTTCGTGCTCAACAAGCCGCCCGGCCTGGCGACGCAGGGCGGGACCAAGACACATAATCATCTCGACCGCCTCCTCGACGGCCTCGCGGACGATGCGGGAAGCCGGCCGAAGCTCGTTCACCGACTGGACAAGGACACGTCAGGAGCGCTGCTGGTTGCGAAGACGGCGCGGTCGGCCGGGCATTTCGCCAAGTCCTTCTCCGGCCGCACGGCGCGCAAGGTGTACTGGGCGCTCGTCGTAGGGGTCCCCTCGCTGGACGAAGGCTTGATCGATGCGCCGCTGGCGAAGCAGCCGGGCACCGGCGGCGAGAAGATGCATGTCGACGAGGAAAGCGGGCTTCCGGCGAGGACACGTTGGCGCGTGATCGATCGTGCGGGAAACCGCGCCGCCTGGGTCGAGCTCCAGCCGCTGACCGGCCGCACCCACCAGCTTCGCGCGCACATGGCCGCGATCGGTTATCCCATCGTGGGCGACGCAAAGTACGGCGGGGCCGAAGCCTTCCTGACGGGCGGGATCAGCCGCAAGCTGCACCTCCACGCGAGGCGGATCCGCATCGATGCCCCGGACGGCGTGATCGACGTCACCGCCGAGCTTCCGCAGCATATGGCGGAAAGCCTCGGCACGCTGGGTTTCGAGCTGATGCATGGCGAATCCATGCCTCTCGACCAGCCCAAGCCCTCGCAGTCGCTCGAAGCGAAGAAGCGAAAGGTTAGCGCGGCCGCCCGAGATCGCCGCCGCGGCCGCCGCGGTGAGCGGCGCTCGCGTTCCCAATCACAAAGGCGGAGTTGATGCACCCCAATCGCGTCTTCGCCTGGGCGGACCGGGACGCATTGCTGCGCTTCGTTGCGGACCGCGCCTTTGCGCACATATTCGCCGCATCGGACGAAGGCATGTTCGTAGTCCATGCGCCGGTCCTGGTGACGGGGGAGGGGCACGTACTGTTCCACGTTGCCCGCCGGAACCGGATTGCCGACCAACTGCCGAGCCGCCGAGTGCTGATCAGCGTTTCGGGACGTGAAGCCTATCAGAGCGCCAACTGGTACGTATCCGAGAACCAGGTTCCAACTTGGCATTACGAAGCGGTGGAGATTGAGGGAGAAGCCCAACCGCTGTCGGGAGAGGGGCTCGTCGACCTGCTGGATCGCCTGAGCGAGCGCTTCGAGACGGAGCACTCGCCAGAACGTCCGTGGACGCGCGACAAGATGGAGCCGGGCAGGTTCGAGGCCATGACGAAAGCCATCGTCGGCTTCAAAATCGTACCCGAGGCAATTCGCGGCACGCGCAAGTTCAACCAGCACAAGTCCGGCGAAGACCTCGCGGCGACGATCGACGGCCAAAAGGGCGCGGGCAGGGAAGATATCGTCCAGGCGATCCGGGAGGCCAAAGCGGCGAAATGAACAAGCTGGCGATTTTCGATTGCGACGGCACGCTGGTGGACAGTGGCGGAAACATCTTCGCGGCTCTGTCGGATGCGTTCGGCGAACATGGTGTATCGGTGCCTCCGCCGGAGGTGAGCCGCCGGGTCATCGGTCTCAGCCTCGTGGAGGCCATTGCGACGCTCGTGCCGGACGAGGAACCCCACCGGCATGTCGTGCTGGCGGAGAGCTACAAACGGCATTTCCAGCACGCTCGCGCCGAGGGCCGTGTCGAAGAACCGCTCTTCGCGGGCATTGCCGAACTGCTGGATGCGCTGGAAGCCGACGGATGGCTGCTCGCTGTCGCCACTGGCAAGTCGGACCGCGGCCTGTCCCTCTGCCTCGATTGCCACGGCTATGCGGACCGCTTCATCTCGCTCCAGACGGCAGACCGGCATCCGTCCAAGCCGCACCCGTCGATGGTCCATCAGGCGATGGCTGATGCCGGTGCTGCGCCGGAAACGACGATCGTCATCGGCGATACGGCTTACGACATGGGCATGGCCGTTGCCGCTGGTGCGACCGGCATCGGCGCTGGCTGGGGCTATCACGAAGCCCATGAGATGCTCGACGCCGGAGCGATAGCGGTTGCCGACGCGCCGCTCGACGTCCTCGACATCCTGACCGGCCACGAGAAAGGTTTCTATGGCTGACGACGACCTGTGGAGACGGCGCTTCTTCGTCTTCATGCTGACCCGGCTGTTCGGAGTCGCGACCTTCTTCCTCGGTATTGCGATCATCTACACCGATTTGTTGCGGGAAGGCGGCTGGCCGGGCGTTGGAGCTATCATCGTGATCGCCGGCATTATCGACGCGGTCTTTGCGCCCAAGCTGCTCAGGAAGCTGTGGGAGCAGCAGGACCGCGAACGCCGGTGAAACGCTTCTGGAAGCAGGCGCAGGTTGTCGAGCGCGATGGCGGCTGGGGCGTGGAGCTGGACGGCAAACCGCTCCGCACGCCCGCGCGCGAGCCTCTGACCATGCCAACGAAAGCCGCTCGCGGAGGCCATTGCGGCGGAATGGAATGGGGTGGGTGACAAGATCGAGCCCGGCGCAATGCCGCTCACTGGCCTCGCCAATGCCGCGGTCGACCGGGTCGCGTCCCGATAAGGAGCCTTTCGCGCAAGGGCTCGGCTCGCTATGCGGAGGCCGATCTCGCCTGCTATCGGGCCGAAGGGCCGAGCGCGCTTGTCGAGCGGCAAACCGAGCTGTGGGACGCACTGCTCGGCTGGGGCAGGCGCCGCTTCGATGTCGACTTTTGGACGACGAGCGGCATCGTTCACGTCGATCAGCCAGCAGCGACCATCGACCTGCTTAGCCATGCGGTCGACAGCGCTAGATGCGTTTCGCCTCGCGGGACTTTCGCCTTTGGTCACGATCGGCGGCTCGCTGCTGGCGGCTCTCGGAGTGCTGGAAGGTGCGTTCACGCCGGATCAGGCATGGGAAGCTGTAAGGTAGACGAACGCTGGCAACTCGAGCAGTGGGGATCCGATGCGGAAGCCGAGGCCGCGCTCGACAACCGCCGCCGCGATTTCATGGCCGGGGCGCGCTTTCTGGAACTGCTTAATTAGGTCGCGCGACGAGCTCTCGGACGAAATTCAGGAGATAGGGCTGGCGTTCGCGGCGAAGGCGTTCGGCGGCGATGATTGCACGCACGTCGTCCAGGCATTTGGTCATATCGTCGTTGATGAGGACGTAATTATATTCCGCCCAATGCCCGATCTCGCCGGCCGCCCGCCTCATCCTTCCCGCAATGATTTCTTCGCTGTCGGTCCCTCGCTCGTGAAGCCGGCGCTCCAGCTCCTTCATCGAAGGGGGGAGAATAAAGATCAGGACTAGATCGGTGCGGAAAGCATATTCGAGCTGCTGGGTGCCCTGCCAATCTATGTCGAAAAGGGTGTCGCGCCCTTCTCGGAGCGCTTCCTTGATCGGCTCTTTGGGGCTTCCGTACATATGGTCGAAGACGTAGGCCCATTCGGCAAATTCATCGGCCGCGATCAGCCGCTCGAACTCGGCGGTGTCGACGAAATGATAATCGAGGTCCTCTTTCTCGCCCGGCCGCATCGGACGGGTCGTGGCGCTGATCGACATCGTGATGTTGTCGTCGGCTTCCAAAAGCATCCGGCTGATCGTCGATTTTCCGGCACCCGAGGGGGACGAGAGGACGATCAGGAGTCCACGGCGGCGGCGGGTCGGATGATCGGCGTCTAGGTCCATGGCCGCTCTTGGTCCGACGACCCGAGGCCGTCAAGCGGTGGCTTGTTGCACTGCACAAAATTAGCCCTTGAAAGCTGCACTGCAACAGATTATGTTGCACCGCACAAAAGGAGATTTTGTAGCAATGGCTGACGAAACGCAGACCGTAATCGACGCAACCGCTAACGCCGCAACGCAGGCGGTAGAGGCTGCTGGCCAGGCCGCCAAGGAGGCGACCACGACTGCCGTGAAGTCGTCCAGGCGTACTGCCGCGACTGCGGCCAAGACCACGAAGCGGACGGCAAAGGCCGCTCGCTCGACCGCGAAAACCCAGCGCCGCGCCAAGCCGCGCCGCGCGAAGAAGGCGACCGTGGCTCGTAAGCCCGCCGCCCAGGAAAGGATCAAGACTGTGACCAAGAACACCAACAACTGGTTCGCCGGCTTCAACGCCATCCCCGCCACTGGTTCGTTCCAGACCCTGTTCGCCGATGCCGGTGAGCGCGGTCAGGAAGTTGCCCGTCGCTCGCAGCAGGCGATGGAACAGCTGGCCGAAGTCAGCCGCGGCAATGTCGAGGCGCTCGTCGACGCCGGCAAGATCGCCGTCGAAGGCGCTCGCTCGATCGGCCAGGACGTCGTCGAGACCGGCCGTGAAGGCGTCGAGCAGGCGGCCGATGCCGTCCGCGCTCTCGCCGAGGCGAAGTCCGCCAGCGAGTTCATCCAGCTGCAGAGCGAGTTCGCTCGTGCGCAGTTCGACCGCTTCGTCGCGGAGAGCTCGCGTCTGACCGAGACCTTCGTGAAGCTCGCGGGTGAGGCCATCCAGCCGATCCAGAACCGCGCCACGCTGAACGCGGAGCGTATCAACAAGCTCGTTGCCTGACGCCTCTCCCCTCCTGATCAGGTAACGCAGACGGCCGCCCACCTCTCTCCCCGGGCGGCCGTCTTTTTTTGTGCCGAAGCTTTTTTGGCCATGGGCCGCATCTAGCCGCCTTGCGGGGCGTTCGGCGCTTGCCATATCATGGTGCAGCTATGGGTATGCGTTGGACAATGACTGACGAGCCGGATGACGGCGGTGTCGGCGACCTCGAAACGGGTGTCGCGACCCGCACGCGCCCGCGCACCAAGAAACCGAGCAATTACAAAGTCCTGATGCTCAACGACGACTACACTCCAATGGAGTTCGTAGTCCTCGTCCTGCAACGCTTCTTCACTATGAGCATCGAGGACGCGACCCGAGTCATGCTGCAGGTGCACCAGCAGGGAATCGCGGTCTGCGGCGTGTTCACGTACGAAGTCGCCGAGACGAAGGTGTCTCAGGTGATCGACTTCGCCCGTGAGAATCAGCACCCGCTCCAATGCACGCTGGAGAAGGCGTAACCCTGACGGCGGCTTGCGAGTCCATCGTTGGGCGCTAAAGCGCGGCGATGGACAGCATCTGGATCCGGGGCGGCAATACGCTCCAGGGCGATATTCCCATTTCCGGCGCGAAGAATGCCGCTCTGACGCTGCTGCCCTGCGCGCTTCTTACCGAAGAAAAGCTGACGCTCACCAACCTGCCACGCCTCGCGGACGTGGATAGCTTCGGTCATCTCCTCAATCAGCTCGGCGTCTCGACCAGCGTTGCCGGCGTCAAGAAGGGCGAGTTCGGCCGCAAGGTCAGCTTCCAGGCGGCCGATATCAGTTCGACTGTCGCGCCGTACGACATGGTGCGTAAGATGCGCGCTTCGATCCTCGTCTTGGGACCAATGCTTGCGCGCGCCGGAGAATCGACCGTTTCGCTACCAGGAGGATGCGCGATCGGCGACCGGCCGATCGACCTGCACCTGAAGGCGCTCGAAGCACTAGGAGCCGAGATCGAGATCGCCGCCGGTTATGTGAAGGCGAGCGCGCCCAAGGGTAGGCTGCCGGGCGGCGATTACAGCTTCCCCGTGGTGTCGGTTGGCGCGACCGAGAATGCGCTGATGGCGGCAGTCCTCGCGACGGGCCGCACGCAGCTTTTCAACGCGGCACGTGAACCGGAGATCGTCGATCTCTGCAACCTGCTAGTGGCGATGGGTGGCAAGATCGAGGGCATCGGCTCTTCGCACCTGATCATCGACGGCGTCGAAGGTCTTCATGGCACGACCTACGAGGTCATGCCCGACCGCATCGAGGCCGGAAGCTACGCCTGCGCCGCGGGGCTGACGGGTGGTTCGATCAATCTGATCGGAGCGCGGCCCGATGACATGAAGGCGACGCTCAACGCGCTGGCGCAGGCGGGCCTCATCATTGAATTCAACGACAAGGGCATCCGGGTCAGCGCCAACGGCGGGCTGCGGCCACTTGCCTTGTCGACCGCGCCGTTTCCGGGGTTCGCAACCGACATGCAGGCGCAGTTCATGGCCATGCTCTGCCGCGCCGAGGGCCAGAGCTTCCTTGAAGAGACGATCTTCGAGAACCGCTACATGCACGTCCCCGAGCTCCGCCGCATGGGCGCCGAAGTCGAAATTCACGGCCGGTCCGCCATAGTGCACGGCGTCGAAAAGCTCACGGGCGCGCAGGTCATGGCGACCGACCTCCGCGCGTCGATGAGCCTCATCCTCGCCGGCCTCGCGGCCGAGGGCGAAACGGAAGTTCTCCGCGTCTATCACCTCGACCGCGGCTATGAGCGGCTCGAAGAGAAATTGAGCGCCGTCGGCGCAACCATCGAGCGCCGGAGCACTGGCTAGGCCGCCCTCGGCGGCTCCCAGCCGGCGGGCTGTCTTACCCGAAGGATTCGGATCCGCCGCTTGTGGCCGTCGAGATCGGGCCAGTCGATCGACTGGCCGGCGGCCAGGCCGTAAAGCGCCGCTCCCATCGGCGTAAGGATCGATATCCTGCCCTTCGCGATGTTCGCATTGGCAGGCAGGACGAGCTCGACGCTGCGCATTTGCGACGTCTTCTCATCCACGAAGTCGACCTGCGAACCAATCGTCACGGCCGTTTCGGGAAGCGTATCGTGCTCATGCAATTCCGCCCGCTCGATTTCCTCGAGCAGCATGGCTGCGACGACGGGGTGCCGATGTTCGGCCTGAAGCGCCAGGCTGGCGACCATATCGGATTCTGTAGCGAGCAAGTGGATTGGCGGGCGCGCGTCGCCCGCATGGGAAATGCCCATGTTTCGTACCTTTGATAAGATTTATTCAGGTAACTCCCCGAGCCTCGCCGATTGCAGGCCCGGGGCTAGGCTCGCGAGGGAATCTGTCCCGAATGGGCGACGAAGCGCCGAAAGATGGTTTGTCCCATCATGACCTGAAGATGGTGACGCGGGCGCCCGAAGTCAAAGGCGGGCCTAAAGCGAATCCAGCGCGTGAAGCACGAGGCCGACGAGACCGCCGACCAATGTCCCGTTGATGCGGATGTACTGGAGGTCGCGGCCGACCGCGGCTTCCAGCCGGGCGGTGACGGTCCGCGCGTCCCAGCTGCGGATCGTCTCCGACACGAGCTTCACCATCGAACCACCGTAGCTCGCCGACATTCCCACGACCGCCCGGCGGGCGAACTGGTTGATGGCGGCACGGATGCGGACATCGCTTTCCAGCGTCGAGCCCATCGACTTCAAGATCTCGCCCAGTTTCCCGGCGAAGGCCGCGTCTGGGTTCCGGGCCGCGCGGATGATCGCTTCGCGTCCCTTCTGCCAGAGTGTGTCGATCCAAAGGCTCACCGATTTATTGTCGAGCAGCTGCTCCTTGATCGCCTCCACTCGCTCACGCGTTTCGGGGCGGGTCTGGAGATCGTTGGCGAGCTGGGCCAGCGCTTCCTCGACCTTGACGCGTACCGGGTGGGCGGGGTCGGTCGACATCTCGACGGTCAATTTCCTGAGCCCGTCGATGATCGCGTCGGCGAGCTTTGCGTCCAGCCCGGCGAGCTTCAGCGCCCAGTTCGCCTTCTTGTGCACCATCTCCCGGATCAGCGGCTCGTTCGCTTCGAGCGCTCGAGCGGTCCAGCGAATGCCCGCTTCAAGCATCGGGACATGACGGTCCTCGTTGATCGCCGATGCGAGAGCATGGCCGAGGAGCGGCGACACTTCCATCTTGCGGATACGCGAGGAAACCGCGCCTTTGACGATGCCGCCGAGGCGTTCGTCGTCGAGGCTTTCGAAAATGTCCGCGATCAGGCGTGAGGCCCCGGTGCGAATGCGCGTGCCCTCGCCCGCGGGGGTTTGCAGGAATCGCCCGGTCGCCCCCGCAACGTCGATATTCTGCATCCGCCGGGCGACGACGGATGGAATCAGGAAATTGTCGCGAATGAAGCTCGCGAGAGCCTCCCCGATGCGGTCCTTGTTGCGCGGGATGATTGCCGTATGCGGGATGGGAAGCCCTAGCGGATGGCGGAAAAGGGCGGTCACCGCGAACCAGTCGGCGAGGCCGCCGACCATCGCTGCCTCGGCGAAAGCCTTCACGAACGACAGCCACGGATACGTGTGTTCAAAGGCGCGAGACGCCGCAAAGATGCCGGCCATCAGGACCAGCAGGCCCGTCGCTGCCAGCTTCATTCCGGCTGCGCCCGGCTGCGCCGGATTGAATCGCGCTAGCGGCGCGCGAGTCCGAGTGGTCGTCGCATCCATCCGCCCCTCAATAGACGAGCTGGCCTCCCGGTTCACTCCGCCGGTTGCGGCGAAGGTCCCGAAGGCGTCGCGTGCGCACCCTGGCCGACCATGCGGTGGAACTTGCGCCCGAACCATTGCTCGATGTCGATGGCGATCGAGAAGAAGGCCGGAACCAGCACGAGCGTCAAAGCGGTCGAGAAAATCAGGCCGCCGATCACGGTGATGCCCATCGGTGCGCGCCAGCTCGCATCGCCAGCGAGCGAAAGGGCGATCGGGAGCATGCCCGCGACCATCGCAACGGTCGTCATGACGATCGGCTGCGCGCGCTTGTGGCCCGCCTCGTAGATCGCCTCATCCTTGGGCATGCCGTGGTTCATCATCTCAACGGCGAAGTCGACCAGAAGGATCGAGTTCTTGGCGACGATTCCGAACAGCATGAGGATGCCGATCAGCACCGGCAGTGACAGAGGATTGCCCGTCACATGAAGCGCGATGGCGGACCCCAGAGGTGCGATGAGCAGCGAGCCCATGTTCACGAACGGAGCCAGGAAGCGCCGGTAGAGAAGCACTAGCACCGCGAACACAAGCAGGACGCCCGAGGCGAGCGCAATAGCGAAGTAGTACATCAGCTCCGCCTGCCACTTCTGATCGCCGAGGTTCAGTTTGGATACGCCGCGCGGGAGGTTCTTCATCGTCGGCAGTTGGTTGATCTGCGGCCAGACGTCGCCGGTGACTAGGCCCGGAGCGAGGTCCGCGCCGACCGCGATGCGTCGGATCTGGTTGGTGCGCTGGACTGTCGTCGGACCGGCGCCGAAGCCGATATCCGCCACCGACTTGAGCGGGACGGAGCCGCCGTTCGAAGTCGGAACTGGAAGGTTCTCCAGCGTGGCGAGGTCGCGGCGCGAGTTCTCCGACAGCGCGACCGTGATCGGGACCTGACGGTCGGCCAGCGAGAATTTCGCGCTGTTCTGCGCGATGTCGCCCAGCGTCGCGATTCGGATGGTCTGGCTGAGCGCGGTGGTCGTCACGCCGAGGTCGGCCGCGAGATCGAACCGCGGCTTGATCACGATTTCCGGACGGACGAGGTCCCCCGCAACGCGCGGTGCGCGCAGGCCGGGCAGAGTCGCCATCTCGTCGGCGATCTTGTTCGCCGTCTCGGCCAGGATCACGGGATTGTCGCTGCCGAGATAGAGCATGATGTCGCGACCGCCGCCCGGGCCGCCGCCATTCTGGCTGAGGAAGTTGACGCGCGCGTCGGCGATTCCGGCAAGCGCGGGGCTGAGGCCGCGCTCGAATTCGGTGCTCGTCTTGGCACGATCCTTCTTGAGGACGATGTTGAGATAGCCCGAGCCGACGAACACGCGCTCGAACACACGATCGACGTCGGGATCCCGCTTGATGATCTCGGCAGCCCGGTCGACGGTCACTTCCGTCTGCTTTAGCGTCGAGCCGGGCGCCATCGATACCTGGACCCGCGAGAAGTCCAGGTTCAGCGGCGGTTGGAAGGTCATCGACAGGTTCGCGAACAGGATTGCCTGGATCGCGAACATCAAGCCGCCCACGCCGACCATGTAGAAGCGGTGGTCATGGATCCAGGGAACGACCCGTGCGGCATGCCAGTCGGCATAATTGCCGCCGAACTTGCGAAGTCCCCAGCCCATTAGCCTGGCCGCGCCGTAAATTAGTGCCGTACCGGCGATGAGGGCCAGCGGCAGCACGACGAGCGACGTGCCGATGATAGGCATGGTGAGCTGCCACGTCATAACCGCGCCGCCGATGAAAATGATCGCAAGCAGCAGCGTCAGGATTGCGGCGATTCCGTAATAGTAGAACCGCGAGTGCGCGTCCGGAGCGGTTGCGCGAAGGGCGTTCGCCCGCTCGGTGCTGAGGCTCCACTTCAGAAGGTCGAGATACTTCTCCATGGCCCATCCCGACGCGTGGGGCTGGATGCCCTTGGAGCGCAGGAAGAAGGCGGCAAGCATCGGCGTAATCATTCGGGCGACGAGCAAGCTCATCATAACCGCGATCACGACGGTAAAGCCGAACGCCTTGAAGAACTGGCCGGAAATGCCGGGCATCAGCGCAACGGGCAGGAAGACGGCGACGATCGCCATGGTCGTGGCCAGCACCGCGAGGCCGATCTCGTCCGCGGCGTCGATCGACGCCTGGTAGCCGGATTTGCCCATGCGCATGTGGCGGACGATGTTCTCGATTTCCACGATGGCGTCGTCGACCAGCACGCCGGCGACCAGGCTGAGCGCGAGGAGGGACAGGCCGTTCAGCGTGATGCCCATCAGGCTCATGAACCAGAAGGCGGGGATCGCCGAGAGCGGAATGGCCAGCGCGGAGATGAGGGTCGCGCGGATGTCGCGCAGGAAGAGGAAGACGACGAGAACGGCGAGAACCGCGCCTTCCCACAGACCGTCTATCGCCGAGTGATATTGCGCCTTGGTGTAGTCGACCTGGTTGACGATCTCGGTGAAGTGGATTCGCGGATCTTCCTTCTCGAGCTTGCGTAGCTCTTCCCAAGCCTTGTCGTAGGTCGTGACTTCCGAAGAGCCCTTGGAGCGCTGGACGTTGAAGCTGATGACCTGACGGCCGTTCATCTTCGCGATCGTGCGCTGTTCGGAATAGGCGTCCTTGACCTCGCCCAGGTCGGCGAGCCGGACCGTTCGTCCGCCCGGGACGACGATCTGCGTTTGCGACAGCTGGTAGGCGTCGCGCGCATTTCCGAGCACGCGCACCGACTGCTCGGATCCCGCGATCTCGGCTCGGCCGCCTGCGGCGTTGAGATTGGTCTGGCGAAGCTGCTGGTTGACCTGTGCGGCCGTGATGCCCTGCGCCTGAAGTGCCGCCGGATCGAGGATCACACGGATCTGGCGATCGACGCCGCCCTCGCGGGAAACCGCTGCGACGCCCTCGATGCCCAGCAGCCGCTTGGAAACCGTATTGTCGACGTACCAGCTGAGCTCCTCGAGGCTCATGTCCGTAGTCTCGGCGGCGACGAAGAGGATCGGGTCGCCCGCGACGTCGATGCGGTTGATCTGCGGTTCGAGGATACCTTCCGGAAGGTCGCCGCGGACCTGTGCAATCGCATCGCGGATGTCGTTCACCGCGCGGTCGGTCGGGGTCCCGATCTCGAACTGGACGAAGGTGTTGCTGTTGCCCTCGCGGACGGAACTGTTGATCTCGTCGACGCCGTTCACTCCGCGGATCGCGGATTCGATGCGCTGCGTGATCTGCGTTTCCATCTCGCTCGGCGCTGCGCCGGGCTGCGAGATGGTCACTTCCGCCGCGGGGAAATCGATGTCGGGGTTGTTGTTGACCTGCATCCCCATGAAGGAGACGATGCCCGCCAGCATCAGCCCGACGAAGAAGACAATCGGCGGAACCGGGTTGCGGATGCACCAGGCAGAAATGTTGCGGAAGTTCATGGCGACGGAGCCTTACTCGCGGTTCACTGAGCGCGCTGGCGCTTCGGTGAGACCTTCTGTCCAGGGTTGAGGAACGGTCCTGCCGACAGGACGACCGCTTCCTGGCCGCTTAGGCCTTCCGCGATCGTGACGCCGTCGTCGCTCACCGTTCCGATCCTGATGGCGCGGCGTTCGACCTCGTTCTTGCGATTGACGATGTAGACGTAATTGCCCTTGTCGTCGCTGAGCACGGCACTCTGTGGGAGGAGCGGCGCGGAGGTCGCGCCTGCGCCGATACGCGCCTCGGCAAAGCCGCCCGGCCGGATGGACGCATCGTAGGGGACGGAGATGCGGACTTCGCCCTGGCGCGACTGCGGATCGATCACCGGCGCGACCTGCCAGACCTGGCCGGAGAAGCTGCGGTCGGTACCGATCGGAGTGACGCTTGCGGGCATGCCTGCACGAACGAAGGCGAGGTCCTGCTGCGAAAGCTGGGCCCGCATTTCCATCTGCCCGCCTTCCGCGAGGCGGAAGAGCGCGCCCGTCCCAGGACCGACGATCTGTCCGACCTCGACGTTGCGCGCTAGGATGAGGCCGCTCTGCGGAGCGCGGATGTCCAGCCGGCCGATCTCGGCTCGTGTGGCATTCAGCTGCGCCTGGTTCACGCGCACCTGCGCATTCGCGGCATCGCGCGCGGCGCGCTTGGAATCGATTTCGGCCTTGGAGACGAAGCCGCGACCCTGGAGCGCGACTGCCCGTTCGTAATTGTTCTGGGCGAGCTCGGCATTGGCGCGCGCCGCTGAAACCTGAGCGGCGAGCTGGGCGGCCTGTTGCGCCTGCACAGAGCGGTCGACGGTCGCGAGCACCTGCCCGGCGCCGACCCATGTACCCGCATCGACCAGCACGCGCGTGACCCTGCCGCCAGACCCAGGGATGCCGACAGGCTGGTCACGCCGCGCGGCAAGGGCGCCGCTCGCGGTGACGGTTCGCGCGACTTCGCTGCGGCCCGGGACGACCACGGTGACGGTCGGGATCTGCCCGCCGCCCTGCGCTCCACCGCCGGCGGTCGGCGCGGCCTCTTCGCTACCGCCCCGCATCAGCATGAAGGCGAGCAGGACGACGATGAGCGCGAGGCCCGCCCCGATAAGCAGGGTACGCCGGCGGCGAGAACGGTCCACGACCACCAGCGTGTCAGAGCTTTCGAAAGCAGATGTTTCCCGGTTCATTCTCACTTCTTTCGCCTTGTTCGCGAATCCCGACTGCGGTTTGGCGGCACTGTATTACGCTGAATAAGTCAGTGCTCGCAACTGACCCTGCGCTTTCGCCTGCCGCCACTGATTTTCGACCAACGGCGGCACTTGCTTTGCAAAGGCGCGTTGGCCCAAACTGCAGTGCCGCGCACTCGCACGGGCGGACGGAAAGGGGAAGCGGACATGGAATCATACGGGATTCTGGGTTGGATTGTCATCGGCGGACTGGCCGGGGCGCTCGCTAAGCTGCTCATGCCGGGGCGCGATCCCGGAGGCTGCATCATCACCATCCTCCTCGGCATTGCCGGCGCACTTCTGGCAGGCTTCATCGGCCGCTCCGTGGGTTGGTACACCGAGGGCGAGGGCGCCGGCTTCATCGCCGCGATCGTCGGTGCATTCGTCATCCTGCTCATCTACCGGCTGGTTCTTGCCCGGAGGCGCTAAACACCTCAAATTAAAAGCCATTTGCGACGTTCAGCAAATAGCCATAGCGCCGGTGTGACGGTCGTTCCTCAAAGCTTGCAACGGTCAGGAGGAACGAATGAAGAGCATCTGGTTAGGCTTGGCGTTATGCGCGGCGGCACCGGCGGCTGCCGCGGCCCAAGCCGTCCAGGCGCCGATGCCCGCAATTGCCGGCACGCGGCTGGAAGTCAGCGCCACCGGCGAAGCCGCAAGGGTGCCCGACCTGGCGATCATCTCGGCGGGCGTGGTCACCCGGCAGACGACGGCTACCGCGGCGATCCAGGAAAATGCGGCGCGAATGGAGCGAGTCCTGTCGGCACTGAAGCGGGCCGGGATCGAGGAGCGCGACGTCCAGACGAGCTCGATCAACCTCAATCCGGAATATCGCTATCAGGAAAACCGAGCCCCGCAGCTGGTCGGTTACACTGCTTCCAACCAGGTCAGCATCCGCTTCCGCGACATCCGCAACACCGGCAAGATCCTCGACGCTTTGGTCGCCGAGGGGGCCAACCAGATCAACGGGCCGACGCTCACGATCGACAAGCCCGAGGCGGCCCTTGACGAGGCGCGGCTTAAGGCTCTGGCGAACGGCCGGGCTCGCGCGGACGTCTATGCCCGGGCGCTGGGCAGACGCGTCGCTCGAATCGTCTCCATTAGCGAGAGCGGCGGAAGCTCACCGGTGCCGCCGCCCATGCCGATGATGATGGAGGCTCGGGCCCAGTCTGCGGATTCGAAGATCCTTCCGGGCGAGCAGAAGCTGCAGGTCACGCTCTCGATCGTGTTCGACCTTCAATAGGTAAGAAAAAGGCCGCCCGGATCTCTCCAGGCGGCCTTCGAAAGTCGAAATCGAGCCGTCTTAGCGGACGGAACCCCGACGAATGAGATTCACGATTGCCAGGAGAATTACCGCTCCCAGCAATGAGTACAGGAATGACTCGACCGTGATGCCATCGTTGATGTTCGCACCGAAAATGAGCCCGGCGATGACAGCGCCGATAATGCCCACCACGATGTTCAATAGGATACCCTGTTGCGCGTCGGTCCGCATGATGAGGCTGGCAAGCCAACCGCAAATACCACCGACTACGAGCCAAATGATGATACCCATGAAGCGCTCCCTCCTGTTCGTGGACCGCCAATTCCAACGCGGCGGCCTTCCGGCATCCAAGACGCGCGATGCGCGAAGGTTGTTCCGGATTCGGAAGGAACTGTCCAGTCCTTGGTTAACAACAGGCCGAATTTGCCTGCCGCAATAGGAAGCTGACGCGCCTCAGTAGCGCTGCTGGCGCTCGTACTGGTCGCGATAGTGCTTGATGCGGGTCACGCGCAGGCCAGGCATTCCGCTGCGGTCAACGGCGCGCTGCCAGCTCGTGAACTCTTCGAGGCTCAGCGTATAGCGCTGGCAGGCCTCGTCGACCGTGAGCAAGCCGCCGGCAACCGCGGCAACGACCTCCGCCTTGCGGCGGACAACCCAGCGGGTCGTGGAGGCAGGCGGAAGGCTGTCGAGCGTCAAAGGCTCGCCGAGGGGTCCGATGACCTGCGCTGGCCGAATCTTCTGGTTCTCGAGCATCTCTTCGTCAAACCTGCTTAATCATTACCGATGGCGATGGTCTTAAGGGCCAGCCGTTGAAGATATTCTGAAACGCGCTGGTTAATTTCCCCCTCACGACTCCTTTTCGTCCTTTAACCCTTCTTCCGGGCGGCCTTGAGCGAAGGCTCCGCCCAGCGAATCTCGCGCTTCCCGCCAGCCAGGACCTGCCGCCAGAAGCCGGGCGATCGCGAGCCTGCGGTCTCCCCGTGCATTGGCCAGCTGCGCCTCGAACGCGGCGACGAGCTCCGCGGCATCCAGGCCCGCGGGTCCTGCAGCAGTGAATTTCAACTCCGGCCGAGACAAATTTAACCTCTTCAACAGCCCCGACTGAACCTCGGCCTAGCTGACAGGGGTGAAATTCGGGTAAAGAGACCCCAGAAAGTTCCAATGCAGATCGATTTCGGCCTCGATCGCGGCCTCCGCGAAGCAAGGATCGTCGTCGCCATGTCCGGCGGTGTCGACAGCTCAGTCGTGGCTGCGCTCGCTGCGCGCACCGGCGCAGAAGTGATCGGAGTCACTCTGCAGCTCTACGATCATGGCGAAGCGGCGAAGCGCTCCGGCTCCTGCTGCGCGGGACAGGACATCTATGACGCGCGCACCGTCGCCGATCGGCTGGGGATCGCGCATTACGTCCTCGATTACGAAAGCCGCTTCCGCGACAGCGTGATCGAGCATTTCGCCGATGAATATGCCCGCGGCCGCACCCCCGTGCCCTGCTCGCTGTGCAATCAGGGCGTGAAGTTCATGGACCTGGTGGCATTCGCCAGGGACTTGGGCGCGGACTGTCTCGCGACCGGCCATTACGTGCGCCGCGTCGTGAACAACGGTCGACTGGAGATGCACAAGGGCGCGGATCCGGCCCGCGATCAGAGCTACTTCCTTTACGGCACCACCCGCGAGCAGCTGGACTTCCTGCGCTTTCCGCTCGGCGACCTGCCGAAGAACGACGTTAGGCGGATCGCGGAAGAAGAGGGGCTAGCAGTAGCCTCGAAGCCGGACAGCCAGGATATTTGCTTCGTCCCTGACGGCGATTATGCCGGGCTCGTTCAGCGGCTTCGGCCGGAAACGATTGCGGCCGGCGAGATCGTGGACCTTGAAGGTCGCGTCCTCGGCACGCATCGAGGTGTAGTCCATTTCACGGTGGGCCAGCGCCGCGGCATCGAGATTGGAGGGCAGAAGGAGCCGCTGTACGTCGTGCGGATCGAGCCGGAGATGCAGCGGCTGGTCGTTGGGCCCCGAAGCGCGCTGGCAGTGGATGCGATGCGAATCGAGCAGCTCAGCTGGATCGGCGAGGACCAGGCGAATGTCGGCGTCAAGGTGCGCTCGCTGGCACCTGCCGTGCCTGCGAGTATCCGAGCCGATCGGGTGCACTTTGCAACAGCGGAATTTGGCGTGGCTCCGGGCCAGGCCGCAGTCTTCTATGACGGCACGCGCCTGCTCGGCGGGGGCTGGATCGCCGAGACATCGTCGCCGGCCCTGAGCGCGATGGATGCCGCCGCCTAGCGCGGGCATCCTGCTCTTCCGGGATAGGGAGGAGCGGACGGAGGTCCTGTTGATCAAGCCCGGCGGGCCGTTCTGGCGCAACAAGGACGCGGGCGCCTGGATGATCCCGAAGGGCGCCATAGAGGCAGGTGAAACGCCCGTAGAAGCGGCAATGCGCGAATTCGAGGAGGAGATCGGCCAGCCGCTCAAGGCCGTCCCCTTTGCCCTCTGCTCCGTCAGGCAGGCGGGCGGCAAGCTAGTGGAGGTTTTCGCCTGCGAGGGCGATGTCGATGCGGCAAAAATCGCCAGTATCAAATTCGAGATGGAATGGCCGCCGAAAAGCGGCGAGCTCCAGACGTTCCCCGAGGCGGAGGAGGGCCGCTGGATGCCGATCGTCGAGGCCCGGCGATTGATGCTTCCGAGCCAGCTTCCCATCCTCGATGCGCTCGAAGCGAAGCTAGCCGGCGGCTGAGCGCCTGGGCGTCAGAAGGTAGAGCAGCAGCCCGGCCACTGCGAGCCCGCCAAGCGTAAGCCAGGCAGCGATTTCCCCCTGTGCGGCGACGATTGCGCAAACGAGCAAGGCGACGCCTGCAAGCGCCCAATGCGATGCGCTGATGCGGGCGGGCCGGTTCGGCGCTCGCGGAAGCGCGATAATGGTCGCGGCATAGACGATCATCCGCGCCAGCGTGCTGATCACGGCAAGCCAGACGAAGCTTCCGCTGACGGCGAGTGCGGTCACGAGGGCCGCGAAAAACAGGATCGATGAGAATGGCGTCGCGAAAGCGCGATGGACCTTTCCCAGCCAGGCCGGAAGCTCGCCGCGTTCGGCCATGGCGTAGGTCACGCGCGGGGTCGCGGCCATGTTGCTGTGCAGGTTGCCCGCAAGGGAGAAGACCGCCGCGAGGCCGAGGATCAGCGCGCCTGCGGGTCCGATCAGCCGCTCACCAAGCGCCAGCAGCGGCGTCTCGGCGCCGTCTTCGAGCCCGTTCGGAAAGAAGGCGACGAACGCCATCTGCACGACGAAATAGAGCAGGGCGACCATAAAGATGGTTCCGATCAGCGCGCGCGGCAGCGTCCGTTGCGGATCCCTTGTCTCGCCCGCGGTCACGGTCGCATTCTCGAAGCCGACGAAGGCGTAGAAGACGATGAGCACGCCCGCCTCGACCTCGCTGATCGGAGGAAGCGGGCCGGGAGCAGGCACTCCGGCGATCGCCAAAGCGGCCAGTGCTGCAAGGATCAGCGGGACCGTCTTCAGGAAAGTGAATCCGCCGAGCACGCGCATCGCCGCTCGGACGCCGTAGATGTTGATCATCGCGAAGCCGGCCACGATCGCGAGCATGAGGGCGATGCGTACCACGCCTGCGTCCGCGCCGATGAGCCAGCGAGCGAGATAGGAAATGAGCACGTTGAGGTTCGCGGCGAAGGCCGTCGCTCGGGCCACATAATAGATCCAGCCGAGCTCAAACCCTGCGAGGCCGCCGAACACGCGCCCATAGGTTGCCGGACCGCCGTTCTCGGGGAATGCGGCGACCGAGCGGGAGAAGGGTATCGCGATCACAAGCGAGGCGATGCCGACCAGCGGGAAGAGCCACGGCGCGAATGTCCCGAAGTCGGCAGCGAGCGTTGCCGGGAGCGCGAAGATCGAAGCGCCGATCGCGCCGTTGAAGGCAAGCATGAGAGCTCCGCCGACGCCGATCCGGCGCGGGAGCCCGTGCCGTTCACTCAAAGCTGAAACGTTCCGACGATGACCGTGAAGCAATGCCCGCCGAGCAGCACGCGGTCGCCTTCGAGCCGGCAGTGGAGGATTCCCGTCCGCTTGCTCGCCTGCAGGGCCGTGAAGCGCTCGCGGCCAAGGCGTTCCGCCCAAAAGGGCACAAGCGCTCCGTGCGCCGAACCGGTCACGGGGTCTTCGTCTATGCCTGCGTAGGGAACGAAGACGCGGCTCGCGATGTCCTGCTCATCTCCTCGCGCCGTGACGATCGCCATTCGGCGGATCGTCTTCAGGACCGGGAAGTCGGGCGACACGGCCAGCACTTCGGCCTCGTTTTCGACTTGGATGATCGCGCTGTCGTTAAAGCCGGGCGATGCGACCCAAACGGGGCGGGGGCTGAGGCCAAGCGCGGCGCAAAGCTCCGGCTCCGCGACCTCGGTCAGCGTCGCCGCCGGCAGGTTCAGCTCCAGCAGGTCGTCGCGTTTCGTCACTGTCAGGATCCCCGACTTGGTGCTGAACCGCACCTTTTCGGAATGGATCAGGATGTGCCCCGCGGCCAGCGTTGCATGGCCGCACAGCGGCACCTCCACCGCGGGCGTGAACCATCTCAGCTCATAGTCGGCATCGTCACTCTCGGATGGAACGGTGAAGGCGGTCTCGGCGAGATTATTCTCTGCGGCGATGGCCTGCATCACCTCGTCCGGCAGCCAGCGGTCGAGCGGCATGACGGCGGCCGGATTTCCGGTCAGCGGCCGCTCAGCGAAAGCGTCCACCTGAAAGAACGGGATTCCAGTCACGATGCTTTCTCCGTGATTTCCGGCGGCAACATGGTTTCGCGGTCGGTGTGACCTTCCGGGTCGAGGTGCATAAGGATCTCCGTCCCCGGAAAACGATGCTGCAGCTTTTCCTCTACGCGGTCCATGCGCGCATGCGCTTCGGCGATGGTCCAGTCAGCCGGAACCCAGACATGGAATTGCGCGAAATGATGCGTGCCGCTCGTGCGCGTGCGAAAATCGTGGAGACCGGCAAGCTCCGGATATTCGCGCGCCGCCGCGAGGAACTTCTCGCGCTGGTCCTCGGGCCATTCGCGGTCCATCAGCTGGTCGAGCGAATGGCTGGATGCCCTCCAGGCGCCCCACAACAGCCACGCGGCGATCAGCAGGCCGAAGACGGCGTCGGCGCCGGGCATGCCCGCATATTGGTCGAGCACTAGCGCGGCGATCACCGACGTGTTGAGCAGGAGGTCGGAGGCGTAATGCAGCCGGTCGGTGGAGATTGCGACCGATCCGGTCCGCCGCACTACGTAGCGCTGGTAGGTTATCAGAGCGAAGGTGAAGGCGATCGCAATCAGCGAGACGCCGATGCCCAGCTCCGCATCCGTCGTCTGGGCGCCGGTGATCAGTCGCCCGATCGGAGCGATACCCGATGAATAGAGCGGAAAGGGTGATGATGATCACCTGGATAAGCGCCGCCAGCGCCTCTGCCTTGCCGTGGCCGAACCGGTGATCCCTGTCGGCCGGCACCGCTGCAATTCGCACGCCGGCGAGCACCACGAGACTTGCGAGAAGGTCGAGGCCGCTGTCGGCAAGGGAGCCGAGCATCGCCATCGACGAAGTGTGAATCGCTGCCCACGCCTTCAGCCCAATCAGGAGGAGCGCCATGGCGATGCTCGCCATCGCCGCGCGTGCTGTTAGCGACGAGCGCTTGTCGCCATGGGCATGGCCATGATGATGTACGCCGCTCACGGGTAAAGAAGCCCTTCCTGCCAACCGCTGCCGGCTGGAGTGAAGATTCTGCGATCATGGAGCCGGTGCGGCCGGTCGGACCAGAACTCGAACAGCTCCGGAATTACTCGAAACCCGCTCCAGCGCGGCGGACGAGGCACCGCTTCACCCTCGAAGCGGCGGACCATCTCTTCGTATCTCTTCTCGAAAGTGTCGCGCGAATTGAGCGGCCGCGACTGCCAGGAGGCCCAGGCTCCCAGCTGGGAATCCCGCGAGCGCGTACCGAAATAGGCGTCTGCCTCCGGGTCCCGAACCGGCAATACCGGACCTTCGATGCGCACCTGCCGCCGAAGCGATTTCCAGTGGAAGAGCAAGGCTGCGCGACCATTGGCGGAAAGCTCGGCGCCCTTCCGGCTGTCGAGGTTCGTGTAGAAGGTAAAGCCGCTGGACTCGTGGCCCTTCAGCAAAACCATTCGGACGGACGGCCGACCGTCCGGCGTCGCTGTGGCCAACGCCATGGCGTCCGGATCGTTCGGCTCGCTCTCGCAGGCCTCCGCATACCAGTCGGCGAAGAGCCGGAAGGGATCGGTCTCGGACACGCTGGCCGCTTAGGCTTGGAGCAGCCATGGCCGCAACCCATCTGGAAGCGCCCATCTAGCAACACGGGGTGTGTTACGGCATTGGAGCAGTATGGACCTGTATCAACGGCTAGGCGTGCAGCGGGGCGCGAGCGAAGCGGAGATCAAGAAGGCCTACCGCAGCCTCGCAAAGCAGCTTCACCCTGACCGCAACAAGGACAATCCGAACGCAGCCAAGCGTTTCGGCGAGGTGACGGCGGCCTACGACCTGCTGTCCGACAAGGACAAGCGCGCCCGTTACGACCGCGGGGAGATCGACGAGGACGGCAATCCGAAGATGCCGTTCGGTTCCGGCGGCTTCGGCGGCGGGACTCGTCCGGGTGGAGGAGGCGGCGGGTTCGACGGATTCCAGGGCGGCGGGTTCGCTGGCGAAACGGCCGACCTCAGCGACCTTTTCGAGGGCCTGTTCGGAGGAGCGGGCGGTGGTCGTCGCGGCGGCGGCTTCGGCGGTTTCCGTCAGCGCGCTCGTGCGCCGCAGAAGGGTGCGGACATTGCCTACCGGCTTACCGTTCCGTTCGTCGATGCGGCGACGCTCAAGCCCCAGCGGATCACGCTCGCCGACGGCAAGACCATTGACCTCAAGCTCCCGAACGGAGTCGAGGAAGGCACGAAGATTCGTCTCGCCGGCAAGGGCCAGGAAGGACCGGACGGGCCCGGCGACGGCCTGGTGACGATCTCGATCGCATCGCATCCCTTCTACCGGCGCGAGGGTAGGGACATCCGGATGGACCTGCCCGTGACGCTCAAGGAAGCGGTGACGGGCGCCAAGGTAAAGGTACCGACGCCGGACGGGCCGGTGATGATGACGATCCCCAAGGGAAGCAGCTCAGGGAAGGTGCTGCGGATCAAAGGTCGCGGCTTCACCGACAAGAGCGGCAAGCGTGGCGACCAGCTCCTGAATCTCGGAGTCAGCTTGCCGGCAGGCGACGCGGAGCTGGAGGCTTTCGTCGAAGGCTGGAACGGCGGCGGCAACCCGCGCGCCAACCTCGGGGTTTAACTGCGGTAAGGGCCTAAATTCCCTGCAAACGAGGCCGTGATGGTGACGAAAAGGCGTTTTGGGAGTGAGCGAGTGCAGCCAGATAGCAGAGGCTATCTGGCAATCGAGCGAGCGTGCCAGGACGCCTTTTCGTCCCACCCGAAGGGCATGGCCCTGCCGGCGCTGCGCTTCGTCGAACCGCTCGATCGGGCCTTCAGGCCCGCTCTTCACACTTCTCCTAGCGCAGCATCCGGCAGGAGCCATGTCGCGGCTCCCGTTGGCAGGGGATTTAGGCCCTAAATGCAGGACCACTCCCCGCTGTCGCCAGAGGAACGGCGCAAGCAGCTCGCGAGCATGAGCGCCGCCTTCGGGCGCGACGTCGCGACGAAGCTGAGACCGCACGAATATCCGCTGGAAGTGCTCAAGCGGGTGGCCGTCGGGGTCTACAACGACGGATTCATCCACGCGGGCAACCTAGCTTATCTGGGGCTGCTGGCGCTCTTCCCCTTCTTCATCTTCGCGGCCGCCTTCGCACAACTTCTCGGCCAATCCGAAAGCGGTCGGATGACCGTCGCCACGGTCCTTGCGCAGCTTCCCCCGGACGTCGCCGAGGTGCTTGGGCCGCCCATCGCGGAAGTGCTCGGCGCGCGGACCGGCGCACTCCTCTGGATCGGCGCGATCGTCGGTCTGTGGACGGTCGGCAGCTTCATCGAGACGATCCGCGACATCCTGCGCAGGGCCTATGGAGTGAAATATTGCTCGCCCTTCTGGCATTATCGCCTGGCTTCCATGGCGGTGATCGTAGGGGCCGTCTTCCTGCTTCTGTTCGCCTTTGCGGCGAGCGTCATCCTGAGCTCGGTCGAGCATGCGATCGTCGCGTGGGTGCCCGTCGCGCAGGAGGTTGCGGACGCGATCACCCTGTATCGAGTCCTTCCCGGCAATCGCGCTGTACGGGACCGTCTATTTCATCTTCTATTTGCTCACGCCGCTTCGCTACCGTCGCCCCGGCTGCCGGAAGTGGCCCGGTGCGCTGCTCATCACGGCCTGGTGGCTGCTGACCGCAGAGCTCCTGCCCGACGCGATCGGGCTGCTCGGCGGGTACGACCTGACCTACGGCAGTCTTGCCGGAGTGATGATCGTCCTGATTTTCTTCTTCATGGTCGGACTCGGCGTGGTTATGGGCGCGGAGCTCAACGCGGCGCTGGCGGAAGCTTCGCCGACGGCGCTAAAGGGCGAAATCTATTCGGGTCCGTACAAGGACCAGCTTGAGGTGGAAGAGCCGCAGCCCGGAGAGGATGTGGAGCTCGTGCCGCAACAAGGGGGACCGCAGCTTTGACGGGATTGATGCAAGGCAAGAAGGGCCTGATCATGGGGCTGGCGAACGACCGTTCGCTTGCCTGGGGCATTGCGCGCGCGCTCGGGGACCAAGGCGCCGAGCTTGCCTTCTCCTACCAGGGCGAGGCGCTGGAGAAGCGCGTTCGGCCTTTGGCTCAGGAACTTGGCTCGGACACGCTGATCAACTGTGACGTTTCCGACATGCAGGCGCTCGACAAGGCATTCGACGAGTTGAAGCAGAAGTGGGAGACGCTGGATTTCGTCGTCCACGCCATCGGATTCTCGGACAAGAACGAGCTGCGCGGGAAGTTCGTCGATACGACGATCGACAATTTCCTGATGACCATGAACATCTCAGTCTACAGCTTCATCGCCGTTGCCCAGCGCGCGCGGGCGATGATGAAGCCGGGCGGTTCGCTCCTGACACTTTCCTACTACGGCGCCGAGAAGGTGATTCCGCACTACAATGTGATGGGCGTCGCCAAGGCGGGGCTCGAGGCGAGCGTCAAATATCTCGCGATGGACCTCGGCCCTGAGGGCATCCGAGTGAACGCCATTTCGGCGGGGCCAATCAAGACGCTCGCGGCCAGCGGCATCGGCGACTTCCGCTACATCATGAAGTGGAACGAATATAATTCACCGCTGCGGCGCAACGTGACGATCGAGGATGTCGGCGGAGCGGGGCTCTACCTGCTTTCCGACCTGTCGAGCGGCGTCACCGGCGAGATCCACCATGTCGATGCGGGCTACAATGTGGTCGGAATGAAGGCCGAGGACGCGCCCGACATCGCGACGGTGTGACAGCGCTCCCGAGGGAGCAAGGAGGAGGTGCGGGATGGCAGACGACGTCGGCCGCCACGTCCATGTGACCGGGTCCGTGCAAGGGGTCTTCTTTCGCGCCTGGGCCCAGGGCCATGCGCGCGAGCTGGGGGTCAGCGGCTGGATTCGCAATTGCCCCGACGGTTCGGTCGAGGCCCATTTCACCGGGGATGAGCAAGCCGTCACGCGAATGATCGAGCGGGTGCGTCGAGGCCCCGCGAACGCGCGGGTGGAAGACGTGACCGTCGAAGATGCGCCGCCCGAAGGCGCCGGCCGCTTCGAAATCAGGCATTAGCCCGCGAACGGATCACGCACCAAAATGGTGTCGTCACGCTCCGGGCTGGTCGAAACGAGCGCTACCGGGCAGCGGATCAGCTCCTCCACGCGGCGCACATATTTGATCGCCCGCGCGGGAAGGTCCGCCCAGCTGCGCGCGCCCTGGGTCGAGCCCGGCCAGCCTTCGATTTCCTCATATTGCGGGATGACGCGCGCCTGATCCTGCGCATGCGGAGGAAGATAGTCGAAGGTCTGACCGTCGATCGTATAGCCGGTACAGATCTTCACGGTCTCGAAGCCGTCCAGGACGTCGAGCTTGGTCAGCGCCACTCCGGTGACGCCGCTGACCGCGACCGACTGGCGCACAAGCACTGCGTCGAACCATCCGCAACGCCGCCGCCGGCCGGTCACCGTGCCGAACTCATGGCCGCGCTCTCCAAGACGCTGGCCGACCTCGTCCTCGAGTTCGGTGGGGAAGGGGCCGGAGCCGACGCGGGTGGTGTATGCCTTGACGATCCCCAGCACGAAGCCGGCAGCCGAGGGGCCCATGCCCGTGCCCGGCCCGGTGGCTCCGGCGACCGTGTTGGACGAGGTCACGAACGGATAGGTGCCATGGTCGACGTCGAGCAGGACGCCCTGGGCGCCTTCGAACAGGATTCGCCTGCCGCGGCGAGCGGCCTCGTCCAAGTCGCGCCACACCGGGCGCGCGAACTGAAGCACGAAGTCGGCGATCTCGGCAGAGGTCGTTGCGAAGCCGGTCGCGATCGACCGGCGGCTCGCCGAAGCCCGCGCGCAAGGCGTCGTGGTGGGCGCAGAGGCGGTCGAGCAGAGGTTCCAGCTCGCCGAGGTGCGCGAGGTCGCAGACGCGGATCGCGCGGCGCCCGACCTTGTCCTCATAGGCGGGGCCGATGCCGCGGCGGGTCGTTCCGATCTTGCCGGCAGCCGCTGGCGTCCTCGCGTAGCGCATCGAGGTCGCGGTGGAAGGGCAGGATCAGCGGGCATGTCTCCGCGAGCATCAGGATGTCCGGCGTGACCTTCACGCCCTGTTCCTGGATTCGCTCCACCTCCGCCTTGAGCGCCCACGGGTCCAGCACGACACCGTTGCCGATGATGGACGGCGTGCCGGTGACAATCCCCGATGGGAGCAACGAAAGCTTGTAGGTCTGGCCGTCGACGACGAGCGTGTGGCCTGCATTGTGCCCGCCCTGAAAGCGCACGACCATGTCCGCGCGGCTGGCAAGCCAATCGACGATCTTGCCTTTGCCCTCGTCGCCCCATTGCGCGCCGATGACGGTAACGTTGCCCAAGTCGAATCCCCCTTGTGAGCGGCCCCGGCGCTCCTACGGGAGGGGGGCCAAGGCGTCCAGTTGCGCCGGCGCCGTTGGAACGAGCTGGAGACCAGCCCGTTCGGTCATCGAGGTTTGCTTATGAAGCCGATGACCGATCAGCATCTGGCGCTCTTTCGACGCCACATGGTCGAGATCATCGACATGCACTTCGACCTTGCGGGCGATGAGATCGGGACGGAAGCGCCCGACCCCCAACTTCGCCGTGCGCTCATGGACGTGCCTCGCCACCTCTTCGTCCCCCAGAGCCTGATGCTGATGTCCTATCAGGACACGCCACTGCCGATCGGCTTCGACAAGACGATTTCCCAGCCGTTCATCGGCGCGCTGATGCTTGAGCTGCTTGGTGTCGAGGCGGATACACGAGTCCTCGAGGTCGGAACCGGCCTCGGCTATCAGGCGGCGGTCATGGCCGACATGGGCGCGGAGGTTTTCAGCGTCGAGGTCGTGGAGGAGTTCGCCGAAGCGGCCAAGGCGCGCTTCGGAGTGCTCGGCTACGAGATCGAGGTCCGCGTCGGCGACGGCTCCCGCGGCTGGCTGGATCATGCCCCGTTCGACCGGATCCTCGTCACTGCCGCTGTGGAGGATGTTCCAGCAGCTCTCGTCGAGCAGCTCGAGCCCGGGGGCCGCATCGTGATCCCAATCGGCGGCAAGGAGGTCCAGCAGCTGAGCGTGATCGAGAAGAGCGCGTCCGGAGACGTGCTGACCCGGGAAATCATGCCCGTGCGGTTCACGGAGCTGGAGGTCGCTGTTTAATGTCCGCTTTGGGTGGAAAGCGGATGTAATGTCGCTCCCGTAATTGGCCGGCTTTCGGCCACTCGGAAGCCGAGCGCTCAAACTGGGATAATGTTGAAGAAGTCGCCGATCCCGGTGAGCAGGAACTGCATTCCAATGCAGATCAGCAGGAAGCCGAAGATCCTGGTCATCGCATCAATGCCGCTTTGGCCGAGAAAACGGACCATTGAGCTCGATGCGCGAAGCACCAGAAAGCAAAAGACGAGGGTCAGCACCATCCCCACCACAACGCCCACATAGACAAGACCGCGGTCGTCAGGATGGATACTCTTGATTTGGGGGGCGGCGGTCAGGACGACGGAAATCGATCCGGGACCTGCAAGGCTTGGCATCGCCAAGGGTGTGAAGGCAATGTCCAAGTCCTGCTCGGCATGCGTCGAAGCACTCAGAGGTGCGGAAGACGTTGGGAACAGCATCCGAAAGCCGATGGCTGACATGATCAGGCCTCCGGCAGCCCGGAGTCCTGGAATGGAGATACGGAAAAATTCGATGATCGCCGAGCCGAGCAAGAGGAACACAACCAGAATTCCGAATGCATACGTGCAGGCCAAAAGCGCTTGTCGATTACGCTTGTTACGGTCCATGCCCGCAGTCAGTGCGATGAAGACTGGAGCGGTGCTGAACGGATTCATGATCGGCAGCAGGGCGCCAATCGTCAGCGCAATTGCTTCGCGAAAGAGTTCGATCAAACCTCTCCGGTTTCACCAAGAACGCCCCGACGACGGCCTCGTTTGACAGAAGTTTTCGATGAGAGGTTGCGCCTGGCATCAGGAAGAACCCGCGTCATCGGACATTTGCGACCAGCAGCCATATTTCCAGGCTTGGCTCGCCTCGCCTGCGCCTCGCCTCTACTCGGGTCGAAAGCGTCTGATCCGAATTAGAATATCAGCGGTACGACCTCCCGAACGCCGGGAAGATGTCGCAGCTCCTCGGTCAGTTCGGGCGAGATCGGATCGTCGACCGCGACCAGCGCTACGGCCTCGCCCCCCGCCTTGCGCCGCCCGAGATTGAAGGTTGCGATGTTGACCCCCGCCTTACCAAGCGTCGTCCCGAGCGCGCCGATGAAGCCGGGTGCGTCGGTGTTGACGATGTAGATCATCCGAGGCGTGAGGTCGGCCTCGACGGCAACGCCGAAGATGTCGACAAGGCGGGCGGCTCGATTTCCGAACAGGGTGCCAGCAACGCGCTTCTCGCCGTCGGACGTGCCGACCGTGACGGCGACCAAAGTGTGATAATCGACTTCCCGCTCGTGCCGAACTTCCCTGACATCCAGACCGCGCTCCTTCGCGTAGACCGGCGCATTCACCATGTTCACCGTGTCGGAATAGGTGCCCATCAGGCCCGCCAGGACCGCGCCCGTGATCGGCTTGATGTTGAGCTCGGCGGCAGCGCCCTCGACCTCCACGGCGACCGAACGGATGTCCGCCCCGGCGATCTGGCCGACCAGGCGCCCGAGCTTTTCCGCCAGCGCCATGTAAGGCCTCAGCCGCGGCGCTTCCTCCGCCGACAGGGACGGCATGTTCACCGCGTTGGTGATGCCGCCGAGCAGGAGGAAGTCCGCCATCTGCTCGGCCACCTGGATCGCGACATTGACCTGCGCCTCATTGGTCGATGCGCCGAGATGCGGCGTGCAGATCAGGTTCGGCGTTCCGAACAGCGCATTCTCCTTCGCCGGTTCCTGGACGAACACATCCAGTGCCGCACCGGCGATGTGACCGCTCTCGAGCCCTTCCTTCAGTGCCGTCTCATCGATCAGCCCGCCGCGAGCGCAATTGACGATGCGCACGCCCGGTTTGGTCTTCGCCAGCGCCTCGCGGGAAAGGATACTGCGGGTCTGATCGGTGAGCGGCGTGTGCAGCGAGATGAAGTCGGCGCGGCGCAGCAGCTCGTCCAGCTCCACCTTGTCGACGCCAAGCTCCACGGCGCGCTCGGGCGACAGGAACGGGTCGTAGGCGACGACCTTCATCTTGAGGCCGTGAGCCCGGTCCGCAACGATCGAGCCGATATTGCCGCAGCCGATGAGCCCCAGCGTCTTGCCGCTCAGCTCGACGCCCATGAAGCGGTTCTTTTCCCACCGGCCGGCCTGCGTGGACTGGTCGGCGGCGGGGATCTCGCGCGCCAGCGCGAAGAGCATCGCAATCGCATGCTCGGCGGTCGTGATCGAGTTCCCGAACGGCGTGTTCATCACGACTATGCCACGCGCCGTTGCGGCCGGAACGTCGATCGTGTCGACGCCGATGCCTGCGCGGCCGATCACCTTCAGCCGAGGCACGGCGGCGTCCATCGCGTCGGCGTTGACCCTGGTCGAGCTGCGGACCGCGAGGCCGTCATAATCGCCGATGATTGCCTTGAACTCGTCGGGCGACAGGCCGGGCTTCTCGTCCACTTCGATTCCGCGCTCGCGGAAGATCGCTGCGGCGCGAGGGTCCATCTTGTCTGCAATCAGCACACGTACTCGCTCGCTCACGCCGTCGCCTCCCACGCCCAATCGAGCCAAGGCCCAAGCGCTTCAATGTCAGCCGTTTCCACGGTTGCCCCGCACCAGATGCGAAGCCCCGGCGGGGCATCACGATAGGCACCGACGTCGTAGGCGGCGTGTTCCGCTTCGAGCAGCTTCACGATCGCCTTTTGCCGCGCCTTGTTCGCCTCTCCATCCGAGCGATCGGCGAACTGCAGGCAGACCGAGGTGTTCGAGCGGATCGCGGGATCGCCGGCGAGGTGCTCGATCCAGTCGGCCGCCTGGGTCCAGCGGTCGAGCGCAGAAGCATTGGCATCGGCGCGGGCGATGAGCGCGTCGAGCCCGCCCAGTCCGTCGGCCCAATCGAGCGCAAGGAGCCAGTCCTCGACCGCGAGCATGGAGGGCGTGTTGATCGTCTCGCCCTTGAACACGCCTTCGATGAGGGCGCCGCCTTTGGTCAGTCGGAAGATCTTGGGAAGCGGGCGGTTGGCCGGACCCTGCTCCAAGCCGCTCCACCGCGCGAGGGCTCAGAACGAGCATTCCATGCCCGCCTTCGCCACCCAGCGCCTTCTGCCAGCTGAAGGTGCCGACATCGATCTTCGTCCAGTCGATGCGCTGGGCGAAGGCGGCAGAGGTCGCGTCGCAAATCGTCAGACCGGTGCGGTCGTCGGCTATCCAGTCGCCATTCGGAACGCGAACGCCGCTGGTGGTGCCGTTCCAGGTGAAGACGACATCGCTTGACGGATCGATGCCGTTGAGATCGCAAATGTCACCATATCCAGCAGTGCGGACATCGGCTTCCAGCTTCAGCTGCTTCACGACGTCGGTGACCCACCCGGCGCCGAAGCTTTCCCAGGCTAGCATGGTGACGGGACGCGGGCCGAGAAGGGACCAGAGCGCCATCTCCATCGCGCCCGTGTCGGAAGCAGGGACGATGCCCAGCCGATAGTCGGACGGCAGTCTGCAGAAGCGCATGCGTGCGCTCGATCGCTTCCTGAAGTCGCGCCTTGCCGAGCGCGGACCGGTGGGACCGGCCGAGCACGCGAGTGTCGATCAGGGCAGCGTTCCAGCCAGGCGGCTTGGCGCAGGGTCCCGACGAGAAATGCGGGCGTGCCGGCAAAGTGTACGGTTTCGGCCGGCGCAAGGTCGCGCCTGCCGTAGCGGTGTCAGTCAATTCAACTCTCCTTCCAGAGAGCACGCGCCGCGTTGGGACGGCGTGGCCCGAAGCCGGTTCTAACGGCGATTGCGGCATCGGCAAGGCGACAGCGAAAATATCGCCGTTGCGCTTCTGGAACGACTGATTCGGTGTCGCGCCTTCTCTCTGCAGGTCCTTGAATCAACAGTTCACCGCAGTGAGCGGACGATTCGTCCCGCCACAAGGAACGGAAGGTTGAATTCATTAACCGGGCAGGGTCAGTCTCCATCTCGCCAGAGGGTGGTGGGCAAAATCCACTGGCAGTGGGGCTGGGGAGCTCCTTTATCGATGGCTTTGGACCGTGCTTCAGCGCGGCCCACATTGTGTTGTGGAGCGAGGGGAATGACGAAGGTTTTGGCAACGGCGTCCGGTCTTTTCAGGGACCGTGACTTTTTCGTGCACGACGGCACGCAGCTCCGCAGGTTCCGCCTGTCCGCTTCGGTTCAAATCGTCTTCGCCGCCGCTCTGCTCACCCTTGTTGGCTGGTCCAGCTACGCCGTTGCCCGCATCATGACTCCCGCTCCCGCTGCCATCGCCGCCCAGGTTTCTTCCACCGCCGATTATGCCGCCAAGGTCGCCCAGCTCGCCGCCGAGACGGAGCGCCGCGTCAAGCTCATCGAGGACCGCCAGCTCGCACTCGCCGCCGCCCTCGCCAATGAGGACATCGATCAGGCCACACTCCGCCGCATGGGCTTCTATCCGCCGCAAGCTGGCCATGAAGGCCGTGGAGGACCGTCCGACGGCAACGCCGACCCCACGTTCAAGCAGCTGTTTACGAGCTGGAAGAAGCTCGACAATCTCGCCTCCGGCGCAATTGCCGTCCCCTCCGACAAGCCGGTCAAGACCGCTGCATTTACCAGCGGCTACGGCGTCCGCTCCGATCCGTTCCGCGGCGGCGCCGCGATGCATGCCGGCATCGACCTCGCCGGTCCGCACGGTACGCCGATCTACGCGACGGCCGATGGCCTGGTGACCACCGCAAAATGGAACAGCGGCGGCTACGGCAACCTCATCAAGGTCGATCACGGCCGTGGGATCGAAACCCGCTACGGTCACCTTGCTCAGATGCTGGTCCGCGACGGACAGCAGGTAAAGCGCGGCCAGCTTATCGGTCGCATGGGCTCGACGGGCCGCTCGACCGGCAACCACCTCCATTACGAAGTGCGCATCGACGGCCGCGCCGTGAACCCGATCCCCTTCATGAGGTCGACAGACTATCTGGTCGCCATGCAGAGGAACGCCGGTTCGCATTCGATGGACGCAATCGCGCTGGGCGGCCCCCAGGGCGGCAAACGCTAAGACTGCAACAAGGGTATTCCTTGCCGCTTGGGCGGCGCCACCCTATCTCGCTTCCAAGTGAGCGAGCCTGACATCATCCTGACCCCAAGCGCTGCGAAGCGCGTTGCCTGGATCGCCGAGCGTCAATCCAGGCCGGCCATCCTGCGCCTGGCGGTGGACGGCGGCGGCTGCGCGGGCTTCACCTACAAGTTCGAACTCGCCGAGACTCAGGCCGAGGACGATGCCGTGGCCGAAACGGACGGGGTGAAGCTCGTGGTCGACCCGATCAGCCTCGACCTCGTGCGCGGTTCTGCGGTCGATTTCGTCGAGGACCTTGGTGGAGCTTCCTTCCGCGTGACCAATCCCAATGCGGCGTCGGGTTGCGGCTGTGGCTCGAGCTTCTCGGTTTGAAGCTCACGACCTTCAACATCAACGGCATCCGCGCGCGCCTTCCGCGTTTGCTCGAATGGCTCGACCGCGAGAAGCCGGACGTCGTCTGCCTTCAGGAACTGAAATGCGCCGATGAGAGCCTTCCGATCGCCGATATCGAAGGTGCGGGATATGGCGCCGTCTGGCACGGGCAGAAGGGCTTCAACGGGGTCGCAATCCTGGCGAAAGGCGACACTCCGGAATTGAGGCGTGTGGGCCTTCCGGGTGATCCGGACGACACACACAGCCGGTACATCGAAGCCGAGGTAAAGGCGAACGGCACGGCGCTGATCGTCGCTTCGCTTTACCTGCCCAACGGCAATCCGATCGGCACGGAGAAGTTCGACTACAAGCTTCGCTGGATGGAGCGGCTCGAGGAGCGCGCGAGCGATCTGCTCAAGGAGGAGCGGCCGGTCATCCTCGCTGGCGACTGGAACGTCGTTCCCGAGGACCGCGACGTCTTCTCTATTCGCGCTGCGGCGAACGACGCGCTGGTGCAGCCGGAGACCCGCGCTCAATGGCGCAAAATTCTCAATCAAGGCTGGACCGAGGCCTTGCGCGCCTTTCACCCGGACGACGACCGGCTGTACACCTTCTGGGATTATACCGCGGGCTGCTGGCAGCGCGATGCGGGCTTCCGCATCGACCATCTTCTGTGCTCGCCGGAGGCGGCCGACCGCCTGCAAGGCGCCGGCGTCGACAAATGGGCGCGCGCGCAGGAGAAGGCGAGCGATCACGCCCCGACATGGGTCGAACTCGCTTAGCCTGCGGCTTAGACGGGGCGGAGCTCGACCTCGTCGCTCTTGAAATCCAGGCCGACCGTAAGCAATGCGCGGAACGCATTGTACCCGCACTTTCCCGGGAAGAAGGCGTGGAAGAATAGCTGCGGCCGCCCATCCGCTCCGGGGGCGACGGACGCATGTCCCGGCGCCCACCATTCCCTGCTGGACTTCAACAACGGCTCGGGCCGCTTTTCGTACGGGCCGAAGGGATGGTCTGCGACTGCGACGCCGATCCCATAGGCGGGGGTGGAGAAATCATTGCCGGCGTAGAACATCCAGTAGCGGCCGTTCTGCTTGGTGACGAACGGCCCCTCGATCAGATGCCCCTCCCAATCGAGGTCGTTCGAGAGGACGATCTTCTCTTCGCTTTCCAGCGAACGGCCGTCCGCCGCAAGCCGCCTTGCGTGGATCGGTGTCCGCATCGCTTCCACGATGTGCGGGGCCTTATCGAACTCGACGAGCGCGGGAAGCACGCGCGGCCAATTCTCCAGCGCCGCCTCGATCAGCGGCTGCATCAGGAAGAAGCGTTCCATCGGCCGCCGGCCATTAGCCCAGGGGAGGACTGCTGCCGCGAAGGCTGCGCTGCGTCGTTCGCGCTCGCCTTCAAAAAGACGCGGGATCAGCTCCGGATGCTCGCGCAGCAGCGCCGCGAGGGGGCGCGGCCACAGTCCGTTCGTGTCATTCTTCCAGAACAGGTAAGGCGTGCCGCAGTCATCGACGAAGATGTGGGAGTCGATCACTCCGCCGCTCGCCGAGGCGCCCGGGAAGAGCACCTTGCCGCCGGTGATCAGGGGGTCGCCATTGTCCGTCCACGGGCCGAATGGCGTTGGCGCTCTGGCAAGCCCAATGGCGAGCGCATTGGATTTCTCTCGCGCGGTATAGGCGATCCAATATTCGTCGCCGACGCGCTGCATCTCCGGTGCCCAGAAGTCCGCGACATGATGTCCGGTTGCGGCCCAGGTCGGCGTCTGCCCCTCCGGAAAAACGAAACCGCGATGCTCCCAATTGATGAGGTCGGGCGAATGGACGATCGGGAAGGCGTCGGGAGCGTCGTTTGAGGTTGCGGTCAGCACCCAACCATCGTCGACCTTCAACACTGCAGGATCGCCGTAGCCGCAAAGGCTTCGCTCGCTGAGGTTCGAGGTGATCAGCGGGCGCCACTGGATGTTGCCCGCCGCCGTCGTGGGTATCTCCGCCGAGCCCGGGGCGCGCGTGCCGAAATCACCGGCAAGCTCATCGAAGAACAGCAAATAGTCGGAGTGCTCTCCGCCCGCGATGCGATAAGTGCAGCTCTCTCCATTCGAAGCAGCGACCGTGAGGCGGGTCGCTTCGCCCTCGGCGGATGCATCGACGTCGAAGGAAAGCATCGTCGATCTCAGAGCGCCTTTTCGTAGATACGGAAGCGGTGGTTTATCCGCGCGCCGGGAAGCTCCGCGATCGACAGCATCCCCTTATTGTCCTCGAGAATCCAGCCGAACTCGCCGGTCTTGATGCCGTAAGTGCCAACTGCGTCGCGCCGAGTGAACTCGATCAGCATGAAGGCGAGCTGGCTTGCGAGCCTCGATCCATGGAATCGCTTGGCGACGCCCATCAGCGGCACTCGCGCCCGTTCGGTCCTTGGCTTCCGCAACCGCCAGAGCAGCTTTGCCCAGTTGAACGGGAACAGCTCGCCGTTCAGGTCTTTGATGAGCGCGTTCATGTCCGGAATCGTAATCATGAATGCCACCGGCTCGCCGTCATACTCGGCAACGCGGACCAACTCCTCGTAGATGATCGGTTTCAGTTTCTTGCCCGCATAGGCGATTTCGGATTCGGTCAGAGGAACGAAGCCCCAATTGTCCGACCAGGCATCGTTGAGCAGGCCGAGGATCACTCGAACTTCCTCGGCGAACCGGGACTTGTCGACCTTGCGGATGCGGATTTGGCTGTTTTTCTCTCCCATCGCGATCAGGCGGCTGATCGTCGGGTCCCGCCAGTTCGTGATGTCGACCTCGTAGGTGAGGAGGTCCTTCGCCTTCCGGTAACCGGCGGTTTCGATCCACCTTTCGTACTCTGGCCGATGGTGTCCCATCATCACGGTCGGCGGTTCGTCGAAGCCCTCGATCTCAAGGCCGGGCTCGTCCCAGATCGAGAGGCTGAACGGCCCCAGCGAACGCGTCATGCCTTGCTTGCGGAGCCAGTCCTCCGCAGTCTCGATCAGGCTGGCTGCGGCCTCCGCGTCTAGGGCCTCGAACATTCCCCACTGGCCGGTGCCCTGGCCCATTTGCTCCAACACGAGGTCGTCGACCTGAGCGCTGATGCGGCCGACAAGTTTGCCATCGCGCTCCGCCAGCCAAAGCTGCGCGCGGGCATGCTCGAACCAGGGGTTCTTCTTCGGGTTGAGAAGGCCGTGAACCTCGTCTTTGAGCGGGGGGATCCAGGCTGGATCGTCGCGATAGACCTCCCATGCAAAGTCGACGAAGGCCTTTCGATCCGATTTGGACTCCACGGGTCGAATGCTGAGCGATGCCATCCGCCGTGGCTAGCCCGGCAAGCAGGCAATCGCCAGCCGCCCGTCCCCTGAAGCCGTTGCAGCGCCATGTTCACGCCACTATCTCCTTGCAGAGGCACTCAAATCATGACCGGTACGAGCACAATCGAGCTGCATCGCAGTAGCGGCGACGCTTCGCGTCGCGATCCGCTGTGCGCGTCCGCGAGCGATGACAAGGCGATGCTCAAGGCGGCGGCGGATCTCACTCGGGACCTGAACTCCGCCGACGCGAAGATCTACTGGGCCGACCTTCTGGCGTCCGCACTCATCGGTTATTCGGGGCTCTTTACGGCGATGCTGGCCGGCTCGACGGCCGTTGCAATCATCGCGGGCGTAATTGCCGTTCTCGCGCTTTACCGCGCCGGCAGCTTCATCCACGAACTGACGCATATCAAGCCCAACGCGGTGCCGGGATTCCGGCTCGTCTGGAACCTGATCGTCGGCATCCCTCTGCTGGTGCCTTCCTTCATGTACGAAGGGGTCCACAACCAGCATCACGCAAAGCGCTATTACGGGACGGTCAACGATCCGGAATATCTGCCGCTTGCTCTGATGAGGCCCTGGACCCTGCCGGTCTTCCTAATCGTCGCGGCGCTTGCCCCAGTCGGCATGCTGATTCGTTTCGGAGTGCTCGCGCCGTTGTCGCTGGTGTCGCCGAAGCTGCGCGAGACAGTCGTCGCCAAATATTCCGGACTGCAGATCAATCCGCAGTTCCGCCGTCCGCAGCCGGAGGGCGAGTTCCGCGGCCAGTGGCTTGCGATGGAGATTGCATGCAGCGTTTGGGCAATTGCCCTGCTGGCGATGGTTGCCACGGGCGTGGTTCCGCTCGGCGTGTTCCTCATCTTCCTCGGCGTTGCGTCGGGCGTGATGTTCCTCAACCAGGTGCGAACCCTGGTCGCGCATTTGTGGGAGAATGACGGCGAGCCGATGACGGTGACGGCGCAGTTCCTCGATAGCGTAAACGTCCCGCCGCCGGCGACCTTGCCCGCCCTTTGGGCTCCGGTGGGCCTTCGCTACCACGCGCTGCATCACCTGCTGCCGGGCTTGCCGTATCATGCGCTGGGCGAAGCGCACCGCCGCCTGTGCGCGGCGCTCGACGGGAACTCGGTCTACCACGACTCCAGTCATCGTGGACTGTCGCGGCTGGTCGGCCGGCTTGCGGCGAGCAGCTGGACCGCAGGGCGCCGCTAGCCCCTCATTCCATTTCGATCAGGCGGACGGTGATCCGCCGCCCTCCCTCGACCACGACGATCTCGCGGCGTCGGAAAGGCGGCAGCTGCTCCCAATCCTTGCGAGCGGCGTGGACGGGCCGGACGATGCGGACGGCCGCACGCGCCCTGGCCCGTGTGTCCGGGACAGGCTGGAGCGTGGAGGCGAGGGCGGCGAACAGGAGCACCGCCGATTCTTGGGCAGTGCAGGCTTAAGCCCAACCTGCGCTTGCCTCCGCTTCGGACTATTCTTCGGAGCGGATGAGGACTGTCTCGCCGACGAGCAGGAACAACAGGAACGGCGCCCAGGCGGCAAGGAAGGGCGGGTAGGCGCCCACATTGCCCATTGCGATGCTGAAATTGTCGGCGACGAAATAAGCGAAGCCCAGGCCCATTCCGATGCAGGCGCGGAGCAGGACTTGCCCCGAGCGCGCGAGGCCGAACGCCGCGGTTGCCGCGAGCAAGGGCATGAGCAAGGTCGAAAGCGGGCCCGAAATCTTGTGCCACAGTCCCGCCTTCGCCTCCGCCGAGGGCCGCCCTGCTTCCTCGAGCTGCGCGATGCGCTCCTTTAGCGTCCAGAAGTCGAGCTGGTCGGGATCGACCTTCGCGAGCGTCAGCTGGCTCGGCTCGACGCCCTCCATCCCAATCATTTCGGGCAAGCGGCGGACGACGTTCATCGAGGAATTGTAGATCCGGACGTTGCGCAGCTTCCATGCGCCATTCTGCGGATCGGCGCGATCGGCCTGGATGACACGGCTCAAATTGCCCCCTTCGCGGTCGTAGATCCGGAGCTTCTCCACATGAAAAGTCTGTCCGTGGCCGCCGGCATGCCCCGCCTGAATCAGGTCGTCACCGTGCAGGAGCCAGACGTTGGACAATATCCCGCTTTCGGGCGGCACGGGACGGTAGTCGTTGTCGCTCCAGGCGGTGACGTGTCGGTTCGCGTTGACGACGACCCGCTCGTTGAAAGCGAACAGCAGGCCCGCGATAACGAGGCTGGCCACGATGAGCGGCGCCAGCATCTGGTGCGCTGAGACGCCCGCCGCCTTCATCGCGACGACCTCGCTGTGCTGGTTGAGCGCGGTGAAGGCGATGAGCGTCCCCAGCAAGACGGCGAAGGGCAGGAAGCGTGAGATCAGCAGCGGAAGGCGCAGTGACACATATTCCCACAATTGGGCTTCGCCATTGCCGGGCACTGCCAGGATCTTCCCGGACTTGCCGAGGAGATCGAGCGTCATGAGGACGAGGATCAGCGCCACGAGAACTGCGAGGCTCCGCGTGACGAACAGCTTGACGGTGTAAAGCGCGAGCCGCCGCGACGGGAAGAACTGCAGGTTGATCATGCCGTTCGCGCCTTCGGCAGGAGCCTTCGGACGGACCGCGCGGCGCGCGCAAAGGCCCACTCGATGGCGCCGATGGGCTGTCCCCCCGGGCGATGCGCTAGGACGTGGTACATCCAGAAGATCAGGGCGGCGAGGGCGATCAGCGGGACCCAGAGCGCCAGGATCGGCTCCATGCGCCCCTGGCTTGCGGCCTGCTCCCCATATTGGTTCACCTTGTGATAGGCGACGACGATCACGATCCCCATGAAGATCCCGAGCGCGGAACTGCTTCGCTTGGGCGGCACCGCCAGGGCCACCGCAAGCAGAGGAAGCATGAGCATCATCAGCACTTCCGCGACGCGGAAGTGGAAGTTGGCCTGGGCTCCGAGCCGATGCTCATAAGGAACGTCGCGCAGGTAGCCGTCCCGGAACAGCTCGGGCAGCGTCAACTCGTCCAGCTCCTCATGCCCGCGCTGCCGAAAACTGTCGACGCGCGGTAGCGTGATGGGAAGATCGTAAAGGTCGAACCCCAGAGTCCGCGGAGTCTGGAACTTGGGCGAATCCTGGATGAGGCGCCCCCTTTCCAGCCGGAACAGGATGACGTCGGGATCGTCGGTCGACAGGAACCGCCCCCGCTCCGCCGTCGCCGCGACCGAGGTGCCAGACCGATCGTCAACCTGGACGAAGATGCCGTGAAGCTGCGTTCCCCGCTCTTCGCTCCGGTCGATGCGGAGGGTGAACTTGCGGCCGAGCTGGTTGAACTCGCCGACCTTCATCGACGCCCCGAGCGCCCCCGAGCGCAGGTCGAAGCGCAGGCGCTCGTATCCGTAATGGGTCCAGGGCTGCAGCCAACCGACGATAAACAGGTTCAGCAGCATCAGCGTGACCGCGTAGGCGTAAGGGACTCGAAGCAGCCGACCGAAGCCCGCGCCGATGCCCCGCAACGCATCCAGCTCTGATGACAGCGCAAGCTTTCGGAAGGCGAGCAGGATGCCGAGCATCAGCCCGATCGGAATGCCGAGCGAAAAATATTCCGGCAGCAGGTTGGCCAGCATCCGCCAGACTACACTGACTGGGCCGCCGGCCGTCACGACGAAATCGAACAGGCGCAGCATCTTGTCGAGGACGAGCAGCATCGCCGCGAGCAGCAGCGTGCCGAGCAGAGGGATAGCGATCTGCTTCGTCAGGTAGCGATCGATCAGCGAAAGCCGGCGCACCGATTTTGTCGTCCCAACACCATGATTTGGCCGCAAACCCAGCCGAGATAGCGCAATGGGCCGTTGCACCTTCCTGAACGGTGCGTGGCCCTTGGTGAAGCTATAGCGGACGGGACACGAAAATCATGCCGAAATCGCGTTCCGCCGCTCCGCAGGTCAATGGCTAGGGATGTCGCGTCCAAGGATCGCATTGCTGTCGAACCCCAAGTCGACGGGGAACATCGCGCAGCTCTCGCGCATCCGCGACTATTGCGCGGACCATCCCGACATCTTCCACTATGAGGTCGAGCGTGCCGAGCAGATCGGTGACGCGCTCCGGACCATTGCGCGCGTCCGGCCCAAGATGCTCATCATCAATGGTGGTGACGGAACGGTGCAGGCGGCGCTGACCGAGATCCATAATGGTGGACACTTTGAAGACCGGCTGCCGCCTGTCGCGGTGCTGCCGAACGGCAAGACGAACCTCATCGCGCTCGACCTTGGCTCGCAAGGGGACCCGGTCACCGCCCTCGACCGTTTGGTGACCCTCGCCCAATCGGACCTCAGCCCGCACATCGTCGGGCGCGAGCTAATCGCTCTTCGTGCCGACCCCTCCTCGCGGCCGGTCATCGGCATGTTCCTCGGCGGCGCCGGCCTTGCCGACACGATGCTCTACTGCCGCGACAAGATTTATCCGCTGGGACTTCCAAACGGCCTCAGCCATGCCTTGACGGCGATCGCCCTGCTCGCCCGGATGTTTTTCCGGCTTCAGTCGCGCTTTCTTCCACCCATGCCCAGCCCGCTGTTGCTTTCGGTCCGCCGGGAAGGTCCGATTTCGGGCCGTTTCGCTTTATTGGCGGTGACCACGCTGGAGAGGATGCTCTTGGCATCCGATCTCGGGGGGAAGGGCGGCGGGCCGCTCAAGCTGGTGGCCATCGAGGAGCGCCCCGTGTCGCTCCTCAAGGCCTTCTTCGCCAATCTTTTCGGAAATTTCGGGGCGGCCACGGCAACGCGGGGCGTCCATTTCGAAGAAGCGGACGAGATCAGCATCGAAGGCGAGAATACGAACCTGATCCTCGATGGGGAAACATTCCGGACGCAAGTCGGCCGGCCGATCGTCCTCAAGCCGGCGGCACCTTTGTCTTTCGTTCGCCTCGCGGCCTGAATCATGTCCGCCTTGCGCGATCTTGTCGCGGAAGAATTGCGGACTTCCGTGGATCCGAAGGTAAGCGCGATGGCGCAGGCGATTGCGGCAAAGCATGCGCCTGCGTCCCGCGCGGTCCTGTTCTACGGCTCCTGCCTGCGGCAGCAGCAGCTCGATGGGCTGATGCTCGACTTCTATCTGATCGTCTCGGACTACCGCTCGGCCTATCCGAAGCGCTGGCTGGCGACTGCTAACCGCCTCGTCCCACCCAACGTCTTCTATTTCGAGCATGGCGGACTGGTCGCGAAATACGCGGTGCTGAGCGAAGCTGACTTTGCGCGCGAGTGCAGCCTTTCCGCGTATGACGCCTCCGTCTTCGCGAGGTTCGCGCAGCCCTCGCGGCTAGTGTGGACCGCGGATACAAGCGCCGAGGACAGGGCCATCGATGCGGCGTCCATGGCCGCGCCAGCGCTGCTCGAGCTGACCCGGCCGGCGATGACCGACGAGGAGGCTCGCGATCCCCTCGACATATGGAAGCGGGGTTCTGCCTTCACCTATGGCGCGGAGCTTCGCGCGGAGCGCATTTCCCGGCCGGATTCCGTCGTCGACGCGGACCCCGGGCGCTATCGCCGGTTTGCCGAAGCGGCAGGCTTTCCGCGAGACACGCATTCTAGCGCACAGCAGCGAAAGATTGCGCTCGATGCATGGAAGCATTTGCAGTCGCGCACCAGGCGAACGCAGGTCGCCCGCCTTGCCAAAGCCAGCTTCACCTTCGCGGGAGGCGTCGACTACATCGCCTGGAAGATCAATCGCCACGCCGGGACCGATATCCAGATCAAGCCCTGGCAACGGCGCTGGCCGTTGCTGGCCGCAGTCAGCCTGCTGCCGCGGCTCCTCCGCTCCGGCGCGGTTCGTTAGTCGGACGTCGCGACAAGGCAACCGCGACGGCATTCGCCAGCGCGCCCACGGTGAACGGCTTGCGCAGCAGCTCGTGGCCCACGAGGTCGCCGGTGTCGCCTTCGCCGACATATCCGGTGACGAAGAGGACCGCGAAATCGTCGTGCGTCTGCTTCAGATGCTTGATCAGCTCGGGTCCCGTCATCTCGGGCATGATGACGTCGCTGATGACGAGGTCGAAGGTCTGGCTCTCGAACAGGACGATCGCTTCGGCGCCGCTGCCGCAGGCGACAGGATCGTAGTCAAGGTCCTGCAGGGCCTCGATGGTCGATGAGCGCACCCGCGGATCGTCTTCGACGACAAGAATGCGCGCGCCCGGAACGGTCGCTTCGTTGTCGGCGCGCTGCATCGCCGGATGCAGGCGGATGGTCGTCTCCGGCGCCGCGGTCCGCGGCAGGTAGATCGAAACGCTCGTTCCCTTGCCAAGCCTGCTCTCGATGCCGACTTCGCCCCCTGACTGGTGAGCAAAGCCGAAGATCTGGCTGAGGCCCAGCCCCGTACCCTTGCCGACGGGCTTGGTCGTGAAGAACGGCTCGAAGGCGCGCTCCATCACCTCGGCCGTCATTCCGCAACCGGTGTCCGTGACGCTGATGCGCACATATTCGCCGGCCCGGATGTCGCCCACTTCATTGGCTGCGAGATTCACGTTGGCCGCAGTCACGCGCATCAGGCCTTCGCCCTCCATCGCGTCGCGCGCGTTGACGGCAAGGTTGACGATCGCATTTTCGAGCTGGTGCGGGTCGACGTAGATCGGCCACACATCGGGAGCGAGGTCGACCTCGACATGGATGCGCTCGCCCAGGGTGCGGTCGAGCAGGTCGGACATGCCCGAAACGAGCTCGCGGCTATCGACGCGCTCGGGCAGGAGCGGCTCAGAACGGGCGAAGGACAGCAGGCGGCGGGTCAGGGCAGCCGCCCGGATCGCCCCTTCCATCGCATTGTTGAGATGGTTGAGGACTTCCCGCCGAGGACCGTTGAGGCGGCGTCGCGCGAGGTCGATGCCGCCGACCACCACGGCGAGCATGTTGTTGAAGTCGTGGGCTATGCCGCCGGTCAGCTGCCCGACCGCTTCCATCTTCTGGACCTGGCGAAGCTGGGCTTCCGCGGCCTCGCGCTCTTCGGCTTCAGCCTTCAGCGCGGCGTTCGCCTCTCTCAGCTCGCGAGTGCGTTCGGCAACCGCTTCCTCTAGCCCTTCCGCGCGCTCGGTTTCCGTCTCGGCCAGCTTCTTGGCGTAGGCGAACTGGCGAATGGCCTGAATTGCCACGAGACCAAGGAAGATCGCGCCAAGCCCGACGATCACGCCCAGCCAGCTGAGATAGTCAGTGAGGCGGTCGGCCTCAGCCGAGAAGAACTTGGTCTGCTCCATGCGCTGGCGGAGCAGGGCGCGCTCCGCCCGGGCAATCTCGGCGAGCTTCACCGACAAGTCCGTTCCGGTATCGGATTGTGCAGCCTGGTAGAAATAGCCGGTGCCGCCAGAGCCTTGCTTGGCGACCGTAGCGCGCGCGGCGAGAGCGAATTCCTGCCCACGGATCTGGTAGAGCTGCATCAGCTCCAGCACACGCTTCCGTTGTTCCGGGTCGGATCGAGCGAGGCGCTCGAGCTGGCGGATCTGCTGACCCGCAAGGCGCCACTGGCTGTAGTAGATGTTGCCGCTCGTCTTGACCTCTTCGTCGAGGACGAAGCGGCCGAGGCCGGCTTCAGCGCGTGAGATGCTGGCATCCACGGCGCGCGTGAGGAGGTTCACGTCATAGGCGTGACGTTCGCCCTCAAGCGCGCGGTCGCGTGCCTGGTTGGACATGGCCACTAGCACGACCATGGCGAGCAGGATCAGGGTGGCTAAAAGCGCGCCTGCCGCAGCCCCACCCCGTCGCCAGTCGAACTGGAGATCGTCCCCACTGGGCGTCATATGGTCAGTCTAACCCCGTCTGAGCGCTGACGGAAGGCACGTTAACGCTTAAATGCAACCGGTTGCTCGGCCTGCCGCAGCGAACATTCCGAGTATCTCCTCTACCTGGTCGCCACTGTGCTCGGCGCACAGCGAGCAGCGAAGCAGAGTCATCCCTGCAGGAGTTGCCGGCGGACGGGCCAGGTTCACGTAGAGACCCTCCTGCAGCAGGGCTTCCCACATGGCCGCGCCCGTCTCCAAGTCGGGCATGATCACCGCGATGATCGCAGACTGAGGCTCGTCGGTGCCCAGCTTGAAGCCGAGCTGCCGAAGGCCCGCATGGAGGCGCTTCGAATTCTCCCAAAGGTGAACACGCTTGTCAGCGCTGTCCATCAGTTTGCGGATCGACGTAGCCGCGGTCGCAACGACCGACGGCGGGAGCGAGGCGGTGAATACGTAGGGCCGGCAAACCAGCCGAAGAATCTCGAACTTCGGATGGTTGGAGACGCAAAAGCCGCCGACCGTCCCGACCGACTTCGAGAAGGTGCCGATGATGAAGTCGACGTCGTCGATCACGCCCTGCGCCTCGGCGACGCCGCGGCCGTTCTCGCCGATGAAGCCCATCGAATGCGCCTCGTCGACCAGAACCATCGCGCCATTGGCCTTCGAGACCCTCACCATCTCCTTGAGGGGAGCGATGTCGCCGAGCATCGAATAGACGCCTTCGAGAACGACGAGCTTTCCGGCGCCTTCGGGAACGCGCTTGAGGCGCTTTTCAAGCGCGTCGATGTCGTTGTGGCGGAAGGGAACGACCTGGGCATTACCCATCGCGCAGCCGTCGTAGATCGACGCGTGGCTGTCGATGTCGAGGATGATGTAATCGTCCTTGCCGGCGATCGTCGAGATGATGCCGAGGTTCGCCTGGTATCCGGTCGAAAACACCATGGCGTGATCCATGGCGTAAAAGTCCTTGAGCGCATCCTCGACCGCGCGATGGCCGACATAGGTCCCGTTCAGCACGCGGCTTCCGGTGGTGCCCGAGCCGAAGTCGTCCAGCGCCTTCTTGCCCGCCGCGATCACGTCCGGGTCGAAGGTCATTCCCATATAATTGTAGGTGCCGAGCAAGATCGTCCGGCGGCCGTTGCAGATGGCGACGGTCGGGCTTTCGACCTTTTCCATCACCAGGTTGAACGGGTCGGTGACTCCGCTTGAAAGCAGGCCTTCGCGAAGCGCGATCAGATCGTCGAACTTGGAGAAAAGGTCGGTCAACGCTCGCTCTCAAGCTGGCGAACGGCGTCGATCAGCTGGTCGACCGTCTCGATCTCGGCGGCGCGGTTCATGCTGATGAGGATATCGAACTCGTCCTCGACCGAAGCGACGAAGTCCATCACCGTCAGGCTGTCCCACTCGAGGTCCTGTGCGAAGCGTGTGCTTCCGCTGATCTCGACCCCCTTCTTGTTGAAAGGATCGATGAGTTCGCGGATCTTGGCTTGCGTGTCGTCGCGTTCGGTCATGGGTGCGCCCTATTAGGAGGCGCGCTCTTTCGCAACGCAATGGGGCGCGATTGCGGCGCCGCCGCGGTTCAAATCCGCGCGAATGTTCACGAATGTTCGCACTGAGCATGGCGTATCGGCAGGGTCGTCCCGAGTTTGACCGTGCCGCGCACAGGTTCGACGTTTGCCGCGATCTTGCGGGATGCCCGGGATGACAGCCGGCGGTGCCGGAGTTGTGGTCTTGGAGGCATTCGATCCGGTAGCTTGGACCACAAGTGGCGGGCTGTAGGACAGTGAATTCTAAGCTTGTGCTCCCGATTATCGTTCCGAAGCCTTGCCGGCCTCAGGATGCTCCCTGCCTGCCGGCTGCCATTGACGGCGGCGCGCCCTCGTCGGCGTTTCTTCGAATTGGCCGCGATACCAGGAGCTGAAAGAGGCGAGCGTCGAATAGCCCAACAGGTGGGCGACATCGGTCAGGCGCAGCCGGCGATTGGCGAAATGCTGACTGACCTGCTGCACGCGCACACGATCGAGAAGCTCGCTGAAGCTGCTGCCTTCCACATCGAGCCGCCGTTGCAGCGTTCGAACATTCGTTCCAAGAGCGTCGGCGACCGCGCCCACGTTGGCCCGGCCCGCGGGCATGAGCAGCCGGATCGACTGCTCGACTTCATCAGCCATCGTGCGCTCGCCCGGGTCGACCATGGCCCGGACGAGTTCCCGGGCATGCCTGGCAAGGGCGGCATCGGTGCGCGGATTCGGGCGCGCCATGTCGCTGGAGCTCACAACCATTCCGTGGAAGTCAGCGCCGAACTGAAGCGGACAGTCGAAAAGTCGCTCGTAGATTGCTCGTTCCGGCTGCGGCGGACGTTCATAGCTGAAGCAAACGCACTGGGGCCGCCAGTCCTCGCCCATCATCGTGCGGCAGAGCTTGTAGAGCACGCCTAGAGCGACATCGTTCACCTGCCTCGACGCTACCGGCGGATTCAGGGCGAAATGCTCCCGCAGAAAGACTGTATCCTCGAAATTTTCGATCTGAAGCGTAAGATTCGTGTTTATCCGGGTCCTGAACTCGCCGAGCACTTCGAACGCCTCGCATAGCGTCGGCTGATGAATGACCAGCAGGCTCACCATGCCGAGATCCGAGATCTGGCGGTGCTCGGCCATCCTCAGTCCGAACGTGACGCAGTTCGATGCCTCCGCGCTCGCCTCCAGGAGCCGAACCGCGGAACGGGCGGGAATGACCTGTTCGGGATTGCTCAGCATGGAACGAGCGATCCCGGCCCTGCGGAGGAGTGGGACGACATCGAGCCGGAGCTCTTCGGCAACCGCGAAATAACCGGTTAGCGATGCGGCCCGAACGAGTTCCATCCCCAACTCCCGACCTGTCATGACTTCGTCAGTATCTGTCGCGATCGGTGTAATCCGGTTGGCGCTTAACTGATACTCCGCGGCGATATTCACAATCCGGGAAGACCCCGTGGCAAAAGCTGTTCGATTCCATGAAGCGGGCGGGCCTGAAGTGCTCCGCCTCGAAGATATCGCTGTCGGCGATCCCGGCGTGGGCGAGGTGCGAGTGCGGCACAAGGCCGTCGGCCTCAACTTCGCCGACACCTATTTCCGTCAGGGCTATTATCCTGTTCCGCTTCCCAACGGCATGGGTGTCGAGGCGTCCGGCGTAATCGAGGCGGTCGGGCCCGACACGGTTGGTTACAAGGCCGGCGATCGGGTTACGTACACCGGCAGTCCGCTGGGCGCTTATTCGACCGAGCGCGTCATGCCGATCGGTTCGCTGTTCAAACTTCCGGACGCCATCGCGCTCGAGACGGCTGCGGCGATGACCATGCGCGGCCTGAGCGCGGCCTACTGGCTGCTGAAGACCAATCCGTGGATGAAGTCGGGCGACACGATCCTGCTGCATGCCGCCGCCGGCGGAGTCGGCCTGATCGCGTCCCAATGGGCCAAGCTCCTCGGCCTGCGCGTAATCGGCACCGTTTCAACCGAGGCTAAAGCCGAGCTCGCCAGAGCGCACGGCTGCGACGAGATCATCTTCTATCGCAGTGAGGACGTCGTCGAGCGCGTGAAGGAGCTAACCGGCGGCGAAGGCGTCACGACGGTCTTCGACACGGTTGGCAAGGACACCTTCGACGCGTCGCTCAAGTCGCTCAAGCGCCGTGGCGTGCTCGTTGGTTGCGGGACCGCATCCGGTCCGTTCCCACCGATCGACGCGCTGCAAATGGCGATCCAGGGCTCGGTCTATTTCACTCGTCCTGCGCTAGCCGATTACATCGCCGATCCCGCCGAACGCGCCGAGCTGTCGAGCGCCCTGTTCGATCATGTGGCGAGCGGCCGCATCAAGATCGAGATCAACCAGCGCTACGAGCTGGACGACGCGGTCCAGGCCCATCGCGATCTCGAAGCCGGGAAGACGACGGGTTCGTCGATCTTCGTGATCTGATGCGGATCGAGAAACTCACGACGCACATCGGTGCGGAAGTCGTCGGGATCAGTCTCGCCCAGGCGATTGCCAACGACGATTTGTTCGGCACGATCAAGGACGCTCTGCTGGCGCACAAAGTGCTGTTCCTGCGCGACCAGTTGATCTCCAAGGCTGAGCACGTGGAATTTGCTCGCAAGTTCGGCGATCTGGAGGACCATCCGGTCGCCGGAAGCGATCCCGATCATCCCGGCCTGGTGTGCATCTACAAGGACCTCGATTCACCGCCCGACCATTATGAAAATTCGTGGCACTGCGACGCGACCTGGCGCGAGAAGCCGCCGCTGGGCGCGGTCCTCCGTTGCCTCGAATGCCCGCCGGTCGGGGGCGACACGGTCTGGGCGAACATGGCCCGCGCCTACGAAGACCTTCCGGACCACATCAAGCAGAGCATCGACGGGCTCTATGCGCGCCATTCTATCGAGGCGAGCTTCGGGGCGCGCATGCCGATCGAGAAAAGGCACGCGCTGAAGGAGCAGTTCCCGGATGCCGAGCATCCGGTCGTTCGGGAGCATCCGGAGACGGGTGAGCGAGTGCTGTTCGTGAACAGCTTCACGACGCATTTCACCAACTTCCACACGTCGGAAAACGTTCGATACGGGCAGGATCATTCTCCCGGCGGGTCGAACTTGCTCAACTATCTGATCTCGCGCGCGTCCATTCCCGAATATCAGGTGCGCTGGCGGTGGCGTCCGAACAGCATCGCCATCTGGGATAACCGCTGCACCCAGCATTACGCCGTCATGGATTACTGGCCCGCCGTCCGGAAAATGGAGCGGGCAGGAATCGTCGGCGACAAACCCTACTGACGGAGAAGAAACCATGCAGTTCATGGACGATAGCCTGCTGCCCGAAAACCAGGACCCGCTTGTCATCCAGGTCGCGCCTTATGCGCCGAGCTTCCTGCCGCAGGATTCCGACGACATTGCCGTGTCGATGAAGGACCAGGTCCAGAAGGCCGTCGACTGCTACAATGCGGGCGCAACCGTTCTGCACGTCCATGTGCGCGAGCCGGACGGAAAGGGGTCCAAGCGGCTCGAGATGTTCAACGAGATGCTCGATCGGCTGCGCACCGCAGTGCCGGGCATGATCCTGCAGGTCGGCGGGTCAATCAGCTTCGCCCCGAAGGACGAGGGCGAGGCGGCCAAGTGGCTGGGCGACGACACGCGGCACATGCTCGCGGACCTGAACCCGAAGCCGGATCAGGTGACGCTCGCGATCAACACCAACCAGATGAACGTGATGGAGCTCATCACCGACGAGGACGCCGCCGGGACTTCGATGGGCGAGCCCGACTACAAGCTTGCCTATACCGAGATGTATTATGAATCCGGTCCGGCCTTCGTGAAGGAGCATCTGAAGCGGCTGGTCGGCGCCGGCATCCAGCCGCACTTCATGATCGGATCGGTCAAAGACCTGGAGACGGTCGAGCGTATCGTCCGTCAGGGTCAGTACATGGGCCCCTACGTGCTGAACTGGGTCTCTATTGGGGGCGGCCATGATGGGCCCAATCCGCGCAACCTGATGGAATTCATCAACCGCGTTCCGCAGAACGCCGTGCTGACCGTCGAGGGGCTGATGCGCCACGTCTATCCGCTCTGCACGATGGGCATTGCCATGGGGCTGCATGTGCGCGTCGGCCAGGAGGACAATCTCTACGGCCGCCGCGGCGAGCGCGCGACTTCGGTCCAGCAGATCGAAAAGATGGTGAAGATTGCCGGCGAGCTCTGGCGTCCGATCGCGACCGCCGAACAGGCTCGTGAAATCTACAAGATCGGCACCTTCTACTCGAGCATCGACGAGACGCTGGAGCAGAACGGCTGGCTGCCCAACCGCAAGCCGGGGACGGTGGCGCAGCGCCAGGCGGCCTGAATATGGCGGTCGCCAGCAAGGAGAAGGTTCCCGCCTACGCCTGGCTGGTGTTCGCGCTCACCTTCGGACTGCTCATCTCCGATTACATGGCGCGGCAGGTGCTGAATGCCGTGTTCCCGCTGCTGAAGGCGGAATGGGCCCTGACGGACGGCCAGCTCGGCTTCCTGTCGGGTGTCGTGGCGCTGATGGTCGGGCTTCTGACCATTCCCATCTCGCTGCTGGCCGACCGGCTCGGTCGAGTGAAGAGCATCGTCGCAATGGCCATGCTCTGGAGCGTCGCCACTCTGCTGTGCGGACTTGCCCAAAATTATGAGCAGATGCTTGCCGCCCGCGTGCTCGTCGGAGTCGGCGAGGCTGCGTACGGAAGTGTCGGCATCGCGGTCATCATCAGCGTCTTTCCGAGGCACATGCGCGCGACGCTGACCGGCGCGTTCATGGCGGGCGGCCTTGCCGGACAGATCCTCGGTGTCGGCATCGGTGGCCTCGTAGCGGCCGCGCACGGCTGGCGGATGGCATTCCTGGCGATCGGTGCTGGCGGCCTTCTGCTCGCGTTGGCTTATCCGCTGTTCGTTCGGGAATCGCGCCTCAACGCCGGAGAGAAGCCCGAAAAGGGCGTGGTGACGCTCGGGAGTATTCGCTCACTGTTCGCCGGCACGCAGCTTCAGTGCGCCTATGTCGGTAGCGGCCTATCGCTGCTCGCCGCAGCGGCGCTGCCGGCCTGGCTCCCGACCTTTTTCTTCCGTTACTACGACCTGCCGCTTGACGAGGCAGCGCCGCTCGCGGCGCTCTTCCTCGCAATCGGCGGGGCCGGAATGATCGTCTGCGGTATGATCAGCGACAAATTCGTGCGCTCGTCGAGCCAGCGCGCTTTGCTTTCCGTGGGCTACTGCCTGGCTTGCGCGTTGCTGATCACGCTGGCGATGAGGCTCGGCGCTGGCACACCGCAGCTCGTTCTCCTCGGAGGGGGAATGTTCTTCGCCGCCGCTTGCGCTGGACCGGCCGGCGCGATGGTCGCGAACCTGACGCCTGCCGCGCTACACGGCACGGCATTCGCCGTCCTAACGCTTGCAAACAACGCGTTCGGGCTGGCGCCCGGACCGATCCTCACCGGGTGGCTGGCTGATCGCATTGGGCTCTTGGGCGCGATGCAGTGGCTTCCCTTCGCGAGCCTTGCTGCCGCCGGAGTCTTCCTGATCGCTGCACGCAGCACATCGGCTGAAATCGGAGCTGCCGAAACCGCATGAAGACCATCGCCGTGAAAAACTGGGCAGCGCTTAACGGCGTTGCCCCGGGGTTCGTCGCGTCCGTTGTGATCGCTGGCGCGGCCGGTCTTGTAGCCAGCCATACAGGCGGGCCGATCATGCTGTTCGCGCTCCTGATCGGGCTTGCCATGAACTTCCTCGGCGATGTCGACCGCTGCAACCCGGGCATCGCTTTCACGTCGAAGTTCGTGCTCCGCCTCGGGGTGGCGCTTTTGGGCCTGAAGATCACGATGGCCGAAGTGACTTCGCTCGGCTGGAGTCCGCTTTTCCTGGTCGTCGCTGCCGTCGCGCTTACGATCGGAGCGTCGACGCTTGCCGCTCGCTGGATGGGGTTCGATCCGCGCTTCGGAGTCTTGTCGGGGGGAGCGACGGCAATCTGCGGAGCATCGGCTGCGATGGCCATTTCGGCGGCCCTCCCGAGCCATCCGCGGAAGGAATATGCGACCCTGTTCACGGTGGTCGGCGTTTCGATCCTCTCCACCGCTGCAATGCTGCTTTATCCGGCGATTGCCCGGTATGTCGGTCTCGACGACACGCATGCAGGAATCTTCATCGGCGCGACCGTCCACGACGTCGCGCAGGTGATCGGCGCGGGCTACTCCATGTCGCCGGAAACGGGTGATACGGCGACCATCGTCAAGCTTGCGCGCGTCGCGATGCTTCTGCCGGTGATCGTCGCGATCGCAGCCGCATCGCGGAGCCTCGACACCGAGGCGCAGGATCGGCCGCCGATCCTTCCCTGGTTCGCCACGGCTTTCGCGCTTCTCGTCGTCGCCAACAGCGTCCTTCCGGTGCCCGCCTGGGTCCAGGAGGGCGGCAGCTTGCTTTCGCGCTTCTGCCTCGTCGCCGCGATCGCGGCGCTGGGAATGAAGACCCGGATCAAGGACATTGCCTCCGCCGGCTGGCGCCCAGCCATATTGATGGTGATGGAGACCATCTTCATCGCGGGGATCGCGCTCACCGCGATCAGGATCGGCTGGGTCTGACGGACCCCAGATAAAACGAGAGCCCCGGCGCCAGGTGCGGCGCCGGGGCTCTTGCTCCCCCACCCAAGGTTAGAAGCGGAACGTTCCGGAAAGCCCGTACGTCCGCGGATCCGCGTGCTGCCGGCGGACGGCCGTGCTTCCGGGGAACACGCCGTTCCTCAAGCCGAGCGAAGCATCGAGCGGCTGATAAAGGTTGGCGAGCCCGTACTGCTTGTCGAGCAGGTTGTTGCCGAACACTGAGACGGTCCACCGATCGTCCGGGCCATTGAGCGAGGCGCGCGCCCCGAGCACGGCGTAAGCGTCCTCGATCGTCTGCGGGTTCGCGTCGGTGATGATCCCCTCATATTGCTTCGAGAAGAACGACAGGTTCGACGTCAGATTGTACGTCAGGCCGCTCGTGCCAACATCTCCGGCCCAGTCGAACCCGAGCCGGCCGCTCCACTTCGGCGAGTTCGCAGCCGGCTTGCCCTCGAGGTCCTGGGTTCCTCCAAGTCCGGCGGCCGTACAAATGGCGGGCACTACGCCGGCGGCGTTCGGCGCACATCCCGGCAGGCCGGGCGCGTTCGGATAGTTGAGGAAACTGGAATCCAGGTAGGCCACGCTTCCGAAGAGGCTGAGGCCGCGGATCGGCTTGGCCACGCCGTCGAACTCGAAGCCCTGCTGGCGCAGCTTGCCCGCGTTGAGGACCGTGAAGCTGACCCCATCGAAGGCGCGATCCTGATAGCCGCTGATATCCATCCGGTAGAAGGTCAAGTTCGCCGTCAGCTTGCGGTCGAGCCAGCTGGTCTTTGCGCCGAGCTCCCAGTCCTGGACTGTCTCGCGATCGAAGATGCGTCTGGTGGAGATCAGGTTGCCCTGCGCATCAAACCTCGAGAGCGACGCGCTTCCGCCACCGCTGTTGTACCCGCCCGACTTGTAGCCGGTCGAATAGCTCGCGAAGATCAGATGGTCCTCTGTCGGCTCGTAATTGAGGCCGAGGCGATAGGTGAAACGACTGTCGTTGACGCCCGGGAAGGTGAGGGCTTCGGGAGCGCGGAAGATGCCGGCGCCGATGAACGGATTGGTGACCGTCTGCTCGTAGGTCCCGTCCTTCTTGTCCTTGGTGTAGCGCCCACCGAGGGTCGCGTAGAACTGGTCAGTGAGGTGAATGTTGCCCTGCGCGTACGCGGCGTAGCTGTCGACCGTCTGTGTGACGTTCTGATCGGTTGCGTTCTGCTTCTGCCCGCCATTGGCCGCAAGGAAAGCGTTGCAGCCGTTCCGAAGTGCGATGAACATCGGTGAAACTGGCGGGAATGCCACGTTGCAGTACTGTGTGTTCTGGTGGAAGTTCTCGCCAAGGGCGTACTTCTCACGGAAGTAGTACAGCCCGGCGACCATGTCGAAACGACCGTCGAGCCAGGTCTTCCCCGGTGAGATGAACTGCAGTTCGTGGTTCTGGCTCTTCGAAGCAAAATTGCCCGAGCGCGAAATGACTGGTGCCGGCGAGAAGACGACGTCGCCGTCGAGCTGCTCGTTCTTCCAGTCGCGGTAGGAATTGATCAGCCGGACCGTCGAACCGCCGCCGACGTCCCACGACAAGGTGCTGTTGAGTCCCCACTGCTTGTCATCCAGATCGCCGGTGACGAACTGGTTGAAATTTTTGTCGCCAAAGTTGGTGTCGGGACCGCCCGCGAGAATTGCCCTGAGCGTCGCGAGCTGGCCTGCGGAAACCGAATCCTCGTCGAGTTCGATGTCGACGATCCCGTCACCCTTAAGCTTGGTATAGTCGGCGCGGAAAACCCATTCGACCGGTCCGATCTCGGCCCGGAAGCTGCCGCGCAGGACCGTGTCATCGACGCCGCCGTACCGTTTATCGTCAAGGTTGTTGTGCCAGTAGCCGCCGAACCATTGCTTCTGAGCCGCAAAGCGGAATGCAGCATTGTCGCTGACCGGAAGGTTGACGACACCGTTGACCTTGTAGCGGTCGCCGGTGCCGATCTCGCCGGTCACCCAGCCGTTGAGGTCGCCGAACTTCGGCGTGGCAGTGTGGAGCGACAGCGCGCCGACGCTCGCGTTACGGCCGAACAAGGTGCCCTGCGGTCCGCGCAGGACTTCCACGCTCTCGATGTCGAGCATCGAACTGACCACGGCGCCGGCGCGCGGCACATATGCACCGTCGAGGAAAATGGCGACACTCGGCTCGATGGTTGTGTTGCCGATGGCGCCGATGCCGCGAATGTTTACGCGCATGAATGACGACTGGACGCTCTTGGTCGCCTGGAAATTGGAAGCGACTTTGCCCAGCTGCGCGATGTCGTTCACATTGGACTTGGAAAGCGTTTCGCCGGAAAAAGCCGCGACCGAGATTGGAACGTCCTGGACGTTCTCGGCGCGCTTCTGGGCCGTGACGACGATTTCCGTGTCGTCCGCACTGCCGGCAGGATCGGCCGCTGCTTCCGGCTGCGCCGGATCGGCGGCTGCTTGCGGCGCCTGATCCTGCGCCAGGGCCGGCGATGCACAAAGTCCAAACGCCAATGACGACGCGCTCGCGAACGCGAGCAAATGCTTGCGATGATTCACTTAGTTCCCTCCCGGATTTGGGCTGGAGACTTAGTGAGATCAGCCGCAACGGCTTTTTTGTGTCACGTCACCGATTATCGCAATCGCGTCAGCGAGGACCCAAAGCACGCCCGGAAAGGATCGGAAGGCGGACATCGGCTCGATGCCATCAGCCTCGGTTTAGCTGGCGCTCGCCCTGGCGCGTAAGGAAAGGCAATAGCCGATCGTCACGACTATTCCCGCCAGGATCGCGCCGCATCCGACCAATAGCGCGACCGACAACGGGGCAAATGCCCAGAGCCCTGCGTAGAGGAGCCCGCTCAACGCCATGGACCAGCCTCCGACACGTGTGACCCGACGTGCTGTTGCGCTCGGGGCGAAGGCCTTGGGCATCCGGTTTCCGTACCAAGCGACCATTAGGCCGATTATAGCCAAAACAATTCTCGTGACCGTGTCGCCGTCTATGTAGTTCATCTGACGCGCTAATGTTGCGACGAGCGCCACGGCGATTATGCCGGCGCCCCAGGCGACACTGCCCATGAGATCCCTATTCATTGTGCAGTCTCCTTTTTGCCGTCCAGCTCCGGCGTCTCCGCGCCAAAGCCGAGCGAATTGACGAAGCCGAGAAGCGCCTCTTCGAGCACAGACAGCTTCAGGTGATAGATGACGGACTTTCCCGCCTTTTCGGCGTGCACCAAATCGGCCTCTTTCAGCACTGCGAAGTGCGCCGACATCGTCGGTTTGGAGACGTTGAAGTGCTCGCTGATTTCCCCCGCACTCATCGGCCCCTTCCTCAGGAGCTGAAGCACGCGTCGACGGGTGGGGTCGGACAGGGCTTTGAAGACGTGACTCACAATACGACAATTAGCTAATCGTCGAATTGAGTCAAGCCGGACGCGTGGCTTTTGACCTGCGATGAACTCCGTCAAAGGTTTGCGAATGTCAGCTTTGATAGACCGACAATAAGGCTCGAATTATCGAAATTCGATATTTCATTTGCTGTTTTTCAATAAATTGCGTATTGAGCAACGATATCTGAGGTCGCTGGGAGCATAGTCCATGTCCCGTTCCTATTCCGCCGCGCTGCCGATCGCTTTTGTCGTCTTGCGCCTCCTGATCATCCTCAACTGGCTGGTCGGCATCGCGATCCTGGCTCTGCTGGTCGTCATGCCGAACGAGCAGTGGATCATGTCCGCCTTCAAGCTGTCCCCGTCGCCTGAGGCGGAACGGCTCGTGATGGGCCTGCGCGCCATCGCCGTGATTGGACTGATCACCATTCCGATCAACTACCTCGTCCTGAAGAAGCTGCTTGAAATGGTGTCGACGGTACGCGCCGGCGACCCGTTCGTCGCCGCGAACGCCTACCGACTGCAGGCGATTGCCTGGCTGCTGCTCCTTCTTCAGCTACTCGGCCTGGTCATCGCGGCAATCGCCAAGACGGTATCCACCGCGGAGCACCCCCTCGATCTCGACGCGGGCATTTCGGTCAACGGATGGATCGCCGTGCTCCTGACGTTCATCCTGGCGCGGGTCTTCGCCGAAGGCACGCTCATGCGTCGAGACCTCGAAGGGACGGTCTGATGGTCATCCATGTCACGTTGGAGGACGTGCTGCACGATCGGCGCGTGACGCTCAGTGAGCTTGCCGAACGGGTCGACATCACGCTCGCCAACCTGTCGATCCTGAAGACCGGGAAGGCGCGGGCCATGCGCTTCTCGACCCTGGATGCAATCTGCACCGCGCTTGATTGCCAGCCTGGCGACATCCTCCGTTTCGCGCCGGAGGATGTGGAGGAAGGTTAGAGCCAGCCTTCCGAGCGGTACCATAACGCAGTTTGCGCTAAGCCCTGTTCGGTAGCGATCTCGGGTCGCCAGACGTCTCTTGCCGGCGCGCCGGACTCGCTGACGACCCAGTCTGGGTGGCAAAAATAGGCCGCTCGGTCGGGGGTAAGCTTCGCTTTGTCGCGTCGGATCAGTCGGTCGACCGCCGCGCCGAGGCGGAGCAGCGGACGGGGCGTGGCCAGGGAAACCGCTCTCCTGCCAACCGCGCGGCCGAGCGCGGATGCGAACTCGCGATGGGTCCAGCCGCCCGGGCGGCCGTCGTCGGGCTCCAGCACTTCCTTGTTCGGATTTCGGCTTCCCGCCAGCACGAGCAGCAGTCGAACAAGATCGTCGACGTGAATGAGTGACAGCCGACCTTTCGGCGGGAGAAGGATCAGCCCCGCCTTCGCCATGCGGAACAGCTCAAGCGTCTCCTTGTCGCCCGGACCGTAGACGGCGGGCGGGCGCACGATCATCCAGTCGAGGCCCGATCCGCGGACCAGTTCCTCCGACCGGGCTTTCGAAGCGCCATATTGCGAAAGCTTCGGCTCGCGCGCGGCCAGCGACGACACATGGATGAAGCGCCTCGTCCCGGCGGCCGTCGCAGCGGCGAGCATCGCCAGGGTACCCGTGACATTGCCCGCTTCGAAGCCCGCAGCGTCCCGGGCGTTGATCACGCCCGCGACGTGAACCACGGCGTCGCTCGCCGTCACCAATCGCTCGAGCACGTCGCGATCCTCGAGGCTGCCCTCGATCCAGTCGATCCCTTCGCGGCGGTCCTGCGGGCGGCGGGTCAGTGCCTGCACCTGATGGCCTCGCTCGATCGCCAGGTCGATCAGGCGCCGACCGACGAAGCCGGTGCCGCCGGTGACGGCAAGCTTCAGAGGGGCGACCAGGACCGATCCTCCGCCGCCGCCTCTTCCTCGGCCTCCTTGACGGTCCCAAGCCGCTGGATGATCGCATCGAGCAAGGCCTCGACGCCTTCGCCGAGCGGTGCCGAGACGGGGAGGGGCGTGACACCCGTCGTATCCCTCAGTTCGGCCTTGAGCTTCGCCAGCCGCTCATTGTCTATGAGGTCGGCGCGGCTGAGCGCGACGACTTCGGGCTTGCCGGCTAGGCCGGCACCGTAGCTCTCAAGCTCGCCGCGAACGACGCGCCACGCTTCGACCGGATCGTCTCCGGCCGCATCGACGAGGTGCAGCAGCACTTCGGTGCGTTCGACATGGCCGAGGAAACGGTCGCCGACGCCCGCGCCTTCGACGGCGCCCTCGATCAGGCCGGGGATGTCGGCGAGGACGAACTCGCGGCCCTTGTGGCGGACGACGCCGAGCTGCGGGCGGAGAGTTGTGAAGGGGTAATCGCCGACCTTCGCGGATGCATTCGTCACGCTGTTGAGGAAGGTCGACTTGCCGGCGTTCGGCAACCCGACGAGGCCGACGTCCGCAAGCAGCTTCAGCCGCAGCCAGACCCACATTTCTTCGCCCTCGATGCCCGGCTGGTGCTGGCGTGGCGCGCGATTGGTCGAGCTTTTGTAGCTGGCGTTGCCGCGCCCTCCCATTCCGCCTTCGAGCAGGACGACGCGCTGGCCTTCCAGCGTGAGGTCAACGAGCAGGCTTCGATCCTCGTCGTCGGCAAGGATCTGCGTTCCGACCGGAACCTTGATGACGAGGTCGGGAGCGTTCGCGCCGGTCCGGTTCGACCCGGAACCGCCGGTTCCGCGCTTCGCCCGGAAGTGCTGCGTGTAGCGGAAGTCGATGAGCGTATTGAGGCCCGGCACCGCCTCAAAGACGATGTCGCCGCCCTTGCCGCCGTCACCACCGTCGGGACCGCCGAACTCGATGAACTTTTCGCGCCGGAAGCTGACCGCGCCGGGGCCGCCCGAGCCGGACCTCACGTAGATCTTCGCCTGGTCAAGGAAATGCATGGGCGGGAGTTAGGCGCGCTTTGACGCGAATGCCACCTCAGCCGGGCGGATGCCGCGCCGCGATCTCCGCCCGAAGCGCGTCGGATGCAATCCGCCGGGCCGCGTCGCGCTCGAGGCCGAGAGCGCTCGTGATCGGCTCGCCGAGCAGTGAATCCCCGAGTGCGGCGAGGACGAGCCACAAGGTGCTTTCCGGCACATGATGCTCTTCGTGGCCCACACGCAGCTGGGCGACGAGAGCGCGGATGGAATTCGAGAATCGGGTTCAGCGCATCGCGGTTGCCGGACAGGATCATCCACGCGGCCAGGGCTCCCGCGCCTTCGCGATCGAAGGCGTCGAAGGTGCCGTCCACGACCTCGCGCACGTCCCGTTCGCCGACGCGCGCGCGTTCGACCGCCTCGGCGATGCTACCGGTGACGCGACCGGCAATCGATCGGGCAAGCTCCGCCTGCAGCCCGGCGGCGGATCCGAAATGGTGCAGCAGGTTCGCGTGCGTGCGTCCGACCTTGGCAGCGACCGCCTTCAGCGTGACCGCCTGCGGACCCTGCTCCAGCAGCAGCTGGCGCGCAGCCTCCAGCGCGGCGGACCGGCTTTCCTCCGAGTTAAGGCGTCTACGGCTTATTGACACTCGTGTAAGTTACTATAGCTTCCGGCACATGAGCACGACGACCCTACCGACCCCGTCGGACCTGACGATCACCCCTCGTGACCGAAAGTTCGAGCGCGGCCGGCTCGATCAACGTCTGTGGCACGGCGGGCGGATCGAGGCCACTGCCATTTACAACGCTTTGTCGACGACCTTTCCGGTCGGTGAAGCCTTCTTCGTGGAAAGCGTCCGCGCCTTTCGCGAGGGGGCGCCGACCAAGCTGGCGGAGGAAATCAAGGGCTTCACCACTCAGGAAGCGATCCACAGCCGCGAGCATGCCGCTTTCAATCGTCGCGCGGCGGACTCGGGATACGACCTGACGAAGCTGGAGGCTCAGGTCGAACGCCGCCTTGCGATCACCAGGACCAAACCGCCGATCGTCAGCCTGGCGGCGACCATGGCGCTGGAGCATTTCACGGCCATCCTCGCGCATGAGCTCCTGAAGGATCCGCGGCATCTCGCCGAGGCGGACAAGGATGCAGCCGACCTCTGGCTCTGGCATGCCTGCGAGGAGATTGAGCACAAGGGCGTCGCCTACGACACCTGGCTACACGCCACGCGCCATTGGCCGCGCTCGAAGAGGTGGAAGGTGAAGGCGAAGGTGATGCTCTACGTCACCCGGAACTTCGTCGTCGATCGCACGGCGGGTGCGCTGGAGCTGATGCGCCAGGACGGCGTCACCGGCCTCGCCGCCTGGTCGAAGTTGCTTTGGTACCTGTGGATCCGCCCCGGCATGTTCCGGAAGATCGCAGTGGCCTGGTTCAAGTTCTTCCTGCCCGGTTTCCACCCGTGGAATGAGGACGACCGCCAGCTGCTCCGCGAATATGAGGCGAGCGCCGCCGCGACTGCGGCGCCCGCCCCGCGCAAGAAGGTCCGCAACGCAGCCTAGGCTGCCAGCGCCTCCTCCTCTGCGCCAGTCTCATCCGCCAACTGCAGGCGAAGCAGACGTGCCTGGGTCTCCGTGCCCCGTGCGCAGCTCATCCGCGGCGCAGTGATACCCAGTGGCTCGAAGCCAAGCTTCTCGAGCACCCGGCCGGAGGCGGGATTGTCGAGGAAGTGCGATCCTTCGAGCTGAGTGAACCCAAGCACGCGGGCGATGCCGATCAACGCGCGGCCCGCTTCGGTTGCGTAGCCGTTGCCCCAATAGGGCCGCGAGATCCAGTAGCCGAGCTCGACTGCCCCCGATGGGCGTCTGCCAAGCCCGCAAGAGCCCACCAGCCTTGGCGCGCCCAAAGTACGGGCAAGGATCAGGAAGGACGGGAGTATCGGATCGCGGGGTTGCGCGAGGAAGGCCTCGGCATCGCGGAGGCTGTACGGCCATGGCGCGGTCGCGAGATTGCGGACGATCATCTCGTCGGCAATCGCTGCGGCGAGCGCCGGAGCGTCTTCGGCCCAACCGGGCCTCAGAAGCAGCCGTTCAGTCCTTGCGAACATCCTACCTTCTCCTCCCAAGCGGCGCACTAGCGCCACTCCGTGACTCTTTCGGGAGAAGATTTGGACCCTTCAGAAACAAAGAAGGGAGAAGAGGGGGCTTCCCTCTTCTCCCTTTGTGACCTTGCGGTCGACTTTGGGCTGCCCCCTCCTGGGGTGGCCCTTTATCGACCAGCCCCTATGCGTTTTCCTCGGACATAATCGGCATGACGTGCACGTATTTGCGGCCGAGCTTGCCGTCGCGAAACGCGACGGTGCCGTCGGTAAGAGCAAAGAGGGTGTGATCCTTGCCCATGCCGACGTTGCTGCCCGCGTGCCACTTCGTGCCGCGTTGACGAACGATGATGTTGCCGGCGCGCGCTTGCTGGCTGCCAAAGAGCTTCACGCCCAGGCGCTTGCTTTCACTGTCGCGACCGTTGCGGCTGGAACCGCCTGCTTTTTTATGTGCCATGACGTACTACTGCCTGAATCTCGTAAACCAGTGATTACTTGGCCTTAGGGGCCTTCTTCGCTGCGGCCTTAGCAGGTGCAGCATTCTTTGTCGACGGGGCCTTGTCGGCTTTCGCCTTCGGCTCGGCCTTCTTCGCGGGGGCTTCCGCCTTCGCCGGCTTCTCGGCCTTCGCGGGTGCAGCAGCGGCCTTGTTCTCGGCCGGAGCGGCTTCCGCCTTCGGCTTGGCAGCCTTCGCCTTCTCTCCGCCGATCGACACGATCTTGAGGATCGTGTGCTGCTGGCGATGGCCCTTCTTGCGACGGTAGTTGTGCCGCCGGCGCTTCTTGAAGACGGTGACCTTGTCGGCCTTGGCCTGGGCAACGATCTCTGCGCCGACGGTGAGGCCCGCGACCGGCTTCAGGTCCGAGCCTTCCCCGGCTAGAAGGATGTCGGTGATGTCGATGCGGTCGCCGGCTTCCCCAGCGAGCTTCTCGACGACGATCTTGTCTCCGGCGGTGACGCGATATTGCTTACCGCCCGTGCGCACGACTGCGAACATTGGCTCACTTCTCTCGTAAAACTGGACGCGCGCTCAGCCACAGGACCCCGCGCGAAAGGCAGCCGCCTATGGCAGCGGCCCTAGCCTGTCAACCGCCAGGGGCTTGATTAACAATTGTTGCTGCCGCGCAACAGAGCCGAGACATTAGTGCGACAACTAGGGGCATGCCCCTTGCCACAACGGCTGTTTCCGAATTGCCTGCGCCGGACCGGAATGTCCCGGGCGTGAGGAAAGCGCCATGATGACACTTGCATCGCGTACTCTGCTTTTCGTTTCCATTAGCCCGATTGCGCTCGCGGCTCCCGCCCTTGCCCAGGAAAACCAGGCCGCGGCGCAGACGCCGCAGGCTCAAGCGCAGGCGGAAAGCCCCGATGAGCAGACGATCATCGTCACCGGTACCCGTCGCGCCGACCGAACGGTCGCCGACAGTCCGGTTCCGGTCGATGTCATCGGTTCCGACGCCATCGAGAACACGGGCGCGACGGAGACCAACAAGATCCTCAATCAGCTGGTGCCGTCCTTCAACTTCCCGCAGCCTTCGATCGCCGACGGCTCCGACGCGCTTCGCCCGGCGACCCTGCGCGGCTTGAGCCCCGACCAGACGCTGGTCCTCGTCAACGGCAAGCGCCGCCACGTATCCGCGCTGCTCAACATCAACGGCACGGTGGGCCGCGGCAGCGCCGCCGTGGACATGAACCTCATTCCCGGCATCGCGATCAGCCGTGTCGAAGTGCTGCGCGACGGCGCAGCCGCGCAATATGGTTCGGACGCCATCGCGGGCGTCATCAACATCCAGCTGAAAAGCGCCGACCACGGCGGGCGGGTCAGCCTCACCTACGGCGAATATCACACGAAACTGGACGACGTGGACAAGGTGACGGGTCTGCAACTCGACGCCAACGGGCAGCCGATCCTGAACCCGGCGGACAATCGCTATTTCCTCGCCAATACCGGTGGTGAACTAAAGGTCACTGACGGGACCGAGGTCACCACGGCAGCAAATCTCGGCGTGCCTTTGGGTTCGAACGGCTTCGTGAACCTGTCGGCCGAATATCATCACCGCGATCCCGTCAATCGCGCAGGATTCGATCTCCGGCCGAACTTCAATCGGCCGGCACCGCCTGCGTTCGATCCGCGCGAGGTCTCGTTCAACCGGCGCCAGTTCAAGTTCGGCGACCCGGATTCGGATAGCTACAATATCTTCCTCAACGCTGGGTATGAGGTCTCGCCGGATTGGGAGATCTACGCCTTCGGGTCGTACGGGCATCGCGACGCCGTCAGCGCGGCGAACTGGCGTCAGCAGAGCGCGGCCACCAACCGCGACTACAGCGTCCTTACCCCGAGCACGGTTCCGAACGCTCAGAACTTCGTCCCGCTCACTCCCATCGGCTTCCTGCCGCTCATCGAGACCGACCTCGACGATTATTCGGCGACACTCGGCGTCCGCGGCGACGTTGCGGGATGGAACGCGGACTTTTCGGCGGGTCTGGGCCACAACAGCTTCGACTATGAAGTTCACGATACGCTGAACACGTCCTTCGGGCCGCAGAGCCAGAGCGACTTCGATGCCGGCGGCCTTCGCTACGGACAGGCGATCTTCAATCTCGACTTTTCGAGGGAGTTCGCGATCGGCACCGCCAAGCCGTTGGCTGTGGCCGTCGGCGCGGAGCATCGCCGTGAACGGTTCAAAATCCGCCCCGGCGAGTTCCAGTCATGGGGCATCGGTCCGTTTTTCCAACCAGCGGTCACGAACACTACGGCCGCGAACTGCGCCACGCTGGGCGGACGGTACGGGGTTCTTGCACCGACGACGTGTGACTTCCCGGGCCGCGCGGCCGCGGTTGGCGCCCAGGGTTTCCCCGGCATCCCCGATGTCAGCAAGACGAACGAGGACCGCCACAGCTGGGCCGCCTACGTCGAACTGGATACGGATCCGGTCGAAGGCCTGACGACGACGCTCGCGGGACGCTTCGAGCATTATTCCGACTTCGGATCGACTTGGAACGGCAAGTTCGCCGCTCGGTGGGAACCGATCGCTGGCTATGCGATCCGCGGCTCTATCTCGAACGGCTTCCGGGCTCCTTCGCTGCACCAGCAGTTCTTCACCACGTCTTCGACCAACTTCATTGGCGGCTTGCCGGTCGACATTGCGACCGTCGCGGTCGACAGTCCGGTGGCGCAAGCGCTAGGCTCCACTCCGCTGAAGCCGGAGAAATCGGTCAACTTGAGCCTCGGCGCTACCGCCAATCCGCTGAGGGGGCTGACGCTCACCGCCGACGTGTACAAGATCACGATCGACGACCGGATCGTCCTCACCGAAAACCTCGGCGGGCAGGGCAGCGGAACCGCGGCCCAGAACGCGGCGGTCAAAGCCATTCTCGATGCCAATGGCTTCCAAAGCGTCGGCGCCGCCAGGTTCTTCATCAACGGTCTCGACACGACGACCAAGGGCGTGGACCTCGTCGCCACCTATAATTTCGGGGCGGGCGAGCTTGGCCGCTGGAACCTCACGGCTGCGTACAATTACAACAAGACGAAGATCGACAAGCGCATCAATGCACTGGGCCCGCTTGCTCAGATCCCGGGCCTGGTACTGTTCGGCCGCATCGAGGGCATTCGCTTCACGGACGGCCAGCCCCGCGACAAGATCGTGCTGAGCGCAGATGGCGAACTCGGGGAGTTCGGGCTGACGGCGCGGACGACGCGCTACGGCAAGGTCGTGGCACCGGGCGCTGCCGCTCCGCTTGCGCCGGACCAGCTGAGCCTGACCGCCTTCGGACCGGACGACATCTTCCTTGGTCGCAAGTGGATCACGGACCTCGAACTTCGCTGGAAGCCGGGCGGCGGCACGGAATTCGCTCTGGGCTCGAACAATCTCTTCGACGTCTATCCGGACCGCTCACCATTCGGGCCGCGTCCCGCCCAACTAGGCGGGGGGCAGTTCCCGATAAACCAGATCTACATACCCTATTCGATCTTCTCGCCGTTCGGTTTCAACGGCCGGTTCCTCTACGCCCGCGCGGCGCTGAGTTTCTAAGGGTGAGAGCTTGGGCCGGGCGGTGCGAGCCGCCCGTCCAAGTCGATCAGTGCCGGTGTTCCGGCTTCAAGGCGTAGCGGCCGTCTTCGAAGCCGTCGAAATAAGCGGCGATCGCGGGATGGTCGATCGGCTCCTCGCTTTCGTCATGCATCAGGTTCTGCTGGCTGACGTAAGCGATGTAGCTCTGCTCCGCATTCTCCGCGAGAAGGTGGTAGAAGGGTTGGTCCTTCGGCGGGCGGATCGCTTCGGGAATAGCTTCATACCATTCCTCGCTGTTGGCGAAGACCGGATCCACATCGAAGATCACTCCGCGGAAATCGAACAGGCGGTGGCGCACGACATCGCCGATGCCGAAGCGGGCCTGGGCCATTGCCGGAAGTTGGGACGAGAGGTTCACGGACGAGAAACGTTCGATTTGCGACATGGCTGCAATCTAGGGCTTCGGGAGCGTTGGACAAGGCGCTAGGCAATCCCGAAATGCGCTGCTAGAGGCGCCTCGCCCAGCCGGCATCGTTCCGGCCAGCGCCTTCATCAAGATGCGGAGAGGTGGCTGAGTGGTCGAAAGCACCGCACTCGAAATGCGGCGTACGGGCAACCGTACCGTGGGT
>CAWHJH010000005.1:0-171802 GCA_963829625.1 uncultured Alphaproteobacteria bacterium | reverse complement strand
GCTCGGCGCGTTGCCGGTCTATGCGGCCGAGGGCGATGAGCGGGCGGCGGCGATCGTCAGCGCGGACGGGCTGCTGGAGGGCATTGCGGCGAACCTGCTGCTGCACGGCAATGCCTATGTGCAGCTGATCACCGGCGACGACGACGCGCCGGCGGAGATCTGCCTGCTGCGGCCCGAGCGGGTCAGCGTCGTCACCGACGAGCGGGGGTGGCCGACGGCTTATCTCTATCGCGTCGGCGGGGCGAGTGACGCGGGTCGAGCGCTGCGATGCGCTTGGGCGGCGGCAGATGGCGCACATCAAGGCGCTGCACCCGCGCGACGACCATTATGGGATGGGCTGCCTGGAGGCGGCGATGCGCGGCGGCGAGCGTGCACAATCGCGCGAGCCGGTGGAACAAGGCGCTGCTCGACAATGCGGCGCGGCCGTGCGGGGCGCTGGTCTACGAGCCGGCGCGACGGGTCGCTGCTGTCGGCGGAGCAGTTCGCGCGGCTGAAGGATGAGCTGGACGCGGAGTTTTCCGGAAGCGCGAATGCCGGGCGGCCGCTGCTGCTCGAAGGCGGGCTGAAGTGGCAGGCGCTGAGCCTGACGCCGGCGGACATGGATTTCGTCGCGCTGAAGGAAGGCGCGGCGCGGGACATCGCGCTGGCGTTCGGCGTGCCGCCGGTGCTGGTCGGGCTTCCCGGCGATGCGACCTACGCCAATGCGCGGGAGGCGGGGCGGGCGCTGTACCGGCAGACGATCCTGCCGATGGCGAGCGCGGATCCTGAACGGGCTTGAGCGCGATGCTGGGCGACTGGCTCGGGCCGGTGAAGCTGGCGGTCGATACCGACCAGCTGAGCGAGCTGGCCGAGGACCGGGCGAAGCTGTGGGAGCAGGTCGGGGCGGCGAGCTTCCTGAGCGAGGCAGAGAAGCGCGAGCATGCTCGGCTTTGCGGCCGAGCGGGAGGATGCATGACGTGGCGTGACGTTGAGCGCGGACGCGCTGCTGGCGAGCCTGATGGCGCAGGCGGAGGGGCGCGGCGTCGACGTGGTCACGCTGCGCGCGCTGGTCGAGGAATCGAGCCAGGCGGGCGCGCGGCGGGCGCTGGCGCAGCTCGGGCTCGACGACGAGCGGGCGCGGCGGGACATGGACGAATTGCGCGAGCTGCTGTCGGCGCTGGCGCGATGCCAAGCGGACGGCGTGGCGGGCGGTGGTGAGCGTGGATCGCGCGGATCGCGGCTGGCGCTGCTGCTGGTCGGGCTGGCGGTGCGGTTGCGGCTGACGGAACTGGTGACAGGATGACGGGCAGGCCCACCGCCTGGACCCCGTCCTTCGCCGGGGAGCGGGATGAGGTTCGCGGGATATGCGGCGGTGTTCGGGCGGCCGGACAGCGGCGGCGACGTCGTGCGGCAAGGGCGCGTTCGCGGAGAGCCTGAAGCGGGCGGGCGAGGTGCCGCTGCTGCTGCAGCACAAGGCGGGGCGGCCGCTCGGGCGGATCGAGCATCTGTCCGAGGACAAGCGCGGGCTGCGCGTGATCGCGCGGCTGGAGGCGGCGCGGAGAGGCGGGTTGGCGCGCTGCTGCAGGGCGGGAAGCTGGATGGGCTGAGCTTCGGCTATCGGGTGCGGGAGGCGCGGGGCGGCGGCGCATGCGCGAGTTGATCGAGCTCGACCTGGTCGAGGTGAGCCTGGTCGCGAAGCCGATGCAGAGGCTGGCGCGGGTGCATGCGGTTGAAGATGGCAGGTGATCGGAGCATCATGATCGCGGATGACGGCTGTCGTTGTGCGCTCTGCGGATCCTGCATTGCGGCTTGCGATCACGTCGGCCGCCGAGGCGTATGCGATCCGGTCGATCAGCGGAACGCTAGCGGACCGGAAGTCGAGCTGCATCCGGCAGGACTCTCGCGCGTGCGTGCCGCGATGCATCGACGAGGCTGCGACGATTGCAAGTCGTCGGCAACGCGTCCGACGGAACAGTGCTTCGAGATCGACCCGCGCAGCAGCGCTGGCCCGGTTTGTGGCGGGACGATTTCGAAGATTCGCAATTCTGTCCGGCACCGGCGACGAGAGTGTCGCATATGAGATGGTCATCGGGCGAAGCATCTGGCTGAGTTCGCATGACAGCTGCCGCAGAAAGGCAGGGTCCGACGGCGGACTGTACGCGGTCGACTTCATCGGACGGCGCACGGTTCAACGAGGACTATCGGACATGGGCGGCTGACGGCACGAAATGATGGTCGATCGGATCATCTCGATCAATGAGATCGAAGCGCCTCGCCGTCGCTGACCAGATCGAGACGATCGAGTTCTGGCAGCGTGCGAGGCAGTCGGAACTGCATCGGACTGGGACAAGTCAGCAAGTGGAAGAGTAGCAGGCGATCCCGGATTAGGCCGGGATGACGAGAGAGGTGACGAGGGTCGCGGTTTCCGCGGCCCTTTTTTTGTGGATTTTTGCACGGGAGAAGATGGAAATGTTGGAAGTGAAGGCGGATGCGCTCGAGGCAGTCGTTCGAGGCGTTCGAGCAGGAAGATGACGGCGTTGCGGCGCTGAAGGCGGAGCTGGAGACGCTGAAGGCGAAGATTGCGGCGGGCGTGATTGCGGCGCAGCGGCCGGCGCTGGACGGGGTCAAGTCGGCGGAGGCGGCGAGCTTCGTCGACCAATATCTGCGGCGCGGGATCGAGAGCGGGCTGGAGACTAAGGCGATCGGCAGCTCGACCGACGCGATCGGCGGCTATGCGGTGCCGCGCGAGATCGACGCGGTGATCGACCGGACGCTGACGCGCGATCTCGCCGATCCGCGCGATCGCCAATGTCGTGAAGGTCGGCAGCGCCGGCTATCGCAAGCTGGTCGACGAGCGGCGGGACGCCGTCGGGCTGGGTCGGCTTCGAGGCGGCGCGGCCGGAGACGAACACGCCGACGTTCACCGAGATCGTGCCGGCCGTCGGGCGAGCTCTACGCCAATCCGGCGGCGTCGCAGCAGATGCTCGACGATGCGATGTTCGATGTCGAGAGCTGGCTCGCCAACGAGATCGCGACCGAGTTCGCGCGGGCCGAAGGCGTGGCGTTCGTCAAGCGGCACCGGCACCAACCAGCCGCTCGGCTTCCTGAGCTCGCCCAATGCGACGACCGCCGACGGCGTGCGGCCGATGGGCACGCTGCAGACGATCGGCACCGGCGTTGCCGGCGGCGTTCCCGGCGAGCAACCCGGCGGACAAGCTGATCGACCTGGTCCAGTCGCTGCGCTCGCCGTACCGGCAGGGCGCGGTGTTCGTGATGAACTCGTCGACGCTGGCGCGCGATCCGCAAGTTCAAGACCGCGGACGGCGCGTTCCTGTTCCAGCCGAGCCTGCCGGCGGGCAGCCCGGCGACCTTGCTCGGCTATCCGCTGGTCGAGGCCGAGGACATGCCCGACATCGCCGCGAACAGCCTGTCGATCGCGTTCGGCAACTTCAAGGCCGGCTATGTGATCGCCGAGCGCAACGCGACGACGATCCTGCGCGATCCGTTCACGCAACAAGCCGTACGTCCACTTCTACGCGACCAAGCGGATCGGCGGGCAGGTGCTCGAATTCGCGAAGCGATCAAGCTTCTGAAGTTCGCCTGAGCCGCGGCGGGGCCGAGCGGCGCCGCCCTGCGCCCGCTCCCCCTCCACCGCACATCGTGCGGTCCCCCTCCCCGCAAGCTCGGGGAGGATTTGCTTTCGAAACAGGAGCCGCAATGGCGGAGACCTTTCAGCCGAAGTTCGTCGACCTCGTGCGCAATTATCACGACGACGTCCGGCACGGGGCAATTTCGTGCTCGGCCCGGCGGTCACCGGGTTCACACGAGCTTCGCGACCGCGCTCCAGCCCGGCGACAGCTTCTATTATTCGGTCGCTCGGCGTCGACAAGCCGGCCGAGCGCGAGGTCGGCCGCGGCACGCTGCTGGCCGACCGGACGATCAGCGCGAGCCGATCGGCGGGACGCTGACCAGCTTCACCAGCGGGCACGAAGACGATCGCGCTGATCGCCGCGGCCGAATGGTTCGAGAAGATCCAGGCGGGCGGGTCCTCGCAGGCGGCTGCGACGCGGACGGCGATGGCGGCGATCGCCTCGCCGGCGACCGGCGCGACCTGCGACCTTCGGGAAGCGGGGCGCGAGGGCCGGTTCGTGCACATGACGGATGCCGAGTTCGCCGCACGATACGGCTTTACGCTGGCGGAGGCCGTGGCCGCCGACACGCTGCAGGGCATGTACGTGGCGACCGGCACCGGTGCCTGGGTTCGCGAGGGCGACAGGATCACGCCGTTCATGTTCGGCGGCCAGACCAACTACAAGACTGGAAGCCGGTCGACGATGGTCCCGCCTTATGGCGAGAGCGCGACTCCGGGCAGCACCGACGGCGTGCTGATCGATGCGAGGCCCGCCTGTCAGGCCGTGCTGGACATGGTCGCTCTACACAAGAACCGGGAGCTCAACGCGGACTTTTCGGGGGGTCTGTGGGGCATCGCCAAGCGTGGTGATGGGGGAGCGCACGATCTCGACGGCCTCGTGATCGACCAGCCGCAGGAATATGCGCGGCGCTTCATCGGCGGCGAGTTCCGCAGGATCGGCGCCGGACGGCACCTGATCTACGTCGACGAAGGCTCCTATTCGAAGTTCGAGGGCAATTGGCACGTCCGCTCGGGAGCCGATGGCGGATCAAGCTACGGCTATCCGATCCGGAAGTGGGAAACCGGCATCTGGCTCCGCAACTCAGCGCAGTGCCGCTGGGACCTGGTCAAGGTGTCCGGATTCAAGCGCTCGGGGCGTCGAGTTCGACCCCCAGTTCAGCATGGCCGATTACAACAACAATATCGGGGCGCGCTTCGAACGCGTCTACGGCAACAACAATGGCTCGGCATGCGACCGGCCCGCATTCAATCTGGCGATCGATTTTTCGGCATCGTCGCGGACTGGCGGAGCAAACGGCTTCAATCAGCGCACGAACCTGACGCTCGGCGCCGGTCACGAGGATTTGCGCGTCGACGACATCATCCGCGATGCGGCCGGCCACTACCATGTGATCCTGGAGAAGGTCGGAAACGTCATCTCGGTCTTCCCGTGGATCATCTCCACCGCCGCGACGGGGACAATCATGTCGTGTCACGGCGGTGCGATGCGAAGTCCGCGGCAAGGACGTTGCGGGCGCGGGCGCCGATCATCTGAGCGGGGTTCTGAACGGCGCGACGCTGGACGTCGGCAATTCGCTTCACGGAACCGAGTGGGGCAGCGTCATCCAGGAGGGCGGTGGCCTCGGGACTTTGATCGGGACGGTGAACGGAGCGAACCTCGGCCACACGATCGGGCACATGCACAGCGAGGGGAACAGCCTCGACCTGCTGAGCGTGGGGCTGGCTGAACACCGAGCTTCTGATCGGGGCGTGCTCGGCCTGGGCGGCGCAGGATTACGACGATCCGTTCAAGCTGACGGAGGTGCTGGCGCCGAACGACGGGGCTGCACTGAACACCGGCTCCGGACTGCCGCAGGTGGGCATCTTCATCGGCGGTGAGTGGATTACGAGCGGAGCGACGCTCGGTGGCTCGAGCGTCGCGACGAAGAGCCGCGCTTTCGCTCCGGTGCTGAGCAACAGTCCGGTCTGCAACCGCATCCGCAAGGTTCAGGCATCGGGAGCCCCGACGAATGTGACGCTCAAATATTACGAGCGGACGGATCGGTTCCGGCGGGGATTCCTTTGCAGCGCAGCTGGAGGTCGTCGGTACGGGCGGAAGCGCTCCCGGAGAGACGATTACCGTCACGCTGGACGCGGCGGATGCGGCCGCGGGGATCCAGTTCGCGAACGGGACGAGCGCGACGACCTATGTCGTTCCGGCAGGCTCCACGAGCGGACCAGTTCGTCTCGAATTCTGGCTGGACACCAACGGATCGACGCTTCGCTGGATCGTGGTGCCGAAAGGCGGGACGGCGAGGGAGAGCATCCTGATCGCAGCTTCTGACGAGGTGATGACGCTCACCGCCGGAATCGCGAAAACGACCTTCCGAATGCCCTACGCATTCCGGGTCACGGAGGTGCGCGGATCGCTGACGGCGTCGCAGGCGTCCGGCGCAGTGCTGACGGTGGATGTCAACGAGGGGGTGAGCTCCATCCTGGCGACGAAGCTGACGATCGACAATGGCGAGCGGACGTCGATGACGGCTGCGGCGCCGGCTGTGATTTCGGACGCGCTGCTGGCCGACGATGCGGAGATCAGCATCGACATCGACCAGGTCGGCGACGGAACGGCCAAGGGGCTCAAGATCATGCTGATCGGTCATCGCCTATGATGGCCGTCCAGCCGCACAGGTTCGGCACGGGTGCGGGCTATGTCATGGGTCAGACCATCACCAGCCTGGCGAACGCGACGATCTCGCCGGGATCGGCTGGAGGTTTCCAGGTCCGCAAGTCGGGAGGAGTCGCGGGAAGCTGGGACGCCGCGGCGATCGCTGCGCCGGTCAGCGGAACCAGCCGGGTGAGGATCAAGTTCGGAAGCGGCGACTATCGCGCCGGCCTGAGTGTCAATCCTGCCGGTTCGACCGGACCTGCGACGGGCCCCGACGGTGCCTACACGGCCTGGGTGACCGGCGGCCTCGTCTATCTCTTCGACCGCTTCAACAACCAGCTGGGCACGAGCCAAGGCGCGGCGACGGGCTTTGTCTGGGTCGACTACGATGTCGGGCGACGACAAAGTGCGCTTCTACAAGAGCGCATCGAGCGATTTCGGCTCCGCAGCCCTTATCCGCACGGAGGGGCCCGTCGGAGCTGGTTCGAGCTGGGGCTTCGAATTCCATGCTGAGCAGTGCGGGAGCTTCATTCGAGGCGTTGTTCGATGCGTCCTGATGCTGCTAGCGGGGTTCGAGTGAGCGTTGCCGACACACTTTCCAAACCGGATGTCCACCGGGCCTGGATCGAGAACCTCCGGACGGACGAGGTCAATGCCTTCGGTTTCGCGGCGTTGGAGCGATTGTTGCGGCGGACGGATTTGAAGCCGGGTGCAGCGGTGCTCGACGCGGGTGCGGGACTGGGACCAATTCGATCTGGCTCGCGGAGCGCGGCTTCAAGGTCACCGGGGCGGATTTCTCCGAATTCGCACTGAGCGAGGCCAAAGGCGAAGGGATAGATTATCGGCGCGAGGACCTGACGTCGCTAAGCTTCGCCGATGCGAGCTTCGACGCGGTCTTCTGCATCGGCGTCCTGATGCACATCCCGGAGGTGGAAAAGGCGCTCGCCGAGCTGGCCAGGGTCGTGAAGCCGGGCGGGTATCTGATCATCGCCGAGGCCAATGCGAATGCGCCGGAGACCTATGCCTTCCGAGCCTACTGGCGGCTTGCACGAAAAAACATGCGGGTGGAGCGCAAGGAGAGCGGCGTCGAGGTATGGAGTGAAACCGCGGCCGGCATGCTGCTCTCTCGCAAGACGTCGGCGGCGTGGCTTAAGCGGTTCCTTGGCGAGCGCGGGTTGAAACGGGTCACGCGAACGACCGGGGAAGTGTCGGAGCTGTACATTTACAGTGGACGAATCCGCAGATTGACGCATCGCCTGAACAGGTTGTGGTTCAAGCTGCACGGACCGTCGTCGCTGGCGCTCGGCAACTACTACCTCTTTCACAAATAAGCGCTTTTGCCGGCTTCGGCCGGCACCAATGGGTCAATCCTTGAACGGGCACCGTTCGAGCGCACGGACGCGTCCGTAGCCAACCCGAGTTGGAGAAACCGACATGAGCATCGCAGCAATGCCGATCGCCGAAACGGCGATCGGTGCGCAGCCGATTCACAATACCAAGTCGAACAAGCCACCGGCCAGGCGCCAGTTTCTTGTCAGATCGGACGCGGTCGTCACGCCCGAACCGCGCTGAGCCGCGTGCAACCAACCTGAAGGATCAACATGAGCTTTCTGCTGAAGGACCCGGATGCGGTCCTCGACTATCTGGTCGACTGGGGCGGAATATCTGGGCACCGATGAGCTGAGCACGTCGGAATGGTCGGTCGTTCCCGACGAGCCGGGCGGCGTCGTGGCCGTTCCGGGCGGGTTCGACGGGCGCACCGCGACGGTCAAGGCGAGCGGCGGCATTCCAGGGCGTATCTATCGCATCGTCAACAAGGTGCAGCTGCTTTCCGGACGAGTGGACAGCCGATCGATCACCGTACGCGTGGAGAAGCGCTGATGAGCGCTCCAGCGGCGGTCGATCCGGCCGTGTCGATCAGCGAGGCGCAGGCCTATGTCCGGATCGAGACCGGGGAAGAGGAAGCGGTTCTCGCGGGTCTCCTGCGGACTGCGACCGCGATCGGCGAGAGCTTCATGAACCAGGTGATCGTGGAGCGCGACTTCGCGCTCGATCTGCCGGCGAGCATGCAGTGGCAGCAAGTCGCGCTGGGGCCGGTGCGGTCGATCTCTTCGCTTGAAATGGTGGACTTCGGCGGGCGTCGCGTCTCTCCTGCCAGCGAGCGCCTTTGCGGTCGATGTGGATGCGAGCGGCAGCGGTTGGGTTCGGCTGACCGCGCATTCTGACGCGCGGCGAATCCGCGTGTCGGGGAGGGCGGGACTGGCGATCGACCAGAACGGCGTGCATGCTCCAGGAGAGAAGTTCGTGCTGCTCGACCCAGATGCATTGCGGGCGGTCGAGCTGGGCCTTGAGACGCTAGGAACATCGATTGCTGTGAGGGCTGCGGGACTGGCGGACGATCAGGCCGATCCCACGCAAATGCAGGTCGGTGGCGAAGCGCTGCGGCCGCCAAGTCCGGTTCATCTACGCGTTGGCCGCACCGAGAGCGGAGACGTGCGAGCGATTCTGGAGACGGCGCAGTCGGGCGGGCTGGGCGTGGTTGGATGGCCTCGACGCACCGCTTGGTGAAAGCGCTGAACGGTATCGCGTGAAACTTGAAGGACCGAGTGGATCGATCGTTGTGGATGCCACAGCTGCCGAAGTGGCTATCCCGAGCTCACAGCTCGCATCGCTTGGAGCGGGGCCTCTCCGCTTTTCCGTCGTGCAGGTCGGCGACTACGCGGAATCGCGACCGGCCGTCGCAATCATCAACTAGGAGTGCGCATGGAAACGACGCCACGCCTCGGCTTGTGGACCTTGGTCCCCGGCCAGGCTCAGAAAGAGACTTCGGTCAACGAAGCTTTGCACCTGCTCGATGCGATCGTTGCGGGTGCCGTCGAGGGGCCGGCGAGCGCTTCCCCTCCCGCAACGCCCATACCTGGCATGTCCTACATCGTTGCCGATCAGGCCGTCGGGCGAGTGGTCGGGCCATGATGGCGCAATCGCTGCCTTCACGCCTGGCGGGTGGAGACATGTTGCGCCCACGGACGGCCTTACGGTCCTGGAGAAGTCGACCGGAAGCACGCTTCGATATCGCGGCGGGGCATGGGAGCAGGTCCTTGGAGCCCCTCAGCCGGCCATACCGGATGCCACGGGTGGAACGACGGCGGATTCGGAATCGCGCGCGGCGATCTCGGCCATCCTGAGTGCGCTGCGGGCGCACGGCCTGATCACCGCCTAGGCGGCTGCTGCCGCAGCGCGCTCATCGCGAGTGGCTTCGATTTCGCCGATCCGGCGCGAGGCGATCCACAAGGCTGCAAGAGTGAAGGGTGGGACGATGAACAGCGAGAACACGCCTGTCGCCAAGTCACCCGTCAAAGCGGCAACCTTGCCGGCCCAGTAAGGCCCAAGCGCAAGTCCGACGAGGGACGTGCCGAGGATATAGGTTGCGCCCGCGGTGCCGCGCATGCGGGGCAGAACCAGGTCCTGAAGTGTTGCTACTGCCGCGCCGACCCACAAGGCGCTGCACATGCCGACATAGGGCGCGACGATGTAGAAGCTGGCAAGGCTGTCCGTCGTGAAGAGGAAGATCACGGCGGGGATCGGCAAAATGATGGCCGCCATGTTCACGTACAATCTTCCGGCTGCATGACGCTGACGCAGGATGTCGCTGACGATGCCCCCAAGAATGACCCCGATCGCCGAGGCGACGGCCGCGCTCCAGCCGAAGATGGTGGAAACTTCTTCTGCCGCCGTTCCGCCGGTCAGGATCATCGCAACGTCGGTAGGCCCGGTGTAGAACGTTCGGAGCACGTAGGGCGGAATCCAGAATGCGACCGCATAAGTCACGAAGCTGATGCTGCCGAAAGCGATGACCAGCATCGTGGCGATTGGCGTGCCCCAGATGAGCTTGTGCGTCGCTGGATCCCTTTGCTTGAGCGATTGAGTCCAGCTGAACACCGCATAGATTCCGGTCCACCAGGCAATCCACTGCGGCCAGTCGCCGGTCAGGGTGCCGAGCAGGAAGACGCCCGCAATGCTCCCGGCGAGAACGAGCAGATTGGGCAGCATCGCTCCTGGAATTCGTGCGGCGCTCAGCAGTGTGAGTGGTGGAAGGATCGCGGCAAGCTCGCGCCCGAAATCGCGCCAGGCGTTGGGACGGACGATGTCGGATGGGTGGCCGTCGATCGCTCCACGCAGCGGCTCTTTCAGGTTCCAGATCCAGGCTGCGAGGAGCAGGCCCGGAAGTCCCACCGCAAGGAAGGCGGCTTGCCATGGCGCAAGGCCCAGTGGGGCAGTTGCAACATTCGGAAACTGGCGTCCCCATTCGGCGAGGACGAACCCGCCCACCGGAAGGGCTACGCCGCCGCCGATGTAGAGACCGCTCGAATAGATCGACAAAGCGGTCGCGCGGCGTTCCTTGGGGAAATAATCCGCAATCATGGAGTAAGCGGCGGGTGACGCACTCGCTTCGCCGATGCCCACGCCGATCCGGGCTGTTGCGAGCATCGTGAAGTTCTGGGCGAAGCCGGACAGAGCGGTCATGGACGACCACAAAGCCAGGCCTATCGCCATGAGGCGGCCGCGGTACCAGCTGTCCGCGAGGCGTCCCAGCGGAATCCCGAACAAGGCGTAGAAGACCGCGAAAGCCGTCCCGTAGAGGAAGCCGATCTGGGCGTCGTCGAGGTGCAAGGTCGGCCTTAATGCTCTCCGCGAGGATGGAGACGATCTGCCGGTCGATGAAATTGAAGATGTAGACGATGACGAACAGGATGAGCGCGTACCAGGCGTAGCCGGATACTCGCGGTCGTGCGGCGGCGGCAGGCTCTTCAGTCATTGCTCGCGCTCTCCCTCACGAACCTCGACAAAGATGACGGGGCGGAACAGAAACGCAAGTTCGCGCATATCGCGTGCAAAGGGAGAAGCCGATGTTGCGTCCGAGTGTCCTCGCTTTGGGTCTGGTTCTTGCCGGTTGCGTGCCGATGGCCGCGCCCGACGTTCCCGTGTCCACGGCGGACCTCGTGTCGAGCAGCGGTGCTGTCCTGGGCACCGTGCGCGTCTTCAGTGAGCCGACCGGAGTCACGCTTCGCATCGACGCGGCAGGAGTGCCGGCAGGGCAGCATGGCGTGCACGTTCATGCGACCGGGCGTTGCGATCCGCCCGGCTTCACCAGCGCAGGCCCGCACTGGAATCCCGGCGAGCGAAAGCATGGGCATCGCAATCCTGCCGGATTCCACATGGGCGACCTCGGCAATCTGGGCGTCGGCGCCGATGGGAAATTGGTCGCAGGCCTCCTGGTCCCGCAGGCAACGGTCGATGCGCTGCGCGATGCCGACGGCGCGGCGCTTGTCCTGCATGCAAAGGCGGACGACGAGGTGACCGACCCGAGCGGAAACAGCGGCGATCGCATCGCCTGCGCGGTCCTTTAGCGATGGCGAAGAAGGGCAAGCTTCCGAAGCGCATCGCGGGCGTGAAGATTCCGAAGAGGCTGCGCAAGCGCGGCGGAGCGCTCTATGCGCTGATGGACAATCCGATGGTCCGAAACGTCGTCGCGGACATTCTCGCGGTCGGCCTGCTGGCTGCGGCGGACCGGATTTCGAAGCAGCCCAAGGTGAAGAAGGCCGGCAAGGCCGCCAAGCATGCTGCCGCGGAAACGGCGGATGCCGCCGAAACAAACGTCGTGGATTTCGCCAGCATATTGGCGCTGGCGGCGCGCGAAGGCGCCCGTGCGCTCAAGAGCTCGCGATAAGGAGGGGGCCGCTCAGCCCCTTTGGACGACGAGGTCTTCCCGGCCGGCAAATTGGAGACGCATTCGGTAAGCCCAGCCAAGTTCTTCGTGGCGGCAGCGGACCGTGCGGCTCGTGCTCGACAGAGCGGCCTCGTCCTCCTGCCGTGCCCGCAGCATGAAATAATCGCGATCCTGCGCCGTCATGGTCGCCCCGTTCCCGTGAAGTGAAACGCATACCGAGCGTGCGCCGAATCGAAGTCGGCTTGAGCCGTTGGCGCCGCTTGTGACTTTTTCGGCGCGATTGCTCAATTCGGGAATTCTCCCACCGGGAAAAAACCTTAGGGAAAATCAGCGGCTTGCATTTCGGTGCGAATCGATCGGCGAGCTTCATCGATCGGCCGACCGGGAGTATATGGCCCCCGCCTTTCGCAATGAAGGGGAAGCGCGATGACTGCATTCAACACCGTGCGTTTCAATGTGAAGCCTGGGCGCGAGCAGGATTTCCTGACCGCGCACAAACAGGCCGACCGAAGCTGGCCCGGCCTGAGGAGCGCCAATCTGATCAAGACGGGCGACCAGACCTACTGCATCATCGGCGAGTGGGACGACATGGACAGCCTTGCCGCCGCGCGACCGTTCATGCTGTCGACGCTGGACAGCTTCCGGGACACGCTGGAAGGGGACACGGACCCGGTTTCGGGCCCGGTGGTGCTGGAGCTGAAATAAGCGAAAACCCGGCCGGATCGCTCCAGTGCGGGCCGGCGGCAATCAGCTGCGCTTCTTGTCGAGGCGGGTGACCAGGCGCGAGCGTTCCCACAGCTCGCACGGATAGCCGTCCATCAAATCCTTCGCGGCCTCGATCGCCGCCGCGTCATCTTCCGCGGCCACCCATTCCGCGGACACGACCTTTCCCACCCCATCGAGGCAATAAAGCCTGTAGGTTCCCACTGTTTTCAACCCTTGTCATACTGCCGCCGGAGCGACGGCTCGCCTCAAAAACGAGCCGTTACGCGTGCGGTTTGACCGGTTACGACGAATCGTGGCGAGACGTCGCCAGTCGGGGATTTTATTGGATTTTTTCCGGCCGTTGTTGGCGGGTTCATCCAGCGAGGCTAGCCTGAGCCGATGGCCGACCATTGCTGCCAAGCCAAAGGCGCGGAACTCGAGAAGCTTGCGCTTCGGGCCGACCAGCGGCGCGTGCTGATCGTCGTGCTGGTCATCAACGCGGTGATGTTCCTCGCGGAGTTCGGGGCGGGCCTGGTCGCGGGGTCGGCGGCGCTGATGGCGGACGCGACCGACATGCTCGGCGATTCCCTGGTCTATGGAGTCAGCCTTTATGCGATCGCGAAGAGCGACCGGTGGAAAGCGGGGGTCGCCGCGTTCAAGGGCGCTTTCATCCTGCTGCTTGGCCTCGGAATCCTCGTCAACGTGGCGATCAAGATCCAGAGCGGAGTGCCGCCCAGTTCGATGCTGATGCTGGCCTTCGGCGGGCTCGCGCTGGTCGCCAACCTCGTCTGCTTGCGGATGCTGTGGCGGTTCCGCCGGCAGGACGTGAACATGGCGAGCACGTGGGAATGCTCGCGCAACGACGTAATCTCCAACGTCGGGGTTCTGGCGGCGGCGGGGCTGGTCGCGGCGACGAGCTCGCCGTGGCCGGATATCGTCATCGGGCTGGCGATGGCGGCGGTGGTGCTGAGGTCCGCGGCGCGGGTGCTCAGCGACAGCGTTCCGCAACTGAGGGCGCAAAGAGCTTAGGCCCGGAAACATTCCGGCCCGCCGGAGTGCACCGGCGGGCCAGTTGTTCATTCACCAGAGCGACTGTTAGCCGCGATAGGTGTTGGCGCGGCGGATGCGCACGTTGGAGACGGCGCCGCGATAGTCGACGTTGCAGCGGAAGCTGAGGTCGCCTGTCGCCGCATAACCGTTGTTCTGGTAGCCGTAGGCCTGGCCATTGGGCGGATAGCCGGCGCGGCTGTCGAGCAGACCGGACACGCGGACGCCGTTGTTACGGCGTTCGACACTGGTGATGGCGGTCACGCGCATGGGTGGAACGTAGCCCTGCTGATAGCCGCGGTTGTTGTTGTAACCGTAGGCGTTGCCATAAGGCGGCTGCCCGTAGCCGTTCTGGGGCCGATACTGGGCGGACGCCTGTGCCATGGCCGCGCTCGCGCACTGCTGGACCGCGGTGCGGTCGTTCACATTGTAGCGGTTGCCGAGCAGCTGGCCGACGATCTGGCCGAGGCTGTCCTGCTGATTGTAGCCATAGCCCTGCTGTCCATAGCCAGGCTGACCGTAGCCCGGCTGTCCATAGCCAGGCTGTGGCGGATAATAGCCGTAGCCGGGCTGGCCGGGCGCCGGTTGCGGCACGGGCGCGGGCGCGGGGTACTGGTACTGAGCAGCGGCCGGGACGGCGACGCCGCCGATCACCGCCGCAGCGGTCAAGAATCTCGTGAACATTGTCATGGAAACTTCCTCGATCTCACACAGGAAACGCCGGTGAGTTCGAAGGTAGAACGAACGGCTGTCGTAATTCGCTGCATGAACTGAAAACAACAATCCCGGACAGCGGCGAGGCTGCCCGGGATTGGCCCCTTTTCGGTCGGGAAGACGGGCGGGTCGTGAAACCCGCCCGAGATCGATTAGACCGTCTGGAGATTCAACGCGCAGGGCGCATTGTTGTTGGTGCCGGCCTCATAGGAGAGACGCTGGCCGACCGTCGGGGGAACATTCTTGTCCCAAGCGATCGCGCTCTTTTCGAAGCGGATGAGATCGCTGCCGACTTCCGGCTTGATTTCGCCGTGGCCCTTGGTCGTGTCGAACGACTGCACTGTTCCGAATAGTTTCATGTTGAGTTCCTTTCCGGGCACGCGCCGAAATTGGCGCCGGTGCCGACTAAAAGGCGGTAAAGAAGGAGGAAGGAGCGACTTAGCGCCAAAGACCGTCGATCACGACTGGTAGTGGCATCCAAGTGGGCCAGCGCTGAGCAGATAGCAATGGCCAAACGAAAATAAATATGAGCCATGCCACAGTAGGAGCCATTTATTCGTTCAGTTATTTTCTAGGAAATCCTGCCAAGGTGTACTATGTAATATTTCCGCTAACAGGCGATATTGATATTAGGATGGTTATTCCCGTCTGACTTATTTACATATCGCCTGTTAGTTCGTGGAACGTTCAATCGGGGATGTTCCGGAATTCAGGACATTTTCCCATGAAATATTTCGGAACCGTCAAGTCGTTTGACGAAGCGAGCGGCCACGGCTTCATCAAGCCCGAAACCGGCGGCGAGGACCTCCGGTTCGCGCAAGGCGCAGGCTCCTGGACCCACGTCGCCCCGCCGCGCCCCGGCCAGCGCCTGTCCTACGATGTGCACCACACCAACGGCCTGCCCAACGCCGTAAACCTCGAAACGATCTAGGCCCGTAGCGCCGAGCGCAGGCGAGCGATTGCGCAGCAATCGGGAGCCAGCGCGAAGAGACGCGAAGCGGCCGGCCGGCGCGCGAGCAAGCGGCCTAAGCCGCGCCGCGAGACGCGTCCGACGTCACGGGATTTACTCCCGTGACGGTTCCGTCCTGCGTTAACCACGAAGCTGACTTTGCAAACTTCGCCCCTGTTTGAATCAGAACTCACGCGCACACCTACTTCGCCGCAATCAAATCCGGCTGATCCTCATCCTCTGACGCCTTCGCCCGCCGCTTCGCCCTCTTAGGCGCGCTCTCCACCACCTCCGGCTTCACGCTCGCCCGCTCCAGCAGCGGCTTCAGATACTGCCCCGTGAAGCTCTCCGGACAGGCCGCGACATCCTCCGGCGTGCCCGTCACCACGATCCGCCCGCCGTTGACTCCTCCGCCGGGGCCGAGGTCGATGACGTGGTCGGCGGTCTTGATGACGTCGAGGTTGTGCTCGATCACGACGACGGTGTTGCCGGTCTCGACCAGGCGGTGGAGCACCTCCAGAAGCTTGCGCACGTCCTCGAAATGGAGGCCGGTGGTGGGCTCGTCGAGGATGTAGAGCGTCTTGCCGGTCGCCCGCCGCGACAGCTCCTTCGACAGCTTCACGCGCTGCGCCTCGCCGCCCGACAGGGTCGTCGCCTGCTGCCCGACCTTGATGTAGCCGAGGCCGACCTCCTGAAGCATGCGCATCTTGTCGCGGATTCCGGGGACGGCCTTGAAGAACTCGGCCGCGTCCTCGACCGTCATGTCGAGCACGTCGGCGATCGACTTGCCCTTGAACTTCACCTCCAGAGTCTCGCGGTTGTAGCGCGCGCCGTGGCAGACGTCGCAGGTGACGTAGACGTCGGGCAGGAAGTGCATCTCGATCTTCAGGAGGCCGTCGCCGGTGCATTTCTCGCAGCGGCCGCCCTTGACGTTGAAGCTGAAGCGGCCGGGCTTGTAGCCGCGCGCCTGCGATTTCCGGCAGGCCGGCGAACCAGTCGCGGATCTGGGTGAAGGCGCCGGTGTAGGTCGCCGGATTGGACCGCGGCGTGCGGCCGATCGGCGACTGGTCGATGTCGATGACCTTGTCGAGCGCGGCGAGGCCGTCGATGCCCTCGCACGGGCCGCAGACGATGCGCGCTCCGTTGAGGGCGCGGGCGGCTCCGGCGTAGAGCGTGTCGATGGTCAGCGAGGACTTGCCCGAGCCGCTGACGCCGGTGACGCAGGTGAAGGTGCCGAGCGGGAACTTCACGGTCACGTCCGCCAGGTTGTTGGCGCTGGCGCCCTTCACGGTGACGAACCTGCCGGTGCCCTTGAGGCGCTTCTTCGGAAGCGGGATCTCGCGGCGGCCGGACAGATAGTCGGCGGTGATGCTGTCGGTGCAGGCGAGAAGCTCGTCGAGCGTGCCGGCGCAGACGACCTCGCCGCCGTGGACTCCGGCGCCCGGGCCCATGTCGATGACATGGTCGGCGTGGCGGATCGCGTCCTCGTCATGCTCGACGACGAGCACGGTGTTGCCGAGGCCGCGGAGGCGCTTCAGCGTTTCGAGGAGGCGGTCGTTGTCCTTCTGGTGGAGGCCGATCGACGGTTCGTCGAGGACGTAGAGGACGCCCGAGAGGCCGGAGCCGATCTGCGACGCCAGGCGGATGCGCTGGCTCTCGCCGCCTGAGAGCGTGCCCGAGGTGCGGTCGAGGTGGAGATAGTCGAGGCCGACATTGTGGAGGAAGCCGAGGCGCTCGTTGATCTCCTTGAGGATGACGTGCGCGATTTCGCGCTGGGTGGGGTTGAGCTTGCCCTCGAGGCTTCCGAACCAGGCGTAGGCGTCGGCGACCGAGCGGCGGGTGGACATGGAGATGTCCTCGCCGGCGATCTTCACGGCCAGCGGCTCGGGCTTGAGGCGGGCGCCGTGGCAGACCTCGCACGGCTGCGACGACTGGTAGCGCGACAGCTCCTCGCGCATCCACGCGGACTCTGTCTGAAGCATTCGGCGGTTGAGGTTGCCGATGACGCCTTCGAACGGCTTCTTCACTTCGTAGGACTTGCGGCCGTCGACGAAGCGGAGGGTGACCGGGCGGCCCCTGGTGCCGTGGAGGACGACGTTTTGCGCCTCCTCGGCGAGGTCCTTCCAGGGGGTTTCGAGGTCGAAGTCGTAGGCGCGGGCGAGCGAGCTCAGCACCTGCATGTAATAGGGCGAGGGCGGGTTGGACTTGGCCCAGGGCACGACCGCGCCCTTCTTGATCGACAGAGCGTGGTTGGGGACGACGAGGTCCTCGTCGAACACCAGCTTCTCGCCGAGGCCGTCGCAGGCCGGGCAGGCGCCTTGCGGAGCGTTGAAGCTGAACAGGCGCGGCTCGATCTCGGCGATGGTGAAGCCGCTGACGGGGCAGGCGAACTTCTCGGAAAAGACGATTCGGCCGGGGGCGCCGTAGTCGAGCTTCATGCCCGACTGCTGTTCGGGCTCGGCTGGCGGGTCGGCCGGGTCGAGGTAGGCGAGGCCTTCGGCCAGCTTCAGCGCGGTCTCGAAACTGTCGGCGAGGCGCGGCTCGATTCCTTCGCGGACGACGATTCGGTCGACGACCACCTCGATGTCGTGCTTGTACTTCTTGTCGAGCGGCGGCGCGTCCTCGATGTCGTAGAACTCGCCGTCGATGCGGACCCGGGTGAAGCCCGCCTTCTGCCATTCGGCGAGTTCCTTGCGGTACTCGCCCTTGCGGCCGCGGACGACCGGCGCGAGCAGGTAATGCCGGCTGCCGTCGGGCAAGGACATCACGCGGTCGACCATCTGGCTGACCTGCTGCGCCTCGATCGGAAGGCCCGTCGCGGGCGAGTAGGGGATGCCGACGCGTGCCCAGAGGAGGCGCATGTAGTCGTAGATCTCGGTGACCGTGGCGACCGTCGAGCGCGGATTGCGCGAGGTCGTCTTCTGCTCGATCGAGATGGCGGGCGACAGGCCGTCGATATGCTCGACGTCCGGCTTCTGCATCATCTCCAGGAACTGGCGCGCGTAGGCTGAGAGGGACTCGACGTAGCGGCGCTGTCCCTCGGCATAGATGGTGTCGAACGCGAGTGAGGATTTGCCCGAGCCGGACAGGCCGGTGATGACCGTCAGGCTCTCGCGCGGGATGTCCACGTCGATGCCTTTGAGATTGTGCTCCCGCGCGCCGCGGACGGAAATATGAGTCAGCATCAGCCGGTTTTCGTTCCGTTTATGTTCTGGTTAAACGAGCCACCGCTGATGGTCAACGCGGCTTATCCTTATGTGGGTTCGCGGCAAGGATTCCGCAACTCATCGACACCAGCCGCACGTCCGTCGATGGCGGATGGATGAACCTCAGTCCACGCACGAAGGAGCGCCTTTCAAATCAAGCATTTGGGGGCAAATGATGATTCTCGTTTCTTCTCGCCGCGTGTCGCGGCTCGGCGCCTTGCTGCTGGCGTGCAGCGCGTTCTCGGCAATTCCGGCTTCGGCTCAGGTCGCTGGCGAAACAAAGGTCGTCCGCTTTGGAACCTGGGGTGTCGACCTCGGGACCCGGGACATGAACGTGAAGCCGGGCGACGACTTCGCGCGCTACGCCGCCGGCAAGTGGATGGACGAGACGGAGATCCCTGCCGACAAGTCGCAGAATGGCGTCGGATCCGAGCTCGCCGACCGCAACCAGGAACAGCTTCGCTCGATCGTCACAGGCTCCCCGGCGGACAGCCAGATCGGCGCCTTCTACGCCAGCTACATGGACGAGACCCGGCTTGAGAGCCTCGACGCAGCGCCGCTGAAGGCGGACCTCGACCGCGTCGCCGCGATCAAGACCAAGGCCGAATTCGCGAGCCATATGGCTTCGACCTTCTCCGACTTCGGGTCCACGCTCTTCGCCGCCGGAGTGCTGCCCGATCCCGCGAATCCGACCATGAACATCGCGTTCGTCGGGACGTCCGGAATGGGCTTGCCGGACCGCGACTATTACCTGCTCGACAAGTACAAGCCGCAGCGGGACGCCTATCGCGCCTACATAGAGCGCACGTTCGGCCTGATCGGCACGCCCAACGCGGCCGCCGCAGCGGACCAGGTCCTCGCGTTCGAGACCGAGATCGCCAGGCTGTCCTGGGCCCAGGCGGACCTCCGTGACCTCGACAAGCTTAACAATCCCATGTCGCTTGCGCAGCTTACTGCGTACGCGCCCGGGCTCGACTGGAACCGGTATCTGACCGACGTTCGGGTGGCCTCCTCGCCCAGGCTGATCGTCGGCGACAATACGGCGGTGAAGGCCCTCGCGGCGCTCTATGACAAGACTCCGCTCGAGACCCTGAAGACCTGGCAGGCGTTCAAGGTCGCCGATCAGGCCGGAAATTATCTGTCCAAGCGCTTCGTCGACAACAAGTTCGCGTTCGCGAAGACGCTGACCGGAGCGAAAGAGCTACGGGCGCGCTGGCGCCGCGGGATCAACGAAGTCGACGGCCGGCTCGGCGAGGTGCTCGGCGAGACCTACGTCCAGCGCTACTTCTCACCTCAGTCCAAGACGATGATGGAAGAACTCGTCGCCAACCTGAAAAAGGCGTCGGCCGCTCGTATCAAGGCGAACAGCTGGATGGAGGAGGCCACCAAGAAGGCGGCGCTCACCAAGCTCGCCCGGATGGACGTGATGGTGGGCTATCCGGAGAAGTTCAAAGACTATTCGAAGCTCCAGATGAAGGCGGACGACCTTTACGGCAATGTGAAGCGGAGCTCGGCCTTCGAGTGGGAATATCAGCTTAGCGACCTCGGCAAACCGGTAGACCGCAAGAAATGGGCCATGAGCCCGGCGACCGTGAACGCCTACAACGGCGGTCTCGAGAACAAGATCGTGTTCCCCGCGGGCATTCTTCAGCCACCCTATTTCGATCCGGGCGCGGATGCGGCGGTCAACTATGGAGCGATCGGCGCGATCATCGGCCACGAGATCATGCACGGGTTCGATGACCAGGGCCGCAAGATCGACGAGAACGGCGCCATCCGCGACTGGTGGACCAAGGCTGATGCGGAGCGCTTCAAGGCTCTGACTAGCGAGCTCGGCAAGCAATATGCCGCTTACGAGGCCGCTCCTGGTGTCTTCATCAACGGCGACCTGACGATGGGCGAGAACATCGGCGACATGTCAGGGCTCGAGGTCGCGTACGAGGCCTACAAGATGTCGCTCGGCGGCAAGTCGGCGCCGGTGATCGACGGGCTGACGGGCGATCAGCGCTTCTTCCTGTCCTTTGCGCAGGCGTGGCGCGGCGAGCAGCGCGACGACGCGATCAAGACGCAGGTCGCGAGCGACCCGCACAGCCCGCGTCGCTACCGGATCATCGGCCCGTTGCGAAACCTCGACGCCTGGTACTCGGCCTTCGACATCGGGCCTGACTCGAAGTTTTACATCGCTCCGGAGAAGCGCGTCCGGATCTGGTAATCGGCGGTCGGTTCGCCAACTGCCGATGGGAATGCGCGGCTGAGCATCGTCAGCCGCGCATTTCTTCATGCCTTCCTGAGTGCTCAGTGTAGCGCCAATCACTGGCCCCGAGCCGGAGTGTTGTATTGGGGATGTTCGCAGATGCGGCGACGAACATCTGCTCGTCTACAGGGGAGCGTTAGGGCGCAGCCCTTCGCGTAGCTTCAAGCAATCGGTTTCGTGAGTACGGTTCGCCGCAGAATCATGTTACTCTCCAGCTTGGGTGAGGGGCCCAGATTCGGACTGCGTAGCTATGCTCCTATTCGAAGAAGCCCGGAATTGCCGCGTCGCGGCGGAACGATTTGCGGGGAAGGCCGAAGCGCCATTCCTGCTTCACCTGGCGGAAGCCTTCGAAGAGCTTGCGGTTAAAAAGCAGACCCGCAAGCTTCCGCCGAACTGCCTGCGCCAAGGACATTGATCGCTTTATTTCAGCCGAAGCCGCGCCCTCATCACCTGCGCGATCTCTGCTTCTTCGGCATCGGGATGAACGTCGCCCTTCGGGTGCGACCGGCGGGGCAGCGGCGCGACGATGCCAACCTTTCCCTGGTCCGACCAAATTTCGGCTGTTTCGGGTCCCACACGATCCGACGCTTTTTCGATGGCGTCCAGTAGATCGAGCCCAGACAGGGTTTCGCTGTGCTCAAGCTTGCTCTGGCGCAGGTACAGAATGCGGAAAGTCGGCATGAGGAAACAACGGTTGGCGGCTGACAAGGTGCGCCGGATTCGCACGGTTCACGGCATATCTGACCCGATTCAGGGGAAAAGCTCGCGGGTTGAGACGGATCAGCCAAGAGGAAAGGCCGCGACCCCTTCGTAGTGCGGGCCGTGACGACTGAGATGGCTTTCGAAGAGGATGAAACGATCCACCGGGAACGGCTCGGACCGCAGGTTCGAGTTCTGCCGGAGGAAGCCCTCCACTGCTTCCGCGCTTCCGCGGTTCCATCGCGCCAATGTGATGTGCGGCGAAAATGCCCTGTGCTCCGGCTCCAGCCCGACCCGTTGAAGGGTGCGCTCCACCTTTGCGGCCAGCACGGCAACCGGCTCTTTCGGCTCTACGGCGGCCCAAAGGGCACCTCCACTCCTCCGTTCGAATTTTCCGACACCGGACACGCGCAGTTCGAAACGGGGCGAGCGGAGATCTTGAAGCGCGGCAGCAATGTCGTTGGCGCGTGGCCGCTCCACCTCTCCGATGAACCGTAGCGTCAGATGCAGCTGCTCGTCTCCCACCCAGCGAAGCGCTGGGCTGTCGTCCATCGCGTCTATCAGCAGGTCACGGACCTGCTCTGGCGGACGGATGGCGACAAAAAGTCGGTGCATCGCTTACTTTCGGCCGTGAACGAGAGGGGGCCATGTCCGGTTTCGCTTGAAAGCGTTAAGCTCATCTACGATATATCTGCAATTAGCGAACGGGCCCTTTGCCCGGCGCAAAGGAGTGGAAATGCAGAACCAGTATGACCCGCGCACGACTGGCGTAAATCCCGCCGTATCGGTGGGCGTTCCGCGCGCCGCCCGCGATGCGGGCCTCCGGTCCTACATGCTTTCGGTTTACAACTACATGGCTTCGGGCGTGCTGCTGACCGGCATCGTCGCCCTTGGGCTGGCCATGACCGGTGTCGCTCAGTCGCTTTGGTACGGCGGCGGCATCCTGCGGTGGGTGGTGATCTTCGCTCCGCTCATCATGGTCATGATCATGGGCTTCCGCGCGCAGCGGATGTCGACGGGCGCAATGCAGGCCTTTTTCTGGGCTTTCGCGACCGTGATGGGCGTTTCGATGTCCGTCATCCCGCTGGTTTATGACGGGACGTCGATCGCGCAGTGCTTCTTCGCGACGGCCGTGGCCTTCCTGTCGCTGAGCCTTTGGGGCTACACGACGAAGCGCGACCTGAGCGGCTTCGGCACGTTCCTGATCATGGGCGTTGTCGGCCTGTTCGTCGTGATGCTCGCCAACCTCTTCATCCGTTCGGACGCCTTGAGCATGATGATCAGCGTCGTCGGCGTGTTCCTGTTCGCGGGCCTCACCGCCTACGATACGCAGAAGATCAAGAGCACCTACGCCTACGTCGCCGGCACCGACATGATGGGCAAGACGGCGATCCTGGGCGCGCTGACGCTCTACCTGGACTTCATCAACATGTTCCAGTTCCTGCTCAGCCTGCTCGGCAACCGCGAGTAAGCTTTTCGGAACTGCCAGTAAGGAAGGGCCGGTGGGAAACTGCCGGCCCTTTTCTTACCGTCTCAACCGCCAGCTCGATGCGTCGAGTTCAAGGTAGACGCTGTCGCACCATTCCTTGCCGACAAGCCAGGTCCGCTCCTTGCGGCCGGTTTCGCGGAAGCCCAAGCCCCCGAGAAGCTTCAGCGACGAGGCGTTTCTTGGATCCACGTCGGCGTCGACCTTTGCCAGGCCATGAACGCCGAATGCGCGATCCATAACCAGTACCAGAGCCTCCCTGGCAAAGCCGCGGCCCCAAAAATCTGGATGGAGGATGAAGCCGATCTCCGGGAAGCGCCACAACCCGGCCTTGCCGACCAGCCGGCCATCAAGCTCGACGATGAAGTCTTCGCCTTCCGTCGCATCGATGGCGATCATCGACGAGAGCCAGTCGCGCGTTTGTTCGATGCTTTCGTGCGGCGGTGAGGACCAATAGGCCATCGCCTGCGGGTGGCTGAGGATCGCGTGCAGCGGTTCAAGGTCGTCCGCCTTCGCCGGCCGCAACAGCAATCGCTCGGTTCGAAACTCCATGGCCCTCCGCGCCGCAGCTAGGCCAGATGCTGCTTGAAGAATGCCAGGGTGCGCTTCCACGCCAGGTCGGCCGCCGCCTTATTGTATCGCTCGGCGGACGTATCGTTGTGGAAAGCGTGGTGCACGTCGTCATAGAGGAAGAATTTCACGGTCTTCTTCGCCTCGCGAAGGGCCGCGACCCATGGGAAGCCTGTCGTATTCACCCGATTGTCGAGTCCGGCGAGGTGCAGTTCCAGCGGCGCCTGGACCTTAGCGGCTTCGGCTGGATCGGGGGCAGGACCGTAGAACGACACGCCGGCGGCAAGCTTGTCTCCCGCGGCCACTGCAAGCCGGTTCACAAACCCTCCGCCCCAGCAGAACCCGACCGCGCCGACCTTTCCGCCGCGGCTCGACTTCGCCAATTCGTCAAGAATCGAAACCGCGTCGCTCACGGACTTATTGAGGTCGAGCTTGCCGATCGCCTCACGGGCGGCGTCTTCGTTCGGCGGCGTCCCGCCGGACGGCGAGAGGAAGTCCACGGCGACTCCCCGGAACCCGGCAATGCCGATCCTGCGGGCGACATCACGGGTATAGTCGTTCAGGCCGCGGTTCTCATGGATGACGAGCACGGTCGCCTTTAGCGAGCGGGTGCGCGGGTCGGCGACATAGGCCCTGTAGCCTCCGACCAAGTCCTGCGTACGCGTGGTCAGCCGCGGATCGTCGGCCGGCACCACGGCAGCCGCGGCGGGGGAGGCGGCAATCGCTCCGATAAGCGCTTCGGCCGCAGCGACGCTGCCTGCCAGCGCCACCATCCGAGCCATGAACACGCGGCGGTCGAGGCCGTCGTGGGTGAAGCGATCATACAGCTCGATCGCGACCTGCTTCAGCTCCTGATCCATACGCCTCCTACGCGGGCTGGGGTTGCTGGGCCTGTGCCTGGGCAATCAGCGCGGCATCAATGTCCCGTGCCCGGCGATAGGCTTCACGATCCGTCATCCGGCGGGCGTATTCGACGAAGGTCTCGCGCGGCTCGAGCAGGTTGAAGGCGAGCATGAAATTGACGTTTGCGCCGACGAACAGGTCGGCCGCCGTGAAATGGTCCGCAGCGATATACTCGCGGCCGGTCAGCGCCTTCTCGAGCGTGTCGATCGCCAGGTTGTAATTGCCATAGCCGAACATTCGCTGCCGCTCCGGCGTCGGCTCCCAGCCCGCGGCCTTGTTGCTGAACGCCGCCTCGACCGGGCCGGATGTGAAGAAGATCCAACGATAATAATCAGCGCGATCGGCCGGTGCGGGCGCCAGCCCGGCCTCTGGAAAGGCGTCGGCGAGATAGCAGCAGATCGCGGCGACCTCGGTGATCACCTTGCCCTTGTGGCGGATCGCCGGGACCTTCCCCATCGGGTTGATGGACAGATAGGGCTCGGTCTTCATCGTCGTGAGATAGTCCAGCACCACCGTCTCGTAAGGCTGGCCCACCTCCTCCAGCATCCAGCGGATCGTTTGTCCGCGCGACTGGGGATTGGTGTAGAAGACGAGGTCGGACATCGTTGCTCCCTCCTGTCGAATTGCGATTCGCCATTAGTCGAAAAGCACCTCGCCAGACAGCCGTAGGGTCGGCCAGACGTTCAAGAAACAGGGAGGGCCGGAATGCTCCACAAGGGTCACGTCGCCGCGTTCGCAGCACTTTTGCTCGGTTGCTCCGGCCCGGTCACGGCGCAGGAGGAAGCGGCGAAGGCCGCAACGGGGCCGGTCCTGCTTATCGGGAACAAGGGCGAAGATACGTTGAGCTTCGTCGACCTTGCGACCGGGCAGGAGCTGGGACGGCAGCCGACCGGCAAGGCCCCGCACGAGATCGCGATTTCGCCCGACGGGAAGACGGCGGCCGTCGTCGCCTATGGCGGTAGGACAATCGATCTTTTCGACGTTACGTCGCGAACGAAGCTCAAGACGATCGACCTCGCGCCGAACGAAGGGCCTCATGGCATCGTCTGGCTCAAGGACGGGCGGATCGTCGCGACGACCGAACGCAGCAAGTCGGTTGTGCTGGTCGATCCCGTGGCGGGGAAGGTCATAGCGTCGATCCCGACCGATCAGGAAGCGACGCACATGGTCGCGGTGACGAATGACGGGCGCATCGCCTTCACTGCAAACATCCGCAGCGGAACGGTTTCGGTCGTCGACCTCAAGCAAGGCAGGAAGCTTCGCGACATCGCCGTGGGAGGCGAGCCTGAGGGTATCGCCTTGTCGAAGGAAGAGCAGGTCATCTGGGTCGCCGACCTCAAGGGCGCCCGGGTTCAGGCGTTCGATGCGGAAAGCCTGGACAAGATCGGCGAAGTCGCAACGGGGCCGGTGCCGATCCGGGTGGCCGCGAGCCCCGACGGTCGCTGGATCGTCACGTCGAACGTCGGTGACGGCAGCCTTACCCTGATCGACGCGGCGTCGCGAAAGAAGGTGAGGGACGTGCTTATCGCCGGAACGCAGGATGCCGGGCAGGTGACGATCCTGTTTGGACCGGACGGAAAGCTCTATGCCGCCGAGACCGGCCGCAACACCGTAGCCGAGATCGACCTCGTCACCGGCAAGGTGCTCCGCCGACTTCCTGCCGGAACCAACGGCGACGGCCTTGCGATCGCACCCACGCCCACGCCATCCGGAAATTGACTAGACGCGGATTGCTCTTTCGAGGAGCTCGAGCATGCACTTGAGCGATTTGATGCGGATCGCGCCGCGTCCGATCGCCCCGAAATGTTCTTCGCGGTGAACGGTCTCGCCGCCTCGCCGGGCGAGCGCGAAATGGACCAGACCTTCTTCGCAATCCTCGCCCGCAGGTCCGGCGAACCCCGTCACTCCAATTGCTATGTCGGCCGTTGATCGGGCGAGTGTACCCTCGGCCATCGCCCGTGCAACGATCTCCGAGACGGCATCATTCTGGTCGAGAACCTTTTGAGAAATGCCGAGCAGGTCGCGCTTGGAGTCCTTTGTGTACGTCACGAAGCCACGGTCGAACCCGTGGCCGGCACCCTCAATGTCCGTCAGCAGCGCCGCGAGCATTCCGCCTGTGCAGCTTTCGGCCGTGGCGATCGACAGCCTCAAGTCGCACAGGCGGTGCATAAGCCGTTCGGCCTGCTCGTCCAGATGGTCCGGAAGAGCAGGCTGAAGCGTCTCGCTCAACCGCGTTCCCCGTCACTCTTTGGCTGATCGGCAGGAGCGGCGGGAGCGGCGCCGCTGCGATCTCCAGCGCTCTGGTCGCGCGTTGCACGGAACTCGCTGTCCGAGGACCAGTTGGGCCAGTCGCGCGAATTTGCGAGCCGGTAGCCGACGTTGTGCAGAAGCTGCCAGTCGCGGACCATGCCTTTCAGGTTCCAGTTCGGATCATATTCGTCGTCCGGCTGGTGATAGCGCTTGGCCGTATACTCATCCTGCAGCGCCTTGCCGCGCTTGGTACCGCCTTCGAGGAGGTCGATGCCCGGCCTCCAGGAAATGGCCGGCACGCCAGCCTTGGCGAATGGGAAGTGGTCCGACCTGTAGAAGCTGCCCGCCTCGACCCGCGGATCGGGGGTGAAGTTGCGACCCTGGCGCTTGCCCTCTGCGATCAGCATGTCGAGCAGGTCCAGCTTGGCTGTACCTGCGATGCTGAAGTCGCGCGCGGGGCCGTAGATGGCGCCGCCGTCCGTGTTGAGAATGCCGACGGTCTTGCCGAGCGGGTAGATCGGGTTCGACGCGTAGAACTCCGAGCCCAGCAGCCCCTTTTCCTCGGCCGCGACGGCGAGGAAGACGATCGAGCGATCCGTCCGCGGCTTCTTCGCGAATGCGCGAGCCTGCTCGATCAAGTGCGCGGTGCCGGTCGAATTGTCGAGCGCTCCATTGTAGATGCGGTCACCGTTCGCGTCCGGCAGACCAATCCCGAGATGATCGTGGTGCGCGGTGTAGATCACCGTTTCGTCGGGATGCTTCGTGCCCGGCAAGATGCCGACGACGTTGTAGGATGTGATCACTTCGGTCTTCGCATTGACGTTCGCGTTGAGCGTCGCCTTGAGGTCGATCGGACGGAAGTCCTTGCGCTTCGCCGCCTGCTTCGCCGCTTCGAAATCGAGCCCGGCCGCCTTGAACAGCTGGACTGCCGTGTCGCGTTGGATCCAGCTTTCGAACGGCGTGTGCTCGGAAGCGGGGTTCTGGCGGACGATATCGAACATGGTGATCGTGTTGGAGTTCTTGACCGTCGCCCAGCCGTAGGAGGCGGGGTCGGATTCGTGAACGACCATGACCCCGGCGGCGCCGCGGCGAGCCCCCTCCTCATACTTGTAGGTCCAGCGGCCGTAATAGGTCATCGCCTTGCCGCCGAAATTGCCTTCCCCGCCCTCGAAGTCCGGGTCGTTGACCAAGACGACGATGATCTTCCCGCGAACGTCGACGTCCTTGAAATCGTCCCACTGACGTTCCGGGGCCGTCACGCCGTATCCGGCGAAGACGATGGGGACATTCGTGAGCGCGAATTGCTGTTGGCCGTTCGTCGGCGAGCGAACGGAGATCTGCTCGCCCTGGGCAAACGCCATCGGCCCGGCAGCGGTCTGTACGGAAACCTGCGGCGCCGAAACATGATCGGACTTCAGCAACGGCACTCGCTGCGTCCATTGCCGCTGGCCGTTGACCAGCTCGCCGCCCGGCTGGAGGCCGGCGGCCTGGAACTGCTGGGTGAGATACTGGACCGTTTTCGTCTCGCCGGCAGTGGCCGGGCCGCGACCCTCGAAGCTGTCGTCCGACAGGGTGCGGATGTGCTCGCGGAGCTTGGCTTCGTCGAACGTGGCGTCCTGGGCGACGGCGGACGCTGGGAGGATCATTGCGGCGGCGGCGAGGAAAAGCGACTTACGGATCACGCGTGCACTCCATCGGCTGAAATGAGTCGCGGATTCCCATGCCCTCTCGGCTTCCGTAGGGGAAGGCCTTCCGTCGGTGCCGCGATCGGCAGAAGGTGCTAGAAGCACCGCCTTCTCACCCGCCGGGTGGACGAGCCGAGCGTATCCGAGTGCCGTTTCCCGCGGGTAAGTCGAAAGGCACCTCCATGGCGAAGATTTTGTGCGTTCTCTACGACGACCCGATCGGCGGATATCCGAACAGCTACCCGCGCGACGACCTTCCGACGATTGAACGCTATCCGGACGGGCAGACCCTTCCGACACCCAGCTCAATCGACTTCCAGCCCGGCCAATTGCTGGGCAGCGTGTCGGGTGAGCTCGGATTGCGGAAGTTCCTGGAAGCTGCCGGGCATCAGCTCGTGGTCACGTCCGACAAGGACGGCACGGACTCCGAGTTCGATCGCGAGCTCGTCGACGCCGATGTGGTCATCTCGCAGCCGTTCTGGCCCGCGTACATGACCGCCGAACGCTTCGCCAAGGCGAAGAACCTGAAGATGGTCGTCACTGCCGGAATCGGCTCGGACCACACCGATTTGCAGGCAGCGGCCGAGCGCGGCGTGACAGTCGCCGAGGTCACATACTGCAACTCGATCAGCGTGTCAGAACATGTGGTGATGATGATACTCGCGCTGGTTCGAAATTATCTTCCGTCATGGGAGGTCGTGAAGGCAGGAGGCTGGGACATCGCCGACTGCGCCGCCCGCTCCTACGACGTTGAGGGAATGCACGTCGGCACGGTCGCGGCCGGAAGGATCGGTTCCGCAGTGCTGCGCCGGCTGAAGCCTTTTGACGTTCACCTGCATTATACCGACCGTTACCGCTTGCCGACCGAGGTCGAGCAGGAGCTCGGCCTGACGTTCCATGAGTTTGCGGCGGACATGGTCCCGCACTGCGACGTAATTACGATCAACTGTCCGCTGCATCCCGAAACAGAAAACCTGTTCGACGCGGCCATGATCGCCCGGATGAAGCGCGGTGCCTATCTGGTGAACACCGCTCGCGGGAAGATTGTGAGCCGTGATGCTGTCGCTGCCGCGCTGAGGGATGGGCACCTCGCTGGCTATGCCGGCGACGTCTGGTTCCCACAGCCGGCGCCGAACGACCACCCGTGGCGCACTATGCCGCACCACGGAATGACGCCGCACATTTCCGGTACCTCATTGTCGGCGCAGGCGCGTTACGCTGCGGGTGTTCGCGAAATCCTGGAATGCTTCTTCGACGGCCGGCCGATCCGCGACGAATATCTGATCGTCCAGGGCGGCCACCTCGCTGGCGCTGGAGCGCACAGCTACAGCGAAGGAGATGCCACCAAGGGTTCCGAGGAGGCTGCACGCTATCACGTGCCGAACGCGATGCCCGCGCAATAGGAAGCTATAAAGGGGGTGCTCGCCCACTGCGCCGCCGCATGGCCACCCCGTGAGGCGCAAGAAAAAGGGCCGGGAGATTATCCCGGCCCATAAGTGATTGGCTTACTCGCCCGCTGGCGCTTCGTCGCCGGTCCTTGGCTTGGCGGTCGCCTTGGACTTGGCCTTTCCGCCCTTCGGCTTGGTCGCCTTCGGTGGCGCCGGCGTGAGTTCGAACGACGGGGCATTGTCCTTGATCCGGACCTTGACCTCGCCGCCGTTGACCAGTTTGCCGAACAGCAGCTCCTCCGCGAGCGGCTGCTTGATCTTCTCCTGCACCAGCCGGGCCATCGGACGAGCGCCGTAGAGCTTGTCGTAGCCGCGATCGGTGAGCCACTTGCGCGCTTCGTCGTCCAGCTCGATGTGGACTCCGCGATCGGCCAGCTGCAGCTCCAGCTGCAGGATGAACTTGTCGACGACGCGGGCGACAACTGCCGGCGGCAAATAGGCGAACGGGACGATCGCATCGAGCCGGTTGCGGAACTCCGGCGTGAACATCTTCCTGACCGCATCCTCCTGCGCATCTTCGCGGGTCGCAGCCCCGAAGCCGATCGACTCGCGCGCCATGTCCGCAGCGCCCGCATTGGTGGTCATGACTAGGATGACGTTCCGGAAATCGACCGTCTTGCCATGATGGTCGGTGAGCTTCCCGTTATCCATCACCTGAAGCAGGATGTTGAACAAATCGGGGTGCGCCTTCTCGATCTCGTCGAGCAGCAGAACGCTGTGCGGATGCTGGTCGACCGCGTCGGTCAGAAGGCCGCCCTGGTCGTAGCCGACATAGCCCGGAGGAGCGCCGATCAGGCGGCTGACCGAGTGGCGCTCCATATATTCCGACATGTCGAAACGCTGGAGCGGGATGCCCATGACCGAGGCCAATTGGCGCGCAACCTCGGTCTTGCCGACGCCGGTCGGGCCTGAGAACAGATAATTGCCGATCGGCTTGTCGGGCTCGCGAAGGCCGGCGCGCGACAGCTTGATCGCGCTGCTGAGTTTCTCGATTGCCAGGTCCTGCCCGAACACGACGCGCTTCAAGTCGGCCTCGAGGTTTTCGAGCACGCGCTTGTCGTCGGTTGAGACCGACTTCGGGGGAATCCGCGCCATGGTCGCGACCACGGCCTCGATTTCCTTGGTCGTGATGACCTTCTTCCGCCGCGATGGCGGAACGAGCATCTGCATCGCGCCGACCTCGTCGATCACGTCGATCGCCTTGTCCGGAAGCTTGCGGTCATGAATGTACCGAGCACTCAATTCGACCGCGCTCTTCACGGCGTCCGGCGTGTAGCGGACGTTGTGGTGCTGCTCGAACGAGGAGCGGAGGCCGGCGATGATCTTGATCGTGTCCTCGACCGTCGGCTCGTTCACGTCGATCTTCTGGAAGCGACGGAGCAGGGCCCGGTCCTTCTCGAAGTGGTTGCGGAACTCCTTGTAGGTCGTCGAGCCGATGCAACGAATTGCGCCGGAGGAGAGTGCCGGCTTCAGCAGGTTGGACGCATCCATCGCGCCGCCGCTGGTCGCGCCCGCGCCGATCACCGTGTGGATCTCGTCGATGAACAGGATCGCGTTCGGGAGCTTTTCGAGTTCCGAAACGACCGACTTCAAACGCTCCTCGAAGTCGCCGCGGTAGCGGGTGCCCGCCAGTAGCGCGCCCATGTCGAGCGCATAGATGGTCGCGCCCTTGAGGACATCCGGAACGTCGCCCTCGATGATCTTGCGGGCGAGGCCTTCGGCGATCGCGGTCTTACCGACGCCGGGGTCGCCGACGTAGAGCGGGTTGTTCTTCGAACGGCGGCAGAGAATCTGCACCGTACGGTCGACCTCGGCGCTGCGGCCGATCAGCGGATCGACCTTGCCGGCCTTGGCCTTCTCGTTGAGGTCGACGGTGAACTGCTTGAGGGCGCTTTCCTTCTTGCCCTCCTTCTCGCTGCTCTTTTCCTCGGAGCCGCCGACCTCGCGCGTTTCCTGCGGGGTCTCGCCCTTGCCGACTCCGTGGCTGATGTAGGTCACGGCATCGAGCCGGCTCATGTCCTGTTGCTGCAGGAAATAGACTGCGTAACTCTCGCGCTCCGAGAACAGGGCGACCAGCACGTTGGCGCCGGTGACCTCGTCCCGGCCCGACGACTGGACGTGAAGGATGGCGCGCTGGACGACGCGCTGGAATCCGCTGGTCGGGGTCGGATCGGTGCCGCTGTCGGCGACCAGCGCTCCTAGCTCATTGTCGAGATAGTGCTTCACGCTAGCGCGCAGCTCGTCCCTGCTGACGCCGCAGGCCGTCATGACCTTGGACGCATGCTCGTCGTCGATCAGCGCGATCAGAAGGTGTTCGAGGGTCGCGTACTCGTGCCGGCGGCGGCTGGCCTCGGCCAAGGCGTTGTGCAGGGTTTGTTCGAGTTCGCGAGCGAAACTGGGCATTTAGGTCTTACTCCTGCCCGGTCCCCGGAATGGGCCGGGCTCTCATTGGGAATGTCATACGCTGGAAACGCGCAATCAAGGGGCTGGAGGTCGCTTATCCCCAGTTTATCGCAGCCTGAGCTTGTCTGGGCCCGAATGACCCCGACCAGCTCACTTTTTGAAAAGCTCTTCGGCGGCAGATCGATGCGCCTCCACACGATCGATATGGGCCTCCACGCGGGCGATCTCGGCCTTCAGGGCTTCGATGCGGGCGTGAAGTTCCTCGATCGAGATGGGGTCCAGGTCCTGTTTTGCAAGCTCCGTCAGCGGATCGCCGGGCTTGCTCGGGAAGAGTTCCTCGAGGTCCATCTCCCGAATCGTTGACCTGTCGGGGGCTGCTGTCAATAAGCGCCGCGCATGGGCAGCTCCATTCCCGCGATCATGAGGGCGATCGTCGCCCCGCAGCCGGACGGCGCGGAAGAGCTTGCGGTGGTCGAATGCGCGGTTCCGCGGACCGGGCCGGGTGAGGTGCTCGTCGAAGTCGCCGCTGCGGGCGTGAACCGGCCGGACATCTTGCAACGCCGGGGCCTTTATCCGCCGCCGCCAGGCGCGCCAGACATCCTCGGCCTCGAAATCTCCGGGACCGTCGTCGAAGCGGGCGAGGGCGCCGCCAATCTTCTCGGAAAGACCGTGTGCGCGCTCGTGGCGGGCGGCGGTTATGCCGAATATTGTGTCGCGCCTGGCGGGACGTGCTTCGTCCTACCTGAGTCGCTGTCGCCGCTCGAAGCCGCGGCCATGCCGGAGACCTTGTTCACGGTCTGGGTGAACCTCTTCGAGCGCGGCTATGCCGCCGAAGGCGACTCCGTCCTCGTCCATGGCGGTACCAGCGGCATCGGCACCATGGCGATCGCTCTTGGCCAGCTGTTCAACCTGAAGGTCATCGTGACCTGCGGGAGCGACGAGAAATGTTCGCGGGCGCTGGAACTAGGCGCGGCGGCGGCGGTCAATTACCGGACTCAGGACTTCGTCGAGGAGGTCAAGAAAATCACCGGCAGCGTTGGGGTCGCGGTCGTGCTCGACATGGTGGGCGGCGACTATCTCCCACGAAACCTCGCTTGCCTGTCCGAAGAAGGCCGCCACGTCTCCATTGCTTTCCAGCGCGGAGCGAAGGGCGAATTGCTGATCCCGGACATCATGCGCCGGCGGCTCACCTTGACCGGCTCGACTCTTCGTCCGCGCTCGGTCGAGTTCAAGACGATGGTCGCGGACGAGATCGCCCGCACCGTCTGGCCCTATGTCGAAGGCGGCCGGCTGAAGCCGGTCATCGACGCCGTCTTTCCGCTGGATCGCGCGGCCGAAGCGCATGCCCGCATGGAGGCGGGCGACCACGTCGGCAAGATCGTGCTGGAGGTCCGGAAATGACCGAGAAGCTCATTCTCCACGAATACGGCCCATCGGGGAATTGCTACAAGGTGAGGCTGACCGCCGCACATCTGGGCATTGCGCTCGAACGGCGGAATTACGACATTCAAAAGGGTGAAACCCGGACGCCCGAGTTTCTGGCGAACATCAATTCAAATGGACGCATCCCCGTCCTCCAGGTCGGCCAACGCTTCATTCCGGAAAGCAACGCCGCCTGTTTCTTTCTCGCCGACGGTTCTCCGCTGATTCCGAAGGACAAGTTCGACCGTGCCGACATTCTACGGTGGATGTTCTGGGAACAGTATAGCCACGAGCCGAACATCGCGACGTTGCGTTTCTGGCTGCGATACGTCGGGCTGGACGCTTTGTCGGGAATGCAGCGCGAGCAGATCGCAGTGAAGCACAAGGCTGGCAATGAAGCGCTCAAGCTGATGGACGATCATCTGGCGGGGCGCGAGTGGTTCGTGGGTGATGCCATCAGCCTCGCGGACATCTGCCTGTTCGCGTACACGCATGTCTCTGACGAAGCCGACTTCGACCTTGAGCTCTATCCGAACGTGATTGCGTGGATGGAGCGCATCATGCTCGATCCGAAGCATGTCGCGATCGACGAGTGAGACCTTGCCCCAAGGGCTCTGCAAGCGTAAGTCGCCCGCAACGCTGGCCGCTCCGTGAGGGGCGGCCCTTATTGTTTCTAAATACCGGAGAAACCCAGTGGCCCAGCCTCTGATGCCTCATGCGACCGCCGCCTGGCTGGTCGACAATACATCGCTAGCCTTCGATCAGATTGCCGACTTCTGCGGGCTGCACATCCTCGAAGTGCAGGCGATCGCCGATGACACGGCGGCGACCAAGTTGACCGGCCGCGACCCGATCCGCGCGGGCGAGCTGACTCACGAGGAAATCGAAAAGGGCCAGAAGGACTCGAACTATCAGCTGCAGATGCACAAGGCGCCCGACCCGGTGCGCCGAACGCGCGGCCCGCGCTACACCCCGGTGTCGAAGCGGCAGGACAAGCCGGACGGAATTGCCTGGATCATCAAGAACCATCCGGAGGTCAGCGATGGCCAGATCAGCAAGCTGATCGGCACCACCCGCACGACCATCGGCGCGATCCGCGAACGTACGCACTGGAACATGGCGAACATCACGCCGAAGGACCCCGTGACGCTTGGCCTCACATCGCAGCGCGAGCTAGATGCTTCGATCGTCAAGGCCCAGAAGGCCGCCGGTGCCGCCGCGCCGACGGACGAGCGGTTCGAGAGCGATCGTGACGCGTTGATCGAGGAGCTTCGCCAGGAGCGCGAGCAGCATGCCCGCGATGCCGAAGCGGCTCTCGTAGCAGCCGAGGCGGGCGATGCGCCCCCTTCGGACGAGATCGTTCCGGGCATCCGCGACCCGTTCCGCCGCGATTGATTTGGCACTGTAGAGGGGCCATTCCTCTGCCATGGACGCTCCCGAACAGCAGAATGAGTTGAGCTTCGAAGCGGCGCTCGCGCGGCTCGAGGAGATCGTTCGCCTGCTCGAGCGCGGCGAGGCTCCGCTCGACCAGTCGATCGAACTCTACCAGGAAGGTGACCGCCTTCGCCGGCATTGCGAGGCGCGGCTCAAGGCAGCGCAGGAGCGCATCGAGCAGATCGCTTTCGGCGCTGACGGGCGCCCGTCGGGCGTCACTCCGTTCGATGCCGGTTGAGACAATCGATCGGGACCGGCTCGAGCTAGACGCCGAGTCCAGCCGCGTCGGAAGCGAAATCGACGATCTGTTCGGGCGATTGCTTGTGTCCCGCGACGACGGCCGCGGTATCCTGTTCGACGCAATGCGGCATGCCGCGATCGGAGGGGGCAAGCGTCTTCGGCCGCTGCTCTGCGTCGCGGCGGCTCGGCTGTTCGGGATCGACCGGGACCGGGCGCTTCGCGTCGGCGCCGCCATCGAGGCGATCCACGTCTATTCGCTCATCCACGACGACTTGCCATGCATGGACGACGACGACGTCCGGCGCGGCAAGCCGACCGTTCACAAGGCGTTTGGCGAAGCGGCGGCGATCCTTGCCGGCGATAGCCTTCATGCGCTTGCGTTCGAAATCCTCGCCGATCCCGGCACGCATGAAGATCCGTTCGTACGCTCCGACCTGGTGCTGGAGCTGGCGAAAGCGTCCGGCCCTTCCGGAATGGCCGGAGGGCAGATGATGGACCTTGCTGCGGAAGGCCAGTCGCTGGACCTTTCAGCGATCACGCGGCTCCAGCAGCTCAAGACTGGCGCGCTCATCGAATATGCGGTGGAGGCGACCTGCATCATGGCCCGACTGCCCGCTGATGCCCGCACACCGTACCGCGGCTATGCCCGAAATATCGGCTTGGCCTTCCAGATCGCCGACGACCTCATCGACCATGCCGGCGATGAGCGCGCGGCTGGCAAGCGGACCGGCAAGGATGCGGAAGCGGGCAAAGCGACTTTCGTGTCGGTGCTAGGACCCGATCGGGCCGAGCAGCAGGCGCGCGTGCTCGTCAATCAGGCGATCGAGCATCTTGCCGACCACGGCGAAGAGGCGAACCTTCTGCGCGCGCTGGCCCGATTTGCCATAGAGCGTAACCACTAGGGGAAGGGCGGAGAATGGCGGAGCGCATCGGTGTCTATCCAGGCACGTTCGACCCGATCACCCTCGGGCATCTCGACATCATCCGCAGGGGAGTTCACCTGGTCGACCGGCTGGTGATCGGTGTCACGACGAACCCGTCGAAGGAGCCGATGTTCACGCTCCCCGAGCGGCTGGATATGGTCCGGCGAGAGGTGGGCGGCCTGGCAGACGGCAGGATCCAGGTGGTCGAATTCAACTCGCTGCTGATGGATTTCGCGGAATCGCAGGGCGCCTCGATGATCATTCGCGGCCTGAGAGCCGTCGCGGACTTCGAATATGAGTTTCAGATGGCGGGGATGAATCAGCAACTGAACGACGACATCGAAACGGTCTTCCTGATGGCCGGCGTCTCGCTCCAGCCGATCGCATCACGTCTGGTTAAGGAGATCGCGCGCTATGGCGGGTCGATCGACAAGTTCGTCACGCCGGCAGTCGCGGCGGATGTGAAAAGGCAACTCGAGGGAGAAGCGGGCGCATGATTGGAAGGGTTTTGTTCTCACTGTCAGCGCTTGCGCTGGTCGCCGCCCAGCCGGCAGCCGAAGCACCGGCGCCCATGCTTCCGATCATTGCGCCGCAAGACGTTGCGAATGATCCGTCGAACCGGCTCACCCTCGACCTAAGCACAGGCGGCAAGGTCGTGATCGTCCTGCGGCCGGACGCTGCTCCCGGGCATGTCGACCGAATCAAGTCCCTCGTCCGCAGCGGGTTTTACAACGGCCTCGTCTTCCATCGCGTGGTCCCCGGTTTCATGGCCCAGGGCGGCGATCCAAAGGGAACGGGAGAGGGCGGATCGACTCTTCCCGACCTCAAGGCCGAGTTCAATTCGCTGCCGTTCCTTCGTGGGACCATGGGGGCGGCGCGTGCCGACAGCCCCGATAGCGCGAACAGCCAATTCTTCATCATGTTCGCGCCGAATGCGAGCCTCAACGACAAGTACACGGTCATGGGGCGGGTTATCGAAGGCATGGATGCCGTCGACAAGATCGCTCCCGGCGAACCGCCGGCGCAGCCGACCAGGATCGTCCGCGCCTCGCTCGGAGGGTAGCAGGCGCGGATGCGCGTCGACCTTTTCGACTTCGACCTACCGCCAGAGCTGATTGCGCTTAGGCCCGCCAAGCCGCGGGACAGCGCGCGCCTGCTGCTGGTCGAGGGCGGGACGATCGCCGACAAGATGGTGCTGGACCTGCCGAGTCTTCTTCGGCCGGGCGACACGCTCGTCTTCAACGACACAAGGGTCATTCCCGCGCAGCTCGAAGGAAAGCGCGGCGAAGCGCGGATCGGGGCGACCCTCCACAAGCGGGAAGGGCCGCGCGGCTGGTGGGCGTTTGTCCGCAATGCGAAGCGCCTGCGCATCGGGGACACGGTCGAATTCGGCGGCGGCGTGTCGGCCTCCGTCGACGGCCGCGATGAAGATGGAGCCGTCCTGCTCCACTTCGAAGGCGAGGAGCCGGTGGAATTGCTCCTCGAACGCGCGGGTCGGATGCCTTTGCCGCCCTACATCGCGTCGCGCCGCCCGGCCGATCGGTCGGACCGCGACGATTACCAGACCATGTTCGCGCGGGAGGACGGGGCGGTCGCCGCGCCCACCGCGGCGCTGCACTTCACGCCCAAGCTCATCGAGGCGCTGGAGAAACAGGGCATAGGCCGCGAGACGCTGACGCTGCACGTGGGCGCAGGCACCTTCCTGCCGGTCAAAGCGGAGGACACGAGCGAGCACAAGATGCACTCCGAATGGGGACGCGTCGACGCGGAGACGGCGAATCGGCTGAATGGAGTGCGGGCGTCCGGAGGCCGGCTGATCGCGGTTGGCACGACCTCGTTACGCCTTCTCGAAAGCGCGGCCGGCGACGATGGGGTCATCGGGCCGTTCGAAGGCGACACGGCGATCTTCATCACGCCCGGATACCGCTTCAAGGCCGTGAACGGGCTCATCACCAACTTCCACCTGCCCCGCTCGACCTTGTTCATGCTGGTCAGCGCCCTGATGGGCCTGGATGCGATGAAGAAGGTCTATGCTCACGCCGTTGAGGAGAAGTACCGCTTCTACTCCTACGGAGACGCGAGCCTGCTGATTCCCCCCGGTCGCTGAAACCTCACTTCCAGCCGCGTTCCGCCGCCGCTTTCTCCTCAGCCTCATCGAACGGTTCGCCGTCGATGGCCGCATCAACCGCTTCAAGGAGCTGAGGGTTTTGCCCGCTCGCCATTCGATAGTCGGTCGTCTGGCCTTCCGGCGCCTGGAACAGGCTGCGGATGCGCCAGTCGCCGCCTTCGCGGCAGGCGAGGCCGCTCGCCGCCTGGTCCTCGAAAGTTCGACAGATGGCGCCCGACTTGTCGCGGAAGGTGAGGCCGATGCGCGGGCCCGATTCGACGGGCGCGCTGGCAAGCCGGGCGTAAAGCGCATTCTCGAGCTCGGCGGACGCGACAAGGCGGCCGGCCTCGGCTTCGATCGGGTTCGAGGAGCCGGCAGTGAACATACCCGACATCGCATTCCCCGCGAAAACGCCAACCGCGAGCGTGGCCGCCAGCGCTGCCATTTGAGCCCAAATCGGCGTCGCTGTCCTCGCGGCCTGAACGGCGCGCACTCCTGCAAGGTTCACGACGTTTTTGTCCCGGTCGATCCGCAACCGTTCGGGCACGGGCTGCGCTTCGACCTCGGCGAACGCGTGGCGTAACCCGCTCGTCATCGCGCGATGCTCAGCGGCGAGGCGGGACAAGCGCGGATCGGCCGCAACCTCGGCTTCGACGCGAGCGGCCTCTTCCGGCGGCAGTTCGCCGTCGAGCCATGCGAAGAATTTTTCGTCCTCAATCATCAGCAGTCCCACCCAACATTTCCAGCAACGCCGTGCGTCCGCGCACCAGCCGGCTCGATACCGTCCCGATCGGCAGGTCGAGCATTTCGGAGACTTCGCGATAGCCGAAGCCTTCGACCAGGATGAGCGCCACGACCTCGCGCTGCTCGTCCGGGAGCCGCTCCATACGCGGCCATCGCCCGCTTCAGTTCGAGCGAAGCGTCGATGGCCTCGCGCGGGTCCTCGCCAATCCACTGCGCCTCGTCCTCTGGCGCTTCGTGCCTTTCTTTCCGTACCCGCGCGCGGGTCGTGTCGATCCACAAGTTGCGCATGATCCGGTAGAGCCAGGAATCGAGCCTCGTGCCCGGCTGCCACTGGTCGCGCGACCGCAAGGCGCGTTCGACCGTCGCCTGCGTCAAATCGTCGGCATCGGCGCCGTGCCGGCTCAGCGTGTGCGCGAACCGCCGAAGCCGCGGAAGCAGCTGCGCCAGTTCGTCCTCGAACGCGTCCAATGATCCCATTCGCCCTCATACGGATGAAACGACGCTTCATCATCGTTTCATCCCGAAGGCATAAAAAGAGGTCACGTGATGTCCAGCTTCGTCCATCGTTCGCTCATCGGAGCCGCCGCCGCCGCGATTCTCGCCGGCAGCGCCGGCGCGCAACTGCTGCCCGGTGTCGGGTTGCCCGCGCTGCCGCCGGTCAACCTGCCGACCCGCAGCGTTCCGGTCATCGGACCGACCCTGCAAGACATTCTCGCCCAGCCGGGCGCTCGTGAGGCTGTGTCCCCGACGCTGAACACGGTCTCAGGCCTGCCGGAACGGATCGCGGAAGCACCCGCGGCCAGCTCTGCTGGAGCTTCGCCAGTTTCGGCTACGAGAACTGATGCGCCAGCATCCTCGTGAGCTCGACAACGACGGGAACGGGCAGCCGGTACGCCGAGGAGTGCTCGTCGCGGTCGATCCCGACCAGCCTTCGCTCCAGCTGGCGGCGAGAGCGGGCTTCGCGATCGTCGCCGACGACCGCGATCCGGCGCTTGGCATCCGAAGCGTGACCCTGTCGGTGCCTCGCAATCTGTCCACGCGCCAGGCCCTTCGGCGCCTGCGCTCCGTTGCCCCGCGTTTGCAGGCCGATTTCGACCACGTCTACGAACCGGCGGGAGGCGACCTCTTCCCTTTCGTGGGAGCTCTTGCCGCTAGCCAGGGATCGCGCGGCGGACCCCGGATCGGGATCGTCGATGGTGGCGTGGCTTCGCATCCGTCGATGAGCGGAGCCGCAATCGAACAAAATGGCTTTGCAGGCCGCCCGCAGCCGACCGGACACGGCACTGCCGTCGCTTCGCTGATCGTCGGCAATCAGGGGCCGTTCCAGGGCGCCGCCCGAGAGTCATCCCTCTTCGTCGCCGACGTCTATGGTGGATCGCGCGCCGCCGGATCGGCCAGCTCAATCGTCCGGGCCTTGAGCTGGCTGGCCTCGAAGCGCCCGCAAGTGGTCAACATCAGCCTCGTCGGTCCGCAAAACCGGATCGTCCATCGCGCGGTGCAGGCGCTCCGCGCGCGCGGGATCGAGATCGTAGCGGCCGTCGGGAACGACGGGCCCGCCGCGCCTCCGCAATATCCCGCCTCTTATCCCGGGGTGATCGCGGTCACCGGCGTTGATGCTCGCGGCCGGGCGCTGCCGGAAGCGGGCAAGGCCAGTCATCTCGACTTCGCGGCCCCGGGCGCTGAAATGGCCGCGGCACTGCCGGGACAGGGATATGGGAAAGTGCGGGGGACAAGCTTCGCCGCGCCGCTTGCCACCTCCCGGCTTGCACTCGCAGGCTCGACCCAACGCCTCGCCAACGAGGCTCGACCGGGCAAGGGCCGGGTCGGCCGCGGCATCGTCTGCGGCACGTGCCGCGTCGACCCCCGAGCGGTCCGCGCAAAATAATTCCGGATTACGGGATGAAGCGGTGACTCGCTGTCGTTCTCCTTACTGAGGGCTCGAACAGCTCTCCGAATTTAGAAGGAGACTCTCATGTTGAAGTTCATCCTGATCGCGGGCGCTGCGGTCGCACTTGCGGGCACGCCGGCCCAGGCCCAGCTCCTCGGCGGCGTGACCGGAGCCGTTAACGGCGCTGTCGGCGGAACGCTCGGCGGTACCGTCAACGGCACTCTTCGCGGAGCCCTGAACTCGGCCGGCGCTGTCGGCGGGACGCTCGGCGGATCGGGCTCGATCGCCAACAGTGTGACGGGCACGGTTACGAACAGCATCTCCGCTGCGGGCAATGTCGACGGCCAAGGCAACGGATCCGGCAATGTCGGGCTTGCAGGCGTCGTGACCGGCGCGGGCAATGCGGCAAGTTCGGTCACCGGTGGCGCGAACGGCGCAGGGAACCTCGCCGGCACAATCACGGGAATGGCCAACGCTGGAGGCAATGCCGCCGGCTCGGTCAGCGGCGTTGGCAACGGCGCCGGCAATCTTGGCCTGAATGGCGCTTTGAACGGAGCCGGCAATGCCGCCGGTTCGCTTGCCGGTACGTCGGTGGGCGCGCTTGGCAGTTCCGCAAACGGCTCCGGGTCTGCGAGCGGCAGCGCGAATGCCAATACCAACGGCAACAATGGTTCCGTCTCTGTTGGTGCAAGCGGAAGCGGCAATGCCAACGGCAACAGCGGCGTTTCGGCCTCGCTTGGAAACTAACTCCCGCTGACGCCTCCCGGGGTGTCCGGCCCGCCGCTCCCCCAGCGCGGCGGGCCGCTTTCGTTCAGGTGCGTGCCGGACGCTCAGCTGGCGAAATAGCCCCACAGCAGCCTGGCAGTCAGCCCGAGCGAGATCATGACCAGCAGAGGACGGATCAGCGCCGCTCCGAAGCGGATCGCGCTGTGTGAGCCGAGCCAGCCGCCCAGCATAGCGCCCGCTGCCATGCACAGTCCGAGCAGCCACAGCATCTTTCCGCCCAGCGCGAAGAAAAGGACGCTCGCGACATTGCTCGTGAAGTTGAGCAGCTTGGTGACGCCGGTGGCGCGGGTCAGGCCATAGCCACGAAGCGCGACGAGGCTCGTCGTGAAGAAGGAGCCCGTGCCTGGACCGAAGAAGCCGTCGTAGAGGCCAATGAGCCCGCCGACCGGTGCGTATCCGCGCTCGCTGAGCCGCTGGTGGGCGTCTTCGTCGGTCATGCGCGGACTGACGAGCACATAGACGGCGACCGACACGAGCAGCAACGGAATGATCAGGCTGAGCACGACCGCATCCACGGTCTGCACGAGGAGGACGCCTGCACTCGCGCCGATGAAGACGAGCGCCATGGCCAGCTTGTGGTCCCGCCATTTCACCAGGCCGGCCCGAGCATAGTTGCGCGTCGCCACCGCCGTGCCGAACACCGACTGCAGCTTGTTCGTCGCGAGCGCCTGGATCGGCGAAGCGCCCGAGAAGAGCAGGGCGGGCAGCATGATCAGGCCGCCGCCGCCCGCGACCGCATCGATGAAGCCGGTCAGCACGGCAGTCGCGGTCAGGACTGGATAGACCCAGGGCTCGATCATCGTTCCGCTCCTAGCCGGGCGGTCCACCGGTCGCTAGGAGCGCGCCGGAATGACCCGTTTCTCCTTCACCATTGCGGCCACGGACGGCGCCGCGCGAACCGGCACGATCGCGATGCAGCGCGGCGAGATCCGAACCCCCGCTTTCATGCCCGTCGGGACCGCCGCCACCGTCAAGGCGGTGAAGCCGCAGGATGTACGGTCGTCGGGCGCCGACATCATTCTCGGCAACACCTACCACCTGATGCTTCGGCCGGGGGCGGACCGCGTCGCGCGCCTTGGCGGGCTTCACCGCTTCATGGGCTGGGAACGACCGATCCTGACAGACAGCGGCGGCTATCAGGTCATGAGCCTTTCCGAGCTTACGAAGGTGACGGAGGAGGGCGTGTCCTTCGCCAGCCATCTCGACGGAACGCGGCACATGTTGTCGCCGGAGCGGTCGATCGACATCCAGCGTCTGCTCGGCTCGGACATCGTCATGGCGTTCGATGAGCTCGTCCCCGCGACCGCGACCCGCGAGCAAGCCGCAGCGGCGATGGAACGGTCGATGCGCTGGGCGAAACGTTCGCGCGAGGAGTTCGATCGCGGAGGCGAACATGCCGATCGGGCCGCCCTCTTCGGAATCCAGCAGGGCGGTCTCGACCAGGCATTGCGTAGGGCGTCGGCGGACGCGCTGATCGACGTCGGTTTCGACGGCTATGCCGTTGGCGGGCTGGCGGTGGGCGAGGGACATGAGGCGATGTGCGCCTGCCTCGACTATGCGCCTGGTCAGCTGCCAGCGGACAAGCCCCGTTACCTGATGGGCGTGGGCAAGCCGGACGACATTGTCGAGGCCGTGCGGCGCGGGATCGACATGTTCGACTGCGTGCTGCCGACTCGGTCCGGCCGGACCGGGCAGGCCTTCACCGCTGACGGCCCGATCAACATCCGGAATGCGAAGTTCGCGGAAGATCAAGAACCGATCGAGCCCGGTTGCCCGTGTCCGACCTGCACGAAGTTCGAGCGCGCCTACGTCCACCATCTCGTCCGTTCCGGCGAAATCCTCGGCGCGATGCTCATGACCGAGCACAACCTCTGGTTCTACCAGCGGCTGATGCAGGGACTCCGCGACGCGATTGCCGAGCACCCGGATGACGGACTTCGCTGGCCGATTTCCTGGTCCCGATATCGGAAGAGACTGATCCGTCTCTTTGAACGACGCCGCAGCCCTTGCGCGACGAGTCGGCGGTCGCTTCCGAGGGACCTAAAGAGCTCCGACCGACAGGAAGGAGGGAAGCGGCCCGTTCCAGTCGGGCTCGATGTCCTCGACGACGGGTGAACTCTCGTGGACTCTCATCGCGCTCTTCCCGGGCTGGCCGCTCGGCTCGTTTGCTGGACGCGCTGCGCGCTTTTGCGGGCGCTCCGCCTCGACAGGAGCAGCTTTCGGCTCGACTGGAGCGGCCTTGGTTTCGGAAGTTTCCGCGCGGGAAATCTTCATTCCAGTCAACTTTTCGATTGCTGCAACGGCCTCATTGTCCTCACGCGTGGCGAGCGTAATCGCAATGCCGGTCGCGCCCGCGCGGCCGGTGCGGCCGATCCGGTGGATATAATCGTCGGGCTGCCACGGAACGTCGAAGTTGAAGACGTGGCTGACGCCCTTTACGTCGAGACCGCGGGCGGCGACGTCGGATGCGATGAGGATGTTGATCTCATCGCGCTTGAAGCGCTCGAACTCGGCAATGCGGTCCGACTGGTCCATGTCGCCGTGGATCTGCCCCGCGGCGAAGCCGGAGCGCTTCAGGCTGGTCGACAGGTCGCGGACGGTCGACTTGCGGTTGCAGAAGATGATGGCGTTCCGGACCTCGTCCGTCCGCAACAGGTCGCGAAGGACTTCGCGCTTTTTGCTCGCCTCGACCAGCGACCAGCCTCTGTTCGATGTTGATGTTGGCCGTTGCTGGTCGGGCGACCTCGATCCGCTTCGGCTCGTTCAGGAACTTCTGGGCGAGCTTCTGGATGGGCGGCGGCATGGTTGCCGAGAACAGCAGGGTCTGCCGCGACTTCGGCAGCTTCGAGCAGATTTCCTCGATGTCGGGGATGAAGCCCATGTCGAGCATCCGGTCCGCCTCGTCGATGACCAGCAGCTCGCAGCCGTTGAGCAGGATTTTTCCGCGCTGGAAAAGGTCCATCAGGCGGCCCGGCGTCGCGATCAGGACGTCGACGCCCTTTTCGAGCGCCTTCACCTGGTCGCCCATTTGAACGCCGCCGATCAGGAGCGCCATGGAGAGCTTGTTGTACTTGCCGTACTTCTCGAAATTCTCCGACACCTGCGCCGCGAGCTCACGCGTCGGCTCGAGGATGAGCGAACGCGGCATCAGAGCGCGGCTGCGGCCATGGGCGAGGATGTCGATCATCGGCAACACGAAACTGGCGGTCTTGCCGGTGCCCGTCTGCGCAATGCCCACCAGGTCGCGGCCCATCAGCACGGACGGGATCGCACCGCGCTGAATCGGAGTTGGCTCCGAATAGCCGCTTTCTTCGACGGCGCGGAGCAATTGGTCAGAAAGGCCGAGGTCGGCAAAAGTCATGCAAAATCCGGATGAAGGGCGTGAGCCACGATGCGCCACGCACAGCGTTGCATCAAATCGGGGCTAAGGCGCGCTTTTCAACCTTGTCAAGGAATCAGCGCGAAAGCCGTGGTGTCAGGCGGTGAAAACGTTCGATTGTGCAGCTCCGCCCAATTCGCGAATGAATCTCGTCCCGCCGGGCGCACAGTTTCCCTTTTTCGGGAGTAACGTAGAAACCGTTGTAGAAATCCAGCGCGGGGCAGTCCTCGGACAGCTGGGCGCGAAGCCTCGTGCGGTCGAACAGCAGGAAATCGACCGTTTCACGGCCCGAAAGGGCGGCTGCGCGGATGTTCGAGGCTTCGATGCACTTGGGGCCCCGTTTCTCCTCCCATGTGAAGGGCTGCACCGGCCTCGGCCGAACGGGGATGCGCATGATCACCTCGCGCTCGACCACGAGTGTTCGCACCTCGTCCGACTGGGCAGCCGAAGCGAAGCCGAACATCGCCAAAAAGAGCGAGAGAAGTAGCGAAAACGGCATTTATGCGATCGTGTCCCCGGTTTTCCTGCTTTGGGGTCATCGCGTTGAACAATCAATGAATTGTCGGGGCATGCCGGAAGGGCTGGCCGCGGCTGACAGCACTTGCGAAACCCATGGCCCTTGCATACAGGCTGCGCACGAATTCATCGGCCTGTGACACACGCGCGAGCGCGCACGAGCCGGCACCCAGGAGAGACCAGCAAAATGGCGACCGCAGCGCCCACACAGGAATTGCCGCTTTTCTACAACAAGCTCGAAGCCCTCAACGCGGGCCAGCACGGCAACATGAAGATCCGCCGCATCGAAAGCGCCCCGCAGATGGGCGTTGCGCACGCGGTGCCGGTCACTGTGGACGAGTTCGGTCTGCTGCAGCGCTACTATCCGATCGTCTTCTCGGTCGGCGGCGATCCAGTTCCGCTTGCCCTGATGGGCTTGAACGAGGGTGCGAACGCTTTTCTCGACCCGACTGGTCTTCCGCACGATCCGAGCATCTACATCCCCGCCTATATGCGCCGTTATCCGTTCCTTCTGGCCCGCCTGCGGCCGGAAAGCGACGAGCTGTCGCTGTGCTTCGATCCCACTTCGGGTGCGGTCGGCGAGTTCGACGAGGGCGAGGCGCTGTTCGACGGCGACCAGCCGTCGGAGGCGACCAAGGCCGTTCTGCAGTTTTGCGAGCAGTTTGAAACCGCCGGACAGCGCACCGCGGCCTTCATCCAGGAACTGAAGAACAGCGACCTTCTGATGGACGGCGAAGTCGCGATACAGCCCGAAGGCGCTCCCCAGCCGTTCGTCTACCGCGGCTTCCGCATGGTCGACGAAGAGAAGCTCCGCGAGCTTCGTGGCGACGAGCTTCGTAAGATGAACCAGAGCGGCCTGCTGGCGCTGATCTACGCGCACCTCTTCTCGCTGTCGCAGATCCGCGACATCTTCTCGAGGCAGGTGGCCCAGGGGAAGGGTCCCGTCACGGTGCCGCAGCCGGCGCCCGCCGAAGCGTGAACATCACGCGGTGGGTGGAATTGAATCCTACCGCCGCACGCCCATCTTGAGGAAAGTTCGCCGCTGCGGAGCTCCCCTTGTTCGCAGCCGCGAGCAGCGCACCAATTGTGCGTCCTCCCTGAACTGGGCCGTCCCGAGCACAACCGGGGCGGCCCTTTTTATTCGGCAGCCTCGGAAAAACGGCGGTCAAGCAGCGACTGGCCGAGCCGTAGCGCCAGCTCCTCGAACAGCCGCGCGACTTTCGCAAATCCGGGCCCGCGCTTGGTGACGTTTGCCTGCAGGTAACAACGGCGGTCGATCTCGATCTGCAGCGCATGCACTCCGCGCGCCGGCGCTCCATGGCGTTGCACCACATGGCCGCCTGCAAAGGGCAAGTTCACGCCTGCGCGGAAACCGACGGACGTGACGATTCTCACGGCCTCGGACGTGACCCAGGGCGCGGCGCTCTGGCCGTACCGGTCGCCGATGATGACCGACGGCCCCCCGTCTGGCGGGGGCATGGAATGGCAGTCCAGCAGGAGTGCGCAGCCGAACTCGTCAAGCAGGCGCCCCAGCATTTGCTCGATTGCGCGATGGTACGGGCGGTGGGCCTGAGCGAGCCGTTCCTCCAGCTCGTGCCGCAGAATTGGCTGTCGCCACAGTGACCCGTGGGTGGCCGTGCGGCCGGGAATAATGCCGAGTCCACCCCGCGCGCGGGCGCTGAGCGACGCGATTGGGCCTGATCGGATCACGGTCGGGTCGATCTCGTCCTCCGCGCGATTGCAGTCGATCGCGGCCCTCGGGGTTCTCGCGATCACCGCACCGATGCCCTTGTCGAGGGCCCCTTCGACGAGATCGTCGACCAGCGGATCCTCCAGCGCGTGAAGTGCCTGCGCCCCTCCCTTGCAGAGGGCGATCAGCCAGTCCGGATAGTCCCGGCCCGCGTGAGGGACCGAAATCAGCACCGGGACGTGGGCGCGGTGCGGATACAGGGCCGGTGGGGAAAGGGGCATAAGTGTCAGGAATTCCTGCTCATGGCGCTGACCCTATGAGTGTAGCGTTTCGGGTCAACAGGAACCCATGACGCTGGAAAATATTAAGCGTTCCGAGCATAAGGACATTCATGGCGAAAATTCTTCTGGCCGAAGACGATACTTCTATGCGCGAGTATCTGCAGCGCGCGTTGCAGAGGGTCGGCTACGAAGTGTCCGCCGTGGGATGCGGTACGGAGGCCATGCCGCTCCTTGAATCCGACCGATTCGACCTGTTGCTGACGGACATCGTCATGCCGGAAATGGACGGGATCGAGCTGGCTCAGAAGGCCTCGGCGATCGATCCGGACATCCGCGTGATGTTTATCACCGGATTCGCCGCCGTCGCTCTCCAGGGCGGACGTACGACTCCGGGGGCTAAGCTTCTTTCGAAGCCCTTCCACCTCAAGGACCTCGTCGCGGAGGTCGACCGCATCTTCCAGACCGAAGATCAGCACGGCCGCCTGTAAGTGGACGTGCTGGGCTGCCTTTAGGCATCCTTCGTCTAATTCAACGTGATCCAGGTTGCACGTGCCGCGGCTACGAGTTCGCCATTGGGATCGTGCAATGCGCTACCCACGCGGTGCTTCCGGCCCTCGCTGTCGATCGGCCATCCCGTGACGATCAGCGGCTCACCCGCCCGGACGCTGCGGTGGATCACCGCCGACATGCGACCAAGCAGCGCCAGGCCGGCCTGGTCCTCCGTCGCGAAATAGCCGGGACAATCTAGCGCCGCCCACAGGAATTCCGGACGAACAAACCCGTCCTCGCCGATGACGCCCTCGTCCGGGGTCCAGGTTGCGGCGACGCGGCGGTCTTTGTCGTGGAGCGCTCCGGGGAAAATTCGCATGCCGTCGCCGGCCTCACGCTCCGGACCGCAGACGAAGCAGCCTGGAAAGATGTGATGGGAATGACCGGTGAAGCGAGGTTCGGCATCCTTCGCCTCGGCGAGCGTGGGCGGAGGGGGGACGTCGATGTCGATCGGCTCCCTGGCGGCCGTCACGACGATCTCGTCGCCCCGGAACAGGCCGGCAGAGGTGCCGTCAGTCTCGAGCGTCAGGTCCTGATCGATCGGCGGCGGGGACTTCAGCGTGACCGTGCAGTTCGATCCGCCGAGCGCGGCGGCAACCAGCCCCGCGACATAGCCTCCGTTTCCAGTCTCGGGCGGCCCCCGAAACCGCCGCTCAATGCGCACTTTCGACATGACTGCATGCTCTCATCTCATTCAAGGTGAAGCAACTGCACTCGACGGCGTCCGAAGGGTTGCGCCGCCCGCCACTGCTCTCTACATGCCCGTTCCCGAGTGGGCGTGTAGCTCAGTGGTAGAGCACTGTGTTGACATCGCAGGGGTCGCAAGTTCAATCCTTGCCACGCCCACCATTTTCCTCCGGTCGGCGGCCTGGCCTTCAGAAATTTTCCCGAACTGCTCAAAGGTTTTCCTGGGGACCCGCGTCTCAGGATCGAGCGGGTGATTTTGCCCGCCGTTCGAGAGGGAGATTTCATGGGGTACCGATCTTTGGGCGCGGCAATCGCTTTGTCGGCGTCCTTGTTTCATCCGGGAATGGCTCTGGCTCAGCAAGCCCCGACCGCGAGCATCGCCGAAATGGCGAACACGCCGCTGGTGCGGGTCAACATTGCGGAATCGCTGAGGACTCCGCCCGACGAGGCCAGCATGACGGTTGGGACCCAGGCCAAGGCGTCGACGGCCACGGAGGCCGTAGCGGCCAACAAAGTGAAGACGGAGAAGCTGCTGGCAACCATCCGCGCAGCTGGCATTCGCGAGCGCGACATCCAGACGCAGGGTATTCAGCTGCAACCCGACTATCGCTGGGACAACGAACCCAATGGGCGAGGTCGGCAGACCTTGATCGGCTACATCGCCAGCAATTCGGTGCAGATCAAAACACGTAACATCGACACGCTGACGTCCTTGCTTGACGCATTGACCACGGCTGGCGCCGATACCGTCTACGGACCGAACTTCGCGATTTCGGACCCGGCGCCGCTGCGTCGGGAGGCGCGCATTCGCGCCATGGCGCGGGGCCAAGCGGAGGCCACGGAATATGCCCGCAACAATGGCTATAGCTCCGTCCGGCTCCTTTCGGTGGAGGAGGGGGTCTCCTATCGCGGCACGGAAGTGGTGGTGATGGGTTCCCGGGTCGGCAATGCCTCGGCGCCACCGCCACCGCCGCCACCTCCCGCGCCGGAGCGCGATGGCGGCATCGTGGCTCCAGGACAGCTGGAAACCGGTGTTTCGCTAAACCTGCTCTATCGAATGGAGCGCTAAAGGTCCGGAAATGGCGGCGCGAAGTCTTGCGCCGCCATTGGCCTGTCCGATTAGAGGCACGCCTCCAGGTACGGCTGGTCGAAGCCGTACTGTTTCGCCTTTTCGAGCGTGTAGGGGCGCAGACCCATCGAGCGATATTCGCCGAGGATCTTTCCGTCGGAGGTCTCGTCCAGATATTCGAACTTGAACAGCTCCTGCGTGACGATGACGTCGCCTTCCATGCCGATCACTTCGGTCACGTTGGTCGTGCGGCGCGAACCGTCGCGAAGGCGCTTCACCTGGACGATGAGGTCGACCGAGTCCGCGATCTGGCGGCTGATTGCCTCCTTCGGGATCTTGATGTCCGACATCATCACCATGTTCTCCATACGGGCGAGGCATTCGCGCGGGGAGTTGGAGTGAAGCGTCGCCATCGAGCCGTCGTGGCCGGTGTTCATCGCCGCCAGGAGATCGAAGCACTCCTGGCCGCGAATCTCGCCGAGGATGATGCGGTCGGGACGCATACGCAGGGCGTTGATGACGAGGTCGCGGATCGTGATCGCGCCCTGGCCCTCGAGGTTCGCCGGACGGGTTTCGAGCGGCAGCCAGTGTGGCTGCTGCAGACGAAGCTCGGCCGCGTCCTCGATGGTGATCACGCGCTCGCCCGGGTCGATCATCTTCGACAGAGCATTGAGCATCGTCGTCTTACCCGAACCGGTACCACCCGAGATGACGATGTTCATTCGGCTGGCGCCGGCGATCTTCAGCACCGTCGCCATCTTCTCCGACATGGAGCCAAAGCCCTTCATCATGTCGAGCGTGATCGGCTTCTCGGAAAACTTACGAATGGAGATCGCGGTGCCGCGAAGCGACAGCGGAGGAATGATGACGTTGACGCGGCTGCCATCCTGAAGGCGGGCGTCGGCGAGCGGCGTGGTCTGGTCGACGCGGCGGCCGACCTTGTTCACGATGCGCTGGGCGATCTGGAACAGATGTTCCTCGTCGCGGAACTGGATCTGGGCCACCTCGAGCTTGCCCTTGCGCTCGACGAAGGTCTGGTCGGGGCCGTTGACCATGATGTCGCTGACGGCCGGGTCGGCGAGAAGCTCCTCGAGCGGCCCGAGGCCGAGAAGCTCGTCGACGAGCACCTTTTCGAGAGCGAACTGCTCGCGGCGGTTGAGGTTGATCTTGAGCTCGGTCAGAACCTCACTGATGATCGGCCGGAATTCTTCGGCCAGCTCGTCCTTGCTGAGCGTTGCTGCCGCTTCCGGATCGACGCGTTCCAGGAGGCGCGGGAGCACCTGCTCCTTGATGCGGTGAACGGCGGCTTCAAAGCCTTCCGTCTTGCTGCTGGCGGCTTCTCCGCTGGCATTCTGGCGGCTGTTGAGGCGGTCCATCGCCCCCATCGACGGTCCGTTCGAATCCTGCTGACTGCCATCGAGGTTCGCGGTGAGATCCGAGACCGGCGGGAACTGCTCGGCCTCGTCAGGAACGTCGGTCGCTGCCGCCGCGGCGCCGCCCGAGGACTTCATCGGTTTGGCGACACCGAATTGCGGACGGCCACTGCCGCCCATGCCGCCGCGCTTGCCGAATGCGTTCATTCCGTTCCCGTCCTGCGTCTTCCGCCAAGTTCGGGAATGGTGAATAGGACTCAAACTTTTAGAAAAAGCTAACCGCGTTTAGATTGCCCGGGACTTGAGGGGTACCGCCATGTGGCTGATTCTCGCGGCGATCTTGGCAGGAGATGCCCAGCCTATTGCCTTGCCGGACTGGATGGCGGGCTGCTGGGAGCATCGCTCGGAAGATCGTTGGACGGAGGAGTGCTGGACCGGCCCACGCGGCGGGATCATGCTCGGTAGCGGCCGTAGCGGGCAGGGCGGCGTGCTCGACAGCTGGGAAGTGATGCAGATCGAGATGGTGGAAACGGACGATCCCGCGATTGACCCGCTCACTTTCTACGGAGCGCCGAAGGGGAATAACCGCACGGCCTTCGCCTGGGTTCGGAGCAGCAAGGAGCCGGGAATTACTTTCATGAACGCGGGTCACGACTACCCGCAGAGAATCCGCTACTGGCGCGACGGCAGTTATCTGATGGCCGAAGTCTCGCTTGCCGACGGCTCGAAGGCGCAGCGGTGGCGCTACGCACCGAAGGGCGATTAAGCCCCCGCGCTCTCCGCGAGCACGGTAAGGCCGCGCTCACTGACCTCGGCGAAGCCGCCAGTCACCGGAATGCGCTCAGGCTGGGCGCCTTGCGTGCGGTACACCGCGATCTCTCCGTCGCGCAGCGTCGTCATGTAGGGCGCATGGCCGGCCAGGATGCCGGATTCGCCCTCCGTGCCCGGAACGACGACCATATGGACGTCGTCCGACATGACGAGGCGGTCCGGGGTTACGAGCTCGAACTTGAGATCGGCCATTACTTCTTACCTTCAATCGCCGCGTCGAATGCGCCTGCGGCAGCTTCGAACTTGTCGCGGCAGCCCGTGTTGCAGAAGCCGACCACCTTGCCCTTGTAGAGCGTCAGGCTGTCGGCGCTGACCGGCTCGCCCGACCAGGGACAGACGTCGTTTACGCAGTCCTCGAGGCGAAGCCGGTCGGCCACGTCCGCTTAGGCCTCCTGAGCCAGCTTCTCGGCCTTGGCGACGGCCTCATCGATGCCGCCGACCATGTAAAAGGCGGCTTCCGGCAGGTGATCATACTCGCCGTTCACAACTGCCTTGAACGAGCGGACCGTGTCTTCGACCTGCACGAACTTGCCCGGAATGTTCGTGAAGACTTCGGCGACGTGGAACGGCTGAGACAGGAAGCGCTGGATCTTGCGGGCGCGGCTGACGACCAGCTTATCCTCTTCGGAAAGCTCGTCCATGCCGAGGATCGCGATGATGTCCTGCAGGCTCTTGTACTTCTGCAGCGTCTCCTGGACGGCGCGGGCAACCTCATAATGCTCCTGGCCGACGACGGCCGCGGTCAGAACGCGGCTGACGGAATTGAGCGGATCGACGGCCGGATAGATGCCCAGCTCCGAAATCGCACGCGACAGCGTCGTGGTGGCGTCGAGGTGGGCGAAGGACGTGGCCGGCGCGGGGTCGGTCAAGTCGTCGGCCGGCACGTAAATGGCCTGCACCGAAGTGATCGAACCCTTGTTGGTCGACGTGATGCGCTCCTGGAGGGTGCCCATGTCGGTCGCCAGGGTCGGCTGATAGCCCACAGCCGAAGGAATACGGCCGAGCAACGCCGACACTTCCGAGCCCGCCTGGGTGAAGCGGAAGATGTTGTCGACGAAGAAGAGCACGTCCTGGCCTTCCTGGTCGCGGAAATATTCGGCCTGCGCCAGGCCGGACAGAGCGACGCGGGCGCGCGCTCCCGGCGGCTCGTTCATCTGGCCGAACACGAGAGCGACCTTGGAGCCTTCCGGGGTCGGATTGCCGTCGGCGTCCTTGGCGATGACGCCGGCTTCGAGGAACTCGTGGTAGAGGTCGTTGCCTTCACGGGTGCGCTCGCCGACGCCGGCGAACACGCTGACGCCGCCGTGACCCTTGGCGATGTTGTTGATCAGCTCCTGGATGAGCACCGTCTTGCCGACGCCTGCGCCGCCGAACAGGCCGATCTTGCCGCCCTTCGCATAAGGCGCGAGCAGGTCGATGACCTTGATGCCGGTGACCAGGATCGCGGCTTCGGTCGACTGGTCGACGAAGGGGGGAGCGTCGGCGTGAATGGAAGCGGTCATGTCGCTGCCGATCGGTCCACGCTCGTCGATCGGCTCGCCGATGACGTTCATGATGCGGCCGAGCGTCTTCGGGCCGACGGGCACGCGGATCTGTGAGCCGGTGGCGCGCACGACCTGGCCGCGGGTCAGGCCGTCGGTCGAGTCCATCGCGATCGTGCGGACAACGTTCTCGCCGAGGTGCTGAGCGACCTCGAGGACCAGGCGAATGCCGTCATTGTCCGTCTCGAGTGCGGCGAGGATCGGCGGAAGCTCGCCCTCGAACGCGACGTCGACGACGGCGCCGATGACCTGAGCGACGCGGCCGACGAGGTTGCCGGTCTGCTGCTCGGCGGCTGCGCCGGAGCCGGACGCGGTCGTCTCGGCCTTCTTGGCTCGGCTGCGGGGCTTGGTTTCAGCGGCGGTTGCCATGTCTGTCTTCCTCGGCTTCGTATCGGGTTAGAGCGCTTCTGCGCCGGAGATGATTTCAACGAGTTCGGTGGTGATCGCGGCCTGACGCTGGCGATTGTACTGGATCGACAGGCGATTGATCATGTCGCCGGCGTTGCGGGTCGCATTGTCCATCGCGGTCATCTGCGAGCCGTAGAAGCCGGCCTGGTTCTCGATCAGCGCATGATAGACCTGGATCGTGATGTTGCGCGGAAGCAGGTCGGCAAGGATCTCCGCCTCGTCCGGCTCATATTCCACGGCTGCGAGCGACGCCGGGCCAGTCCCCGCATCGTTGGCGGCGGCAAGCGGCACAGGAATGATTTGCTCGACCACCGGCTCCTGAACGAGCGTCGAGCGGAAGTTCGCATAAGCCAGGTGCACGACGTCTACCCCGTCCCGGGAGAAACGGTCGATGATGTCCTTCGCGATCGCCTGCGCGTCGGCATAGGACGGCGCCTTCATGGCGCTCGTGTCGTACTGCGCCACGATCCCCTTCGGGTAGACGCGCTGAAGCACCGGGCGACCCTTTCGGCCGACGATGTAGAACAGCACCGTCTTGCCCTGGGCAATCAGCTCGTCGGCCTTGCGGCGAGCCGCTCGGACGATGTTGCTGTTGAACGCGCCGGCAAGCCCGCGGTCGCTGGTCGCGACGACGATCAGGTGCGTGTCGTCCTTACCCGTGCCGACCAGCAGCTTCGGGCTTTCGGGACTGCGCGCGACCTTGGCCGCCAGCGAGGAGACGACGCCGCTCATCCGGGTCGAGTAGGGACGCCCGGCCTCGGCGCCCTGCTGCGCACGGCGAAGCTTCGCCGCGGCGACCATCTTCATCGCCTTGGTGATCTTCTGCGTCGACTTCACCGAGCCGATGCGAAGCTTGAGGGCCTTTAGGCTCGCCATTTTATGCGAACGTCTTCCCGAACTCGGTCAGCGCGTCCTTGAGCTTGGCTGCCGTGTCGTCGTCGAGCTGTTTGCTGTCGCGAATGGCCTTCAGGACGTCGGCCTTCTCGTTGCGGAGGTAGCTGAGGAGCGCGGCCTCGTACCGGACGACGTCCTTCGTATCGACGCTGTCGAGGAAGCCCTGCGTACCGGCGTAGATCGAGGCGACCTGCTCCTCGACCGGCATCGGGCTGTACTGGGGCTGCTTCAGCAGCTCGGTCAGGCGGGCGCCTCGAGCGAGAAGCTTCTGCGTCGAGGCGTCGAGGTCCGAGCCGAACTGTGCGAAGGCCGCCATCTCGCGGTACTGCGCGAGCTCCAGCTTGATCGATCCGGCGACCTTCTTCATCGCCTTGGTCTGCGCGGCCGAGCCGACGCGGCTGACCGAAAGACCGACGTTAATCGCCGGACGGATGCCCTGGTAGAAGAGGTCCGTCTCGAGGAAGATCTGGCCGTCGGTGATCGAGATCACGTTGGTCGGAATGTAGGCCGACACGTCGCCTGCCTGCGTCTCGATGATCGGCAGTGCGGTGAGCGATCCGCCGCCATTGTCGTCGTTCATCTTCGCAGCGCGCTCGAGAAGCCGGCTATGCAGGTAGAAGACGTCGCCCGGATAGGCTTCGCGGCCCGGTGGGCGGCGCAGCAGCAGCGACATCTGGCGGTAGGCGACGGCCTGCTTTGAAAGGTCGTCGTACACGATAACGGCGTGCATGCCGTTGTCGCGGAAATATTCGCCCATAGCGACGCCGGTGTAGGGCGCTAGATACTGCAGCGGAGCCGGTTCCGACGCGGTCGCAGCGACCACGATGGAATATTCCATCGCGCCACTTTCTTCTAGTGCGCGTACGATCTGCGCGACCGTCGAGCGCTTCTGGCCGATGGCGACGTAGATGCAATAGAGCTTTTCGCTCTCCTTGCCCGACTTGTTGATTTCCTTCTGGTTGATGAAGGTGTCGATCGCGACCGCGGTCTTGCCCGTCTGGCGGTCGCCGATGATCAGCTCGCGCTGGCCCCGGCCGATCGGAACGAGGGCGTCGAGCGCCTTGAGGCCGGTCTGCACCGGTTCGTGCACCGACTTCCTCGGGATGATGCCTGGAGCCTTCACTTCGACGCGGCTGCGCTCGGTCGCTTCGATCGGGCCCTTGCCGTCGATCGGGTTGCCGAGAGCGTCGACAACGCGGCCGAGCAAGCCCTTGCCAATCGGAACGTCCACGATCGTTCCGGTCCGGCGTGCGGTCGAGCCTTCGCCGATGGTCGCGTCGGAGCCGAAGATCACGACGCCGACATTGTCGGCTTCGAGGTTCAGCGCCATGCCTTTGATGCCGCCGTCGAACTCGACCATCTCACCGGCCTGGACGTTGTCGAGGCCGTGGATGCGGGCGATGCCGTCGCCGACCGACAGCACGGTGCCGACTTCGGAGACCTGCGCATCGGCATCGAAATTCGCGATCTGGTCGCGGATTACGCGGGAAATTTCAGCGGCGCGGATGTCCATATTCAGCCTTTCATCGCCTCGGCGAGTTTGTTGAGTTTGGTGCGGATGGATGCGTCGATCATCTGGCTGCCCATCTTGATCACGATCCCACCCAGGATTTCAGGGTCGATGCGCGTTTCGATCGCGACGTCACGGCCTGCCCGGGCACGCAGCTGCTGCTTCAAGGCCGCAAGCTGATCGTCGCCCAGCGCGTTTGCAGTCACGACTTCGGCGGTGGTTTCGCCGCGATGGTCCGCCGCAAGCCGGCGGAATGCGCGGATCACGTTCTGAAGCTGGTCCTTGCGGCCGTTCCTTGCAAGGACGCCGAGGAAGTTCGTCGTGACCGGATCGAGCGAGAGCTGCCCGGCGATTGCGGCCATGGCCTTGCCGGCCTGGTCGCGGCCGATGAGCGGGCTCGACACAAGCTCCGTCAAGTCCCGCGAATCCGCCAGCGCCTGCGCCAGCAGCTCGAGGCTGCGGCTCACCGCTTCGATCTGCCGTTCGTCGCGCGCCAGGTCGAACAGAGCGGATGCGTAACGCCCTGCTAGGCTGGCCCGTATGCCGCTGGATGTTTCCACCGCGCCCAAAGCTCCAGAACTGGAATTTGCCCCACGAAAAAACGGGGCGCTATCGGGGTTTGCCCCCGACGCCCCATGTGGGATGCGCGGCGCCCTAGCAGGGGGTGTTTCGGGATGCAAGAAGGCTCAGCCGATGTCGTTCGCGGCGTTCCTTCACTTACCGCAGGGATTCAGGTCCGCGATCACGGGGAAATGGTCCGACGCGGGCCTCCCGCCTTCGCCCTGCCATGCGAGCACGGCGTAGTTCTCGACCCCGAGCGAAGGGCTTGAGAGGATATAGTCGATGCGGCGGCTCTCGCTTGGGACCATCACGAAATTGTTGAAGGTCCCGCCGGGTCCAATGCGTGGTGTCTGCGTGGCTTCGTGAGCGTCCCGCAGGCCCAGCGTGGATTGTCTCAGTTCGCGGATCGGCGGCGTTTCCGGCTCGGCGTTGAGATCGCCGGTCATGATGATGTCTTCGCCTGCCTTGCGCTGCGCCAGGAGCCAGCCGGCTATCTGCCGGGCCGACTGGAGCCGCGCTGTCTCTCCGACATGATCGAAGTGAGTGTTCAGTGCCAGGAAACGGCGACCATCGCTTCGCCGCACGAGCTTGGCCCAGGTGGCAATTCGCGGGTAGGCGGCATCCCAGCCCTTTGACGGAACAGCAGGTGTCGGCGAAAGCCAGAAGGTCCCGCTTGATCGGACGCGGAAGATGTCGCGACGGATCGCGAGGTTCGAGAACTCGCCTTTGGATCGCCCATCGTCGCGCGCGACACCCAGGAAGTCATAGCCAGGCAGCGCTCTTTCCAGGTCGGATTTCTGTCCCGGCACGACTTCCTGCAGGCCAACGATTGCAGGGCTCATCATCCGAATCTGCCCGATGAACTGGTCGCGGCGGTTGGCCCAGCGGTTGATGCCGTCGGATTCGAGGTCGAGCCGGATGTTGTAGCTCATCACCCGCAACGGCTCGCAGGTCCGTGCCGGCGCGGCGCCCATGGTGACGGCCGCCAGGCCCAAGAGGATGAGGCTTCGAAAACCACGCATATCCAACTTCTACGGGCGCTCCTCTTTTGACCGCAAGCCGCGGGAAGCGGCTTCCTTGGAGCGACGGTAAAAAGCCTCCAACCAGGAGGAACCGATGACGTATAGAATCCGCGGACTGGACCCTGCGCCTTTCAAGCCGCTGTTCGGCCTGCCCGACGAAGAGCTCGCGGAGCGTGGAATTGTTCGCATGACCGTCGACAGCCCGACCTTCCCTTGCCGTGTGAGCCTGACCGACCGGGCAATCGGCGAAAAGGTGCTTCTGCTCAACCACGTCAGCCATGACGTGGCGAACCCCTATCGCGCGCGACATGCCATCTTCGTCACTGAGGGCGAGGAGCAAGCGGCCGACTATGTCGACCAGGTCCCGCCGGTGTTCGAAAAGCGCATCCTGTCGCTGCGCGGTTTCGATGCCGACGGCATGATGGCCGACGCGATTCTCATTCAGCCCGGCGAGGCCGACGAAGGAATCCGGCGACTCTTCGCCAACCCGGCCGTCGCCACCATTCACGCCCACAATGCGACGCGCGGCTGCTTCGCCGCCCGGATCGAAAGGAACTGAAAGATGGCCACCCTTGCACGGCAAATTGAGTGCACTAGACCCGCGGACGTGACCGACTCCGTCGATGACGAAGCAGCCTGGGCCGCGTTCGAACGGCGCGACCGCAATTGGGATGGCCGCGTGATCGGCGCGGTGAAGACCACGGGCATCTATTGCAAGCCGAGCTGCCCGGCGCGTCGGCCGCGGCGTGAGAATGTCGAATTCTTCGCCACTGCCGAGGACGCCCGTGCCGCGGGCTACCGTTCATGCCTCCGCTGCCGTCCCGACGAGGTCGGCCGCGACCGCGAGGCGGTCGCGAAGGCGGTCCGGTTGATCGAGCAGTCGGAAGAGGCGCCCGGTCTTTACGACCTCGCCGCGGCGGTCGGCTACGCACCGCACCACTTCCAGCGCATCTTCACCCGCGACGTAGGCGTCTCGCCGGCCGCTTATGCCCGGGCACTAAGAGCCAAGCGTGTAAAGAGCGCGCTTGGCGAGAATGGAAGCGTGACCGAGGCAATTTACGAGGCGGGCTATTCCGGCCCGAGCCGCTTCTATGCCGACGCCAGGGAGAGGCTCGGAATGACTCCCTCCGCTTGGCGCGACGGCGGGCGCGGCGAGACGATCCGCTATGTCATCGCCCAGAGCCCGCTCGGTCCGCTGCTGGTTGCGGCAACGTCCAAGGGTATCTGCCGCCTGACCTTCGACGAGGATGAGCGCGCACTGAAGCGCCGCTTCCCAAACGCGACCATCCTTGCTGACGACGGCACGATCTCGGCTTGGGCGGAGGGCGCGCTCATGGCCATCGAGCATCCGGCGCAGACGCCGGAGCTGCCGATCGACGTCCGCGGTACCGCATTCCAGGAAGCTGTCTGGAAGGAGCTGCGAAGGATCCCCCTGGGCGAGACGCGCAGCTACGCCGATATCGCCAAGGCGATCGGCGAACCGGGAGCAGTTCGCGCCGTCGGTACGGCGAACGGATCGAACCCTGTCGCAGTGCTCGTGCCGTGTCACCGCGTGATCCGTTCGGACGGCTCCCTGGGCGGCTATGCCGGAGGGCTCGACCGCAAGCGCAAGCTGCTCGCGGGTGAGGGTGCCAATTGGAAAGAACAGGCCTCGCTAGACCTCTAGAGGAGTGACTCAGCTCTCCTTGCGCCTCTTCTCTTCATCCTCCTCGAGCAGGAGTAGAGCCCCCTTGCTGTCGCCGCTCGTGATCTTGTCCATGATCTCGAGATTGCGGCGCTTCGTCTTGCCCGAGTGGGGGTGGAAGGCGATCGGCGCGAAAGCGGCCTTTGCATCCGCCGGGTCCTTGTTACGCAGAAGCTGACGCACGGCCATGAGCCGCAGGTCGTCGTCCTGGGGGACGAGATCCATCGCGAAGAGTAGCCCATCCACCGCCTGGGTCGGCGGCGCAGCGCCCTGCTCGACGAAAGTCTCGTAGTAGAACATCAGGGGCTCGGGCGCATTGACGTCGAGACGATTAGCCTTCGTGAACCAGCGGCGTATTGCCGACCAGTCAGCCGATTTCGGGTCTTTCTTGGCGAGCTCCAGTTGCGAACGGCCTTTGTAGATCAGCGCCTTGAACGCATTGGGATTGATCGCCAGCGCCTGCTCGGCCGCTACGGACGCTTCTGCAAAACGCTTCGCCTGGAACTCCGCCCTTGCGAGCAATTCCAGCGCCGCGGGGCTGCGTGTGAACTTCTCCGACACGGATTGCGCCGAGCCGGCAACCCTGCGCGCAGTGCCCGCGTCGCCGCGTGCCTCCAGCTTGATACGCAACGGGACAAGCGCCTGCTCGTCGTCGGGGAGAGCACGGACTTCTACCGGACCGACCTTGATCATCTCGGCCGGGATAATCCGCGTCGGTAGAGTGTCGCGATCGCGATATCGTCGAAGCTCCTTCTCGAGCTGTTTCAGGTCTCCAAAGGCCTGCTTTGCCGCGTCGAGCGCCGGCATGCCCGTCTGGATCAGGCTGACGTAGCGCGTCACCTGCCCTCGCCGTGAAGGCTCGAAGGCCAGATAGTGCGCGAGAAGCCAGCCGTGGCTGTACTGCGAAACCCATTCCTGGCCAGTTACCTGATGGTAGATGCCGCCGAGCATGTGTGACAGCGGCAAGCTGTCCAGCAGGCGCAGCTCCCATCCCCGGTAATGCGGCGGGATACCGAACTCGACCGAACCATCGTCACGAAATTCCGCGGTCGCGAAGAATTCCGCATAGCCTTCGGTCATCCACGTCGGGTAGGCGGCGCTTGCGTCCTGCAGCATCAGGTGGTGCAGATATTCGTGGAAGAAGACGGTTCGGCCGTCGAGCACCAGCTTGCTCCGCTTGGGCTCGCTGTTGGCGATCGAAACCGGACCGGAAGCCCGACCGAAATATACGCCGGCAATCCCGCTCCCTTGCGCGCCCAACGCGTCCGCGACGTCTTCGGCGTCCCGCACGACATAAAGTGTAAGTCGATTCGTGGACGTCGGTGGAGGATCGTTCATCAGCCTGACGGCGCGCACGCCGCTGTCGAAGCGCTCCAGCTGCGCTGCATAATGGCGAAGCTCTTCCGGCTTCTGCTGCGAGTAGATGATGAAGTGATTTGTCTTGGCTTCGTACCACTCAGCCATGGCCTGCGATGGCGCAAGAACCAGCGCCGTCAACGCCGCAAGGCGCAGAAGCATGTATGTTCCCCTCAAGTTCCCCAAACGGAAAACTAGCGCAGCGAAAACAGCTGTCTAGAGGAAGCTGTAAGGGTCGACGTCGACACTGACGCGGACCTTCGGGCTCCAGTCGATACCTGCCAGCCAGTCGCGGATGACGTCCTGCACGTCGAGGCTTCGCGCGGCATGAACGAGCAGCCGCTGCCGGTGGCGCCCACGAAGCATTGCCAGTGGGGCAGGAGCGGGGCCGAAGACGGCCATGTCTTCGACAACCGGGGCTGCGCGGCCGATGCGCCGGGCAACCGACTCCGCTTCGGACGAATCTTCCGCCGACACCAGGATTGCAGCCAGCCGTCCGAACGGGGGCATGGCCGCGTCCCGGCGGGCCTCCGTCTCGGCCGAGTAGAAGCCGGGAGCGTCGCCAGCGACGAGAGCGGCAATCACCGGCGCCTCGGGATCATGCGTCTGGACGAGTACCCGGCCCGGCTTGTCTCCCCGGCCGGCGCGCCCCGCGACTTGCTGGATCTGCTGAAAGCTGCGCTCGGCCGCGCGGAGGTCGCCGCCGGCCAGGCCGAGGTCGGCGTCCACCACTCCGACCAGGGTCAGGTTGGGGAAGTGATAGCCCTTGGTGACCAGCTGGGTGCCGATGACGATTTCGATGGCGTTCGCCTCCATCCGGGCGACGAAATCGGCAGCGCGGGCGGGAGACCAGATGGTGTCGGACGTCACGATCGCGGTCCGCGCCTCGGGGAAGAGCGCCGCGACTTCGTCGGCGATGCGCTCGACGCCGGGACCGCAGGCGACGAGGCTGTCCTCCTCGCCGCACTCCGGGCAGGCCTTCGGCGGCGGCATTACATGCCCGCAGTGATGGCAGGCGAGCCGCGCCATCAGCCGGTGCTCGACCATCCAGGCGGTGCAGTTGGGGCACTGGAAGCGGTGCCCGCAATGCCGACAGAGGGTGAGTGGAGCGAAGCCTCTCCGGTTGAGGAACAGGAGCGACTGCTCGCCGCGGTCGAGATTGGCTTCCAGCTCGGCAACGAGGCTCGGGGCGAGCCAGCGCCCACGGAGCGGCGGATCCTGCGTCAAATCGATGGCGCGGATCTCGGGCATGCTTGCGCCGGCGAAGCGATGGCTTAGCGTCACCTCGCGGTAGCGTCCGATCTCGACCATATGTCGGGTCTCGATCGCGGGCGTCGCGGAGGAGAGGATGACAGGCACTTCCTCGAACTTGCCGCGCATCACCGCGACGTCGCGTGCGTGGTACTGGACGCCGTCCTCCTGCTTGAAGCTCGGCTCATGTGCCTCGTCGACGACGATCAGGCCGAGGTTCGCATAGGGCAGGAACAAGGCCGAGCGCGCGCCCACGGTCACCTTCGCCTCGCCGCTGACAATCCCGCGCCATGCTCGCCGACGCTGCGACGAGCGCAGGTCGGAGTGCCAGGCGACCGGTTCGCAGCCGAAGCGGGTCTGGAAGCGCTTCAGGAACGGTTCGGTCAGCGCGATCTCGGGCAGGAGGACAAGCGCCTGCTTTCCCTGCCGAAGGCACTCCGCGATCGCCTCGAAATAGACTTCCGTCTTCCCGGACCCGGTCACGCCGTCGAGCAGGATGGGATCGAAGCCTTTGCCGATGGCCGACGACAGGCTCGCCGAAGCTTCCATTTGCTCCTGATTGAGATCGGGCGGGGCGTGGTCGGGATTGGGGACGGGAAGGGCCCGGTCCGCCTCGACCGCCACGGCTTCGAGAGCGCCCGCGTTGAGCAGCCCCCGCATCACTGCGTCGCTGACGCCGGCATGGTCCGCGAGCTCGCGCACCGTGCCCTGGCGGCCTTCGAGCGAGGCAAGCGCTTTCGTGCGCTGCGGTGTCATGCGGTCCGGCGCCATCCCGGTGGGCCGATATTCCGTGAGCTGCCTCGGCCCTTCCAGCGCGCTCGACGACGGGAGAATCATCCGCAGCACCGAGGCGAGCGGTGCGAGGTAATAGTCGGCCGTCCATTCCGCGAGCCGGCGCAGCGGAGTCCGAATTGGCGGCACGGCAAGCGTGCCGATGATCGGCCTCAAGCGATTGTCGCCGACCTCCTCGGTGGGCAGACGTTCCGGCTCCCAGGCGACGCCGATCAGCTGTCGCGGCCCCAGCGGCGCTACGAGCACGGTTCCCGGCTCGACATGCATGCCTTCGGGCACCCGATAGTCGAGCGGCCCGAGCGCTGCATTGAGGGTAACGACACGGGCGCGGTTCATCGGCTAAAGGGACTTTGGGGCTGCGGGACGAGGACCTCTAACAAGAGGACTAGTCCGATGATTGCAAGACGCTGGCATGGGCGGGTGCCCGCCGTGAAGGCCGAGGAATATCTCCGCCTGATGGATCAGGTCGGCCTGCCCGACTACCGCTCAACCGAAGGCAATCGCGGTGCCTGGTGCCTGCATCGCCGCAAGGGAGAGATCGTTCACGTCGAGATGTTCACCTTCTGGGACGACCTCGAAGCGATCCGCCGCTTCGCCGGCGACGATCTGCTCAAGGCCAAATATTACGACTTCGACCCGGATTTCCTGCTCGAGCTGGAGCCGGAGGTCACCCACTTCGACGTGATCGAAGGCTAGCGCCTACTTGCCCCGCTTCTTGCGGTGCGTGTCGAAGTCCAGAACCGCGTTCTCCTCGTCGTCGCGGAGCAGGCCGAGCCGCCGCGCGACCTCCTGATAGGCTTCCTCGACTCCGCCGAGGTCCTGACGGAAGCGGTCCTTGTCGAGCTTCTCGTTCGACTTGATGTCCCACAGGCGGCAGCCGTCGGGGCTGATCTCGTCGGCGAGGATGATCCGGGCATAATCGCCGTCCCACACCCGGCCGAACTCCAGCTTGAAGTCGATCAGGCGGATGCCGATCGCCGCGAACATGCCGGAGAGGAAGTCGTTCACGCGGATCGCCATGTCGGCGATGTCGTTCATCTCTTCCTGGCTGGCCCAGCCGAAGCAGGCGATATGCTCCTCCGAGATCATCGGATCGCCGAGCGCATCGTCCTTGTAATAATATTCGATGATCGTCCGGGGCAGCTGTGTGCCCTCCTCGATGCCGAGCCGCTTCGTCAGCGATCCCGCAGCGACATTCCGCACCACGACCTCGATCGGGACAATTTCGACCTGGCGGATCAGCTGCTCGCGCATGTTGACGCGGCGGATGAAGTGCGTCGGCACGCCGATCGTCTGCAGAGCGAGGAAGATGTGCTCGGAGATGCGATTGTTGAGCACGCCCTTGCCACTGATCGTGCCGCGCTTCTGTGCGTTGAAAGCGGTCGCGTCGTCCTTGAAATATTGGATGAGCGTGCCCGGCTCCGGACCCTCATAGAGGATCTTCGCTTTGCCTTCGTAGATCTGGCGGCGCCGGGCCATGCTTGTCGCTTCGCTCCATCAGCGGTTGGGAGCCGGGCTATAGGCGAGCCGTTCCCCTCCCGCAATCAACCCCGCTCGGACTTGCGGTTCCCGCGAGAGGAAAGCCGTGTGAGGGTCAGGTAAGAGATGTCATATAAAAAACCTCCGCCCGGAGGGGTGGAGGTTCACGGAGGACTTCAACGGCTGCAGATGTGAGGAGCGCGGCGCGTGCAATCCCGCGCTCCTCACCGGAGGGTCACGCCGCATCCTTCGTCGGTGTGGCGACCTTGCGAAGCCAAGGTGCGTTCCACTCGAAGCGATGGACCGCGGCAAGACCCTTGCCGACTTCGCGGCCGATCGCCCCGAAGGCCCGGTCAAGACCGGCATTCAAGTCGTTGCGGCCAGCCTGGTACTGACGGTCGAAGATCTCATCCATCATGGCGAATAACCTTTCCTCGTCTCGTGTTTCTCAAAGTGCGATTGGCAGAGGTGCGCTGTCGTTCGCTACGGGGCGGAGGGCCTGCTCGACCAGCTCCAGCCGGTGCTCGGCGTCGAGGCCCACCCAGGCACGATAAGCGTCGCTGGAGCTTCTCGCGTGCGCTGCTGCCGCCTGGATCGCAGGCCCATTCTCGAGGAACAGGCGGGGGTTCAGTCCATAAGTCACGTTTGCCTCCTCCTATTCGCCGCCGCCGGTTGCGGGGGGCTGGGGAGAGGATCCCATTGGTCCGGCGGCGGCTTGTGACCTATCTATGTTTGTGGTCGTTACGGCGCCAATCAAACCCTCGACACGGGTCATAAGTTTTGTTTATGTAAGTCGATGCGAAGACTTCCACCTCTCGCCGCCATTCGCGCCTTCGAGGCCGCGGCTCGAAATGAGAGCTTCACGGCCGCCGCAGCGGAGCTTGGGCTGACCCAGGCCGCGGTTTCCTATCAGGTGAAGGCGCTGGAAGAGAGGCTCGGCGCACCCCTGTTCGTTCGCGAGCGTGGGCGGGCCCGGCTCACGCCTCTGGGGCATCGCCTGCTTCCGACCCTGAGCCAGGCGTTCGATTCCATCGAGGCGGCCTTCGTGACCCAGCGGGAGGAAGACGAAAGCCTCCTTACCATCACGACGACGCACACCTTCGCGAACACTTGGCTGGCCTGGCGCCTGGGCGCATTCCAGATGGCTCATCCGGAACTCGCCGTTCGAATGGCGACGAGCAACGAGGTGGTCGACCTCAAGGCCGGCGACGCCGACATTGCGATCCGTGCGGGACCGGGAAACTGGGTCGGTCTCGAGTGCCACAAGCTCTTCGAATCCCAGTTCACTCCGATGGCGAGCCCGGGCTGCATCGCGGCTGAGGAGCGGAAGCATGGCCGCAAGCTAGAGCCGGCGGACTTGCCCGATGCCCATCTGATCAATCCGGGCGACGACTGGTGGCAGCAATGGTTCTGCGACAATGGCGTCGCTGCGGATGAGCAGGCGCTCCGGCGGCCCGGCATCCGCCTCGACAATCAGGCCAACGAGGGGCACGCGGCCATGGCGGGGCAGGGCTTCGCTCTGCTGACGCCGTTCCTTTGGCAGGGCGACGTCGCGGCAGGGCGGCTCGTGATCCCTTTCCCGGAGCGCATCTCCGCCCGGGGCTGGGCCTATTGGCTATGCCTCCCGCCCGAACGGCGCATGGTGCCGAAGGTGAAGCGTTTTCGCGAATGGCTGCTTGCTGTGATGGAAGAGGCGAAGAACCAGCCGGCCGACATGACCGCCGCCGCTTGAGGCGCCTCAGTCCGCCTGAAGATCGCGCTGCAGGTTGACCTTGCCCACCAGCCGCTCGGCCAGCCAGACCTCGCAATGGACGGCGCTCGCGAAGCGGCGGGCAGCGTCGAGCGCCGCAGAATCGCTCTCGGCCTCGATCCATTCGGCGGCCCAGACCTTTCCGGCCCCGTCGAGGCAATAAACTCGATACGCTGACATTACGATCGCCCCCCGGCTACGCTCATTTTACCATCAACTTCAGGCTGAATCCAAGCTGCTGCACGGTTCGCCAAATCGTGCTTCTCAACAGTGTCTTGCCGGGTGACGAGGGGGCATCTGCATTGCTAAGCGTGGGCGATGGACCCGACCGAATCTTCCGTTATCGAAACCCCGTTCGACGCTGCCCTGTCGGAGCGTTACCTCGTTTATGCGCTGTCGACGATCACGGCTCGCTCCCTGCCGGACGTGCGCGATGGACTGAAGCCGGTCCACCGCCGGCTGCTCTGGGCGATGCGGCTGCTCCGGCTTGATCCGGCCGGCGCCTACAAGAAGAGCGCGCGCGTCGTCGGCGACGTCATCGGCAAGTACCACCCGCACGGCGACCAGAGCGTGTACGACGCGATGGTCCGCCTCGCGCAGGATTTCGCCCTTCGTTATCCGCTGGTCGACGGGCAGGGTAATTTCGGAAACATCGACGGCGATAACGCCGCGGCCTACCGCTACACAGAAGCGAAGCTGACGCCCGTCGCCATGGCGCTGATGTCCGGTATCGACGAGGGCGCCGTCGACTTCCGGCCGACCTACAACGGCGAGGAAGAAGAGCCCGAGGTCTTCCCCGGTCTCTTCCCGAACCTGCTCGCCAATGGCGCGAGCGGGATCGCGGTCGGGATGGCGACCTCCATCCCGCCGCACAATGTCGGGGAACTGATCGAAGCGGCTATCCGATTGATCGAGGACCCAAGAATTGATGATCGCGAAATCGTCGCCATCGTGAGGGGTCCCGATTTTCCGACAGGCGGTCGTCTCGTCGACGATCAGCAGACGATCGAGCGCGCTTACATCAGCGGGCGGGGGTCGTTCCGGCTTCGGGCGAGCATCGAAAAGGTGGTGGAAAAGGGTGGTGGCTGGAACCTGCTCGTCACTCAGATCCCGTACGGCGTCCAGAAGGGGAAGCTGATCGAGCAGATCGCCGAGCTCATCGCCGAGAAGAAGCTCCCGATCCTGGCCGACGTCAGGGACGAAAGCGCCGAGGACCTTCGGATCGTCCTGGAGCCGCGCGCACGCACGGTGGATGCCGAACTGCTGGAGGAAAGCCTCTACCGGCTGACGGACCTCGAGGTCCGCTTCCCCCTCAATCTCAACGTTCTGGACGAGAACCGCACGCCGGTCGTGATGAGCTTGAAAGAGGCGCTTTCCGCCTGGCTGAAGTTCCAGATCGAAGTTCTCGTCCGCAAGGCACAGGTCCGGATCGGCAAGATCGATGACAGGCTGGAGCTGCTGGATGGCTTCCTGATCGCCTACTTGAACCTGGATCGGGTCATCGAAATCATCCGTACGGAAGACGAGCCGAAGCCGATCCTCATGGCTGAGTTCTCGCTCGCCGACCGTCAGGCCGAAGCAATTCTCAATATGCGCCTGCGCAGCTTGCGCAGGCTTGAGGAAATGGAGATCGGCCGGGAACGGGAGAAGCTGGCCAAAGAGCGGGAAGAGCTTGAGAAGCTGGTCGCCGACCCCGGTAGACAGCGGCGGCGCCTGAAGAAGGATCTCGGTGCCATAAGGGACCAGTTCGGCGAAGGCCGCCGGACCCGGATCGGGGAAGTCGCCCCGACGCGCGAGATCGACTGGTCCGCGATGATCGAAAAGGAGCCGATCACGGTCATCCTGTCGCAGCGCGGCTGGATCCGGGCCATGCGCGGCCATGTCGCTCTCGACGATGCGGAGACCTTGAAATTTCGCGAGGGCGACGCACTGGCGACCATATTCCACGCCCAGACGACTGACCGCATCGCGCTCTTCGCAGCGAACGGCCGGGTCTACACGCTTGGCGGGGACAAATTGCCGGGCGGTCGCGGGTTCGGCGAGCCGGTGCGGCTTTCGATCGATCTCGATGCCGAGGTCGACATCGTCGATTTGATGGTGATCCGACCGGAGACGAAGCTCCTTATCGCATCGAGCGACGGCAAGGGCTTCCTGACAAGCGGTGAGGCCACGCTCGCCGAGACCCGGAAGGGCAAGCAACTCGTCAATCTCAGGGCCGGCGCCAGAGTGGCAGTGATCCGGCAAGCGGCCGAAGGCGCAGATGCCGTCGCCGTGGTCGGCGAGAACCGGAAGATGCTGGTCTTCCCTATCGCCGAGCTTCCGGAACTCGCACGGGGTCAGGGCGTCACGCTTCAGCGCTATCGGGATGGCGGGCTTTCGGACGCGATCGCCTTCCGCCTTTCCGACGGCCTCAGCTGGGCCCTTGGTGGGGAGAGCGGCAGAACGCGCACTGAAACCGATCTTACGCCGTGGCGGGCTGCGCGAGGCGCAGCAGGCCGGATGCCGCCGATCGGATTCCCGCGCTCGAACAAGTTCGGCTAAACGACAGTATCAACCAAAGTTAAGATGCATTTCTCTCTGTGGCGGCAACCCGGAATTAACCTAGCCGGCGTAAACGCCTACCCTATGCAGGCCGCCGTCAACCGCCTGTCGGATCGTAAAACTATCCGGCAGGGGGGAAATTCCCCTATTTCGCCGCACCTTGCGACGGCTGACGACGTGGCCCTGCTTGGCGCCTTGCCCATTGCTGCGGCCGTCATCGGCAAGGAAGAAGACGGACTAAAGGTTCTTTCGTACAACGGGCGGTTCAAGGATACCGTCGAGCTGTCGACCTGCAGCGCGCTCGACTGGGACGATGCCGACTGCCTCCAGGACGGGCCAATCGCGGCGGTCCTGCGCGAGTTCTTCGAAGACGGCGGCGCTTCGGGCGAGCTCGATTTCCGCGATGGAGAGGGGGTCTCGGCCCGCTACTACCGGCTGAAGCTCGCCCCGCTTCCGCGCGGCGCCGGAGACATGGCGCGATGCCTCCTCAGCCTCGTAGACCGCACGGTCGAGGCGCAGGCGGAGCGCACGCTGCGCGCGGAAATGCTCCGCGACAGTCTCACAGGATTGCCCAATCGCCTCGCCTTCACCGAGAAGATCGAGCAGCTCGACGAGAGCGGCCGTCGCGACGTGCAGCACGCGGTGCTCGTCGTCGACATGCTTCGCTTCTCGCGCATCAACGAGAGCATGGGTAGTCTTGCCGGCGACGAGCTGCTGATCACCTTCGCGCGCAGGCTGATGTCCGCGCTTCGGGGCGGGGACGTACTCGCCCGGACCGGCGGCAATGAGTTTGGTGTCCTTGTCACCTTGCGCCGCGGTGTCACCGACGCTCTAGCGGCGGCCGCCCGTATCCAGGAAGTGCTGGCTGCGCCGTTCAAGATCTCCGAACTCGAGATCCGCGTCGAATGCGCCATCGGCCTCGCCCTCATGACGGGCGATCACGAAGCCGAAGAGCTGTTCCGCAACGCCCAATTCGCTGTGAAGCAGGCGAAGCAGGCCGGAAAACCCCAGGTCTACGAGGCCCAGCAGGCGAGCGAGGCGCGGCGTCGCTTCTCCATCGAGACCGAATTGCGCCGGGCGCTCGACAAGGACCAGCTCAAGCTCTTCTACCAGCCGCTCATCGACCTCAAGTCCGGTGACGTCGCCGGCTTCGAGGCGCTTGCCCGCTGGGAGCATGAGGATCGCGGAGAGATCAGCCCGACCGAGTTCATCCCGGTCGCGGAGGAATCCGGCCTGATCCTGCAGCTCGGCCGCTGGGCCATGCACAAGGCCGCCGACACGCTCGCGGGCTGGGATCGCGCCGCCGGAGGGCCTCTGCCTCTCTACGTCGGAGTGAACCTTTCGGCGATCCAGGTCGCGCGAGACGACATCGCCTCGGTCGTTTCGAGCGCGCTGAAGGCCAGTGGACTCACTGGTAACCGCCTTACGCTCGAGCTGACCGAAAGCTCGATCGTCCAGGATCCGGCTCGGGCAACCCGCGTGTTCGACGCCTTGAAGTCTCTCGAAGCGACCGTTGCGATGGACGACTTTGGAACGGGCTATTCGAGCCTCGCCTATCTGCAGCGTCTCCCGATCGATGTCCTCAAGATCGATCGGAGCTTCGTCACCGGCATGCTGGTCGATCCCGACAGCGTTGCGATCGTGCGCGCCGTCCTCAGTCTTGCGGACGCTCTCGGCATGTCGACGACAGCTGAAGGCATCGAGACCGTCGAACTTGCGACGACCCTCGCCGCGCTTGGCTGCGCGAGCGGGCAGGGCTTCTATTTCGCCAAGCCGCTCGAGGCGGAAGCGGCGCTCGACTATTGGAAGTCGCGCAGCCTGGGATAGGTCACGGCGTCACCCCAACTGTGGCGCGAACAACACAGGCCGGGGTTGGATGCCCTAGGGATAGACCCTAAGTTGAACCTGAGACCGCGTATGGGCATTGTTCAGCTTGTGGCGGGTAGAGGGATAAACGTGAGCATTCATCGTTTTAAGTCGGTTGCCCTGGCATCCGCCATCGCCGCTGCAGCGCCTGCTGCGGCAGTTGCGCAGCAAGCAGTCACACCGGCAGCCGCCGTTCCGGCACCTGCTGTTCCGATCGTCAGCCTGCCGACGGCGGGATCGGTGGCCGCTATCTACGACCAGTACAAGATCAAGCCGATCTGGTTCCGCAACGACGCCCCAAGCGTCGCTGCGACCCAGCTCGTGCAGATCCTCCGGCGCTCACCCCTCGACGGCCTAGGGTCGGGTCCGCAGCTGGCCGACCAGATCGATGCGGCGGTTCGCGCGACGGCTGGGAATCCGGCGGCGATCCCTCAGGCCGAACAGCTGATGTCGGCCGCCTGGGTGCTCTACGTCCAGACGCTCAGGAAGCCGACCTCGGGCATGATCTATGCCTATGACGTGCTGAAGCCGCAGGGAACGCGCACGGACCAGATTCTTCTCGGGGCCTCCGCGGCGCCGTCGCTTGAAGCGCACGTCAGCTCGATCGCTGCCATGAACCCGGTCTACTCCAGCATTCGCGATGCCGAATGGGCGCGGATGCAGGCGAGTGGCAGCCTGACCCCGGACCCGCGCATCCTCGCGAACCTCGACCGCGTGCGTTCGATCCCGGCGAAGGGACGGTTCATTCTGGTCGATTCCGGGTCGCAGCGGATGTTCATGTACGACAACGGCGTTCCGATGGACTCGATGAAGGTGGTCGTGGGCACACCTGAAATGCCGACGCCGCTGATCGCCAGCATCATGTACTACGTGACCTTCAATCCGCAGTGGAATGCGCCCGTCCATCTCGTGAAGGGCCCGATTGCCAAGAAGACGCTCGCCGGCGGACTGAAGTACTTCAACTCGATGGGCTATGAGGTGATGGCCGACTGGACTGCGAACTCCGCGGTCCTTCCGGCAGATTCCGTCGATTGGAAGGCGGTCGCATCCGGCAGTATCCCCCCGCCGCGTGTCCGCCAGAAGCCGGGCAAGGAAAATTTCATGGGTCTCCTGAAGTTCACCTTCCCGAACTCCCAGGACATCTATCTTCACGACACGCCCGCGAAGAATAAGTTCGCCGAGGCGGATCGGGCCGACAGCAACGGGTGCGTCCGGGTAGAGGATGCGCAGCGCTTTGCGCGCTGGCTGCTTGGGCGGGAGCCCGTCGCTCCGGGGGCGGACCCGGAGATTCCGGTGCAAATGCCGCGCGGCGTCCCGATCATCCTGACCTACATCACTGCGCAGCCCTCTCCGGGCGGGCAGCTTACCTGGGCGAAGGACGTCTACGGCTGGGATAGGCCCGGCGCGCAGGTCGCTTCGACCTACGTCAGCCCCGTCGCCGCCGCCCGGTAACATCTCGAATTTTCGGGCGCGGTTGGCCTAGCTGGCCGCGCCACCAAGCCGAAAGCATCGCCCTTCAAGGCATAGAAAAAGCCGGCCCGGGTTTCCCCGGACCGGCCTTTTTCTTGCGCCTGTTGTTTAACCGCGCTCTGGCGCCGGCGGTGGCGGCGGAGGCGGAGGCGGCGGAACCGGGCATGCCTCGGTCGCCAGGATCACCGATCCGTCCGGGCACGTCTGCGTCGCCGGAGGCGGCGGAGGCGGCGGCGGGGGAGGCGGCGGAGGCGGAGGCGGCGAGTAGAAGTTGTAGGTGAATGACGCCAGCAGGCTGTGCGAGCGCCAGTGACCCTCCAGACGGTCGGTGTCGCCGGTGTCCTGGAACGTCAATTTGCGCGTGTTGTGGAAACGATACTTCACGCCGGCGTCGATGTTGTCGCTCACCGGGAAGCGAAAGCCTGCGATCAGCTGCCACGCAACCGAGGAGTCGTCGTCGTCAACACCGAAGCCGGTGACCGGGATCGTCGGGAAGGTACCCGAAAAATCGGTGTCGATGTCGACCCGGGACATACCGACGCCGGCGCCGACATAGCCGCTTACGCCATCGTTATCGCCAAAGTCGAGGAGCAGGTTGCCCATCACCGAAAGGACGCTCGCGTCGCCGTCGGCATCGCGGATGCAGTCGTCCGGGGAGTTGCAAAGAAGACCGCCGATGTCCCCAAGTACGACCTCATTTACCCCGGCGTGCTTGTAGGAAAGGTCCAGTTCGCCGCGGATAAGGCCGAAATCGTAACCGCCAACCAGGCCGATATCCCACCCGGTATTGTAGTCCGGCGATATCGCATTGTTGATTTGAGTAACGCCATTATCGAAGTCGAGCTTCGTGTCTTCAGCGAGCATCGCTCCCAGATCGACGCCGACATAACCGGAGCCGTCGCGAGCGGCTGCCGGGGAGGCGATTGCGGCGGCCGCAACCGCAGCAAGCAGGAATTTACGCATTGAAAAGACCCCTCTTGGCCATGTTAGGCTGGTCCCGTTCATGCATCGGAATGATTCGCTAGGCAACACGCGCACAAGCTCGAAGGCTAGGGTGTTGCACTTGGGCCACGGCGGCGGCGATCAGCCTCGCGCGGACGCGAGCTCCTCGGCAATCAACCGTTCGAAGTCGTCTCCTGCGGGAAAGCCGGCCTCGACCCACCGCCGCTCGATGGACTGCAAGGTTTTCGCAACGACGGGGCCCGGCTCCAGCCCGCGTTCTATGAGCGCACCGCCGCCAATCGGCAGCCTCGGTGACTCCCACTGAGTGATGACCTTTGCACGGTCCGCCTCGCCGCCGAGCAGGAGGCGATCGACCGCGCATTCCAGTCCGGCGAAGTAGGCGAAGGACTGCGCGTTCGCCGGCACAGGCGCGCCGGCCGCGCACTCAAGTCGTTTGCGCGCCTTGTTCGAAAGCTTGAGGCGCGCCGCAATGTCCCCGGCGACCGCGCTGTCCTGCGGAAGGAGGGCGGCGAGGCGGCGAAGGGGATCGGGAGGAATGCCGGCCCGCTCCTCGGCTTTTACCAGGACGTCCAGGCGTTGCAGGGCGGAGCGTGCAATCTCAGGCAACACAGGACGAAGAATATCGCGATCGAGCATGATCGCCACGGTCGGCGAAGGATCGGTGACTGCGAGCAGCTTGAGCAACTCGTCGGCTATCCGCTCACGCGACAAGGCCATGAGATCGTTCGCTCGGGCAGCGCAGGCGGCCAATGCCTCGGCATCAGGCGCTCCCGCTCCAAAACGCGCGTGGAAGCGGAAGAAGCGCAAGATGCGAAGGTGATCCTCGGCGATCCGTTCCAGCGGTTGGCCGATAAAGCGCACTCGCCGGGCAAGCAGGTCGTCCGAACCGCCGAAATAATCGTGAACCTCGCCCGTTAGCGGGTCGGCCGACAAAGCGTTGATCGTGAAATCGCGACGCGCCGCGTCTTCCATCCAATCGTCGGTGAAAGCGATCGTGGCCCGCCGGCCGTCCGTTGCAACGTCCCGTCTGAGGCTGGTCACCTCGATCGGGTGGCCGTTGCTGACGGCAGTGATCGTCCCATGGTCGATCCCCGTCGGAACGGCCCGGATTTTCGCGGCTTCCAGCCGCTCGACGACCTGGTCCGGGCGAAGCCGCGTCGCCAGATCGACGTCGCTGAAAGGAAGGTGCAGCAAATCGTCGCGAACGGCGCCGCCAACGTAGCGGGTCAATCCTTCATCGGCTCCTAGCGCGTCGAGCACACGGGCCATGCCGCGCCGCTTGCGCCATTTCTCGACGTCGATCTTCAGCTCCATTGGAGCCTGCGCGACAGGTTGACGAGCATTGCGGCCGTCGCGCCCCAGATCCTGCGGTCGTTCCACACGATCTCGTAGTACTGTCGCTCTCTTCCCCGGAACAGGGCGCTTTTCAGTTGCTGGTTCTGCGCGTCGAGGACGAAAGCGAGCGGAGCTTCGAACCAGTCGGCCACTTCATGCTCGTGCGGGCTGAGCGGCTGGTCCGGTTCGACGACCGCGAGCACGGGCGTGACGACATAGCCGGTGACCGTTCGATAGGAATCCACCTCTCCGACGACTTCTGCGGTCTCCGGTTGAAGGCCGAGTTCTTCCCATGCCTCCCGCAGCGCCGCCGCGACGACACTCTCACCGGCATCGATACGTCCGCCCGGGAATGCGACCTGGCCCGCATGCGTGCGCATATGTTCTCGCCGGACGGTCAGGATCACGCCGGGCTCCTCGCGCCGGGTCACTCCGATCAGGACCGCCGCCGGAACGTTGGCCAGCGCATTTTCTTCCGGAAGATCACCTTCCAGGGGAGGCATGGCCGGCGCTCTCAGCAGCGCCTCGCGAAATTGGTCGGCGAGACTCATCCGCCATGGTCCCCACACAGCGGAAAGAAGGCGCCTCGGCTCCAGACCCCGGGAGGGTCGTTTCCTTCTTCGAGCGCAATCTCGGCCAGCTCATAATAAATTCCGCGCGATATTTCGGCCTCGAGCCCGTGGCGGACTTCGACGCGAGGCGACGGGCCGTCCGGCGCTTCGGCGATCCGGATCGGATTCGTGGTCCCGGCAACGATCGCGTCGCCGCTGTCCAGCCGGAAGGCGATGCTTCGGTCTCGGCCCATGCCTTCAGTCTGCATCTCAGTGGCGCGGAAAGCGGTCGCTTCGACGTCGATCTCGAGCTTCTCGACCGGCGTGACGAGCACGTGCCTGCCGTCGGGCTCGCGCCGCAGTACGGTTGAGAACAGCCGGACCATGGCAGGCCGGCTGATGGGCGATCCCTGGTGGTACCAGGTGCCGTCGCGAGCGATCCGCATCTCGCTATGCCCGCAATGCTCGGGGTTCCATTGATCGACCGGCGGCAGTCGGCGTTCGTCAATCAGCTTCTGCAGATCGGCGATGGTGATCCCCTGCAATTCTATAGGCGGGCGGCTCTCCGGCATGGCCGCCTGTTGTCATTGCAAGCCGGGCGAAGCAATGACGAGCGGTGAGCGAGCCGAGAACAGCCATCGTCACGGGCGCGGGTAAGCGCGTCGGTGCGGTCATAGCAGCCGACTTGGTCGAGGACGGCTGGACGGTTCTCGCCCACGTGCATCACGCTGACGATTCCGTGCCGCAGGGCGTGCACAAGGTTGTCGCCGAACTCACGGATGTCGCTTGCGCCAAGGCCATATTCGATGCGGCCGACGGGTTTCCACCGGTGCGCCTTCTCGTGAACAATGCCGCGCGCTTTGCCCGCGACGAGCTAGGTGAGTTCGACCCGAAAGAGCTCGATGCGCATATTGCCGTAAACCTGCGCGCGCCGATTCTGCTGACTCAGGAGCTAGCCCGCCGGCATCGGCCGGGCGAGGGCGCGCTCATCGTGAACCTGCTGGATTCGAAGCTCGCCGCGCCCAATCCCGATTTTCTCAGCTACACTTTGTCGAAGCAGGCGCTGGCCGGCTTCACCGAGCTCGCCGCAAGGGCGCTCGCCCCGAAGGGAATTCGCGTGAACGGCATCGCGCCGGCGTTGATGCTCCGTTCTTCCGGGCAGACCGAGGAGAATTTCGAGCGAGTTCACGCCCGCAACCCCCTTCGTCGCGGCGTCGAGCCGGCGGACGTGATATCCGCAATCCGCTATTTCATCTCGGCCCCGGCGGTAACGGGCGAGGTCGTCCTGATCGACGGGGGCCAGCGTTTCGCGCCGCCCGAGCGCGACGTCCAGTTTCTATAGCCGAGCGCCGAGATCAGCCCCGGAGGACCATGTGAGCGACACCCAACCGAATCTGCAGGGCCTCGTTCCCGAATCTCTGCGGCCGCGCAGCGCCCGAATCTTCCTCGATTCGCTCGAGGTCATGGCGGACATCGGATTCCACGACTTCGAAATCGGTGCGCCGCAGCGGCTCCTGGTCACCGTCGAGATTTGGCTCGATCACATCCCCTCGGCGGACAGCGACGACCCGTCGCTCGCCTGGGATTACGACTTTGTGCGCGAACAGGTCGAGGAGCTGGCGAACGCCCGCCGGTATAACCTGCAGGAATCATTGGCACATGCGATCTACGACCGCGTCGCCGCAATGCGCGGCGTGCGCGATCTTCGCGTCGTCACGGCCAAGCCGGACGTCTATCCGGAGGCACGCGCCGTCGGCGTCGAACTCGCGTCGTTCACCGGTGGCCCGCCCCACGGGGGAACAATGTAACAAGTGTGGAACAAAATGCATTGCACGGCACTTGTGGCGAATATAAGGAGGCGCGCTTGCTGCCCATGTGACGATAGTACATGGACAGCTCCTTCCTCAGGCCGGGCGCAGGGGTGTCGCTGGGTCTGAACCTTGGTGATGGCGTGTCGAGGAGAATTTCGGGTTAATGTCCTACGCCCAACACAAAGAGCTAAGCGGCAACCGGACGGTCGCGATCATCATCGTGGCTTTGCTCCACGCGGTGCTCGGCTACGCGATCGTCACGGGACTTGCCTACAACGTAATCAAGAAGGCGGCCGAAGATCTGAAGACCTTCGACGTCGAGGAAGAGCCGCCTCCCCCAGAGGAAGTTCCGCCTCCGCCCGACCAGCCAGAGTCGCCGCCGCAAGTGGTCGCTCCTCCGCCGCTGGTCCGCACCGTAACTACTCCGCCGATGGTGCAAGTGGTGCGAGAAGCTCCGCCGCCCGTAATCACGCCGACCGCGCCGCCTGCGCCGCCGGCCCCGCCGGCTCCGCCACCTCCCGCCATCGTCACGAAGGCCCAGAGCGTGAAGGGCAGCCTTCAGGGCCTGATCAGCGGCGACGACTATCCGGCCGACGCGCAGCGCAACGACGAGCAGGGCTCTGTTCGCGTCACGCTTGCCATCGGGACCGATGGTCGCGTCACCGGCTGCAGCGTGGTGGGCTCAAGCGGATCGCGTTCGCTGGACAATGCGACTTGTCGAATCCTGCGCAGCCGCGCCCGTTTCACGCCGGCCAAGCTGAGCAACGGCCAGCCGACGACCGATAGCTATTCGCAAACGATTACCTGGCGCCTCGAGGGCTAAGCCCAAAGCGTCCACTTGTACTATTTCTCGAGAGGAAAGTAGCTGAACATGTCAATTCTCGCACTCACGGCAGCGGCTGCTGCAGCCCCCGCGGGCGAAAACCCCTACGGTCTGTGGGCAGCTCTTGAACAGGGCGGCATCATCGCCTGGTCGGTGTTCATCATCCTGGTCGGTATGTCGATCTTCTCCTTCTACATCCTGTTCACGAAGCTGATGCAGCAGCAGAAGATCATCAGCCAGGGCCGCAAGGTGCGTTCCAGCTTCTGGAACTCGCCGAACCTGCGTGAGGCCGCTCAGAAGCTCGAAGCGCGCAGCGCCTATCGTGCGATCGTCGACGATGCCCTCGTCGCCCAGGAGCAGCACGACAAGCTGACCGACCCGATCGACCGTCACGACTGGATGGGCAACAGCCTGGCCCGCAGCCAGGGTGCGATCGGCGCCCGTCTCGGCGAAGGCCTCGCCTTCCTCGCGACCGTCGGCTCGACTGCTCCGTTCATCGGTCTGTTCGGCACCGTCATCGGCATCTACCGCGCGCTCATCAAGATCGGCGCGTCTGGTCAGGCTTCGATCGACGTCGTCGCCGGTCCGGTCGGCGAGGCGCTGATCATGACCGCCCTCGGCCTCGTGGTCGCGGTGCCGGCCGTGCTCGCCTACAACTGGCTCGTCCGCCGCAACAAATCCATCATGGAGGACCTCGCAGCCTTCACGAACGACCTGCACGGCTATCTGATGTCGGAAGGGCGCGTAAAGCCGCGCGTCGGCGGGGCGCCAAAGGCTGAAGCTGCTCGCGCAACCACCGCGGCCGGCACCCCGGGCGCGCGTACCCAGGAGCCGCTGCGCACCGGTGCGACTCCGACTGGCGCCCAGACGACGGCCGACCGCGTCTGATTTGCTTACGGGATCCGTGCCGGCGGCGTTCGCCGTCCGGCCCGGTCTCGTGAAGATAACGAACTGAAGAAGGCCAAGACCTTATGTCAATGGGCGTATCGCAAGACGACGAAGAAGACACCCCGATGTCCGACATCAACGTCACGCCTCTCGTCGACGTGATGCTGGTGTTGCTGATCATCTTCCTGATCGCGGTTCCGGTCGTCTTGCAGACCGTTCCGGTCTCTCTGCCCAAGGTCCGTTACGAGGCGACCACCACCAAGCCGGAGAACGTGAACCTTTCCGTGCGCGGTGGCCCGGGCGGCGAGTGCGAAGTCTACTGGAACCTGACGAAGGTCAGTTCCCAGGAGCTGCTCGATCGTGCGGTCAAAAAGCTTGAGGACACGATCAAGAACGTCGGCGGCGTCGAAAACATCACCGAGGAAAATATGCCCGAGGCGCATATCCGCGGTGACGTCAACACGCCTTACCGCTGCATCGGCGGTGCGGTGTTCGCGATGCAGCGCGCCGGTTTCGCCCGCGTCGGCTTCATTTCCGAGCCGCCGGCCGGCACCGTCACCACGCGGCAGTAAAGTTTAGGAGCTTATCGCCATGTCGATGCAAACCGCCAGTGACAACACGGCTGGCGAACCGATGATGGACATCAACATGACGCCGCTGATCGACGTCATGCTCGTGCTTCTCATCATGTTCATCATCACGATTCCGATCCAGACCCACGCGGTGAAGCTCGACCTTCCGGTCGACCAGCCGAACTCGCCGCCGCCGCCGATCGACCCTGTGAAGAATAAGGTCGTCATCACGGCGCAGGGCCAAATTCTGTGGAACGGCAATGCGGTGAGCCCGGAACAGCTGCGCCAGTATCTCGAGCTGTCGCAGCAGATCCAGCCGATCCCCGAGCTGCACCTGCAGCCGGAGCCGGAGGCTCGCTATGAGCTCGTCGACGAGGTGCTCGCGATTACCAAGCGCGCCCACGTCGAGAAGATGGGTTTCGTGGGCAACGAAGCCTATATGAATTTCTAGGGCGGATTTCCGTCGAACTTATGAGGGCGGTCCTTCGGGCCGCCCTTTTCGTTTGAGTTCCGCTTTCGTTTGATCTCCGGGGGCTTGAACATCCGCTCCGCGAACGACAGTAGCGGCGGATGGCCGCACGCACGCTTCTACGCCCGACGGGTTTCGTCGATTCCCCCTTCGGCCATGATGGCAAGGTCGCGCGGCTCGCGGGCGGCCTCAACTGGTTCTCCGCGGTCGAAGCGATCGAGTGGGACGGCTCGCGGCGCGTCGCGACGGAGCTGGTCTCGGTCGAGCGACTGTACGAGACGATCGACGACATGCCGCCCGATGCGAAAGTGGCTTGGGAGCGGCTGATCACTGCTCGACAGCCCTTGCAGCTTGGGGAGCGCACCATCCGCCTCGACCAGCCACAGGTGATGGGCATCCTCAACGTCACGCCCGACAGCTTCTCGGACGGGGGGCAGTTCGCTGACCCGTCCACCGCCGTGGAGGCGGGCGTCCGCATGGCGAGCCAGGGCGCCGCAATCCTGGACGTGGGCGGCGAGTCCACTCGCCCTGGAGCGCAGCAGGTCTGGGCGCAGGACGAGATCGAGCGAGTCCGCCCGGTCGTCGAGCGTCTCGTGACGAGCGGCGCCGCAGTCTCCATCGATACGCGCAAGAGCGAGGTCATGACCGCCGCCCTTCAGGCCGGCGCCCGCCTTGTGAACGATGTGTCGGCCCTGACCTTCGACCCGCGATCGGCGGACGTCGTTGCGGGATCGAGCGCCCCGGTCATCCTCATGCACCACCTCGGCCCGCCCGAGACGATGCAGCAGGACCCGCGCTACGACGACGTGCTTGTCGAGGTCTATCTCTGGCTGGAAGAACGGATTGCGGCCGCCGAGGCGGCGGGCATCGATCGGTCGCGGATCCTGATCGATCCGGGCTTCGGCTTCGGCAAGACGGTCGCGCATAATCTCGAGTTGATGAACGGCCTTGCACTCTTCCACTCGCTCGGCTGCCCGATCGTCCTTGGAGCGAGCCGCAAGCGCACCATCGGCGCACTCTCGAATGAAGCGCCGGCCGACGAGCGCCTGGGAGGCAGTATTGCCTTCGCGCTCAAGGCCGTCGAACAGGGCGTCCAGGTCGTCCGTGTCCACGACGTGCCGGAAACCGCGCAAGCTCTTCGGGTCTGGCGAGGCCTTCGCGACCAGGCCCTTACGCCGCGTATCGGATAGTGGCCGGCGCCTATCTGAAGACAATCACCATCGGCCCGAGGGGCTTGGTCAGGTCACGGCGTCCGTTCGCCGGGTCCCACAATGCGCTGACTGCTCCGTCGAAGAAGAGGGCGTTCCGGACCTTCAGCTCATCCCGGTAAAAGCGCGCGAACTTTCCCAGCGAGACCGGTCCGTCGCTGATGACGAACAATGGTCGGCCTTGCGATCCGATTCCTACGCCGTTGCGAACGTAGCGAGACGTGCCGTCTCGATCGAACGCCGCATGAAGTTTGCCGTCGATCACCAGCATCGGGCCGGATTGGGTGGCGAGCCTGACGCTGGGCGAGGGCTTCCATCTCGCGCTTGTGACGATCTCGGCTCGGCCATCCGTGTGCACCTGGAAGACGCCGTTCGGCATCAGGTGAAAGTTGCCGCCGCCCTTCCGCCGGTTGATCGCGCGCTTTTGCTTCCCTTCGACAATAGCCAGCCCGATCGGGCGGCCGCTCTCATCGTACATGCCGGCATTCATCGCAAAGGCCACGCGCTCGGCTCGGCGCCCAAGGCTCGCTTCCAGCTCGGCCAGGCGGCGAACGACAGGCTCTTGCGGTCCGGCGGCGACGAGCTCGATGCGCCCTTTTCCCGCATCGCAGACGGTGAAGCGGCTCTCCTCGAACATGCGCGCCTGGCAGGCCGATTTCGGCGGTCCCGCCGTTGCGTCGCCCTTCCCGCAGGCGGCGACGAACAAAATTGAGACAAGGAGCGCTCGCACGAGGCGAGGCTAGCGCATCAGGCCGCGGTGTCGATGCCGATGTCGCTGAGCTTGCGATAGAGTGTGGAGCGGCCGATGCCGAGGCGGCGCGCCACTTCAGTCATGCGCCCGCGATAGTGGCCGATCGCAAGGCGGATGATGTCCGCCTCGATCTCTTCGAGCGTGCGCAGATGCCCTTCGTTGGTGAAGAGCGTGACGCCAGTCGCGCTGCTCAGCGCGATATCGCTCGACTGCGCGCTGATCGACGGGGCGAAGTCGCTCTTGCGCCCGGTGAAGCGCGACTGGGTCGCGATATGCGGAAAATCCTCGGCCGTGAGGCCGCCGCGTTCGCACTGAAGGCCGGCGCGGAACAGCACGCTGGCGAGCTGTCGGACGTTGCCCGGCCAACCGTAGCGCATCAGCACCGCCAGAGCATCGTTGCCGATCGACAGAGGAGGGATGAGCTCCTGCTCCGCGAAGCGCTGAAGCAGGTGACGCGCGAGTGCCGGAATGTCGGCGCTCCGCTCACGCAGCGGTGGAAGGTTCACGATCGTGACGCAGATCCGCTCGCCGAGCATCTGGTTGAAACTCTCCGGAAGCGGAGTGCTCGAAGTGGCGATCAGGCGTACGTCGATGGACGAGCTGCCGTTGCAGCCGACTGGGCGGACCTCACCGGTAGCGAGCACGCGGTCGAGCGTTTCCTGCGTGAACTGCGGAAGCGCGGCGATTTCGTCGAGGACGAGGGTACCCATGTCGGCTTCGAGCATTCGGCCGTTCTTTTCGGCGAAGGCGCCCGGAAAGGCTCCTTTGACATGGCCGAACAATTCGCTGTCGACGACATTTGCCGGGACTGCCTTGCAATCGACGATGACCAATGGGCCACGAGCACGGAGGCTGGCAGCGTGGATTGCGCGGGCGACGGTTTCCTTGCCGGTCCCAGGCTCGCCGATGATGAGAATTGGCAGGCGGTTGCGCGCGGCCTTGGCCGCGACGGCCAGGGCGGCTCGATATTCGTGCGACGATCCGACGAGTTGCTCGAGCGATAGGTCGGGAGCTAGCTTCTCCGAAACCGGGATGAGCTCGCCGGCCGGCTTGCGGCGATCGCCATTCGCGGCGAGCGCCTCGACCAGCCGCTCCGGTGCAACCGGGCTCGACAGGAAGTCGGTTGCCCCGGCCCGCATGGCATTGACGGCCTCGGTGACGGTTTCGCTTCTCGCGACGACGATCACCGGAAGTTCCGGCCTGCATTCGCGAAGCGCGGCAATGTTCTCCGGGCCGCTCGCCTCGTCCCAATTGGCGATCAGCGCAGCCTGGACCTCGCGGCCATGAGGTCCCTGTAGCAGCCCGACGGCGGTTTCGACGCAGTCGGCGCCGACCGTGATCCAGCCCGCCCGCGCCGCAACGGCGGAGACAAGACGTCGCTCGGCCGGGTCGGCCTCGACTAACAGCAGGGATTTGGTTTCTTGCTCGCGCATCGGTCTTCCAGCGCGAGTCCTAGGATAAAATAGTGAACGTCTTCTTAAGACTTGGGGACTTGGGGGTCGGCGATGCGCTTGATATGGACGGCTTTCCAACAACACATCGACCCAGGGGAACGACATGGCGCATGAGGAGCCGCTTCTGAACAATCCGCCGACTCAGGAAGTCGCGCACCACGTTCGCGACTACGAAGGGTTCGTCCGCCTGTTCAAATGGGGCGCGATCGTCTGCCTCATTATCGCGTTCCTCGTCGTTCTGATCATCAGCTAGAGTGAAGATCGCCGTCCTCCGGGAGACCGCGTCCGGCGAGACCCGCGTCGCGGCGACGCCGGAGACCGTGAAGAAATTCATCGGCCTCGGCGCCGACCTCGCCATCGAGAGCGGAGCGGGCGAGAGCGCCTCGATTTCTGACGCGGACTTCGAGAGCGCGGGAGCGACGGTCGCGCCGCGCGCGCAGGTCCTCGACGGCGCCGACGTCATCCTGGCCATCGACGGTCCCGATCCCGCTTCGCTGAGCGGCGCCAAGGCGGGCGCTCTCCTGGCTGGAGCGCTCGATCCGTCTCGACGGCGCGAGAGGATCGACGGCTATGCCTCGGCCGGGCTTGAGGCGCTGGCGATGGAATGGATGCCGCGCATCACGCGAGCCCAGTCGATGGACATCCTCTCCTCCCAGTCGAACCTCGCCGGATACAAAGCGGTCGTCGATGGCGCCGCTGCCTACGGTCGCGCTTTCCCGATGATGATGACGGCGGCGGGCACCATCAGCGCGGCCCGCGTTTTCGTCATGGGCGTCGGCGTTGCCGGCCTCCAGGCCATCGCGACCGCGCGGCGCCTTGGCGCCCAGGTCAGCGCGACCGACGTCCGCTCTGCGACGAAGGAGCAGATCCAGTCGCTAGGGGCCAAGCCGATCTTCGTCGAAAATGTCGCCGGCATCGAAGGCGAGGGCACTGGCGGCTATGCGACGGAAATGTCGGAGGAATATCAGAAGGCGCAGGCCGAGCTGGTCTCTGGCCATATCGCAAAGCAGGACATCGTCATCACCACCGCTTTGATCCCAGGCAGACCGGCGCCGCGGCTGATAACCGATGCCCAGCTAGCAACCATGCGGCCGGGCAGCGTCGTGGTGGACCTTGCGGCGGATGCCGGGGGCAATGTCGAAGGCTGCGTCGCCGAAGAGAATGTCGTGAAGCATGGTGTGACGGTGATAGGCGCGTCCAATCTCGCGCGGAGCCTCGCCGCCGACTCCTCGGCCCTCTTCGCCCGCAATCTCTTCAACTTCCTGTCGGCCTTCTGGGACAAGGATCAGAACCGCCCGGTCCTCCCGGACGACGACGAGATCGTCAAAGCCATCCGTCTCACGCAGGGCGGCAAGGTCGTGAACGAAAGGCTCACGGGCTCGTCCAGTTGAGCTCCAGCGACATCATCGTGATCGGGGGCGGGATCGCGGGTCTCTCCGCTGCGTCCGTGCTCTCCGCTCATGCCAAGGTCACCGTTCTCGAGGCGGAGGAGGCGGTCGGCTATCACTCTTCCGGCCGCAGCGCGACCATGCTCCATTACGCGCTGGGCGACCCGCTGGTCCGGGCGCTCACACTCGCCAGCCGGGTCTTTTTCGAAGTCCCGCCGACCGGTTTCAGCGACGCGCCGCTCGGCCATCGAATGCCGGTCCTGATCCATGCCCGAGAGGGCGAGCTTGCCGAGCTTGACCGGCTGCACGCGGACATCGCCCCTTTCGCGCATCTCGAGCGGGTCGGGGAGGAGGGCGTGCTCGATCTCTGTCCTGCGATCCGCACTGGCGAGGGCGGCTCGGTGGCGGGCCTGGTGGACCGGGACGGCATCAGGCTCGATCCGCATGCGCTCCTGCAAGGCCATGCGCAGGTGCTGCGGCACACGGGTGGCGAGATCGTCACGAATGCCAGGGTCAGCGGCATCGGGCACGACGGTGGAGGCTGGATCGTCACGACCGAGCGTGGCCAGACATTCTCCGCGCCAGTAGTGATCAATGCCGCCGGCGCCTGGGCGGATACCGTGGCGGAGCTCGCCGGACTTGGATGCATTGGCCTCATGCCGCTCCGCCGCACCATCATTACCTTCGAGGGTCCCGAGGGCGAAGACGTCTCCGGCTGGCCTTTCGCCAAGACGGTCGGCGACGGGCTCTACTTCGCGCCCGAATCCGGCCGCCTGTTCGCATCGCCGATGGATGAGGTGCCGACCGAGCCCTGCGACGCGCAGCCTGACGAATATGAGGTCGCCCTTGCGGCCCATCGCGTGGAGGAGCGCACGACGATGAAGGTCGGCCGGGTCCACAGCCGATGGGCGGGCCTGCGTACCTTCGCGCCGGATCGCCACCTCGTCGCCGGTTTCGATCCACGCGCGGAGGGCTTCTTCTGGCTCGCCGGGCAGGGCGGTTTCGGCCTTCAGACCTCGCCGGCAATGGCGGCGATCGTGGAAGCGCTGATCGCCGGCACGCCATGGCCGATCGAGACCGTCGCTGCCGAAGAGTTAAGCCCCGCTCGCTTCCTCGGGTAGGCGTGTCATGTCGACCCAGCGGTCGCCGACCAGGTCGAACAGCCGCTGCGTCGACACTTCGACCGACGTGTTGAGCGATCCGCCCGCTGGATAGACGATCTCGAACGCCTCCAGCGAGCGGTCGATGTACACTGGCAGCTCCGACGCCAGTCCGAAGGGGCAAACTCCGCCGACGGGATGTCCCGTCAGCGTGAACGTTTCCTCCGCACCGAGCATCCGCGGCCGTCCGCCGAACTCAAGCTTGGTCTTCCCATTGTCGAGCCGGGCGTCGCCGCGCGCGACCAGGAGGAAGGTCTGGTCGGCCACGCGGACCGCCAGCGTCTTCGCGATCCGTCCGGGCTCGACGCCGAGCGCCTTCGCCGCTGTCTCAACCGTCGCAGTGCTTTCCTCCACTTCGATCAACGGCAGATCGGGGGCATGCTCCGCGAGCCAGGCGCGGACGGACTCAAGGCTCATGTCTTATTCCCCGATCAGGTGAAGCGTGATCTCGCGACGCGCCGGTTCGCGGCGGTGCTCGAACAGGTAGATGCCTTGCCAGGTGCCCAGCGCCATCCGCCCTGCCGTGACCGGGATCGACAGCTGCGTCTGCGTCAGGGCCGTCCGCAGATGCGCAGGCATGTCGTCGGGTCCCTCGTCATTGTGCGTGTAGAGCGACGGATCCTCCGGCGCGATGCGCGCGAAGTAGGTCTCGAGATCGTGCCGCGCAGCGCTAGCGGCATTTTCCTGGATCAGCAGGGAAGCGGAAGTGTGGCGGCAGAAGATCGTCAACAATCCGGCTTGGATTTCCTGATCCTCGACCCATGAGGAGATCTTGCCGGTGATCTGGTGAAGGCCTTGGCGGGGCGCTTCAAAGAGGAGGGTGGTGGACGATTGCCGGAGCATTGCAGCGCACTAGTCGCGCGAATCGATCAGTTCCAGCGACTCGCAATGGTTAAGACCCTTAGGGCGACGAGGAGCGATCGGATGGAGTCACCTGCCAAGCCTCCTGTCTCACGACTATTTCGCGGAGCGCAGACGCAAGAAAGCGCCCGATGTTTCACGGGCGCTTTGCCATGTTCCTGAAAACAGGTCGAAAAACGGCCGTCGCGAAACGGCCGCCCGGCTTAGCCGTTCGAGCCCGCGTTGCTCCAACCGCAACCCATGACCCAGCTCCAGAAGCCCTTCACCTGTGTCTGCTTCTTCATTTTCATCCCCTGTGCTTCGAACTGCGATTCGGCAGATGCAGAGGACGTTAACCTTAATTGACATGGTTAGCAACGAATTAACCATTTCGGATGCGAACTCGTTTCTTGGGCGAAATTTCCCTTCAGATCGGATCGGAATTGAGGGGCGTCAGGCGACGCTGGAGCGGCGCTCAGTCGACATGCGCTTGGTCAGGCTGTCGATGCTCATCGGCCGGCCGATGACATAACCTTGTGCAACGTCGCAGCCCATGTCGATCAGCGCGTCGAGGACCGCCTGATGTTCGACTCCTTCGGCCACGACTTTACGACCCAGGGAGTGGGCCAGGGCGATGGTCGACTGGACCATCACCAGGTCGCTGCGGTTCTCGAGCATCGACTTCACGAAGCTCTGATCGATCTTGATCTCGCTCGCCGGAATCTTCTTGAGATACTCCAGCGTCGAGAGTCCGGTGCCGTAATCGTCGATCGAAACGGTAACGCCGAGGTCGCGGAGCGCGTTGAGCATGTCGAGCGCCGGCCCGCTGCTTCCGAGCTCCGCCGTTTCCGTGAGTTCCAGGGTCAGGGCCTCCGGCGGCAGCTTGTGCCGCGCAAGCATGGCGCGGAGGCGGAGCACCAGCCCCTTGTCGCTGAGCAAGCGCGCCGAAAGGTTCACCGCTATTCCGAACTTCTGCTTACGGTTGACGTCGGCGGCGGCGATGATCGCCTGTTCCAGGATGAAGTCCGTCAGCTTGCCGATGCGGTCATTCTGCTCCGCCGCGGCGATGAACTCGGAAGCCGCGATGGGGCCTTTTTCCGGATGGGTCCAGCGCGCCAGCGCCTCCGCGCCGACGATGCGGCGGGACTTCAGGTCCAGCTTGGGCTGGTAAGCGACCCAGACTTCGCCCTTGTCGACGGCGCTGTCCAGCTGGCTGAGCATCGATAGCTTCCACGAAGCGTCTTCCAGCGCTTCCGGATCGTAATATTTCCACTTGAGCCCGTCGTGCGCCGCTTCGTCTGCCGCGACGAGAGCGCTCGCCAAGCGATTGGTCAGCGAGCGGCTGCTGCCGATCTCGACGCCGAAGCTGATCGACAGGTCGATCGACATTCCGTCCACGCGCGCCGGATTGCGGAACAGGATGTGGAGTGCCTCGATATGGTTGGCGAAGGGCAGCTTCGGTTCCTCGAACCAGGCGAAGATGCCTCCGTCGCCTTCGTACAACGTGCGATCGGGGGCGCCGACGCGAAGCCGCGCCACGATCTGGTCGACGAGAAGGCGTTCCTGCTCGGGCGGGAGGGCGGCTGCAATCTCGGCATAGTTGAGGACTCGCGCCGCGATCACCGCCTGGTCGCGGCCGGCCTTGTTGGCGCGCAACGCGCTGAGGTTCGGCAGGCCCGAAACTGTGTTCACGAGCCCGCGCTGTTTCCACTGGCGGAGCCCGAGCGCGACCGACACCACCAGGATGGCGAATAGTGCGGGGGTGATGTCGACGAACAAAAGTGCCGCTTCCGCCGGCAAGGGCAAAAGAAGCATAACGGCAAGTGCGACCGCGAGGGTCACGTTGGCGCGGATTGTCGACTTGCTGCGGACGGCTGCCCAGCAGAAAGAAAGACCGATCAGAAGGGCCGGGATCCAACCCATGTACACGGGATTTCCAGACTTCAGCGTTTCGGCGCCGATGATCTGGACATAGGCGCCGCCCATCTTGCCCCAGCCCGGAATGAAATAGACGTCGCCGATGGTCTCAGATGTCGTCGCGATCACGATGTCCTTGCTGCGCACTGCCTGCCGTTCAAACTTGCCTGACAGGATGTCGGACGCGGGAATGACCGGGATCGTTCTCGGATCGATCGAATAGTCGGGGATAAACGTCTGATCGGGTCCGGCCTCGATTCCGGCGAGTTTCGCAGCAAAGGTCGGAATTCGCTTCCCTTCGACGGCGCGCGAATAGTTCAGCCGCCAGACGGCGTTCTGATAATTGTACCAGACGCTGATAACGCCCAATTCGACATTCTTGCCGGTCGTATCGGGGAGTAAATGGATTGGTGTGTCATAGTATGGCGTACCGAAGCGGGCGCTGACCGGAAGGACGACGGTTGGGGCCTGGTTGATCGCCTTGGCCAGCAGCGCGTCATCCGTGGCCGTGCTGCGGCCCGCGAAGTTGACGTCGAAGAAGATCCGATTTGCTCCAGCTTCGGTCAGCTTTGCCGTGAGTCCGGCGTGATGGCGTCGCGCCCAGGGCCACTGGCCGAGGTCGCGAAGCGATCGGTCGTCGATGGCCACAAGGACGATGTCGCCGCTGGCCTTGTGAACGTGAGCGCGATTGCGCATCGCCCGAAGGAAGTCTTCCGCGACCTCGCCAAAGCCGATCAGGCCGAAGACGAGCGAGGCCACTGCTGTCCAGATCAGCAGCTTCCAGCGAGATCGCTCACCCTTCTGAAACCTGCGCAAGCGCACCAAGCATGAATCCTTCAGCCTTCGTGCGCTCAGATGTGGCGTACAAAGGTTATCAAAACGGAAACCGTGACTCGGTTAACGGACCGAATAGACCCCAGCGTTTGCCTCTGTCCTACGGCGCCAAGATTGTGCATGGTCGCGCCCGGATGACTTGCTACCGCCGCGCTTCCCACGTCACTCCATCCCGCCCGATGGCGGAATCGCCTTCGCCGATCGTCCACGTCACCGCGAACTTTGTGAACATTCGAGCTGTTTGAGAGGGGCTGATGGACTTCATCTCGATCCTGTCGATCTTCGTTCTGGCCTGTTTCGTCGGCTACTACGTGGTCTGGTCCGTCACTCCGGCCCTCCACACGCCGCTGATGAGCGTGACCAACGCCATTTCCTCCGTGATCATCGTCGGGGCACTGATTGCCGCAGCATCCGCCGCCAGCCCGGCGGCCAAGTGGCTCGGGCTGGTGGGGGTCGCGCTTGCCAGCGTGAACATCTTCGGCGGCTTCGCAGTCACGGCGCGAATGCTAGCCATGTACAAGAAGAAGGAGCGCTAGGGCGTGGAAGCTGTGCACGACACGCCCAGCTGGGTGCTCCTCGCTTATCTCGTTTCCGGCATATGCTTCATCCTCGCGCTGAGAGGGCTATCGAGCCCGACCTCATCGCGAAGCGGCAATCGCGCCGGAATGATCGGCATGGCCATTGCCGTTGTGACGACGCTGGCCGTTCACGAAATCGCCTCCCTGCCGGAAATCCTCGTCGCGATCGCGATCGGCGGCGGGATCGGACTCGTCACCGCCCGCAAGATCCAGATGACGGCGATGCCGCAGTTGGTCGCGGCGTTTCACAGCCTGGTCGGCATGGCGGCGGTGCTGGTGGGTGCTGCGGCCTTTGCCAATCCGTCCGCATTCGGAATTGTTGATGCGGCTGGATCGATCGCGCCCGTAAGTCGAGTGGAGATGGGCCTCGGAGTGGCGATCGGTGCGATTACCTTTTCAGGATCGGTGATCGCCTTTCTCAAGCTCAACGGGAACATGTCGGGCAAGCCCATTCTGTTGCCCGCGCGACACCTGATTAATTTGGCGCTTGGTCTGTTCATCATCGCGGAGATCGCCACCTTCGTCCTTTTCGACGATGCGAGCATGCTGGGCATCCACGTCTTCTGGTGGGCTCTGGCCGCCGCCTTCCTGATCGGCTTCCTGCTGATCATTCCGATCGGCGGCGCGGACATGCCGGTCGTGATCTCGATGCTGAACAGCTATTCGGGCTGGGCGGCCGCGGCGATGGGCTTCACGCTCCACAACAGTGCCATGATCATCACCGGCGCCCTCGTCGGCAGCTCGGGCGCGATCCTCAGCTACATCATGTGCCGCGCGATGAATCGCAGCTTCATCGCCGTCATCGCTGGCGGCTTTGGCGGCGATGCGGTCGCGGGCGCAGGCGGCGAGGTCATCGACCGCGCCTTCAAGCGCGGCTCCGCCGAAGACGCCGCCTTCCTGATGAGCCAGGCCGACCAGGTCATCATCGTGCCTGGATACGGCATGGCGGTCAGCCAGGCGCAGCATGCGCTCCGCGAGATGACCGACCTGCTCAAGGAGCAGGGGGTGCGCGTGAAGTTCGCGATCCATCCCGTGGCGGGCCGAATGCCCGGCCACATGAACGTCCTGCTGGCCGAGGCAAACGTCCCCTACGACGAGGTCTTTGAGCTCGAGGACATCAACAGCGAGTTCGCGCAGACCGACGTGGCGTTTGTGATCGGCGCCAACGACGTCACCAACCCGGCCGCCAAGACCGACAAGACATCGCCCATCTACGGAATGCCCGTCCTCGACGTGGAGAAGGCACGCACAGTGCTTTTCGTGAAGCGGTCGATGGGCGGCGTCGGTTATGCCGGCGTCGACAATGAGCTCTTCTATCGCGACAATACGATGATGCTTCTCGCCGACGCCAAGAAGATGGTCGAGGAAATCGTCAAGAACATCGGTTGATGCTCGCACTGTGAACGGTTCGGCGCAAACTGATTCATTCGGCGTAAAATCAGGCATTTACCGCTTGCCAGAATCCACGCTCTTGCGAGAAAAGATCGCACGTCGGAGCCAGGTGTCGCGTCTGCTCCGTTCACGACAGAGCGAGAGTGGGGAAGGGGCAGGCGTTTTGCGCAAGCTGGGGATCATTGGCGGGACGAGCTGGTCGTCGACCGCGCTTTATTACGAGCACATCAATCGCGGGATCGCGCAGCGTCTCGGCGGGCTTCACAGCGCCACCTTGGTGATCGAAAGCCTCGATCTCGCGCCGTTCGCGGAGATGGAGCTGACCGGCGATTGGGACGGTGTCGCGCATGTCACGATCGAAGCGGCGAAGCGCCTTGAAGTCGCGGGCGCGGAAGGCGTGATCATCACGTCGAACACGGGTCACAAGGTGTTCGACGCAACCGCCGCGAACGTAGGCGTCCCGATGCTCCACATCGCCGACGCCACTGGCGACAAGCTCGTCGCCGACCGCGTGTCGCGCGTTGCCCTGCTCGGCACCCGTTTCACCATGACGGAGCCGCATGTCCGCGGCCGCCTCGAATCCCGCGGGATCACCCTCGTTCCTATCCACGACACCTGGATTGCGGAGGTCGATCGCATCATCTTTGAAGAGCTCGCCGCGGGCCGCGTCGTCCGCGACAGCCAGCGCAAGCTGAAGACTTTGATGACCGAGCTGGCCAAGCAGAAGGTGCAGGCGGTCGTCCTCGGCTGCACGGAGCTGGTGCTTGCCGTCGACCCCCGCGCCAACGTCCTGCCGGTCTACGACACGACCGCCATCCATGCCCGCGCCTGCGTCGAATGGATGCTCGGGGAAGAAGAGCAGGCGAGGGCGGCAGCCTGAGGCTCGCATAGCGGGCGCGTCCATCCTAAATCGGCTGGATGGATCGCACTCCGGCAGATCGTCCGCACCATCCTCGAGCGTCCGAGCGCTTCAACGAGGATCAGGCGACCTATGCCGTTCGCGGGGCGGAGCAGCCCGACCTCGAAAAGGGCGTGGCTGCGATCCGCGAGGTCCTGAAGACACTGCCGGTCCGGCCGGGCGTCTATCGGATGCAGGATTCGCGCGGCGACGTCCTCTATGTCGGCAAGGCGCGGGCGTTGAAGAACCGCGTTACCAACTACACGCAGGTCGCCCGGCTTCCGAAGCGGCTGCAGCGGATGGTGGCGCAGACGCGGTCGATGACCATCGTTACGACGCGGACCGAGGCCGAGGCGCTGCTGCTGGAAGCGCAGCTGATCAAGCGCTTCCGGCCCGCCTACAACGTCCTTCTTCGCGACGACAAAAGCTTCCCCTTCATCCTGCTTCGCGAAGATCACGCCTTCCCCCGGGTGCAAAAGCATCGTGGCGCTCGTCGGGCGAAGGGCCAGTATTTCGGCCCCTTCGCGAGCGCCGGCTCGGTCACGCGAACCCTCAATGCGCTGCAGAAGCTGTTCCTGCTGCGGAGTTGCTCGGACAGCTATTTCGAGAACCGCTCTCGGCCCTGCCTGCTCTTCCAGATCAAGCGCTGCTCGGCACCCTGCGTCGGCCGGATCAGCGAAGCGGATTACGACGAGCTGGTCGAGGATGCGAAGAATTTCCTGTCCGGCAAGTCGACCGGCGTTCAGGCGAGATTGTCCAAGCAAATGGCGGCCGCGGCGGAGAAGCAGGATTACGAGCTGGCCGCCGTCTACCGCGACCGGCTGCGCGCGCTGACCTACATCCAGGGCTCCCAGACCGTACATGCGGAAGGGCTAGGCGACGCGGACGTGTTTGCGCTCGCCTGCAAGGCCGGAACCGTGTCGATCCAGGGCTTCTTCATCCGCGGCGGCCAGAACTGGGGTCACCGGGCCTTCTTCCCCGCGCACACGAGCGACGTTCCGGAAGAGGAAGTGCTGTCGAGCTTCCTCGTGCAGTTCTACGAGGACATGCCGCCGCCGAAGCGCATCCTTGTCGACCGCGATCTTCCGGATCGCGAGCTGCTGGAGGAGGCGCTGACGGAGCGAGCGGGCCGCAAGGTCATGTTCGAAGTCCCCAAGCGCGGCGACCGCAGGAAGCTGCTCGACCAGGCGAAGCGCAATGCCGAGGAGGCGCTCGACCGCCGTCTCGCGGAGACGACGACGCAGGGCAAGGTCCTGCGGGAACTAGCGGATACGTTCGAGCTTCCCGACGTGCCCAAGCGCATCGAGGTCTACGACAACAGCCACATCATGGGCACGAACGCGACCGGCGCGATGATCGTCGCCGGGCCCGAAGGCTTCCGCAAGAACAGCTATCGCAAGTTCAACATCAAGCGGCCGGAGACGCAGCCGGGCGACGACTTCGCGATGATGCGCGAGGTGCTGGAGCGCCGTTTTGCGCGTCTCGAGAAGGAGGATCCCGACCGCCAGAGCGGCGAGTGGCCCGACCTGCTCCTCATCGATGGAGGCAAGGGGCAGCTCTCTTCGGTATGCGAGGTGATGGAGGATGCGGGCGTCCACGACGTGCCGGTCGTCGGCGTTGCCAAGGGCCCGCATCATGGCCGGGAAGGCCGCGAGGTTTTCCACCTCCCGGGTGGTCGCGAGATCACCCTGCAGCCGAACTCGGCCTTGCTCTTCTACCTGCAGCGGCTGCGTGACGAGGCGCACCGCTTCGCCGTCGGCACTCATCGGGCGAAGCGCGCGAAGAGCCTGACGACCTCGACGCTGGACGATGTGCCCGGCATCGGGCCGAGCCGGAAGCGGGCGTTGCTGATGCACTTCGGCACCGCGCGTGCCGTGAAGGGAGCCGCGCTTGAGGATCTCGAACGCGCACCCGGCATCAGCAGGACGATGGCGCGCCAGCTCTACGACTATTTTCATCCGGCGGGCTGACGCTTGAACGTCGAAACACCCGCGATCGTCTGCGCGCTGCGGACCCACGCGGAACATGGCGCGGTCGTCCGCCTGATGACTCCCAATGATGGGTTGCAGGCTGCCTATGTCCGCGGTGCGCGCGGGAGGCGGATGCGGCCGGTGCTCGTGCCCGGCAACCTCGTCCAGGCGCGGCTTCGGTCGCGCACTGAAGAGCAGCTTGCACATGCCGAGATCGAGCTCGTGCACAGCCGCGCGCCACTGCTGTCGGAGCCTCTTCCGGCCTCCGTGATCGACTGGGTCACGGCGTTGACCGCGACGGCCCTTCCCGAGGCGCAGCCCTATCCTCGACTGTACGATGCGCTTGACGCCTTGCTCGCGCTGATCGAGGCCGCACCCTCTGCGCTCGGGTGGGCGAGCCTTCTCGTGCGCTACGAGCTGCTGCTGCTGGCGGAGCTCGGCTTCGGCCTCGACCTGGAGCGTTGCGCCGTGAGCGGGTCGAACGACGAATTGGTGGCGGTCAGCCCACGCTCGGGAAGGGCAGTGAGCGCCGCTGAGGCTGAGCCTTATGCGGGCAGGCTGCTTCCGCTCCCGCGATTCGTCCGCGAAGGCGGCGGAGCAAGCTGGGAGGACGTTCGCGACGGACTGGAACTGAGCGGGCATTTCCTTCAGCGCGACGTCCTCGCGGGCCGCTCGGCCGGGCTTGCGGAAGCGCGGTCCCGGCTCGTCGAACGCCTTCTTCGGGCAGGGGCGCTCATCTAGCCGTTGTTTGCGAGGGCCAGCTGTCCTAGCGTTTCGATCGTGACAGGCCTCGACACGCTCGCAATGCTCTTCCCGAACGTCGCCACGACGCACGGCATTACGGTTCGGGTGGCGGTGAGCTATCTGGCCGAACAGTCCGATCCTTCGATCAACCGCTGGTTCTGGTCGTACCACGTCCGGATCGAGAACGGCGGCGGCCGGTCGGTCCAGCTCCTGTCGCGCAGCTGGAAGATCACCGACGGACGAGGAGTGGTGCATGAGGTGCAAGGAGAAGGCGTCGTCGGCGAGATGCCGCTGATCGCGCCGGAGGGAAGCTTCGATTACGTTTCCGGATGTCCGCTCGACACGCCGTCAGGCTCGATGAGCGGAAGCTACAGGATGGTCGATGAGGACGGCGGGACGTTCGACGTGGACATCCCGAAGTTCGCGCTGCTCGCGCCCGTCAATTAGACGCCAGGCGGATTAGCCGCGTTCGCCGGCGCCCTGCTGCACAGGTGGTGCCTGGTTGATGCCGAGAGCGGTCCAACGCGAAGCCGAATTGCAGCTGCTCGTCAGACTGATCTGCTGGCCGGCCTGGAAGGGCTGCGCATAGGGCCAGCACTCCTGGGCCGCACCGGTCGTCAGGCAGAGCTGACCGTTGGCCGCGGACCAACTTCCCGGCACGACATTGCCGTTCGGGGTCTGGATTCGGGCGACTCCGCCCGGATCGAAGAAGACCGTGTTGGTGACGCCGTTGGTTTCCACCTGGACGGACTGGCCGGTGATCTCGGTTCCTGGGACCCACCCAGTCTGAGTCAGGCCGGCGACTGGCACCCCAAGCAGCACGGTTCCGATGATTGCCCGGGTGATCTCACGCTTGCCCATTCCAGTCTCCCTCAACCGACAGCCGCTGACTTACCGAGTTCGCTTTGCGCGGGCTTCCCGGTTACGGGCTGATCGGAAGGTTGATCTCGCCGTCCGAGTCGTCGTGCTTCAGCACCACCGCAGCGAAGGCCGCGATGGCCGCGAGCCCAATCAGCAGCGGAAGCGCACCGATACCTCCCCCGACGGCCGCGGGAGCTAACGCTACGGGCGCCGGAGCGGGCTCGGACACGACGGGCGGAGCGGCGGCCGCATCCACGACCGGCAGCACGCAGCCAGGGCCAGCGGCCGCTTGCGCTGCGGCCGCGCCGGCCGCTGCAACGGCCTGAGCCGCGCCAGCGGCGCAAACGGCGGCGCGCGATTCAGCAGTTCCGAAGACGCTCAAGGCAACGAGGGGATCGACCGTCCGCGGCGCAGCGGCCGCAGCGGAGCCGGCGAGTAGCGAAACTGCTGCGACGGCCGCAATGCAATTTCGTATCGAAGCCACAGCTAGTCTCCCCTCGGACCACACCTGATCCAGTGCAGAGGTAACTTGCACCGGAATGGATGAAACGCAAGTTACCAGCCTGGGTTTCGTTGCAGTCCGCGCTTTTTTCAGGGTGAGTGGCCGGGGAGCCGCAAGGGTCGAACTCCCCTATTTCTGCGATGATGTCCTGCTGCTCCAGCTCAGGATCGGTCCGATGGGCTTGCGCCCGTGGTCCAGCGGCCTAAGCGGGTTTCGTTCAGAATGGAGCAATTCCTCCGTTTTGGAGTTTCCGAGTGTTAGGCGGAATGGGGGCGGCGCTTTGCGTGACGTTCCTCAATTGCCGTTATGGAGGTCGCTTCTGGCGAGCTTGTTCATGGTGTCGCTGTGCTAGGCCGGAGTACGCCCTTGAAAGGCAGCGGACCGACGGTTCCGGCGGGCCGGCGCGCCTATGCCGTCGGCGATGTGCATGGGCGCCTCGACCTGCTGGATGAACTCCTGTGGCGCATTGAGTCGGACAATGCTGCCCGCCCGTCGGCGCGAGTGACGATCGTCTTCCTCGGCGACCTCATCGATCGCGGCCCGGAGTCCGCGCAAGTCGTCGAGCGCCTGAGACGTTATCGGCCCGCGTTCGCCAAGACCGTCTTCCTGATGGGCAATCACGAGGAAGTGCTACTGCGCATTTTGTCCGGCGAGACGGGTCTCCTGGCCGACTGGCTTCGCTTCGGAGGGGCGGATTGTGCACGCAGCTACGGCATCGACCCCAAGGAGATCGAGGCACGCAGCGCCGCTTCCGCCGTGAAGCTTCTCCGTCAGGCGATCCCGAAAGAGCATGCCAAGTTCCTGGAGAGCTTCGTCGATACGGCGTCCTTCGGGAAGTACCTGTTCGTCCATGCCGGCATCCGGCCGGGCGTTCCGTTGTCTCACCAGCAACCGCAGGACCTGCACTGGATTTGCCTGCCGTTCCTCGACGATGAAACGGATCACGGATGCGTCGTCGTTCATGGCCACACGATCACCGAGGCTGTAGACGAGCGCGAAAATCGTATCGGCCTGGACACCGGTGCCTATCGGACCGGTGTCCTCACCGCCTTGGGAGTGGAAGCGAACGAACGATGGCTTCTGCAGACCGGTGCAGCAGAGTATTCAAACGACCTGGGGGATCGCGTTGCCAAGTATCAGCACGCTTAATAAGTTCCGCGGTTTCAGAGGAGAACCTGTGACAACCGGAGCATTTTGGGCTCGCGTCCGCGCCGCTGTCGGTGCGTTGCTTTTCCTTGCGGCGGCGGCTTGCAGTTCCTCGCGCGGCGGTCCCATTCCGTATGACGATGCAGGCGCATTCCAGGCGCCGGACGCGCCGAAGGTCGCGGCGCTCGAAGCGGGTTACAAGATCTCGCCGATGGACACCGTCTCGGTGAAGGTCTTTCGGATGCCCGACCTCAGCGGCGACTATCAAGTCGACTTGACCGGCCAGATCTCGATGCCGCTGATCGGCGAAGTCCGCGCCGTCGACCTGACCACTGCGCAGCTCGACGAGATGCTGACCTCCAAGTTCGGCGAGAAGTATCTCGAGAACCCGGACATCAGCGTCGGCGTCAAGGAGTTGGCGAAGCGCAGCGTCACGGTCGATGGAGCGGTGAAGAGCGCCGGCGCCTATGGTGCGGTCGGCGACTTGACGCTCATGCAGGCGATTGCCCTGGCCGGCGGCGTGACGGAAGATTCCAACCCCCGGCGCATTGCGGTCTTCAGAACGATCGGCGGGCAGCGCCAGGCGGCCGCCTTCGATCTGGTCAGCATCCGCCGCGGCGAAGTCGCCGACCCGAAAATCTACGCCGGCGACATCATCGTCGTCGACGGCAATAGCGTGAAGGCAGCCTACCGGCAGATCGTCCAGGGCTTCCCGATCCTGTCGATCTTCCGTCCCTTCTAGGCGGCGGAAGCATCGTTGCGCATGATGGAAAGAGATACTGTTGAATAGGGACATCGCCCTTCGTGACGACCGTGGCTGGCAGGTAGGCCCACATCTCGGCCATGCGCCGGCCGCCGCTCCGCAACCTCAGGCCGGCACGATCGATTTCGCGCGCTTCCTGCGCATCCTTCACGAGTGGCGCTGGCTGATCCTGGCCGCGACGGCCCTGGGTCTGATTCTGGCGGTACTCGCGACCTTGCTAACGACGCCGCTCTACCGGGCGCGGGTCTCGCTCGAGGTCAATCCGCCTCGGGTCGAGGTCATGGCCGAGCAGAGCAAAGGCGTCGTATCCGACACAAATGCATGGGACTTCGTCGCGACTCAAGTAGGTCTGTTGAAGAGCACGAGCGTGGCGCAGCGCGTGGTCGAGGACCTGAACCTCGCCAACAATCCGGCATTCGCCGACCAGCAGGCGGATCCGGCGGTCCGGCTCAGGCAGGCCACGCAGAAGGTGGCGACAAGCCTCAGCGTAACGCCGCCCACCGAGGGTAATCTCGTTACCTTCAGCTACGTTTCGGAATCGCCGCAGCTCGCGGCGCAGATCGCGAATGCCTACGCAAACGCCTTCATCAACTCGGCCCTTCAGCGCCGGTTCGAAGCATCGACTTACGCGCGCAATTTCCTCGAGAAGCAGATTGCCAAGACCCGCGGCGACCTCGAGCGGTCGGAGAGACAGCTCGTCGCTTATGCGCAGTCGCAGGGCATCATCAACACTAGCGGCGCCGGTGAAGGTGAGCGCGGCGCCGACGCCGGATCGCTTCAGGGCCAATCTTTGGTCGCTCTGAACGAGGCGCTCGCGCAGGCGACAGCGCGTCGTGTGGCTGCGGAAGGCGCGTACCGCTCTGCTGCCGCGGCCGGCCCGACCAGTGAAGTCACGGCTACGACCCAGGCGCTGCGCCAGTCGCGCGCCGCGCTCGAGGCCGAGTACCAGGACAAAAGGACGCTCATGAAGCCGGAGCATCCCGAAATGGTCAGCCTGCGCTCGAGGATCCAGGAGCTCGATCGGCAGATTTCGCGGGAGACGTCCAATGTCGAAGGCAGCCGCATCAACGGACTGCAGGCGGAATATCGGGCCGCCTTGTCGGCCGAGCGTGCGCTCCAGGCGCGCGTTGCAGGGCTGAGGGGCCAAGTGCTCGACCTGCGCGGCCGGAGTATCCAGTACACGATCTTCCAGCGCGAGGTGGACACCAACCGCGCGCTCTATGACGCGTTGCTCCAGCGCTACAAGGAGATCGGGGTCGCGGGCGGCATCGGCACCGCGCCGGTCTCGATCGTCGACCGTTCGGATATTCCGACCGGACCATTCAAGCCAAACCTGCTCTGGAACCTGCTTGCCGGTTTCGGACTTGGCCTCGCGGCGGGCATCGCGACCGCCTTTGCGCTCGAATATATGAACGACACGATCAAGACGCGTGCCGATGTCCGCAACAAGCTCGGGCTCGCCTGTCTTGGCGCAATCCCCAAGCGCACGCGCAAGGTTCCGCTGCTCGAGGAGCTCGAAGACCCGACATCGGCGACGTCGGAGGCCTATTCGACCGTATCGACTTCGCTTCGATTCAGCACGGAGAACGGGGTCCCGAAAACGATGCTCATCTCCAGCGCGAGGGCCGCGGAAGGAAAGTCGTCGACCGCCGTCTCGCTCGCCCACAATCTGGCGCGCCTCGGCAAGTCCGTCCTCCTCATCGATAGCGATCTGCGCAAGCCGGCCTTCCGCTCGCTCACGAACGGGAAGGGCCTCTCCAGGCTGCTCACGAGCGACGACAGTGTCGCGGATCACGTAACGCCGACACAATATGAAAATCTGTGCCTGCTCGCCTGCGGTCCCATCCCGCCCAACCCGTCGGACTTGCTGTCCAGCAACCGACTTCGTGCGGTCGTCAACGAAGCGTCTTCGCAGTTCGACATCGTGCTGGTCGACGCACCGCCGGTTCTCGGCCTTGCGGACGCGCCTTTGATCGCGTCCGTCGTCAATGACGTGGTCTTGGTGATCGAAAGCGGAAAGACGCGAACGACGGCGGCCCAGGAAGCTATCAATCGCTTGCGGGCAGCGGGCGCGAACATCATCGGCGGCGCGCTGACGAAGTCGGCCGAGGAATCGAGCGCCTACGGCTATGGCTACAAATACAAATATGGAGCGATCGACCAGGATCGTACCGAGATCGTCATGCTTGCGCACCAGCCGGCAAGTGGGTCCGGCAGCGAAGGCTGACGCCTAGTCGCCCTTTGCGGCGTGGCGGTGCGTCCAGAGCCGCCACACATAGCCGATCACGAGCACCGCGATGATCGCATTTGAAGCGGTCCCGACATATTGGTCGATGTCGCTGAAATTCTCGCGCAGCTTGTAGCCGGCGGTTGCCAGGAGAGTGGTCCAGCCGGCGGTTCCGATCGTAGAGGCGATGAAGAAAGTCTTGAACCGCATCTTCAGCAAGCCTGCGGGCACGGAGACCAGCGAGCGGACGGTCGGCAGCAGCCGGCCGAGGAAGACGAAGAACACGCCATTTCGACGGAACCACACCTCCGCGCGCTGCACTTCCGGCCAAGTCATGGTCACCCAGCGTCCGTGACGACGGATTAGAGGCTCCAGCCGGTTCACGCCGAGCGCACGCGCCGCGAGGTACCAGACGATATTGCCGAGCATCGCGCCCGCGGTGCCGCACGCGACGACCAGTGGGAAGCTCATCTTCCCCTCTGCGGCCGCCATCCCGGCCACGGGCATGATGACTTCCGAGGGGATCGGCGGGAAGATCGTTTCCAGGAACATCAGGAAACCAACCCCCAGGTAGCCTGATTGCTGGATCAGGCGGATCACCCAGTCACTCATGCGTTACGCGCTCCGCCGCTTGTCGAGGCGGGCCTCGATCGCATCCCAGATTAGGCCGGGGGTATCCGTGCCGTTGAACTTGTCGATGGCCACGATTCCGGTCGGCGACGTGACGTTGATTTCCGTAAGCCAGCGCCCGCCGATCACGTCGATCCCGACGAACAGGAGTCCGCGGCGCTTGAGCTCCGGCGCTAGAGCCGCGCAAATTTCGCGCTCGGTTTCGGTCAGCTCGCTTGCCTCCGCAGTGCCGCCTGCGGCGAGGTTGGAGCGAATATCGCCCTTCGCCGGTCGGCGGTTGATTGCACCGGTGACCTCGCCATCGATCAGGACAATCCTCTTGTCGCCCTCCATGACCTCCGGGAGGAAAGCCTGCACGACATGCGGTTCGCGGTAGCTGGCGTTGAAGAGCTCCATGAGCGGAGCGAGGTTTGCACCGTCCCGGCCGACCTTGAACACCGCTTTGCCCGCATTGCCGTGAAGGGGCTTCACCACGACCTCGCCATGCTCTTCCGCGAACTTGCGGGCGGCGCCTAGCGAGCGGGTGATCATGGTCGGCGGCATGAAACGCGCGAAATCGAGCACCCACACCTTTTCCGGGGCGTCGCGGACCGCGGCTGGATCGTTGATCACCAGGGTCTCGTCCTGGATGCGCTCCAGCAGATGCGTCGCCGTGATATAGCCGAGGTCGAACGGCGGGTCCTGGCGCATCAGCACGACATCCACATCGCGGCCGAGGTCCAGGATTTTGAAGGCGCCCAGCCGGAAATGATCGCTCGGCACCGGCTGCACCCTGACTTCATGCACGCCGGCATAGAGCCGGCCTTCCTGGTACGTCAGGTCGTCGGCCAGGTAATGGTAGAGCGAATATCCTCGCGCTTGGGCGCCGAGCATGATGGCGAACGTGGAATCGCCGGAGATGTTGATGCTCTCCAACGGGTCCATCTGCACTGCGACGCGAAGCGACATGGGGCCAAGCGCCTAAGCGAGGCTCAGCACTTTGTCACCCATGCCAGATGTTCGGCATATGATGCGGGAGTCGCCCCGGGACGATGAAGATCGCGTCGATCCGCACGTCGTCACCCGGTCTCAGATAGCGCGGAGCGAGCCGCTCGGCCGCGACGACCACCCGGCGCAGCCGCCACGCGTCGAGCGACATGGCAGCCGCTTCGGATGTCCGACGCGCCTTCACCTCGATGAAGGCAAGGACAGTGCCGCGCCGCGCAACGATGTCCACTTCTCCGCCAGGTACGCGAGCGCGGCGGGCGAGGATCCGCCAACCATGGAGGCGGAGCCACATGGCTGCGAGCGTTTCGGCCCCGCGGCCGCGCTTCTCGGCTGCCTCACGGTTCAACGAGAAAGCTCGAGTGCCCGGGCGTAAGCGCGCTTCCTCGGCACGTTGAGGGCTGTCGCCACCTCGGCCGCCGCGCGGGATGGGGAGAGCCGCTTGAGTGCTTCCTTCAGGGCAGCGTCCAGATCTTCTTCGCTTGCTGCCGCCTGCTCCAGCGGCGGGCCGATGACGATGACGATCTCGCCCTTCGGCGCATGGCTTTCGTAGCGATCGGCAAGCTCGGACACTGGTCCGGTCACGCTCTCTTCGTACAGCTTGCTGATTTCGCGGACGACCGCCGCTTCGCGCTCACCCAGTACGTCTCGGATGGCGGCTAGCGTATCGGCAAGTCGAGGACCGCTTTCGTAGAAGACCAGCGTAGCGCGAACTCGAAGCGAGATCGGCCAGCGCGTCGCGGCGCGCCTTGTCCTTCGGCGGCAGGAAGCCCGCGAAGAGGAAGCGATCGGTCGGCAGACCGGCAAGCGTCAGTGCCGCAATGACGGCCGACGGACCCGGCACGGTATGCACGGCGTGGCCCGCTTCGCGCGCGGCACGCACGAGCTTGTAGCCGGGGTCAGAAATCAGGGGCGTTCCGGCATCGCTGACGAGCGCAATCGCGTCTTGACCCAGCCTGGCGACGATCGCGTCGCGCTCAGCCTCGCTTGTGTGATCGCTGTAATTGGCGAGCTTCGTCTTCGCACCCGCATGACTGAGCAGCTTCGCGGTGACCCTCTTGTCCTCGGCCAGCACGAGGTCCGACTGGCGCAACGTTTCCGTCGCACGCGGGCTGAGGTCGCCGAGATTCCCGATGGGCGTGGCAACGATATAGAGGCCGGGAGGGAGACGTTCGGCGTTCATTGAAGCCGCTGCATCGCACCCACTTGGCGCCCCGGGCAAGTGCTTGCTTGCGGCATGTTAACTTCTAGGCAGCAAACCCTTCCATCATCGTAGAAAAAGAGTCATCTTCGACGCTTCGGCTCTGGGGAGAGAGTCATGATCGTAGTGATGTTAGCGTCCGCAATTGTAGCGGCGGCGTTTCAGAGTGCAGCAGCCGACGGTGCTCGAACGGCACTTAGAACCTGCATCAAGCAAGCCTCAGTCGATGCGAAGGGCCAAAAGGTTGCCAAGGATGGCTTCGAGGCCTTCGTCCGGCAGAAGTGTGCGCCTCAGGAATTGAGCTTCAAGTCAGCGATCTGGGCATTCGATTCCAAGAACAAGGTTTCGAAGAAGCAGTCCGAATCCGATGCCGAGCTACAGGTCGAGGATTTCGTCGCCGTGGCGGCTGACAAGTACGTCGCCGATAGCGCGCCGAACTAGGGCCTAGGCTGCGATTTCCGCAAGCACGCGGTCGAGCAGGAGCCGGCCGGCGGGTGTCGTACGCAATCGGCGGCCGTCATGTTCGAGATGACCCGTCGCCACCAGCCGATCGACCGCTTCGCTATCGACAAGCTTAGTCCCGAACCTTTGCTCCAGCGCTTGCGGATCGATGCCTTCGGAAAGGCGAAGGCCCATCACCAGCGCTTCGTCGGCCGCTTCGCCAGCGCTCAAGATCTCTTCCTCGACCAGGCCATGCCCGTTGCGTCTCAGGCCGGAGAGGAAGTTTTCGGGCTTGCGATGCCGGACGGTGCGCTTGCCGAGCCGCCGACCGTGGGCACCTGGGCCTACGCCGGCATAATCGCCGTATCGCCAGTAAGTGAGATTGTGGCGGCTTTCCTGCCCCGCGCGCGCATAATTGCTGATCTCATAGGCAGGGATGCCGGCTTCCGCCGTCCGCTCCGCGGTCAGTTCGTAAAGCGTCGCGGCCTCATCGCCGTCCAGCGGTTCGAACTCATGCTTCGCGACCATCGACGCAAAGCGCGTCCCCGGCTCAATCGTGAGCTGATAGAGTGAGAGGTGCGACGTGCCCTTCGCCAGCGCACGATCGAGGGTCGACGACCAGCCTGTCTCGGTTTCCCCGGGCAAGGCGTAGATGAGGTCGAAGCTGACGCGGGGAAAATGCGCCTGGGCGATGTCGAGGGCCCTCTGTCCCTCGTCGGAGGAGTGAGCGCGGCCGAGGAACGCCAGGCTGGCATCGTCAAAGCTCTGCAGACCAAGCGACAGGCGATTGACGCCGGCGGCTGCGAGGTCGGCGAAACGTGCGGCCTCCACGGAGTTGGGATTGGCCTCGAGCGTGATCTCCAGGTCGTCGGCCGTCTTCCAATGCTCCTTCGCCGCGCCAATGATGGCCGACACCGTCGCCGGCTCCATCAGCGAGGGCGTTCCCCCGCCGAAGAAGATCGACGTCAGCGTCCGGCCCGGCAGCAGTCTCGCTTCGTACGCGAGGTCCGCGAGCAGTGCGTCGCGCCATTCGTCCTGGTCGATCGTCGACCGGACATGGCTGTTGAAATCGCAATAGGGGCACTTGCTGACGCAGAAAGGCCAATGGACGTAGAGCGCCAGTGGCTCGGTCGTCACTTCAGCGCTTTCACCAGCTTGCGGAAGGCGTCGGCGCGGTGGCTGATGCCGTGCTTTTCGACCGGGTCCATCTCGCCGAACGTGACGTCGCGCCCGGCCGGCACGAAGAGCGGGTCATAGCCGAAGCCCTTGTCGCCGCGCGGCGGCCAGGTGAGCGCCCCGTCGACGCGACCCTCGAAATTCTCGACCTGCCCGTCGTTTGGCCAGGCGATGGCCAGCGCGCAGGCGAAATGCGCGTCATGGCCAGCATCCGGCCCCGCGGCTTCGACCTCCCGCCAGACCTTCTCCATCGCGCGCGCCCAGTCGCGATTGCCATTGGCGTCCTCGGCCCAGCGCGCAGAGAAGATTCCGGGGGCGCCGTGCAGGGCATCGACGCATAGTCCGCTGTCGTCGGCCAAGGCGGGGAATCCGGAAAGGTCCGCCGCCTCGCGAGCCTTCAGGTCCGCATTGTCGACGAACGTGTTGCCGATCTCCTCTGGTTCCGGGAGGCCGAGTTCCGCTGCACCGACACAGGCGATGCCCAGCGGTTCGATCAGCTCGGCAATTTCACGAAGCTTGCCCGGATTGTGAGTCGCAATGACGAGCTTGTCGCCGATCGGCCTCATTGGCCTGCCGCCTTCAGCTGCGCCTCGAAAATCTCCGCGCAACCGATGCGGGCAAGCCGCAGGAGCCTTAGCAGGCCTTCTTCGTCATAGCATTCGCCTTCGGCCGTCACCTGCGCCTCCACGATCGATCCGTCGGCCGTCAGGACGAAATTCCCATCGCAACCGGCCTGGCTGTCCTCGTCGTAATCGAGGTCGAGCACAGCGGTTCCATTGTGGATGCCGCAGCTCACTGCCGCGACCTGCGTGCGGATCGGGTCCACGGCAATGGCCTTCGCGGCGAGAAGCTTGTCCACTGCAATGCGGAGCGCGACCCAGGCGCCCGAAATGGCAGCCGTGCGGGTACCGCCGTCGGCTTGAATGACATCGCAGTCGACGATGATCTGCCGCTCGCCGAGCTTGGGCAGGTCGACCACGGCGCGAAGGCTGCGCCCGATCAGGCGCTGGATTTCCTGCGTCCGGCCGGACTGCTTGCCCTTCGCTGCTTCGCGATTTCCGCGCGTGTGCGTGGCGCGCGGGAGCATTCCATACTCCGCCGTGACCCAGCCCTGGCCCTTGCCGCGGAGGAAGGGTGGCACCTTCTCCTCGACGGAGGCCGTTACGAGGACCCGCGTGTCTCCGAACGAAACGAGGCAGGACCCCTCGGCATGCTTGGTGAAGTCGGGCTCGAAGCTCAATTGACGCATCTGGTCGGGTGCGCGGCCGCTCGGGCGCATTCATGGACTCCTGACTGTGGGTTGGGCGCTCCACTAGACCGGGTGGAACTGCAATCCTAGATGCAGGTCACTATGGCGCAGCATATCGGCGAGCTCAGCGAGCGGATGCGGGAGATCTTCGGCCATGTGGTCGATGCTTATCTAGACCGTGGCGTGCCCGTTGGATCGAAGGCGCTGAGCGGCACGGTGAACCTGTCGCCAGCGTCGATCCGCGGCGTGATGCAGGATCTCGAGGAGCGGGGCCTGCTGACCCATCCGCATACGTCCGCCGGCAGGATTCCGACGGAAACGGGCCTTAGGCTGTTCGTCGACGGGATCATGCAGGTGGCTGCGCCCGATCCGCGGCAACGGCGTGAGATCGAGCGGCAGATCGCGCGCGACCAGCCGATCGAGGACGCGCTGGCAGCGGCGTCCGCGGCGCTTTCGGGACTGTCGCAGGCGGCGGGCGTCGTGCTCGCGCCGAAAAGCGAAATGCGGCTGAAGCAGCTCGGACTGGTGCCGCTCGGCCCGGACCGTGCGCTGGCCGTGCTCGTGGGTGCCGACGGAAATATCGAGAACAGGATCGTCAATCTCGACGGCCTTACCAGCGCAGACGCGCTCACCGAAGTCGCGAACTTCATCAACGCGCATCTTTCCGGCCTTACGCTGGCGGAGGCGCAGGCTCGTCTGCTCGCGGAGATCCGCGATCATCGCGAGGCTCTCGATCGCGCAGCCGCAGAGCTGATCGCCACCGGCCTCGCTGCCTGGAGCGAAGATCACGCGCGGAGGCCCGTCCTCATTGTCCGGGGGCAGGCGAACCTCATCGACGACCATGCGGCGGCCGATCTGGAGCGGGTTCGGAGTTTGTTGGAAGAGCTTGAGAACCGGCAGGAAATCGCACGTTTGCTCGAAGGCGCGCGCGACGCGCCCGGGTGCCGTATCTTCATCGGCAGCGAGAACCGAATGTTCGCATTGTCGGGCTCGTCGGTGATCGCCGCGCCTTATCGCGGGAGCCAAGGCGAGGTGGTCGGCGTTGTCGGAGTCATCGGCCCCACGCGCTTGAACTACGCGCGCGTCATCCCAATGGTAGACTTCACGGCGAAGGCCCTTACGAGACTGATGGCATGATCGAGAACGAAAGACTGGAAGAAGAAGCGGCGGAAATCCGCCGCGAAACCGCCGAAGGCTCGCCGGAAGTCGCCGAGCACGACCGCGTTGCGGAGCTCGAGCGGCAGCTCGAGGAAGCGAACAGCAAGGCGCTTTACGCGGCTGCCGAAATCCAGAACGTCCGGCGACGGCTGGAGAGCGAGAAGGTGCAGGCGGCGAACTATGCGACGACGCAGTTCGCGCGCGACATGCTGGCGATCAAGGATCACCTCGAACGTGCCCTGAGCGCCGTTTCCGAGGAGCTCCGCGCCGACAAGGTCGCCAGCAGCTTTTTGGCGGGCATGGAGTTGACTGCTCGCGAGCTGGAGCAGGTATTCACACGTCACGGCATCACTCGTATCGACGCGATGGGCGAGCAGCTCGATCCCCACAAGCATCAAGCGATGATGGAAGTCCCAAGCGACGACGCCGAGCCGGGAACGATCGTTCAAGAGATGCAGCCTGGCTACATGCTCAAGGACCGGCTGCTCCGTCCGGCGCTCGTCGGGGTCGCGCGGAAGCCCTAGATCGAGGGCATGTCGAAGGTCAGCTTGACCGATTCCGCGCTGCGCTTGGCCTCGCCATGATAGACCGCCTCGATGTTGTTGCCATCCGGATCGAGCAGGAAAGCGGCGTAATAGCCGGGGTGATAGTTGGCACGTTCGCCGGGCGCGCCATTGTCTTTGCCGCCGGCTTCTAGGCCCGCGGCATAGAAGCGGTCGACCGTCTCGCGATCCTCGGCCTGGAAAGCGATGTGATGGCGGCCGGTGAGCTTTCCCGCGGCTTCAGGACCGTCCGGGGTCGAGATGAAAAGCTCATCGCCCCAGAAATGGCTGGGCGAATTGCTCTCGACCGGGATGCCCAGGACATTGAACACGGCCTCGTAGAAGCGCCGGCTCGCGTCGAGGTCCGCCACGACCAGCTGGATGTGATCGATCAATCGTCCGCGATGCAGTTCCATTGAGCCACTCCATTCGGGAATGAAGGGTCAACGGAGCGGACGCGGATGGGTTGCTAGTGAACCTCGCGGTGCTGGGTCTCGCCCTTTGTGGCGAGGCCGAAGCGCGGCTCCACTTTGACCGCGCCGAACAAACGGGCCGCCGCATAGCGCCCAACCTCCGGCCCATGTTTGAAGCCGTGGCCCGAGCCTCCCCCGACGAGCAGCACGTTCGCCAACGTCGGGTGGACGTCGATCAGGAAGTCGCCGTTGGAGCTGTTCTCATACTGGCAGACTTCGGCGCCAATGAGTTGCGCGCCGCGCAATTTCGGAAAACGGCGGTCGCGGAACGCGATGATCTCGTCGATTGCAGCCTGTGTCGGCCGGCGATCCTGCGTGTCGGGATCGACGAGCACACCGTGCTTGTCATTGGCGAACTTCACGCCACGGTTCTCCAGGTCCGGGAAGCCGTAGAAGATGTCCCCCGCGTTGAAATCGGCCCAGCCTGGCATTGCGGCAGGCGAGAAGATTTTCTCGCCCGGAGGCGTGGCGAAATAGAAGACCTCCTGCCTAGTGGCGAAGATCTTCTTGCCGAGAACGTCGGGGAAGATTTTCGGCAGCCAGGGGCCGAGCGCGAAGACGAAGCGGTCCGCAGCGATTGTCTCGCCCGATTGCAGTTTCACGCCTTGAAGCTCCGAACCGCTTGCTTGGACCGGGACCGCAGCACCAAGCCGATACTCTCCACCCGCGCGGACGAAGCGATCGACGAGCGTCTGCACGGATCGGCGCGCCATCAGGGCGCCGAACCTGGCCTCGAACAGCCCGACTTCGATGCCTTCGAAGTCGATCATCGGGAAGCGGCCTTGCATGGTCGCGCGGTCCATGCGCTCGATCGGCAGCCCGAGCTGCCTGTGAACGTCGATGCTGCCGCGGAAATAGTCGTCCTCGACGGCGCTGAAGAAGACGACCCCGTTGGGAATGAGGATCGGAAGACCGGAAACGGCGCTGAGCGCCTGCCATTGGGGCAGGCTGTCGGACGCCATGCGCGTGTAGACCGCGTCCTTGCCATAGCCGGCGCGCGTCAGGCGGGATTCGCCGCCCGAGGACGCCCGGCTATGCGAAGCGCCCCACGCGTCGATGAGGGTCACGTGATGGCCGGCGTTCTGGAGGTGCTGCGCCGTCCACGATCCGAACACGCCCGCGCCCACGACGACGATCCGTTCCCCGCGCTTTCCCTGTGCCATTGCCGAGCTCCCAGCGGCCAAAACGGCAGCGCCGCCCGCTCCAGTGAGGAGCGAGCGGCGCGTTACCTTGAGTTGCGGCGTGCCTGTAGGTTCGCCGCTGTTCACTCCGTTCAGCCGCGTTCCGGAGCCGGAGGCGGCGGAGGCGGCGGAGGCGGCGGGACCGGGCAGGTCTCAGTCGCCAGCACCACCGACCCGTCCGCGCACGTCTGCGTCGCCGGAGGCGGCGGAGGCGGTGGGGGTGGCGGCGGCGGCGGAGCCTCGACAACTCCTGCCTCACGGAACTTGTACCGCGCGGTCAGACCGATGGTACGGGGTTGGCCGATCAGGTAACCGAAGCGTGCACGCAGCCCGCGCTCGCGATCGATCGAGAGCTTGGGGTTCGTGTCGAACAGGTTCTTCGCATAGAGCGTGAAGTCCAGACCGTTCAGCCAGGTCACGTTCGCCGACAGGTTGGCGATCGTGTACGAGGGCAGCTTCAGCGAGCCGATGTCGTTGATCCCGGAGCCGAAGGTATTGGTCACCGGATCGAACCACAATGCGTTTCCAACTAATCCGGAGCCGGGCACCTGGTCTGCGGGCTCGCCCCAGCGGTTGCCGATATGTTGCACGCTGCCGGTGATCGACCAGTCGATGCTGTCGCTCAACGGACCACCGTAGGTCGCGACTGCTGCGAACTGGAACTTTGGCACGGTCGGCAGGCGATTGCCCTTTTCAATGCCGCCGATGATCGCGCCGCTACCGGCAACGACGGTGGAGTCGAACTCCGCCTTCTGGACGTTGGCGTTTACCGAGAATTCGAGCCCCGGCAGCGGGTTTACGGCAAATTCGGCCTCAATGCCCCTCGAGTGCGCCTTCGGCACGTTGAGCACCACGCGTGACGAGCAGCTGCCGGCGGTTAGAGTGACCTGCAAATCGCGGATTTCGTTGTGGAACACCGCCGAATTGAACGTGATGCCGTTCCTCGAATATTTGACGCCGGCTTCGTAGTTCCAGAGCGTCTCATCGTCATACGCGCCGAGCCCGCCAAAGGTGGCAAGATCCGCCGGACGTGCACAGCGGAACGTTGAGCGGATCGTTGATGCCGCCGAGGCGGAAGCCCTTCGCGGCCTGCACGTTGACGCTTAGGTAGTTGGTCGGTTCCCAGGTCCCGATCACGCGCGGCGAGAAGCCGTTCGAGCTCGTCTTGTCGCCGAAAGAGATGAAATGGTCGGAGAACTGTCCGCCCGAGATGAAGTCGCGCTCTTCGTTGAATTTGTAGTAACGCCCGCCGCCGGTCAGCTTGAACTGACCGAAGTCATAGCTCGCCTCGCCGAAGAGGGCCTTCTGCTTGATGTCGTAAGGCAGATCGGCGTGGTAGGGATTATCCGGGATGATGAAAGACCCGGTGTCCGGACCACCGAAGGAGTCCCAGCCGGGCGTTGGTAGGCGCTGCTCATATTTGCGGTCGACCTTCGAATAGAAGCCACCGAAGACCCACTGGAACGGGCCGGAACCCGTTGAAGCCAGACGCAATTCCTGCGTGAACTGCTTGAGATCCGTCGTGTCGCGCAGGTTCGACGGCAGCGGGATACCAGCGGCCGGGAATCCGAAGCTGATGTTGATCGAGTCGGTCAGCGCTGAAGCATCGCGGCTCACGAGGATGTCGCGCTTCACGTAGCTGGTCGCCGAGGTGAGTTCGACGGGACCGAAATCGTAGCTCGCGACGAGATCGGCGAGGAAGGTCTTGTCGCGGAATTTCTCGCGGAAGTTCAGATATTGCGTGCGTTTGCCAATCAGGTCGCCGCCCGTCGTCGTGAACTGATTGTCGAAGAGGATGTAATGGTCCTCGCGGTTGAACCCGCCGGCTTCGACCTTCTGATAGGCGACGCGCGGCGTGATCTTGAACTCGGGCGTCGGCTGGAAGAGCAGCGACGCGCGGCCGCCGATGCGGTCGCCGTCGTTGACGTTCTCCTTGTCGAGCGGTCCGACCGCATCGATGAATCCGCCGAAGTGCGTCCCGTAACCGACGACGCGCAACGCTGCAGTCTGGCCGAGCGGCACGTTGATCGCACCTTTCAGGCCATAGCCGAAGTCGCCGCCCTTCAGGACGTTGATATCGCTTTCGATCGCGCCTTCCATGGCGTCGACGTTCGGCTGGTTGGTGATGTAGCGGATTGTGCCGCCGACGCTGCCCGCGCCGAACAAAGTGCCCTGCGGGCCGCGAAGCGTCTCGACGCGGTTCAGGTCGAACAGATCGAAGTCAGGCGTGAACAGCGAGAGCGAAGTGATCGTCTCGTCGAGATAGATGCCGACCTGTTCCTTCACGCCGGGCTGATCGCGGGCGATCTGGCCGGCCGAGACGCCACGCACTGAAACCTGGCTCTGGCCCGGCCCCAGGTTCTGCACGGTGAGGCCCGCGACGTTGCGGCTGATGTCCTCGATCGTCTGGGCGTTGGCGCGCCGGAGGTCTTCCTCCGTCTGCGCGTTGATGGAGAAGGGAACGTCCTGGACCCTCGTGGCGCGCTTCGTGGCCGTCACGATGATCTCGTCGCCGCCGGTCTGCGCCGCTTGGGGCTGGTTGGCGGCCTGAGCCGTATCTTCCTGGGTCGTCTGAGCGAGCGACTGAGTGGAGAGTGCGACGGCAGCGGTGCCGATCAGCAGATAAGCCGAAGTGCGCATCGTAAAGACCCCTTTATTGGCGCGGAGCCGTAATGATTATGCCTAACCTCGGTTATTGGAAGCGCGCGCGACGCGGCGTGACAGCTTTGTCGCTGCTGTGTTGCCCGCCGGCTACAGCCCAAAATCTGCGGAAAACGGCAGAATCTCGCGCGGCGGACAGACCGGCGGAGCTCGCCCGCGGTCGGCCAGGAAGCGGTGGCGGACGATTTCGGCTTGTTGCTCAAGGCCATAGTCCTCGAAGCGCCGTCCGGGCTCCAGGGCATAGCTATAACGACAGAAGGGGTGTCGCATCAGCGGCAGGTAGAAGCGGCCGCGCTTCTGCGTCTGCCAGACATGGGTCAGCTCATGGATGAAAAGGCCTTGCCGATGCAGCGGCTCGCGGCTGAAATCGTCGGACCACAGGTCGGAATGCGGATGGAAATGGATGTTCCCGGTCGGGGCCATGGCCACGCTGCGCGGATGAAACGGCCACCATTTACGCCGGATCATCCGCACTTGGCCGTAATCGATCGCGTCTCCGAAGACCGAACGGGCAAGCTCGATCTCTCCAGCAGTCAGTGGGCGGGAATTACGGCCATTCGTCATTGCGGATGAGCGAAGACTGCGGAGCGATCCATATGCCGCTGGATTGCTTCGCTGAGCTCGCAATGACAAGCGTCCCGCTACTTGCCGGACAATCCCAGCGGGGCTAGGGCAGGCGCAAATTCAGAACAAAACGGAGGAAGGTTCCATGAGCGAGACTGCCGATCGAGTGAAGAAGATCGTCGTCGAACATCTGGGTGTCGAGCAGGACAAGGTCACCGAGGACGCGAGCTTCATCGACGATCTCGGCGCGGACAGCCTCGACATCGTCGAGCTGGTCATGGCCTTTGAGGAAGAGTTTAGCGTCGAAATCCCTGACGATGCGGCCGAGAAGATCAGCACCGTGAAGGACGCGATCGATTATATCGAGCAGAACAAGGGCTGACCGGGTCCGAATTCTGCCGCCGGCAGGCCTTTTTCTGGCGGCACGAACGGCTTCCCGCAGCCTGTCGGGAGGCCGTTTGTTTTTGATGCTTATCGTGGAGTGAGATGATGCGCCGTGTCGTGGTCACTGGTCTGGGTCTCGTGACGCCGCTTGGGGGCGACGTCGAGACGACCTGGAAGAACATCCTCGCGAGCAAGAGCGGTGCAGGCCCGATCACGCATTTCGACGCCAGCAACCAGAAGTGCCGCATCGCCTGCGAAGTGAAGCCGGCCGACCACGAATATGGCTTCGATCCCGGCAAGCGCGTCGACCACAAGATCCAGCGCCAGGTCGACCCCTTCATCGTCTATGGGATCGACGCCGCGGGACAGGCCATCGAGGATGCCGGCCTGACCGACATGCCCGAAGAGATGCGTCTGCGTGCAGGCGTGTCGATCGGTTCGGGCATCGGCGGCCTTCCGGGCATCGAGAGCGAGAGCCTGGTCCTGGCGGAGAAGGGGCCGGGCCGGGTCAGCCCGCACTTCGTCCATGGGCGCCTGATCAACCTCGTCTCCGGGCAGGTCTCGATCAAATACGGCCTGATGGGTCCCAACCACGCAGTCGTCACCGCATGCTCGACCGGTGCGCATTCGATCGGTGACGCCGCTCGCATGATCAAGGACGACGACGCGGACATCATGCTCGCGGGCGGTGCGGAAGCGACCATATGCCCTATCGGCATCGCCGGATTCGCTCAGGCCCGCGCGCTATCGACCAATTTCAACGACCAGCCTGAAAAGGCGAGCCGCCCTTACGACAAGGACCGCGACGGCTTTGTCATGGGCGAGGGCGCAGGCGTTGTCGTGCTTGAGGAATATGAGCATGCGAAGCGCCGCGGCGCGAAGATCTACGCCGAGGTGGTCGGCTACGGGCTCTCGGGTGATGCCTATCACGTGACGGCGCCGCATCCCGAAGGCTCGGGTGCCTATCGCTCCATGGAGATGGCGCTCAAGAAGTCGGGGCTCCAGCCGACCGACATCGATTACATCAATGCCCACGGGACCTCGACCCCGCTCGGCGACGAGCTGGAGCTTGGCGCGGTTCGCAGGCTGTTCGGCAATGCGATCGGCAGCCTTTCGATGAGCTCGACCAAGTCGGCGATCGGCCACCTGCTGGGCGGCGCCGGTGCGGTCGAGAGCATCTTCTGCATCCTTGCTCTGCGCGACCAGATCGTCCCGCCGACGCTCAACCTCGACAATCCGGGCGAGGGCACCGCGGGCGTCGATCTCGTGCCGCATAAGGCGAAGGAGCGGCCTGTCCGTGCCGTCCTGAACAACAGCTTCGGCTTTGGTGGCACCAACGCCAGCCTCATCATGAAGGCCGTGTGAGAAAGCTGGAGCTGGCGCTTGCGGCAATCTTCGTCGCCGCGTTCGCTTACACAGGCTGGCAATGGTGGGGGCCGGGGCCGCTCGCCAAGCCCGCGACGGTCGAGATTCCGGATGGAGCCACGCTTGGCCAGGCCTCGGAGATCCTCGCCTATCATGGCGCGATCGATGGCCTTGGGCCGGAATGGAATTATCTGTCCCGCTTGTTCGGCTCGTCTGATCCGATCCAGGCCGGGGAGTTCGAGATCCCGAAAGGGGCCAGTGGCTCCGCCGTTCTCGACCTGTTGCAGCACGGACGGCCCATCCAGCGCCTTATCACGGTAACCGAAGGGATGCCCTCGATCATCGTCGCGGAGAAGCTCGCGGCGAACGCGTTCCTGGCGGGTGCAGTACCGCCGATCGGGGAGGGCACGGTCCTTCCCGACAGCTACGGATATGAGCGCGGCGAGGAGAGAGGGGCCGTTGTCCGGCGAATGCAGTCCGCGATGACCAAGACGCTCGATCAGCTCATTCCGAAGAACAGCGGCAAGTGCCCAGTCGCCTCGCGCACGGAGATCGTGACGCTGGCATCGATCGTCGAGAAAGAAACGGGCAAGGCGTCTGAGCGGCGAATGGTCGCGGGCGTCTATTGCAACCGCCTGCGCATCGGCATGAAGCTCGATGCCGACCCGACGGTCATTTATCCGATCACCAAGGGCAAGCCGCTTGGACGCCGGATCCGCCGGTCTGAACTGATGGCGCAGACAGGTTACAACACCTACCGCCAGCCGGGTCTGCCGCTAGGACCGATCGCCAATCCGGGGCGCGAAAGCATCGCGGCAGTGATGAACCCCGCGGACACGAAAGCCATCTATTTCGTGGCGGACGGCACCGGCGGGCATGTGTTCGCCGAGACGTTCCAGCAGCACCAGGCCAATGTGAAGCGCTGGTATGCCATCCGCCGTCAGCGCGGCGAGATGTAGCTAGGCGCCGAGCGCCTCGGCCCGCACGTAACCCACGATCCGGTCCCGACCGGCGTAGCCCCAGGCCCAGCCCAAAGTGTCGTCGAGCAGGCTGAACGGGTCGTCCTTCGCGAGTTCCGCAAGCTCCTCTGAATCGTTGGAGGGAGCAAGACGAAGCGGCGCGCTGGCGATCACCGTCTTTCCGATCGGCTCGGCATAGTGGGACGCGATGACTCGCCCGGCGAGGGCGACGTCTGCCAAGTCCGGTCGGTAAGCGTTGGACTTCGGATCGGGCGGGTTCGACCGTCCGGAAATCGCGAATTCGTCAGCGCTGATGCGCGAAGGCGGGCTGTTGTCCGATGATTGGCCGGTGAGAGGAGGCGACCCGGTCGCTCTCTCGGAGATTTCGTTTGAACCCTTCAAGAAAATCAGCCCCGTTGCTGGTGCGGACGACGAAGACATTGCGGCGGTCGTCCTGATCTCGCTCGCGGCGCAGATAGCCAAGGGCGCCTAGAGTGTTCAAGGCGCGCGTGACCACCGGCTTCGAAACGCCCAGGACCTTGGCAAGTCCGCGCACCGTATGCGGACCTGGCGTCAGGTAGACCAGCATCAGAAGCGCCATCTGGCGGTTCGTAAGGTCCGGCTCGCCGGAACGGACATAGGCTATCAATGCCCGCATCCAGCCAGCCAGCGATTCGTCGCCCATTGCGGCTCTCTCTCCCGTCGGTACCGTGACCGCGAAGTAAACCGGTGAGTGGCCGAATTGTTGCAGTGCCGGTCCGGAACAAAAATAGAAAACTCGAAGGAACCGGTCGGGATTTGGCGGTTGCGGTCAGCCGTAACGTTCTGACAGAACGGTGAAAACCGCCCTCAGGCCTAGCGCTTCACCCCCCTTCGGACGGCCCGGTTTTCCTTTGTCTCGCCAGGCATAGGTGTCGAAATGCGCCCAAGGCGTATCCTTGGGCACAAAGCGCTTGAGAAACATGGCCGCGACCACCGCACCGGCCATGGGAGACCCAGCCGCATTCGCCAAATCGGCGATGTCGCTCTTGAGCATTTCGTCATAGGCATCCCAGATCGGCATCCGCCACACCGGGTCTGTCGAATCCTTGCCCGCCTTCGCCATCTCGTCGGCAAGACCATCGTCATTCGAAAACAGCGCCGGCAGGTCCGGCCCAAGCGCGACTCGGGCGGCGCCCGTCAGGGTCGCGAAGTCGAGGATCAGCTCGGGCTCACTCTCGCCTGCCCTGGTGAGGGCGTCGGCGAGGATCAAACGGCCCTCCGCGTCCGTATTGTCGATCTCAACGTGGAGGCCCTGGCGCGATTTCACGATGTCGCCCGGGCGAAGCGCATCACCGGCGATCGCATTCTCCACGGCCGGGATCAAAAGGTGAAAGCGGATCGGCAATCGAGCGTCGGCAATGAGGGTCGCCAACGCGAGCGCATGGGCTGCGCCGCCCATGTCCTTCTTCATCAGCCGCATCCCGTTTGCCGGCTTGATGTCCAGTCCTCCGCTGTCGAAGCAGACGCCCTTGCCGACGATCGCGACCCGAGGATTCTTCGGGTCACCCCATTCGAGCTCTATCAGCCGCGGCGCATTCTTTTTCGATGCGGCGCGTCCGACCGCCGCAATGAGCGGATAGCCTTTGTCGAGCTCGTCGCCGGACGTCACCCGCACCTCTGCCCCGATCCGCTCGGCCTCCATGCGAACGGCTTGTTCGAGCGCGCCCGGTCCGAGATCGCCGGCCGGCGTGTTCACAAGGTCGCGGACGAGGGCCACTGCCTTCGCCTCGCGGACTATGGGATCGATCTTTGCCGGTTCGCCCGTAACGAGCACCCGCGGGCCCCGATCGGGCTCATCCGACTTCCTCGCGCGGTAGGCGTCGAAGCGATGCTGGGCCAGAAGCCAGCCGAGCGCCGCCGGCCCCGGTTCACCGTCGGCCAGTTTATAGGTCCCTTCGGGCAGGCTCTCACCGAGCTTCGCCAGGCACCACGGAGACAGCTCACGCGCGTCCACAACCGCTGAAACCACTTCGAACTCGTCGCCCTTGCGGGGAAGGATCACGAAAGCGAAACCGGACTTCCCGTCGAAGCGGTGGGCCTTGAGAAGCGTCCGATCTTCAGCCGGGCGGGTTTTCGCCCAGCTTTCAAAGCTGTTCTTGTCGACGAGGTGGATCGGATGGGCCTTTTGGCCGCGGTCGGCGACGAGCAGGGAAGCGGGTTCGGTCATCGGCTGATGCCTTAGCGATATGCTCGATGGGGTGAAATGCCGCAGGGAGCGTTAGGCGGGTGAGTGTGTTAACCCATTCTTAGCCATGACAAGCCAACTTCCCACCATGTCTCTGCGTGCCCAGCTTGACGTCGAACCTAGGCAGGGCGAGCGGCGGACAAAACAGCGGCGCAGACTACGCCTCGAGGCCGAGGGCAGCGCTTCGACGGCAGAAACGAAAGTCACGGTCCACGACCTGTCGGAAGACGGCCTGCTGGTCGAGAGCCCGATCCCGCTTTCACAGGGCGAAATCCTGGAGGTCGACATTCCAGGGGCCGGCATCGTCCAGGCGGAAGTCGCGTGGAGCAGCAGCGGCCGCTTCTTCGGCTGCCGCTTCAAGGAGCCCATCTCCACCGGCGCGGTCAGCGCTGCATTACTGAGCAGCCCGTCGCAGCGGCTCCCGTTGGCCAGCTTCGAGACCGTCGAAAAGGCCCGCATCGAACTCGAGGCGCTGTCCTTTGCGATCAAGCGCATGACGCGCGTGGTCGACAAGGCGATCGATCAGCTGACGAAAAAGCGCGACTAAGACTTCGGCCCAGAATTGCCCTCGGGCGAACCGAGCTTGCTCAGGCGGGAACGCCGTAAAGATCGTGTTCGTCGCTGTCCTCGATGCGGACGGGGACGATGTCGCCGGGCGACAAGTGGCCGGCATCGCGCAAGTGCGCCTCGCCGTCGATCTCCGGCGCATCGGCCTTCGACCTGCCGGTTGCGCCGCCGGTCTCGGAGTCCACGCTGTCGATCAGCACGTCGAGCGTCCGGCCCACCTTCGCGCGAAGCTTCTCGGCGGAGATTCGGGCGGAAAGCGCCATGACGCGCTCGTACCGCTCCTGCTTCACCTCGTCCGGCACATGGTCGGGGAGGGCGTTTGCGGCGGCACCCTGCACCGGCTCGAACTTGAAGGCGCCGACGCGGTCGAGCTGGGCTTCCTCGAGCCAATTCAGGAGATACTCGAAGTCCTCCTCGGTCTCGCCGGGGAACCCCACGACGAACGAGGAGCGGACGGCCATGTCCGGCACGATCGAGCGCCAACTCTTCAGCCGCTCCAGGACCTTGGCTTCGTTGGCGGGTCGCTTCATCGAACGGAGCACTTTCGGGCTCGCGTGCTGGAACGGAATGTCGAGGTAGGGGAGGACCAGCCCCTCGGCCATCAGTGGGATGACCTGATCGACGTGCGGGTAAGGGTAGACGTAATGCAGGCGCACCCAGGCGCCGAGCTTGCCGAGCTCGCGGGCCAGGTCGGTCATGTGGGCGCGGACTTCTTCGCCCTTCCATGTGCGGGGCTGGTGGCGGATGTCGACGCCATAGGCCGACGTGTCCTGGCTGATCACCAGCAGCTCCCTCGTGCCCGCTTCGACCAGCTTCTCCGCCTCGCGGAGGACGGCGTCGGGACGTCGGCTGGCAAGATCGCCGCGAATGCTTGGGATGATGCAGAAGCTGCAGCGGTGATTGCAGCCCTCTGAGATCTTCAAATAGCTGTAATGCCGCGGCGTGAGCTTCAGGCCCGCTTCGGGCACAAGGTCGATGTAGGGCGAGGCAGCCGGCGGAGCAGCGTCGTGGACCGCCGAAACCACTGCCTCGTACTGCTGCGGCCCGGTGACGGCGAGCACGTCCGGGAAGCGCTGGCGGATGACGTCCGCCTCATTACCCATGCAGCCCGTCACGACCACGCGGCCGTTCTCCGCGATGGCCTCGCCGATCGCTTCCAGGCTTTCTTCCTTGGCGGAATCGAGGAAGCCGCAGGTGTTCACCAGCACGACGTCCGCGCCCGCATAGTCGGGGGACATCTGATATCCGTCGGCACGCAGTTTGGTGATGATCCGCTCGCTGTCCACCAGAGCCTTGGGACAGCCAAGCGACACCAGGCCCACGCGCGGGGGTCGAGGCAGAGTTGTCGTCTTCATCGGGAAGGCGCGCCCAATATAGGAAGTTTTGGGCGAAATCGAGGCCTCAGGCCGCAACCTTCCGCGAGGTCAGCTCCACGGTCCAGGCGATGCGGCAGAATTCGAAGGCCAGAGTCGCGACATGGGCCCGCTGCACCTCCTCTGCGGATATCTTGCCGCCCTGGCCGTCCGGCAGGTCGAAACAGTCGCAGGCATCGGGAACTAGGATCATGTCCCAACCCATGTTCGCGCCGGTCCGGACCGTCGTCGACACGCACATGTCGGTGGAGATTCCGAACGTGACGACATGCTTCGCGCCGAGGCGCTTGAGGCGGAGGTCGAGATCGGTCCCGATGAAGGCGGAGTTGACGCTCTTGCTGACCAGCTGCTCGCCGGCCCTGGGCTCGAAGCCGGGACGGAACGCGTTGCCTGGAGTGCCTGGAGCGAGCGACGAGCCGGGCTGAACCGAGTCATGGCGGACGTGAATGATCGGACGGCTCGCCGCGCGCCAGGCGGCGAGAAGCGCCAGCCCGTTCGCATCCACCTCGTCGTTCCACCGCTGCGGCCAGGGCGGCGCGTCGAAGGCCTGCTGCATGTCGATGGGGAGGAGTACGGCGCGGTCGAGATCGATTGTCATGGCAATCCATTACTCCCGGTGAAAACGGACATTCACACAAAAAGTGCAGGCCGTCCCATAAATGGAAGGCTGGATCAGCTTGTCTGGCAATGGACCGAAGTGGCGTCTAAGACGCGCCAGCCCACCCCCTCAGGAGTGAAAAATGCGCATTGCGATGATCGGCACCGGCTATGTGGGGCTCGTCTCCGGCGCGTGCCTTGCCGATTTCGGTCACGAAGTCAGCTGCATCGACAAGGATGCGGGCAAGATCGATGCGCTGAAGAACGGCATCATGCCGATCTGGGAGCCGGGTCTCGAGGCGCTGGTGAAGGCGAATGCGGAGCGCGGCCGCCTGAGCTTCACGACCGATCTCGCACAGGGCGTCGAGGGCGCGGAAGCGGTCTTCATCGCGGTCGGGACTCCGGCTCGCCGCGGCGACGGTCACGCCGACCTGACTTACGTGTTCGAAGCGGTTCGCGAGCTGGCTCGCGTGCTGAAGGGGCCCGTCGTGGTCGTCACCAAATCGACGGTTCCCGTCGGCACCGGCGATCGCATCACCGAGCTCCTGAACGAAGAGGGCGCACCGTCGGGCACGTCGGTCGCGTCCAATCCCGAATTCCTGCGTGAAGGCGCCGCGATCCGCGACTTCAAGATTCCGGACCGTATCGTCGTTGGCGCCGAGGATGAGCGGGCCCGAGAAGTGCTTCGCGAAATCTACCGGCCGCTGTTCCTGAACCAGGCGCCGATCCTCTTCACGGGCCGTCGTACGGCCGAGCTGATCAAATATGCGGCGAACGCCTTCCTCGCGATGAAGATCAGCTTCATCAACGAGATGGCGAACCTGTGCGAGGCGGTGGATGCCGACGTGCAGGACGTCGCGCGCGGCATCGGCCTCGACAATCGCATCGGTCCGAAGTTCCTCCATGCGGGCCCGGGATATGGCGGAAGCTGCTTCCCCAAGGACACGCTCGCCCTGCTGCAGACCGCCAACGAAGCGGGCGTAGAGCAGCGCATCGTGAAGACCGTTGTCGAGGTCAACGATGACCGCAAGGTGAGCATGGCCGACCGCGTTGCGAAGGCGCTAGGCGGGAGCGCCGAAGGCAAGCGCATCGCTCTCCTCGGTCTCGCGTTCAAGCCCAACACCGACGACATGCGGGACGCGCCGTCGCTTCCGCTGGTCAAGAGCCTTCTGGAGCAGGGCGCGAGCATCTCCGCTTATGATCCGGTCGCGGCCGACAATGCCCGCAAGCTGCTTCCGGGCGTGGAGTTCGCCAAGAACGCCTACGCAGCGGCCAAGGATGCCGATGCCCTGGTCGTCGTGACCGAATGGGACGAGTTCCGCGGCCTCGACCTCGACCGGTTCGCCTCGACCATGCGGAGCAAGCTGATCGTCGACCTCCGCAACGTCTACAACCGGGCGGAGGCCGAGGAAGCCGGCTTCGACTATGTCGGGCTTGGCCGCGGGCGGGTCGGCGGCGGGCCCCGCCTCAAGCTGGTCAACAACGGTCCCGAAGCGGCAGCGCGCTAACATTCCATGTCGAACGATCGAATTGTCGTCGTCGGGCTTGGCTACGTCGGCCTGCCCCTTGCTGTTGCGTTGGCCCGTAATTTCGAGGTCATCGGCCTCGACCGTGACTGCGAGCGCGTAGCCGAGCTGCGTGAGGGCAAGGACCGAACGCGAGAAGTAGCCGGAGAAGAGCTTCAGGCCTCGTCGCTGCGGCTCACGGACCACGCCGAGGACTGCGGGGGAGCCGACGTCTACATCGTCACCGTGCCGACGCCTGTCGATTTGCAGAACCGTCCCGACCTTGGGGCCGTCCTTTCGGCGACCGCCACGATCGCGGGACTGATCGATCCATCGCGCCACCCGACGATCGTTTACGAGAGCACGGTCTACCCCGGGGTTACCGAGGATATTTGCGGGCCCGAGATCGAGCGGCTGACCGGCTTCAAGCGCGGACGCGATTTCCGGCTCGGCTACAGCCCCGAGCGGATTAATCCCGGCGACCGCGAGCATACGGTCGACCGCATCACCAAGGTCATCGCCGGCGAGGACGACGAGGTCGTCGAGCAGCTCGCCGAGATCTACGGGTCGGTGACCAGCGGCGGGGTCTTCCGGGCCGCTTCGATCAAGGCGGCGGAAGCGGCCAAGGCGATCGAAAATGCCCAGCGCGACATCAACATCGCCTTCATGAACGAGGTCACGCAGATCTTCTCGCGGATCGGCGTGTCCATGTGGGACGTGCTTGCGGCCGCCGGCACCAAGTGGAACTTCCTCAAGTTCGAGCCGGGGCTCGTGGGCGGCCACTGCATCGGCGTCGACCCCTACTATCTCAGCCATCTTGCCCAGCAGCACGGTCATGACCCGCAGGTGATCCTCGCCGGCCGCGGGACGAACGACGACATGGGACGGTGGATCGCCGATACGCTTCACGACCGGCGCGGAGCGAAGGCTGGCAGCGCGCTCGTGCTCGGCGTCACGTTCAAGGAGAACGTTCCGGACCTGAGGAACAGCCGCGCTTTCGATGTCGTGAAGAGGCTGCAGTGGCTCGGCTATTCGGTCGACGTCGCCGATCCGCTCGCCGACGCTGCCGAGCTTCGCCACGAGCAGGGCTTGGAGCTGACGCAGCCCGATGGAAAGCGGTACGATCTCGTCATCGGAGCCGTGCCGCACACCACCTATCGCGATCTGCCCGATGAAGATCTGGAGGGTCTGCTCAACCCGGGCGCCACTTTAGCCGACATCAAGGGCATGTGGCGCGGTCGCTCGCTCGACCCTTCAATAGATCGCTGGACGCTCTAGTCGCTCTCGATCGATCAGTGAGTAGCGCCGAGCGAATGTCCGCTTTCCGTGCTGACTGGCGACGGTGATCGGAGTCGAGCCCTTGCGGCGGCTAGCACCTCACCTGGTAATTGTAGTGCACCTGCCCTTGCTGATCGACATAGTAGCAATAGCCGCGGGTATCGCGATAATATTGGCGATCTCCGACGATCGCGCCGACCATGCCTCCTAAGATGCCGCCCACGGCTGCACCTGCGCCGGTCCCGATTCCCGGTATGACTGAGCCCGCGATTGCGCCTGCTCCCGCGCCGATTGCCGCTCCGGTAGCGCCGCTGGCAACTACATGGTCTCTGTAGGGATCGCTGGTGCAAGCTCCCAGGGCAAGGCTGCTCGCGACGGCGGCGGAGACAAACAGGCGTTTCATGTCATCGTCCTCCAGGGCTCAGGTCCCCCGACCCCGGTCCAGTCCGCTAACCCCCGCCATGACGGCCCGCGATCCGTCGTGAAATCGGGGTTATGACGGATGAAGGTCATGCATGAAGCGGGAGGTCGGGGCGGCGCGGCGTTTGCGCCCGGAACTCCTCTCTGTCATCATCCGGCCAGGATCAGGGGTTGTTTCGATGGAGGGCTCACTCGTAAACGACCTGTTCTACGGCGAGCCGGGCGGGGCCTTTTCACAGGGCCACATCTTCGTACACGCACCGGAACTGGCCAGCGCTCCAAGGGATGCTGCGCTTGGCTATTGGCGTTGCGACATTGCCGATCACGAACGACTGACCTGGTCCGGTAAGGTCTACGAGCTGTTTGGCCTGCCTAATGGAGATCCGGTCGAACGCCAGTGGGCGGTGGCGCGCTATAGCGAGCCTTCAAGAAAGGCTTTGAAAAGGGTGCGCAACTATGCGCTCGGGCGCAAATTCGGGTTCATCCTTGACGCCGAGATCAGCGCCGAAGGAGCGGGCAACCGCTGGATCCGGGTGCTGGCAGTGCCGATCGTGGAGGATAATCGCGTTGTGGGCCTGCACGGCCTGAAGCGGGCTCTGTAGCGCCGGTATCAGCCGTTATGGCGGCCGCGGGCGGTTTGGCTGGGCCACCAGTTCCATCGACCCGCGACCTGCATGAGCGCGGGACCGAGCGCCGAGCGGATCACGGTGGCGTCCACGAACACGGCCACCGCAAGGCCCAGCCCGATCATCTGCACAATGACGTCTCGGGAAAAGGCGAACGCTCCGAACACCGCGACCATGATGAGCGCCGCACTGGTGATCACTGACCCGGTGTCGGCGAGGCCTTCCCGGATGCTGCACGCATTGTCGCCGGTTTCGTCGAAGATGGTCCGCACCCGGCTGAGCAGGAAGATCTCGTAATCCATGCTGAGGCCGAAGAGAAAGCAGAAGATCAGAAGCGGGACCGTGACCGGGACGACTTCGGTCGGCGCCGCTACTCCGAACAGTTCGGAGCCGTAGCCGAGCTGGAAGACCAGGACGACGATCCCGTAGCCCGCGGCGACGGAGAAAAGATTGAGGACGATGGCCTTGGCGGATGCGAGCGGCGCGCGGAAAACGAGCAGCAGGGCCAGCGCCGACATGCACAGGACCAGGCCGACCGTGAGCGGGTAGGACGCCAGCACCGCCTTATCGAAGTCGTCATAATATTGGGCCTGACCGCCGACCTCCACGGACAGTCCGTTCGCGGTCAGCCAGGACGGGATGCGTCCGGAAAGCTCGCGTAATTCCGCCAGGGTCGAATTGCCGGACGGAATGATGATGAACAGCAGGCGGCTTCGATCCTTGCTGATGAACGCGTCTCTCTGGAGAGCGCCTCCGACGGCCTCGCCGACGGTTCCCGCAGCGCCTTCCGCCTTCGAGGCAGCGACCGGTCCCTGGACGAAGCGAACGGCCGGTTCCCGTTCCAGCCGCGCGGCGAAGTCGGCCAGGAGCGGCGCCCTGTCGGGATTGAGCGCCGGCCGTCCTTCAGTGTCGCCGACCACGATGATGACAGGAGACAACAGCCCCCTCAGCCCCATCCCGTCGAGCATTTCCATCCCACGGGAGAATTCGAGCTCGCGAGGCAGGAATTCGCTTTCGGGAAAGCCGATGCGCGTGTGCAGCGCGGGGGCAGCCATCGCGAGGAGAAGCCCAAGGCTGGTGGCAATTGCCAGCGCCGGCTTCTTTTCGACGACCTTCGCCCAGCGTCTCCACCACTGGCGGGACCGCTCACCCGTCGTAAACCTGGAAACGAGGGAGGGCCATTCCAGAACCGCCGGCCGCACCAGGCGCAATATGGCCGGCACCAGCGTAAGCGACCCGGCAAGGGTCACCAGCACGGCCAGCAGGGCCCCAAGGCCGACCGACCGGGTTTGCATCAGGGGCGTGGCGAGAAGCGACCCTATTCCGATCGCAACGATGGCGGCGCTGTAGAAAACCGCCGAGCCCGATTGCGCCATCGCGATGCGCATCGCCAGTTCGTCGCGCTCCAGACCCCGGATATCGGGGTTTTCTGCCTCGATCCGTTGAAGTTCCCGGCGATAGCGATGGAGAAGAAACAGGCAGTAATCGATGCCCAGCGAGATCGACAGCATCGTCACCACGCTGAGGACCAGGTTCGCGACTTCGAGCGAACCGGCGAGAACGAAGATCATTCCCAGGACGACCGTCCGGCTTGCAAGCGCAAGAAGGAGGGGGAGCATCGAGGACATCACCGATCCGAACGCGACGATCAGGATCAGCAGCGACAGCGGTAGTGCGCGGATTTCGGCGCGAGCGGTGTCCTCGGCGTCGAATTGGTTGAGGTCTTCGGTCAGCGCGGCTCTTCCGGTCACGGCCCATTCAAGATCGCGGTGTCGCTCCTGGGCCGCCTCGAACGCTGGCCGTAAGGCAGCACGAATCCTCGAGACTTGCTGCTCGGTCGCCCGCATGTCGCGGGTCCTCGGCTCGATGAGGATCAGGTGGCCGCTGCCCGCCTTCGGCATGAGCCGGGCGTCGTCGATGTCCCGCTCGCTCAGCGCTGTTTCGATCGGCAGGCCGGTGGTCAGGCGGCGCTTCAGATCGTCGATAAGCGCCGAGAGCTCGGTCGGTTTTCGGTCCATGCTCGCGGATCGGAACACCAGGATCAGGCTCTGGGCGTCTCCTCGTCCGAAATCCGAGCGAAGCAGATGGTCGACTTTCAGCGAGGTGCTTCCGGGTATGTCTCCGGAGCCGCTTAGCAGCCGCTCGGTCAACTTGCCGGTAAAGACGGCAGCGGTCACCGTGGCGAGCAGCCACAGGAGAACGACCAACCGCGCATGCTTCCAGCAGAATGTGCCGAGGCCCGCCAGGGCACTTCCGAAAGCTCGGCCCGTGCGCAACTCCGTGTTTCGCAACGGACCGATCATTACTGGCCGCTCCTACAGATTATGTCGGTGAAATTGCATTCAACGGTGCATCGCAATTTCCTCGTCCGGAATCCAGCGGGCGTCGCAAGCTAAAGCTCGGTTCGGAAGACGAGCATCGGACCGCTCTGAGCGACGTTGTAGAGGAAGTCGCCGTCGTCGTAATTCACCTTGAAGTACCGCCATCCGCCCCCGACGGTCATCTTGCGGCTGATCTGATAATCGACGGTCGCGACTCCCTGCCAAGTGATATCGGATCCGAAGAGGATGCCGCCGAGATCTCCGTAGACGGCCATAGACCATTTTCCACCGAGCGGAGCCGTGGCGCGCGCGGCGATGATCGGGTCCAGCCACTTTTGCTTTTCCGAGCCCTCGGCGCTGCGAATGGGTCCTTCGAGCTGAACCGTGGTCTTGAAGAAATTCATTCGCCCACCGGCGAGCAGATCAAGCTTGACCGGTCCCTCATTCAGTACGCGATAGCCGCCGAGCAGCGTGATTTCCGCGGTCCGTGAATCAAGCTCGGCCTCGAGGAAGTCGGGATCGCGGATACCGATTCCGTCTTTCGCCTCGAGATGAATGAAGGTGAGGTCGCCAAGGATGACCAGGCGATCGCGACGAGCCTCGGCCGCGCCCATGAATGCGAATTTGAACGCCTTGAGGACATCGCCGAACGACAGGTCAAGGTCGACCGGCTCGACCGGTCCGATCACGTCCGTCTCGCCATTTGCTCCGGCGAACCAGCCGTAGCCTATGGTGGCGAATTTCCACTTCTTCTCGTCGGTGCCCGCTTTCGTCGACGACGCTTCGCCGCTGCTTGAATCGCTGGGCTGGGCAGTGGCGGATGGGTCGGCAGCTGGCGCGGTCTGAGCGCGTATCGGTGGCCTGACCGGCTACCTCTGCCTGCAAGCTCGTGCCTCCGAAAAGAAGCAGTAGCAGCCCACCTGCCCACCCGTATGATCGCATCGGTTGTCTCCGGATAAATGCGGATGAGGTCTTGCTATGGGTGTCGTGCCGTAGCCATGCGGAGAAACCCGGACCTACTACATGTGACGATTGTGACAGCGAATTTGCGCTCAGGTTCGCTTCCCGCCCAGAAATGAAAAGGGCGGCCCGGAAGCTCCGGACCGCCCTTTCGCGTGACGCTTATTGAGAGCGATTAGCGCTTCGAGAACTGGAAGCTGCGGCGTGCCTTGGCGCGGCCGTACTTCTTGCGCTCGACAACGCGCGGGTCGCGGGTCAGGAAGCCTTCGCGCTTCACAGCCGTGCGCAACGCCGGCTCGTAGCGCGTCAGTGCCGTCGAGATGCCGTGCCGGACGGCCCCCGCCTGGCCCGACAGACCGCCGCCCTTGACCGTCGCTTCGACGTCATACTGATCGCGGCGATCGGTAACGTCGAACACCTGGTTGATGATCAGGCGCAGCGTCGGGCGAGCGAAATAGACTTCCTGCTCGCGGCCGTTGATGACGATCTTGCCGGAGCCCGGCTTCAGCCAGACGCGCGCGACGGCGTCCTTGCGGCGGCCGGTCGCATAAGCGCGGCCCTGCTTGTCGAGCTGCTGCTCGCGAAGCACTGCCTGGATCTGCGGGCCCTGGGTCGACGCGCCCTGATCGCTTCCAGCCGGAGTCGGCTCTGCGGCAACTTCACCAGCGTCCGCGGTGTCAGCGACCGTCTCGGGAACTGCCGGAGTCTCAGGCTTGGCGCTGGTCAGATCGCCGAGATCGGAAAGGGACTTCTTGTCGGCCATTATGCGCCCACCTTGTTCTTGCGGTTCATCGACGCGACGTCGAGAGCTTCGGGGTTCTGGCCACCGTGCGGATGCTCGGTGCCGTTGTAGAGGTGCAGGGCGCGCATCTGGTCGCGCCCAAGGGGGCCGCGCGGGATCATGCGCTCAACCGCCTTTTCGAGCACGCGCTCCGGGAAACGGCCCTCGAGAACCTTGCCCGCGGTGATGCCCTTGATGCCGCCGGCATAACCGGTGTGCTTGTAATACACCTTCTGGTCGAGCTTGCGGCCGGTGAAGCGAACCTTGTCCGCGTTGATGACGACGACATGATCGCCGCAATCGACATGCGGGGTGAAGCTCGGCTTGTGCTTGCCGCGGAGGATGTTGGCGATGATCGTCGCGACGCGGCCGACAACCAGCCCGTCCGCATCGATCAGATGCCATTTCTTCTCGACCTCGGCCGGCTTGGCCGACTTGGTCGTTTTCATCAGCGCCTTCATGGCGTTTGCCTCTTTTCAAAAACGGGAAAGCGGCACCACGCTGGCGCCGCCGTCGGAGGGGCCAATGGCAACAGGTGCGGGATTCGTCAAGCAAATCCGCCTGTTTGGCGACGGGTAAAATAATACCGGAAGGTAGATTTCGTCTCAATCGCGTCCGGAACGGAAGAATTCTTAAGCAGGCGCAGCAGGGTCAGCTTTTAATCCGACCGCAGACCGGGAATGCGGGAAAGCGATATAGCCTTTGGGCGGCGCGACGATGGGTTAGAGGCCGGCCTCCACCGCGATGCGGATTGCCTCTGCGGTCGTGGAAACGCCGAGCCGCTCGAGTAGTAGCGCCCGGTGCATTTTCACGGTTTTTTCGCTGATCTTCAGCTCCCACGCGATCTGCTTGTTGAGCAGGCCGCTGGCCATGAGCTCGAGCACCTGATGCTGGCGCCGAGGGAGCTCCACAACGATGGCGGCAGCGCGCGCCTGGCGGCCTGACAATCGATTGGCGGACGGTTCCCCGAGATCGACCTGGGAACCCAGGAACCAGGCGAGACCGCCCTCGGGATCGAACAAGGGAGTAATCATCACGCCGTTGCGAAATGGCGTACCGTCATTGCGGTAGTTGAGGATATCGACGAGCACGGGGCGCCGATCGCGGATGGCGTCGCGAATCTGGTCTGTGACCCATGGTTCGGTGGCGGCTCCGGCGAGGAAGCGGCAGTTGCGCCCGACGATGTCCGCCTCGGGATAGCCGGTCAGGCTGCAGAACGCCGGGTTGGCGACTTCGATGGGGTTGTCGGCCAGCCGTGGATTGCTGACCACCATCGCGAGCGGCGAGGCGCCAACGGTGTCGATCAACTGGCGATGGTCCTCGGCGATCAACCGTATACTCCTTGTTCGTGGTGCAGAAGTGGCTGGCAGTCAGCTGGTTCCGCGAACGTCATTCTTCCCTTGTAGCCGCTTTTCTTCCCTGCCACGAAGGCGCCGCCGTAATTTTGGAGGGTGTCGCGTGGCGCAATCGGATAGCCGTTCGGCAACAGTGACCAGCGCCTACGCGATCGTCACCTGCCTGTTTTTCGCCTGGGGATTCATCACTTCGCTGGTCGACCCGCTGGTCGCGGCGGTGAAGGGCATCTTCCAGCTGAGCGACGTGGAAGCGCAGCTCAGCGCTTCGGCCTTCTTCATCGCCTATGGCGTGATGAGCCTTCCTGCCGCAGTGCTGCTGTCGCGCAAGAAGGCGGTCAGCACGGTCCTGATCGCGCTCGGCCTCATGGTCGCCGGCTGCATGATCATGCTCGCGGCAGCGAACATCGCCGAATATCCCCTCGTACTGCTGGGGCTCTTCGTGCTCGCCAGCGGAATCACCATCCTGCAGGTCGCTGCAAACCCGCTTGCGGCCGCGCTTGGCCCGCCCGAGCGCAGCCACTTCCGACTGACTTTCAGCCAGACGTTCAACAGTCTCGGCACCTTCATCGGGCCTTATCTGGGCGCAGTGCTCTTCCTGAAGGGCGTCGAAGTGAAGGAAGGTACCGCAATCACGGATGCGGTTCGCGAGCAGTCGCTGCTCGGCATCGACCGCGCCTTCTTCTGGATTGCAGGGCTGATCATCCTGGTCGGCGTCGTCATCTGGATGGGCCGGCGGGTGATCGGCGCCTCGGCGCCGGCAACCTCGGACGAGACCGCACGGCGTGGCGTACTGGCCACGTTGCGCGATGCGGCGTCGTCGCGGTGGGCCCTGTTCGGCGGCCTGGCCATTTTCCTTTACGTCGGCGCGGAAGTGGCGATCGGCACGCAGATGGCCTTTTTCCTCAACAGCGACCGCGTCTGGAGCGTCCCGCTGGAGGACGCCGCAAAATATGTCAGCCTATACTGGGGCGGCGCGATGGTGGGACGTCTCGTCGGATCGGGCCTTCTGACCCGCGTTCCGGCGCCGGCGTTGCTTGCGACATTCACCGGCGCCGCTGCGGCGATGTGCCTCTACGTCTTCGCGGTTGGCGGCGTCAGCGCCGGTTACGTCGCCCTTGCGATCGGTCTGTTCAACTCGATCATGTTCCCGGTGATCTTCACGATCACGCTTGAGCGTTCGACAGCCTCCGAAGAGGCCACGTCGGGGTTCCTTTGCTTCTCGATCATCGGGGGAGCGGCGATCCCGCCGCTCGTCGGACTCGTGTCGCAGAACAGCGACTATGTGACCGCCTTCATCGTGCCGGCGCTCTGCTACGCCGCGCTGTGCTTCTTCGCCTTCTCGGCGGGTCGCGCTCGCATCGCGCATCGTGCGCCGGAGGTTCCGGTCGAGCCGCTCTAGGCGTTGCCCAACGGGCCGACGCTCTGCTCGACCCATTCGGCATAGCCGAGGAGCAATTTGTCGATCGGCCAGACGGCGATGCACGGCAGTTCGTAGCTGTGCAGGCCGGCAATGCGCGAGATCAGCGCTTCGGCGGCTTCCGCCGATGTCTTGAGAATTGCTGGAGCTTCCTCCGCGGTTTCGATCGAACCGTGCCAGCGGTAGATCGAGCGGCATGGCCCCATTACGTTGATGCAGGCGGCGAGCCCTTCCTCCACGACCGTCCGGCCGATGCGCTCAGCCTCCTCGGTGCTGGCGAAGACGCAATAGACCGAAACGACGCTCATTCCGTCATCCGTCCGAGAACGTGCGCGCCCCAGACCGTGGAGGCGACGACCAGCGCGCCCACTGCCTGATGAAGCACTGCGAGCCAGAGTGCGACGCCCGTAAGCACTGTCAGAATGCCGAGGATGATCTGCGTTCCGAAGGCGGAATGGATCGCCTTGGATGCCGCCCGGCCGCCGTCGAGCGTGCGGATCCGGCGGGCGAAGACGACGAGCGCGGCGACGGTAATCCAGGCCCACCAGCGGTGGATGAAATGGATCAGGTAGGGGTCGTGGGTGAGGGTAAAGAGTGCCCCCTTCGACCAGTCGATGCCATCTGGCAGGAGGCGGCCCTGCATGGTCGGCCAGTCGCTGGCGACCGAGCCTGCACTAAGCCCCGCGACCCAGGCTCCGTAGAGGAGCTGCACGAAGAGGACAGCGAGCGCGGCGACCGCAGGACCGGTCATGCGCGCGGGGCGATCCTCGCCCATGCGCGCGAGTAAGCGAAGGTCGAGAGCGACCCACACCAATGCGCCCATGATCGCGAATGCCAGCAACAAATGCGCGGAAAGACGAAAATGGCTCACGTCCGTCCGGTCGACGAGGCCGGACATGACCATGTACCAGCCGAGCGCGCCCTGCAGCCCGCCGAGGACGAGCAGGCCGGCGAGCTTCCAGCCATAGCCCTGAGGGATCGCGCGCTTCGCGGCGAACCAGATCAGCGGCAGCGCGAAGGCGAGGCCGATCAGCCGGCCGAGCAGGCGGTGCAGCCACTCCCAGAAGAAGATGAACTTGAACTGCGCCAGGGTCATTCCGGCAGGTCCGTTGATCTCGATATATTCCGGCGTCTGGCGGTAGAGCTGGAAGGCGTGTTCCCAATCCGCCTGGGTCAGGGGCGGGATCGCGCCGGTGACCGGCTTCCACTCCGTGATCGACAGGCCGCTTTCGGTCAGCCGGGTGATGCCGCCCACAACGACCATCAGGAAGACCAGCGCAGCGACGGCCAGGAGCCAGTTGGAGATGGCAAGGGGGCGCTTCGTCGATTGAAGCTGCCCCGCGACGGAAGTGGGGAGGGTCGAGTCCATTTACGCGGGCGTATCGGACCGCGAGAAGGCTTTGCCAAGGTCCGGCGGTCTCGACACGGTCGAGCGAAAATGTCGTTGATGTAATGTTGTAACCTGACGAATGGGGCGTTATATCCTCGCCCATGGCGATCGCATTGCAATCCCGCGGGCTCGACCGGCTGGCCATTGGCCTGTCCGGCCTGTGTCTTGTGCATTGCCTCGGCACGGCCGTGCTCCTCGCGATGCTCTCGGCGGCCGGCGGCCTGCTTGGATCGCCTCTGATCCACGAGGTCGGGCTCGGCCTCGCAATGATCCTGGGCGCCGTTGCACTTGGCCGTGGCGTCGTCGAGCACGGATTTATGATGCCGAGCGCGGTGGGAAGCATCGGCCTGGGTGTGATGGCGGGAGCGCTCAGCCTTCCGCACGATGGTACCGAGGCACTTTACACAGTGATCGGCGTCGGAATCCTGGCGCTCGGCCACCAGCTCAACAGCATCGCCGCCGAGTAATCCGCGGATTTTGAGCCGCTTGCGGCTCAACCAACCGAGGTCTATTTCCCATGCCGATGGGTGCGCACCAGCATCATGTCCATAAGGGCGAATTGCTTCAGGAAGCTGCCCGCGAACGGCTGACCAGCCGCGGCGAGCAGTGGACGGACATGCGCGCCTCCGTGTTCGAGGCGCTCGCCGGTTTCGATCGGCCCGCCAGCGCCTACGACATCGCCGAGGCAGTTTCGAACAAGCAGGGCCGCCGGGTTGCCGCGAATAGCGTCTATCGCATCCTCGACCTCTTCGTCGGAGCGAACCTCGCGCGGCGGGTGGAAAGCGCCAACGCCTATGTCGCGAATGCCCATCCCGACTGCCTGCACGACTGCATCTTCCTGATCTGCGACACTTGCGGGCAGGCAGTGCACATCGACGACGACGCGCTGTCCGGCGGCGTCCGGAAGGCGGCGGCGTCGGCAGGCTTTTCCGCGAGCAGGCCGGTCATCGAAGTCCGTGGCACCTGCGGCGACTGCGGCGAAGACTGAGCCAGCTCCCCCAATGATCAGTTCCCCAGCGTAACCTCGAAGTGGGGGCATCGAAATTGCAGCGCCGCTTCTCGGCGTGTCACTGCTCTTCTCTCCGATCATCTGGAACTATCCTTTCGGCATCACGATGGTGTCGCTCTACTTCTTCGTCTTCTGGGACGCGAAGCTCTATTCGGACGCGCTTCTGCAGATCTTTTTCCTTCTCGATCCAGGTTTACGGCTGGTGGGCCGTGGTTTCGCGCCGACGCAGGTCGATCATGGCGTCGCCGTCGGCTGGATGGACTGGACGAAGCGCGCCTGTCCTGGCTGGCCGGAACGGCCGCAGCTATGTCGTCCAGTGGGGCACCGGCAATGGCGCGCTGCACCGACGCGGCCGCGCCTTATCGCCGATGCACGCGATCGCCGGGCTCAGCGTCGGCGGCGCAGATCCTGCAGTCGCTGCGCCGTGTCGAAAGCTGGGTGCTGTGGATCGCGGTCGACTGCCTGGCGATCGGGCTGTTCGCGTGGCGCGGGCTTTTCGTAACCGCTGCGCTCTATGCCTTGTTTCTCGTGCTCGCGGTCGCCGGGCTGTTCGGATGGCAGCGAAGGCGGCAGCATGAAGCGCGGGTTCCTGCTTGGGCAAGTTCATGCCTCCGCACGCCGGGCACGTGCGCTCATCCAGTCTGCGGGCCCTGGTCGACGAGCTGACCGTCCTGCTCTGCACCTGCTGCCCGACGATCCTATCCGGCGAACATGCGGCTCGACTGGATGCGCCAGCTGTTTCCAGATTGCCGCATCGTCTTGGCCATCGGAAGCCGGTGCCGCAGGCAGCCGTCCTACGAGCCCGGAATTCTGGCAGATCTGGACGCGACATCGTCGCCCGGGCGCATCCCGAGCCGATCGACTATGTCTTCGCCGGCGAGGCCTATGGCGCAGAGCTGGCGGAGCATGTCGGCGGACATGTTCGTCCCGCTCGGCGGGCGCATCCTCAACGCCGACCAGTCTACGGGATCGGCGGCCTATCCGGCGCGCAGGTGCGCGCCGACCCGTGGCACTATTGGTCCTTATCTCCCTCCGCGGTCCGCAATCATTATGCGGTCACGGTCTGTCTGCACGGGGTCGAAAGCGTCGGAAGTCGACGCTCGCCGAGCGGCTGGCCGAGCATTTCGGCACGACCTTGGTCCCCGAATACGGCCGGTCGCATTGTGAGACCCACAGCACCGACTGTCGTGAGGCGGATTTGATGCTGATCGGCGAAGCGCAGCAGGCATCGATCGAGCGGCGCGGCCCTGGCCAACCGGCTGCTCATCGCCGATACGACGCCCTGATGACCGCCGCCTGGTCGCAGATGATGATCGGCTACCGCCCGACCAGCTCATCTCCCAGCGCAAGGCCGATCTCTATCTGATGCTGGGCGCGAGCGCCTTCTCGACGGCTGGACGCGGGTCTATAAGACGCGCGAGGAGAGGGAGAAATTCGGCCGAGTGGCGCGTGCCACGCTGGTTCTCTCGCGGACGAACTTCGTCGAGATCCGCGGGAGCGGGGGTGAGCGGTTCTACACCGCGGTCGAGGCCATCGACGCACTCGTGAGGCAGATTGGCCTGAAATTGCCACGCTTGAGCAATTCGTGAGTAATCGATGATGGCCTAAGGGCTTGGGTGACAGCGCGGCAGGTTGCGGATAAGTGCGGACCCTATGTCCGACCGGCCACAAACACCGTTGCTCGACACGGTCCAATATCCTGCTGACATCCGGGGCCTCGACCGGAGCGACCTGCGGCAACTCGCCGATGAGCTGCGCCACGAGGTCATCTCCGCAGTCTCGGTGACCGGCGGTCACCTGGGCGCGGGGCTTGGCGTCGTCGAGCTGACGGTCGCCTTGCACTACGTGTTCGATACGCCCAGCGACAAGCTGATCTGGGACGTCGGCCACCAGGCCTATCCGCACAAGATCGTGACCGGGCGGCGCGACCGCATCCGCACGCTTCGGCAGGGTGGGGGGCTCAGCGGCTTCACCAAGCGGAGCGAGAGCGAATACGACCCGTTCGGAGCAGCGCACAGCTCAACGTCCATTTCCGCAGCCCTCGGCTTCGCAATTGCGAACAAGCTTTCCGATGCACCGGGCAAGGCCGTGGCTGTCATCGGCGACGGGGCATTGAGCGCCGGCATGGCCTATGAGGCTATGAACAATGCCGCGGCGGCGGGAAACCGCCTCGTCGTCATCCTCAACGACAACGACATGTCCATTGCGCCGCCGGTCGGATCGCTGCGCAATGCGCTCGCCCGGCTGGTCAGCTCGAACAAGTACCTCGCGCCTCGCAAGCTGGCGCAAAGGATCGCTCGGGCCATGCCAGAACCGCTTCACCGCACTGCGCGCCGAATGGAGGAATATGCCCGCGGCCTGTTCACCGGCGGGACGCTCTTCGACGAGCTCGGCTTCTATTATGTCGGGCCCGTCGATGGTCATGACGTCGAAGCGCTCGTCGATGTGCTCGAAAACGTCCGCGATGCGGAGATCGGGCCGATGCTGGTCCATGTCGTGACGCACAAGGGCAAGGGCTACGAGCCCGCGGAGAATTCCGCCGACAAATATCATGGCGTGGTGAAGTTCGACGTCGTGTCCGGCGTCCAGGCAAAGCCGGCACCGGGAGCGCCGAGCTATACGTCGGTCTTCGCCAAGGCGCTCACCGCCGAAGCCGAGCGCGATGAGAAGGTCGTCGCCATCACGGCGGCGATGCCGTCAGGCACCGGCCTCGACAAGTTCGCCGAGAAATTCCCGGACCGAATGTTCGACGTCGGGATCGCCGAGCAGCATGCGGTGACATTCGCCGCCGGTCTCGCGGCTCAAGGCTACCGGCCGTTCTGCGCCATCTATTCGACCTTCCTGCAGCGTGCGTACGATCAAGTCGTCCACGACGTTGCGATCCAGAATCTGCCGGTGCGCTTCGGCATGGACCGGGCCGGCCTGGTCGGTGCGGACGGAGCAACGCACGCGGGCAGCTTCGACCTCGCCTATCTCTGTACTCTGCCGAACTTCGTGGTGATGGCGGCGGCCGACGAGGTCGAGCTCGTCCACATGGTCCACACCATGGCGCTGCACGACAGCGGACCGATCGCGGTTCGCTATCCGCGCGGCGAGGGCAGGGGCCTGCAGCTTCCCGCGACGCCCGAGCGGCTGGAGATCGGCAAGGGCCGGATCGTCAAGCAGGGCAGCAAGGTCGCCATCCTGTCGCTCGGCACCCGCCTCGAAGAAGCGGAGAAGGCGGCCGAGCAGCTTGAGGCCAAGGGCCTCTCAACGACGGTTGCGGACCTTCGCTTCGCCAAGCCGCTCGACGAGGAGTTGATCCGGCGACTGCTTACGACTCATGAGGTTGCGGTGACGGTCGAGGAAGCGGCCGTCGGCGGCGTTGGCGCTCACGTCCTGACGCTGGCCAGCGACACGGGCCTGGTCGACGGCGGCCTCAAGATCCGCACGATGCGGCTACCGGACAGCTTCCAGGATCACGACAAGCCCGAGAAGCAGTACGACGAGGCGGGTCTCAACGCCCCGCAGATCGTAGAGACGGTGCTGAAGGCGCTGCGGGTCAACAGCGCCGGCGTCGAAGAGGTGCGGGCGTAGCAAGGGTCCGCGCAGACCAGCTGATGGTAAGCCGCGGGCTGGCGGAGAGCCGGACCCGGGCACAGGCCCTGATCATGGCCGGAACGGTGTTTAGCGGCGAGAGGAAGCTCGCGAAGGCGGGCGACATGCTTGCCGAGGACGCGCCGCTGGATGTGCGCGGCAAGGATCATCCCTGGGTCTCGCGGGGCGGGATCAAGCTCGACCATGGCTTGACCCATTTCGGGTTCGATGTGGCCGGTGCTGTCGCCCTCGACATCGGTTCGTCGACCGGCGGATTCACCGACGTCCTTCTCACGCGTGGGGCGTCGAAGGTCTTTGCGGTCGACGTCGGAACCAACCAGCTCGCCTGGAAGCTGCGTCAGGACCCGCGCGTCGTGGTGCAAGAGCAGACGAACGCGCGTTTCCTCACCGAAGAGCAGGTGCCGGAGGCAATCGACATTGTCGTCTGCGATGCCAGCTTCATCTCTCTTTCCAAGGTCCTTGAAGCGGCTCTCATTTTCGGGAAACCGGGTGCGAAGCTGGTTGCGCTCGTAAAGCCGCAATTCGAGGCTGGCCGGGAAGAAGTCGGCAAGGGCGGCGTGGTCCGGGATCCAATCGTCCATGAGCGCGTCTGCACACAGGCCAAAGGCTGGGTTGAGTTGCAGGGCTGGACGGTGCTTGGAGTGACGCAGAGCCCGATCACGGGGCCGGAAGGCAATGTCGAGTTTCTGCTCGGAGCGGAGAAGAATGGCTGAACGGTCAGCACAGCGCGAATGGTGGCGGATCGCCTGCTACACCGTCCCGGCGATCATGCTCGCGGGATCCCTTAGCGGATGGCTGTCGAACTCCGGTTACGGGAACGACTGGTTCGACCGGCTGGCAAAGCCGTCCTTCATGCCGCCGGGATGGGTTTTCGGAGTCGTTTGGCCAATCCTGTACTTCTTGCTGGGCGTGGCGGTTGCGCTCATCCTTGCGGAACCTGACTCGAAAACCCGCCGAAACGCCCTGATCCTCTTTTTCTCGCAGCTCGCGCTGAACTTCGCATGGTCGCCGATCTTCTTTGCCGCCCATGCCATCCAGCCGGCGCTGGTGGTGATCGTCGTGATGGTCGGCCTGGCAGCGCTCGCCGCGGGCCAGTTCCGGCGGATCCGCCCCGTGGCCGGCTATCTGATGCTGCCCTACCTGCTTTGGCTCTGCTTCGCGGCGTCGCTCAACTCGGCGATCGGCCGTCTCAATCCAGGCGCGAGCGCTTGGCTGCTGGGCTAGGCCCGTTCGTCGAAATTCCCGTGCGGGTCCGCATTCGTGGTATAAGCGCGACCGCAAAGGGGTGGTGGACGATGCGAATCCTGCCTTTCGTTGCTGTGGCCTTGCTTGGAACGGCGCTTCCGCTCGCCGCCCAGACGCCGACGCGTCCGGTGCCAATGGTCCGGACCGAGGTCTCGCCGATCAGGACCCAGGAGTATGAAGCGGTTTCCCACTCCGACCAGGTCGACAGGACCACGCAGGCGACGGACCTGCGCTTCAAGGGCGACGGCTACGACCGGATGACGGTGCCCGTGCGCGTCAGCGGGCATGGGCCGTACCGCTTCCTGATAGACACCGGCGCCGACCGCACGGCGATTTCGTCCGATCTCGCACGACAGCTCCAGCTCGGCGACCGCAAGGGGACCACTCTCCACAGCGTGACCGGTGAATTGCAGATCCAGACGGCCAACGTGCCCATGCTCGACATGACCGCCAAGCAGGTGCGGAACCTCGATGCCGCGCTCCTCGATTCGGCGCATATGGGCGCGGACGGAATCCTGGGGCTCGACTCGCTTCGCTCGCAGCGCGTCCTGTTCGATTTTCGCAAGCAGACTTTGACCATCGTTCCGGCGGATACTCATGTCCCCGAGGACAAGGACACGATCGTCGTCACCGCGCGGGTCAAGAACGGGCGGCTGATCCTCAGCAAGGCACATGCCGAGAATATTCCGCTGACGCTGGTGGTCGACACGGGCGCGCAGATTTCGATCGGGAACATGAAGCTGCGGGAGAAGCTCAGCCACGGGGGCAGGATGAAGCGCACTGGGCAGGTCGAGCTTCAGTCCGTCACGGGCGAGAAGATCATGGGCGAGTATATGATCGTCCGCGAACTCGAGGTCGGCGGGATCACGCTGAAGAACATGCCCATCGTATTCGCCGACTCGCATGCGTTCCGAAGGCTCAACCTCGACAGCAAGCCGGCCTTGCTACTCGGCATGAACGCGCTTCGCAGCTTCGATCGCGTCTCGATCGACTTTCAGCGCAAGAAGCTGAAGGTGCTGCTGCCGGAGACGGGCGCGCTCCAGATGAAAGCCATCGCGCTGCGCTGACTTACGCCACTGGCGAACGCGTTCGGGCTTCCCTATTTGGCCTCGTTGTGCTTCGCGGCTGCAGTAAGTGCCGCAATCCATTGCCCGTTCGTGTAGCTGACATCCATCGGGCAGGGTGGAGGAGAGGAATATGCAGTCCGAGAACAAGTTGTTCGACGACTTCGTGAAGATGGTGAACGGCGTTGCCGGGACCATGGCCGGCGTTGGCCGTGAGGCAGAGTTGTCCATGCGCGAGAAGATGCGCGAGTGGATGGCCGGTGCCGACTTCGTCGGCCGCGACGAGTTCGAGGCGGTGAAGGCCATGGCGGCCGCTGCGCGTGACGAGAACGAAATCCTGAAGAGCCGTATCGCCGCGCTCGAGGCGAAGGTCGCCGGCCCGGCGGCAGGCGCCAAGCGCCCGGGCAAGGCAAAGGGCGGCTCGGAGGCGTGAACCTGTCTGACGAAGAAATCCAGGAAGAGCGGGACGACGGCGCTCCGATCGAAGTCCTCGAGCAATATTTCGAGGCTCGCGGCTGGGCGTGCGAACGCTCGGGCGAGGGAGAGATCGTCGCCTCGGCAACCGGCAGTTGGACACAGTATGAGCTCCGCGGCGTCTGGCGCCCTGAGGATCAGGTCCTGCAGTTCCTGGCCTTCCCGGACATCAAGGGAACGCCCGAGAAGAGGCAGGCGATCTACGAAAGCCTCGGGCTCATCAACGAGCAGCTCTGGCTTGGCCATTTCGAGATGTGGTCGGGATCCGGACTGATCGTCTTTCGTCATGCAACGATCCTGGACACCCGCGAAAATGACGGACTGACGCTCGACCAGGCGGAGTCCATCATCGAAGCCGCGCTCGAGGAGTGCGAGCGTTTCTATCCCGTCTTCCAGTTCGTGCTCTGGGGCGGGAAATCGCCGGGCGAGGCCATCGCCGCGGCGCTCATCGATACTCACGGGGAGGCTTAGCCCTGACTCTCGATCCGATCTGGTTCATCGGCTGCGGCAATATGGCCGGAGCCATGGTGCAAGGCTGGCGATCCGCAGGCGTCGACCTCAGCAACGCAGTGGTGGTTCGCCCCAGCGGCCGGCCCGTCGAAGGCCTCAAGGTGGTGAGCAACTACGGCGAGGCAGGCCCGTCGCCGAAGCTCGTCGTCCTCGGCTGCAAGCCGCAGCAGCTCGACGAGGTGGTGGCGCGGCTCACGCCGCATCTCACGCAACAGACGGTCGTCGTGTCGATCCTGGCGGGCGTCGAGGTCGAGACGCTTCGCGCCAAATTCTGGACCGCGGGAGCGATCGTCCGTGCGCTGCCCAACCTGCCGGTCGCCATCCGCCGCGGCGTCGTTGCGCTTTACGGCGAAGAGCTTCCGGGCGAGTTGCACGATGAGCTTTCGCAATTGTTCGGGCAGCTCGGCTTCGCGCTGTGGACGAACAATGAAAGCGGCCTTGCGGCCGTTGGCTCCGTCGCCGGCGCCGGCCCGGCCTATGTGGCACGGTTCGTCGACGCTCTTGCCAAGGCGGGCGTGGACCGTGGCCTATCCGCGGACCTCGCCAGGACCATCGCGCTCGAAACGGTGCTCGGCACCGCCTGGATGGCGGCCACGACGCAGGAAAGCATGGACGACATCGTCCGCCGCGTCGCCAGCCCGAACGGCACGACCGAGGCTGGGCTTGCGGTGCTCAATCGCGAGGACGTGCTCGACAAGCTCATTTCCCTGACGATCAGCGCAGCTTCGCGGCGTGCTGTCGAGCTTGCGGAGGAGGCCAAGGGACCGAAACTTGCTAGCGAGGCCCCGCTGTCCTAGTCGCCAAGGCTGAGAAGGACGGCACAGATGATCGGTGAAATCTACGAGGCTGACGATGCAAGTCTCGCCTTCGAGCCGGCGGAGAAGCCGGTTCCTGCCGAAGAACGCGCGCGGCTGCTCGCGGACCCCGGCTTCGGCCGCGTGTTCACCGACCATATGGCGATCATCGAATATGACGAGCATGAGGGCTGGCATGACGCGCGCATAACGGCGCGCACGCCATTCCTGATGGATCCGGCATCGCCGGTGCTCCACTACGCACAGGAAATCTTCGAAGGCATGAAGGCCTATCGGCGGCCGGGCCGTGGTGCGGCGCTCTTCCGGCCCGACGCAAATGCGCGGCGGTTCGCCAAGTCCGCGATCCGCCTGGCCATGCCGCCGCTTCCGAAAGAGATGTTCCTTGAATTGGTGCGCGGGCTGGTCCGCGCCGATCACGAGTGGATCCCGGACACCGAAGATGGATCGCTCTACCTTCGGCCGTTCATGATCGCGAACGGTTCGTTCCTCGGAATGCGGCCGTCGACGCAGTTCATCTATGCGGTGATCGCCTCCTCGGTGGGTTCCTACTTCAAGGGCGACGCTCCCAGCGTTTCGCTCTGGGTGACCAGGGAATATGTCCGCGCCGCTCCTGGCGGGACCGGCGAGGCGAAGTGCGGCGGAAATTATGCGGGGAGCCTCGTCGCCCAGGCCGAAGCCATCAGGCATGGCTGCGACCAGGTCGTGTTCCTCGACGCGGTCGAGCGCCGCTGGGTCGAAGAGCTCGGCGGGATGAACGTCTTCTTCGTGTTCGAGGACGGCTCGATCCAGACTCCGCCGCTCGACGGCACGATCCTCCACGGCGTGACGCGCGATTCCCTGCTGACCCTGGCTCGCGACATGGGCGTGACGGTGCGTGAAGAGCCGTATTCCATCGATCAGTGGAAGGCCGATGCGGAGAGCAAGCGGCTGACGGAGGCCTTCGCCTGCGGAACTGCCGCCGTCGTCACTCCGATCGGACGCGTGAAGGGCATTGACGGGGAGTTCACGATCGGCGGCCAGTCGGTCGGGCCGCTGACGCTTCGCCTCCGGTCCGCGCTGGTCGATATCCAGAGAGGCGCTGCGCCCGATCCCTACGGCTGGACCGAGCAGGTCGTCTGAGGCTCAGGTTTCGGCGAAGATCGCGAGGTTGAGCGTCTCGCTCGGCCCGAACCAGATGACATGCTCGGTATGGTCGAGCAGATCCTCGCCGGTGCTCGTATGCGCGAAGATCGTCAGGCCGGCGCGATTCAGCGCGATCCATTGCGCGAAGTCGCCGAACTGCTCGGGCCTGACCGTCAGCTGGCAGCTTCCGCGCGGATGGGGGCCGACGGGTGCGGTATGGAAGCGCCCGACCGGCACGCCGAAGCGGGCACGCGCCGCCTCCGCGAGCAGTTGAGCGCGATCCAGCTGATCGGCGTCGAAATAGATGTGTGCGTGGAAATCGCGAATGCTGTCCTCGGCCATGACCGCCATTTAGCAGAGAGGCGGAAGAGCGCGAAGTTGGGGTTTCCTTGGCCAGAGCGGCGGCTATAAGCGCGCCTTCCCCGCATCGACGGGCCGCCTGCTGGGGCGTCGCCAAGTGGTAAGGCACCGGTTTTTGGTACCGGCATTCGCAGGTTCGAATCCTGCCGCCCCAGCCAACGGGTCGGCCTATTCCAGCACACGTACCTAAGCTGCCGTGGGCTGGCGCGGCAGTACCATCCTCTACGTCTCCCGACCAACCAACTGCGGAGGGTCGGCGGCGAGGAGCATGATGTCCGCTTTCCACCCATTCCTGACACGCCAAGGAAAGACTACCAAGAGCGGTATGCCTGCTTAGGCAAACGTTTCCCCGACTACGGCGTCCGCCGAGAGCGTAGGGTCTTTTACGATAGCGTACGCTCCAGCGCCTTGCTCCAGCCCTCGAGAAGCCTTCGGCGCTTTCCGGCTTCCATCGCCGGATTGAAGCTCGGGCCGCGTCCCACGTCCGCGAAACTTCGTCGAGATCCTGCCAAACGCCAGTTGCGAGGCCCGCCAGGAAAGCCGCGCCGAGCGACGTCGTCTCGACATTCCTCGGCCGATCCACACGGCAGTCGATGATGTCGGCGAGGAACTGGCAGAGCCAGGCATTGGCCGCCATTCCGCCGTCTACGCGAAGCGTAACGGGAGCGGCGCAGCCGTCCGCCTCCATGGATCGAAGCAGGTCGTAGGTCTGGTAGGCGACGGCTTCCAGTGCAGCGCGGGCGAGGTGGGCGCTCGTCGCGTCGAGGCTCAGGCCATGGATTGCGGCGCGCGCGTCCGGATCCCAGTGCGGTGCGCCGAGGCCGACGAATGCCGGGACCATGTAGACCCCATGGTTGTCGCCGACCCGCGTGGCGAGGCTTTCCGATTCTGCCGCGCTGCCGAGCACCCCCAGGCCGTCGCGAAGCCATTTGATCGCTGCCCCGGCCACGAAGATCGAGCCTTCCAAGGCGTAGGTCGTGCGGCCATGCAGCCTGTACGCGGGCGTGGTGAGCAGGCGGTTGGCCGATTGCACGGCTGTCTCGCCCGTGTTGAGCAAGAGGAAGCAGCCCGTCCCATAGGTCGATTTGACCATGCCCGGGTCGAAGCAGGCCTGTCCGATGAGCGCTGCCTGCTGGTCGCCCGCCATTCCGCCGATGGCACATTTGCCGGTCGAAGAGTCCGGCGGCGGTCACCCCGAAAGACCCGCTATTGTCTCGCACCTCCGGGAGGAGCGCTTCGGGAATGCGGAAGAGCCGGCAAAGGTCCGCGTCCCATCGCTCGGCGTGAATGTCGTAAAGCAACGTCCGGGAGGCATTGGTGGCATCGGTGGCGTGAACAGCGCCGCCCGTCAGCCTCCAGAGGAGGAAGCTGTCGATCGTGCCGAACGCCAGGTCGCCCCGTTCGGCCTTGGTGCGCGCATTCGCGACATTGTCGAGGATCCAGGCCAGCTTCGTGGCGGAGAAATAGGGATCGAGCAGCAGGCCGGTCTTCGCCCGGACCTCCTCTTCCGTCCCTTCGGCCTTGAGCGAAGCGCAAAGCGTCCGCCGTCCGGCGATCCTGCCAGACGATGGCGCGGTGGATCGGCTCACCCGTTGAGCGATCCCAGACAAGGACCGTTTCGCGCTGGTTGGTGACGCCGATCGCGGCGATGCGATCGATGGGGATGGCCGACCCTGCGATCGCCTCCCTCACAACCGCGAGCGTATCGCGCCAGATGTCTTCGGCGTCGTGCTCGACCCAGCCCGGCTGCGGATAGTGCTGCGGAGAGCTCACGTTGCGCAACGGAGACCATTCGCGCATCGCGGTCGAACAGCATCGCTCGGGTCGACGTTGTCCCCTGGTCGATGGCGACCACATGGTCAGGCGGCATGGACCGGTCCATGATTCATCTGCGCGAGAAGCTCCTCTAGCCGAGATACCGTTGCCGGGGGCAGGTGCAGGCCGAGCTTGGTCCGGCGAAACAATATGTCCTGCGGCGTCTGCGCCCATTCGTATTCCACAAGGTACCGGACTTCGCCCTCGGTGAGGTCATCGGCGATGATCGTGCCGAGCTTGCCGGCCAACAGGATTTGCCTTGCCCGGGTGCCATAGGTTCGGGCCAGGCGATCGAGTAGCGCGGCGGAAGTAGCCGGGAATTCAGTTTGAAGCTGAGTTAGGAGGGCGGCCGTTCCTCCTTCAGGCAGGTCCCCGCCGGGTAGCGGCGCCGATCCGGTCCATGGCTCGCCAGCGCGAGGAAAGACCGGATGCAGGCGGTGCAAGACTTGTTCGGCGAGGCGCCGGTAGGTCGTGAGTTTCCCGCCGAAGACGCTGAGCACGGGCGCGCCTTGCAGATCGAGATCGAGCGAATAGTCGCGGGTGACACGCGCTGCGCTGCGAGAGCCGTCATCAAACAAGGGGCGGATGCCCGAAAAGGTCCAGACGATGTCTTTCCGCCCGACCTGCCTGACGAAGGTACGACGGACGGCGTCGAGCAGATAGCCGACTTCCGCGTCGTCGATGGCGGCAGAGCCGGGCTCGTCATCCCAGAACGAGTTCGTGGTGCCGACCAGGGTAAAGTCGCGTTCGAACGGGATCGCGAAGACGACCCGTCGATCGGGGTTCTGGATGAGGACGGCATGCCCGCCTGCGTAGATGCGGGGAAGGACAATGTGGCTGCCCTTCACCAGTCGGATACCGCGCCGGCTATCGACATGGACGCGACGGAGCAGGTCGGCGACCCACGGACCGGCCGCATTGACGATTACTCGGGCTGAGACCCGCTCCTGACCCTGCGGGCCGGTCAAGGTAGCCTCCCACATCTCCGTGCCGCGCTCGGCGTGGACCAGTTCCGTCCTCGTCGCGATGCGCGCGCCACGTTCCGCGGCATCCATTGCATTGAGGATGACCAGGCGGCTGTCGTCGACGAAACAGTCGGCATAGGCGAAGGCCTTTCCCGCGCGGTTCTTCAAACCGGCTCCCCGAGGATCCGTTGCGAGGTCGAGTGTACGCGTTGGGGGCAGGCGCTTCCGCCCGCCGAGATGGTCGTAGAGCAAGAGGCCGAGCCGGACGAGCCAGGCCGGCCGCGTCGAGCCTGATTGCTGCACGACAAAGTCGAGCGGATGTACGATATGCGGCGCGATGCTCCACAGGCGCTCCCGCTCGGCAAGGGATTCACGGACCAGCCGGAACTCCAGCTGCTCGAGATAGCGAAGCCCGCCGTGGATCAGCTTGGTGCTTGCCGACGATGTGTGCGACGCAAGGTCGTCCTTCTCGACCAGCAGGACCTTTAACCCGCGGCCTGCGGCATCGCGGGCAATGCCGGCGCCGTTGATCCCGCCTCCGACGATCAGCAGGTCGAATGTCGGTGTTCCGCTCATCGCCGCACAGCTCACACCGACCCGCGCGAGCCGTCAATTCATCTCGCACGGCGATTGCGGCCCGATGCCCGCTTGCCTATGTGACCCCGCATGGCTTCGGCGCTCCTGAGAATCCTGATGCTGGTCGCACTTGCGCTCATGCCCCTTGGCATGACGGGCGGGGCTGCTGCCGCGGCATCTTCGCCTGCGGCTGCTGCCGGTCATTGCGACGATCACCAGAAGCCCGCCGACGCTCCGGCCAAGATGGACTTGCAATGCGCGACTTGCGCGGCATTGCCAGCCGTCGAAGCGAATGTCGCCGATCCACAGCTTCGGCCCGAGCTGCCGAGGCTCGTGAAAGCAGCGAAAATCCTCTCCGACACTGATCCGGAAACCGACACGCCCCCTCCAAGGCTGTTCTGAGAACCCTCAGTTTTCGAACATTCAGCTTTGGAGATTCTCACATGAAGACGTTTATCGGCGCGATTGCGCTCATCATTGCCGCGCCCGTCGTGGCCCAGACCGCTCCGGCGGCCGATCCGCACGCCGGTCACGCCCAGCATCAGGGCATGGACCATTCGCAGCACCAGCAGGGGAAGCATGACTGCAAGGAATGCTGCGAGAAGATGAAGGGCAAGGACGGCAAGATGGACTGCATGGACAAGACGGCGGACGCCAAGCCCGCCCACCCCGAGCACAATCACGAAGGCGGCCACGCTCACTGATCCAGGCGAGGCGCCGCTCCAGTCGGGTGGCGCCTCCCTCCGAAACGAGGCGGCGCTTGACCCCGTACCATGGTACGGGGCCCATATAGGCGCCGACTCATTCGCAAGGAGACGTGAAAATGTCGGCGCCAGATCGCCATCCAGCGGAATCGGCTCATGTGCACCATGCGCATTCGCATCATGGGCATGCCGGCAGTCCGTTGCGGACATCCGCGCAGGCGACGCTCCACTGCCTCACCGGCTGCGTGATCGGTGAAGTGGCCGGGCTTGCGATCGGTGTCAGCCTCGGGCTTGGCATCTGGCCGACGATCATTCTGGCGACTGTTTTGGCCTACGCGACGGGCATCACTTTGGGTCTCGTTCCGGTGATGAGGAGCCGCCACGTCGGCCTGGCCGAAGCCTTCCGCATCATCTGGGTCGGCGAAGTGATCTCCATCGGCGTGATGGAGATCGTGATGAACTTCGTCGACTACCAGATGGGCGGGATGGGGGCACCGTCGGTCGCCTCCTGGATGTTCTGGCGCGGCATATTGTTCGCGGTGCCCGCAGGGTTCCTCGCCGCCTGGCCCGTCAATTACTGGCTTCTGAGACGCGATCTGAAGGCCTGCCACTGAACCTTCGCGTCCAGCCGGCATATAGGAGTTCGAAGTGCAGAGTATTTCCGCGGCGGCCCTGACCGGGGTTGCGCTTGTAAGCCTGTCATCCGGGGCCTTGGCTCAGGAACACGGGCAGCATCAGCATCAGCATCATCCGGGATCGCCCTCGCCGCGTGAGGAGCCGGAAAAGATGCCTGAAGCGCAGCCGGTGGTGAGCAAAACGACACCCGAGCACGCGCAACACGCTCCAAAACCGGCAGTCGCGTCGCCGCACGCAGGTGGCGACCATCATGCGCAGACAGGCGCGCTGGGTTCCTATCCGATGACCCGCGAGTCCTCAGGAACGGCGTGGCAGCCTGACACTTCCGAGCACATGGGCGTCATGGGCCAGAGTGGCGACTGGTCGCTGATGGGCCATGGTGTGCTCAACCTCGTCTACGACCATCAATCGGGCAGGCGAGGCGACGACGACATCTTCCCCAGCGGGATGCTTATGGGAATGGCCCGCAGGCCGGTTGGCGACGGCACGCTGCAATTCCGCGCGGCGATCAGCCCGGACCCGTTGATGGGCAAGAGGGGCTACCCGCTCCTCTTGGCGAGCGGTGAAACGGCTGACGGGATCGACCACCTGATCGATCGGCAGCATCCGCACGACTTCTTCATGGAGCTGTCCGCCTCGGCATCGCAGAACATCGGACCAAGGAGCAGCGTGTTCCTCTACGCCGGACTTCCGGGCGAACCGGCGTTCGGTCCGCCGGCCTTCATGCATCGCGAGGCGATCATGGACTTGCCCGAGGCGCCGATCAGCCATCACTGGCTGGATTCCACGCACATTACGTTTCGGCGTGCTGACCGCCGGCCTGGTGCATGACCGGTTCAAGGTCGAGGTCAGCCGCTTCAACGGGCGCGAGCCCGACCAGCATCGCTGGAACATCGAAACGGGACCGCTGGACTCGACGGCCGTCAGGCTTTCCTGGAATCCGACGCGGACGCTGGCGCTGCAAGGCAGCTGGGGACATTTCGAGGAGCCGGAGCAGCTTGAGCCCGGCGTGAACCAGAGGCGCTGGTCGGCGAGCGCCATGTGGGCGAATGAGGTCGCTTCCGGCTGGAAGCTCGCTGGCACGCTGGCCTGGGGGCGGAAGTCCATCCTCGACCATCATGGTGAGCGAGTCAGGGACGATGCCTACGTGGCCGAAGCCTCGCTGAAGAATGGCCCGTGGACCGCGTTCGCACGGGGCGAAATCACGGAGAACCGCGAGTTGCTCGAATTCGATGATGGCAAACACGGATCTGCCTTCACGGTGGGCAAGGTTTCGCTAGGTGCGGTACGCGATTTCAAGGTGGCCGATCACCTTGCCTTTGGTGTTGGTGGGCTGGTCGCAGTGAACTTCGTGCCCGAGGGCCTTCGCGACGAATACGGCGACCGCAATCCGCTCGGCGCGATGGGTTTTCTGCGCCTCAAGGTCGACTAGCGAGCCTAATGCTCGGCGGACGGGGCATTCTCGTTCTCTTCGAGCTGCTTCTCCCCGAGCTGCCCCTTGCCGTAATAGGCCTGGTCCGACTGGCCGCCCTTGAAGTTGCCGTGCTCGTGGTCTGGATCTTCGCCTTCGCGCGAGTAGGCGCCGCCGCCGGACTTGCCGGCCTGGTCCGGGGTCATGGGCCGGGAGGCGATCGTCTCGTCGGCCGTTTCATCGCGCTGCTTGTCGTCTGACATATCGAGCTCCTTGCGGGGACAACTCGCGCCGCTCGCTCCACGTTCCGACTGCAGGCTTGTGAAGGCAGGCGGCCGCAGTGCATGGACGCTCCATGGCCGGGCCGCTCAAGGGCATCAGTATCGTCGAAATGGGCGGCATCGGGCCCGCGCCCTTTGCCGCCATGATGCTTGCCGACCACGGTGCGAACGTCGTCAGGGTCGAGCGTGCTGGGATGATAGGGTTCGAGAATGATCCGCTGCGCCGATCCCGCCAGAGCATCGCGCTGGACCTCAAGCAGCCCCAGGCTTGCGAGATCGTCCGGCGGCTTGCTGCCGAGGCGGACGGGCTGATCGAGGGATATCGGCCCGGCGTCATGGAGCGCCTCGGTCTCGGTCCCGACGATCTGCTCAAGAGCAATCCGAAGCTGGTCTACGGTCGAGTGACCGGCTGGGGTCAGGATGGCCCGCTCGCGCAGGATGCGGGGCACGACATCAATTATGTCGCGATCAGCGGCCTCCTCCACGGCATTGGCTCGAAGGAGCGGCCGGCGGTGCCGATCAATTATCTTGGCGATTATGCGGGCGGCGGGATGATGCTCGCATTCGGCATGGTCTCAGCGCTGTTGGCCGTCAAAGCCGGCGGGAACGGACAGGTGATCGACGCGGCGATGAGCGATGGCGCGGCGCTGATCGGCGCCATGACTTACGGACTTCGGGCAGCGGGGCATTGGCGCGACGAGCGGGAGGCCAATCTGCTCGACGGCGGGGTTTCGAACTATGCCATCTATCGCTGCTCGGACGGGAAGTTCGTCGCGATCGGAGCGATCGAACCGCAATTTCAGCAGGCGTTGTTCAAGGGCCTGGCGCTTGCCGAGGGGTCCGGTCGCGAGGACATCGCCGCCGTCATCAAGAGCCGCACTCGCGATGAATGGGCGGCGCATTTCGCGGGCACGGACGCTTGCGTGGCGCCGGTCCTCGATCTCGAGGAAGCGCCGGTCTACCCGCACAATATCGCTCGCCGAACCTTCCTCGACCTCGAGGGCGTGTTCCAGCCCGCTCCAGCGCCCCGCTATTCTGCGATGGAGCTCGACCGCCCCGAGCCGCCCAGGCGGGAGGGGGAGGACGGAGACATGATCCTCGAAGGGATCGGCTATTCGCCCGCTGAAATCGCTGAGATGCGCAAGAACGGAGTCCTGCGTTGAACCCATTGTACGAGCGGATGCCGGTGAGCGTGTTCGAGCGCATGAGCTTGGCCGCAGCCCGGCACGGCGCGGTGAACCTGGGACAGGGGTTTCCGGACTTTGGCTGGCCCGACGAAATCCTCGAATCCGCCGCTCGAGCTCTCAAGGAAGGTTCCAACCAATACGCGCCCTCGCGCGGACTTCCGCAGTTGAGGCAGGCAATCGCGGATCATTATCGTCGGCACTTTGGGCAGCAGCTCGATCCCGAGCATATTTGCGTCACCAGCGGAGCGACAGAAGCACTGGGGGCGATGATCCTCTCGGTGGTGGAGCCAGGGGACGAAGTCGTCATCTTCACGCCTGCCTACGACAGCTATGCGCCGATGGTGCGAAGGGCTGGGGCGACACCGCGCGAAGTCTCTCTCCAGCCGCCGCTCTGGAACATCGACCGGGAAGCGATCGAGGCCGCGCTGAGCGACCGGACCCGGGCCATCATTTTCAACAATCCGCAAAACCCGACGGGTCGGCTCTACGGGAAGGATGAACTTCAGATCATCGCCGACATCGCGATCGCGCACGACCTGACGGTCATCAGCGACGAGGTGTGGGAGCATGTCTTGCTCCATGGCGAGCGGTTTACGCCACTCTCATCCCTGGCCGGAATGGCCGAGCGAACGTTGAAGGCGGGGTCGGCCGGCAAGATCTTCTCGCTGACCGGCTGGAAGGTGGGCTGGATCGTCGCGTCGCCCGAGAATGCCGCGGTCGCCGCCCGGGCCCACCAGTTCCTGACCTTCGCGACCGCGCCGAACCTGCAGACGGCGGTGGCCTTCGGGCTCGAGCAGGGTGACGGCTGGATCGACCCCATGCGCCAGCGTTTCTCTCGTGCGCTGATCCGCATGAGCGAGGGCCTGAAGAAGGCCGGTTACAAGGTGCTGGAACCGGCATCGACCTACTTCCTGTGCGTCGACCTCAGGGCGTCCGGCCTGGACGTCGATGATCAGAGCTTTGCCACGGCCGCGGTGGAGCGGGCAGGGGTCGCGACAGTGCCGGTCTCCGCCTTTGCTGAGGAGGATCCTTCGCGTCACCTCGTGCGGCTGTGCTTCGCCAAACGTGACGAGACGATCGATGCAGGAGTCGCCGCCATGGCGCGCGCAAGGGAGATTTTCGCATGACGCCCGCAGAGGACGCCGCCTCCACCCTGAAGGAGCTGGGGGTCGACGCCGCAAGCGGCGAGCTGGTCAGCCATTCGCCAATCGATGGAAGCGAGATCGGCCGGGTGCAGGTTGGCGACGCGGGAAATGCGCCCACGGCCGCGATGGAGTCTTTCAAGCAGTGGCGGACGGTTCCCGCACCGCGCCGCGGCGAGCTCGTCAGGCTGCTCGGCGAAGAATTGCGCGCGGCGAAGGAGCCGCTGGCAAGGCTGGTGACGCTCGAAAGTGGAAAAATCCTGCAGGAAGGCCTCGGCGAGGTGCAGGAGATGATCGACATTTGCGATTTCGCGGTCGGTCTGTCGCGGCAGCTCTACGGCCTCACCATCGCCAGCGAACGGCCAAACCATCGGATGATGGAGCAATGGCATCCATTGGGTCCGGTGCTCGTCATCAGCGCCTTCAATTTTCCCGTCGCGGTCTGGGCGTGGAATTCGGCGCTCGCGCTGGTCTGCGGAAATCCCGTCATCTGGAAGCCCAGCGAGAAGACCCCGCTGACCGCGGAGGCGGTCATGGCGCTGATGCGGCGCGCTCTTCGACGTTTCGAGGACGCGCCCGCCGGGCTTGTGCAGCTGGTCCAGGGCGGCCGCGAAGTGGGCGAGGAGCTTGTCGACGATCCGCGGATCGCGCTCGTGTCGGCCACAGGTTCGACCGCAATGGGCCGAGCCGTGGGCCCGCGCGTGGCGCAGAGGTTCGGACGGGTGCTCCTGGAACTCGGCGGCAACAATGCGATGATCGTCTGCCCTTCCGCCGACCTCGCGCTTGCCGAGCGGGCTATCCTGTTCTCGGCGGCGGGCACGGCCGGCCAGCGATGCACGACGCTACGCCGGCTGATCGTGCACGAAAGCATCGCCGACCGGCTCATCGCGCGGCTCAAGCAGCTCTTTGCGAATGTGAAGGTCGGCGATCCTCGTGAGCCCGATACGCTCGTCGGGCCGCTGATCGACGAGGCTGCTTATTCCGGCATGGCCGGCGTTCTTGGCGATCGGATCGAACGCGTCGACACCGGCACAGGCGGCTTCTACGTGCGGCCCGCGATTGTCGAAGCGGACGCACAGCAGGGAAGCGTCCTCAAGGAGACGTTCGCGCCTATCCTTTACGTCCTGCGCTACAGCGATTTCGACCAGGCGCTGTCGCTCAACAATGATGTTCCACAGGGCCTGTCGTCATCGATCTTCACGAACGATCTTCGCGAAGCAGAGCGGTTCCTGTCCGCAGCCGGATCGGATTGCGGCATCGCGAACGTCAACATCGGGCCTTCGGGCGCGGAGATCGGCGGCGCTTTCGGCGGCGAGAAAGAGACCGGCGGCGGCCGCGAGAGCGGATCGGACAGCTGGCGCGCCTACATGCGGCGACAGACGAACACGGTGAATTACGGAACCGACCTACCGCTCGCTCAGGGCATCCGCTTCGACGTCGCTCCATAGCTCGAGGCTTTCGTCGCTGAGCAGGTCGGGCCAGCGGCGCTTGAAGTCTTCCTTCCAGCTTATGAGATCGCCCGGTTCGAGGGGTGGCGCGATCAGGAAACCCTGGACGACGTCGCATCCAAGTTCGCGGATGAGGCGCAGCTGCTCGACTGTCTCGACGCCCTCCGCAGTCGCGATGAGACCCAGCCCGTGAGCGAGTTCAATGATCGTTTTCACGATCAGCCGGGAATCATGCGCGGACGGCAGATCGACGATGAAGCATCGGTCGATCTTCAGCTCGGTGAAAGGCAACTGCCGCAACTGAAGCAGCGAGGAGTAGCCCGTGCCGAAATCGTCGATGGCAAGACCGATGCCCTTGATGCGGAAGCGCGTGAGCGTGTCCATCAGCTTGACGAACTGCTGCGTCGCGCCCTCCGTCAGCTCCAGCACGAGCTGGTCGGTGGGAACCTCCATTTCACGGCACAGCCGCTCCACCATGTCTGGGAAATCGAGCCGCTGAAGACTGATCGCGGAGATGTTGAAGGCGAGGCGGGTCTCGAGTCCCTGTTCGCGCCAGACCCTCCATTGATGCAGGGTCGTCTTGAGACCCCACTCGGTGAGTTGGTCGATAAGGCCGTGCTTTTCAGCCAGTGGGACGAAGCGGGAAGGCGAGACGGGGCCGCGGTCCGGGTCGTCCCAGCGAACAAGGGCCTCGACGCGCGTTAGGCGCCCGTCCTTCAGGCTGACCTTCGGCTGGTAAACGAGGCGGAGTTCCTGCCGGGCAAGCGCGCGCTCGAAACTTTCGAGCAGCTTGCGATCGGCTCCCGTCACGAAGGCACCACCGGCTTGAGACGATTCAGGAGCTCTTCGAGCTCTTCGAGCCGAACCGGCTTCTCGAGAGGCCCGGCCATGTTGAGTCCCTGCGCTTCGCCGAGGCGGAAGGCAAATTCGAGCACGCGCCGATCGAAGCCGCTGATGATCAGCACCGGGCCCTGGAAGCCTTCGTCCGCCAGGAAGCGCAGCAGCTCGACGCCGTCGACGGGCATTCCAAGGTCCATGGCGACGGCGTCCGGCCGGTGCGCCAGGAATTCGTTGCGGAATGATGCGTCGTTGCTGCTGACCGTCGGGTCGAAGCCGCATTCGCGCGCAGCATTGGCCACGAAATCCGCCAGGGCTGGCTCGTCATCAATCAGCAGCAGCTGCGGCTGCTTCATCGGCCAACTCCCCTGCCGACACGACCGGCGGAATGTGCGCCTCTTTGCCTATGCGCGTCAAACAAATGAAACCGCTTCTTAACCGTAACTTAGTAACGATAGCCGTTCGATTTTGGCCCCTGGAGGCGGATTCATGTTCGGCTCGCTCATTCGTCGAAAAGAAATGCGTCTTCCGAACGCCGAAGACGGCACGTTTGATTCGACCACTTTTACCTTGAGCACCGCCGTCCCGCGCCCTGCGGAACGCCGCTCGGATGCTCGTCTAGCCCCAACGCTTCGCGTAGCAAAGCTTCACGGGCCGTCCGGCGAGCAACTCATCCGAGTTCGCAACGTGTCCGCCGGCGGGCTGATGGCAGAAGCAGGCCAGACCGTTTCCGTGGGCGACACGGTCACCGTCGAGCTGTCTTCGCAGAAGATCCCGGGCTCCGTCGTCTGGATCCGCGAGGGCGCGATAGGCGTGAAGTTCGATCAGAACATCGACCTTGGGGAGCTTCTTGCTGGCCGTAAGCCCCGTCACGGCTTTCGTCCGCGACCGCCGCGTCTGGACGTGAGCTGCAAGGCGTCGCTGCGCGTGGACAAGATCTACTACACGGTGGACGTTCACGACATTTCGCTGGGTGGCATGAAGGTCGAGCCGATCGAGGAATATTGCCTCGGCAAGAAGGTGGTTGTGGTGGTCGAGAGCCTTCGCCCCGTCCGTGGCGACGTCCGCTGGTATTCGGATCGCAAGGCCGGAATCGTCTTCGACCAGCCGCTGAGCTTCGAGGAGCTCGCGGAGTGGGTAGGCAAGCGCCTGGAGCTCGCCAGCCTCAAGGCGTCTTACCAAAGGATATAGGCGTACCTATTTCTGCCGCTCCAGCAGAAGGAGCGGGTCATGGCCGAACAAGTCGCGATATTTGCGGGCGGGTGCTTTTGGTGCACCGAAGCCGTGTTCAACGACGTCGTGGGCGTGACGAAGGTCGAAAGCGGCTACACGGGCGGCCACGTCGCCGATCCCACTTATAAGCAGGTCTGCGGAGGGGACACCGGCCATGCGGAAGCCATTCGCGTGACCTTCGATCCCGATGTCGTCAGCTATGACGACCTGCTCGACATCTTCTTCGCGACGCACGATCCGACTCAGCTCAACCGCCAGGGCAACGACGTCGGCACGCAATATCGCTCGGCCATTTTCCCGCAGGACGAGGAACAGGAGCGCAGGGCCCGCGCAGCAATCGATCGGGCGAATGGCGATCACGGCGACAGCATCGTCACGACGATCGAGCCGAATGGGCCCTGGTATCCCGCGGAGGACTATCACCAGCAATATTGGGAAGGCGAGGGGCAGGGGAACCCTTACTGCCTCGCGGTGATCCCGCCGAAGCTGCAGAAGCTGCGCAAGAGCTTCCAGGCGCGGGTGAAGAGCGCCGGCGCCCCGGCTTAGCGCGCTCAGGCGGTCACGCCGCCCCCGCCGACATTCGCGAGGTCACCGTATTCGCGCAACTGGCGAAGACTTACTTCCCGGGCGTCGTCGCCGTCGGCCACCGACTTATGCCAGTCGACGACCTTTTCAAGCGCCTTCTCCAGGCTGAGTCTTGGCCGCCATCCTAGGGCAGCGCGCGCTTTCGAACAGTCCAGCTTGAGCAACTTCGCTTCATGCGGTTGCTCACCCGCGGGGCGGTCCCAGCCTTCAGCTCCCCACATTTCAAGCATGCGATCCGCGATCCAGGCGACAGGCTTCGCATCGTCCTCGGAAGGACCGAAATTCCAGGCGTTCGCGAACTCGCGGCGCTCTTCGAGCAGCCGTTCGGCAATCAGAAGATACCCGCTCAGGGCCTCCATCACATGCTGCCACGGCCGCACCGAGTTCGGATTGCGAATTAGGGGGCGTTCACCAGAGATCATCGCGCGAACGATGTCCGGAATGAGCCGGTCCGTTGCCCAGTCGCCTCCGCCAATGACGTTGCCCGCGCGAACGGATGCGATGCATGCCCCTGTCTCGAAGAAGGAACGGCGGTAGGCCGAGATCACCAGCTCGGCCGCGCCCTTGCTGCTGCTGTATGGGTCGTGCCCGCCCATCGGATCGCTTTCCCGATACGGCCAGACCCACTCGCGGTTTTCATAGCATTTGTCGCTGGTGACGGAGATGATGGCGCGGACGCTTTCGGCACGACGGCAGGCATCGAGGAGATGCACCGTGCCCATGACGTTGGTCGCATAGGTCTCGATGGGATTGTCGTACGAGTAGCGTACAAGTGACTGGGCTGCGAGGTGGAACACGACCTCCGGCCGCGCCGCATTCACGGCCGTCTCGACCGCATCCATGTCGCGAACGTCGCCTTCGACATGGTTCACGAGCTCGGCCAGCCGCGTTTGCTCGAAGAGGCTCGGATCGGTCGGAGCAGGGAGGGAGAAACCCGTGACCTCTGCCCCAAGCTGGTGCAGCCAGAGCGACAGCCAGCCGCCCTTGAAGCCGGTGTGACCCGTCACGAGGACCCGGCGACCCTTCCAGGCGGACGTTTTCACCAGCATTTCCAGGGCGCTCCGTCCTGCCAAAGCTCTTCGAGGTACAATTTGTCGCGCAGCGTATCCATCGGCTGCCAGAACCCCTCGTGCCGATAGGCGACCAGGTCGCCGTCTTCGGCGAGTCGTTCGAGGGGCTCACGCTCCCAGACCGTGTCCGGCCCGTCGATGAGGCCGAGAACAGACGGGTCGGCGACGAAGAAGCCGCCGTTGATAAGGCCGCCGTCGCCGGCCGGCTTTTCCTTGAAGCTGCGGACGAGGTCACCTTCGAACTCGAGAGCGCCGAACCGGCCCGGAGGCGCGACCGCGGTGATGGTCGCCTTCTTGCCATGACTTTTGTGGAAGTCGATCAGCTCGCCGACGTTGATCGCCGCGACGCCGTCGCCGTAGGTGAGGCAGAAGGGCTCGTCGGGGTTCAGGTAGTGCTCGACCGCCTTCAGCCGCCCACCGGTCATCGTGTCGGAGCCGGTGTCCACCAGTGTGATCCGCCAGGGCTCGCTGCGGTTCTGGTGGATCTCGGTCTGGTTTCTACTGAGGTCGATGGTGACGTCGGCGGTGTGCAGGAAGTAGTTCGCGAAGAACTCCTTGATCATGTACCCCTTGTAACCGAGGCACACGACGAACTCGTTGACGCCGTGGGCGGCGTAGATCTTCATGATGTGCCAGAGGATCGGCATCCCGCCGACCTCGACCATCGGCTTCGGGCGAAACGACGTTTCTTCCCCCAGGCGTGTCCCCAGACCGCCGGCCAAAATTACCGCCTGCATTCAATTCCCCCCTGCGTTACCTGTCAATCTGTTCCAGCATACCACGCATTGGAGTTTCTCCACTCCTCATCGGAGTGCGAACAGTCTGGACGACTGGACAGAGGCCGAGCGGCTTATAAACGAGGCGGACACAGACGTTATGTAGCGTCAGAGAGGCGTGTGAGGCTGGTCGTGGAGGCGAGCAGCCCGGCCAGCCAACTATCGGTCGAAAGCGGGGATTACGATCGACTTACATCCACAGATTGTCGGCTTGTATGTGCCAGCCTTGGGGCATGGCGTAGCTGGCGTTGGCATGGTTGCTGAAGAAGCTTCCATTGGGCGATCCGAGCCAGTCAGTGATCGAGCCGTTGTCGTTGCGAAGCAGAAGGTCGTCACGTCCATCGCCGTTGAAGTCGCCGATGGCATCGACATGCCATGAGCTTGCCAGCGGATAAGCCACTGCCGCGTGATTGCTGAAGAAGCTTCCATCTTGTTGGCCAAGCCATTCGGTGATCGTGCCATTGCTGTTGCGCAGCAGAAGGTCGTCACGTCCGTCGCCGTTGAAGTCTCCGGCGCCTTCTATCTGCCAACCGGCGGGCAGAGCATAACTCGCATTGACGTGGTTGCTGACGAAGCTGCCGCCAGCCTGACCGAGCCAGTCGGTGACCGAGCCGTTGTCGTTGCGCAGCAGCAGGTCGTCGTAGCCGTCGCCATTGAAGTCACCGATCGCGTCCACGTGCCACGACGTCGAAAGCCCGTAGGCGGCCACCGCGTGGTTGCTGAAAAAGCCGCCGTTCGCTTGGCCCAGCCATTCGGTGACCGAACCATTGTCATTGCGCAACAACAGATCATCCCGGCCGTCGCCGTTGAAATCGCCAGCACCCTCGATGTGCCAGCCGGCCGGCAAGACATAGCTCGCGTTGACGTGATTGCTGAAGAAGCTGCCGTTCGACTGGCCGAGCCAATTCGTCATCGAGCCATTGTCATGCCGAAGCAGGACATCGTCGCGCCCATCGCCGTTGAAGTCGCCGACGGCATCGACATGCCAGGACGTGGCAAGCCCGTAAGCGGACAGTGCGTGATTGCTGAAGAACCCGCCATTCGTTTGGCCCAACCACTCGGTAATCGTGCCATTGTCGTTGCGAAGAAGCAGGTCGCTTCGCCCGTCACCGTTGAAGTCGTTTCGCACATCGTTGGCGGGTGTGGTGGCGATTGAGATTGCGAGCTGCACCCCTCCTTCGGCTGCGCCGCTCGCGACCAGCGAGCCGGCGATCGGCGCCGAGAGCCTCAATGACCCGCCCGTGTAGGTAAAAGTCGTACCCGACAGGCTGAAAGAAAAGCCGGTAAGCGCTGCATCGATGATCACGATCCGATCGCCGGATGAGAAGTCCGTGATCGTGTCGCCGTTGAAGCCGGATTTCGTGCCGCGGAACGTGTCATTGCCCGCCCCGCCGGTCAGCGTGTCGATCCCCGCCCCGCCCGTGAGAACGTTTGCGGCAGAGTTCCCGATGATGACGTCGGCCCCGGAGCCGCCGATGGCGTTCTCGATGATCGTTCCGCGTGCGATGGCGACGTTGCCGCTGTCCCCACCGATGTTCGAGAAGGCTTCCGGATTGAGGTCTATTCTCTGCGCGAGCGTGTAGCCGGAGTAATCGAGCGTGTCGGTACCGCCGCTATCGATGATCGTATAAGCGAAAGTGGGAGCGCCGCTTGCGACATAGACCCCCCCCGCGTTGGAATTGAACCCGTAGACCGTGTCACCGGTCCGGGTCGTCGTCGACAGGCCGTACAGCATGGACATCGCGACCATGTCCGCGACCATGGGCGTGACGAGGTAATTGCGATTGAAGCCCAGCCCGGAGAAATAGCTATTCTCGGTCTGGCTGAAGTACGACATCACCGTCGTTGCCCAACTGTCGTTCGCGTAGAGCGCGTCGGACTGATAGTTTGCATCGCCGTTGTAATTTCCGGCGTGGCCGAGCCCGAGCGCATGCCCGATTTCGTGGATGTAGGTCTGGTAGGCGTAACCGCCGACCCGGGTTCCATAGTCTACCAGCCATTGGGTCGAGACGTTTACGTTGGAACTGGTGATGAAGCTGCCCGAGTACCTCGAATCGGCGTGGGCGCCTACCTCATTGTCATCGAAGACGATCTGACCGCCGGTCGCGACCTCGACGAAACGGACTCCGATAACGTCCGTCCAGGTCGCCAAGGCACCGCGAGCGAGGGACTGACCCTCGGGAGTCAAAGCGGTCAAGTTGACGGTGATCTGTCCGCCCGGGGAGACGTTGAACCGGTGCGATGTGCCGCCCCAATATCCCCTGATGAGCTGATCCCCGATCTGGTCGTAGGTCCAGACCGAGGGCGCCACGTAAGTCGTGACGTTCAGCTGGTAATCGCCGACGTAATTGTCCTGCCAGGCTCCGGCGTCGATGTAGTAAGTACCGGTCGTCGGCGCCGTGAAGCTGATGCGTAAATCGCGGATGACGCCCGACGAGATGTCGTCGTTCTCCTGGAGAATTCCGCCAGACGAATTGAGTATCCGAAGAAACGGATCCTGGAGAGTGGTGCCGTTCAGCGTGATGGTGATCGACTGGCCGGCAGTCAGCTGGATTCGGAACCAGTCATGGTCGCCGAAGGTCTCGAGCGTTCCAGTTACGGAACCGCCGACGCTGATTGTAGCCGTCGTCGTCGCGTTGCCCGGAATGTCTGCCACTTCGCCCACCCCGCTAGTCGCCATGCGCCGCGATGTCGAGCCGCAGCATCTCATTCAATTCATTGATAAAATACTATTCAACATGAATGTTTGGTTACTGACGCCTTCAGGGGGTGGGTGAGCCGCCCGTGCGGAGATGGCTGCGTTATCGCTAATTGTACCGAGTTGATCGGGGGTTCTGACAACGTTGACGGCGATATCATCGCGAGCCCCGCCGGCCGCAGGTGAATTAACGACGTCGGCGGCCTGGTTAGCTTCCCGATTGATTCGAAAGCGTTGAGATTCGCTCACTGATCGATCGAGAGTACGTACCGAACCTCGTCCGTCTTGAAACCGATCAATGACGGCCGGACAGCCGGCAGCACGGCGACGTCGTAAAGCTCGCGAACAACTCCCTCGATGCGCACCCAGGCGACCATGTCGCCGTTATCGAGATCGACGATTGCAAGGCCGCAGCGGGGATCGGTGTTACGCGCTTGCAGGGCAGCGTCGAGTGGTAGCCCGGAAAACGTGCGGTTTTCGCGGGGCATCGAAAGACCCAGGATCGCATGCCGGCCGATAAATGCGAGGCCGCGCGCATATCCCGGGCAGAATGCAACGGTTTCGAACCGGCCAGAGTGAATGTCGACGTACCCGAATTCTCCGGCACCAGAATTTAGCAGCCACAGCCGCCCATCATGAAGCCGTGGCGAATGCGGCATCGAGAGGCCTTCGACGACAATCGCATCTTTCTCGACGTCTATGACGATGCCCCCGTCGGCGCGTCGGTCGCGCCACCCGTCGGCGGCGTCCGAGCGCGAGACCGCTGTGACGTAGCGGGGACGACCGTCTTCTGGTGCGAGGCCGTTCAGATGACAGCGGTCCTCTGGCGCAAGCCGCGAAATGAACGGGGGAGTCCAGATTGGCTTGAAGCTGTGGCCGTCGCTTACCGTGGCAAGGCAGGAGAACTTCGTGTTGACGAAAAGAGGCCGACCGTCCGATGCGAAGCTGACGTCGTGCGCGTCGACGTCGCCGGTTACCCATCCCACGTGTGGCGCAAAGACTGCGTCAAAGCCGTCGGGGCTGACCTGCCCGGTCGGCAGGACATTGTCGAAGCGGTGGATCTGGTACTGCGTCGCTAGCGCCAGGCTGCGACCGTCGACGTTGACAGCCAGCCCCATGCTTCGCGCGAAAGTCCGCTCGAAAACCGACAGTCGGCCATCTGATCTCACCCCCAGCAGGAAAAGCTTGCCGGCCTGATAAGTAGTGAAGGCCACCGACATGCGAGTTGCCGCCAGCCATTCGGGGAAATTCCGCGAAGAGGTAAGCGCGAACTTTTCGCCGTGAACATCATCAGCGGACATACCCGCGCTCCTCGGACGCTGTCCAAGCGCTCAATTGGCGCCAGTCGTCGCGCAAAATCAACGATAGTTTGTTCCTTTACTCACATGATCAGCAAATGATCGTTTTATCATCATGAGTGAATTTGATCCGGAGCATGGTACAAGAGCTCCGTCGCGACACGGAAGGACGACTCCGATGTCCACGGTGATCCATCTCGGCGCATTGAACTTCGGCGGCTTCACGATCCTGGGCGATGACCCGGGAGATCGGGTGGGCGTCAGCGTGTCGTCAGCCGGCGATATCAACAACGATGGCTTCGACGACTTCATAATCGGATCTCCGGGAAACGATGACGCGGGCCTGGATGCGGGGTCGGCCTATGTTATTTTTGGCAAGGCCGGGGGTATCGGAACGATCGACCTGGCGAACCTTCAGCCCGCGAATGGCTTCGTCATTCGCGGCGACGCTGCATACGACCGGGCGGGTTGGAGCGTATCGGGCGCCGGCGACGTGAATGGCGACGGTTTCGACGATATCATCGTCGGCGCTCCCTTCGGCGACAACGCCTCCGAGAACGCAGGCGAGGCTTACGTCATCTACGGCAAGGCAAGCGGTTTCGGCACGGTAGACCTGACCGCTCTTGCCGCCGGCAGCGGTTTCGTCATCCAGGGTCCCGCGCCGCAGAACGCCGCGGGCTACGATGTCTCTTCGGCCGGTGACATCAACGGAGATGGCTTCGACGACCTCATCGTAACGTCGCGCGTGCCTAATATTGGTGGCTGGAGCTATTATTATGCCTACGACACGACCCCAAGCGCCTACGTGCTCTTTGGCAAGGCGAACCCGGCAGCCACGATCAATCTGTCGACACTTGCGGCTACTGACGGATTCAAGGTCACAAGCACGAGTTCGGACGGCTGGAGCAACTTCAGCATCGCTGCAGCCGGTGACATCAACGGAGACGGCTTCGACGATATCATCCTCGGCGACCTCTATGGCGCCGGTGGTGCTGGTGAAGCCTATGTGATCTTCGGGAAAGCCACCGGTTTCACCAATATCGATGCCGGTGCTCTTGCTCCTCCGAATGGCTTCAGGATCCAGGGCGATTCCGGCGGCGATTGGGCAGGTTTCAGCGTGGCCGGTGCAGGAGACGTGAACAACGATGGTTTTGACGACATCATCATAGGCGCACCGCTCGGCGACGATGGCGGCACCGATGCTGGTGAAGCCTATGTGATCTTCGGCAATGCCACCGGCTTTGGAACGATCGACCTGACGAACCTGGCAGCGGCCGCGGGGTTCAAGATCCAGGGTGAGAGTAATTACGACGTTGCAGGCTACAGCGTTTCCGGCGCGGGCGACGTCAATGGCGACGGCTTTCATGACATTATCATTTCTGCGCCGTTTAGCGACACCCACTCCGGGAAGAGCCTATGTGATCTTCGGCAAGGCCACCGGCTTCGGAACGATCGACCTGGGGAATTTGGCCCCGAGCGCGGGGTTCAAGATCCAGGGAGACAGCAGTTATGACGTTGCGGGCTTCAGCGTATCCGGCGCCGGCGATGTAAACGGCGACGGCTTTGATGATCTGCTTGTCGGCGTACCTAACGGCGATGCCGGCGGAGCCGACGCCGGCCAGGTTCACGTCATATTCGGCCGGGGACTGTTCGACGTCGTTCGGTACAATGCGGGCGATTTCAACGGCGATGGCCGCGACGACGTCCTCCTGCAGCACGGCAACGGGACCATCACGGACTGGCTCGGTCAGGCGAATGGTGGCTTCTTCAGCAACCATGCGGCCGCCAATCACGTGCTGCCGGCGGCTTGGCATGTTGTGGGCGTCGCGGACTTCAACGGCGATGGCCGGGACGACATCCTTCTGCGAAATGACAGTGGGAGCGTTACCAATTGGCTCGGGCAGCCCAATGGTAGCTTTTCGGGCAATCAATCCGTGGGGTCCTATCCACTTCCCCTTGCGTGGCATGTCGCGGGAATGGGCGACTTCAATGGCGACGGACGTGATGACGTCCTGCTTCGCCACGATAGCGGCACCATAACTGAATGGCTGGGGCAAGCCGACGGCGGCTTCCATAGCAATCACACAACGGCGACCTATGACCTTGCAAGCCAGTGGCACGTTGAAGGTACGGGCGACTTCAATGGCGACGGACGGGAGGACGTCCTACTGCGGCACGACAATGGCGCGGTCACGAACTGGTTGGGCCAGGCGAATGGTGGCTTCCTGAGCAATCACGGGACCGCCAACTATGCGCTGCCGACGGCTTGGAACGTGTTGGGCATCGGCGACTTCAACGGCGACGGGCGAGATGATGTTCTTCTCCGTCACCAGGATGGTGCAATCACGAATTGGCTGGGACAGTCCGAGGGCGCCTTCTTCAGCAACCACGTCTCCGCCGCCTACTCGCTTCCGTCCGGCTGGGACGTAGCCAGCATCGGCGACTTCAACGGAGACGGGCGCGATGACGTATTATTGCGGCATGATAACGGGACTGTCACTAATTGGCTTGGGCAGGTGAATGGCACCTTTTTCAGCAATCATGCAGCGGTAAACTACGCGCTCGATACCAACTGGCACGCGCCGTTCGAGAGTCTCTTGGCCGTAGTTGACGAGACCGTAGTCTGCTCAGGTGTTTTTGTCCGCTTTGGGTCGAAAGCAGACACTACGCTAATGTCCGCAATGGGTGGAAAGCGGACATTTGCAGTGCCTTCGCCTGCAAGTGATAAGTCCCCTTAGTGGACGATGGCGCAATCATTATCGCGCTGAGCGTGGGTGCGGCTGTCGCATGCGCGAGATGCACGAGATGCATACGATGATGACGGAAAATGATGCGTATGCATCAGGGCATGGCCGCACACTCGAGCCATGATGCGGCTAAGGACAAGCCGCAGGACAAGCCAAAGCCCTGACGCGCTCGGGCCGCTGCGGTAAGCGCAGCCTTGACTCCGTACCATAGTACGGACGGCATATTGGGGCCGACTCGATCACAAGGAGAGACAGATGTCGGCCTCGATCCATGAGCGTGAGCACGACGCCGTGTCAGGACATTGCGGCCACAACCACTCATCCGCGCCGAGCGAGCATGGAACAATCGTGCGTGATCCGGTGTGTGGAATGAACGTCGACACCCGTAACGCTGCTCACAACCTCCAACTTGCAGATACCGACTATTACTTCTGCAGCGCCGGTTGCCTTGAGAAGTTCAAGGCCGATCCGGACCGCTATCTCAACCCGCCTGCGCACGATCCGGCATTGCACAGCCCAGGCATGGGCGCCCTGCCGCAGGCCGCCGAAGGCACGATCTGGACGTGTCCGATGCATCCGGAGATCCGGCGCGACGGTCCAGGGCAATGCCCGATCTGCGGAATGGCGCTGGAACCGCTCGAGCCGTCACTGGACGAGGGTCCCAATCCCGAGCTGATCGACATGAGCCGGCGGTTTTGGGTGAGTACGGCATTCACTCTGCCGCTGGCCCTGCTTGTCGTCGGAACGGAGCTGCTCGGCTGGGAGATTTTGCCGATGCGCGTCTCCCCCTGGGCGCAGCTCGGCTTGGCGACGCCGGTGGTACTGTGGGGCGGGCTGCCCTTCTTCGAACGCTTCTGGGCATCGCTCAAGACGCGCAATCTGAACATGTTCACGCTCATCGGGCTCGGCGTAGGCGTGGCCTACAGCTACAGTCTTGTCGCCACTCTGTGGCCTCACCTGTTCCCGGCCTCGTTCCGGACCATGGGCGGGGCTGTCCCTGTCTATTTCGAGGCCGCGGCGGTGATCACGACGCTTGTTCTTCTAGGGCAAGTGCTTGAGCTGCGCGCCCGCTCGGCAACCGGTAAGGCAATCCGTGCACTGCTCGGCCTGGCTCCGAAGAACGCGCGGCGGGTCAAGGCTGATGGAAGCGAAGAGGACATTCCGCTCGAGCACATTCATGTCGGTGACGTCCTTCGGGTCCGGCCTGGGGAAAAGGTGCCCGTCGATGGAGTAGTCGTCGAGGGTCATAGCTCCGTCGACGAGTCTATGATCAGCGGCGAGCCGGTGCCGGTCGAGAAGCTTCCTGGCGGGAAAGTCACCGGAGCGACCGTGAATGGGACCGGCAGCCTACTGATGCGGGCTGAGCGCGTCGGCAGGGACACCATGCTGTCGCAGATCGTGCGCATGGTCGCGGAGGCACAGCGATCGCGCGCTCCCATACAGGCGCTCGCGGACAAGGTCTCCGCCTGGTTCGTTCCCGTCGTCGTCGGGGTGGCGATCATCGCCTTCATCGCCTGGGCCCTGGTCGGTCCGGAGCCCCGACTCACCTATGCCCTGGTGAATGCAATTGCCGTGCTGATCATCGCCTGCCCATGTGCGCTGGGGCTTGCAACGCCGATGTCGATCATGGTCGGGACGGGTCGCGGGGCGACGGCCGGCGTGCTCGTCAAGAACGCCGAAGCACTCGAGTTGATGGAGAAGGTCGACACCCTCGTCGTCGACAAGACCGGCACGCTGACGGTCGGCAAGCCCCGACTGGTGGGCATCGAACTGGCCAGCGGCTTCGACGAAGATCAGGTCCTGACGCTGGCTGCATCACTCGAGCGGGGCAGCGAACATCCTCTGGCCGCGGCAATAGTAGAGGGTGCCCAGGACCGAGCGATCCAGCTGCCACAGAGTGAGCAGTTCCAATCGCACACCGGCAAGGGCGTCACGGGTCTTGTGGACGGCCATCAGGTCGCACTCGGGAACAAGGCGCTGCTGGCGGAGCTCGGCATCGACACTGCCGAACTGGAGGCGACGGCCGACGAGCATCGCTCTCAGGGCGAGGGCGTTATGTTCGTCGCCGTGGATCAGACGTTAGCCGGGCTGCTCGTCGTGGCCGATCCGATCAAGGAAAGCGCCGTCGAAGCAGTGCGGCAGCTGCAGCGATCGGGAATTCACGTCGTCATGATGACTGGGGACAACCGCCGGACCGCCGAAGCTGTCGCGCGCAGAGTTGGCATCGATGAGGTGAGTGCCGAAGTCCTTCCTGACCAGAAACAGGCGAAGGTTGCGGAGCTGCGAAACGTCGGGCGCCGCGTCGCCATGGCCGGTGACGGCATCAATGACGCACCCGCGCTTGCGGCGGCCGATGTGGGTATCGCCATGGGGACGGGTACGGACGTCGCGATGGAGAGCGCGGCAGTGACGCTGGTCAAGGGCGACTTGGGCGGCATCGTCCGTGCGCGTCGCCTCAGCCGTGCGACGATGCGCAACATCCGCGAAAACCTCTTTTTCAGCTTCGTTTTCAACGCGGCGGGAGTGCCCATCGCCGCAGGCGTGCTCTACCCAGCGTTGGGTCTACTGCTCAGCCCGATCATTGCCGGCGCCGCTATGGCCTTCAGCTCGGTCGCAGTCATTGGCAATTCACTCCGCTTGCGAGGGGTAAAGTTATGAAGTCCGGTGGTGCCTCGGCGGCTTTTTGGACGAGCCGAGGAATGATCTCGGTCATTGCGGCGAAAGGTTCACCTGCCTATGTCGCCGGCATGCCCGCGGTACTCCTAAGGCTCGCGATGCTGATCGCGCTGACGCTTATGCCGTTCGGCATGGCGAATGCGCCTGCCATGGCGGCGAGCGCTGCCAGCTCCGTCTCCGGGCATTGCGACGAAGATCGGAAGCCGGCCGACGCCCCTGCCGAGATGGAAATGCAATGCGCCACATGCGCGGCGCTACCGGCGGTTGCAGCCGCCGAGGTCGCGGAACTCCGTCCGCAAGCGCCGATCGTCATCTCGGTCGTTCACGCCCTGTCGGACACCCAGCCGGAAATCGCAACCCCGCCTCCAAAGCTGTCCTGAGACTCACCCAGTCCTTCAAACCAAACAGCATTCTGGAGAATTTCACATGAAGACGCTCATCGGCGCAATCGCGCTCATCATCGCCGCCCCCGTGTCCGCGCAGGCCGCTCCGGCCGCCGACCCCCACGCGGGCCATGCCCAGCACCAGGGCATGGATCACAGCAAGCATCAGCAAGGCAAGCATGACTGCAAGGAATGCTGCGAGAAGATGAAGGGCAAGGACGGCAAGATGGAGTGCATGGACAAGGCGCACGCCAAGTCGGCGGCTCCTGCACCGTCCGGGCATGAGGGCCACGAAGGCCACGCTAACTAATTGGGATGGCGCCGCCCCGCGTGGGCGGCGCCTACCGTCCTTGAACAGATCGACGCCCGATTGTCGGGCGAGGAATCTTTCATGAATGAATTGACCTCAGTCAGTCGGCGGGCATTTCTTGCCGGGGGTGCGGCTGCCGCAAGCGGCGCCGGGCTCTATCCGGCATGGGCGATGAGCGTCAGCCCGGGCCTTGCCGCCGCGAAGGGCAGCAGCACGCTCGCCGGCAATGATCTCGCGATCACCGTGGCCCGGCACTCCTTCACCGTGGACGGCCGGACCGGCCATGCCGTCGCGATGAATGGCACGATCCCGGGACCGCTCGTCCGTCTGAAGGAAGGCGAGAATGTCAGGCTCGCCATTCGCAACGAGCTTGGCGAGGACACGTCGATCCACTGGCACGGCCTGCTCGTTCCATTCCAGATGGACGGGGTCCCCGGGGTCAGCTTCCCCGGCATCAAGGCGAAGTCGACCTTCGTCTATGAGTTTCCCGTCAGGCAGTCCGGCACCTACTGGTACCATAGTCATTCCGGCCTTCAGGAGCAGGTCGGGCATTATGGACCGATCATCATTGATCCTGCCGGGCCCGAAGCGGTCGCCTACGACCGCGAGCACGTGATCCTGCTGTCCGACTGGACCTTCATGCACCCGCACAGACTCTTCACCCAGCTCAAGAAAGAGCCGGGCATATTCAACCGGCAAAAGCTCACGCTCGAAGACCGGCTGAAGGGCACCAACCCGCTTACGGCGGACGAGCGCGCGATGTTTGCCAGGATGCGGATGGACCCAACCGACATCTCGGACGTGACTGCAGCCGCCTACAAATATCTGATCAATGGCCACGCGCCGGGCGAAAACTGGACCGGCCTCTTCCGTCCCGGCGAACGCGTCCGGCTGCGGATCATCAACGCCGCCGCCCAGACGATCTTCAACCTGCGTATTCCTGGGCTGCCGATGACCGTGGTCGCCACCGATGGGATCGACGTCCGGCCGGTGGAGGTCGACGAGCTCCAGATCGGCAATGCCGAAACTTACGACGTGATCGTCAGCCCTGGCGACCTCGCCTACACCTTCGTCGCCGAGACGATCGACCGTTCCGGAATGGGAGTTGCCACCTTGGCTCCGCGCGAAGGGATGCGCGCCGCGGTTCCCCCGCTCCGCAAGAGGCCGGTCCTGCGCATGAAGGACATGGGCATGGACCACGGCGCCTCGAGCGAGCCGATGGATCATTCGGCCATGGGGCACGGCTCGGCCCCGTCAGCTCCCGCTGCGCCGATGGACCATGGCGACATGAAGATGCGCGACAAGTCCAAGGTGAACTTCCCGGTGGGCGTAGGCGTCGACATGATCGCTCCCATGCCCATGGACCGGGTGGGCGATCCCGGTATCGGACTGGATGACGTCGGCCATCGCGTCCTGACCTACAAAGACCTGGTCGCTCTGAAACCGTTCCACGACCAGCGGCCGCCGACACGACGGATCGACATCCACCTGACCGGAAACATGGAGCGCTTCATGTGGTCCATGGACGGCGAGCAGTTGAGTGAGAATCCGGAGCCCTATCGCTTCGCTCGGAACGAGCGAGTTCGCATGCGGCTCATCAACGATACGATGATGACCCACCCGATGCACATCCACGGGCATTTCTGGCAGCTGGTGAATGGCCACGGTTCGCATCAGCCGCTGAAGCATACTGTGAGGGTGCTGCCAGGTGGCTACATCGACCTCGATATGACCGCGGACGCGCCGGGCGACTGGGCGTTCCACTGCCATCTGCTCTATCACATGCACGCCGGCATGATGCGTGTGGTGAAGGTTCGGCCGCTGGAAGGTGAGCGGGCATGAAGCGCCTAATCTTCCTGCTCGCCGCCTCGGCCCTGGCGACCACGCCGGCGATTGCCCAGCATGCGGGACATGACCCGCACGCTGGCCACAGAGCGCCCGCGAAGAAGGCTCCCTCGAAAAAACCTGCCGCCAAAAAGGCGGCTGCCAAGAAGACGTCGACGAAGAAAGCAACGACAAAGAAGAAGCCTTCGCCGAAGAACACCGTGAAGAAGGCTCCTGCGAAAAAGCCGGCGGCCAAGTCATCCCCAAAGTCAGCCGTCGACCCACATGCGGGGCACCAAGTGCCGGCCGAGCCCGCCAAGGTGGATCCCCATATTGGCCATTCGATGCCTACGGAACCGACGGTCAGCGATCCTCACGCGGGGCACGTCATGCCCACCGAAGAAACGGCAGGAGCGGACTTCATGCCGGCCACGACATCAACGTTGCCGCTCCACCAGTCGGTCCAGCTCCTGCCGAGGCCTTGGCCGGGCCGGCGAATGCTGCCGAAACGATCTGGGGTCGGGAAGCGATGAACCCATCGCGTGCCGTCCTGTTGCGCGAACACGGGGATATGCCGGCATACAAGCTGCTGATCGACCAACTGGAAACGCGCATCCGTAATGGCCGTGACGGATATTTCGTGAACGCGGAAGGCTGGTACGGGGGCGATATCGACAAGCTGTGGCTAAAGACGGAGATCGAGGGGGAATACGGCCGCAAGCCCGAGCAGGCCGAGTTCCAGGCCTTGTGGAGCCACGCGATCAATCCCTGGTTCAACCTGCAGACCGGCGTTCGATTGGACGCCCGCCCGGACACGCGCTGGCACCTCGTGCTGGGCGTGGAAGGTCTCGCGCCTTACTGGATCGAGGTCGATGCGGCGGCTTTCCTGTCCGACAAGGGCGATGTCACCGCGCGCGTCGAGGCTGAACACGACATTAGGGTCACGCAAAAGGTGATCCTTCAGCCGCGCGCGGAGATCGACCTTGCGCTCCAGGATATCGAGCGCCAGCAAATTGGATCGGGCCTGTCGACGGGCGAATTCGGGCTTCGGCTCCGCTATGAAATCGTCCCGCAGTCCGCCCCCTATGTCGGCGTCAACTACGAACGCGCGTTCGGAGATACACGGCGGTACAGGCGGCTGGACGGCGACGACGTTGGGGGCTGGAGCCTAGTTGCGGGCATCCGGGCCTGGTTCTGACGGGGGAGTAAGGAAGCTGCGTTTTCGGCCTCACGTCCTTTCGCGAAGGACGCATAAATGGCTCGCCTTGATCGTGGCCGTCCAGGCGGCGATCTGGTCCCTCAGCGGCCTCTACATGACGGCCGTTCACATCGACATCATCCATGGCGACCACTTCATCAAGAAAGCTGAGCTTCAGCCGAGTTCCGCGTCAGACCTGCTGAGCCCTCTGGCCGCTGCGCGAGTTGCTGACGGTTCATCGGCGCGGCTCTCGTCGTTTCTCGGCAGCCCTGTGTATGTCGTCGGAACCGAGGAGGGCGATCGCCTCGTCGATGCCCGCAGCGGCAAGCCGCTTCCGCCCCCTTCGCAGGATCAAATCCGGAAGGCCGCGGAATTCTGGTTCAGTGGCTCCGAAAAGCTCGTCAGCCTGTCTTTAATCACCGAAATCCCCGGCGAGATTCGCGGGCGCGAGCCGCCGCTATGGCGAGCCGACTTCAGCGGCTGGAACCAGCCGACGCTCTATTTCTCACCGTCGACCGGGGAATTAGTCAGCCGCCGGCACGAACTCTGGCGCATCTTCGACTTCGTCTGGATGCTGCACATCATGGACTATGACGAGCGCGAGAACGTGAACAATTGGCTCCTGCGCGGGGCGACCTGGCTCATGGTCGTCACCGTCCTGTCGGGTGCATGGCTTCTGTTCTTCGCATTCCCCAGGAAGCGGAAGGCGGGCCGGCCGTGACGGTCCACACGATCTGGCTGCGCCGCATCCACAAGTGGGTCGGCCTGGTCATTGGCGTCCAGGTGCTGCTCTGGGCCGTGAGCGGCGCAATGATGGCTGTCCTCGACATGGACGAGGTGGCAGGTGGCCAGGCGCGGAGCCAGCCAGCGTTCGCTGAGCGCGCTGCCGCACGCGATGGCTGGGAGGATGTGGGCCGGCAGCTTGGGGCGACACCGATCATCGGTGCCCGGCTGAGCCGACTTCTCGGCCGCCAAGTCTATCATGTGACGACCGCCGACGGCCTTCGTGTGTTCGACGTGGAAACCGGCCGGCGCATGTCGATCGATGCCGCGTTGGCGGAGAAAGTTGCGCGGGCATCTCATCCGGACGACGCCAATGTCCGGAAGGTCGCGCCACTCGATCGGCTAACGTTCGCGGTTCGCGACCATGAACTGCCGATCTGGCGCGTGGACTTCGAGGATTCGAGGAACAGCAGCTACTACGTGTCGGGAACTACGGGCGACCTGCTCGAGCGCCGGAACGACAGCTGGCGTCTGTGGGATTTCTTCTGGATGCTTCACACGATGGACTATGCGAAGCGTACCAGCTTCAACCACCCGCTCATCGTGCTGTTTGCGTTTGCGGCCGTATGGCTAACAATCACGGGCTTTTGGCTGCTTTTTAGGACTGGATGGCGGTCCGACTTCAAAAGGCTCAAGCGCCGAGTGACCTAGGCAAGCTAATGGCCATGAAAGAACAGAGCCAATCGCACGGGCAGCAGTTGATAGAATCGAGGGAATCCCGCCATCAGAGCCAGCGGCGGACCTTGGATTTATAAACTCGATAATCGTCACCAAAGCGGCGCAGGAGATAGGCTTCCTCGCGGCGGATGACCGTTCGATCGATG
>CAWHJH010000004.1:0-38213 GCA_963829625.1 uncultured Alphaproteobacteria bacterium | reverse complement strand
GCGCATCGCCGCGCTGATCGAGCAGGGGCTGACCGAGGAGGAGGTTCTGGCGAAACGACCGCTGGAAGACCTCGACCCGTTTTTCGGCGATCCCGCAAATCGACGTGAGATCACGATGAGCCCGGCGGCCACGCGCCATATTTACGCTTCGCTCATGGAAACGGTCGCGAAAGGCGTCAGGACGCCATAGTTTCTCGCCTGGAGTTGGGGGCAGCACAAGGGGGATGGCATGAAGTACAGGCTTATGATCTGCGCGCTTGTGGGCAGCGTAACGCTGCAAGGCTGCTCGTCGCGCCCTCGCGAGTTCACGCCCGTGCTTGCGGCTCCCCCTGCGAGCGAGGCCGAGTTCGATGCCGCTTATGGGACCTGCCACCAGCTGCTGGTCGCCGGGAAGCTGGACGCGAACGGCAGGACCGCATCCGGAGCGGCAGGCGTTGCCGCCGGGGCGGGCACCGCGGTCGTTGGCAGCACCGCCGCTGCGGCCGTGGGCGGATATGCCGGGCTGGCTGCCGCCAGTGCGACGATCGTGCTTCTCCCTTTTGCAGTCCTCGGCGGAGCGTGGGGCATGGCAAGGATGAAGCGCGCGAAGAAGGAACGAGCGATCAAGACGGCCCTCGAGGGCTGCCTCCAGGAGCGCGGATACGAGGTCGCCAACTGGTCCAAGGTTGCGAAGAAGAAGCCGGCGGAGCGATCCGTCGGAGCCAGTGAATAGAATCCGAACCGGGCGGAAGCGCCGCGAGCGCGGACTTAAGTCCTAAGGGATTCTACTCATTTGTAGGTCAGGATAATCTAGGTTAAATTTAGGCATCTCCCAGTAGGGCGTTTTAATGAGCCCAGGAGTGGTGGGAGCGCAAATGAACCTCGAGAGTGATCTCCTGTTCGGCTGGAGCGGCAACCGTGCGCTCGCAGCGCACAATGCTCCGCCGGAATATCTGGCGGCACTCGCCGAGCCGTTGCAGCAGCTGATCGACGATCTCCCGGAACAGATCGCACTCCTGGACGAGGATTGCGCAATCTTCGCAGCCAACCGCGCATGGAAGCAAGCGGTGGAAGACTACGGCTATCTGGAAGCGCTCCCGGGGCACAATTATCGCGATTTCTGCGCGAGCAAGGCCGCCGAGGGCTATGAGCCCGCAGTCGAAGCCCTTGCCGCTCTCGACGACATCTGGGCGGGCAGGCGGACCTTCTGGCAGCTCATCTATAATGGGAGAGAGAACTGGCACGGCCGGGACTACCAGATTTCCTTCCATCGAATCTGGTTCGGCGGACGCAGCTTCATCTCGGTCACGCGCTTCGACCTGACGGAAATCCTAGAGCTTCGCCGCGAACGGGAGAATCTCACGGCGTCGCTGATGGAAGGTCAGGCGATCGAGCGTCAGCGGATGGGACGCGAGCTCCACGATTCCGCCGCGCAACTCTTGACGTCAATCGGCCTGGTTCTTGGCCGCCTCAGGCAACGCTCACCCGAGCCTGAATCCTTGATCCTGGTCGAGGAAGTGCAGGGCCTGCTGGCCGAGGCCCATCGCGAGATCCGCTCGATCTCCTACATCGCGCATCCTCCGTCGCTGACGAAGCTGGGACTCGCTCATGCCGTGAAATCGCTGGTGGAAGGATTTGGACGGCGCATAGGGCTGGAAATGAGCTTCGACATTCGGGGACATCCCGGAAGAATGACCGAGACGGCCGAAACGGCGGTCTACCGGCTCGCCCAGGAAGCCCTGTCCAACGTCCATCGCCATGCGCATGCAACGCGGGTGCGCCTGCTGCTTTGCTTCCGCGAATCCGCCACGCATTTCATTGTCGCGGACGATGGTATCGGCATTTCCCGCGAGACCCTGGCCGGAGAGGAATGCGACGGCGTCGGACTTGCAAGCATGCGATCGCGATTGAAGGAAGTGGGCGGACGACTGAGCATTCGCGTCCTTTCGCCGGGAACGGCGATCATAGCGACCGTGCCAGCCGCTTCCCAAGCTCATCCTGAGCGAGGAAATCCTTCATCATGGCCGCTACCATTTCATGTCGCCCAAGCCTGACGGACGCGACCGTTCCGGGCCAGCTCGCCAAGACGTAACCGTCGAGCAGGCTGAAGATGATCGCGTCTTCCGGGATCCGATCCTGGTCGATTGAACAGCCCTTCCGTACATTCATCGACTGAGCTTCTCGTTTGAGTTCGCTAGGCGACATCACTGGCGCGCAAGCCTCTAAGCCTTACAGGCTGCTTTTTGACGGTTCCGAGCAGTACCCCCTTGAATTCATTAATCTGGGGTTCAGCAAAATCGGGATGGTTCCCGAGAGCGCCTTAGGTGGGACCCGTACTAGCGTCGCACTCCGGGGCGAATTTCGAAGACGTTCAATTCGGGCGGCCGCTGGTGATTCAGGCTCGCCAGCGACGCGTAGCGGACCGCGCGAGCCAAATGGGCCTGACATTCCTCGATCGTCGCAGCATCGTCGGCGGCGGCCATCGCGTCCTCGCTGAGGCGAGCATAGTCCAGCTGTTCGATGTTCATTGGGCGATGTTGGCCAAGCCGGTCGGTCGGGAAAGACGCCAGCCTGGCACCGTCTGATTGTGAGACAGCAGGCAAGCCTACCGCAAATGCTGCGGCAGCCCGTCGGCGATTTCGTAATAGTCGCCTTTCTCGGCGACGAAGATGTGCATGTGGAGATGGGAGTCCGTAGGGTCGTCGAACGCGCCCATGGCGACTGCGATCTTGTCGCTCTGCACCGGATCCCAGAACAGGGATGAGCCGCAGGTCCGGCAGAAGCCGCGGCGGACCCGCTCGCTCGACGGGTACCAGGCCAGCGCATCCTCGCCCTCGATGGCTAGCGCCGGCTTCGGAACGTCGGTCGAAGCGAAATAATGCCCGGAGTGCTTGCGGCATTGCGTGCAATGACAGGCATCGCCGGCCGCCAGCTCGCCATCGACGTTGAAGCGCACCGCGCCGCAAAGGCAGGAGCCGCGAGGCATCAGAGGCGCATCATCCCCCTGCGCGGCACGGGCTCGCCGAGCGTTTCCGCCGTCAGCGGAGCGCCCGCGTCGAGCAGCGCCTGCCGACGGCCCTTGATGTCCACGCTGCGCTGGATGTCCTCGAACGGAAGCGTGTGGGCGAACGCCTCGTTCGCAAGCGCGCGCTGGACGAAGCCGGCGACGCGCGGCCAGCGGTCCGGGTCAGGCTCGAAGCCGGCATAAGCGGCGTTGCGGAAGAAGCTTGCGATGGCGATGTCGGCGAGGCCGAAGCCGTCGAAAAGCCAGCCGTCCTCGGGGAGCTCGCCTTCGAGATAGTCGAGCGCGATCGGTGCGTCCTCGCCGAGCGTCCTGGCGATCCGCTGCTCGTCGCCGGGCTCGCCCCAGACGAGCGGGTGGACGATCTTCTGGTAGAAGAGGCCCCAGATGAAGAGGTCGCCCAGACGGGTGTCCGCAAACTCCTCCAGCCAGCGGGCGCGGGCGCGATCCTTCGCGTCCGCAGGCAGAACGGGCCGCTCCGGGTAGGCCTCGTCCAAATAGGCGCAGATCACCGAAGAATTGCTCGTGGTGAAATCACCGTCGATCAGGACGGGAATCCGGCAGAGCGGGCTGAGGCGGCGGAACTCGTCATTGCCGAAGAACGGGGTGATCGGGTCGATCTCGTACTCGAGGCCCTTGAGGTGCATCACTCCAAGCACCTTGCGTACATAGGGGCTGACGAAGCTTCCGATGATCTTCATCACGCCGCCGCTTCTACCTCAAGGTCAGCCGAGTGACATGGCCCATCTTGCGGCCCGGGCGCGGCTCCCCCTTGTCGTAGATGTGCACGTGCGCGTGCGGGTCGCCGAGCAGGCGCTCCCAAACGAGGACCTCCTCGCCGATCAGATTGTCCATCTGGACTGACGCGGCGGCGAGCTCGGTCGAGCCGGGCGGGAGGCCGCAGATCGCTCGGATGTGCTGCTCGAACTGCGAGGTGAAGGCGCCTTCGATCGTCCAATGGCCGCTGTTGTGCACGCGGGGCGCGATCTCGTTCACCACCGGCCCGTCGGGCGAAGCGAAGAACTCGACCGTCAGGACACCGACATGGCCGAGCGCATCGGCAATTGCGGCCGCGGCGGTGCGCGCGGCTTCGACCTGGGCCACGAACAGGTCGCTTGAGGGGACTGTCGAGGTTCGAAGGATGCCGCCACGATGGACGTTGTCGGGACTGTCCCAGAACGCTGTCCGGCCGTCGGCCCAGCGCGCGACGATGACCGAGAATTCGGCGGCGAACGCGATCCCCGTTTCGGCGACTGCAGGCTCCCGGCCGATCGAATCCCAAGCAGCCTCGGCCTGCCCGGCTTCGCGCACCCAGGCCTGGCCCTTGCCGTCGTACCCATAGCGGCGCGTCTTCAGAACGACGGGCGTCCCGAGCTCAGCGACCGCGCGTCCGACGTCCGCCAGCGAGTCGACGCTCCGCCAAGGTGCGACCGTGGCGCCGCAATGCTCGATGAACTGCTTTTCGACTGCCCGATCCTGCGCGACGGACAAGGATTTGATCCCTGGGCGGAGCTTGTCCTCGAGGACCCGAAGCGGATCGACGGGCAGGTTCTCGAACTCATAGGTCGCAACATCGACCCGGGCGCCGAACGCCTCCAGCGCGGCGCGATCGTTATAGGCCGCTCGAGTGAAGGCGGCGGCGACGTCCGCCGCGCACGGCCGCTCATGCGGATCGAAGATGTGGCATTTGTATCCGAGCTGCGCCGCGGCAAGGCTGAGCATCCGGCCGAGCTGGCCGCCACCGACGATCCCGATGGTCGAGCCGGGGGAATCATTCGGGCAATTCAGCCACCGACCGGGTCTGCTCTTCGCGATACCGCTCGAACTCGTGACGCCAACTCCTCGTCGTTCGAGGCGAGGATGGAAGCCGCCAGCAGCCCGGCATTGACCGCCCCGGCGCGCCCGATCGCGAGCGTTCCGACGGGCACGCCCGCGGGCATCTGGACGATGGACAGGAGGCTATCCATGCCCTTCAGCGCCTGGCTCTCGACCGGCACGCCGAGAACCGGAAGGCTGGTCATCGAGGCGGCCATTCCAGGCAGGTGAGCCGCTCCGCCGGCGCCGGCGATGATGAGCTTCAGTCCGCGACCCTTCGCGGAGGAGGCGTAGTCGTAAAGGCGCTTCGGCGTGCGGTGCGCGGAGACGACCTTCACTTCATGCTCGACTCCGAGCTTGTCCAGCGTCTCGGCGGCGTGGCGCATGGTCTCCCAGTCGGAGCTGCTGCCCATGATGATTCCGACCAGCGGCTGCGCCATTTGTCCCCGTTTATGCCTTCGGCCAAAGAAGCTGTGCCGTTTAGGAACATGGACCCCCGCGCGCAACGCTTCGGCATTCCAACAGTCACAGAATCGAGTTATGTATCGCGCAGAAAAGGGGAATCTCGGACTCGATGAATGACGTGGTCATCCCTGTGACCGATCCTGACAGCTTGCTTGCCGAGTTAAGGCGCCTGCGAGCCGAGATCGCTCAGCTTCACGAGCGCGTCGAGCTGCTCGATCGGCTGGCCTACCAGGACGTGCTGATCGACCTGCCGAATCGCCGCGGGTTCATGCGCCAGCTTGAAGGCACCATCGACCGGGTCAGCCGCTACGACGACAGCGCCGCCATGCTCTTCGTCGACATCGACGGCTTGAAGATGATCAACGACACGTTCGGCCACCAGGCGGGCGACGAAGCCCTGACGCTGGTGGCGCAGATGCTGTCCGAGGGAGTCCGCAAGAGCGACTGCGTGGCACGGCTCGGGGGCGACGAGTTCGGCATCCTGCTGGAGCGCGTGGATGAGGCGAGCGCGCTGGAAACGGCCGGCCGTCTCGTCGACATGATCGCCGGCTCCGAATTCTGCTTCCAGGGCACGTGCCTGCCGCTCAGCGTTGCAATCGGCCTGACCGTGATCGAGCCGCACGACCAGGCGGATGCGGTCGTCGCCCGCGCCGACCTGGCGATGTACCGGGAAAAGGTCGCGGCCTAAGCCGCGCGCTCATTCAAATAATATGAGTCGCGGACGCTGAGGTCGTCGTTCAGATCGTAGACGAGCGGCTGACCGGTCGGGATTTCGACCCCGACGATCTCCTGGTCGCCGATGTTCGACAGATGCTTGATGATCCCGCGAATCGAATTGCCGTGCGCCGCGACGAGCACGCGCTCCCCGCGCTTTAGCGCAGGCGCGATCTCCGCGTCGTAATAAGGAAGCGCCCGAGCGATCGTATCCTTGAGGCTTTCCGTGTTTGGCACCGGGAGCCCGGCGTAACGCCGGTCGCCGCCGACATTGTAGGGGCTGTCTTCCGGCAAGGGCGGCGGCGGGACGTCGTAGGAACGGCGCCAGATCTTGACCTGCTCCGCGCCGACCTTGTCGATCATCTCCTGCTTGTTGAGACCGGTCAGCCCGCCATAGTGACGCTCGTTGAGGTGCCAGTCCTTGGCGACCGGAAGCCACAGGCTGTCGAGCTCGTGAAGGACAAGGTGGAGCGTTCGGATCGCTCGCGTCAGGACGCTGGTGAAGCAGCGGTCGAAGTCATAACCGCGCTCCTTCAGGAGAACGCCGGCGGCGCGCGCTTCCGCGACGCCCTGGTCCGAAAGGTCCACGTCCCACCAACCGGTAAACCGGTTCTCCAGGTTCCACTGCGACTGGCCGTGGCGGAGCAGGACGAGCGTCGGCATCAGGCCGGGACTTTCTCGGCCTTGGGTTTCTCCGCCTTCGCTTTCTTCAGCTCCGGCAGGATTGCGTTCAGCGCATCAAGGCAGGCGAAAGCGAGGAACTTCGAACGTTCCGGGCTCCAGCCGTAGATGGGATCCGGCAGGTCGAAATTGTCCTTGAACGGCATTTCGAGGGTCATGGACACGCAGCCGTAGCGCTCGGCCAGCTGAGTCGTGGACATGGACATGTTGGCTTCGCCCGGAGCGGCGATCTCGTAGCCCTGTCGCGTCTGAAAGTCGGGCGAGATGCGCTCGAGATTGTCCGAGAAGAGCTTGAACAGACGGGTCTGCCGCTCGGCGAGCGAGGGAATGCCCTCGAAGCCGGCGAGGAAGTTCGCGGGGATCGCCTCGTCGCCGTGGACGTCCATCGCGAAATCGGGCGGAGTCTCGTCCATGGCGTTGCGGACGTAGAGGACTTCGGGGCTCTTCTCGGCCGAGGGCGCATGCCATTCGCGGTTGAGGTTCACGCCGACGGCATTGGTGCGCAAATGCCCGCGGCGCGACCCGTCCGGGTTCATGTTCGGAACGACGCGGAAGGTGCATTCGCTGCGGAGAACGCGCGCGACCGGATCGTCGGGATCGGTGAGCTTTTCGAGGGCGCCTTCCATCCACCATTCGGCCATGCTCTCGCCGGGGTGCTGGCGGGCGTAGAGCCAGACGTTGAGGTCGCCCTCGCCGATGGTCAGACAGTCGATGTCCTGACCGTCGAGCGACTTGCCGAGTGAGCGATACTCTACATAGGGCAGCGACGCGTAGGTCGAGATCAGGTCGTGATGCCGCTCCATCGAATAAGGAGCGAAATATGCGAGCCAGACGCAGTCGGTCTCCGGCGCCAGGCGGATGGTGAGGATTCCGTCGGCATAGCTCGTGTCCTCGACGCGAATCCATTCCTCGCGATCGGAAGACACCACCGCTTTGTAGTCGGGCCAGCCGTTCGGATAGGCCGAGTTCGCGCAGTTCAGGATTCGAAGCTCGATCTCACGGTCCGCCCCGCCGGCGAGGCGGAAGTGGAACCACTGGTAGAAGTCGGACATGTGATCCTTGACGATCTCGAGATCGACCCTGTCGCCGTCCTGCTTCACGACGCGGATGTTGCCCGCATCGAATGCGCTCGAAATCACTAGTGCCATGGGACCTTCTTCGGAGAGTGCCTGAATTCGCGCCGCTGATAGTGCGGGGTCGACGAACAGGCAAACCGCGTCTGCCGGTGCGCGGCTAGCGGGCTTGCGGCCAGCCCAGCACTCGCGCATTTGAGAATCAAACAGGGAGCAGGTTCATGATCCACCATTTCGCGCTTTCAATCGCTTCGGTGCTGATGCTCGGTCTTTCACAGGGAACCACCCAGGCTCCGCCGCAACCGGCGCCTGAGCAAAAGGCGCCCGAGCGCTCGACGGGGCGCCTCGGCAAGATCGAAGCCGCCATTGCTCATCCGGGCAGGACGCCCGCAAACGTGGCCCGCGACCGCTATCGCAACCCGGCAGCGACTCTGAACTTCTTCGAGGTCGATCCGAATGACACGGTCGTCGAGATCTGGCCGGGCGGCGGCTGGTACACGGAGATCCTCGCCCCCTATCTGACGGCCGGCGGAGGCAAGCTGTACGCGGCCGCGCCGGACTGGGGCCGCAGCGGGCTGACGAAACTCCAGCAGGCCGACGCCAAGCTGTACGGTTCGATCGAGACCGTCGATTTTCCGGCATTCGACGCGGCCGCGAAGCAGGTTCCGGCAGGCACTGCCGACGTCGTTCTGACGTTTCGCAACGTCCACAACTGGCGCATGGGATATCGGCGAGACGACAAGCAGGACTATAGCGCCGAAGCCTTCCGGCAGATCTTCGCCATGCTGAAGCCGGGCGGCATCCTGGGGATCGTCGATCACCGACTGCCGGAGACCGCCGACGCCGAGCGCGAGCGGACCAGCGGCTACATCAAGACGTCGACGGTTCGCCAGCTGGCCGAAGCGGCGGGATTCCGGCTCGCCGCCTCCTCCGAGATCAATGCCAATCCCCGCGATACCGCCGACTGGCCGGAAGGCGTCTGGACCTTGCCGCCATCGCTCGCGCTGAAGGACAAGGACCGCGAAAAGTACCTGGCTATCGGCGAGAGCGATCGCATGACGCTCAAGTTCGTGAAGCCGCGATAGGCCTTCGCTCTCCGGAGCGGGAAAACTTTGCAGGCGTAATGCGTTATGCGCGGATGTCCCTGGTCCGGAACAGCCGACTAGCCCGCCGCTCGCTCGTCCCGGCCGTGCTCATATCTCTATCGCTTCCCGTCGCTCCCGCGAAGGCAGAGCGCATGTTTCAGCCGCTGCGTTTCTTCGAAGGCCGGACCGAGCTGTTCAGCCTGGTGAAGGTGGCGATGAAGAAGCCGTACAGCTCGAAGACGCTGGGACGCGGGAAGATCCTTTCGGACGGTTCGCTGTCCCTGATTCAGCAGGTCCACGACCAGGGCAAGCCGACGAGGCATCGCCGCTGGCTGATCCGCGAAATAAGCCCCGGGCGGTTCACGGGAACGATGTCGGACGCCGTCGGCCCGGTGCAGATCCAGCAGATCGGCGGGAAATTCCTGTTCCGGTTCAGCATGAAGGGCAAGCTGGCGATCGAGCAGTGGATCACGCCCTTGCCCGGCGGGAAGTCGGCCAGGAGCAAGGTGACGGTGAGAAAGCTCGGAATGCGCGTCGCGACTTCGGAAGGAACGATCCGGAAATTGTGAGACGCCGCCGTTCAAGCGGCCGCGCCGGGCTTCTTTCCGAACAGGCTGCAAGTCAGAAACTTCGCGTGCTGCTCCGCCGAGCAAAAAAACTCGGACACGCCCTGACCGACGAGTTGCACGACAATCCGGTTCAGCGGGTAATTGTTCATCTGCATCGCCGGCGCATTCCAGTCTCGCCCGCTCCGGATATTCTGCCAGATCTTGACGCCCGGAATGTGATGGCTCGCCCACCAGACGGAGCGCGACGCGAGGCTGTCGGTGCGTATCGAGAAGTGAACGTGAAACCCACCGCCCGGCCTGACCTTGTCCACGAGCCGCGAAAGGATCGGCAAACCGCGGCGCACCGGTATGTGCTGGAGCACGATGTAACTGTTAACGAAGTCGAATCCGCCGGGAGCGTTGGAAAGTTGGTCGTCGGCAAGCGCGAATTGCACGTTCGACACATCCAGCTGCCGGGCGTTCGTTTCAGCCTCGGAGAGCATCGAACGGGAGATGTCGAGGCCGACGACACTCGCGAATTCGCGCGCTAGCGGGAAGGTGAGGCGTCCGACGCCGCACCCGAAATCGAGCGCCCGTTCGCGCTGCAGACCGCCGAAATGCTCGCCGTACCGGTTGAGAATGTGGGCGACCGACGATCGGCCGCTCGCGAAGAAGTCGTCGCGGTGCGCGTCGATCTTGTCGGCGGCGAAGCGCGCATCGGCAAGCACGCCGAAATAGGGATCGACTTTTCCGAATTTTTCCCAAGCCTTATCGGTGCTCATCATCAGGCCCACTTCAGCTTAGCAGCGCTTCCGCCGCAATGGGTTTTGCGCTTGAAGTGGCCGCAAAACGCCACTGGCGCCTCGCGCGCGGCTTCGCTAGCGACCCTGCCTATGTCCAAAGTCCCCGTGCTTGTTACCGGCGGTGCCGGCTATATCGGCAGCCACGCCGTCCTCGCCCTGCGCGATGCGGGCTGGAGCGTCGCCGTCGTCGACGACCTTTCGACCGGCAATCGCTACGTCGTTCCCGAGGATGTCCCGTTCTATGAGGGTCGCGTCGACGACCGCGCGCTGGTCGAGCGCATCCTCGCCGAGCAGGGCATCGGAGCGATCATGCATTTCGCGGGCTCGATCGTGGTGCCGGAGAGCGTCGAGAAGCCGCTCGACTATTATCGCAACAACACGGTCGCGAGCCATTCGCTGATCTCGACCGCGGTCGATGCCGGAGTGAAGCATTTCGTCTTTTCCTCGACCGCCGCTGTTTACGGCGAGCCGGAGCGCGTTCCCGTCGACGAGAGCGTCGCGAAGCTCCCGATCAACCCATACGGCGCTTCCAAGCTGATGACCGAGCGGATGCTCGAGGATTCCGCGGCCGCCTATCCGATGAACTATGCCGCGCTGCGCTATTTCAACGTATCGGGCGCCGATCCCGACGGCCGTTCGGGCCAGGTCGGCAAGGGTTCGACCCATCTCATCAAGGTCGCCGTCGAGGCAGCGGTCGGGAAGCGCGACCATATCGACGTGTTCGGCACCGACTATCCGACCGAGGACGGCAGCTGCGTGCGCGATTTCATCCACGTCAGCGACCTCACCGGCGCCCACGTGAAGGCGCTCGAGCGGCTGATCGAGGCGCCGGACGAGAACCTCGTCCTCAATCTGGGCTACGGCCGCGGCCTGTCGGTGCTCGAAGTGCTCGATGCGCTCGACCGACTGCTTCCGCAGCCGATCCGGCGCGAGATGAAGGGCCGCCGCGCGGGCGATCCCCCGCTGCTCATCTCCTCCAATCGCGCGCTGATGGAGACGCTAGACTGGACGCCGCGCTTCGCCGACATCGACACCATCCTCGGCCATGCGCTCGAATGGGAGCGCAAGCTGCTGACGCGGAACTGGGCGTGAAGCTGCTGCGGTTGCCGCTGCTGGCGCTGGCGGCACTGCAGATCGGCGCGGCGCCGCCGCAACCCATCAGCGATGCGCACGCGGCGGAGCGCATCCGCGCTCATGTCGAATTTCTCGCCAGCGACCTCATGGAAGGCCGCGACACAGGATCGCGAGGGCATCGCATTGCCGCCAACTATGTCGCCGCGGAATTCCGCAAGCTCGGGCTGAAGCCCGGCGGAACGAACGGCAGCTGGATGGTGGAAGTGCCGTTCCGCAGGGCAACGCTCGCCGAATCGCCGGTGATGTCGATGACGCTCAATGGGCGAACGACGAAGCTGGTCGTCGGAAAGGACGCTGCCGTGCGGCCGAGCATCACGGAACGCGACCTCAGGATTTCGGCGCCTTTGGTCTTCGTTGGCCACGGCGTCCGCGATGCGCGGCTTGGACTCGACGATTATGCCGGCCTCGACGTCCGCGGGAAGATCGTCGTCGCCCTGGCCGACCCGTCCCCCGGCGTTCCGAGCGATGCAGCCGCACATCTCGCCTACGCCCGTGCCCGGACGGCGGGCGCGGAGGGCGCGGTTGGAATCATCGAGATCGAGGACGCAGCGACGGCTGCCAGCCAGCTACAGCGCTTCGCGACCCGGCCACTGCTCGACTGGGTCGATGCGCGGGGCCGCACCAGCAGGGCCGGCGCCGCGCGCGCGATCGTCGCCCTTTCGCCCGAATGGGAGACCCGCCTTTTCGAGCGTGCGCCGATGAGCCTCCGCAAGGTCCGGAACCAGGCAGCTGCGGGAAAACGCGTGCGCGGTTTCGCTTTGCCCGTGTCCGTGACCCTCACGGCGAAAAGCGCCTGGGAGAATTTCACCAGCCCGAATGTCGTCGCGGTGCTTCCGGGGTCCGATCCGAAGCTGGCAAGCGAGCACATCGTGCTGATGGGCCACCTCGACCATCTGGGCCTGGATAAGGCGGCGAAGCCCGGGGAGGACAATGTCTACAACGGCGCGCTCGACAATGCCGCCGGGGTGGCGACCACGATCGAAGCCGCCCGGGAGTTCGTCGAGGCGGGCCGCCGGCCGCGCCGGTCGGTGATGTTCGTCGCCGTGACCGGCGAGGAATATGGACTGCTGGGCGCCGGCTATCTCGCCACCAATCCCACGGTGCCTGCGGACAAGATCGTCGGCCTCGTGAATCTCGACATGCCGCTCCTGCTCTACGACTTCACGGACGTCGTGGCTTTCGGCGCGGACCGTTCGACCATCGCCAAGGCAGTCCGGGCAGCGGGGTCGAGCATGAAGATCGGCCTTGGTCCGGACCCGATGCCCGAGGAGGCCCTGTTCGTCCGGTCGGATCACTATCCGTTCGTGAAGGCCGGCGTCCCGTCCGTGTTCCTGATGACCGGACAAGCCAATGGCGGGAAGCAATATTGGCGGCGTTTCCTTGCGAACACTTATCACGGTGTGAAGGACGACGTGACGCAGCCGATACATTGGGAGGCAGGCGCGCGTTTCGCCGACCTCAACTATCGCATCGCCCGGCAGATGGCGGACGCCGACCAGAGGCCCATGTGGTATGCGGGCGATTATTTCGGAGACAGTTTCGCGCCGGGCCAGCCCAAGGCGAAGCGTTGATCGCCGGCACTGAACCTTGACGGGCAAGACGTTTTCCGCTTAAGCGCGCGGCCAGCGGCTGCCCTCTCCGGGCGGCCTTCCTTATTTTTGCAAAGACAAGACGAAGAGACAGGCGCGCGCCATGAAGATTCGCAACAGCTTGAAGTCGCTCAAGTCGCGCCACCGCGATTGCCGCGTGATCCGCCGCCGCGGACGGACGTACGTCATCAACAAGACGAACCGTCGCTTCAAGGCTCGCCAGGGCTAAGCTCCCCGGGGACTTCGGTCACCGGCGCTTGGCAGGGCTAAGCCTTTCGTAAATCACGGATTTCGTGGCCTTCTGCGTCAACTCGGCGCGGATTTGGTGCGTCCTGACTTTCACTCTCCGTTCACATGGCGGATATTAGGGGGTGACGCTAAGGAGTTTTGTGATGAAGCGGGTTTCTAAAGTTGCGATGCTGGTAGGCGCGGCCGTTCTGGTCGGCGTCGGCTTCGCCGGAGCCGCTTACGCACAGGCGACGGCGAACAATTCGCAAGCGACGCCGAAGGGCTGGAACTACGAGATCAAGGACGGCAAGCGCGTCCCCAAGGCGAATCGCGTCATGAACGCGGACGGCAGCTGGCGCGAAGAGTCGCGTCAGGGATCGTGCGTGACCGTCAAGGAAAAGACGGCTTCCGGCGAATATAAGGAAAGCCGCCGCTGCGATTAACCGGCCGCGGCCGGCTTCTCCTCGCGAATGATGCAGGCGGGCAGCTTCAGCTGCTCGGTCTCGCGGCAATCTCTCACCTGGACCGATCCGTCGGGTCCGACGAAGATCGCCCAGCTCTTTCCGCCGTCGCAACTGGCCGTCCACATCGATAGATTCCCATATTCCTGGACGTAGCCGGACCTGGTCACGGTCTTGCAGGTTCGACCTGCGTCGTAGATCGCCCTGCGAAGCGCGACGTGGCGGTATTGCTCGCTCAGCTTGTGCAGGCCTTCCTGCTGCTCGCTTCGTACCTGGATCGACTTGCGCGGCTGGGCCGGCTCCGGACTGTCGCAGGCTCCGGCCAGCAGCGTGATGGTAACGGCCGTCAGAAGCTGAGCGCGCATTGCCTGTCCTTTCCTGCTCCTTGAGAGCACAAACCACGTCGGGGGACTTCGGTTCTATTCCGGGTAGCGGATCTTCACCGAGGCGGCGGCCGCCTTGGCAGTCTCGACCGCTTCGACTGCATCCTTTCCGCCAGCGAGCGCGACACCCATGCGGCGATTCTTCAGAGTGTTGGGCTTACCGAAGAGCCTCAGGTCGACCGGAGCGCCCGGCCGGCCGCGCGAAAGCGCCTCAGCCACTCCGTCGAAGCCGAATCGGTCGCTCTCCCGATCCGCGAGAATCACGGCCGATGCACCCGGCCGAGTGAGCTCGATCGCCGGGATCGGCAGGCCGAGGACTGCGCGCAGGTGCAGCTCGAACTGGTTCGGGAACTGCGTGATCATCGTCACCATCCCCGTGTCGTGCGGGCGCGGGGACAATTCGGAAAAGATCGCCTGGTCGCCTTTCACGAAGAACTCCACGCCGAAGATCCCGTAGCCGCCGAGCGCTTCGACCACCTTGCGGGCCTGCCGCCGGGCGGAGAGCAATGCGCCGTCGGCGATTCCCGCGGGCTGCCAGCTTTCGCGATAGTCGCCCGCTTCCTGCCGATGGCCGATCGGCGAGCAGAAGTGGACGCCCGCTTGCGTCGCCACCGTCAGGAGGGTGATTTCGCTGTCGAACTCGACGAACTCCTCGACGATCACGCGCGGCCGGTCCCCGCGCATGTTCGCGACGGCATAATCCCACGCCTCGCCGATATCCTCCTTCGACCTGGCGGTGCTCTGGCCCTTGCCCGAGCTCGACATGACAGGCTTCACGACGCACGGCAGGCCGACCTCGTCGACGGCGGCGATGGCCTCTTCGCGCGACTCGGCGAACTTGTACTTCGAGGTGATGAGATTGAGCTCGCGCGACGCGAACTCGCGGATTCCGTCGCGGTTCATCGTCAGCTGCACCGCCTTGGCCGAAGGTGCGACGCGCCATCCCTCCTTCTCCAGCTCTGCCAGCGTCTCTGTGTCGATCGCCTCGATCTCGGGGATGATCACGTCCGGCTTGTGGGCCTCGACCGCGGCGCGAAGAGCCTTGCCGTCGAGCATCGGAAAGACCTCGGACGCGTCCGCGAGCTGCATGGCGGGCGCGTTTTCGTAGCGGTCGCAGGCTATGACCCGGCAGCCGAGCCGCTTGGCGGCGATCGCGAATTCCCGGCCGAGCTCGCCCGATCCCAGGAGCATCAAAGTGGCGATATGCATCGGCGGGCGATAGCGGCGCGAACAATCGTCGGCTAGACCACCGCCGTTCGCGTTGGGGGAGGTGAGTGATGCGCAAGCTGCTTCTGGTTTCGGCATTTCTGCTGGTCGCCGCCGCGCCTCCATCGAAACCCAAGACGCCGTCCGAGATCGTTGCCGAAGCGCCCGCAAGCGCCTGGCGCGACATCGCCGCCGACGATCTCCTGGTCATGGATCTCAGGAACGGGGCGCAGGTCGTCATCCAGCTCGCGCCGCAGTTCGCGCCGGTGCACGTGGCCAACATTCGCGCGCTCGCAAAGGGCGGTTGGTGGAGCGGCTCCGCAATCTACCGGGTCCAGGACAATTATGTCGTCCAGTGGGGCAACAACGAGAGCACGAAGCCGCTGCCTGCGGGAGTAATCGCCAAGCCGCCTGCGGAATATCACCGGCCGCTCAAGGGACTAGCGGTGCGGCCGCTGGGATATGCCGACGCCTATGCGCCCGACGCCGGCTTCGCCGCGGGCTGGCCGATCGGGTATGATTCGAAAGCTGGCACTGCGAACCTAACCCACTGCTACGGTTATGTCGGCGTTGGTCGCGACCTGTCGCCCGACACGGGCACCGGTGGAGAGCTTTACGCCGTCATCGGCCACGCGCCGCGGCACCTGGACCGGAACATCGCGGTCGTCGGGCGCGTGATCGAGGGGATCGACCGGCTTGCCGCCTTGCCGCGCGGGACGGAAGCGCTCGGCTTCTACAAGGAAGAGAGCATGCACGTACCGATTTCGGCAGTGCGGCTTGGCAGCGAGATCCCGGCGGGCGGGCGCCCTGCGTTCCAGTATATGGACACGCAGAGCGCGTCCTTCGGCGCTTATGTTAAGGCGCGCGCGAACCGAAAGGACGATTTCTTCATCCGCCCGGCCGGCGGGGTCGACCTCTGCAACGCCGCCGTACCGGTGAGGAAGAAACCGGCCTGATTCGCGTCAGGCGGCCCAGGAGGCCGGATCGTGATGCCGGTTCTTGTGCTGGATGACAGTCGGACCGGTGTGCGAGCGCATGCTGGCTTCTGCGAGCGGAAGGGCCGTCGCGCAGAAAGCGCATTCGGCCGACATGCGTCCGATCAGCCAGTGTGTGCGGCCGCAGCCCGGACAATGATTGATTTCGCGTTCGCGATAGACCGCGTGGTAACCCCTGCCGGTCAGCTGTCTGATCGTGTCGTCGGTCGGCATCGTTCGATCCTTCCTTTCGACAGCGCCCAACGCCCCGCGCTCCAAACGGGTTTCAACAAAGGTAACCAGATTGGGACAGGGGAAACGGCCGTAAGAGGGGCCGTTAGCGCCGGAATGTGCGGCTTGAGCGCCGGAAGGAACTCAGAAATTCTCGCCGGTGCGCAGCTCTTCCAGGGATACGGGAGAGGCGAACTCGGCGCCGATCCTGTCGCCGGCGACCCATTTCACGACCGCATTGACGCGATTCCTGCCCGCCAGCATCAGCCAGATGCGTGTACCGACCTCGAACGATCCGTCGGTCGCAGCCATGAAGCCGCTTTCGGAAATATTGAGAACGCGCGCCTCGACGCCTTCGGAGCCCAGCTCCCGAACGCGCGCATCCAGCTCGACCGGAAGACGCGATGCGCGCCGCCTCTCGGACGGGTCAGGCGTTTCGCCGATGCGCGCCCTGATCATGGAAAAATTCATCTCCACGCGCCGCTACTCCAACATGGCGGCAAAGTTCACCCCAATTCGGCCATCGCGCACCCAACAGACCTGGCCCGGGACCGGCCCGCGCGCGGAAAGGTGCAACACGACCTCCTCGCCAATATGCGGCATAAAGGGGAAGATGACCATCGCCCCCGAGGGTGAGAGGTTGCCCAGAGGCGACCTTGTGGCGGCGGCCGCGCAACTCGAGCTCCGCCGAGCTGGAATCCTCTTCGCGCGGCTCCGAGCGTTCGTCGAACATGCGCCGCACGCTGCGCGGAATCATCGAACCATTAAGCATGACAATCCTCTGCCCACTCGCTTTCGCCATCATAGGCTAAGCCACGGCGAATTAAGGATTGGTTCGCTTCGGACGCATGATTCGCGCCCAACTGTGTCGCACACGTCACTAGCGAGCGGCGTTCAGCCTTGGTATGGTTGGACCGGCACATCATATGTTTGGGGACACGGACTAGCTGTCTCGAAACACGGGATTTTTTGTGGGGATGAGAGTGCGCTTCAAAAACTTGCTTCTGTTCACGGCGCTGGCCGCACCGGCCAGCCTCGCGATTGCGCAAACGGGAACTGCCGCAAGGCCTGCGCCGCAGGCCCAGGCGACCAGGCCCACGCCCGTTCCGCCGGCGGCAGCGCAGCCGGCAACGCCCCGCCCGGCAACGGTCCAGGGCGTGCCTCAGCTCGGCAATCCCCAGCCGGTCACCATGCCGGCTCCGGAGGTCGTACCGCCCCCGCCACCGCCGCCCGTTTGGACGATGGCGGATGCGAACCAGCTGCTTTTGACCATCCTCAATTCAGGCCGGGAAGGGCTCGACCCGACGGACTATGACGCAGCGGGCCTGATGTCCGCGATGCGCAGCAACGATCCTGTTCTGCTATCCGCCGCGGCGACCGAGCGGTTCAACAAGCTGTCCGCCGATTTCGCGCTTGGCCATGTTCGCGGCGACGACAAGCAGAACTGGCACATTCCCGATCCTGATCTCAACTCCGGCCGCCAGGACAGCTTGCTTCGGACCGCGCTTGCGCAGCACCGCATCGGCGAAGCGCTCACCGGCCTGCTTCCGACCCATCCGCAATATGCCGCGCTGAAGAATGCGCTCACGATCACGCCGAAGACCGAGAGCGGCAAGATCAACCGGATCCGCCTGAACATGGACCGCTGGCGCTGGCTGCCGCGCAACCTTGGCGAGCGCTACATCATCGTCAACGTGCCGGCCTTCACCGCGGCGCTGGTCGAGAACGGAAACACGATCTCGAGGCACGTCGCGGTGGCAGGGGCGACCAAGACGCCGACCCCGCAGCTGATGGCGACGGCCACGGGCGTGGTCCTGAACCCCTGGTGGGAAGTGCCGAAGAGCATCGAGCCTGAGGTTCGCGGCAAGGCGGGTTATGTCCCGGTAAAGGGCAAGGACGGCAAGATCCAGCGCTGGCGCCAGCCGCCGGGGCCGCGCAATGCTCTCGGCCAGATCAAGTTCGTCATGTACAATCCGCAATCAATCTACCTGCACGACACTACGGCCAAGAGCCTCTTCGACACGAAGATGCGCGCCTACAGCCACGGCTGCATCCGCACCGAGCACATCATGCAGCTCGCCACGCGGCTTCTGACCGAGGGCGCTCCGGCACAGGCAGCGGCCGAAGCCGCTCCGGCACAGCCAGCGGCCGAAGGCGCTCCGGCAGTGCCGGCCGAGGGCCAGACGATCTGGACGGCGGAGAAGATCAAGGAGGTGGTCGCCAGCAAGAAGACTGTGCAGGCGAATTTCCCGAAGCCGCTTCCGGTCTACATCGTCTACATGTCGTCCGCCGCTTTGCAGGACGGGTCGATCAAGGACTATGCCGACATCTACAAGAAGGACGGCAAGGTCATTGCGGCGCTGAACGACGTGCCGAGGACTCCGGTCGCGAAGGCCAAGGACAAGGTCGCCTCGCGCTAAGCGAACGAATCAGCGCGGGGCGTTCGACGCATTGAGCGTGACGGCTTCGCGGACCAGCGCCTTGAACGCCGATTCGTCGATCTTCTCGCCTTCGCGAAGGTCGATCGCGCGCCGCGTGCCGCCCTCCAGACTGGCGTTGAACAGGCCCGAGGGATCGTCGAGCAAGGCGCCGCGGGCGAAGGTGAGCTTCACCTTGTCCTTGTAGGTTTCGCCCGTGCAGATGATCCCTGCATTCTCCCACACCGGGACTCCGGCCGGGTTCGACGGCTTCCGCCATTTCACCTCTTCGACGATATCGGGGTCGGATTCGCGGATGAGGCGGCGGACGTGGGCGAGCGTGGCGCCGCGCCAGTCGCCGAGCGATGCAATCTTCGAATCGATCTGCTCGGAAGCCGTGCGATCCTGTGCTGCCGCTTCGGTCATGCCGTCCCTCCTCATTGCGCCTTGCACCAACAATAGCGCGGCTTGGCGCTTTTCAGCAAAAGGTCAGGAGTTGCTCAGGCGGCTCACCGGCTCATCCGGTACCGCCGCAACCATGAACTGACGCATGGAGGCATGGACGTGGCGGCAATCGGCGGAAGGGGACTGAACCCCTGGAGGATCATCGGCTGGGGAATGGTCGCGGCGCTGCTGCTCGCGCCGCTCGTTGCCATGCAATTCACCAGCGAAGTGGATTGGGACGAGACCGACTTCATCGCGATGGGATTCATCTTGGGAAGCCTCGGCCTCGCCCTGGAGTTCATGGTCAGCCGGTCGGAGAGCATCGCCTATCGGATCGCCAGCGGCATCGCCGTCCTCGCCGCCTTCCTGCTGATCTGGGCGAACCTGGCCGTCGGGATGATCGGGCCCGAGAACAATCCGTACAACCTGCTGTTCGGCGGAGTGCTGGCCATCGCCCTCGTCGGGTCAATCGTCGCGCGCTTCCGAGCCTCGGGCATGGCGCTCACTTGTGCAGCGGCGGGCGTCGCGCAGGTCGCGATCGCCGTCGGCGGCATTGCGGCGGATCCGCGCGGGGCATTTTTCAGCTCGGTGCTCGGAAGTCTGTGGCTGCTCGCCGCCTTGCTGTTCCGCAAGTCCGCGGAAGGCACGGCCCAGGTTCCGACGGCGGGCTAGATAAAAAAGGAAAGGCCCCGGGATCGCTCCCGAGGCCCTTCCGCTCCCCTTCCTGACAGGAAATCAGGCGAGCTTGTCGGCGTAGATCATGCGTCCGCCGGCGAGCTTGCGCATCACCGACCATTGGTCGTCGCGCGAGAAGGCAAAGCAGCCTTGCGAACGGCCAAGCTTGCCATGCGCTGCAAGCATTTCGGGCTCTGCGTACCAGGCATTGTGAATGACGATTGCGCGAGCTTCGGCGTTGTTGTTGGTCCAGTCGAGACCATGCGTCTTCATCGAGAGGCCGTACTTGCCGTGATAATATTCGCCCGTCGTATAGGCGCCGTTCGACGTCGCGTAGGACCCGAAGTCGTTCGAGAAGCGCGAGAGGAAGCCCGAGTGCGACGGGTCGGAGCCCGAGCCATGGGCGACGCGATAGCTTTCGACGCGGCCGTTCATCAGGTCGACGACGTGGAAGCGCGCCTCGCCAGAGGACTTCGTGAAATCGACGATACCCAGATAGTCGCGGGCACGCACCTGGTAGCGGTGCGAATCGAGCGACGCCTTGGCTTTCTGGAAGAGCACCGGGTCGATTCCGTGCGGCGCGGTCGGCGCCGGCGCAAGAGGCGCCAGCGGATCGCGTGGAACCGGCGGCGGTGCGTAGATGATGGACGGAAGGCCGACGGAGCTTGCAGCAGACGAGAGCATCGCCCCCGCCGCGCCAATAGCCCCAAAACGCAGCACCTCCCTACGATTCAACCCCATTACCACCCCACTCAAGTGAAGCGACCGTTGTACATGCAGGAAGGTTAATCGCCGATAACCGAGATTGCCCAGTTGCTTAGCCCACCGTATGGAAAACTCGTTTCATCGCAGGACGGGGATCTCGCGTCCCTTGCAAGCCTCTGGCCCCACTGCTAAGGGCGGCGCCCCGACCCAGCATTGCTGCGCCGGGCGAAGTTACTTGGCCTGCCGAACGACTTGGCTGGTCCGACACAGCAGATTTGGAGTTTCGCAGGGCATTTATGCAGATCATCGTTCGCGACAATAACGTCGACCAGGCGCTCCGCGCGCTCAAGAAGAAGCTCCAGCGCGAGGGCGTGTACCGCGAGATGAAGCTGCGGCGCCACTATGAGAAGCCGTCGGAGAAGCGCGCCCGCGAGCGGGCCGCCGCAATCCGCCGCGCACGCAAGCTCGAGCGCAAGCGGGCCGAACGCGAAGGTTCGCGCTAAGTCATCCACTCATTCCAGTATACGGGGCGATCACATGTCGGTTAGCGAAGCTGCCAAGCGCCCCGAGAATCGCGGGCGCACCCTGCGCCTGTTGCTTGCCTTCCTGCTGGTGATCGCCGCCGGCATCGGCCTCGCCTGGGCGGGGACCAATCCCCTGCGCGGCGAGACAACCGAGAGCGGCGTTCGCATCCGCACGGTCGAAAAAGGCGAAGGCCCGTTCGTGCAGCCAGTCGACGGCGTGCTGGTCGAATATGAGGGCCGCCTCGCCGACGGTACCGTCTTTGACGACAGCGCCCGCCACGGCGGTCCCCAGCCGATGATTGCCGGTCAGGTCATTCCGGGCTTCGCCGAAGCGCTGACGAAGATGCAGAAGGGCGGCCGCTACAAGATCCATATTCCAGGCAAGCTTGCCTATGGCGAGAACCCGCCCCCAGGCAGTCCGTTCGGCCCCAACGCCGACCTCGATTTCGACGTGCACATCGTCCAGATCGTTCCGAACGCGGCGCTGATGCAGGGCGGGGCACCGCCTGTGCCGGGCGCCGAGGGTCAGGCTCCGCAGCCTCGGCCCTAGGCCGGAGCTTCCTTAGGCGGCGGAGGTTCGTCGCCGACGATCTCGGGACCCGCGCCAGCATCCTCCGCATGATCGCGGCTGAGGTCCATGAGCGTCACCTTCAGCGCGGCAAGGATCGGATCGGCGAAGAGGACGCCGAGGATTCCGAACAGCGCCCCCATCAGCAGCTGCATTCCAAGGACGATGGCCGGCGCTAGGTCGACGGTGCGGCGCGCGATGTACGGGATGACCAAATAGCCGTCGACGTTCTGGACGAAGAAGTAGACGAAGATCGCGAAGAAGCCCTCGTTCGGGCCAGCGCTGAAGCCGACCGCCACCATCAGCAGACCTGAAACGATCGCCCCGATGTTCGGGATGAAGGCAAGCAGGCCGGTGATCAGCCCGAGCAGCGCGGCCATGGGGATCGGCTTCACGCCGACCAGCTGCGACACATATGCCAGCATGAACCAGGTGAAGAATCCTTCGAAGATCATGCCCAGCAACCGGCCGTAGAGGAGGCGGCGCAGAGTAAACGCCACGTGGTCCGCGATCCGGTAGAAGCGCTCGCGGTGCCGGATCGGAAGCATCCAGGCGATTCCGCGGTCGTAGATGCGCGGCTCGATGGCCAGGAAGATGCCGATGACCAGCATGAGGATGACACTGGTGATCGCCCCCAGCGCGCTGCCCACGGCGCTGGTCAGCCGGCCGACGGAGCCGAGTAATTGCGAGCCAAGAGTGCTGGGCGGACCTTTAGGGATGAGTCCAAGCGATCCGGCGAACTCCATAAGCCGCTGGAACTGAGCGGTGACCACGATCCGCAGCGCCTCGAACTGGGCCGCGATTGTCGTGCCAGCGTACCAGAAGACCCAGCCGATGAAGCCGAAGCCGATCAGCAATGCGAGCGTCAGCCGCAACCCGCGGCCGATCGGCAGGAAGCGGCCGATGAGGCGCGCACCGCCATCGAGGAAGACCGCGAAGATGATCCCGCCGACAATGAGCAGAAGCGGCTGCGAGAGGACGATGACTCCGGCGATGAGGAGCGCGAGCCCGAACCAGACCGCTGCGCGCTTCAGCTCGCGGACCACCATCGGGTCCCGGAATTCGGAAGGACCGGGGCGCTCGACGTGCATTTCGGTGGTCGGCGGCCCCGGTTCCATTGCCTAGTCCTTTTGTCCCCGGAGCGAGGTCCCGGCCCTGCCCCCGCGGAGCGCCTGGAACCAGCTCACCGGATTGAAGACCTGCGACGTGCCGTCGAGCGAGAACGTGATGAACTCCGCCCGGCCGCCGATATTTTCCCACGGCACGGGACCGCCGAGGCCATTTTCCGGCGGCCCGAGCTGGAAGCGGCTGTCCGCGCTTCGGTCGCGGTTGTCGCCCATCAGGAACAGATGGCCGTCGGGCACGACGATCGGCGGGTACCGGTTCCCCGAGCTTTCGTTCTCGAGGTCGATCGTGTCGTAGGTCACGCCGTTCGGAAGGGTCTCGCGGACGATCGGAAGGCGGCAAAAGGCCTGCCCCTCGGCCGTAACGATCTGGGAGCCCGAGAATTCGATCCCGCACGGAACATTCGCATCGACCGGGACCATGGCCGGGGGCCGCCGCTCGGCCTTCACGGGCTTTCCGTTAAGCACCAGCCGGCCATTGCGAACCTCGACCGTGTCGCCCGGAAGCCCGATTACCCTCTTGATATAGTCGTCGCTCTGCCCTGGAGGCGTGACGATGACGATATCTCCGCGCTCCGGCATATTGCCGAGCAGTCGCCCCTGCCAATGCGGAAAGATGTGGAAGCTTGGGCTGACCCACGACCAGCCGTACGGATATTTGCTCACGACCAGGCGGTCGCCCTTGAGCAGGGTCGGCATCATCGATTCGGACGGGATATAGAAGGGCTTGGCGATGAAGCTGTGGAACAGCAGCACCGCGAGGAGCACCCACAACAGGCCCTTGATCTCCCGCCAGACGGCGGAGCCCTTGGTGCCCTTCTTCTGAGGCGCGGGGACCGTCGATGGGTCGACGCTTGCCTCGGGAACAGTCTCGCTCAATCAGGGCTCCAGCTTGCGGGCCTGCAGGATCACGAATGCCTGCGCCCAGGGATAATCGTCGGTCATCGTCAGATGTATGTCGATGGCGTGGCCTTCCGGCGCAAGGGCGTCAAGACGCGCCCTCGCTCCTCCCGTCAACTGTAACGTGGGGGCGCCTGACGGCGCATTAACGACGCCGATGTCCTTCATGAACACGCCGCGCTTGAAGCCGGTGCCGACGGCCTTTGAAAAGGCCTCCTTCGCGGCGAAGCGCTTGGCGAGCGTGCCCGCCGTCGTGTGCGGACGGGACGCGGCCTTCTTCCGCTCGACGTCGGTGAAAACGCGGTTGAGGAAGCGGTCGCCGAACCGGTCGAGCGATTTTTCGATCCGCTCGATGTTGCACAGGTCCGATCCAATTCCGACGATCACCGCGCTTCATCCATCAGAATACGCATTCGGCGGACGCTCGCGTCCAGGCCTGTGAAGATCGCCTCTCCGACTAGGAAATGGCCGATGTTGAGCTCGGCCAGCTGGGGGATGGCGGCGACGGGGATGACATTGTCGAAGGTCAGGCCGTGACCCGCGTGCGGCTCGATTCCGTTCTTCACCGCGAGGGCTGCGCAATCGGCGATACGCTTCAACTCCGTCGCGCGCTCCTCGCCGTCGAGATGGGCGTAGCGGCCGGTGTGGAACTCGACGACCGGCGCGCCGAGGCGGACCGCCGCTTCAACCTGAGCCTCGGACGGCTCGATGAACAGGCTCACGCGGATGTTCGCCGAGCCGAGCCTGTCGACATAATAGGCCAGCTGGTTGTGCAGCCCGGCGGCATCGAGGCCGCCCTCGGTGGTCCGTTCCTCGCGCTTTTCGGGAACGATGCAGGCCGCGTGGGGGCGATGCGCCAGCGCGATCGCAAGCATCTCCTCCGTCGCCGCCATCTCCAGGTTCAGCGGCAGGTCGATCTCGGCCATCAGCCGGTCGATGTCGTCGTCGGTGATGTGCCGCCGGTCTTCGCGAAGGTGCGCGGTGATGCCGTCCGCGCCCGCTTCGGCTGCGAGGATTGCGGCGCGAACCGGGTCGGGATGGTCGCCGCCGCGCGCGTTCCGGATGGTCGCGACGTGATCGATGTTTACGCCGAGGCGCAGCTTGCCGGTCACGCCGCTGCGCGGCTCCCGGGCTTGATGGCCGGGATCGCCTCGAGCTCCGGCGGAAGCGAATCGGCTTCATAGGTCGGGACGTCGATGCGGATGAGCGACGTATACGGCACGCCGAGGTCGGCGCTTCCGCCCGAGCGGTCGACGATCGATGCGGCGGCGATGACTTCGCCGCCCGCTTCGCCGATCGCCTTGATCGCTTCGCGCGACGAGAGGCCGGTCGTGACCACGTCCTCGACCATCAGCACTCTGGCTCCCGGATCGAGGCGGAAGCCGCGGCGAAGCTCGAACCTGCCCTCCGGTCGTTCGACGAACACCGCCGGCTTGCCGAGCGCCCGGCCCATTTCATGGCCGATGATTACCCCTCCCATCGCCGGCGAAACGACGATTTCGATTGCGCTGCGCGTTTCCTCCGGGATGCGACCCGCGAGCGCCCGTGCGATCCGCTCGGCCCGGGCCGGGTCCATCAGCAGGCGCGCGCACTGCAGGTAGCGCGGGCTGCGGAGGCCGGACGAAAGGATGAAATGGCCTTCGAGCAGCGCGTCCGCGTCGCGAAATTCCTTGAGAACTTCCTCTTCGGTCATGGCAGCGGCAATAGGCGCGGCAATGCGCCCCTTCAACTCCTGTGGAACAGGCGCTTGAGAGAGTGAAAAGCGCCGCCTATAAGCCGCCCAATTCAAGGGGGCCCCGTCGCGGTGCTCTTAGTCCCCAACCCAAGTCACCGGGGTGAAGATGAAATTGATTGCATGGGCGATTGCCCTGGCTGCCGCCGGCCTGACACCTGCAGCGGCTCAGACTCCGCAAGCCGCGCAGCCGCAGGCTACGCAGGCCAACCAGGTTACGGGCCCCGCCGCGGCGACCGCTCCGTCCGAGCGCGCGCAGGGGCAGAGCCTCGATGCGGCGAACGCGCCCGCGCCCTCCACTCCGGCGACGGCCAATCCGACCGCCACGCAGGCGACCGAGACCGGCTTCGCGTACGCGCTTCCCGAGAAGCATATCGGCGTTCCGATCAAGGCCGGCACGGGCATCCAGGAGCAGGTCACGGAGATCGGCCGAGGCGCCGCCACCTTCCACAACATCTGGCTGCTCGGCCTCTGCGCGATCATCAGCATCTTCGTTCTGGCGCTGCTCGGCTACGCGATGCTGCGTTTCCGCCGAGGCGCGAACCCGACGCCGTCCCGCACGTCGCACAACACTGCGCTCGAAGTGATCTGGACGCTCGTCCCGGTCCTGATCCTCGTCGGCATCGCGATCCCGTCTATGCGGCTGCTCAACAAGCAGTACAGCCCGCCGCCGGCCGACGTGACGATCAAGGTCACGGGCAACCAATGGTTCTGGACCTATTCCTACCCGGACCACGGCGGGTTCGAGATCGTTTCGAACATGCTGAAGGAAAAGGCCGACGTTAAGGCGGGCGACCGCTTCCGCACCGACGCGGACGGGCCGCCGCTGCTCGCCGTCGACGAGCGCCTGGTCATTCCAGTCGGCAAGACGGTGAAGTTCCTCGTCACCGCCAACGACGTGATCCACGCATTCTGGGTTCCCGCCTTCTGGAACAAGATCGACGCCAACCCGGGCCAGGTGAACGAGATCTGGGCCAAGGTGGATCGTCCCGGCGTTTACTTCGGCCAGTGCACCGAGCTGTGCGGCGCACGCCACGCCTACATGCCGATCGCGGTCGAGGTCGTGCCCGAGGCGCAGTTCAACGCCTGGGTCGCCTCGAAGGGCGGTACGCTGCCCGGTGCGCAGCCCGCTGCGGCTCCCGCTGCAACGCCGGCGGCCGCCCCTGCCGATGCGGCGCCGGCTGAAGCCCAGCCCGCAACCAACCAGGCCGCGACGGCCCAGAACTAAGAGCGGAAACGAAAGCATCATGGCAACCACCGCAGACACTCTTCCGCTCAAGTCCCATGAAGCGCGCGACGCGCATCATGACGCGGACCACAAGCCTGGGTTCTTCACCCGCTGGTTCATGTCGACGAACCATAAGGACATCGGCACGCTCTATCTGATCTTCGCGATCGTCGCCGGCATCATCGGCGGCGCGATCTCCGGAATCATGCGCGCCGAGCTGATGGAGCCGGGGATTCAGGTCCTCAGCCAGGGATGGCCGCTCGGTTCGGGCACCGCCAACTTCGACGAATGGACCCACCACTGGAACGTTCTGATCACGGCCCACGGCCTGATCATGGTCTTCTTCATGGTCATGCCGGCGATGATCGGCGGCTTTGGCAACTGGTTCGTCCCGCTGATGATCGGCGCTCCGGACATGGCGTTCCCGCGCATGAACAACATCAGCTTCTGGCTGCTGATCCCGGCCTTCCTGCTGCTGCTCGGTTCGGCATTCGTGTCGGGCGGCACCGGATTGGGCGCCGGCACGGGCTGGACCGTCTATGCACCGCTCTCGACGTCAGGCTCCGCGGGGCCGGCGGTCGACATGGCGATCTTCTCGCTGCACCTCGCGGGCGCCAGCTCGATCCTCGGCGCGATCAACTTCATCACGACCATCTTCAACATGCGCGCGCCGGGCATGACCCTGCACAAAATGCCTCTGTTCGTGTGGTCGATCCTGGTCACTGTGTTCCTGCTTCTGCTGGCGCTGCCGGTGCTGGCGGGTGCAATCACCATGCTGCTGACCGACCGCAACTTCGGCACCAGCTTCTTCGACCCCTCCGGCGGCGGCAACCCGGTCCTCTACCAGCACCTGTTCTGGTTCTTCGGCCACCCCGAGGTGTACATCATGATCCTTCCGGGCTTCGGAATGGTCAGCCAAGTGATCGCCACCTTCAGCCGCAAGCCGGTCTTCGGCTATCTCGGCATGGCCTATGCAATGGTCGCCATCGGAGTTGTCGGCTTCGTCGTGTGGGCGCACCACATGTTCACCGTCGGCATGACGATGGAGGTGAAGATGTACTTCACCGCGGCGACGATGATCATCGCTGTGCCGACCGGCGTGAAGATCTTCAGCTGGATCGCCACCATGTGGGGCGGCTCGCTGACCTTCGAGACGCCGATGCTTTGGGCGATCGGCTTCATCTTCCTGTTCACGGTCGGCGGAGTCACCGGCGTCGTCCTCGCGAACGGAGGCGTCGATAACTACATGCACGACACCTATTACGTGGTTGCGCACTTCCACTACGTGCTCAGCCTCGGCGCGGTGTTCGCGATCTTCGCCGGCTTCTACTACTGGTTCCCGAAGATGAGCGGGAAGATGTACAACGAGCTTCTCGGCAAGCTGCACTTCTTCATCATGTTCATCGGCGTGAACATGGTCTTCTTCCCGATGCACTTCCTGGGCCTCGACGGAATGCCGCGCCGTATCCCGGACTACACGCCGGCCTTCACCGACTGGAACCAGATTGCGACCTATGGCTACATGGTCACGATCGCCGGCATGGCAGTGTTCTTCGTGAACCTGTTCTGGTCGCTGGCGGCCGGCAAGAAGGCCCCCGACAACCCCTGGGGCGAAGGCGCGACGACGCTCGAGTGGACGCTGTCGAGCCCGCCGCCGTTCCACCAATTCTCGACCCTGCCGAAGATCAGCTAGCCCGGCAGCTCGAGCTGAACATGAGGAACGCCCCGGTCCACGCCGGGGCGTTTTTCGTTGGCGCCGACGCCATGTTAATCTGCCTCCACGCAAAGGGAGGCCTGGATGCTGATCGCCTTGCTCATCGCCGCAGCGACGCCAGCCATTGACGAAAGCAGGATCGTCGACCTGACCCACGCCTTCGACGGCAAGGCCATCTACTGGCCGACCGCCAAGCCCTTCACCTGGGAAAAGGAAAGCTGGGGCCGCAATGCCGAGGGCAATTGGTATGCGGCCGGCCGATACTCCGCGAGCGAGCATGGCGGCACGCACCTGGATGCACCGATCCACTTCGCGGAAGGGCGCCAGACCGCCGACCAGATCCCGGTTTCGAAGCTGGTGGGCCCGGCGGTCGTCATCGATGTCCGCGACGGCGCCTCAAGGGATCGCGACTACGTACTGTCGCCCGCCGACGTCGAAGGCTGGGAAGCGCGGCACGGCCGGATCCCCGAAGGCGCGATCGTGCTCGTTCGGACGGGCTGGGAGAAATATTGGGGCGACCGCAAGGCCTATCTCGGGACCGACAAGCCCCGCGACACGGCCAACCTCCATTTTCCCGGCGTTTCGAAGGAAGCGGCCGCGCTACTTGTCGCGCGCAAGGTGGATGCGGTCGGACTCGACACGCCCAGCCTCGACCATGGTCCGTCGAAGTCGTTCTCCGCGCACCGCGAGCTCGCAGCCGCGAACATCTATGGCCTGGAGAATGTCGCGAACCTCGACCGTCTACCGCCGACCGGCGCGACGCTGATCGCGCTGCCGATGAAGATCGCGGGCGGAACTGGAGGACCGACGCGGATCATCGCCATCGTTCCCTGACCGAGGGAAATCCCTGACTGACTTCTCCGGCGCGGGTCGCCAATCATCCGCGGATGAAGAAAATAAGATTTCAGCTCCTCGCGGCTGCAACCGCCCTGGTCTCCGCCTCTTCCGCGTCAGCTCAGCAAGTGGATCGGGGCGACCGCACGATCCTCGAGTCCGCGACGATGCTGAAGAACGGCCAGTTCGTGTGGGCTCCCGAGCTGAGTCCCGCGGGCCCCGTCCTGCTGGTCGTCAACCTGGAGACGCAAAGGGCCGTGCTCTTCCGCAACGGCGTGCCGATCGGCGCCACGACGGTCTCGTCAGGAAAGGCGGGCTATGAAACGCCGACGGGCGTTTTCACCATCCTGCAGAAGAACAAGGAGCATTACTCCCGGACCTACGGCAACGCACCCATGCCCAACATGCAGCGGCTCACCTGGAGGGGTGTCGCGCTGCATGCCGGCAACCTTCCCGGCTATCCTGCGTCACACGGGTGCATCAGGCTTCCGACCAAGTTTTCCAGCCTGCTGTTCGGAGCGACCGAGCTCGGAATGACCGTTGTCATCACCAGCATCCCGGCTGTTCCCAGCGGGTCCAATGCGCCGGACGTGGCGACGATGGCCCCCGCACTCCCGGCGTCCCTGTCCAACGCCGCTTATGACTGGCGTCCCGAGCGCTCGCCTGCGACCGCCGACAGCATGGTGTCCGTGGTGGTGAGCGCCGCCGACGGCAAGGCGGTCGTGATGCGGAATGGCGTGGAGATCGGATCCGCACCGGTCCGGGTGACCGGCGAGACCAAGCCGATGGCCTACGTCTTGCGCGCCTGGGATGCGAGCGGCCAGCACTGGCTGAAATTGCAGTTTGCCGGCGACGGACGGGGAATGGAAGTCGCGGCAAGCGAAGGCAAGCGCTTCGAGGCACCCACCAAGTTCCGCTACGATGTGGCGACGGTCCTCCGGCCCGGCAGCGTGGTGATCGTCACGCCGGAGTCATTGCGCTCCGGGAGCACCGGAAGCTCGGCGACGGTGATCGAGGAAGAGCCCGCGCAGTAGCTAGTTCGCGAGCCTCTGCGCCTTCGTGATCTTCACGACGGGCTCCAGCATCTGGCCGCGCATCACGCCTTCGCCCTTGGTCGGGGACGTCGGCGCTGCCTGGATCGCCTTCACGACGTCCATGCCTTCGACGACCTGACCGAAAGCTGCGAAGTTGGCGTCGAAGGACGGAATGTCGCTCGTCAGGATGAAGAAGTCGGCCTTCGCCGTTCCGGGCGAGAAGGCGGCCATCGAGACAGTCCCTGCGACATGCTTGATCCCCGTGCTGCTCACCGGCTCATGCTCGATCGCCGGGTAGAGCTTGCGGGCATCGCTGGTGATGCCCCCCTGGATGATCCCGCCGCCGTCGGTGAACTTCATCGAGCGGTAGAAGCTTTCGCCGCTCAGCCGCCCTGCATCCACATATCGCAGGAAGTTCTTCGTCGTGATCGGGGCCCGGCCCTGGTCGAGCGCGAGCACGATCCGGCCGGCGCTCGTGTCGATCGCGACCTTGACGACGTCCGCCGTGGCGGGTGCAGGTTTCTGGGGAGCCTGGGCGTCGGCCGGAGCGGCAGCCAAGAGGCTGAGAGCAAGAGCGAATCGCATCATCATGTCTGGAATCTAGCCGAGGCGGCGGAGGGTTCCAGTCTCTGCCGCTCGCCTCTATAGCCGCCCGCGAGTCATGACCCCCACTATCGCGCAACCTGCCCTGCCCGCCGATTGGCGCGACCTCGTCGCGCTGACCAAGCCGCGCGTCATGAGCCTGGTCGTGTTCACTGGCCTCTGCGGCCTGCTCGCCGCGCCGGTGCAGCTGCCGCTTGTGCTGGGCTTCACCGCGATTCTCTGCATTGCCCTTGGAGCAGGCGCCGCCGGCGCGCTCAATCAATGGTACGAGGCGGACCTCGACGCGATGATGCGGCGGACCGCGAACCGTCCGCTTCCCGCGAAGCGGATGGACCGCCAGTCCGCGCTTCATTTCGGAGTCGGCCTGTCGGTCTTCTCCGTCGTCCTGATGGACCTGGCGACGAATCATCTCGCGGCGATCCTGCTTGCCGTGTCCATCCTCTTCTATGTGCTGGTCTACACTGTCTGGCTGAAGCGGCGCACCGCGCAGAACATCGTGATCGGCGGCGCGGCAGGAGCTTTCCCGCCGCTGATCGGCTGGGTCGCGGCGACGGGGCAGATCGAGCTTCTGCCCGCCTTGCTCTTCGCGATCATCTTCCTGTGGACTCCGCCGCATTTCTGGGCGCTGTCGCTGTTCGTGCGCTCCGACTATGCGGCAGCGAAGGTGCCGATGCTCCCGGTCGTGGCCGGAATTCGCAACACCAGGCTGCAGATCCTCCTCTACAGCGTCTCGGTCGTGGTCGCGGCGATCCTGCCGTTCGCGCTGGGGCTTACGGGGCTGATCTACGGCGTCGCCGCCGCGGTCCTGAACACGGTCTTCATCATCCTCGCCGCGGCTGTCTTCGCGAACCGGGCCGACGAACCGGCGGGAATGAAGCCCGAGCGCCGGCTGTTCGCTTTCTCGATCCTCTATCTGTTCGTTTTGTTCGCCGCGCTGGTGGTGGACCGGTGGGTGATCGCATGACCCCGCATCCCGAAGACGAGCTGCTGCGCCGTCAGCGCGAGCGCGCTCGACTGATGGCCTGGCTTCTCGGCGCCTTCGTCATCCTTCTGTTTCTGATCACGGTCGCGAAGATCGGGCTGAACAAGTGACGGCCGTCGCTCGGAAGAATGCCCGCACCGCGGGGATCATGGCGCTGATGGTCGCGGGCATGCTCGCGCTCGCCTTCGCGTCGGTGCCGCTCTACCGCATGTTCTGCGAGCTGACCGGCTTCGACGGCACTCCGCTCCGGTCCGAAAAGGCGCCGGGCGCCATCGCGGGCCAGATCGGCGTTCGCTTCGACGCCAATATCAACAAGGCTCTGCCATGGCGTTTCGAGCCGGTGCAGGAGACCGTCCGTATCGCGCCGGGCGCGCGCACCCAGATCCTCTACCGCGCGACGAACCTGACGGCCCGGACCACGACCGGCACCGCCGTGTTCAACGTATCCCCGGAGATCGCGGGCCAGTATTTCTCAAAGATCGAATGCTTCTGCTTTTCCGAGCAGACGCTGAAGGGCGGACAATCCGTCGACATGCCCGTCGTTTTCTACGTCGATCCGAAGATCCGCGAGGACAAGGACACGAAGGGCATCGACGAGATCACCCTGAGCTATACATTTTACCCGGTGGAAAAGCCCGCAACGCCTCGCTAGAGGCCGGAACAAACGAGTTTGAGGGAAGCTTCGCGAATGGCCGCTACGAAGAACCACGATTATCATCTGGTCGATCCCGATCCATGGCCTCTGATCGGCGCCATCTCCGCGCTCTTCCTGTTCGGCGGAGCGGTGATGTGGATGCACGACAACGCCTACGGGCCGTTCGTCACCGCGGCCGGCTTCATCGCCGTCATCGTCACCATGGCCAATTGGTGGGCGAACACGATCCGCGAAGCGCACCAGGGCCATCACACGCCGGTCGTGCAGCTGCACCTGCGCTACGGGATGATCCTGTTCATCGCCTCCGAGGTGATGTTCTTCCTCGCCTGGTTCTGGGCCTATTTCGACGCCTCGCTCTTCCCCTCGGCAGCTGAAGCGGTAGGCGGCCAGTGGCCGCCAAAGGGTCTGCACGTCCTCGACCCCTGGGGTTATCCGCTCCTCAACACCTTGATCCTGCTCTGCTCGGGAACGACGGTGACCTGGGCGCACCATTCGCTGATCCACGGCGACCGCGAAGGGCTCAAGCTCGGCCTGCTCCTGACGGTGCTGCTCGGCCTGCTCTTCACCAGCATCCAGGCCTACGAGTACATGCACGCTCCGTTCTTCTTCAAGCAGTCGGCGGGCGGCAACATCTACGGTTCGACCTTCTTCATGGCGACCGGCTTCCACGGGTTCCATGTGATCGTCGGCACCATCTTCCTGACGGTCTGCCTCATCCGCGCGTGGAAGGGCGACTTCACGCCGAAGCAGCACTTCGGCTTCGAAGCCGCGGCCTGGTACTGGCATTTCGTCGACGTCGTCTGGCTGTTCCTGTTCGTGTCGATCTACGTCTGGGGCGGCTGGGGCGCACCAACGCACTGATCGGTGGCGAAGAGAACGCCACTCGCGAACGCGATCCTGGGAGCCTGTCCGCAGTGCGGGCAGGCTCCGCTTTTCGAAGGTCCGGTGCGCTTCGTTTCGAAGTGCAAGGCCTGCGGGCTCGACATTGGCAGTTTCAACGTGGGTGACGGGCCCGCGGCTTTCCTCATCCTGATCGTCGGCGCGATCCTGACGGTCTCGGCGGTGGTCGTCGATCTTTCCACTTCGCCGCCGTGGTGGGTCCACCTCGTCTGGATTCCCGTCGGGCTGGCCCTGACGCTCGGCGGCCTTCGAGTGGCGAAAGCCTTCCTCGTCTCGCAGGAATATGCGCACCGCGCGAAGGAAGGCAGGATCGTTCCGTGAGCCGCAAGCTTCCTCTCGTCCCGACCATCATCGTTGCGGCGGCCGTCGCGGTGATGATCGGTCTCGGAGTCTGGCAGCTTCAGCGCGCCGGCGAGAAGTCACGTCTGCTCGAGCAATATGCCGCGGCCGAGAAGCTGCCGCCGATCGCCTTCCCGACGATGCCGCTGGCCAATGAGCAATTGCCGCTGTTCCGCCACGCCACGGGCGTCTGCCTTCGTCCGGTTGGGCGGCGCACGGTACCCGGCCAAAGCCTGTCCGGAGAGCCGGGATACGTCCATATCGTCGACTGCTCGACCGGCGCGGAAGGCCCCGGAATGAGCGTTGCCGTCGGCTGGTCGAAGGACCCCAATGCAAAGCTGAACTGGGCCGGCGGGCTGGTTAGCGGCGTCATCGCACCCGACAACGACACTCGGATGCGCCTGGTCGCCGCAAGCGCTCCGCCGGGGCTCGAGACGGTCGCTCCGCCCTCTCTCTCGTCCATCGCGAACAACCATCGGTCCTACGCGATCCAGTGGTTCCTGTTCGCGGGCATCGCCGCGCTGATCTATGGACTGGCGCTTCGAGCGCGCTGGAAGAAGGAGCAAAAGGCGTGAGCGCAGCGATGCACCGCCTCGGCAACGGACTCACTGTCGCCGTCGACCCGCTTCCGGGCGCGGAGAGCGTCGCTTTGGGCCTCTACGCGATGGTCGGCTCGCGCTCGGAGTCCGAGCATTGTTCCGGGCTCGCCCATCTCGTCGAGCATATGGTGTTCAAGGGCGCCGGCGCTCGCGGCACGCGCGAGCTGGCGGAAGCGATCGAGGATGTCGGCGGCCACATGAACGCCTGGACCTCACGGGACCAGACGACGTTTCACGGCCGGGCGCTGGCGCGCGACATGTCGCTTCTGGCGGAGCTCATCGCCGACCTCGTCCGCGCCCCGCACATGAACGAGGAGCATCTCGACCGCGAAAAGGAGGTGATCCTTTCCGAGATCGGTGAGAGCGTCGATTCGCCCGACGACCTCGTCAACGATCATTTGTTCGAAGCGGCCTTCATGAACCAGCCGCTCGGCCGCTCCATCCTTGGACGCGAAGAGAGCCTGCGGCGAATTTCCCGCGAGGATTGCGTCGCCTGGATGAGCGGCGAGCTCGTCCCGACGCGTCTCATCCTGTCGGCCAGCGGCAAGGTCGATCCGGGCGCTGTGCTGAAGGTCGCCGAGAGGCTGTTCGGCGACATGGAGAACCTTCCCGGCACTCCGATCGGCGGCGCCGAGTTCACCGGGGGGGTGCGCAACGACCGACGTGAGTTCGAGCAGGCTCACTGGTGTCTTGGTCTTCCGGGCCTGCCCGCCTCCGATCCTCGGACGCCCGCGCTGGCGGTGTTCGTCCAGGCGCTCGGCGGAGGCACGTCGTCGCGCCTGTTCCAGGAACTGCGCGAAGAGCGCGGGCTCGCTTATTCCATTGGCGCCTGGCAGCAGGCGTTCGCCGATACGGGGCTCGTCGCAATCGGCTGCGCGGCGGACAAGACACGCGCGGTCGAATCGATGAACCTCACTCGCGAGGTCCTCGCGGACACGATCGAAACCCTTAGCGATGTCGAAGTGCGCCGCGCGCAGGCGCAGATGGAAGCGGGCTTGCTGATGGCGTTGGAAACAGCGCAGGGCCGCGCCGACCAGATGGCCCGCTCGATCGAGGTGCACGGTCGACTCCGTCCGCTGCCGGACCTGCTCGCCGAGCTTCGCGCGGTGGATCCGACGTCCGCAAAGGCCGCGGGCGTAGCTCTGTTCGACGGTCGGACCGCAATCTCCTCGGTCGGCGCGCGGCTCGCCGCGGTCGCCTGATGCAGTTGCAGACTTTGGTTGCCGAGCCTTGGCCGGACTGGGGGTTGATCGAAAGCGGCGACGGCCGGAAGTTCGAGCGCTACGGCTCCGTGAAGGTCGTTCGGCCCGAACCGCAGGCAATGTGGGCGCCTGCGAGCGCGGACTGGGATCCGGACGCGACCTTCGTCCCCGGTTCCGATGAAGAGGGTGGCGGACGCTGGGTCCAGCATCGCCCGGTCCCTCGCGAGTGGCAGCTGTCGCGTGACGCGGTCCGCTTTAACGCCGCGCTGACGCCGTTCCGGCACCTCGGCTTCTTCCCGGACATGGCGCCACAATGGGACTGGATGCGGGAACGCGCGACCGACGCCGACGTCCTCAACCTATTCGGCTACACGGGCGTCGGCAGCATAATCCTGAGCGAGGCTGGCGCGCGAATGGTCCATGTCGATGCGTCCAAGAAATCGGTCGAGGGCGGAAAGGCTAATGCCGAATTGTCGGGCCTGGCCGACCGGCCGATCCGCTGGATCGTCGACGACGCGAGCAAGTTCACGGCGCGCGAGGTCCGCCGAGAGCGGCGCTACGACGGAATCCTCCTTGACCCGCCCAAGTTCGGGCGCGGGCCGACTGGCGAAATCTGGCGGCTGGAGGAAGACCTCGCGCCGCTCCTCGCCGATTGCCGCAGGCTTCTCGACGGGAACAGTCGCTTCCTCGTCCTCACCGTCTACGCCGTCCGCGTGTCGGCACTCGCCATTGGCGAGCTGGTGAAGCAGGTTATGGGAGACCTGGGGGGCAAGGTCGAAGTGGGGGAAATGTCAGTTCGCGAAGAAGCGCGCAGACTGCTCCTCCCGACCGCGATCTTCGCGCGCTGGTCTAGGTCCTAGACGCGCGGATCGCCGCGCCGATGACAAACGGCGAAGCGGCAACAAGCAGCAGCGACACAGCGGCTTCGAGCAGCAATCCCCCCGATTCCGGATCGCCGGCGGCTCCAGCGCCGAAGATCAGCAGCGGGATTGCAAGCGGCAGAAGGAGCACGCCGGCGAGCGCTCCCGCGCGCGGCAACCCGGCCGTCAGCGCCGCGACCATCACTGAGAGGGCGGCCAATCCGGGCGTACCGATCGTCAGCGCGACGAGCGTCCGTCCCAGGGCCGACGGCGCGATGCCGAGGATGAATGAGCCCGGCAGCGCCGCGATCAGCAGCAGCGGGCCAAAGGTCAGCCAGTGAGCCGCCACCTTGGCCGCGCCGACTGCCTCTTCGGAAGTTCCGCGGATGGTGAGCTGGTCGAGGACGCCATTGGCTCGATCAGGCTCGATCAGCCGTTCGATCGGCAGGAGCGCCGCGGTGAGCGCCGCGATCCACAGCCCTCCGGCTGCGATGCGTTCGAGCAGCCGGGGATCGGGGCCGACCGCGAACGGAACGAGCGTCGCGACGACGAGGAAGAATCCGACCGGCAGCCATGCCGCCCCTCCGATCGTTCGGCGGACGTCGCGAGCGATGAGCGCTCCGATCAAGCGCCCAGCTCCAGCTGAGCCCAGCTCCCGCCGAGCGGTCCATGCGAGGCAGCGAGAACGGCGCCTCCGCGCGCGAGATGCGCAGCGACAAGCGCGTCCAGGCGCGCGACGCCGTCACGGTCGAGCCCGTTCAGCGGCTCGTCGAGCAGCCACAAGGGCGCGCCGGACGCGGCAACGCGCGCAAGCGTCGCGCGCTTGACCTGACCGGTCGAAAGCAGCCGCACGGGAACCTGCGCCAGACGCGCCAGATCCAGCGCATTCATCGCATCGCCGACGGCCCCGCCCCAAAATCCAAGGGCGCGCCGCAGGGGCAATTCGCGGTCCAGCGCCAGGCCATCGTCGGCCAGCGCCAGTTCGCTGCGTTCTACACGGCCGCTCTCCTGCCGAAGCAGTCCCGCCGTCAGCCGGATCAGGCTCGACTTGCCGCTGCCGTTCGGGCCGGTGAGGTGGAGTGCCTCGCCAGGCCCTAGCGCAAGGCTCAGGCCCTCGAACAGCAGCCTGCCTCCGCGTCGGCAGGCGACGTCCTCGAACCGCAAGTGCGGCTTCATCCGACGGCGTCCTCGAGGGCGTGCATGTCCTCGTCCGACAGGCCGAAATGATGACCCACTTCATGCACCAGGACATGGGCGACGAGATGCTCGAGCGTGTCGCCGCCGTCCGCCCATTCGTCGAGGATTGGGCGGCGGAACAGGCGGATTCGGTCGGGCAGCGTCCCCGAATGGTCGACGCTGCGCTCGGTGATCGGAATGCCCTCGTAGATGCCGGTGAGGTCGAACGGCTCCTCGATGCCCATGGCGCTGAGCGTCTCGTCGTCGGCGAAATCCTCGATCAGCAATACGACTTCGCGCAGGCGGCCGGCGAACGGTTCAGGAAGCGAGTCCAACGCACGGCGCGCGATCGCCTCCATCTCGTCGGCCGAGGGGGGATTTCCGAAGCGCCGCATAGGCAAGCGGCATAGGGGCTTGGGCATTGCGCCCGCAAGGTTGCCGACAAGCGCTTCCTTGCCTACATGGGCGCCCTTCCAGCGCGAATTCTTAGGTTTATGCACCCCGTCCGGGTGCGGCGGGAGCGGTGGCCGAGTGGTCGAAGGCGCTCGCCTGGAAAGTGAGTATACGGCAAAACCGTATCGAGGGTTCGAATCCCTCCCGCTCCGCC
>CAWHJH010000003.1:0-46828 GCA_963829625.1 uncultured Alphaproteobacteria bacterium | reverse complement strand
CCGCTCCATCGAGCAGGCGAAATCCAAATAGGACAGGGGAAAAAGGAGAAGGGGGCCGTCACGAAGTAAATTCGTGACGTCGAAGCTGTCGGTCGCTCCGCGCCCGCAGCCCGGCCGGGCATTTTCCATCTCTACGCGCTGCCTCCCGTTTGCTCCCGCAAACGCTCAGCTGCGCTCGGTGGAAAATGCTGTCCTACAGGGCGTGCCTTGTGCCTTAGTGTTTCAAACCAGTGAGTGTCCGGGGGACAGTTCGTTTGAAACACGTGGAATGCACCCGCGCGTTTCCGTCACCGGCATGACCCAGGCGAACGCCCTCGTCAGTGTGAACATTGTGAACATTCGACCCCGCGTCCCCTTGGTGAAACGCGCGCGCGCCCCTTGTGGGACGGTTCCCAACCGCCCCGTCAAGCGTTGTGGACCGTCGTATCCTTGTTGCGTGCGTGCTGACCACAAGAAGGAGAAGTCGAGATGGTCACCCGCTTCAAAGGAGGGATGCTGGCCGTTCTGGTGGGGGTGGCGGCGTCTTTTGCCGTCGCAGGCTCACCCGCATCGGCGCAGGCGGTAATCTACGTCACCTCTCCGCAGATCCCGAACCTTCGCGCCCAGCGCGTTTCCTACTGGGATCTCAACCTCGCGACGCCCGCGGGGGCGCAGACACTGCACCGGCGCGTCGGCAATGCGGTCGAAAACGTCTGCCTCTACGACGAGGGCCGTTGGTACGGCCTGTCGGTGCCGGGGTACACTTATTGCGCCTCGGGAGCGTGGAGACGCGCCCGGCCGCAGATCATCGGTGCGGTCTATCGGGCCCGCCAGCTTGCCTACTACCGCGGATATTGAACGGCGCTACGCGGCATCCTCGCTGGTCTCGGCCATCGGTGCTATGAGAGCGCCATGAAGGCCCCCCACCTCCTGGCCGTGGGCGCGGCGGCGGCCGCCATGATCTTCGCCGCATCCGGGGCCGAAGCGCAGCAGCGCCCGATCGGCGGCGGGTTCCGCAATCCGCTTCCCGCCAATGGCAGCGGCATGCACGACAGGCACCGCTTCTTCCTTCCCTTCTTCGTCGGCGATCGGGAGACCGTCATCATCGAGCGCGAGGTCGTTCGGGAAGTGCCGGTGGTCGTTGAGCCCTCGCCGCCTCCGCCTCCGCCGAGGGAGCCCTATGTCATCGGCAAAAGCTACGCATCGCTGCCCGGCGGATGCATGAAGATGATCGAGGAGGGCGCCTCCTACTATCTCTGCAGCGGCGAATGGTATCGGCAGGTCGGCGGCGGTAGCGCGGCGAAATATAGAGCGGTCGCACAGCCATGAACATGCGAACGGGCCCGACGAGCAACGGATTTTGCGCTGCCGCTGTCTGTTGCGTTGCGGTTGCCGTTCTCAACCTGCCTGACCGGGCGGACGCTCAGGACCAGAGCAAGGCAACCGCCCAGCCCAAGTCCGACGCGACCAAGGCATCGCCCGCGCAGACCGGCTCGCCACAGGACCCGTGCAAGGACGTGAAAACGCAGGCCGTGCAGCGTGATGGCGGCACCAAGGCAGCGGCGGCCAAGTCCGACCCATTCATCTTTCGAATGGTAGGGCGTCCACCACCGCCCACTGCCCCCAGCGAAGAAAGTGGGAAAACGGACCTCAAGCAGAACGACGCCGCACGAGCTGCAGCCACGGCGGCGGACCCCGCAGCTGCGCCGGCGGCCAAGGGCGACCCCAGGCAGGACAAGGTGGCGGCTCTCGCTCCAGGAACGGAGAAAGGGCCCAATGGCGCGCCGGCCAAGCCCGATCCGAAGCAGCCGGACCCGTGCAAATGACTGGGTGACGAACGGCTTGAAAATGCTGTCCTACAGGGCGTGCCTTGTGCCTTAAGCTGCCGGATGCACCCGCGTGTTTCCGTCACCGCCCTGACCCGGGCGAACGCCCTCGTCAGTGCGAACATTCGTGAACATTCGACCTCGACCAAGGCGACGCGGCGCTGCGCGCCTGTCGCCTTGCTCTAAGGTGCTTCGCTATTTCCCCATCTTGATGTCGACCCATTGGCCGTTGTCGATGAAGGTGCGGTACTTCTCGTACCCGGCGACCGCCGCGTCCTGCTGCGCTTCGCTGAAGGCCGCGTTGATCTCGGCTTCCACGGCCTGGTCGCGCTCACGGTCGGCGTCCATGACTCCGGTCGTCTTCGAATGCGTCAGGATCAGAACGTTGGGCGTGTCCTTCACGTAGCCGATGCGGCTCATGAAGCGATATTCGTCGATCATCCCGCGGCGCTTCAGGGTCTCGAAGACCGGGACGAGCGACTTGCTGAGCCCGGTCAGATAGTCATCGATATGGTTGGGATCGACCGAGACGGCGTTGATGTCCCAATATCCCTTCTGGGGACTGTAATCGACATATTGCTTCGCAACCGCAGGCGCTGACGCAAAGGCAATCGAGACCGCGCCGAGCGCGGCCAGAGCATATCCTCGCATTGTGACTTCCCCCATTGGAGTGAAAACCAACGGAGCCGGTCCTTTATTCGCAGGGGCCGGCCCACGAGGCCCCCCAGCGACTCGCAACAGCCGTTTATCATCTTCCCCAGCGTCCCGATATTCTGCTGGAACTCTCACCCGGCTGACAGTGTTGATTGCGGCCACCGCGCTGCCGGTGCTTCGCGCGTGACTCTCGGGGGGAAAGTCTTCAGCATGCTTCGCCATGGCCGACAGAGGTAAGTCGCTGAAGGCAAAGGGCGCCGCGCCGCTCGCTGATGCACGGGCGCTGCCCGCGGAGCCGCCGGGCTTCGATTTCTCCAGCATGCTCGCCGTCGCCGACATGCTGCCCGTCATGATCGCCTTCATCGACGAGGACCGGCGCTACCGCTTCATGAACAAGCCGATGGCGGACTGGTTCGAGCGGCCGCGCGCAGAGCTGCTCGGCCTGACGATCCGCGAGCTGCTGGGCGAAGAGGCCTGGGCGATGCGCGAACCTCTCGTCGAGGCCGCCTTCGCCGGGGAGCGCAAGTTTTTCGCCGCCGATTTCAAGCACCCGACCCGCGGCAGTTTGGCGGTTCAGGCGAACTACATCCCGTGGACGGATTCGTCGGGACAGGTGCGCGGGCTCATCATCCTCGTCCAGGACGTGACCGAGCAGCGCGCCGCGGAACGGGCGCTGCGCGAAAGCGAGGAGCGCTTCCGCCGGATCGCCGACCAGGCGCCGACCTTGATGTGGGTCACGCGGCTCGACCGGACGCGCGACTTCGTCAACGACGCCTATATGCAATTCGTCGGCGGGACCCGCGAGGAGGCGTGCACGCTCGACTGGCGCGGGCGTATCCATCCCGACGACCATGACCGCATCGTCGCGGAGAGCATCGCCGGCGAGGCTGCGCGCGAGACCTTCACGCTCGAAGGGCGGTACCTCAACGGAGCGGGCGAGTATCGCTGGCTGAAGAGCACGTCCTCGCCGCGCTTCGGTCCCGACGGCGACCTTGCGGGCTTCATCGGAACGGCGACCGACATCACCGTGGTGAAGGAGGCGCAGCTCGATCTCAAGCGGCAGGTCGAGGAGCGCACCGCCGAGCTCGCCCGCCGCGAAGCCCAGTTCCGCGCCGTGTTCGAGGCGGCGCTGGAAGTCATGGTCCTCCTAGAACCCGACGGCACCGTGCTGGCCGTGAACAACAGGCGCGAGATCTGGCGCCACCCGAACCCGAACGAGGCGATCGGGAAGAAGCTGTGGGATGCGCCGACACTGAGGAACTATCCGCAGCACATCGCCATCATGAAGCAGGGCATCGCGCGCGCCGCGAAGGGCCATATCTTCACGACCGAAGTGCGCATGGAGCGCGAGGGAATGCCCACCGCGATCCTCGACGTTTCGGTGCAGCCGGTGAAGGAGCCGGACGGCAAGATCGTCTATCTGCTCTTCGAGGCGCGAGACATCACCGAGCTGAAAGCCGCGCAGGAGCAGCTCCGTCAAAGCCAGAAGATGGAAGCGCTGGGCCAGCTGACGGGCGGTATTGCGCATGACTTCAACAATCTGCTGACAGTCGTCGTCGGCGGGCTCGACCTGCTCAACAAGAGGATCGAGGACGAGAAGCTGCGGCGCTACGCCGGCAATGCGCTGACCGCGGCGGAGCGGGGCGCGAGGCTGACCGGCCAGCTGCTTGCGTTCAGCCGGGTCCAGCGGCTCGAGGTGCGGGCGACGAACATCGCTCCGCTGATCGAGAACATGCGGCCGCTGCTGCGCAACGTGCTCGGTCCCGGAATCGAGAAGAAATTCGATCTCGACCAGGAAATGCTCCCGGTGCTCGCCGATCCGACGCAGGTCGAGGTCGCGGTGCTGAACCTGGCGATCAATGCGCGCGACGCCATGCCCAACGGCGGCATGCTGCACTTCGTCACGCGCAAGGTGCAGGTTCATAACGACCCGGACCTCGAAGCCGGCGACTATATCGAGCTTTGTATCAGCGACACCGGCGTCGGCATGCCCCCGAGCGTCCGAGAGCGCGCGTTCGAGCCCTTCTTCACGACCAAGGAAGTGGGCAAGGGCACTGGCCTCGGCCTGTCGATGGTCTACGGCATGGCGCGGCAATCGGGCGGCGATGCGCGCATCGAGAGCGAGCCGGGGAGGGGAACGACGGTCAGCCTCTTCTTCCGTGCCGCGCCACCGCATCAGCGCGATCATTCGGCAGCGGCCGATGCCGACGATGAAGGAACCCATCTGGGGCCGGCGGCGGAGCGGATCCTGGTCATCGACGACGATCCGGACGTGCGCGAGTTCATCAGCGAGTTGCTCGCCGAGCAGGGCTATGACGTTTATCAGGCCAACGACGGCAAGTCGGGGCTGAGCGCCTTTGCGGCCGAGAAACCCGATCTCGTCGTGCTCGACTTCATCATGCCGGGTCTGTCCGGGGCCGACGTTGCGAGCCGAATCCTGTCCACGCACCCGGAACAGCCGATCCTGTTCGTCTCCGGCTACAGCGAGACGGATTCGATCCGCCGGATAGCGCCCAACGCGCCGTTGCTGACCAAGCCTTTCCGAGCCGAGGCGCTGTCCAAGGCCGTCCGTACGGCGCTGCTTCGCGCCTAGAAGTCGACCGACAAGCGTAAGGTTGGCGCGGCGCGGAAAGGCGCGGCGGAAGCCGCCTCCGCCGGTCACGTTCCAGGCATAGTCATCGAACACATTATTCACCTGCAGCCGCAGGGACGCCGGCGCTTTCATGATCTCGAAACGGTAACGGCCACCTGCATTGACCAGCGTCCTGCCAGGCACTGTCAGCAGATTGTCGACGCTTCCCGCGCGTTTCCCGAGGTGCTGGATGCCGAGATTCAGCGAAAGTTCCGGAAGCCACGGGAGGACATAGTCCACATAGCCAGTGGCGGAGCGTTCGGCCTGGCCGACGGGCATTTTGCCCACGAGGCCGAGGTCGACCGCCTCTCCACTGACTCGCGGCTTCATCAGCACGGCTCCCGCGACGAGGCTGAGACCCTTCACCGGTTCGCCCGATAGCGAGATTTCCAGCCCGCGATGACGGACCGTGCCGAGCTGAGCGTAGACGAGATTGGGGCCGAGGTTGAAGTAGGGCTTACGGACGTCGAAGCCGCCGACGACGAGGCGCATCGGGCCGAATGCGTAGCGCAGGCCGATGTCGCGCTGCGACGTGAGCAGTGCGGGCGGCGCCTCGCTGCGATTGACGGCAATCTCCGGCGCTACGCCGCTGTCCTCCAGCCCCTTGGTGTAGCTCGCGTAGGCTACCAGGCCCTTGAGCAGATTGACTGCGAGCGTGCCGTTCCACAGCCAGGGCTCTGCCCGAGTGACGATCTCCACTTCGTCGGGCGGCGATATGGTCTTGCGATAGCGCACCTTCTGGACGCCGACGCTGAACTCGCCGACGCCGGGCCAGCGGCCGTGATAGGCGATCCCTGCGCCATATTGGCGGGCCTTGTCCTTCGTCTCTTCCCCGAACACGACGTCCGGTTCGGGGAATTCTGGAGGCACTTCGCCGACGACCGCAGGACCGAAGTCCACGACCGCTTCGCCGCCGAAATCGCCGGTGCGGATTCCGCCGCGAGCGGACAAATGGACGACGTGGTGGCGCGGACCCTCGTCGAACTGGCGGGAGAGGCGGATCTCGCCCGCGTTCTGTTCGGTCAGGCGGGGCGGGTGGATGTTGACGAGGTAGCGCGCGCTGCCGTCGGCATGGGCATTCACATAGAGCGTGTTGTAGCTGCGCTGGCTGTCGACGACATGGCGGAAGACACCGCCGCTCAGCCGCCACTGGTCGAAGGTGGTGTGGCCGAACAGGCCCATCGACGTGAAGCGGTTCTTCCATGCGGCCCAGCGCTGGCCGTGGAAGCGGTTGGGAAGATGAGGGGGAAGCTCCGTCCCTTCGACGAAGGTGAAGGGCGTGCTGCGGTCTACAGGCGCATCCTGCACGCCGAAATAAGCGCGAACTTCGGTTCCTTCGCGCGGCCGCCATGCGGGCGCGATTCCGATGTCGAGATAGCGCGCCTGATCGCCGCCCGGGAAATCGATGTACTGGTTGAAGGAAATGCCCGCGGCGACGCCGAGCTCGCCGTTGATGGGCAGCTGCGCGTCGAGGTCGATGCCGTTCTGGTTCTGGCCGGCGTAGAGGACGCTCGACAGCACCGGCTCCGTCCCCACCGGTCGCACCGAGAGCTCGACGATCCCGGTCGGGGCAGGGAAGGCATATCCCTGCGCGGAAAGGCCGACACGGACCGTGGAGCCGGACTGGATCCGCTGATTGCCGATGACAATTCCGCCCATGTAGAGCCCGTCGATGCGGATATTGCCCGCGGCCACCGGGCTGAAGCCGCGCACTTCGTCTGTGCTGTAAAGGCCGATGGTCTCATTGCCGACGCTGGTGCCGAAGGCGTCGTCGGCCGAGGTGACGGCGTTCTCGCCGGTCCGCTGGGCCATCGCCGGGGTGATGAAGCTGCCGGCGGCCAGCAGGCCGATGAAAGCATGTTGCAGTCTCAGCGCAGAGCTTCGGCGGTCCACGGGTCCCCCAGAAACGAACGCAATCGCCCAAAACTCGCACTCGGCGCAGCCTAGGTCGCACGAGCGCGAGCGAAGTTGAAGGCCACCCTCGGCCAACGGCAGGACAGATCCGGCGGTTGGTAGAAAGGTTCGCGGACGCGGCGGAGGAACTTGGGCGTTTGATCGTCACGGTAAAGGAAGGCGGCAAGGACACGTGCCTGGGCCTGTCGATGGTCTACGGCGGTGGAAGGCCGTACGCGGAGCGATCGCTGAGCGTAAGGAACGAGGTCAGGGGGTAGCCTGCGCTACCCGATGATGTTGGCGCCGCCGTCGATGTAAATGGTGCCGCCGGTGATCCGCCTCGCAAAATCGGTCGCCAGGTAAGCACAGGCGAACCCGACATCGTCGATGTCGACAAGCTCGTGGAGCGGCGCCCGTTCGACGGCCTGGTTGAGCAGAAATTCGAAGTCCTTCAGGCCCGATGCGGCGCGAGTTTTGAGGGGACCCGGTGAAATGGCATGGACGCGTATGTCCTGCGGCCCAAGCTCATAGGCCAGAGTACCGGCAGGCCGCCTCCAGAGCCGCCTTCACCGGACCCATCACATTGTAGTTGGGAACGACCTTGTTGGCGCCCAAATAGCTCATCGCGAACATCGTGCCGCCGTCGGTCATCAGAGGCGCGGCGAGCTTCGCCATGCGGACGAACGAGTGGCAGGACACGTCCATCGCTCTGGCAAAACCCGCGGCCGAGCAATCGAGCAGGCCTCCTTGCAAATCTTCCGTCGGTGCAAAGGCGATTGAGTGAATCAGGCTGTCGAGCTTGCCCCAACGCCGGCCGATCTCATCGAACAGGGCTTCCAGCTCGCCCGGATTCTCGACGTTCAGCGGCGCCATGATCTCGGCGCCAAGCGCCTCGCCGAGCGGTTCTACGTAGGTCCGAGCCTTTTCGTTCAGCCAGGTGATGGCAATTTCCGCGCCCGATGCGCGAAAGGCCTCGGCGCAGCCATAGGCGATCGACTGGTCGTTCGCGATTCCGACGATCAGCGATTTGTGCCCCGTGAGGATCGGCCGGACGACGTCCTTCGCGGGCGCCTCAATCGCCGGCATCCGCGGCTTCCTTCTTGCCCACCGGGACCGCCGGAACGGCAAACAGCTTTTCGATTTTGGCAAGCCGCCGCCGTCCTTCGCTCGAAAGGTCGCCTTGAGCGGCAATCAGGCGTTGAACCGCGCGCAACGTGCGCGCCCGTTCGTCAGTATCGCGCGGCAGCAGTTTCGGAATGGCGGCAACCGCCCGCTCTTCATCCATTCGCAGCAGAAGCGACTGATCGCGCAATGCCTCCTTCAGCTGGGCCATGGACCGCGGACGGCCAGGGGGCTGTGCATCGTGGAGCTCTTTCAGGATAGCGAAACTACGTTCGTCCGCACCGCCTTCCGCGCGACGGACGTAGATCACGGCGCGAAGTGTCGCTTCCACCGCCCCGCCCTTGTCGAAACGCGATTCGAGTTCCGCACGCCGTCTTGCCCGACCCTGTTCGCGAAGAGCCTCGCGCTCCGGCTTGCGGTCTTCCCGCGCGCTCGCGGGATCGAGCCCCAGCAGCGCATGGAGAAGCGGCGACCCATACGTTGCGTGGAAAAGCTGCTCGGTCATCGCGTCCCGCGCCTTGCCCATTGCTGTGAGCGTAGCGCTGATGGAAGCTGCCATGGTTTTCTCGGCCGCCGAGAACATATTGTCCTCGGCCACGGTCTCACGCTTCTCCCGGATCTGCTTCGCATTCTCGGCCACGAACCGCATTGCGGGATTCTCGTCGGAAAAGATGTCGAAGCGAAGTCGGTTCGGATGCATCTTGCGCGCCCATTCGCCGAATGCGGGCGGAGTGACCGATCGCACGAATGGGCCGAGATAGGTTTCGTAAAGCCTGCGGTTGATGATCGACACGCGCTCCGCCGCAGCGAACTTCAGGTCGTCTTCCGGGCTATTGCCGCCAAGCTTGCGGATGTCGTCGAGAGAGCGCCGCTCCAGCCGGAAAAGGTAGCGACCCTTGATCAGGGCGCGATTGGCGGTCTCGTCCGCGACATCCTCGATGACCGCCTCGTAAAGTCCGGGCGGCATCAGGTCGATCATTTCCATCGAGCTCGCGAACTCTTCATGCTCCCGCGTCGCGATCTTGCCGGAGACGAAGATGCCTAGATGCCCCACAGTGTCGTGAAGCGAATAGACGATGGTCTGGCCGCTCGCGACGAGGTCGTCATCGGTCTCGTACAGGTCCGTGATCCATCCGAGCGCCTGCTGCGGCGGAGTGATATTGTCGCCCCACGAGCAGAAGACGACGATCGGCGACTTGATGTCGCGCAGGTCGATCTGCATCCCGTCGGACGTGCGCAGGTCGCCCGTCGTCAGCTTGTTGCCCACGAAAAGATTGTCCGCGATCCACTGCATCTCGCCCGAATTCATCAGGATAGGGCTGCCCCACCAGGTCTCGAACTCGAGGAAACGCTCGGCCTCGGTGTCGACCTTCGAGTAAACATTATACGGCTTTTCGAAGTACGTGTTCGCCGGGTCGAGGGACTCGAAGTTTGCAACCAGGTTCGCCCCGTCGAACTTGCGCCCGCCAAGGTCGCCCGCGAGACTGGTCAGCCAGGTTCCGCCAAGAATGCCGCCAAGGTATCGCATCGGGTTCTTGCCCCGGACTCCGGCCCAATAGGACAGCGGCGAGCCGGCGAGGAGCAGTGGCCCCGGAACATCCGGATGCGTGGCCGCCATGATCATCGTCTGCCAACCGGCCTGGCAGTTCGCGATGATTGCGGGCTTGCCGGCGTTGGGGTGCCTGGAGGCGACATGCTGGACGAACAGCGCCTCGGCATTCCAGACGTCCTCGATGGTCTGTTCGGGCATGGCTTCAGGCAGGAAACCGATGAAATAGCAGGGGTGGCCCTCCTTCAGGGCGGCGCCGATCTCGCTGTCATCCTTCATGCCACCGATCCCGGGTCCATGGCCGGCGCGGGGATCGACCACGACGAACGGCCGCTTCGCCGGATCCGTCGCCATCCCTTCGGGGGGCACAATGCGCACGAGAAGGTAGTTCACCGGCGTCGGCAGGTTGCGGCCGTCGAGGATCAGCTCAACGTCGAAGTCGAGAACGTTCGGCGCGACCTTATCCCGCTGTTCCCGATAGATGTTTCCACGCTGGCGAAGGACGTCGAGGAACAGGACGGATCGTTGCCACGCGTCGCGCAGATATTCGTGAGCCGCTCCAAGGCTCTGTTCGCCAGCCATCGCTCTCTCCGTGTTTCGATTGAACGATAGGGCAAGGTGTCCGCTGGTTAATCCGGGGATGTACGTACCTGTGCGCAAGGGGGATCGGCTCGCCGCAACAGCTTGCGCCATCGAGCGTTTCAGGGGGATGCTCGATGCCATTTTCCTGCTTGCAGTTTCCGCTCAGGATGCGCTTCCTCCGGCCGCCGCCGCGTCCTTCAACCCGCGCGCGGTCGAGCTGTTCGAGCGGGACTGGGTGCTGAACCAGTGGGCCAGGCACCGGTTCGACGCGAATGGCGACGGGATCATCTCGGTCGCCGAGGCGCAGCCGGCAGCGCTCAAGTTCAAGGAAATCGCCGACGCGGATGCGGACGGTCGAGTGACCCCTTACGAATATGAGCGGGCGCGCGAGTTCATCATCGCGCGGTACTGACGGCTAGCTCGCGATCCGCTTCGATCCGAGACCGACGACCATCTGGTTCGCGCGCTCGTAGGACAGCGGCTTGCCGAACAGATAGCCCTGGATGGTGTCGCAGCCGAGCTCGCGCATGCGCTCGAAATCTTCGGCGGTTTCGACGCCCTCCGCAGTGACCGACATGCGGAAGCTCTTTGCAAGCTGCACGATCGACTTGATGATCGCGACATTCTCGGGCCGCGTGCCCGCCTCGCGGACGAAGCTGCCGTCGATCTTCAACTTGTGGAAGATCGCCTTGTTCAGATAGCCGATCGACGAATAGCCGGTCCCGAAATCGTCCAGCGCGATCCCTACGCCGAGCGAGCGCAGGCGCTTCATCACGTCCAGGGTCGGCCCGTTATCGCCAAGGAAGATGCCCTCGGTGACTTCGAGCTCGATCCGGTTGCCCGGCACCTTCCACCGCGCGAGCGCTTCGCTCACGATATTGGGCAGCGCGGCCAGGACGATCTGCTTCGGGCTGATGTTCAGGGCGACGGTGATCGGGTCTGGCCAGGATGCGACGGCGCGGCAAGCCTCGTCGATCACCCATTCGCCGATCACCGGCATCAGGCCGCTCTCTTCGGCGACAGGGATGAAAACGTTCGGGGGCACGAAGCCGCGCTGGGGGTGATTCCAGCGGATCAGCGCCTCGAACCCGATGAGCTTCTGCGTCTTGGCGCTTACCAGCGGCTGGAAGACGAGGTGGAATTGCTTTGCGACGACCGCCTGGCGGAGATCGGTCTCGAGCCGGACCCGGTCCTCCTGTTCGGACTGGAGCTCGGAGGAGAAGTATCGCGCGACTCCGCGACCGGAATCCTTGGCTTCGTAAAGCGCCAAGTCGGCCTTGAGGATCAGGTCGTCCACCGTGGCGCCGTCGATCGGGCCGAAGGCGCAGCCGATCGAAACGCCGATGCGGATCTCCGTCTGGTCGATCATGTACGGTTCTTTGATCGCCACGATGATCCGGTCGGCCAGTTGCTCGACCATCTTGCGGCTCTGGGCGTCGGTGATGACGATTGCGAACTCGTCGCCTCCCATGCGGCCGACGTGACCGTCCTGGCCGACCTCGTCGACCAGACGCTTCGCGACGGCGCGAAGCACCGCATCGCCCTTCGGGTGGCCGAACGTGTCGTTGACCGGCTTGAAGCCGTCGAGGTCGAGGAAGAGGATCGCGCAGGGCACGTTCGACACGGTCGCGTTGCGCAGGGAGTCGCCCAGCAGCTGGCGCACCCGGCCGCGGTTGGGGAGGCCCGAGAGCACGTCCATGTTGGCGAGGTGGGTCAGCCGCTCCTGCGTCTGGCGCATCTCGGTGATGTCGCTGCCGACGCCGCGGAAGCCTTCGAAGCGGCCGGCGGTGTCGATGATCGGGTCGCCTGCGATCGAGATCCAGCGCGGCCCCCGCGCCGTCTGAAGCTCCATGTCGAGCGAGTTGAACGGCTGCTTTTCCAGAAGCTTGCGACCGAGCTCCGCATTGCCGCCGAGGAGCGAGGGCATCGAATGGCCGAGCAACTGGCTTGCGGGTCGGCCGAGCAGGGCGGTCATGCGCGAGCTGATGTAGGTGACGCGGTTCTCGGCATCGACCTGCCAAAGCCAGCCCACGCCGCGCTGCTCATATTCCTGAAGAAGCAGGCTCGCGCTTTCGCTCTGGGCGCTGAAATCCGCGTTGGTCTTGAGCTGCTCGAAGGCCCAGCGCGCGACGTTGAGCACGCCGAAGATGGACACGCCGAGCGTGAACAGGATCGACAGCATGTGCTGGAAGGGAACCGACGTGCGGCCGATGAACAGGGCGGCGGCGACGCCGGCGGTGAATGCCGACATCCAGCCGATCGCGGCGCGCGGGACGACCACGAGACCGAGGCCCGCAACGCCGAGGCCGGCCATGATCGACGCGGCGATCACCTGCGCCCCGGGCTCCATAGACGGGAAAAGGTAGATGGGCAGCGAAAGCCAGATCAGCCCGCGGCCGACGACTTCGCCCACCATCAGCCATTCGGGAACCTGCCTGCCAGAGCGGCCGATATGGGTGATCGACTGGGTCCGTGCGACTTGCATCGCGACGAAATTCGCGATCCCGACCGTCCCCGCCCAGGGCAGGAGGTACGTCAGGCTCGCTTCGCCCCACAGAGCGGCGATCATCATTCCCGCGGCAACGACGTTCGCAGCCGCGAAAAAGGGCGCGAGCTGGGCGCGGGAAATGAGCTGGACGTCCTTCAACGGCGAGCTCGCAACCTCAACGGGATCGCTGGTGATTCCCAGCGATTCGCCGTCAGGCAGGCGTGCCGCGGTCATCCGCTTGAAACGGTCTGGAGCTTCGTACATCCACGCTCGCTAAATCTGGTCAAACGAGCGGTAGCCGAAGAGGGTTGAGACGCGGTTAAGACCCGCTGATCAACTGCCTAACTTAAGTTTGTCCAGATCGCGCTGTGTAATGGGGTGATAGGACGCCCTCGCAGCCCGGTAGACGCGCGTTGCGATGGGGCGGCCCCACTGCGCGTCCGCGGCCAGCGTTTCGATTAATGGCCGTACGAATTTGCGGCGGCCCTGGGTGGTAAGGAAGCGCTCCAGGGCCGGCACGGCCGGGTCGTACCGGTTGCGAATCGCCAGATCGAGCCAGGCGAACAGCACTTCGTTGTTGCCGGCGTCGTTGAGCCGGAGGCTTCGGTTCAGCTCGTCGAGGCGCCTGGTCGGCAGCTTGCGCGGTAACTTGTTGAGGAAGCGCAGCTTTTCTGCGGTCGTCCATTGTGCGAACGCCGCCGGAACGGTGCCTCCGCCGGAAAATTCGCGAACCGCCTTGTCTACGGACGCGAAGGCGGCCGGATCGGGCCGCGCGACATTCGATGGAAGGCCGGGCTGGTACACCCAGCGATCGAGCTGAAGCTTGTCCTCCATCGCCTTGTCGCCCTTGAGGAGGTTCGCGCGAAGATCGGCGAGGAAGAGAGCCGAGGTCATCGGCTGGAAGGCATGGCGATCGAAGTATGAGCGCAGATAGGCGTCCCATTTCTCGCGTCCCACGGTGCGCTCGATCGTGCGCAGGAACGCCGCGCCCTTGTCGTAGATGATGCCGGTAGCTCCACCGTCGGCGATCGCTTGGTCCTTCGGGAGGTTGAGTTGCGTGATGGGAGCGGTGCGACCCTCCTCGACGAGGGCCTTTTCCATATCGTCGAAGCTAAGCGCGGCTTCCTGTGCGGCGCGCTTCGGGCCGTAGATCGCCTCCATGATCCTGTTCTCGAAATAGGAGGTGAAGCCCTCGTTGAGCCAGCTGTCCGCCCAGGTCGCATTGGTGACGAGGTTGCCCGACCAGCTGTGCGCCAGTTCATGGGCGACGAGGCCTACAAGGCTCTTGTCGCCAGCGATGAAGGTCGGGGTGAGGAAGGTGAGGGTCGGATTCTCCATCCCACCATATGGAAAGGCCGGCGGAAGGACGATCACGTCGTAGCGGCCCCAGCGGTAGGGGCCGTAGAGCTTCTCGGCTGCCTCGACCATTTTCTCCGTGTCGGACAGCTCGGCCGCGGCGCGGTCGAGCATGACCGGCTCCGTCCAGACGCCGGTGCGCGTCCCGAGCGACTTGAAGGCGAGGTCGCCGACGGCGATTGCGATCATGTAGGGCGCTACGCTGTGGTCCATCCGGTAACTGAAGATGCTTTCGCCGCCCTGGGTCATCGGTTCGGCGGCCTTGGGGGCGCTCATCACGGCGGTCAGGCCGGCGGGAACGCGGATGGTGGCTTCCCAGGTCTGGCGGATGCCCGGTGAATCCTGCGTCGGAATCCAGCTGCGGTTCTCGATCGCCTGGCCCTGACTGAACAAGTAAGGTTTCTTTTTCCCAGCCGTCTGTTCGGGCGTGAGCCATTGCAGAGCGCCTGCGTCGGGCGCGCTCCTGTACTTGATGACAAGTCGATTCGTGTCCGGTCCAAGCGCGACGGTCAGCGGCGCGCCGAGCTTTGGATCGGAGGCGCCGACCTTGTATTGAAGCGGCTGCTTGTCGCCGTCGGTGATGCTCTCGATCTCGAGACCCTTGTCGTCGAGAACGATCTCCTTCGCGTCCGCCTTGCGGTCGATGTCGAGCGTGGCCGTGCCGCCGACGCGCTTCGCGTCGAAGTCGACGGTGAGGTCGAGCGCGACGTGGTGGACGCGCGCCTCGAGCGGACGCGCGTAGCTGGCGTCGTCCTTGGCGTCCGGAGTCGCCAGGATCGGAGCGATCTCGGCCCGCTCGCCGGCCTCGCTGGCGTTACTGGAGGTGTTGGTTTCAGAAGCCTGACAGCCAGCAAGCAACAAAGCGGCCGCGGCAACGGCCGTACGGAACAACATCATGAAGGGTCCTTATTCGGCGGGACTGCTAACGTAGATCGACCTCTTAGGTGCCGAGAAAACGCGCCTGACCATGGGCTCGAAGAAGTCGAGCGGCGCGGTGTCGTAGGTTTCGTCGAAGGCAGTCTGGTCGTAGATTTCACAGAAACGGGCGGTGTCCTCGAAGTGGGGATGGCCGCGGAACTGCTCGCGCATGTCCCGATCGAGCCCGAGATAATGGAAGAAGTAATAGCCTTGGAAGACGCCGTGATTCTGGCACATCCAGTGCAGCTTCTCGTCGACGAAGGGCTTGAGAATCGCGGCCGCGATGTCCGGGTGGTTGAGGGTTCCGAGCGTGTCGCCGATGTCGTGAAGCAGGGCCATCACGACATAATCCTCGGACTCCCCGCCACGGTGCGCGCGAGTCGCGGTCTGCAGCGAATGCTGGAGCCGGTCGATAGGGAAGCCGCCATAGTCGCCATCGAGCAGTTTCAGGTGGGTCATCACCCGGTCGGCGAGGCCCTGCGCATAGGGGAAGAAGTGGCTGCCGATCACCGCCCAGTCCTCGGCCGTGCCTTCGTCCATGCTGCGGAACTTCGCGCGCGGTGCATGTTCGTTCATCCGAATCTCTCCCGTGGCGATCGGATCGCTTTTCCCGCCAATAGCCTGCTCGGCGTCACTCCTCAAACCGCCCGCCTCCTTCACGGTCGCGGTCGTAGCGGGCCTTGAGCGGGAATGGCGGCAGCCAGGATTCGCGGCGGATGATCCAGTTTTCGTAGGTCGGCATCAGCTGGTCGGGTGCGTCGAGCGTTCCGAGGTGCACCTCGATCTCGTCTTCGTAGCGCGCGAAGACCGACGAGCCGCATCGCGGGCAGAAGTGCCTTCCACGAAATTCCGCAGTCTCGCCCGCGATCGACACGGCATCCTGAGGGAAGATGGCGGCAGCGAAGAAGAGTGCGCCGTGATGCTTGCGGCAGTCGAGGCAGTGACAGAGGCCGACCCGATAGGGGCGCCCCGAGGCCGTGATTCGAACCTCTTCGCACAGGCATCCGCCGGTGAATTGCTCGACCGTCTCGTCGCTCATCCGTGTTTCTCTCGTGGCGGAACCCGATGCTCCTTGAGCGCCTTAGCTCGCATTGGCGGAATTGCCTGCCTATATCTGAACGGACGATGGCGACCGATAGCGTGGCACTGAAGCAGCAAGCTGGGATGCTGGACGGGGGCTCGGCGCGCACCGAGCTGTCGGCCGAGACCTTCCCTGCACAACCGATCATGGCCGGCGTCGGCCTCGACCAGCCTTTCTTCGACGACAAGAACCGCGCCTTCTGGCTGCTTCAGACCGCGGGCTGGACGGGCTATTTCATCCTCCGCTCCCTGTCCGGCTTCGCCAACAGCATGGGCGCGGTCTTCATCATCCACACGGCGCTGCTGACCGCGACGGGCTATTCCCTGACCTTGCTGATGGGCTCGCTGTTTAAGCGGTTGATCGCGATGAAGCCGATCTGGACCCTGGTGCTGTCGCTCGCGGTGGTCGTGCTCGCCTCGGCGATCTTCTCGATCATCGAGACCTGGAGCGTTTCCACCTTCCTCAAGCCGGATCTGAGGCCGGTCGGCGTCGCTTATTTCGGCGCGATCATCTTCACCTTCGCGCTGCTCGCCGCCTGGGCCGCGCTTTACTACGGCATCAATTACTTCCTGCTGCTCGAGGACGAGATCCGGATGCGCGAGCGGGTGGAGAGTCAGGCTTCGACCGCTCAGCTCGCGATGCTGCGCTACCAGCTCAACCCGCACTTCCTGTTCAATACGCTCAATTCGATCTCGACCCTGGTGCTGCTGAAGCAGACGGAGCGGGCGAACGCGATGCTCGCGCGCCTGTCGTCTTTTCTGCGCTACACCCTCGCGAACGAGCCGACCGCGAACGTCACGTTGGCGCAGGAGGTGGAGACGCTGAAGCTTTATCTCGAGATCGAGAAAATGCGCTTCGAGGACCGATTGCGCCCGCACTTTCGCATCGATGCGGAGACGATCGGCGCGCGGCTTCCGTCGCTTCTCCTCCAGCCGCTGATCGAGAATGCGATCAAATATGCCGTCACTCCGAGCGAGGAGGGAGCCGACATCTGGATTACCGCGAGCCGCCAGGGGCAAGGCGTCCGCATCGAGGTCGCCGATAATGGCAACGGCAAGGGGACGGACATCGCGGCCAGCCCCTCCACCGGAGTCGGACTGGCGAATATTCGGGACCGTTTGGCGCAGGCTTACGGCCCGGCACATGGCTTTACGACGAGAGAGAACGACAAGGGGGGCTTCAGCGTTATCCTAGAAATTCCCTACGAAACCGGAGACAGAGACTCATGACCATCCGCACCGTGCTCGTCGACGACGAGCCGCTTGCGACGCAGGGCTTGCAGCTGCGGCTCGAGGCCCACGACGATGTCGAGGTCATCGCGACCGCGGCCAACGGGCGCGAAGCGATCCGGGCGATCAAGACCCACAAGCCGGATCTCGTCTTCCTCGACATCCAGATGCCCGGTTTCGACGGATTCTCCGTCATTCAGGGGCTGATGGACATCGAGCCGCCCCTTTTTCGTCTTCGTCACCGCTTATGGCGACCATGCGCTGCGCGCCTTCGAGGCGCAGGCGGTCGATTATCTGATGAAGCCCGTCGAAGAGGACCGGCTCGCCGCGACGCTCGACCGCGTCCGCCAGCGCCTTTCCGAGAAGCGCAGCGCGGGCGAGGCGGAGCGGCTGAAGGAAGCTCTGGCCGAACATGCTCCGGAAGCGGCCGAGGAGCTGGCCGACGCTTCGCCCGAGGGCCACGCCCCTGACCGCTACGAGAAGATGATCAATATCAAGGACCAGGGCCAGATCTTCCGCGTCGACGTGGACACGATCGAGCGGATCGACGCAGCGGGCGACTACATGTGCATCCAGACGGGCGACAACACGCTCATCCTGCGCGAGACGATGAAGGACCTGGAAAAGAGGCTCGATCCGCGTCGTTTCCAGCGCGTCCACCGGTCGACCATCGTCAACCTCGACCTCGTCCGGCAAGTGAAGCCGCACACCAACGGTGAGTGCTTCCTGGTGCTGGACTCAGGCGCGCAGGTGAAGGTGTCGCGCAGTTACCGGGACGTCGTGGCGCGATTCGTCCACTAGGCTTCGGCGAAGATTAGTCGGAGCGGCCCAGAAGGGCGGCTCGGGACGTTTGGGGCCGTCCCGAGCCGCAAACTGATCACAGGAATGCACGTTGTGGGCCGAGCATCCGCCAGTCGTGTAGCGGCGGACCGGCGGTCCGTGACCTTATCCAAGGTTAGAGGTGATTACGGCTCCAACGAAGAAGGCGGCCCGTCCGTCACGAGCCGCCTTCGACGACCCACCGCTTGAAGAGCTTTTGCCGAGCGCTTGGAGGCAGTGAGCCTGGAAAGTAGGAATACGCCTGAATCCAGGTGGGCGACACCTAACCAAGGATAGGATGCCGAACGCTCCGCGACGCATTATGTCCTATTTTGGGACTCGCGCTTGTTGTCCGACACCTCCAGGCTGCGGGTCCCACCTTCATTCCGGATTACAGACCTTTTGCAGGTCGGCTGCATCCCTAATGCGCAAAAAAGGGGCGCCCCGGGAAGGGCGCCCCTTTCAAACCGCCTGCGTGCGAGCGGCTTGAATGAACTTAGTTCGCGCTGTTGCCGTCCGCGTCGGCGCCTTCGCGTACCGAGTTGGCCGCAGCTTCGCCGTTCGCCTCAACCGCGTCGGCAGCATTCTCGAGGTTGTCCTCGGCTGCTTCGGTCGTGGCGTTGTCAGCCGCTTCCTCGAGGTTGTCGGCAACGATCTCGGCATTCGCCTCGATGTTGTCGGCGGCCTGCTCTTGCGGGCTCTGGTTGCAAGCTGCGAGGGCAGCGGCACCCAAGGCAACTGCGAAAGCGGTCGAAATCTTATTCATCGGCCTATTCCCTGTTGTGGCTAGAGATGGCTGGGTTAGCGCCAACATCTCGGAATGAGCAATACGCTTGCTGCTAATTTCTGTTCCGTGGCCGGAATATCCCGGGGACGAACTGTCGGCTCCGTACCCCGAGAATCCCTGTTTTCTCTAGTTTCCGGTTGGCGGCGGTGTGGTGGCCTTATCGCCCCCACCAACGTTGCCTCCGGACGCGATTTGCTGCTGCCCGACCGGAATCAGCTTGGGGTGGTCGTATTTGACAGGGTCGCTGGCCTGTCAGTCGGTCGAAACACGCGCGTTGATTTCTACGAAATTGAACGGCGCGTAGTTCGTCAGTTGATCGAAGCCGGTTTGCCCGCCGCTCGTCGCACCTGCTAGGCGGCGCGCCATGACGAAGCACAGCATCCTCGCCGCCGCGGCGACCGCCCTGATCCTCGGCCTCGCCGCTTGCGACGCGGCCACCACCTCCAACGAGACGGGCAATGCCGCCGTCGCCCAGAGTGATGCGGACGGCCTGTCCAAGCTCGGGGCGATCCGGATGGATGTCGATACGTCCTACCTCAGCGCCGAGGAGCGCGAGGTCGTGGGCCTTCTGATCCAGGCCGCGAACCTGATGAGCGAGATCTACAAGCGCCAGAACACGCCCGACTACGACAAGCTTCGGGCCGATGTGGCTGCGAAGAACGATCCGAAGCTTCTGGAGCGATTCGACGCCTTCTTCGGCCCGTGGGACCCGATCGAGGAAGGCAAGCCCCTCTTCGGGGGGCAGGCCAAGCCGGCGGGCGCGGGCTTCTATCCCGCCGACCTGACCAAGGAAGCGTTCGACAAATATCTCGCCGAACACCCCGACCAGAAGGAGGCGCTGACCAGCCCGTACACGGTGGTGCAGCGGCAGGGAGACCGGCTGGTCGCGGTGCCGTACAGCCAGGCCTACAAGCAATGGCTGGAGCCGGCCGCGAAACTGCTCGAGCAGGCGGCGGCGAAGACGACCAATCCGAGCCTGAAGAAATTCCTGTCGCTTCGGGCGAAGGCGTTCCGCACGGACGATTATTTCGAGTCCGAGCTGGCCTGGATGGACCTCAAGGATACGCCGATCGAGGTCGCGATAGGGCCTTACGAGGTCTACACCGACGAGCTCTATGGCCGGAAAACCGCCTTCGAGGCGTTCGTCACTTTGAAGGACCCGAAGGAGAGCCAGGCGCTCGACGTCTACAAGGGTCACTTGCGCGACATGGAAGCGAACCTTCCGGTCGAGGAGCGCTTCAAGAACTTCCAGCGCGGCTTCGAATCGCCGATCGCGGTCGCAGACCAGGTCCACGGCGGCGGCGATAATGTGCCGGGCGTTCAGACGGTCGCGTTCAACCTGCCCAACGACGAGCGGGTCCGCGAGGCCAAGGGCGCCAAGAAGGTCATCCTGCGCAACGTGCTCGGCGCCAAATACGAGCTTATCCTGAAGCCGATGGCGAGTCTGGTCCTGGTTGAGGGCCAGGCCGGCAATGTGACCCAGCGGCACATGTTCCTGGAAACGCTGTTCCACGAGCTGTCGCACAGCCTCGGGCCGGGATCGATCACGGTTGGGGGACGGAAGACGACGGTCGATCAGGAACTGAAGGAGATCGCGGGAGGCTTCGAAGAGGCCAAGGCGGACGTGATGGGCGCCTACAACGTCTTCCACATGATGGACAAAGGCGTGATCCCCAGCGCCGAGCGATCTCAGATGCGCGCGACCTATGTCGCCGGACTGTTCCGCGCGATGCGCTTCGGCATCGGGGAAGCGCACGGCAAGGGCGCGGCGATGCAGTACCGCTACCTTCGCGACAAGGGGGCGATCGTGTGGGACGCGCAGGCCAAGCGGTTCCGCATCGACGAAGCGAAGATCGACGGCGCGATCCGGGCGCTCGTCGGCGACATCGTTCGGCTGCAGGGCGGCGGCGACTATGCCGGGACTAAGGCCTTCCTCGACAAATGGGGGGTCCTCGACCCCGAGGCGAACCAGGTGATCGCATCAATGACGCATATTCCCGTCGACATCCGTCCGACCTATCCGGAGAAATTGTGATGGCGAGCAAGTTCGAGCGGTTCGCGGCGCTCCACGTCCCGGGCGACCCTGTCGTCCTCTACAACATCTGGGACGTCGGAAGTGCCTTGGCGGTCGAAAAAGCGGGCGCCAAGGCGCTGGCGACGGGCAGCCACCCGGTCGCCGACGCCCAGGGTTGGCCGGACGGGCAGCAGGTCCCGCTCGACTTCGCTCTGGCGAACGCGAAGCGAATCGTCGACGCGACCGACCTCCCGCTGACCGTCGACTTCGAGAGCGCCTACTCCGACGATCCCGCGCAGGGCGGAGCGAACGTCGTTCGTCTCGCCGCGACGGGCGCAGTGGGCTGTAACTTCGAGGACCAGGTGATCGGGGGCGAGGGACTTCATCCGCTGGAGCGGCAGGTCGAGCGAATTGCCGCGATCCGATCGGCCGTGGGCGACGCATTCTTCATCAACGCCCGCACCGATCTGTTCCTGAAGACGCAGACCTTTGACGACGCGCTGGTCGATCAGGCTGTCGAGCGCGGCAAGGCGTTCGCGGATGCGGGAGCGAGCGGCTTCTTCGTCCCTCGCCTGGCCGATGCCCGGCAGATCGAGCGGGTGGTCCGCGAGGTCCCGCTGCCGCTGAACGTCATCGCTTTCCCCGGCGCTCCGCCCAAGGCGGAATGGGCGGCGGCCGGCGTTGCGCGGATCAGCCACGGACCGTTCCCGCACCGGGCGCTGATGGCGAAGCTCGAGGAGATGGCGCGCGAAGCCATAAGCTGAGCTTATTTGTTGAGCGCAAGAATTGGGAGGCGAGCGCCGCCTCCCAAGGCTAGTCACTCGGCATGAACCAGACCGACAAAGCCAAAGCCTTCGCCGAGCTCCACCTGTCCGGCGACCCGCTCATTCTCTTCAACATCTGGGACGCGGGAAGCGCGAAGGCCGTCGCCAAGGCCGGCGCGAAGGCGATCGCGTCCGGAAGCGCTTCCGTGGCCGAAGCTTATGGCGCGCAGGACGGCGAGGATGTTCCGATGGAGGCCGCGCTCGCCAATGCCGCTCGGATCGTCGGTTCCGTCGACCTGCCAGTCACGATCGATTTCGAAGGCGGCTATGCGGTCGATCCGGAGGAGACGGCAGGCAATGTCCAGCGGCTGGCGGAGCTAGGCGCAATCGGCTGCAACTTCGAGGACCAGGTCGTCGGCGGCCAGGGCATGCACGACGTCGACCTGCAGGCCCGGAGAATCGCGGCCGTCCGCGCTGCCGTCGGTCCGTATTTCTTTATCAACGCCCGAACGGATTATTTCCTGCAGGCAAGGCCTGATGCCCATGATTCGGCGCTGGCCGATGCTGCGATCGACCGGGTGAAGGCCTACGCCGAAGCAGGCGCGAGCGGCTTCTTCATCCCCGGGCTAACCGATCTCGGCCTTGTCGAGCGGATCGTCGAAGCCTCCCCGCTACCGGTCAATGCGATGACCTGGCCCGGAGCGCCGAGCAGGCGGGAATGGGCGGACGCCGGAATCGCGCGGATCAGCTACGGGCCCGGGCCCTTCCGCCAGATGCAGGACTGGCTGGAGACCGCCGCTCGAGCCGCCTTTGCCTAGGCTCTGACCGGCTTGCGCTGTTTCGACCGCACGGGTCCCGACTTGAGCACGCTCCTTCGGAAGATATTCGAGGCGACACGCAGGAACAACGCGACCCACAGCAGTTGCCAAAGCAAGGCCAGGAGGTGCGGCATTGCCCCCGGCACCTCGGCTGCGCGCGCAATCATCACATAGGGCGACGACAGCGGGAAGACCGCGGCGGCGATCGTCCGGTTGCTGTCCGGAGCGCCGACCGCGATCGAAGCGACGGCGAAGATGACGACCTGCGCCATGGTCACGGGCATGGACAGGGTCTGCACCTCGCGGGCGCTCGATGCGTGCGCGCCGATGCCGAGGAAGATGGCGCCGAGCAACAAATAACTCATCGCGAAATAGAGGAGGCCGAGCAGGATGAAGACGGGCCAGCCGACGGCCGGCGGCGGCAGAGCGTCCAGCCCGGCGGGCGCGAAGGCGGCGAGCGCGCCGACGGCGACCGCCGACCAAACCGCGATACCGGCAAGGGATGCGGCGAGCATGGCGAGGAGCTTGCCGAGGAAGATGGCATCGACGGGGACCGCGGCCGCCAGGACCTCGATCACCTTGTTCGACTTCTCTTCGATCAGCTGCGACAGGAGCATGCCCGCGAGCAGCAGCGTGAGAAGGAACAGCAGGGACTGCCCTGCGCGGGAGGTGATGGCCCGGGCACCGACGTTCTGGGCGGGAATCACCGTGCTGGTCTGCATGACCGGCATGTGCACCGCTTCGCGCGGCTCGTTGCCGGCGCCGCGCCGCGCCTCGGCGATGAAGAGCCGAAGCTGCTTGGCAGTGCCGCTCTGTGTGCGGATCGTGCCGATGACCTGCGGTTTCTCAAGGCCGCCTTCGAGGACGGCGACGACCCCCGGCTTGCCGGACAGTAGATAGCGCGCGCCCTGCTGCGGCTCGCCCGTTGGCGCGACATGCTCGAGGTTGACGATCGCGAGGGCGCCGAACGTGTCCTGCAGGCGGTCGCGCGCCTGGCTGAGCTGGCCGAACTCTTCCGGACTCGAGATCACCGCGACCGTCGGCTGTTCCGATACGCTCATCGGCGCCGTCGCAGCCCCGAAGATCACGACGATCAGGAGCGGGAAGAAGGGGCCGAGCAGGAACAGGAGGAAGGTGCGCGAAAGCACCGTGGCCGTGAAATCGCGGCGGGCGATGACGAAGGCGGAGCGCACCAATTCCCTCACTCGCCCGGCTCCTCTTCTTCCATCGCCCGGGCGGCGGCATCGCCCGCTATTGCAACGAACGCCTCGTGCAGGCCGGGCCGTTCGATCGCCAGTGTCTCGATGCCCGCGCTACCGTCGATCAGCGCCTTGAGCAGTGGCTCCGGCCCGGTTTCGGGAAGCTCGAAGATCCACTCGCCGCCCTCGTTGCGCGCCGTTTCGGGAAGCGCCAGGCGCCAGGCGCCGTCGCTCTCCCGCGTGCGGAGGCGGACGATGGGGCGAAGCCGCTCGCGCGCCTCATCGACGCGCCCTTTGAAAGCAACCTTGCCCCCGGCGATGATTGCGATGCTTTCGCAGAGGCGCTCGGCATGGGCGATCACATGGGTCGAAAAGATGATGGTCACGCCCTCCGCCGCGCGACTGCGGATGAGGCGCTCCAGCTTGCCCTGGTTCATGGGATCGAGTCCCGAAAAGGGCTCGTCGAGGACGATCAGGCGCGGCTCGTGAACCAGGGTGCCGAGCAGCTGGACGGTCTGCGCCATGCCCTTCGACAAGGTGCGGATGGGCTTCTTCGCCCAGTCGCCAAGTCCGTTCTCCTCGAGCAGCTGGTCGGCGCGTCGCCTAGCCTCCTTCAGCTTCATTCCGCGAAGCGCGCCCATGAAGGCGATGCCTTCGCGCGCGCTCATCGCCGGATAGAGGCCGCGTTCTTCGGGGAGATAGCCGATCTGGTGCGCTGCCTCGATCGGCCGCGAGTGTCCGAGCACCCGGCGCTCGCCCGACGAGGGCTCGATAATGCCGAGAAGCATGCGGAGCGTGGTGGTCTTGCCGGCGCCGTTGGGGCCGAGAAGACCGAAGATGGAGCCGGCGGGAACGGCCAGGCTGACGCCGTCCACGGCGCGCTTCTCGGTGAAGTCCTTGACCAGGTCGACGGCTTCGACGGCATACTCACCGGTCCAGCTTTGCTGCGATGCCTGTCGAAGCACTGGAATTCCTTAGAGAAAGCCGCATTTGGCGAGTATGGCGCCCGCCGTGGATAAGAGCCTAACCCTTAAAGACGCAATACGGGCCGAGGCCGAGCGGCTCGGCTTCGTCGCGTGCGGCTTCGCTCGCGCCGATGCCGCGAAGGCGGCCGGGCTCGATCTTCGGTCTTGGCTGGCGGCCGGCCACCAGGGGACGATGGGCTGGATGGAGACGCGTGCCGACCAGCGGGTATCGCCCACTGCCTTGTGGCCGGGGGCGAGGTCGGCAATCGCACTGGGAATGAGCTACGCGCCGGCGACTGACCCGATGGCGCTCGCTGCGGAGACGGAGCGCGGGCGCATCTCGGTCTATGCGCAGGGCGGCGACTATCACAAGACGGTGAAGAAGGCGCTGAAAGCTCTGGCGCGCTTCATCGTCGACCGATCTCCGAGCGAGCTCAAGGTGTTCGTCGACACGGCCCCGGTGATGGAAAAGCCGCTGGCCGCCGCGGCCGGGATCGGCTGGCAGGGGAAGCACACCAACCTCGTCTCGCGCGAGCATGGAAGCTGGCTGTTCCTCGGCGTCATCCTCACCGAGCTCGAGCTTGAGCCGGACGCACCCGCAGAAGCCGGAGCGCATTGCGGGAGCTGTACGCGCTGTCTCGATGCCTGCCCGACCGCCGCGATCGGGCCTTCGCACCGGATCGATGCGCGCAAGTGCATCTCCTACCTGACCATCGAACATGACGGGCCGATCCCGGTCGAGTTCCGGGAGGCGATGGGGAACCGCATCTACGGTTGCGACGACTGCCTCGCGGTCTGCCCCTGGAATTGCTTTGCCGAAGCAGCCGCGGCGAACCTCACTTTCCTGCCGCGGGCGGAGCTCACCGCTCCCAAGCTCGCCGACCTGCTGAAGCTCGACGACGCCGCGTTCAGGGAGATGTTCGCCGGCTCGCCCATCAAGCGCATCGGCCGCAGCCGAATGATCCGCAATTGCCTGGTCTCGGCAGGGAACAGCCGCGACGGGGATCTGGCATCGGCCGTCGCCGATCACCTGTCCGATCCCGATCCGGTGATCGCCGATGCCGCCGCCTGGGCGATGAACAGGCTTCAGGAACGGGTAAGCGAAGCGATGCAGGCCGGCTGAGGCGTATTGTTGCCGTTGGCGAGCCGAGTATCGACGTGGGTGATCCGCTCGACGTTGCCCTGCAGGTAAAGATAGGCGTCGAGGACACAGCTCCCGCGCCACTGGAGCTTCAGCCCTGGCCCTTCGCGCACCTGCAGCGCCGGTTGTCCAAGTCGGGCCATCGCCTCTCCTGCGGTGAGGCCGATCAGGCCGCCGGGAACGGAGGGCGCGATCGGCGGGGGCGCAACCTCAGCGGGCGTTTCCGGTGGCTGCGCGGCGCAACCGGCGAGCAGCAGAGCGGCGATCAGGGTAGCAAGGATACGCATGCCCCAGTCATGGCGGCGGCTTCCGGGCGAGGCAAGCTTGCCGCGTGCGGCGCACACAGCTAGGCGCGCGCTTTCTCCCGCAAGAACAAGGTGCTTTTCGAATGACCGACTGCCGTCTCGACGTGCTGTGCATCGGCAATGCCATCGTCGACGTCATCGCCGACGCCGACGACACTTTCCTCGATTCCGAGGGGCTGACGAAAGGCTCGATGCGCCTGATCGACGCCGAGGAGGCGGAGCGGCTCTATTCGCACATGGGTCCCGCGCGCGAGATCAGCGGCGGTTCGGCCGCGAACACGGCGGCGGGGGTCGCAGCGCTCGGCGTTCGCGCGGGCTTCATCGGGCAAGTGGCTCCCGACCAATTGGGCGAGTTCTACCGGCACGACCTGACCGCCGCCGGAGTGGAATTCACGACCGAGTCGAAGGATTTCGGGATCCCGACCGCGCGCTCGATGATCCTGGTCACGCCGGATGGACACCGGACGATGAACACCTTCCTCGGAGCTGCTCAGCATCTGCCGTCGAGCGCCCTCGACGAGGAGCAGATCCGCTCGTCGGCGATCCTCTACCTCGAAGGCTATCTGTGGGACCCCGAGACGCCGCGCTATGCGATGGTCCGCGCTATCGAGGTCGCGCGTGAGGCGGGCCGCAAGGTCGCCTTCACGCTCTCCGACAGCTTCTGCGTGGACCGCCACCGCGACGGCTTCAACGCGCTGATCGACCAGGGCCGGATCGACATCCTCTTCGCCAACGAGGACGAAATTCAGGCGATGGCCGGAGTGGCGCACGTCGAGACGGCGGTCGCTGCGTTCAAGGACAAGGTGGAGACCTTGGTCGTCACGCGCAGCGAGAAGGGCGCGCTTGCGACCCATGGCGGCGAGCGCGTGGATGTTCCGGCGGCCCCGGTCGACGAGGTCGTCGACACGACGGGCGCCGGCGACCTGTTCGCGGCGGGCTTCCTTGCGGGCAGGGCCCAAGGCCTGGGCCTGGAGCAGTCGCTGAAGCTGGGAGCGATCGCGGCAGCGGAGGTCATCTCGCACTATGGCGCCCGGCCCGAGGCTAACCTCAGGGCGCTCGCCGGAGAGCTCGCGGCATAGGAAAAGGGCGGCCCCGAAGAGCCGCCCTCAACTTCGAATACCCTGCGGTCAGGGCCGGATGATCGGCCTGCCGCTTTCGTCGAGCGGAGCATCCTCCGGGAAGATCGGCAGCTCGTCGTCCGCCATCACGTCGTGGCCCTTGGCGAGTTCCGAATTCCTCATTCCGTAGACGAAATACAGGATGATCGCGCCGATCACGTACCAGCCGAAGAAGCGCAGAACCCGCTCCTCCACCGTGAAGATCAGCGCGAAGCAGCTGAGGATGCCGAGCGCCGGAAGGACCGGATAGAGCGGCACCCTGTAGCCCCGCGGGATCTCCGGGTGCGTCTGTCGCAGCCAGATCACCGTCAGGCAGACGATTCCGAACGCCGCCAGCGTTCCGACCGAGGTCGCATCGCCGAGGAAGTTGATGTCGAAGAAGCCGGCGGCAATTGCGACCGCCAGGCCGACGACAAGTGTGTTGATCCACGGCGTGCGGAACTTCGGATGCACGCGCGAGAAGACCTTCGGCAGAAGGCCGTCGCGGGCCATCGTGTAGAAGATGCGCGTCTGGCCGTACATCAGCACCAGGATGACCGAGGTCAGGCCGATGATCGCGCCAATCTTGATGGTCGAGGCGAACCACGCCCACTCCGGCCCGAAAGCGTCCACCGCGACGGCGACTGGGTCGGGAACGTTCAGCTCGCGATAGTTCACGACGAGCGTGAGGACGATCGAGACCAGGATGTAGATGACCGTGCAGACCAGGAGCGAGCCGATGATTCCGATCGGCATGTCCTTCTTCGGATCCTTGGCTTCCTGGGCTGCCGTAGAGACCGCTTCGAAGCCGATGTAGGCGAAGAAGACGATCGAGGCAGCGCGGAGGATTCCGCTCCAGCCGAACTCGCCCTTCTCGCCTGTCGGCTCCGGGATGAACGGCTGCCAGTTCGGAGCGAAGGCGTCGTAGTTCTGCATGATCAGGAAGCCGCCGACGATGATGAAGGCGACCAGGACCGTCACCTTGATGGCGACGATGAGGTTGTTGACCTTCGCGGATTCAGAAACTCCGACCACAAGCAGAAGCGCCAGCAGGAGGCAGATCAGGAAGGCGGGCAGGTTGAAGACGGTCGTAATTGTGGTGCCGTCCGCCAGCTCCTTAGGGTAGCCAGCCGGCCCGGTGAGGGCGGCCGGCACATGTATCCCCATGTCGGCAAGCAGGCTGACGACGTATCCCGACCAGCCGACCGCGACCACCGACGCGGCGAGGCCGTATTCGAGAAGCAGGAGCGCGCCCATGACCCAGGCCGCGAACTCGCCGATGGTCGTATAGCTGTAGGTGTAGGCGGAGCCTGACACCGGAAGCGTGGACGATAGCTCGGCGTAGCAGAGGCCGGCGAAGGCGCACACGATGCCCGCGATAATGTAGGAGAAGAGGACAGCCGGTCCGGCGTGGAGGGCCGCGGCATTGCCGGTGCGGACGAAGATGCCCGCGCCGATGATGCATCCGATGCCTAGGAACACCAGGTTCCACGGCCCCAGCGAGCGCTTCAGTTCACTGGTCTCGGTCTCGCGTTGGACCTGAGCAACGGTCTTGCGCAAGAAGATGCGCCCGAGCAGTCCCCGCTTCGGAGCCGCAGTCGCCATTAATTCTCCCCTCAAACGGCAGATTGTGTTTGCGGCGGAGCCTAGCGGCTCGGCGTGAGAGGGCAATCCCCTTAGCGCGCCAACATCGGCCCCAAGGGCTGGCCTCCGAAGATGTGGACATGGAGGTGCGGTACTTCCTGGCCGCCGCGCAGGCCGATGTTGGCCAGCACCCTGTAGCCCTGAGGGACAAGCCCGGCATCGCGCGCGATCTTGCCGATCGCGCGGGTGAGACCGGCAATCTCCGCATCCGACGCTTTCTCGGAGAAGTCGTCCCAGGACACGTACGATCCCTTGGGAATCACCAGGATATGGACTGGAGCGAGAGGGTTGATGTCGTGGAATGCGAGGACGTGATCGTCCTCATAGACCTTCTTGGACGGCAGCTCGCCGCGCAGGATTCGCGCGAAGATGTTAGTGTCGTCATAGGGTTGCGTCGGATCGATCGGCATGAAGGACTCCGCTTGACCGGTTTGCGGCGTCCGTTACCACGGGTGGTGATGAGCGACGAGACTCCGGAAAGCCTGATCCCCTACGACGAGATCGTGCAGGAAGCTCTGCGCGACGTGGTCGGTCGGGTGCTCGGCCAGGTCGAGCGGACCGGCGCGCTTCCGGGCGACCATCATTTCTACATCACGTTCAAGACGCGCATGCCGGGCGTCAGCATCCCGAAGCATCTCACCGAGCGCTTTCCCGACGAGATGACCATCGTTCTCCAGCACCGTTTCTGGGACCTGAAGGTCGAGAAGGACTCGTTCAGCGTCGGCCTGTCCTTCGGAGGCGTGCCGTCGACGCTCCACGTGCCCTTCGCTGCGGTCACCGACTTCGTCGATCCGGCGGTCGACTTCAGCCTGAAGTTCCAGGCGAACGGCGCTGACGACGTCCACGAAGAGCATGAGGAAGCGGAGAATGACGCGCCTCAGCCTGAGGGTGAAGGGAGCGACGACGGCTCGAACGTCGTCAACGTGGACTTCACGCGCAAGAAATAGCAGTAGCCCCGCCATCGCGAGCGGAGCGAGGCGAGTCAGCGGAATTGTGCTGTCGCCGGCGCTCCTCGCAATGACGAAGGACCGACCAATTCCATGACCAGCACGCGTACCGAAACCGACAGCTTCGGCCCGATCGAAGTCCGCTCAGATGCCTATTGGGGTGCACAAACCGAGCGTTCGATCGAGAATTTCCCGTTCGGACCGCGCGAGCAGATGCCGGTCGAGATCGTCCACGCGCTCGGCTTCATCAAGCAGGCGGCGGCTCGTGTGAATGCCCGCATCGGTGGACTCGATCCCCAGATTGCCGAAGCGATCCAGCAGGCCGCGGCGGAAGTGGCCCGCGGCGACCTCGACAGCCAGTTCCCGCTCGTCATCTGGCAGACGGGCTCCGGCACCCAATCGAACATGAATGCGAACGAGGTGATCGCGGGCCGGGCGAACGAGAAGCTATCGGGCGCGCGCGGCGGCAAGTCGCCGGTCCACCCCAACGACCATGTGAACAAGGGACAGTCGTCGAACGACAGCTTTCCGACGGCGCTACACGTGTCGGCGGCCCGTGCGGTGAATGCGCGGCTTCTGCCGGCGTTGCGGACCATGCACGATCGTCTCGCCGACCTGGCGGAGAGGTGGGACGGCATCGTCAAAATCGGCCGAACCCACCTGCAGGATGCGACTCCGCTCACTCTCGGCCAGGAATTTTCCGGCTATGCGCAGCAAGTCGCCGACAACATCGCGCGCGTCGAGGGCGTGATTCCTCGGCTGTACCGCCTTGCGCAGGGTGGCACCGCGGTCGGCACCGGGCTCAACGCTCCGGCGGGCTTCGCGAAGGCGTTCGCCAAGGAAATCGCGAGCCTGACGCAGCTGCCGTTCACAAGCGCTCCGAACAAGTTCGCAGAGCTCGCTGCCCATGACACGATGGTCGAGCTGTCGGGCGTGCTGAACACGATCGCGGTGTCGCTGACGAAGATCGCCAACGACATCCGCCTGCTGGGATCGGGCCCGCGCTCCGGCCTTGGTGAGCTGAAGCTTCCCGAGAACGAGCCGGGCAGCTCGATCATGCCGGGCAAGGTCAATCCGACGCAGGCCGAGATGCTCACCATGGTCGCTGCGCAGGTGATGGGCAATCATGTCGCGGTGACCGTCGGCGGGCTGCAGGGCCACCTGGAGCTCAACGTGTTCAAGCCGTTGATCGGCGCCAACGTGATCCGGTCGATCAACATCCTGAGCACAGGCATGGACAGCTTCACCAAACGCCTGCTCGATGGCCTGGAGCCGGACGAGGCACGGATCGCCGAGCATATGAATCGATCGCTGATGCTGGTGACGGCGCTCGCGCCGGAAATCGGCTATGACAATGCTGCGGCGATCGCGAAGCACGCGCACAAGAACGGGCAGACGTTGAAAGAAGCGGGCCTGGAACTCGGGCTGGTGGACGAGGAGACGTTCGATCGGGTGGTCAAGCCGGAGAACATGATCGGCGGCTAAAGAGGGGGTGGGGATGAAGGCTTTCGTCGTTGCGGTTTCGCTGCTCGCGCTCGCGCGTTGCGTCCATCCCGGGGAGGCGCCGAGGAGCCTGGTCGGCCTGTGGGGCGGTCAGGGCATCGGCATGGACATCGAAGGCGGCGTCGGGGCGGTTCAGTATGATTGCGCCGCCGGGACCATCGACCAGGCGCTGCCTCCTCAAGGCCCCTTCAGCGTTCAGGGAACGCACAGGGCGGGGCAGATCGGCCAGGTTCGCGTGGGCCAGATCTTCACCGCGCAGCAGGCAACCTATTCCGGTGAGGTCGTGAAGGACCAGATGACCTTGTCGGTAAAACTGGAGGACGGCACGCAGCTCGGGCCGTTCACGTTGAACTACGGAGTGGCGCCGATCCTTACCCGCTGCGAGTAGCTCAGCGCAGCTGAACCGACAGGCGGAGGCCGAAATTGTCGATGCCGGGATTCTGACCGGACAACAGGGTGGCATGGCTCATGTGCACCCAGCTCGCCTCGATCGTCGTCGTGTCGTTGATCCGTGCGCCGATCGCGAGTTCGGGTTCGAACAGGACCCGGCTGCCAAATTCCAGATGGTCGTTGCTGTCGTCCTCGAAACTCTTGGTCGAACCGGTGTGAACTGCGAGCCCGAGACCCGGACGCACGTAAAACTCGTCGCCGAACTTCATGGACAAGCCGGCCGCAGCGTAATGGGTCTGACCCGCCGTATTCACTGCTGCGAACACGTAAGGCTGAAGCCGCGACCTTCCCGATCCTGTTGCCGCGCCATCCTAGCTGGACGTCCATCCCGTCCTCGACTCCGGCTATGGTCAGGAAAGTATCGACGTCGTGGACGTACAGACCGCCGAAAATCTCGTTTGCGTGTGCGGGCGTCGCGGTGAGCGCGAAGGCAAGTGCCGACACGCCCAAGGCCAAAATTCTCACGAATCGAATTCCCTCAAATCCCTCGTTTCGAGATGCATGGGGCTGAATCGCACGGAATCCTAGGCACCCGTTTGCCACACTTTGAGGGTTTCGTTCGGGGCAAGCAGCATCCAGACGTTGAGAGTCAGATTGTCGCGGATGACCAGCAGCGGCACCAGCTCCAGGACCAGCACGATGGCTATCGAGGCCCATGCAGGGAGCCTGCGGGCTAGCAGGAAACCGAGTCCCATCATTGCAATGTCGGATAAAGAATTGAGCACGCTGTCGCCGGTGTAGCCGAGCGCAGCGGTCGCCTCGCGATATCGGTTGATGATCATTGGCGTGTTCTCGACGATCTCCCACGCAGCTTCGATCGTCAGTGCGGCAAGGAAGCGCCGCTCGATCGGCCATTTCCGCGCGACCAGCGCAAGGGCCGCGTAAAAGAGGAAGCCGTGAACGATGTGGCTGGGGCTATACCAGTCGGACAGCATCTGGCTGGTGCGCGAGCTGTTCACCTGCCCAACCCAGAGGTCGATCGAGCCGCAGGTACAAATGGGCGGGCGACCCATCAGGGTGAGCAGGGCAGCGGTGGCGGCCACGAGGAGGATGGCGGCGGCGGCCGCGCGCGTCGAGCGGGTCATTCGAGGCGGAGGTTAGCAGACGGAAGCGGCTTGCAAAGCACCGCCGTTCGCCCGATCAACCGGCCTATGATCCGAGCCTACGGACCGAATTGCGACGGCAGCGTCATCGATCCGGCCAAGGGCCAGCGGATTCCCGACGACGCGACCTGGATCGACCTCGAGGAACCGACCCGAGAGGAGGACAAGCTCGTCGAGCAGTGCGTCGGGGTCCAAGTCCCGACCCGCGAAGACATGAGCGAGATCGAGCCGTCGAGCCGCCTCTACGAGGAAAATGGCGCACTCTACATGACGCTGACGGCATTGTTCGGGGTGGAGGACGACAATCCGCAGAGCGACCCCATCGGTTTCGTGCTGACGCGCGACCGGCTGGTAACGACCCGCTACATCACTCCGAAGCCGATCCGCGCGTTCGCCCAGCATGCCCGGCGGGACAAGGCACTCGTCCAGGACAATTTGACCGCCCTTTACTACCTCCTCGATGCCATCATCGACCGTATGGCTGACGAACTCGAAAGGGTCGGCGCCGAGACCGAAACCATTTCGGCCCACATCTTCCAGAAGCGGACGGCCCGTCGCATTCCCGCCGATCGCCTGACCGCCCTTCTGACGAGGATCGGCCGCACCCAGATCTTGCTTGCAAAGATCCGCGAGACCGCCGTCAGCACTGCTCGCCTCCTGAGCTTCCTGTCGAGCTCGGATCCGATGAAGATTGAGAGAGCGGGCCCGGTTCGCGACCGCATCACCAGTCTCGCGCGGGACGTTCGGTCGCTCGTCGATCACAGCGGCTTCCTGGCCGACAACCTCACTTTCCTGCTGGATGCGTCCCTCGGCCTGATCAGCATCGAGCAGAATGCCGCGATGAAGCTGTTCTCCTGGATGGCTATCGTGTTCCTGCCGCCAACCCTGATCGCCGGCGTTTACGGGATGAACTTTGAGCATATGCCGGAGCTCAAATGGCTGTTCGGCTATCCGATGGCCCTGACGCTGATCCTCATCAGCGCCGTCGCACCGATCTGGTACCTGAAGCGGCGCGGCTGGATCTAGCCCTGTTTGCGGGCCGCCGGGCTGATTGCTAAGGGCCTGCGCGCTGCCCATCTAGCGGCTGCCCCGAGAACCAAGCATCCACAGGACAGTTTCAATGATCCCGACCGGCCAGGATAGCCTCAACACCCGCTCGAACCTGACCGTCGGAGAGCGAAGCTACTTTTATTATTCGCTGCCCAAGGCGGCGGAGCAGCTCGGCGATATTAGCCGTCTCCCCTTCTCGATGAAGGTGCTGCTGGAGAACCTGCTGCGCTTCGAGGACGGGGCGACCGTCACCCGCGAGGATCTCCAGTGCATGGTCGACTGGCAGAAGGAGCGGAGCATCGCCCGTGAGATCCAGTATCGTCCAGCGCGCGTGCTGATGCAGGACTTCACCGGCGTCCCGGCCGTGGTCGACCTTGCCGCAATGCGCGACGCAATGAAGCAGCTCGGCGGCGATGCGCAGAAGATCAACCCGCTGGTGCCGGTTCACCTCGTCATCGACCACAGCGTGATGGTCGACGAGTTCGGCACGCCCAAGGCCTTCGACCGCAACGTCGAGCTGGAATATGCACGCAACGGCGAGCGCTACGAATTCCTCAAGTGGGGCAGTGGCGCGTTCGATAATTTCAAGGTCGTTCCGCCGGGAACCGGCATCTGCCACCAGGTGAACCTCGAGCATATCTCGCGCGGCGTCTGGTCAGCCGAGGACAGCAATGGCGAGCATGTCGCCTTTCCCGACACCTTGGTCGGCACCGACAGCCACACGACGATGGTCAATGGTATGGGAGTGCTCGGCTGGGGCGTCGGCGGAATCGAGGCGGAAGCGGCCATGCTCGGCCAGCCGGTATCGATGCTCATCCCGGAAGTCGTCGGCTTCCGCCTTTCCGGAGCGCTCAAGGAAGGCATTACCGCGACCGACCTGGTCCTGACCGTGACCCAGATGCTGCGCGCGAAAGGCGTGGTCGGCAGGTTCGTGGAATTCTACGGCCCCGGCCTCGACAGCATGAGTGTCGCCGATCGAGCGACCATCGCCAACATGGCTCCGGAATATGGCGCGACCTGCGGCTTCTTCCCGATCGACGAGCGGACGCTTGAATATATGCGGCTGACGGGGCGACCGGACGAAGACGTCGAATTGACCCGCGCTTATTGTCAGGCGCAGGGCCTGTGGCGCGACAACGCCAGCCCCGAGCCCGTCTTCACCGATACGCTCGACCTCGACATGAGCACGATCGAGCCCTCGCTTGCGGGTCCGAAGCGCCCGCAGGACCGGGTGCTGCTGACCGACGTCGACGACCAGTTCAATGCCGAGCTCGAGCAGACATACAAGAAGCACAACGACCCCCGGGTCGCGGTTGACGGCGAGCAGTTCGACGTCGGTAACGGCGACGTCGTCATCGCCGCGATCACCAGCTGCACCAATACGTCGAACCCGTCAGTCCTCGTCGCTGCGGGGCTGGTGGCGAGGAAGGCGCGGGCGAAGGGGCTGCTTCCCCAGCCTTGGGTCAAGACCAGCCTCGCTCCCGGCAGCCAGGTGGTCACCGACTATTTGAAGGCCAGCGGTCTGGAGGAGGACCTCGACGCCATGGGGTTCGACCTCGTCGGCTATGGCTGCACGACCTGCATCGGCAATTCCGGCCCGCTTGCCGAGCCGATCAGCAAGGCGATCAACGAGAACGACCTGGTCGCGGTCAGTGTCCTGTCGGGCAACCGCAATTTCGAGGGGCGCGTGTCGCCGGATTGCCGCGCCAACTATCTCGCCTCGCCGCCGCTGGTGGTCGCCTATGCGCTGAAGGGCACGGTCCGTGCCGACCTCGTCCACGAGCCGATCGGCATCGGCAGCAATGGCGAGCCGGTGTTCCTCAAGGACATCTGGCCGTCGAACGAAGAGATCCGTTCGCTGATCGACGCGCACGTCCATTCGGACATGTTCCGCAAGCGCTACGCCGACGTCTATCATGGCGACGAGCGCTGGCGGGCGATCCCGGTCTCGGGCGGCGACACCTACAGCTGGCCGCCGCAATCCACCTACATCCAGAACCCGCCTTACTTCACGGGCATGACGATGGACCCGGTGCCGCCGGGCGACATCGAGCGCGCGCGGCCGCTGGCGGTGTTCGGGGATTCGATCACTACCGATCACATCTCGCCCGCCGGCGCGATAAAGCCGGACAGCCCGGCCGGCCGCTACTTGCTGGAGCGGCAGGTCAGCCGCGGCGAGTTCAACAGCTACGGTTCGCGGCGCGGCAATCACGAAGTGATGATGCGCGGGACGTTCGCCAACATCCGCATCCGCAACAAGATGCTGGAAAATGTCGAGGGCGGCTTCACGCGCTACGCTCCGACCGGGGAGACCATGGCGATCTATGACGCTGCCATGGCCTACCAGCACGACGGTCGCCCGCTCGTGGTCATCGCCGGCAAGGAATATGGCACGGGAAGCTCGCGCGACTGGGCGGCCAAGGGCACGGTTCTGCTCGGTGTTCGCGCAGTCATCGCCGAAAGCTTCGAGCGCATCCACCGTTCGAACCTGGTCGGCATGGGCGTGCTTCCGCTGCAGTTCAACGCGGGCGAGGGCGCCGAGACGCTGGGCCTCGACGGCACCGAGCAATATACGATCACCGGCATCGGCGAGCTGAAGCCGCGGCAGGATGTCACGGTGCAGGTCATCAAGGATGACGGCCGCGAGTTCAGCTTCACCGCGCGTTGCCGCATCGATACCTACAACGAGCTGGAATATTTCAAGTCGGGCGGCATCCTGCACTACGTGCTGCGGAGGCTGGCGGCACAGTGAGCGCGCTGGTCGGCACGTGCCATTGCGGCCGTGTGCGCATCACCGTGCCGCACAAGCCCGACCAAGTCACTCACTGCAATTGCAGCCTGTGCAGCAAGACCGGCTTCCAGGGCATCTATTACTCGTCCGACGAGCTTGTGATCGAGGGCGAGCTGGATCGCTACGTCCGCGCCAATTCAAACCCGGCGTATATCGCTCAACAGCGCTGCCGCCACTGCGGTATCGTCACGCACTGGGTGCCCCTGACCGACCCGCCGCATGAGCGGATGGGCGTCAACGCCCGCCTGTTCGAGCCCGGCACGTTCGACGATGTGCCAGTGAAGCAGGTCGACGGGCGCAGCTGGCCGGCATGACGCCGACCGAGATTGCCATCGAGATCGTCGGCTGGGCGGGCGCGTCGCTGATCCTGCTGGCCTACCTGTTGCTGTCGGCGGGGAAGCTGACTGGTCAGTCGCTGCGTCTATCAGGCGATGAACGTGGTCGGTGCCGCCGGTTTCATCGTCAACGGCTGGTGGCACGGCGCGCTCCCGTCGGCAGTGCTCAACATCATCTGGATGATGATCGGCGCCATCGCCTCATGGCGAATCTTCAGCTCGCGCCAAGAAGAAGCGGCGGCAGCGGAGCGGGGAACGAAGCTGTGAAGACCCTATTCATCGCCCTCGCCTGTGCTCTGGTCGCAGCCGCTCCCGCCCCCTCGCAGCGCAAGGCGGTGCTTGATGCGCTTCGGCCTGCGATCGAAACCAAACTCGGTCCGAACGTCGAGTTCACCATCCAGGTCCTGCGCGTCGAAGACGGCTGGGCATTCGTCATGGCCGATCCGCAGCGCAAGGGCGGGAAGCCGATCGACGGCAACCGCTACTTCGATGATTTCGACAATATGGACGGCCTTCGCGTGGACGCGGTTCTTCAACTGAAAAGCGGCCGCTGGAACATCGTGGATTTTGCGATCGGCGCGACCGACGTCTGGTATTGCGACGTCGGACCGAAAAGGCTCAAGCGCGACTACGGCTGCTAAGACGCCAGCGCTTCGCCCAGCCAGGGCGGGATGATCGCATCGCCGAGATCGTCGACGCGCCGATGCTCGACAGCCAGTCCGAGCTTCTCATGGAGAATGCGGGTCCGCGGTCCGGCTTTGCTTCTCGGCACAACGACGAGCCGCCGATTGACCTTCTGCCGCCAGTTCATTCGTGCCGTATTTTCCTGGCCGACAAAGCAGCCTTTGGTGAAGCTGACGCCGTTCAGCTCAGCTGCATTGCATTCCAGCCAGAGGACATCTCCGAGCTCCGCCCGGCCCTCGCAAACACCCAGGCGCAGTCGATGCTCGAGCCAACCTAGAAGCAGGCTCGTCGGGCTCGCCGAGCCATCGTCGCCCAAGCTCCTGCAGCCGAGGGTCGGAGCTGCCGGCGCTGCCCTCCAGCGACCAATGCACCGCAATTCCGGGCTCGCGCTCGACACGGATCGGTCGACGCAGCCGGTAGATCGTCAGCCGCTTCACAAGGTCGTCCGCCGCCTCCTCAGCGCAGTCGAGAAGCAGGCCCTCGTCGTCGGACCAGACGATGAAGTCGAAAAGGCATTTGCCCTGCGGCGTCAGCAGTCCGGCCCAAACCGGAAGCTCGCCCAGGACGTCGTTCGTCACCAGTCCCTGCAGGAAGCCGTGCACGTCCTCGCCCGAGAGACGGACGATTGCGCGGTCGGTCAGGGTGGTAGCGGCCATGGCCTTCAGTTAGGGAGCCGACCGTGACGATGCAAAGCCTGACCATCCGCCGTCCCGACGACTGGCACGTCCATTTGCGCGACGGCGAGATGCTTCGAATGGTCGCCCCCTACACGGCGCGCCAGTTTGCCCGGGCGATCGTCATGCCCAATTTGGTGCCGCCGGTCACGACGGTCGAGGCGGCCGCGGCCTACCGCGATCGGATCGGCGAATGGGCAGGACCCGACTTCACGCCGCTGATGACCTGCTATCTCACCGACCATGCCGACCCCGACGAGATCGCACGGGGGTTCGGGGAGGGCGTTTGGACCGCCTGCAAGCTCTATCCAGCCAATGCGACGACGAACTCGGCGCATGGCGTCACCGACGTTCGCAATATCTATCCCGCGCTGGAGCGGATGCAGGAGATCGGCATGGTCTTCTGCGTGCACGGCGAGGTGACCGACCCGGACATCGACGTCTTCGACCGCGAGGCCGTCTTCATCGATCGAGTGCTCACTGGACTGGTGCGCGATTTCCCAGATCTGAGGATCGTGCTGGAGCATATCACGACCGCGGAGGCGGCCGATTTCGTCCGCGATGCCGGGCCGAACGTCGGCGCGACGATTACTCCCCAGCACTTGCATCTCAACCGCAACGCGCTCTTCGCCGGCGGCCTCAGGCCGCATTCCTACTGCCTGCCGGTCGTAAAGCGCGAAAAGCATCGCCTTGCCGTTCGCGCGGCGGCGGTTTCAGGGTCGCCCAAGTTCTTCCTCGGCACGGACAGCGCCCCGCACCCGCGCCATGCCAAAGAGTCCGGATGCGGCTGCGCGGGTATCTTCAATGCGCCGTTCGCGCTGGAGAGCTATGCACAGGTCTTCGAAGAAGAGGACGCGCTAGACCGATTCGAGGCCTTCGCATCCGAGCATGGCGCTCGCTTCTATGGCCTGGCGCTCAACGAGGGCACGGTCACGCTCGATCGAACCTCAGTGAAGGTTCCGGAGCATATTGGCGGAAGTGATGCCGGCCTTACCCCGTTCCACGCCGGCCAAGCGCTGAACTGGGCGCTCGCGAGCTAGCCGCCGGAACTTCCGCGGGAACCGCCGGACCCGCTGGGGCCGATCACCGCTCCGAAATGTTCTTCGACGATCGAATAGCATTCGCAGGCCTGCCGTTTCAGTCCCGCGCGGTCGACGACGATGACGCGGCCACGTCGGGCGGACAGCAGGCCTTCCTCCTGAAGCGCTCCGACCACGGCATTCACCGTCGTCCGCTGCACGCCCAGCAAGGCGGCGAGCGCTTCCTGCGTCAACTCGATCCGGTCGCCGGCGCGGTCCTGTGCCGTCAGCAGCCAGCGCGCTGCGCGCTGCTGGATGGGGTGGAAGCTGTTGCAGGCGACCGACTGCATGACCTCGGCAAGGAGATAGTCGGAGAATCGGCAGAAGATGTTGGCGACGAAGCCTGAGCGACTCTTGGCCTCTTCGAGGTTTTCCATCGGCACGCGCATTGCGGGGCCGCCGACCATGACCTGCGCATCGGCGAAAGCCGGGGCGTGGCCGCAACTCACTATCCCCCCGACGGCCCCTTCACGGCCGATCGACGCAACCTGGACAGAACGGCCGTCGTCCAACTCGACGACCAGGGATATCATGGTCGTTCCGAACGGGAAGTAACTCCATTCCACGTCTCGTCCGCGGCTCTGGACATGCTCGCCGACGGTGAATTCGATAATGTCGGCGTGCGGCTCGAAAAGTCCGCGAACGTCGGCGGAGAAGGTGGCGAGCAAAAGGTTGCCCGCAAAGGCGCGGTCAAGCCGATCAAGCTCGTCAACGGTTTGTGTCATACGCAACTAAACCCTCACAGTGGTGCAGGCCGTTACGCAGATCATTACGCCTGCGAGACAGGATTTAACAGGGGTTAACCACATAGGCATCGTTACATCGCTACGGGCTCCACGGTGCGGCGGCGCGAGGCCAGGAAGCAGTCGGCGACAAGCCGCAGCGGGCGCACGTCGACTGAACCCCGCCGCTGGTCGATTAGGTCCACGAATTCGCGGTAGATATCGGGGTATTCGCCTGGCCCACCGGCATTCTGCTTCTCTCCGTCGAGGATCAGCCGCGCGCCGCCCTGCGTGAGGCGTGACGGACCGGCCATCGGCTGTAGCGACGTCGATCGTCCATTCCTCGCCTTCCGTCCGGCGCCAGTCGAGACTGCAGTTCAGTGCTCCATCGGCGACGTCGCTTGCGAAGGTGATTTCGGCGGCGATCGGCGTATCGGCGTTTGCTGGGAACGATAGCTCCGCCGAACGGACGAACAAAGCGCCCGGGAAGATGGCGGTGGCGATGGAGAAGGCGTTGATCCCGGGGTCAAACACGCCGAAGCCGCCGGGCTCCCAGATCCAGTTCTGGCCGGGATGCCATTTATGGACGTCCTCGTGCCAGACGATCCGCATGCCGGCGATGCGCTTGCCGGCGAGCGCCTGCGCGGCGGCGCTGACGGCGGGATTGTGCCGCGCGTGCCAGGTGGCGAACAATGTCACGCCCTTCGCCTCCGCCAGGCAGGACAGTTCCTCCACTTCGCTCAAGGTCACCGCCGGCGGCTTCTCGAGAAGGACGTGAAGGCCCTTCTCGATGCACTCTCGGGCGATCTCGTACCGGACACTGGGTGGCGTCGTGATCGCGATGGCCTCCAGCCCGTTCACCTTGTCCAGAAGCTCGCGCCAGTCGGAATAGATCGCGGCTACGCCTTGGCCGGAGCGGCTCGACGTGGCCGCCAGCTCCAGCCGCGGGTTGGCCGCGATCGACGGGACATGCTGGTCGGCCGCGATCTTGCCGAAACCGATGATGCCGATCCGGATCGGCCGCATCAGCGCTTCACCGCCGAAACAAATGCTTGCGCGCGTTCCAGAGTCAGCTGGGGGTCCTGGCCCGGCTTGTAGAGGCCTGATCCCAGTCCGAAGCCGTCGGTCCCGGCCCCGAACCACTCCGCGACATTGTCGATGCGGATGCCGCCGACGGCGATCAGCGGAATGCCCTTGGGCAGGACCGCCTTCTGGGCCTTCACGACGGCGGGCGAGGCGGCCTCGGCCGGGAACAGCTTCAGCGCATGGGCGCCTGCCGCAATCGCCGCGAAGGCCTCCGTCGGGGTGAATACGCCGGGAGAGGAGACCATTCCCGCATCGACCGTTGCGCGGATCACATCCTCGTTCATGTTCGGAGCGACGATCAGGCGGCCGCCGACGGCCTGCACGCGTTGCACGTCGTCCGTGTTGAGGACGGTGCCTGCTCCCACCAAAGCACGGTCGCCGAAAGCCTTGGCGATGATCTGGATGCTGTCGAACGGCTGGGGCGAGTTTAGCGGGACTTCGATGATGCGGATGCCGCCTGCGAAGATCGCGCCCGCGGTGGCCTCCGCGTCCTGCGGGGTCACGCCGCGAATGATCGCGATCAGCGGGCACTCCGCGAAATAAAGATCGAAATCTTCGGCGGCACTCATTCCAGAATCTCCACGATCTTTCTTGCACCGGCGAGGAACGCTTCCTCCCCGTCCACCTGGCGGCACTGTTTTCCAGCGATCCTCAGCCCCTCGGCGTAGAGGCGCGTGAGTTCCGGCCGGCCCATGACGTAGATTTCCCTCTCGGCGCCCTCTTGCAGCCCGGCGCGAACGTCGGTGCCGATCAGCAGGCCGCTGCCGTAGGAGGCGGCATCCCCGGCGTCGGCCTGGCCGAGAAGAACGCGGGCGCGGATCTTGAACAGCTCTGCGGTTAGGCAACCTTCCTCCAGACCGCGGGTCACGCCCCGCGCGAATGCGTCGTCATTCTCGGCGGGGCCGGAGAGGAGGTCGGCGAGGATGCTGTGCTCGCGGAGAAGGTTGAACAGCTCGCCTGTCATCACCGTTCGAAAACGCGTGACCCGGCCCCCGACAAGGCGCGCCCATTTGTTATGGGTGCCGGGGTGGCAGACCAGCGAGTCCGCCGGGACCATTCCGGCCGCGAAAGCTCCGAGAAGCTGGACCTCTTCCCCGCGCATCACGTCGGCCTCGTCCGGGTCGACGAAGGACAGGCCCGGAACGATCGCCGTGCGGCCCGCTTCCGGCCAGACCAGGTTCGCCACCAGATCTAAGATGCCGGCGGGGCAGGGGACATAGGGCGCCTCGATCCAGCCGCGATTGGATCCGACCATTCCGGCAAGCAGGAGCGGCCGGTCGCCGAGGCGCTCGCGGATTTCGGCGACGGCGTCGCCGAAGCCGCCCTTGGGCACGCCCAGGATGCCCTTGTCGTCCTCGAATTCGTCGACGCACTTTCCGCCGTCCATCAAATAGGCGCGGCGGTTCGTCGTTCCCCAGTCGGCTGCTATGAAACCTTCTGCCCAGCGCATGCGTCCGCTCCGTGCGTGAAAAACCACGTGAATGCGACTTTTCTCCGCGGTTTTCATTTTAGGTGACGAGGCTATCCGGGCAGGGGTGCGGCGAATCGCACTGAATCAGCGACAGCGGCGGCCTAGGGAGATTGGATCATCGCTAACTTCATGTTCGCGACCGGGATCGAGAACAGCATCCCGACGATCAACAATGGAAAGACGCGCGTCGACCAGATGGAGTCGTGCGGCCACTACGAAAAATGGCGAGAGGATTTCGACTGCGTCCAGGAGATCGGGATCAACTATCTCCGCTACGGTCCGCCGATCCACAAGACCTATCTCGGCCCGGGCAAGTACGACTGGGAATTCGCCGACATCACCTTCGCGGAGCTGAGGCGGCGCGACATCACTCCGATCGTCGACCTCTGCCATTTCGGGGTTCCGGACTGGATCGGCAATTTCCAGAATCCCGACTTCCCGCAGCTGTTCGCCCACTATGCTGCGGCGTTCGCGGAACGGTACCCGTGGGTTCAGCTCTATACGCCGGTCAACGAGATGTTCATCTGCGCGATCTTCTCGGCCAAGTACGGCTGGTGGAACGAGCAGCTGAAGACGGACGAGGGCTTCGTCACGGCGCTGAAACACATCGTCAAGGCCAATGTGCTGGCGATGCTCGAGATCCTGAAGCACCGCGCCGACGCCATCTTCATACAGTCGGAATCGTCGGAATATTTTCATGCCGACAGCCCAGCCGCCATTCACAAGGCGGAACTGATGAACTCGCGGCGCTTCCTCAGCCTCGATCTGAACTACGGCCGGCGGGTCGACAGCGACATGTTCGAATACCTCATGGATAACGGCATGAAGAAGGAGGAGTATCACTTCTTCCTTCACAACCGGCTGAAGCAGCACTGCATCCTCGGCAACGATTACTACCGGACCAACGAGCATCGCGTGTTCGAGAACGGGCATACGACGGCGTCGGGGGAGGTCTTCGGCTACACCGAGATCACCCGGCAATATTACAACCGCTACCGCCTGCCGATCATGCACACGGAAACGAACCTCGTCGAAGGCCCGGTCGGCGACGAGTTGGTCCACTGGCTATGGAAGGAATGGGCCAACGTCCTTCGCTTGAGGAACGTCGGTATCCCGACCGTCGGCTTCACCTGGTACTCGCTGACCGACCAGGTCGACTGGGACACGGCGCTCCGAGAGCAGAACGGCAATGTGAACCCGCTCGGCCTTTACGACCTCGATCGCAACATCCGAAACGTCGGTCGCGCCTACAAAAGGCTGATCCGCGACTGGCGCGAGGTTCTGCCCGCCTCCAGCCTGTGCCTCGTCGTTCCCGTCGTGCCGCCATCGCACTACGACATGGCGCATGCGCGCGAGCAGGAAGAAGAAGCGCGCCAGCGGCTGCAGAAAGAAGAGATCGACCTCGGATCACGCGACACCTCGGCGGACTACGCATGAAGATCGGCAAGATAGAGACGTTCACCGTTCCCCCTCGCTGGCTGTTCGTCCGCGTCGAAGCGGACGAAGGCGCGGTAGGCTGGGGCGAAGCGAGCCTCGAGGGTCATGCCGAGGCAGTGGACGGCGCCTTCGCGGCGCTTCGCGACCGCTTCATCGGTCACGACCCTTTCCGCATCGAGGACATCTGGCAGATCGGCTATCGCGGCGGCTTCTATCGCGGCGGGCCCGTGCTGATGTCGGCGCTCGCGGGCCTCGAGCAGGCGCTGTGGGACCTCAAGGGCCGAGCGCTCAACCTTCCGGCATGGGAGATGCTGGGCGGCCGAGTGCGCGAGAAGGTCCGGGCCTATGCATGGATCGGCGGCGACCGTCCGCACGAGATCGCCGATGCCGCGAAGGCGCGCGGGGAACAGGGCTTCTCCGCGGTCAAGATGAACGCTACGGCCGAGCTCGGCTGGATCGGCACGCCCAAGATATTCGATGAGGTCGTCGCTCGCGTCGAGGCGGCTCAGGCGGCCGGAATGGATGTCGGGCTCGACTTCCACGGGCGTGTCCACCGGCCCTTGGCGAAACAGCTGGCCAAGGCCCTTGAGCACCTCGGACTCCTGTTCATCGAAGAACCGATCCTGTCGGAGAATCCTGAAGGGCTCGCGCAAATTGCAAACCTCGTCAGCACGCCAATCGCGCTCGGCGAACGGCTCTATTCTCGCTGGGACTTCAAGCCTTTCTTCGAAAGCGGGGCGGTCGACATCATCCAGCCGGACCTGAGCCACGCCGGCGGCATCCTCGAATGCCGCAAGATCGCGGCGATGGCGGAAGCCTACGACGTCGCGGTTGCGCCGCACTGCCCACTCGGCCCGCTCGCGCTTGCCTCCTGTCTTCAACTGGCAGCGGTCGCGCCGAACGTCGCGATCCAGGAGATAAGTCTCGGCATCCACTACAATGTTGGGGCCGACCTCTTCACCTACTGCAAGCAGAAGGAGCAGCTGAGCCCGAAGGACGGGTTCCTGTCGATTCCCACGGGTCCCGGCCTTGGCGTGGACATCGACGAGGATGTCGTTCGGGACGCGCACTGCGATCCGCATCGTTGGCGCAACCCGATCTGGCGCCAGGAGGACGGCAGCTTCGCGGAGTGGTAGCTTAAGCTACGCGGCGGATCCGGCGTTTGGCGACGCGGTCGTCGCGCTCGAACTCGACCTTGTCGAGCTTGCCGCGAAGCTTCTCGATCTCCTCGTTCGGAGCCGGCAGGTCGGAGCCGCTGTAGCGGGCGTCGAGAGTCGCTTCTTCCGCGGTCAGCTCGCGGAAATAGCTGATCGACAGACGGCGACCGAAAACGTCATCGCCCTTCATTCGAAGTTCGGGTTCCGAATCTTCCGGTAGGTTATCCCGGATGGCCGTCAGTGTGTTGATGAGCTGGTCGAGCGAGGTGTACTCGCTGATTTCGATGAAGTCCTTGACCCGTCTACCCATGACCCTCTCCCCGTCCCCGGGGTTCAAATACCAATCGCCGGAATCGCGGCGCAACTTTTATTGTCGGTTTATCCCCAGCGAAGTTGCCGTCCTGTGAACATTTCGGTTGCCTGAGGTTTAGGTTCCGGCATGCCCTCCGACACTCTGACACTGTCGTCTTCCGACCTCGAGCTACAGCTTAGTCCTTCAATTGGCGGGACAATTTCGCGGCTCGTCTTTCTGGGTGCGGACGGCGCGACGGCTATATTGCGCGATAGCCACACCCCGCTTGAAAACGTTCTGGAGGCCGCAAGTTTTCCGCTCGTTCCGTACGTGAACCGGGTTCGGGATGGCTCGTTCACCTTTCGGGGCCGGACGGTCTCGATGACTCCGAACATGGCCGGCGATCCGAATCCGCTGCATGGACAGGGCTGGCTGAATCCCTGGAGCGTCGAAGAAGCGAGCGGGAATCGCGCACTGCTTTCCTACTGGCACCAGGCGGACGAATGGCCTTGGAGCTACGAGGCGCGGCAGGAGTTCCTGGTGGAGGAGGCGGTGCTGCGGATCGGCCTGACCTGCCGCAACACGTCGGGCGAGCCTATGCCGTGCGGACTTGGCCAGCATCCCTATTTCCCGTGCAGCGCGGGCACCCGCATCGAGACGAGCGTCACGCACGTCTGGACGATCGACGAGGAGGTGCTTCCGGTCGAGAAGGTGCCGGCGAGCGGCCGCTACGACCTCAGCAATCGGCTGATCTGCGGCCAGAACCTCGACAATGGTTTCGGCGGTTGGAGCGGCCGAGTGCTCATGGATGACCCCGCCTGGCCGTTCGAGCTGGAGCTGTCGTCGCCGCAGGCGCGCTTCTTCCAGATATATTCGCCCGCGAGCGGAGGCCTCTTCGTCGCGGAGCCGGTAAGCCATGCCAATGCGGCGATGAACGCGCCGGAATGCGACTGGCCCGAGCTGGGTTTCCGAGTGCTCGAGCCAGGCGAGGAGATGCGGCTCGACATGCGGCTGGAAGTTCGCGCGAAATAAAGCCATCCGGTTGAAGCTTGCGAAAGCGCCCTATATAGCGCGCGGCCTAGCGCCGCTTCCGGAGACGTGGGTGAGTGGCTGAAACCAGCGGTTTGCTAAACCGCCGTACGGGGGATTCCCGTACCGAGGGTTCGAATCCCTCCGTCTCCGCCA
>CAWHJH010000002.1:0-41326 GCA_963829625.1 uncultured Alphaproteobacteria bacterium | reverse complement strand
CGGCATTCTTCAGCTCCCGATCGATTTCGGCAGCAAAGCGCGACCCGCCTTCGATCTGGCGATCCCACCACACCTGGTGGCCGGCACGGCCGATGCACTCAGCCAGTTGCTTGGCTGCCGGAGCATCTTCGCGCGCGTAGCTCAGAAAGACTTTGGCCAATCAGGCCTCCCGCCGATGATGCGATATGCGGCAAAGACTTCGCGTTCACAAGGACGTGGTAAGTCGAACTATAACGCGAGCCGCCCTTCGCCACTATCTTGAAGGCCTCCAAATGCTAATGAGGGCAACGAGGGACCAAGGGGGCATCACGCTGGCATGGCGACGGATTCCGCAGTGAGTGCCGAAGCTTCACGCGCGCCGAAGCTTGGCTTGCCCGACCGCATCCCCGACCTGTCGCGTCGCGGGCTGGTCCTCTTCCAGCTGATCTGGATCCCAGCGCTTCTGCTGGCGATCATCGGGCCGATTGCCGGCATCTGGTATCGCATTGACCAGGCGGGACAGAATTCGGCGCTTATCGCCGGCAGCCGCGCAGGCATTGCGCTCGATGAGGACGACCTGACTCGAGTTCGCTTCCCAATCGGGGCCGAAGCCAAAGCGGCGGGCGTTCGTCCGGGCGACGACATCGTCGCGATCGACGGGCTGGAGGTCGCGGACGTCGTGCCGATCTCGCGGCGCGGGCGGGCCCGTCCGAACGACGCCACCGAGACGGATTACGTGCTTTTCTCGCCGATCCTCGAGGGCGTCGACGAGTCCGAATACACACTCCGCCTTCGATCGAGAGACGGCAGCGAGCGTGACTATCGCGTCAAGCTCGGTGAGCAGCATATCGGCCAGGCGGCGGGACGGTTCGGCCTTTCGCCCGCTCTCCTCGGCGTCGTGGATCTGCTGCACCTGATCACCTACCCCTTCCTGTTGTTCGCCGCCTGGATCCTGCACCGGCGCAAGCCGGAGGACCTGATCAGCTCGGTCCTGTCGCTCGCTATCCTGCTCACCATCGCAGCGGAGCAGCCGTCCGCCGCCTTCCTGCAATATGTCCTTAACTTTCCGGGCTGGGCGCATCGCCTGCTCTACGATGCCGGCAACATCTGTCTTCTTGCGGGCGTCCTGCTGTTCCCGTTCGGTCAGTTGCGGCCGCGAACCATCCTCATTCCCCTCGCGCTGCTTCCGCTGCTCTTCCTTCTCCAGGGCGAATGGTACCGCGCCGTCTTCCTGTTGTTCATGGCCGTCGCCGTCGCGACACTTTTCGCCCGGCTGCGGGAGACCCCGCCCGGCGATGCGCGCCAGCAGATCAAATGGGCGCTGTTCGGCTTCTCCGGCTACGCAGTCTTCCTTGCCGCGGCGCTCACCATGGATGCGGCGAAGCTCCAGGCGGGTTCCTTCGGAAGCCAGCTCTTGCTGGAGCTCCTGGGCGGACTGAGTTTCGGCATCGCCTTCCTCTCCCTGCAGATCGGGCTGCTGATCGCGCTGCTGCGCTACCGGCTCTATGATGCGGAGGCGGTCATTAGCCGGTCTGCGACGTTCGCGCTCGTGACGATCTTCATCGGCGGGATTTTCGCAGCGAGTAACGAGGCGGTGAAGGTCTTCATCCTGGGCCTCTATGGTCCGAACTCCGGCCAGACCCCGGGTATCTTCGCGGCTGCGGTTGCAACGGTGCTGGTGAGCCCGGCCCAGGAACGTATTCAGCGCTGGTCCGAGCAGCGCTTCCAGCGCAACCTCGTGAAGCTGCGCGAAGGCCTTCCCGACTGCCTGCGCGAGCTTCGCGAGAGCGCGCCGATGGATGAGGTGCTCGGCGAGTCCTTGCGTCGAATTGAAGCCGGTGTGCGGACGACCCGGCTCGCGGTACTGCTCGACGGGAAAGCGGCGGCGACGCGCGGCATCGCTCCGGATGCCGTGGCCGATTGGCTGAAAGGCTTCGACCCTGCGGCATGCTGCGATGCAATCTGCAACTCTGCCGATGCAGACTTTCCGATCCGCGTGCCACTTCGGTCGAAGACGGATGACAGCGAGTTGATCGGCTGGCTGCTCGTGGGGCCAAGGCCTGACGGCTCCCTGCTGAGCAAGGACGAGCAGCGCGCTCTGATCGACGTCGCCGACCCTATTACACGGGCCATCCGCATCGTCGCTCGTCGCGAGCACCGCGAGCATGCCATGGAGCGGCGGATTGAAGCTTTGGAAGCGCGTCTGGCACCAGCTGGACAGAAGGCTGTTCGGAAACGGACCAGCCGTTAGTCCTGAATTGATTGACCCCCCTATAATCAAAGCATAATTTGCACCCGCTCAGGGGAGTTCGAATCCATGATGCGTGTGACGGTCATCGCGGCGCTGGTGCTCGCAGCTCCAGCCAATCTCACGACTTCGGCAATCGCCGCGCAGTCGGAGGCTCAGACGCAAGGTCAGGGCCAATGCGATGACACCCCCCAAAAAAAGGCCAAGAGGTCCATGTTCGGAAGCGTGCTCGGCGGCATTGCGGGCGGAATAATCGGCGGCAGTGACCTCGGCGGCATGGCGAGCCTCATCCCTGTCGGGTCCATTCTCGCCGATGAATTGATTAAGCTGCTCGACTGCAAGGAGCAGAAGCAGGCGGCGAACGCTACCAACGAGGCCATCCGCGGGGGCGTCGGGACGGAAGTCCGATGGCAGAGCGAGTCTCGCCAAAACGTTTCCGGCGTTTCCAAGGTGACCGCCCAGCAGCAACTTGCCGATGGGACCAGCTGCATGACCGTCACGGACGTGGTGATCATCGACGGCGAAGAAACAACGGTCCCGAAGCGGATGTGTCGCGGAAAGGGCGACAGCGGCTACCGGAAGGCGTGACGTGATCGCCCTTCCCCTGATGCTTGCGGCCGCGATCGCCAGTGCCGATGCGGAAGCGGCAATGGTCGCCACCGTTCCGCCCGATCCGAACAATCCGACTTGCCCGAAGTCGCTGGACTGGTCGACCTACCGTCAAATGCGCTTCACGCTCTTCGAAACCGAGGCGCGCCGGATTCTCAAGGCCGAAGGCGTGATCGACGCCGAGGCCGCAACGCGGCTCGCGGATGCGCTCAAGGAGCATGACCCGATCGACGAAATCTGGCTGCGCTCGCCGGGCGGCGACGCACGAGTGGGCAACGAGGCCGGCTCGATCATCCGCAAGCTCGGCGTTCCGACACGCATCCCCGCCGGGTGGGCCTGCTTCTCGGCCTGCAACTTCATCTTCATGGGCGGCCCAATCCGCTTCATCGACGACGGCGGGCATTTCGTGGTGCACATGTTCACGCACCTTGCCGACAAGGATGCAGTCCACGCCAGCGTGTCTCAGAGCGCCGACGAAGCCCTCGCGCTGATCAGCGGGCTCGAGCAGGATTCGGCAATGCTCGCGAGCGAGGACAATGACTTCCTCATCCGTATGGGCGTCTCACGAAAGCTTCTGACGGAAGTCATGTACAAGCAGAAGGCGGTCGAAGCAGGCGGTGACAAGTCGACACGGCGCTGCCTCACGACCCGGGAGGCCGTGAAATACAATGTCGCCAACGCCCAATAGCCTGGAGGTCCAACGATGAACCGCCGGTTCCCGCTTCTAGTAGTCGTAACTGCGACCGCGTGCATGGCGCTATCCGGGCCTGCCTTCTCCAAGGCGCTGGTGGTGCGGTCCGCGGGCCCTTCGGCGAAAGCATACCCGCCGGGAAGGGCGCTTCCCGACAGTGCGAAGATCTCGCTCCAACCGGGTGACAGCTTGACCATCCTGGGACCAGGCAGCAAGCGAACGCTGCGTGGGCCCGGCACCTTCACTACCGCTTCAGGCGATGCGCAGGCGATGACCGCGTCGAAACGCGCACGCTTCGGCGCAATGCGCACCGGCGACCTTGCGCTCAATCCAAGCCCCTGGAACCTCGATGTGACTCAGAGCGGCACGATGTGCATCGGCGCATCCGGGCTCCAGATGTGGCGGCCAAACTCCGAGGAGGCTGCCAAGCTCAGCATCAGCACCGACTCCGGCCCGGCAACGACCGTTGACTGGCCGACGGGCAAGTCGACGTTGTCCTGGCCGGGGGCGATCAAGATCGCGGACGGTTCCGAATATCAGCTGGCGCTTGCTGGCGGCACGACATCCGAACGGGTCAAGTTCGCGGTGCTGCCCGCAATTCCCGAGGGTGTAACCGACGCGGCCCAGGCATTGATCGCGCGCGGCTGCCAGAACCAGCTGGACGTCCTCGTCGACGGGATCGACGACGAGTGATCTAGCCGATCACGCCTGCGGACCGCAGCCGCTCCATCTCCGAAGCATCCGGCAAATATTCTGCCAGCACATCATTTGTGTGCTCCCCAAGAGCAGGCGGCGGGAGGTCGGAATCGGCGCGGTCCCCATCGATCCGGACGGGCGAGCCCATGACCGAGAGTCCGGCCATGGTCCGCACCATCTGGCGATGTTGCGCCTGAATATCCGCTAGCGCCTGGCTGATCGTGTTGATCGGCCCCGCGGGAATGCCGGCTGCTTCGAGCATTTCGAACCACTCGTCCGCCGGTCTCCGGCGAATGCATTCGCTGATGAGGCGGACCATCTCTTCGCGGTTCGCGACACGCGCTGCATTCGTCGCGAAGCGGTCGTCGCTCGCCCATTCAGGATGCCCGCAAATCTCCGCGAGCCGGGCGAACTGGCGATCGTTCCCGACGGCGACGATCAGCGGCTTATCGGCGGCCGCGAAAGGCTGATACGGCACGATGTTCGGATGCGTGTTGCCCTGCCTCGGCGGGTCCTTGCCTGAGACGAGAGCATTGGAAACCTGGTTCGCAAGAACCGCGAGCTGCGTGTCGAACAAGGCCATGTCGACATGGGCGCCCTCGCCCGTGCGCTCGCGTCGGAACAGAGCCGCGAGGATGGCCGTGGCCGTGTACATGCCGGTGAACAGGTCGACGACGGCGACACCCACTCGAAGCGGTCCACCGCCCGGCTGATCGTCCGGCAGCCCGGTGATGCTCATCATCCCGCCCATGCCCTGGATGATGAAGTCGTAGCCGGCGCGCTCGGCGTAGGGCCCATCCTGGCCGAAGCCGGTGATCGACGCGACGATCAGGCGCGGGTCCGCGGCGCGCAGTGCTTCGGCATCGAGGCCGAATTTCTTGAGGCCCCCGACCTTGAAGTTCTCGACCACGACGTCGCAATTCTTGGCGATCTTCCGCACGAGCTCCGCGCCCTCCGGCCGGGCGAAGTCGATGGCTGCGGACTTCTTCCCTCGATTGGCACTCAGGAAATAAGCGGCGACGCGTTCGTCACCCTCGCCGTGCCACGGCGGTCCCCAATGCCGCGTATCGTCGCCGACGCCAGGCCGTTCGATCTTGATCACCTCCGCGCCGAGGTCCGCCAGCAGCTGCGTGCACCAGGGCCCCGCGAGCACGCGCGACAGGTCGAGGACGCGGATCCCGGCGAGCGGCGGAGTCACGGCTTCCGCCTGCTCCACGGCTTGCGATCGGCGAGCACCGCCTGCGCAGCGTTGTGGCCGGGAGCACCGGTCACTCCGCCGCCCGGATGTGCGCCCGATCCGCACAAATAGAGGCCCGGGAGGGGCATGCGATAATCGGCAGCGCCGATCATCGGACGGGCGCTGAACAATTGGTCGAGGCTCATCTTGCCGTGGAAGATGTCGCCGCCGATCAGGCCAAAACGACGCTCCAGGTCCAGCGGCGAATGAATTTGCCGGCCGATGATCGACCTGGCGAAACCCGGCGCGTGCGCATCCACGGTCGCGACGATCGTATCTGCGGCCTTGTCGCGCTCCTTGTCCCAGCTGCGGCCCGCGCCGAGGTCGTAGCGGAAGTGCTGGCAGAAGAGCGAAGCGACATGCTTGCCCTTCGGCGTCAGCGTCGAATCCAGCGTCGAGGGAATGAGCATCTCCACGATCGGCTGCTTCGACCATCCGGTGGTTTCAGCATCCAGCCAGGCGCGATGCATGTAGCCGAGGCTGGGCGCCATGATGATGCCCGCGGTAAGGTGATCGCCCTTCTTGGGAAGAACCGTGAACTTCGGCAGCTCCGACAACGCGACGTTCATGCGGAAGGTCGCGCTTTCGCCCTTCCAGCTGTGCATCCTGCTGTGAACGTCCGCGTCGACCGCACCTTGCGGAACGAGGCGATCGAACAGCAGCTTCGGGTTCACGCCCGCGATGACGGTGCTCGCTCGCCACGCTTTGCCCCCGGCGACCACGCCCGCAGCTTTGCCTTTGTCGACGATAATTTCCTCGACCGGCGTTCCGAGCAGGATATCGACGCCTTTCTCGCGCGCTGCACGGGCCATCGCCTGCGTGATGGAGCCCATGCCACCAATGGCATGGCCCCAGGCGCCGGGCACGCCCGCCGCTTCCCCGAACAGATGATGGAGCAGGACGTAGGCGCTTCCGGGCGCATAAGGCGATGCGAAATTGCCGACCACACCGTCGAAGCCGAACAGCGCCTTCACGAGATCGCCCTCGAAATAGCGGTCGAGGATCTCGCCCGCGCTGCGCGTGATGAAGTCGTGGACGATGCGGATGTCGGACGTCGAAAGCCCGAGCATGTCCTTGCCGAGCGTGAGAAGCGACGGCAGCCCATGCGCACCCGCTCCCACTTCCGGCGGAGCGCGCAGGATCCACTTCTGGAGGATCGGCACGACCTTCTCGAGATCGGCGATGTACCGGTCATAGCCCGCACCATCGGCCTTGTTCAGGCGCACGATCTCCTTGCGGGTCAGCCCATTGCGGCCTGCAAGCAGATATTCGCCGTCGCCGGGAAGGAAATTGTCGCGCTTCCTCAGCACAACCTTCAAGCCATGCCGCTCCAGCTCCATGTCGCGGATGACCTTCGGATTGAGCAGGCTGACCGTGTAGCTCGCCGCGGAGTTCCGGAAGCCCGGCAGGAATTCGTCGGTGACGGCAGCGCCGCCGACTGTGTCGGCCGCTTCGAGCACCGCAACCTTCAGGCCCTTGCTTGCCAGATAATAAGCGCAGGTCAGCCCGTTATGGCCGGCCCCGATGATTAGAGCGTCGAAATCCATTAAGTCCCCGCCGGTGTCCGGCATCGCCTATAGTGAGACCCCTCATCCGCCGCCAGCCGTGCCAAATTTTGGCATGAATTGACGAGACTTTGCCGAAACGGGGACGCCGTGCTGGTCTAATAATACAGCAAGAAAAATCTCGTGGAGTTTTGGGGGTATGAACAAGATGGCAGCACTGGCCGGCGCAGCGGCACTCGCATTGATCCCAGCGACCGCCGGCGCGCAGGCACAGGAGGCGGCGGCCGCAGCGGCGACAGCGAAAGTCGAACCGCGCGCGGTCGTCGCCGACATCAAGCGCATCCTCAATGCGAACTACGTCTTACCCGAGCTTCGGCCGCAGCTTGCTGCCGCCCTGGACAAGGGCCTCGCCGCCGGACGCTACAACGTCAGCGATCCAGGCGTCCTTTCCGAGCGCATCAACGCGGACCTGACGGCCGTTGCTCATGACGGCCATCTTGGCATGCACTTCGATGCAAAACAGTCAGCACAGCTTGCGGCGCGTCCTGCCGGCGCCGGTGCGGACGACGCACCTCCTACCGATGAGGAAATTCGCTTCGCGGATCGCCGCAACCACGGCATCACGCAGTTGAAGGTCCTGCCCGGCAACATCCGCTATCTGGAAAGCGTCGGCTTCTTCTGGGGCGGCGACAAGACCAAGGAAGCCTATGACAACGCGATGCGCTTCCTGAAGGGCGGCGACGCGATCATCATCGACATGCGGCAGAACGGCGGCGGAAGTCCGGACGCCGTCCGCTACATGATCAGCCACTTCCTCGAGCCGAACACGCCGATCGTAACCTTCTACATGCGAGGCGATCCGGCGGAGAAGCTCACAACGCTGGCATCGCTTCCGGCGGGCCGCCTGACGGGCAAGCCACTCTACGTGCTGACCGGCGGCCGCAGCGCCAGCGCGGCTGAGGAATTCATCGGCCATGTCGGCGGCTACAAGATTGGCGAACTCGTAGGCGAGAAGACCGCCGGCGCGGGTTATCGCAACGAATTCTTCCCCGTCGCCGGCGGCTATGTGATCAGCGTCTCCGTCGGACGGGCGGTCCTCGCGTCGACGGGCAAGGACTGGGAGAAGGTCGGCATCGCCCCGACGATCAAGGCCACGCAAAGCGACGCGCTCGAGGTCGCGCAGATCCACGCCCTCCGGAAGCTAGCGTCCAGCGCGACCGGGCGGGACAAGGAGGTGTTCGAAGGCAGCGCGCAGGTGCTGGAGGCACAACTGAAGCCCGTCCCGACATCGCTCCCGCTGCCGCAATATGCCGGTGTCTACGGCGTCCGCCACATCACCAACGAGGGCGGCAAGCTCATCTTCCAGCGCGAAGGGGGCCCCAAGGGACAGCTCGTGGCCGTCGGGCCTAACGAGTTCGCCTTCATTGCCGACCCGATGCAGCGCGTGAAGTTCAAGACCGCAGGCAATGCGGCGACGGAGCTCCAGCTCATCCGCAGCGACGGAAGCACGGCCGTGGCGGCGCGCAACCACTAAGGGGCGGTGCCCTACTTCATCAGGACGAGCTCTTCCGACATCGTCGGGTGAAGCGCGACGGTGGCGTCGAAGTCCGCCTTTTTGAGGCGCGCCTTTACGGCGACAGCCGCGGCCTGGAGGATTTCCGGAGCGTCCGGTCCGATCATGTGGACTCCGACCACCTGGTTGGTCTCGCCGTCGAGAACGAGCTTGTACAGCGACCGCTCGTTGCGGCCGGCGAGCACGTTCTTCATCGGCCGGAAATCCGACGTGAAGGTCTTTACCGTGCCGAGTCGATTGCGCGCCTGGCCTTCGGTCATCCCGACGCCGGCAAGCGGCGGATGGCTGAACACAGCGCTTGGAATGCAATCATAGTCCACGCGGTGCGGCTTCTTGCCGAAGAACGTGTCGGCGAACGCTTGCCCCTCGCGGATCGCGATCGGCGTGAGCTGGACCCGATCGGTTACATCCCCGACCGCGAAGATGGAGGGGATGTTGGTGCGATTGTCCTCGTCGACCTTGATCTGCCCCTTCTCGCCAACTTCAACGCCGGCGGCGTCGCAGCCGAGGTTTTCGACGTTGGGGCGCCGACCGACCGCGAACAGGACCTGGTCAGTCTCGATGTCGTCGCAGCCAGTCATGCGGACATGCAGCGAGCCATCCTCGCGCTTTTCGATGGCGTCGATGGTCGCATGAAACTTGAAATCGATGCCCTTGCGGATCGAAATCTGGAGCAGCCGGTCGACAACCTGCTGGTCATAGCCACGAAGCAGGACGTCGGTCCGGTTCACGAGCGTCACCTTGCTCCCGAACTGGTGGAAGATACCGGCGAACTCGTTGGCGATGTAGCCGCCGCCCGCAATCATGATGCGCTTCGGAAGCTTGTCGAGATGGAACGTCTCGTTCGAGCTGATCGCATGCTCGATGCCCGGCAGGTCCGGCATGAGCGGGCGGGCTCCGGTGGCGATCAGAATCTTGTCGGCGGTGACAGTCTTGCCCGAGGCGAGCCTGACCGAGTTCGGGCCGGTCAGCGTGGCCCGTTCCTTGAAGACGGTCACCTGGTGGTTGGTCAGGGTCTCGGTGTAGGCATCTTCCAGCCGGCAGACCTCGCTCAGCACATTGTCACGAAGCGTGGGCCAGTCGAACCGCTTCTCGGGCACGTCCCAGCCGAACATGGCGGCGTCGTCGAGGTCCTCGGCGAAATGCGCACCGTAAACGAGCAATTTCTTCGGGACGCAGCCGCGGATCACGCAGGTGCCGCCGACCTTGTGCTCCTCCGCGATGCCAACCCGCGCGCCATAGGCCGCAGAGACACGAGATGCGCGGACCCCGCCCGATCCGGCGCCGATCACGAACAGGTCGAAGTCGGCCATTAGAGTCCTGCCCTTTCGATCAGCGCGCGCGTGGACGGATCGAACTCGCCACCATCCGCGGACTCATCCAGCTTGCGCGCGATTTCCTTGCCCAACTCCACCCCGAACTGGTCGAACGGATTGATGTCGAGCAGCACCGCATTCGCGAACGTACGGTGTTCATAGAAAGCGATGAGGGCGCCCAGCGTCCGGGCATCGAGACGCTCCAGCAGGATGGTCGAGCTTGGACGATTCCCGGGGTAGCTGCGGTGCGGATCGTCGCTCTCCTTGCCGCGCATCAGCGCGGCGCCCTGCGCGAAGGCATTGAGGAGCAGCTGGCGATGATGGTCAGGCGAAAGCGAATCTTCCGCCTCAGTCACCGCCAGGAACTCGACCGGCACGAGGACCGTGCCCTGGTGCAGCAGCTGGAACACGGCATGCTGGGCATCGGTGCCCGTCCCGCCCCAGGTGACGGGAGCAGTCGACTGTCCCACGGGCGAGCCACCCAGCGTCACGGACTTGCCATTCGATTCCATCTCCAGCTGCTGGAGGTAGAAGGGAAGCAGGCGCAGCCGTTCGTCATAGGCGAAGGCCGCGCGCGTCTGGCACCCGAAGCTGCGGACGTAGAGCCGGTCGATGAACGCAGCGATGAGCGGCGCATTCGCGGCAGGCTCGGCGTAGCGGAAATGGCGGTCCATTTCCGCCGCTCCCTCGAGCAGCTCCTCGAAGGCGTTCCAGCCGAGCGCCAGTGCGGCTGACAAGCCGACCGCGCTCCACAGCGAGTAGCGGCCGCCAACTCCCTCGCTGAACTGGAGAATGCGCGTCTCGTCGATGCCGGCGTCGAGCGCAGCATCGGGCCGAGCAGTCACGGCGATGACCTGGCCATAGGGATCGCTGACGCCGGCCGCCCGAAGCCAGTCGAGCGCAGCGTTCATGTTGGAAAGGGTCTCGGCGGTCGTGAACGTCTTCGACGCCGCCACGATCAGCGTCGTCGCCGGATCGAGGGTTCGCACGGCATCGTCGAACGCCTCTCCGTCGATGTTCGACAGGAATCGGACGTTGAGCCGCGAACCACGGCGCCCGAGCGCATCCACCAAGAGCGCCGGGCCAAGGACCGACCCGCCGATTCCGATGTGCAGGACGCCTGTCACGTCACCGAACGCTCCGGCCTCGAGGGCATCGACGAGTGCCCGCATGCGGCTTCGGCGGGAGGCGGCGAGCTCGACGGCGTCCGCTGCGCCGGTCCCCCGCTCCGTCACATGCTCCGCCGGACGACCCTCGGTTGGATTTACGATTTCACCCGCGAACAAGGCATCCCGAGCGGCCGCAAACTCCTTGCCTTCGGCGACGGCGACGAACCGTTCGAGCAATTCACCGTCGAGATGCGTCTTCGACCAATCGAAATAGAGTCCGCCAAGCTCCAGCGTCATCGCCGAGAGCCTGTCCGCGTCGCGCTCGAACAATTTTTCGAGCGGCTGCACGTCGTACGCGTCGATCGCGTCCCATTCCTCGCCTGCCATGCGCGGCGTCATAGTCGGCCGCCTCACAAAAACCATCCCCGCTTGACGCGCCGCACTCCGCCCGAAAGAAGCGTGCGCGATGGCTTTCAGCTATGCTCGCCGACCGGGCGCACGGTCCGACAAGAAGGAGCGCCGCGGCGGCCTGCCGCGCCTTATCGTCGAAGTCCTGCTGATCGCGTGGGTGATCCGCAGCTTCGTCTTCGCGCCCTTCAGCATCCCGTCGGGGTCGATGCTGCCCGCGTTGTTCATCGGCGACTATGTCGCGGTTGCGAAATGGCCCTACGGCTTCTCTCGGATGAGCTTCCCGTGGGGGTTCCCCTCCTTCGATGGGCGCATCTTCAACAGCTTGCCCGAACGCGGGGACGTCGTCGTCTTCCGTGCGCCGGGAACGGACGAGGACTTCGTGAAGCGGGTGATCGGCCTGCCCGGCGACACGCTGGAAGTCCGAGGCGGCATGCTGGTGATCAATGGCCGGCCCATTCCGCGAGAACAGGCGGGCACATTCGCAATGCCCATTTCGGCGAACAGTCCGTGCCGGGTCGTCGCGGGCGCGACGCCGATGGTCAGCCCTGCGGACGACGGCGGCACCGCGTGCCTCTACCCCGTTTTCCGCGAGACGCTGCCGGACGGCCGCTCCTACCGGGTCATCGACCAGGTGGATAATCCCCGCGCAGACAATATTGCGCCGACGGTCGTTCCAGCCGGGCATTTGTTTCTGATGGGCGACAATCGCGACGACAGCCTCGACAGCCGCTTCTCTCCGCGGGAGGGCGGGATCGGCTTCGTGCCTGTCGAAAATTTGATCGGCCGTGCGACCCTGATCTTCTGGTCGACCGACGGCACCGCGGAATATCCAAAGCCCTGGACCTGGTTCAGCGCGCTGCGCGGAGGACGGATCGCGACGGGCTTCAACGGAACCGAACGGTGAGCGAGCTGCGCGCCTTCCTTCGCCAGACACTCGGCCATGATCCGAACGATTTGTCGCTGTTCGAGCGCGCGCTCACCCATTCGAGCGTCGGCAAGGACAGTTACGAACGGCTCGAGTTCCTCGGCGACCGGGTCGTCGGGCTGGTGATCGCGCGCTGGCTCTATGAGAGGTTCGAAAAGGAGCCCGAAGGCAAGTTGTCCCGCCGCTACAACGTCCTGGTCTCGCGGGAGACTTGCGCCGAGATCGGGCGCGAGCTCGGCCTCGCCGAGCGAATCAAGCTCGGCAAGCAGGCTCGGGAGGATGGCGCGAGCCGGAGCGACAATGTGGTCGGCGACGTGGTCGAGGCGCTGGTGGGCGCACTACTCGTCGACAGTGGGCTCGCCACGGCCGACGCGTTCATCCGGCGTGCCTGGGCACCCTATGTCGAATCGCAGGGAAAGGCGCCCAAGCATCCGAAATCCGCGCTTCAGGAGTTAGCGGCGGCGCGGAACTGGGCGGCGCCCGAATATGAAGTGGCGCGCAAGAGCGGCGCTCACCATGCACCCCGTTTCACGGTTCAGGTTGCGATCCGGAACATCGGCGAAGCAACGGCCGAAGGCTCAAGCAAGCAGGAAGCGGAAACCGCAGCCGCGACCGCTTTGTTGGAACAGTTGCAATGAATGAGATCTCCACCCGCGCCGGTTTCGTGGCCGTTATCGGTGCTCCCAATGCAGGCAAGTCGACGCTCGTGAACGGCCTCGTCGGTCAGAAAGTCGCCATTGTTAGTCCCAAGGCACAAACGACGCGTGCGCGGATGATGGGCATCGCGATCCACGATTCCTCGCAGGTCGTGCTCGTCGACACACCGGGCATCTTCGAGCCGCGACGGCGCCTAGACCGGGCGATGGTCGCCGCCGCCTGGGGCGGCGCCGGAGATGCCGACCTGGTCCTGCTCGTCATCGATTCCGCGGACGGCCTGAACCGCGAGGTCGACCGCATCGTCTCGGGCCTGGAGCAGCGCGAGCATCCGCTATGGATCGCGCTCAACAAGGTGGACATCGTCAAGAAACCCAAGCTCCTGCAGCTGTCTTCGAAGCTGACCGACCGGCTGAACCCGGAAAAGGTCTTCATGATCAGCGCTGCCAGCGGCGAAGGCGTGATCGATCTCAAGGAAGCGCTTTCCGCAGCCATGCCGGAGGGCCCCTGGCTTTATCCGGAAGATGAAGTGTCAGACGCGACCGATCGCATGATCGCCGCCGAGCTGACACGGGAACAGCTCTACAACCAGCTACACCAGGAACTCCCCTATGCCTCGGCGATCGAAACGGAGAGCTGGGAGGACAGGGAGGACGGATCGACCGTCATCCACCAGCAGATCTTCGTCGAACGCGACAGCCAGAAGGCCATCGTCATCGGCAAAGGCGGATCGCGTCTGCGCACGATCGGCGAAAGGGCCCGCGCGGAAATCAGCGAGCATCTCGGCCGCAAGGTGCATCTGTTCCTGCACGTGAAGGTCAATCCACGGTGGGGCGAAGACCGCACCCTTTATGAGGACATCGGCCTGGAGTGGAGCGACTAGGCGAGGATCTCGTCGACCCATTCGGGCACCAGCTTTCCTGCCGGACCGATCCGGCTTTCGTCGAAGAAGCTGCTGCCGAGGCTGGGATCGAGGTTCATTTCCAACGTCCGGGCGCCGCAATAACGGGCGGTCTGCACGAAGCCTGCTGCCGGATAGACCGCCCCCGAGGTCCCGATCGATACGAACAGGTCCGCGCTTCTCAGCGCCTCATCAATCCGGTCCATGTCGTAGGGCATCTCGCCGAACCAGACGATGTCGGGACGGACGTGTCCCGAAGCGCCGCACAGCGAGGCATACTGCGCCCTCCCCCATCTCTCCTGTCCAGCCGAAGCGTTCGTCGCAAGCGAGGCACCAGCCCTTCGCCAGCTCGCCGTGCATGTGCAGCAGCCGCGTCGACCCGGCGCGCTCATGCAAATCGTCGACATTCTGTGTGATCAGCAGCAGCTCACCCGGCCATTCGGCATCCAGTCGTGCGAGCGCCTCGTGAGCGGCATTGGGCTCGACAGTTCCAAGCTTTGCCCGCCGGGCGTCGTAGAAGGAGTGAACGAGAGCGGCGTCCCGGCGGAAAGCCTCGGGCGTGCAAACATCCTCGACCCGGTGGCCCTCCCACAGTCCGTCGGGGCCACGGAAGGTCGCCAGGCCGCTCTCAGCTGAGACGCCTGCGCCGGTCAGTACGACTATGTTATTGATTGCGTTGCGATTTGACATGAGAGCCTACGGTTTTCGAGCCGTTGATTACATAAGTTAGGATGATTGTGGGGGGTGGCTGCGATGACAGGAGCTTGGCTTTTGATATAGAACGCTTTTTCAAGCTCAGCCATTGGGGCTTGCTGGGCGGGGGCGCTTATTCGCAAGATCCTACATTCGCGTTTGCCGCAACGCTGGTCACACCGTGTTCCGCCCCTGCTCGTCGAGCTGTGCATCGGCGTAGCCGCCGCACTGATCATGCTCGTCGTCCGCCTACCAATCGGACCTTTGGTCGGGGACCGGGCGCCCTACGCTCTTATCTTTCTCGCGGTAGTCATTGCAGCGGTGCTTGCCGGGTGGCGAAGCGGCCTCGTCGCGCTGATCACAGGCCAGCTCTCGACGTGGTACGTGGTCGTGCCGCCCTACTTCAGCTTTGAAATACTCGATGCCGAAAGAGCCGTCGGGCTTGCCGTTGCCACCGTCTCGCAGTTGCTCGTGCTGGTCGTTATCGCGCTCTATCAGAGAGAAATCGACAAGGGTGTCGCCGAACGCGAGCAAAGACTGGCACTGCTCGACCATGCCCTGAACGAGATCGACCACCGAACGCGCAACAATCATCAGACCGTGCTGGCGATGGTCCATCTGCAGGCACAGCGCTCGACGCATGACGGCGTGAAGGAAGCGCTGCACCAGGTGGCCGACCGGATCCAGGCGATCGCTCAGGCAACGGAGCGGCTCGCGCTTCGCAGCGGCAAGCTCGAGAGCATCAGGCTGGACGACCACCTCTGTGGGCTCTGCGAGCAGATCGAGCGCGGCCTGTCGCGGCAGAACGTGAATGTTCGCTGTGAAGTCGAGGAGATTACGACCAGCGCCGACATGGCGATCTCGATCGCCATCATCGTCAATGAGCTCGTGACGAATGCCCTCAAGCACGCGTTTGACGGCCGCGATGAGGGTGATGTGGTTGTCACGGGCCGGATGAATGGCGAACTCCGCCTGACGGTCACCGACAATGGCGTTGGCATCCGCGGAAACATGAAGGCCAAAAGAGGTGGCCTGGGCACGAAGCTCGTCGAGAATTTCGCCAAGCAACTCGGCGCGCGGCACGAGATTGTTTCAACGGAACAGGGTACGACCCACGACCTGGTCATCCCCAAGGTCGCTTGACTGCATCGAACGGCGCCGCCAACCGTTGCTCCGCCGTGAGCGAGGGAAAGATCCGCATAGGAATCGGCGGCTGGACCTACGAGCCGTGGCGGGGGGTCTTCTATCCGTCCGACCTGCCCCAGAAACGAGAGCTCGAATATGCGTCGCGGCAACTGACCGCCATCGAGATCAACGGCACCTTCTACTCGCGCCAGAACCCGAAGAGCTGGGAAGCCTGGGCTGCGGCAGTCCCCGACGATTTCCAGTTCGCGGTCAAAGCTTCGCGCTTCTGCGTGACGCGGCCGAAGCTCGCGGATGCAGGCGAAGGCATCGGCAATTTCTTTGCCCAGGGCCTGTCGGTTCTCGGACCGAAGCTTGGGCCGACCCTGTGGATGCTCGCCAAGTTCCGGAAGTTCGACCGCGAGGACATTGCGGGCTTCCTCAAGCTACTTCCGCGCGAGCAAGACGGCGTCAGGCTTCGCCACGCGATCGAACCACGGCATGAAAGCTTCCGTGACGAAGCGTTCTATGCGCTGTGCCGCGAGCATGACGTGGCCGTGGTCTACGACGACGACGATGAGTTCCCCTGCATCGACGCCGACACTGCGGACTTCCGCTATGCGCGGCTCCAGCGGATGCGCGAGGAGATTCCAACCGGTTACGACGGCGATGCTCTGGACGGCTTTGCCGAGCGCGCCCGGGAATGGTCTGCAGGCGATCGGGACACATACATCTTCATGATCAACGGCGCGAAGGTTCGCGCACCAGCTGCGGCGCAGGCGCTCCAACAACGTGTTGTTTAATTTCCGTTAGGCACGACTCGCTAATACAGTCTATTCCGCTCCCGGAACGACGTCGCTGCGTGTCGGTGAGTGTCGCCGTTTCTGTTGAACCGGAGCGCTCGGGCTTCCGGAAACGGGGAGGCAAATCCATGCACAAGACTATACTCACCGCGCTCGGCGCGGCTTCGATGCTTTTCGCTGCACCTGCCATCGCGCAGGATTTCCCGGTAAAAGGCGGCGATTATTGGACGGTCGCCGAAATCACCGTCGATGACGGCCAGTTCGGCAATTATGCGGACCATCTCGCCGGCCTGTATCGCAAGTCGATGGACTTCCAGAAGTCGAAGGGCTGGATCAAGGCCTCGTACATCCTGGCGAACGTGAACAAGCGCGTGGGTGAGCCTGACCTCTATCTCGTCACGATCGCCGATCGTCCGACCACGCCCGCCGAGGATGAGGCGCGCGCCAAGGAGATCAGCGCCCATCTCCAGTCCAGCGCGCGACAGGCCGACACGCAGAGCGGCGAACGCGCGAAGTATCGCAAGCTAGGCGGGAACATGCTGCTGCAGGAGCTTGTCTACAGGAAATAGGTTCGCTGGCCGGGGCGCTGCTCTCGCGGCGCCTGGGCTTACCTGTCTTGCGTGAGAGCCAGTCCTTACTGCTGGCAGAAAGCTGGCATGCCCAGCGAAACGGGGAAATCATATGCGGAAATTCTTGATCGGCGCAGCCGCTTTGGCTGCCGCTATAAGCGCTACGCCTGCCCTATCGCAGCAAAGCTCCATGAAGCCTGGGGCGCTCTGGAGCGCCGCACGGATCGACGTGCAGGACGGCCAGATGCAGAATTACCTCGACTGGCTGGCGAAGACTTGGACCTCGAACCAGGAATTCGCCAAGTCTCAAGGATGGCTGCTCGAGTACCACATCCTGTCGAGCGTCAATCCACGGGATGGCGAGCCCAACATCGTTCTGATCACCCGTTTCAATGATTTCCCATCGGCAGCCGAGGTCGAGCGACGCAATTCGCTAATGGCCAAGCATACCGGCCAGGATGCTCACCAGTCCGCGGCGGCGAGCGGCGGGCGGAATCCGATGCGGCGCCAGATGGGCAGTGTGCTCTATCGCGAACTTCTGAAACGATAGGGGGAGGCCCGTCCCGGTGCCCGGTTGCGCGGGCACCGGGGCTGCGCCATCAGTGCGCCCATGCGTACCGACGAGCAGCCGATCCGGCTCAGCCTTTTTGCTCCGAACGGCCGAATGGGCCGCGCGATCGCCGCCGCAGTCGCCGAAGATTCCGAGCTTCGCGATCGACGAGGATCACGGCGACGTGCTCATCGATTTCTCGTCGCCGACCGGGCTGCAGGCCAGCCTCGACCGGGCGGTTGCCGGGGGCACCCCGATCCTGGTGGGGACCACCGGCCTCGACGATTTCGCAGGCCGCCGCATTGCCGCCGCCGCGAAAGATATTGCGGTGCTACAGGCTGCGAATACCTCGCTGGGTGTCGCCTTGCTCTCCGACCTAGTCGAACGAGCCGCAAGGGTATTGGGACCCGATTGGGACATCGAGATCCTGGAAATGCACCATCGCCTCAAGGCCGACGCGCCGTCAGGCACGGCTCTGGCGCTCGGCGAAGCCGCCGCCCGTGGGCGCGAGACGAAGATGGAGGCCGAACGGGGCCGCGACGGCACCGGTCTGAAGCGCGAAGAAGGCGCGATCGGCTTCGCTTCGCTTCGCGGCGGAACAGTCGCTGGAGAGCATGACGTGATCTTCGCCGGGCCCGAGGAACGGCTGATCCTGTCGCATCGGGCCGAGAACCGGCAGATATTCGCTCGCGGAGCGCTGGCGGCTGCACGGTTCCTGGTTGGAAAGCCTGCGGGCGTCTACACGATGCGCGACGTCATCGAAGCCTTGTGAAGCAAGAACAGGTTTTCGAGTTCTTCCGGCGTCTTGCCGAGGAGAACCCCTCCCCCACCACCGAGCTCGAATACAGGAACCCCTACACCCTGCTCGTAGCCGTTGTGCTCTCGGCCCAGGCGACCGACGCGGGCGTGAACATCGCGACCCGTCCACTGTTCGAACGCGTTCAAACGCCGGAGCAGATGGTCGCGCTCGGCGAGGAGCAGGTCCGCGATGCCATCAAGACCATCGGCCTGTTCAACACCAAGGCCAAGAACGTCATCGCCTTGTCGGAAGCGCTCATCCGCGATCACGGCAGCCAGGTCCCGAGCACGCGTGAAGAATTGGAAAAGCTTCCGGGGGTCGGGAGAAAGACGGCAAACGTCGTCCTAAACACCGCCTTCCACCAGGAAACCTTCGCCGTCGACACGCACATCTTCCGGGTGTGCAACCGCACCGGCCTGGCGCCAGGCAAGGATCCGCTTCGGGTCGAGCTCAAGCTGGAGAAGGTCGTTCCGCAGCTCTTCCGCCTGAACGCGCACCACTGGCTGATCCTGCACGGCCGCTACGTCTGCAAGGCGCGCAAGCCCGAATGCTGGCGTTGTCCGGTGATCGACCTCTGCCGCTACGAGCCGAAGACCCCGCCGCCGGGAACTAAGCCCAGCGCCTCTCGAAGCGCGAACCCAGGGTCGTCAGCAGCTCGTACTGCGAAAGCCCCGACGCTTCGGCGGCGGTCGGCAGGTCGTAGTCGATCTCGACCCACTCGCCTTCCCTGAGGCTGGGCGCCGCATCGCAGCCCACCACAATCAGGTCCATCGACACTCGGCCGAGCACCGGCAAGGCAAATTCCCCGGCGAAGGCGGTGCCCTTCGAGGAAAAGCCGCGGAGGTAGCCGTCGGCATATCCAATGTTGAGAATCGCAGCTTCGGTGTCGGCCCCTGCAACGAAGGTCGCACCATAACCGCAGCTTTCCCCCGTTCGAATGACTTCGACGCTGCACGACCTGTGCCTCGACATGGGCAACCTGTCTGATCTCGCCTTGCGCCTCCGAACGTGGAATGCCGCCGTACAAAGCGAGCCCGGGTCGCACGAGGTCGAAGCTGTAGTCGCGGCCAAGGTAGATACCGGCGGAATTCGCGAGGCTGTAGCGCTTGGCAGGCACGGCTGCGACGACGTCACGGAAGCGCTGCAGCTGCTTCGCGTTCAGTTCGCTTTCCTCGTCGGCGCAGGCGAGATGGCTGTGCAGGGTCTCGATCGCGAGCCCGTCGAGCGCCGAGATCTCGTCCGGCCGAAGCCCGAGGCGATTCATCCCTGTGTCGATCATCACGTCGCACGCCCGATCGGCCGCGACATCCTTCCACCGAGCAACCTGTTCGACCGTGTTGAGCACCGGGCGCGCATTCAGCTTCAGCGCAGCTTCGACATCGGCCGCACCGATGCCGTGAAGGACGGCAAGACTCGCCCCTTCCGGAACCTGCCCAAGCTCCTCCGCTTCCGCCCAGATGGCGACGAAGAAGTCCCGGCAGCCGGCGCCGTACAGCGCGTCCATGGCCTCCCGGGCGCCGAGACCATAGGCATTGGCCTTGATCGCGGCGCCGGCCGGCACGCCTGCACGCTCCGCAAGAGTTCGCCAGTTGTGAACTAGGGAAGCACTGTCGATGGTCAGGCGGAGCGGGCGAGGCATTCGGCGGCGATAGAGGCGTCAGCTGGATGCGTCGAGGCGGGCTTCGGCAAGCTCGGCGCGGTGCGCTGCGGCTAGTTCTTCCAGCGAGGTGAAGCGGAAGTCGAAGTGCGGCATCGGCTCCGGCGCCTTGGTTGCCCCGCCACCGGGCTTGTCGTGCCGCCGGTCGATCCACGCCGAGGCGATGCCGAACCGGTTTGCGGGCGCATGATCGTGAAACAGGCTCTGTGCGACGTGCAGCAGGTCGCCTTTCTCCAGCCCATTCTCGCCCAGGCGCTCGAGCAAATATTCGAAATTGCGCAGGTCGGGCTTGTAGGAGCCAATTTCTTCGGCCGTGAATACGCGGTCGAATTCCACGCCGAGGCGCTCGTTGCTCCGGGCAAAGCTGGCGCGATCGACGTTCGAAAGGATGATCAGCTCGAAGTGCCGCTTAAGTTGGCGAAGCGCCATGGCGCTGTCGGGGAAGGCGGGCCAGTCTCCGACGGATTGGCCGAAAGCGCGAGCGGCGTCCTCGTCCACCGGCGCGCCATACCGCTGCGCCAGCCGCGCATGGACGAACGTTAGCAGCTCCGAATATCGGGCGCCCGGGCGCTCCTCCTCGAGCTCATGCTCGATGTCGCCGAAGGCTTCCAGCAATTCATTCTGCGAAATGCCGACCTTCGAGCGAAGCGGCTCGAGAGCGCGCATCAGGCCGGCTTCCCAGTCGATGAGCGTCCCGTAGCAGTCGAAGCTTAGCGCCTTGAATTGCGATAGCTGCATCGCCCGTCTCCTCGCGGTGCCGACTAGGAATTTTAGGACGACCGGACAAGGCGAAGGGCGCTCCGGGGGAGGCCGGAACGCCCTTCTTGGAGAGCTGGTTGGTTCAGCGGCTGGCGGTAATCGCGACCGCTGCTCCACGCTTTGCAGCTGCAAGCGCGGCGTCACGCTCGGAGGAAGCCTTGGCGATTGCCTCCTCGCGGCATTCGCGAGCCTTGTTCTGCCCGACGAGATCGACGTCCGAGGGAGTACCGCAGACTTCACGCGCAGCCTGAGCAACGCGCCGGTCGAGCTTGCGCTGGCCGTTTTGGCTGGCGAGATCGAGATCAGCCGTCTTTACGTAGCTCACATAGGTCTGGGCTTCACTCGAAGCCGGTTCGGCAAGAGCAGGCGCTGCCCTGATTGCGCCGGCGGTGATCAGAGCCGAAGCAAATGCGATGACATATGGGTTTTTCATGGTCGCTATCCCTGTTTTCTGGGACCGGAGCTTCCCGGTGCGACCCTTCAACTAATCCCCAAAGCAGGTTCGTGTAAGCAACGATATCGTGCTATGGTTCTGCAAAATTGCAGAACGTGAATAGCGCCTAAAGGCGCTAAGCTGGGCGGCAATGCTCGACTGGAACGACCTTCGATACTTCCTCGCAGTGGCCCGTGACGGGAGCACGCTCGCGGCGGCTCGCGCGCTTCGGGTCAGCCAGACGACTGTCGCAAGGCGTATCGCGGCGCTCGAGGAAGCGATCGGAATCCATCTCTTTGAGAAGCGACAGGCCGGCTATTCGCTAACACCGGAAGGCCAGGGCCTGCTGGGCCGCGCGGAACAGGTCGAAACGGCGCTGAACGGCTTTGCCGATGCCGCCGAAGCCAAATCGCGCGACGTTAGCGGCGTGGTGAAGATCACCACGGAGGAAGTCTACGCGATCACGATCCTCACTCCGTTGCTTCGCGAATTGCACGACCTTCATCCTGACGTAGTGATCGAGCTCGACACATCGCAAGTCGTGCGTGACCTCGGCGCGGGCGAAGCGGACGTTTCCTTGCGAAGCACGAAGACGGGCTACCAACAGCCCGCGGGACTGGTCGGCCGCCAGCTTTGTGTCGACGATTGGGCGCTCTACTGCAGCCGCGATTACGCCGCCCGTCACGGCGTTCCCACGAACCGTCATGAACTGTTGAATCACGCCTTCATCGGCGGCGGCGGTGGCAATCTGTGGATCCATTATCAAGCCTGGCTTCAGGCACTGGGGCTCGAGCAGCAGGTCGCAATGCATCATGCGACGTCGGGCGGTCTCTTGTCCGGAGTACGGTCGGGATTCGGAATCGCGGTTCTGCCCTGCATCGTGGGAAGCTCCGACCCGGACTTGATCCAGTGCCTTCCCCCGCCGCGCGATCACGACCGCACGCTCTGGCTCTTCACGCACGAGCGTGTCCGCCACACGCCCCGCGTCCGAACCGTCGTCGACTTCCTCTATGAACGACTGAGCCGGCACGTCCGCCAGCTGGAATCGGTCCGACAGGCCGCCGAATAATCAGACGTAGTGCGGGCCGGGACGATCCCGCAGTTCCTCGTAATGGACCAGCGCAGGCCTCGGCCCGAAGGGGACCGGCCTGCCGTCGCGGAATGCCCACTCGCCCCGGTCGCAGTCCTCGGCCCGAACATAGCCGTTGATGTAAAAGCGGCGCCTGTGATCCGACCGGTTCGATCCCGACCCGTGAACAAGGTACGGGCTCCAGAGGACAAGGTCGCCCGGCTCCAGCAGCAAATCGATCGCACCGTCCGCTGAAAGGCCGACCGCTTCGAGCGCCGCGTCCTTCATCGCGACCCCTAGCGAGTGGGTCGAGCAATTCATTTGTAGATCGCCACGCAGGTGGCTTCCGGGAATGAAGCGCAGGCATCCGGATTCCGGTGAGTGCGGATCGAGCGCGAGGCCGGTCTGCACGTAGGAGGTGGCGAGGTTGCGGAAGGCCGAGGCAGGCCGACGGGACTTGCTATCCTGGTGCCAGGCGAAATCCCCGAGCGACCCCGGCGCCTTCCAATGGACCTGGTTTATGATCTGCTTGAGGTTGCTTCCGATGAGCGGCTCCAGCAGATCCGCGATGCGCCTATCAACGCGCAGCCGGTTGAGGACAGGTTGGTGATAGGATGGCCATTGCGCCATGCGCACCAGCGGTTCTCCGGCATCGCCTGCAGCGACGTTGTAGAAGAGGTTGGCGTGCCGGAAGCTACGGCCGTGGGCGACACCCTCAGCATAGATCTGGTCCGTGGCAGCGGCGATTTCGCTGACTTCATCGGGCGTGAAGAGGCTCCGAACGATTGCGTAGCCATCGCGCCAATAGTGCGCGAGATGCTTTTGAGCGGCTGTCGGTGCGACCGACCGCAGCGGCTGCGAGCAACCCATGACTCACCTCCCCCACAACTTGGAGGATATACCAAGTATCTGACAATTCAATGAATTCGGCTCCGACTGCCCCGGCCTAGGACAATGGTCCGCCTCGCCAAGCCGGCATAGGCCGCTCCCCGATCGCAACTTCGACTGCCGCCTTCGCCAGCAACCGCGTTGAATCCAGCGTCGGCAAGGGCGAGACATCCTGCGTAATCAGCAACGGAATCTCAGTGCAAACGAGCGCGACCGCGTCGCAGCCGTCCTGCCTCAGCCCTTCGATGATGCGGACGTAGGCGTCGCGGGATTCGTCCCGAAACGTCCCGAGGCAAAGCTCGTCGAAGATCACGTCGTTCACGACCTTCTGGTCTTCGACCGAAGGAACCGCCCAGCCGATCCCGCGCCGTCCGAGCGCGCCCGGATAGACCGGTCCGTTCATCGTATATTTCGTGCCGAGGATACCGACCTTCCGGCGGCCATCATTCGCCGCCTGTTCGGCGACGACCTCGCCGATGTGCAATCCGGGTATCGGGAACGGCTCGCCGGTCGTTTCCATCGCGATGTGCGCGGTATTGTCGGGAAGGACGAAGAATTCCGCGCCTGCGGCGGCGAGCTTCTTTGCGTCCTCCATGAAGAAGCGGCGAAGCTCATCATTGTCCCCGCGCTCCCAGGCATCAAGGACGAGCGCCATGGGCGAGCAGGTAAGCGTGATTTCGGGGTGCATGTGCGGCCCGAGCCTTGCGACGCCTTCCAGACACGCGGTGCGGAAGCAGAGCGTTGCACCTTCGAAGCTGTGCGCGAGGATGCCGATATGCTTCATCGGGGCACATTCACTCGACCGTGACGCTTTTCGCAAGGTTGCGCGGCTGGTCGACGTCTGTGCCCTTGGCGACCGCCACATGATAGGCGAGCAACTGCACCGGGACGGCGTACACGAGCGGCGCGATCAAGGGGTGGACCTCCGGCATCTCGATGGTCGCGATGCAGCCCTCACCCGCCTCTTCCAGGCCCTTGGAATCGCTGATCAGAACAATCTTGCCGCCGCGCGCGCGGACTTCCTGCATGTTGCTGACGGTCTTCTCGAAGAGCGGACCTGACGGCGCCAGCACGATCACCGGCACTGCCTCGTCGATTAGCGCGATCGGCCCGTGCTTCATCTCGCCCGCCGCGTAGCCCTCGGCATGGATGTAGCTGATTTCCTTCAGCTTCAGCGCGCCTTCAAGCGCGAGCGGATAGTCGGGACCGCGGCCGAGGTAGAGCACGTCGCGCGCAGGTGCGATCAAATGCGCCATCGCCGCAATGTCGTCATCGTGGCCAAGCGCCGCATTCAACGCAGCCGGAGCCTCCTGCAGGTGTGCGACGATATCCTGCTCCTCCTCGCGCGTGAGCCTGCCCTTGGCCCGCGCGAGGTTCGCGGAGAGCGCGGCGAGGACCGCCAGCTGACAGGTGAAGGCCTTGGTCGAGGCTACTCCGATCTCCGGTCCGGCATGGGTCGGTAGGAGCAGATCCGCCTCGCGCGCCATGGAGCTGGTCGGCACGTTGACGACCACCGCGATTCGCTGTTGCTCGCTACGCGCGTGGCGGAGTGCGGCGAGCGTGTCCGCGGTCTCGCCGGACTGGCTGATGAAAAGGGCCAGGCCGCCCGGTTCCAGCACCGGCTGGCGGTAGCGAAACTCGCTTGCGACATCGATGTCGACCGGCACACGCGCGAACCGCTCGATCCAATATTTGGCGACCATTCCGGCGTAGAAGCTGGTGCCGCAGGCGACGATCGTCACGCGCCCGATCGCCGACAGATCGAGATCGCCGGTCGGAAGCGCGACCTCCCCTTCGAACGGGCGGACGTAGCTCTGGAGAGTCTGAGCGACCACGATCGGCTGCTCGAAGATCTCCTTCTGCATGTAGTGGCGATAATTGCCTTTCTCGACCGCCGCGGCGGATGCGCCGGACTCGACGATCTCGCGCTCGACCGGCTCGTTCTCCCGGTCGAAGATCTGGATCTGATCTCGGCGGATGATCGCCCAGTCTCCCTCGTCGAGGTAGGCAATGCGCTGCGTCCAGGGCGCCACCGCAAGTGCGTCCGATCCGAGATAATTCTCCCCGTCGCCGTAACCCACGGTCAGGGGCGCGCCCATTCGTGCTCCGATGATCAGGTCGGGATGATCGCGGAACAGGAAGGCTATGGCGAAGGCGCCCTGCAGCCGCGGCAGGACGGTCGCGACGGCGTCCTGTGGCGAAGCACCGCCTTCAACTTCGCGCGCCACCAGGTGAGCGACGACTTCCGTGTCCGTCTCGCTGCTAAACTTGCGCCCGTCAGCGATGAGTTCCTCGCGGAGCGGCTTGAAGTTCTCGATGATTCCGTTGTGGACGATCGCCACCGGTCCGACGATGTGCGGATGGGCATTGTCGACGGTCGGCGCTCCGTGGGTCGCCCAGCGCGTGTGCGCGATTCCGATCGTCCCGCCGAGCGGCTCGCGGCTCAGCTCGCGCGCAAGATTGTCGAGCTTCCCTTCGGCGCGGCGGCGGGCGAGGTCGCCTTGATCGATGGTGCAGATGCCAGCCGAGTCATAGCCGCGATATTCGAGGCGCTTCAGGCCATCGAAGAGGCGCTGAGCGACTTCACTTTTGCCGACAATTCCAACGATACCGCACATGCGCGCCGCCTTAACTACAGTGTGTAGGGAATGCGAATGCCCGGCATCCTGGCCGGAAAGTCGCGAGTGTTTCGAGTGACCAAAATCCGCCCGGAAGTTTGCGCGGATGCCCAGATGATCGCGTCAGGCAGTCTGATTGTCGGTTGCTGTGATCGGATCAGCGCTGCCCGCCTACCAACCTCCTCGGAGACCTCGATGACGGAAAAGTAGCGGAGGAAGTCTTCCGGCGCGCTGTCTTCGTCGGGTCGCGCAGACGCCATTACTTCCGCCCAGGTGATTCGGCTGATCCAGCGGCGGCGCTGCGCGAGCAACTCGCGCGTCGCTTGGTCGACCCCGCGAAGGGCGTCGAGGAGAATGACGGTGTCGAAGACATAGTCGCTCATTGGCCGCCGCTTCGATCCCAGTCGTCACGCATGCGGCGTTGATGTTCCAGACCGTCGCCGAGGTCCTTGCGGTCTCGCCAGATTCCGAAGAAGCGCTCGATGCCCTGCTTGCCCTTTTCGGCACGGTATTCGGCGATCGCTTCTCGCACGAGCGCCGCGCGCGACTTGCCCTGTTCAGCCGCCTTGCGGTCGAGCCAATCCAAATCCTCGTCCGGGACGTCTATCAAGACACGCATGACATACTGATATCATATCGCGATATCAAAACAAGCTATTCCGCAGCCTTTCTCGCGAGCATCCGCTCGCGGAAGCGCCTGGCCCACCCGGCGATGCCTTTTTGCTCATTGCGCTCCACAGCGAGGCTGTCAGGTTCGACATCCTTCGTGATGACCGATCCAGCGCCGACGATCGCGCCATCACCGACTGTGACGGGCGCGACCAGCGCGGTGTTCGATCCGATGAAGGCTCCCGCCCCAATCACGGTGCTGTATTTGCCGAACCCATCGTAGTTGCAGGTGATCGTGCCCGCGCCGATGTTTGCGTCCGCTCCGACATCGGCATCGCCGATGTAGGATAGGTGATTGGCCTTGGCGCCGGGACCGAGAACCGCTTTCTTCACTTCGACGAAATTGCCGACCTTGGCTTTCTCGCCGATTTTCGCACCCGGGCGCAGACGGGCGAACGGACCGATGATCGCCTTCGTCGCGATGGTCGCGCCTTCGATGTGGCTAAACGCCTTGATCGTCGCGCCGTCCGCGATCTCGACGCCCGGACCGAAGACGACGTGCGGTTCGACGGTCACGTCGCGGCCGAGCTTAGTGTCTGCCGCGAACCAGACGCTTTCGGGATCGATGAGAGTCGCACCGTCCTGAAGCGCCTGCTCTCGCCGGCGGCGCTGCCAGTCCAGCTCGAGATGCGCGAGCTCGGCGCGGCTGTTCACGCCCGCCGTCTCGTAAGGGTCGCCCTCGATCACGACCGCGTCGCGGCCCTCCGCAGCGGCGATGTTCACCACGTCGGGCAGGTAATATTCGCCCGCGGCATTGTCTTTGCCGACCTGGTCGAGCCAGCGGAACAGGTCCTTCGCCCGCACCGCCATCATGCCGCTGTTGCAAAGGCGCACTGCGCGCTCGTCGTCGGTCGCATCCTTAAACTCGACCATCTTCGCGATATGGTCGCCCTCGCCCAGGATGATGCGTCCGTAATTGAGCGGATCAGCCGGGGTCGATGCGAGCACGACCACGCCAGGACCGCCGCCACCATCCAGGCGATCGAGCATGCGCTTCAGCGTCTCCGGCTCCACGAAAGGCGTGTCGCCGTACAGGATGAGGACAGCGCCGTCATAGCCCGCGAGCGCATCCCCCGCCTGCTGGACGGCATGCGCCGTACCCTTTTGTTCGGCCTGGTGCGCGATGGTCACCTCGCGCCCATCGAGTGCCTTCTCGACCTGGTCGCGGCCCTTGCCCACGACGACGACCCGCTTTTCCGCTCCGACCCGGTCGACGCTGTCGAGCAGGTGCATCAGCAGCGCCTTCCCAGCGATCGGGTGTAGGACCTTGTGGGTGTCGGAACGCATGCGCGTGCCCTGCCCCGCGGCAAGGATCACGACGGCGAAATTCGGAATGTCACTCATTGGGCCGGAGCAATGGCACCTTAGCCAAGGCCGGCCAAGTGCCTTTGCCGGAGTGTATCGATTGGCTGCAGCTTCCCGGCCTCTTCCACATGCCAGAAGCTCCAGCCGTTGCACGAAGGCGCGCCCTGGAGCGCGGCGCCGACCTTGTGGATCGAGCCGGCATGAGTTTCGCAGGCGATGGAGCCGTCTGCACAGACCTTCGCCTGCCAGCGACGCTTACTGTCTGTGAGCATTGTTCCGGGTGCGACCATCCCGCTCTCTACGAGCAAGCCGAAGGCTACACGCGGAGCCGAACGCTTGTCCGGCACCACCTGCATCGCGCTTTCATCCAGGGGCAGCGTCGAGGCGATGCGCTGCTTGGCCACCTGCACGTAGGACGGCTCGCGCTCGATGCCGATCCAGCGGCGGCCCAGGCGGCGCGCAACGGCGCCCGTCGTCCCGGTGCCGAAGAATGGATCGAGCACGACATCGCCCGGCTTCGTGCAAGCGAGCAGGATGCGGTAGAGCAACGCTTCCGGCTTCTGCGTCGGGTGCGCCTTGACGCCATCTTCGTCCTTCGCACGCTCCTGTCCACTGCAGATCGGCAGGACCCAGTCAGAGCGCATCTGAAGATCGTCGTTGAGCGCCTTCATCGCGCGATAGTTGAAGGTGTAGCGCGCCTTCTCGTCCTTGGCGCACCAGATCAGTGTCTCGTGGGCATTGGTGAAGCGCGTGCCGCGGAAATTCGGCATCGGGTTCGCCTTGCGCCAGATAACGTCATTGAGGATCCAGAACTCCGCATCCTGCAAGAGAGTGCCAACGCGAAAGATGTTGTGATAGCTGCCGATCACCCAGATCGTGCCGTTGTCCTTGAGGATGCGACGCGCCTCGGCGAGCCATTCGCGGGTGAAATCGTCGTAGGCGGCGAGGCTGTCGAACTTGTCCCAGTCGTCATCGACGGCATCGACCCGACTGCCTTCGGGTCGAAAGAGGTCGCCGCCCAACTGCAGGTTATAGGGCGGGTCGGCGAAGATCATGTCGACGGACTTGTCAGGCAGACGCGCCATCTCGGCGATGCAATCGCCCATCAGGATTTCGTCAAACGGAAGCTCACGCTTCGGCTTGGTACTGGAACGCGGGCGCAAAGCGCCCCCGGTCTCCGCAATGCGGGCAATAAGGTTCATGCGACGTGCCCCCTTTGCATCGAAAGGTGAGTCAGGCCCAACTCGCGGTCAAGCGAACAGAGGTTAACGCGCTTTCGAAGCGGGGCGGAACGAAGAGAGTCCGTGAAGACTCGACCACAAGATGTTGAGTCCGTTCAGGCTTGAGAGACTCAACCCGTGGTGGTGTGACTCAAAGGACTCGCGGTCGCGATTTCAGGAAGGGCCAGCTCCGGCTGGGCCGCGGCCGCCATGATCTCGCGCACCAGGCCGAAGCTTCGCCGGTGCAGCGGCGTCGGCCCAAGCTCCCGCAAGGCGCGGCGGTGATCGGGCGTCGGATAGCCCCGGTTCCGCTCCCACCCGTAGCCGGGATAGGTCTCGGCATGCTCCGCCATCATGCGATCGCGAGTGACCTTGGCGATGATCGAGGCGGCTGCGATCGAGCGGCACTTGGCGTCGCCATCCACGATCGCCTTGGACGGGCGCTGCCACTTCGGGCAGGCATTGCCGTCGACGAGCACCCAGGCGGGCTCGACACCGAGCGCTTCGACCGCCCGGGTCATGGCCAGCATGCGCGCCCAGTAGATGTTGATGCTGTCGATTTCCTCGACGCTGGCCATGCCCACCCCGAAAGCCGCGACCTTGGTGATCCGGGCATAGAGCGCCTCGCGCTTTTCGAGCGGGAGATTCTTTAAATCGTCGATGCCGCGCGGGAATTTGTTGCGGTCCAGAATGCACGCGGCGGCAACGACTGGCCCCGCGAGAGGGGCGCAACCGGCCTCGTCCACCCCGGCCAGCGGTTGCGGGAAATCCAGCTCGATCTTGAAGGTGCAGCGGCGAGGCATCGGCTCGCAAGCCTATGGATCGGTTCGATGAGTCGCCAGACGCCGACTCGCAAAGCTGTGGATTAATCGACCCGCCAGGGTGGGAAGCGGCGCGCTTCGCCCGCCTTGTAGAGGAAGATGATGTTGCCCGACGGATCGCGCAGGCGAGCCTCGCGCCACATCCACGGCTGGTTGCGCGGAGCATGCTCGAAGGGGATGCCGGCACGCGCGAGCCGCTCGACCTGCGTGTCGAGATCATCGCATTCGAGATAGACAGCGGTCGTGGCGGCCACTTTCTCGTCCGGATCCACCTGGATCGACAAAGTCGCGCCGCCCGCCGTCTCGAAGCGGGCGTACTGGTTCTCCGGACTGTCCACGATCTGCTTCAGGCCAAGCAGCGAATAGAAATGCACGGACTTCGCATAATCGTTGACGGTCAGTGTCACCTGGTTGAGCCGCGGCCCGGGGCCGATATCCAGGCGGACATTGGCGGAACCCACCGGGCCTGCGCCCTGTCCCAGACCTGATGCAGCAAAAAGTGCGACGCGGACGAACGTCCGCGCTCGCTCAACTGCTGACGGGAGCGTATCGCCCTGCCCGAGGAAGCAGGCGATCGCGCTGGCCATGGTGCAACCGGTGCCATGTGTGCTGGTCGTGTCGATCCGCTGGCCCTGCCAGCTCGTCATATTGTCGGTTTCGATCAAGGCGTCGGCGAGCGCGTCGCCTTCTTCATGACCGCCCTTGATCAGCACCGCGCAGCCGTGATCGCCCACGAGGCCGAGTGCGGACGCCACCGGATCCTCCTGCCCGCTCAGCCGCGCAAGCTCTGGAAGGTTTGGCGTGGCGATTGTCGCGACGTCCATCAGCTGCCCGAAAGCGGCGATGGTCGAATCGTCTGCAAGGGCCGCGCCGCTCGTCGCGATCATGACAGGATCGAAGACGATCGGCAGATCGGGCTGCTCCCGTTTCAGCTCCGCCAGACGTTTGGCGACCTGTTCGACCGCAAAGGCGCTGCCGATCATGCCGATCTTCACCGCGTCGACACCAATGTCTGCGACGACCGCGTCGATCTGCGCGAGGATCATTTCCGCCGGAACGGGATGAACGCCGGTCACGCCCGTCGTGTTCTGGGCCGTGATGGCCGTCACGGCAGTCATCGCATGGCCTCCGAGCATCGTGATCGTCTTGATGTCGGCCTGGATTCCCGCTCCCCCGCCCGAATCCGAGCCGGCGATCACGAGGATGCGCGCGGGCTTGGCCGTTATCGCGGCGCTTCGAGCGCCCTTCGGAGCAAAATTATCCATGCGCACGGCAGCTGGTTTCGCGTGCAATTGCGAAGAAAGGGTTCACGCCGCGCTCTGCACGGCCTCGCAAATGTCGTCGACCAGGCGTTCGACCAGCTTTGGATCATCGCCTTCCGCCATTACGCGGATCAGCGGCTCAGTGCCCGACTTGCGGATGACGAGCCTGCCGCGACCCTGCAGTTCGGCCTCCGCTGCGGCAATCCGCGCGAGGACGCTATCCGCCTCCAGCGGCGCCTTCCCGCCATTGAAGCGGACATTCTTCAGCAGCTGCGGCACGGGGTCGAAGAGATGGAGCACCTCGCTCGCCGCCTTACCCAAATCGACGATTGCCGCGAGCACCTGGAGTGCGGCCACGAGGCCGTCGCCGGTGGTCGAATGGTCGCTGAGGATGATGTGCCCCGACTGCTCGCCGCCGACGTTGCACTCCTTCTCCCGCATCGCCTCGAGCACGTAGCGGTCGCCGACCTTGGTGCGGATGAGGCCGATGCCCTCCTTCTCCAGCCTGCGCTCGAGACCGAGGTTGGACATGACCGTTGCGACCACCGAGCCGCCGCGAAGCTCGCCGCGACGTTGCAGATCCAGCGCCACGAGGGCCATCATCTGGTCCCCGTCGATGATCCGCCCATTCTCGTCGACGACGATCAGGCGGTCCGCATCGCCATCGAGCGCGATCCCGATATGCGCACCGCTGGCGACGACGGTCTCCTGCAGCAGCTGCGGGTAAGTCGACCCACAGCCCGCATTGATGTTGAGCCCATCGGGCTTCACGCCGAGCGGGATGACGTCGGCTCCGAGCTCCCACAGGGCCTCGGGCGCAACATGGTAGGCCGCGCCGTTGGCGCAATCGACGACGATCTTGAGTCCGTCGAGCCGAAGCCGTTCAGGAAAGGTCGACTTTACGTGGTGGATGTAGCGGCCGCGCGCGTCGTCGATGCGCCGGGCGCGTCCGATCTTGTCTGCCGCGACCAGCTTGACGCCGCTCTCGATCTTCCGCTCGATCGCCTGCTCGGTCTCATCGCTGAGCTTGTAGCCGTCCGGGCCGAACAGCTTGATGCCATTGTCCGCGAAAGGATTGTGCGAGGCGGAGATCATCACGCCGATGTCCGCGCGCATCGAACGAGTGAGCATCGCTACCGCCGGCGTTGGCATCGGCCCCAGCAGCACCACGTCCATGCCGACCGACGTGAAGCCGGCGACCATCGCCAATTCCATCATGTAGCCCGACAGGCGCGTGTCCTTGCCGATCACCACGCGATGGCGATGATCGCCGCGGAGGAAGTGCGCGCCGGCGGCCTGGCCCACGCGCAGCGCCGTCTCGGCGGTCATCGGCTCACTGTTGGTGAGCCCGCGGATACCGTCCGTACCGAAGAATTTCCGTGTCATTGCGAGCGGTTTAGCGCGGCTGCGCCTGCAGCGCGAGTAGTCAGCCGATCCAGCGCCAGATCCCTGCGGGGAACGGATGCAGCCAGGTTGCGAGAAGGAAGAGGGCGGTTCCGCCGGCCAGGGCGATGGCACCCGGATTCGAAAAGCCGCGGGTGAAGGGTACGAAAGCGGTTTGTGCAGTCCATTCGTGGAACCGCTCGCCCATCAGCTTGGCTTTCTTGCGATCCTGGCCGACCGATCCGGCGAGCGCGAGGAAGAGGATGGCGGTGTCGAACAGCAAGGCTTTCGGCGTGGCTACAACCAGCAGGTGCACGATCGCCCATAAGGCAAAGCCCCACATCATCGGATGCCGGGTGATGCCAAACACGCCGCTAACGGCCTTCCCCCTTTGAAGACGGGCGCCGGGGAGGGCAGGATTACCGACGAACGACCCGACAAACAGGATCGAGCCGATGAACATCAGGACGGTCGCGACAATCCAGCCCGCTTCGCCCACATCCCAAAGCGGCGCCTGATCGCCCAATGCCCTGTAGCTCCAGATCATGAGCCCGAATGTGGCCAGGGCGACAAGCGAGTAGAGGCCTTGGAACGGACCTTCGCCCATGCGGGCAGCGAGCGGTTGGCGGAGCGGATGGGAAAGCAGGAAATGCGTGCCGACGAAGGCGGCGGAGGCGAGCGCGAGGCACGCCATCCCGTTCACCGGCGATATGCCTCGGGAAGCACGTCGCGGGACAAATCCTTGTACCGCTCGCGTAGCTTTGTCTGCCTGGTATCCATCGGCTGCTGCACCCCGTCGATGAAAACGACCTCGGCGTTGCTACTAACCTGCAACGGGTCTCCGGACCAGATGACGACGTCGGCGCGCCGGCCGGGCGCAAGGCTGCCGAGGTCTCGTCCAAGCCCCAGCGCTTCGGCCGGACGCGATGTAATCATCGCCAGCGCCTCGCCCCAGCGGACACCGCTAGCCCCCGGCACATTCTCGAGGGCCACGAGGTTCCCGGCATACTGCCGCTCGTTGAACAGAAAGCGCGTATCATTGTCGTCGATCATGCCGATCGAGACTTCTACGCCGGCATCCCGCAACCGGCCGACGTTGGACTGAGTGGCCGCCAGCTGCTCGAAGCTCGAAGGCAGATCGTTCACGGCCGATGCGATGACGGGGATCCGCGACGCAGCGATCTTGTCCGCAACTAGCCAGCCTTCGGAGGCCCCGACGAGCACGATCTTCAGCAGCGGATAGTCGCGCTTGAGGTTGAGGACGTTGAGGATGTCCCGCGCCCGCTCGACATGGATCAGCAGGTACTGCCGCCCCTGAAGCACCGGCACCAACGCCGCGGCATCGAAGCGCGTCAGGAGCACATCCTCGCTCCGCCGGGCGTCCGGCCCATATTCCCGGGATTCGTTTGGATTGCGGACGAGCGGGCGGTCGATCTCCTCGGCCGGCTGACGGGCCGAAGAGATAGCCGGGGCGTAAAGGCGAAGCTCGGAAGCTTCCTTCAGTGCATTGCGGAAAAGGACGTAGGCCGATGCACGCGAGCCGCCCGCGGTATCCGCGCCGGTCTCGCCGAACTCGACGAACTGGAACAGCCGCGCGCGAGTGATCGGCTCCATGTCGGCGCCGAGGTCGATGACCGCACCCTGTCCCGCGAAGATGCTCTTGGCGACATTGGGCGCGACTATGGCTCGCGTAATGCCGTCGGCGCGATTGACGGGGATGGTAGAGCTGTTCGGATTGACCACCGGAGCGATGTCGATAGCCGCGCCGAACGGGCCGCCGTCGGCCTTGTCGTCGGTCGTCCCGTCACCGCCAAGATCGATCTCCGAAAGGCCAAGGCGCGAGAAGCCGGCGACGATGCCCGGTGTCACCCACTTGCCCCGCGCATCGACCATCTGCGCGTCCTGCGGGATTCCGACGTTGAGCCCGGCCGCCGCGATCCGCCCGTTGCGGATGATGACGACGCCGTCCGGGATCGGCTCCGACCCGTCACCGAGCGCAACCGTCCCGCCAGTGATCGCGATGGTCTGGGCGGAAGCGGGAAGTGCCGCAACTGCGAGTAGCGCAGCGATCAGCGGCCGGATCACTTCACGTCGCCTTCTCCGGGCTGGCCGAGCTCGAAGTCGCTGACGGGCCGCAAGTTCGGATTGCCGCTGAAGTACATGAGGGCGCCGTCGATCCAGACCCGTTCCGGCCGCGCATAGGTGCTGAATGGATTGGCGTTCCACAGGACAACGTCCGCCATCTTTCCGGCCTTCAGGCTGCCGGTCTTGTCGGCGATCCCGAGCGCCTTGGCCGGATTGTAGCTCAACCAGGTCCAGGCGTGCTCGTCGCTGATGTTGAGACCCATCCGACGAGCATCGGCCAGTGCCTTGGCGGCTTCCTGGTTGAGGCGCTGGATGCCGTTCGGATCGTCGGAATGGACGATTGCGCAGGCCCCGGCCTTATCGACCAACGGGATATTCTCCTTGATTCCGTCATAGGCTTCCATCTTGAAGCCCCACCAATCGGCCCACATCGCCGAGCAGATGCCGTTGGCGGCGAGCAGGTCCGCGATCTTGTAGCTTTCCACCGCGTGGTGAAACGTGCCGATCTTGTAGCCGAACTCCCTGGCCACATCGATCATGACCGCCATCTCGTCGGCGCGGTAGCAGTGATTGTGAACGATGATCTTGCCGCCGAGCACGCCCATGAGCGTATCCATGGCGAGATCCCGTTCCGGCATGTCGCCGCCGTTCTTGTTATACTTGTCCCACTTGCGCTTGTACGCCTGCGCCTTGATCCAGGTCGCGCGGGTCACTGCGATATTGCCCATCCGCGTTTGCGGCATCTGCCCCTTCGAGCCGTAGACCCGCTTCGGATTCTCGCCGCACGCCATTTTCAGTCCATAGGGCGCACCCGGGAACTTCATCCCCTGAACCGTGCGTGCCGGCACGTTCTTCAGCGTGACCGACCGGCCGCCGAACAGGTTCGCCGAGCCCGGCAGAACCTGAAGCGCCGTGACGCCGCCGTTCATCAACGCTCGGCTGAAGCCCGGATCCTGCGGCCAGACGCTGTGCTCGGCCCAGACCTCCGCGCGGACTGGGCTCGTCGCTTCGTTGCCGTCGCTGTGCGATTGCGTGCCGGGTGACGGATAGTCGCCAAGGTGGCTGTGCACGTCGATGATGCCGGGCGTGACGAACTTGCCGGTGCCGTCGACCTCATAGGCGCCGGACGGCACTGCAGTCTCCGGTCCGCCCACCGCCTGGATGATGCCGTCGGCAAGGACGACCGTGCCCCGCTCGATGCGCCCGCCTTCGCCGTCGAAAACGGTCGCGCCGCGGATGACCGTCAGCGCGCCCGGATAGCGGTGGTAGGTGGACGGATAGGGATCCTGGTTGATCCGTACGGGAGCCGCCTTCTTCGGCGGCGGCGTTAGTTGCGCACAGGCGCTGAGGAGAGCGACCGCTAGGACGCTCCCCACCCCTTTCAGCTTCATCATGCCCCCGTTCCGACGGCTATGCGCCGCGCGGCTTGGCTTCGGTCTCGGCACCCGGGAACATGCCCGCGGCAGCCGGCTCGGCCAACTCGTCACGGCCTGCTAGCGGATCGCGGTCCTGCAACGTGTCGAGGTGCATCCACCGCTTGACGATCGGGGAGAGGAGCAGGACGGCGACAGCTGCACCAATCGAGATCCAGCCGAACATCTCATAGATCTCCAGCAGCTTCTCCTTGCTCATCTCGCCGCCATGCCCGCCCGTGGCTTCGCCGATCTTGCCGGCGACGAAATTGCCGACCGCGGTCATGTAGAACCAGGCGCCCATGATGAGTGAAGCGAGGAACGACGGCGCAAGCCGGTTCATTGCCGAAAGGCCGACGGGCGAAAGGCAGAGTTCGCCGGTGGTCGCCAGGAGGTAATATAGGAATACGAAGATGACGGGCGTCATCGCCGCAAGGCCGTAGGCCTCTGCGCCCCACACGAGCACGAGGTTGGCCAATCCCATTTGAGCCAGTGCGAGCCCGAACTTCGCAGGGGCTGAAGGCTCCATCCCTCTCCGGGCAAGCTTGATCCACAGGCCGGCAAACAGGGGCGCAAGCAGGATGATGTAGATCGGGTTGATCGATTGGAAGATCGACGCCGGAACGCCGGCGCGATCGACGAAGCGATCGGTAAACAGGTTCATCGATCCGCCAGCCTGCTCGAACAGACCCCAGAACAACGGATTGAGCGCGATCAGGAACAGGATTGCGAACATCCGTTCGCGCGGCTCCTTGTCGAGCTTGAAGCTTTCGTAAAGCACGTAACCAAGCAGCGCGATGCCGGAAATGACCAGCAGGCTCTGAATGACGTCCTGGTACTGGACCAGCGCCCAGATCACCGCGACTGCGCCGATGCCGACTGCGTAAAGGGTCCACTCCTTCGACTTCGCGAGGGCCTTAGGCGCTTCTCCCGCGCCGCGGAGAGCGCTCTTGCCGAGCACGAACACGACAAGGCCCGCAAGCATGCCAAGGCCAGCAAGGCCGAAGCCATAACCCCAGCCGATCGTCTGGCCGAGATAACCGACGAGAATGGTGCCGATCGCGGCGCCGAGATTAATGCCCATATAGAAGACGGTGTAAGCACCGTCGCGACGAACGTCGGTGAGCTTGTAGAGCTGTCCGACCATCACCGAAATGTTGGCCTTCAGGAAGCCCGACCCGACGATGATGAAGGCAAGCGCCGCCCAGAAGACATTGATCGTGGGGTCGGATTGCCCGCCAACACCCTCGACCGCCATCAAACTGTGACCGACCGCGAGCAGGACGCCGCCGAACAGAACTGCCTTGCGCTGGCCGAGATATCGGTCGGCCAAGTACCCGCCGAGCACAGGCGTGATGTATACGAGGCTGGTGTACGCGCCGTAGATCAGGTTCGATTTGGAATCGTTGAACAGCCAATGTTGCGTCAGGTAGAAAATCAGCAGCGCTCGCATGCCGTAGTAGGAGAAGCGCTCCCACATTTCGGCAAAGAAGAGCATGTAAAGGCCCTTCGGGTGGCCCGCGAATTCAGGCTCCTTCTGAATGGCGACTTTTGCGCCAACGGTTAGGAAAATTGCGAGGACGAAAACGGCAATCGCAGCGATCCAATCGCCTTCCTGCCACGAGCCCATGGGTTTGAAACCGTTCAACGAAACTCTCCCAGATCTTCGATCGCGGCCGCTCCCCAGGGCCGCACGGATGCGGGGCGCACCCTAACGAGGGAAACGGTCTTGTGAAGCCGATTGTTGCAAACGCATTGCAGCCCTAGATGAACGGGCAAATGCTCAACGACCGCTCATCGGCACTCGCCTTGCTCAAGACCCGCCGCTCCGGACGCCCCCGGGAGATGGTCGGCCCCGGACCGTCCAGGGACGAATTGAGGCAGATCCTGGAAGTCGCGATGCGCGTTCCCGATCATGGCAAGCTCGCGCCTTGGCGGTTCGTCACCGTCGGGAAAGAGCAGCGTGAACAGTTCGCTCTCCTTCTCCGCCGAGCGCTGCAGGAAGAGGATCCGTGCGCGGGGCCAGCGCATCACGAAAAGGCGGATCAGTTCGCACGTCAGGGCGAGGCGCTGGTGGTCGTTCTCTCCGCGCCCATTCAGGATCACAAGATCCCCGTCTGGGAACAGGAGCTGTCCGCTGGCGCCGCCGCGATGAACCTGCTGCATGCAGCGCATGCCATGGGCTATGTCGGCGGCTGGATCACGGGCTGGGAAGCCTATTCGCCCAAGGTGAATGCGGCCTTCGCCAAGCAGGGCGAACGCATCGCCGGCTTCATTTACATCGGTTCGCCAGGGCGCGAGCTCGAAGAACGGCCGCGGCCCGATCCGGAGCAAATCGTCCGGAATTGGGACCCTCCTTCCGATTGACCGGGGTTCCGCGCTGCTGTATTAGAACAGCATGACGCTTCGCACGAGCCACGAAAAGCCCGTTTACGTCCGTCTTCGCGAGACGATCGCGGACGCAATCCTCTCCGGACAATTTCGCGACGGCGACCCGTTGCCCTCCGTCCGAGCGCTCGCTGCGGAGCAGCAGGCGAACCCGCTGACGGTCGCGAAAGCCTATCAGGGCTTTCAGGACGAAGGGCTGGTCACCGTGCGCCGCGGAGTAGGCCTGTTCGTCGCCTCGGGCGCACGCACTCGGCTTCGCGACGGCGAGCGCAAGCGCTTCATCGAAGTAGAATGGCCGGCGATCCGCGAACGCATGGATCGCCTCGGCATCAGCGCCAGCGAGTTGATCGAGCGCGAAAGCGCCTAGGCGAGTTCCTCCGCCCGAGCACCATAGAGCAGATCCGAGCGAGCGGCTGCGCCTGCCCCGAGTCCCAGCGCCTCCGGAACCACTACCGACATAAAATATTCAATTGCGGCGCGGCGTCCCGCATTCGCGGAATCGCCTTCGCCCTCGCCCGCGTCGATCGCGCGCCCCAGCCGTTCCATCAACCACCCGGCCGTAAGCACCGCCGCCATCGTCATCAGCGGATAGCTGCCTGTCAGGCGATCGTCCGGCGCCGAAATGCGTGCCGTCGCAACCAGCACTTCGATTTCGTCTGTCAGCGCGATCAGTTCCTCGTGCCGAGCTTCGGCGCGGATGTCCGCGATCAAGCCATCGAACGCGACGCCATCGTCGAGGCCGATCTTGCGCTGGACGAAATCCGCGGCCTGGATGCCGTTCGTGCCCTCGTAGATCGGCGCGATCCGAGCGTCGCGCAGATGCTGGGCGGCGCCCGTCTCCTCGATGAAGCCCATGCCGCCGTGGACCTGGATTCCGAGACTCGTCACTTCGCAGCCGATGTCGGTGCACCATGCCTTCACCAGCGGAGTGACGACGTCGGCGCGAAGACCCGCCTCGCGATCTCCCAGCGTCCCACGGTCTGCCTGCCCGAACGCATAATAAGCGAGCGCGCGCGCAGCCATCGTCAGCGCCCGCATCCGCACCAGCATGCGCCGCACGTCGGGATGCTCCGCGATCGTCATCGGCATGCCGTTGCGCTGGCCTTGCTTGCGATCGAGCGCATATGCGACCGCGCGCTGAGTCGCCCGCTCGGCCAGCCCGACGCCCTGAAGCCCTACGTTCAGCCTCGCATTGTTCATCATCGTGAACATGGCCCGCATTCCGCCATGTTCGGGACCGACGAGCCATCCGGTCGCCCCGCGATCCTCGCCATAGGCCATCACGCAAGTCGGCGAGGCGTGAATGCCCATCTTGTGCTCGATCGAAACGCAATGGAGGTCGTTCGCACTGCCGTCGGGCAGCACCTTCGGCACGACGAAAAGTGAAATACCCTTTGTGCCCTCCGGCGCTCCAGGCGTGCGGGCGAGGACCATGTGCACGATATTGTCGGTCAGGTCGTGCTCGCCATAAGTGATGAAGATCTTGGTGCCGGAGATGCGCCAGCTTCCGTCGCCGGCCGGCACTGCGCGCGATTTCAATGATCCGACGTCGCTGCCGGCCTGCGGCTCGGTCAGGTTCATCGTCGCTGTCCATTCGCCGCTGACGATCTTCGGAAGGTAGTCGCGCTTCAGCTCCTCGGAGCCGTGGACTTCGATGGCATCCACCGCTCCAAGCCCGAGCATCGGACAAAGCGCGAAGGCAACGTTCGCAGCGTTGAAGTCCTCCATCATCGCGGCCGAGAGGCTGGTCGGTAGCCCCTGCCCTCCCACCTCGACGGAAGCGGAGAGTCCCATCCATCCGCCCTCGACGAACCTTGCGTAGGCTTCGCGAAAGCCGGGAGGTGTTGTCACTGCGCCTTCTTTCCAGCGCGAAGCGTGCCGGTCGCCGACGTCGTTCAGCGGTGCAAGCTCGCCCTGCGCGAATTCCGCAGCGGCTTCGAGCACAGCATCGACAGTCTCGGAAGTGGCCTCCGCGAACCGGTTCGACTTGGACAATTCCGCGATGCGCACGACGTGGTTCAGAACGAGGCGCTGGTCGCTGACCGGACAGACGAAGCTCATCCACTCATCCTTGCTGTAGGCTGGATGCCGCTATAGCCCCGCCGCCATGGCCGAAACCACCCGGATATTACCGTTCAATGCCGAGGCAATCGCCGAAGCCGCGCGGATGATCGCTTCCGGCCACCCCGTCGCCGTCGCAACGGAGACCGTGTACGGACTGGCCGCGGATGCGACCAATGCGGAAGCCGTGGCGCGCATCTATGAGGCGAAGGGCCGTCCGAGCTTCAACCCGCTGATCGTTCATGTGCCTGATCTGGCCACGGCGGAGGGCATCGGCGAATTCTCGGCCGAAGCGCGAGAATTGGCTGGAAAGCATTGGCCGGGTCCGCTGACGCTCGTGGTGCCTCTTCGAAGCGATTCGGGGATCGCCGGGCTGGTGAGTGCGGGCCTGCCCACCATCGCGATCCGCGTGCCGGCCCACCCGGCCATGCAGGCGCTGCTTAGGGCGACCGGCAAACCGCTTGCTGCCCCGTCGGCCAACGCCAGCGGCTCGATCAGCCCCACGCGAGCGGAGCATGTGGCAAAATCACTCGGCGGGCGCATCCCCTTGATCATTGACGCCGGGCCCACCGAACGGGGTCTGGAATCGACCATCGTTGCCGCGACCGACGGGCGACTGCGCCTACTTCGTAGCGGACCGATCGAAGTGGAAAACGCCGTCGAGGCGGAGAGCGTCGGAATCGAGGCGCCCGGCCAGCTGGCGAGCCATTACGCACCTTCGAAGCCGTTGCGCCTCAACGCCGTCGAAGCGGAGGCGGATGAGTTCCTGATCGGCTTCGGCGAAGTGAACGGCGCAGCGAGCCTCAGCCGATCCGGAAACCTGGTGGAAGCGGCGGCTCGACTGTTCGAGCTGCTTCACGCCGCCGACGAATCCGACAAGCCGCGCATCGCCGTCGCCGCCGTGCC
>CAWHJH010000001.1:0-429018 GCA_963829625.1 uncultured Alphaproteobacteria bacterium | reverse complement strand
GCGGGTGCGAGTTTTCGTCTCAACGTCCCAAAGGCCGGCTGCGGCATGGGAACGGTCCGCCGTCGCCATGCTTTGACTCGACCATGGCAGCGAACACGAACTGCAAGACCCCCGGTCCGAAAGGCCATCAGGCTAGTTCGCCGTGGCAAATGCCGCGCGCCGCGTGGAAGGACATCGCCAGCCGAACCTGGCAGAGGACATGGGACGACAATGTCGGGCTGGTGGCGGCCGGCGTCGCCTTCTACGGATTCTTCGCTCTGCTTTCCCTGCTGGGGATGATCGTTCTCATCTACGGGCTCGTCGCGGAGCCTCGGACCGTCATCGAAAACATGCGGGTGCTGACCGACGTCCTGCCGCGCGACATCGTCGAACTCATCGGCGACCAGTTGATGATCGCCGTCCAGAGCTCCGAGGGTCGCAAGGGCGTCGGCATCGGCATCGCCTTCCTTATCGCGCTGTACGGCGGGACGAACGGTGCCGGGGCGGTGATCACCGCGCTCAACATCGCCTATGAGGAGAAGGAGAAGCGGAGCCTGATCCGCTTCTACGTCAGTCGCTATGGGGATGACACTTGGCCACGCTCGTCGCGGCGCTTCTGGCGCTTGCAGCTACCGGAGCGGTCGCATTCATCGGGGACATGTTGCCGCGCGCGTGGGAGCCGGCGGTGATTGCGGGAACGGCGGTCTCTTACCTCCTGCTTGTCCTCGTCGGTGCAGCCATCGCGGCGAGCCTCTACCGCTACGGTCCGTCGCGAGAAGATGCGCGGTGGGAATGGATCACTCCCGGCTCGCTTTTCACGTCGCTCGCGTGGCTTCTGCTCACCGTGCTTTTTGGCGCCTGGGTGACGACCGTCAGCGACTACAGCGCCACCTATGGCTCGCTGGGAGCGACCGTCGGCCTCCTCACGTGGATGTACCTGTCAGCCTACGTCTTCTGCATCGGTGCCGAGCTCAACAGCGAGATCGAGCACCAGACCGCCAGGGACAGCACGACCGGAACGCCGCAGCCGCTGGGCGAGCGCGGCGCCTGGGCTGCCGACAATGTCGCGACCGATGAGACAGTGCAGGACCGGCCGGAAGAAGCGCGGGAAGGGGACAAGCTGACGCAGGCGTCCCCGACGGTCGCCGACGCCGACGAGCGGGCCTAGGTCGCCGGAAGCAGCCGCTTCTCGCCGGCCAGACGGATCAGCGCGGACTGCAGCTTCTCGAACGCGCGGACCTCGATCTGCCGGATGCGCTCGCGGCTGACGCCATAGACCTGGCTCAACTCCTCGAGAGTCTTCGGGTCGTCAACCAGGCGGCGCTCCGTGAGGATGTGCTTCTCACGGTCGTTGAGCGTCTCGAGCGCGTCCATCAGCAGGTCGTGGCGGACCCGGCTTTCCTGGTCCTCCGCGATCAATTCGTCCTGCAGCGGCCCGCTGTCGACGAGGAAATCCTGCCACTGGCCTTCGCCCTCGGTGCTTTGAAGCGGAGCGTTGAGGCTCGTGTCGCCGCCCATGCCCATGCGGCGGTTCATCGACACGACCTCTTCCTCGCTGACGCCGAGGTCCTTGGCGATCTTGGCGACGTCCGCGGGCTTGAGGTCGCCTTCCTCGAACGCCTCGATCTGGTTCTTCATCCGGCGAAGGTTGAAGAACAATTTCTTCTGCGCAGCGGTGGTGCCCATCTTCACCAGGCTCCACGAGCGCAGGATGAATTCCTGGATCGACGCGCGGATCCACCACATCGCATATGTGGCGAGGCGGAAGCCCCGGTCGGGCTCGAACTTCTTCACGCCCTGCATCAGGCCGATATTGCCTTCGGAGATCAGCTCGCTGACCGGCAGGCCGTACCCGCGATAGCCCATGGCGATCTTCGCCACGAGGCGCAGGTGCGAGTTGACCAGCTTCGCGGCCGCGTCCGTGTCCTCATGCTCGCGCCAGCGCTTGGCGAGCATATACTCTTCCTCCGGAGCGAGGATCGGGAACTTCTTGATCTCCGCCAGGTAGCGGTTGAGCCCGATCTCCCCACCGGTGGCGGGGATCGAGACGAGATTCTTCTGTGCCATTGTTTCAAGCGTCTCCCTGGGCCGGCGGCTTATTACGCTGCCTAGCTCGCTAAGTCCTATACCAAAAGGGCGGTGAACAGTTCCTGCATGTCCGCTGGCATGCCACTGGCGAACGACAGGCGGTGCTTCGTTACGGGGTGGATGAACCCAAGCTCCGCTGCGTGCAGCGCCTGGCGGTGAAAATTCAGTCTTTTCAACAGGTCACGGCTGTTCTTTCCAGAACGCCCGTAGACTGGATCGCCGAGCAGAGCATGGCCGATCGAGGCCATGTGCACGCGAACCTGGTGCGTTCTGCCGGTCTCCAGCCGGCATTCCACAAGTGCTGCGTCACGCAAGATTTCAACCCGTTTCCAATAGGTTACGGCGCGCTTTCCACGATTTCCTTCGACTATCGAAATCTTCTTGCGGTTGGTCGAAGATCGGGCCAGCGGCGCGTCTACCGTGCCTTCCGCAATCTTCGGAACGCCGCTGACGATTGCCAGATAGCGCCGCTCGATGCTGTGCGCCGCGAATTGTTTGGCGAGACCCTCATGCGCGACGTCGGTCTTCGCGACCACGAGCAGCCCTGAAGTGTCCTTGTCGATCCGGTGGACGATGCCCGGGCGCGCGACTCCGCCAATGCCCGACAGGCTGCCGCCGCAATGGTGGAGCAAAGCATTCACCAGCGTCCCGTCCGGATTCCCGGCCGCGGGATGAACGACGAGGCCCGCAGGCTTGTCGACGACCAGTAGATGCTCGTCCTCGAAGGCGATCCTCAGCGGGATGTCCTGCGGTTCGTTGTGAGCCGGCGCTGGCTCCGGGACGGTGAGCAGGAAAGCCTCGCTTCCACGGACTTTCAGCGCCGGGTCGCGCACCGCCGCGGAACCGAGGGATTCCAGGGCTCCGCTGCGGATGAGGGCCTTCAGCCGCTCCCGCGACAAGGTCGGGATGGCATCGGCAAGAGCTCGGTCCAGCCGCCAGCCTTGATGGCCCGGCTGAAGCTCGACGTTGATGACCTGGTGGCCCCCCACATCGTGGATATGGGAATTGCTGTTGGACTTTCAATGAGCCGCGAACTTGCGCCTGGTTAAACTCTGGCTCATTCACGCGCCCATGAACGCCGTCGACCTAGCCAGCCTCCTGTGCTCGAGGCTCTGCCATGACCTGATGTCGCCCGTGGGGGCTCTCAATAACGGCATCGAACTCCTGGCCGACGAGCAGGACCCCGAAATGCGGGCCCAGTGTCTCGAGCTGCTCAGCGACAGCGCCCGAGCGACCGCCAACAAGCTGAAGTTCTTCCGCCTGGCATTCGGCGCCGGCGGCGGGTTTGCCGAGGCGATCGACGCCAACGAAGCGAAGGCCGCGTTGCAGGGCATCTTCGGGGCGGAGCGCCGGATCGAGCTCGGCTGGATGGTCGCCGACGAGAAGCTCTCGAAAGGCGCGATGAAGCTGCTTCTGAATCTCGCGCTGATCGCGGGCGACGCACTGGTCCGTGGCGGTCGTCTCGACGTTGGGGCGGAGACGACGGGTGCGGGCCTGGAAATCGCGATCCGGGGCGAGGGGCCGCGCGTAATGCTCGACGCCGGCTTGCGTGACATGCTTACCCGGGGGGCGCCCGACGGCGTCGATATCGAGCCGCGTGCTGCGGGAGCCTGGCTGGCGAAGGCTCTGGCCGCGGAAGCGGGCGGCTCGATCCAGCTTTCCGAGCCCGCTCCCGAAATCCTGATCATCGGAGCAGTCGTTCCCCGAAGCTGAACGACCATCAGGCCCTTCGACGTTGCTCAGGACAGGGATAACGGCGCATTAACTCCTGCGCGCCATAAACCGTCCGCAAGGGACGGGACCGCGCGCCGATGGACGATCTGATTTCCGAATTCATTGCCGAATGCCGTGAGATGCTCGAGGCGCTCGGCGGCGAGATCGTCGCATGGGAGGCGTCGCCGGACGACCGGGCGAGGCTCGATTCCATTTTCCGCTTCGTCCACACCGTCAAAGGCAATTGCGGCTTCTTCGACTTCCCGCGGCTCGAGGCACTGAGCCATGCGGCTGAGGATGCGCTCGCCGAAGTTCGTGCCGGCCGCCGTCAGCCCGACCCCGCGCTGGTCAGCGCAGTGCTCGCCATCATCGACCGCATCGCGGAGATGATCGCCGCGCTCGACGCCGGCGAAGAATGGCCCGCAGGTGATGACAGCGCTCTCATTCAGGCGCTTCAGGAGCGAGCGGAACTGCCCGCCGCCCCGGTTGCTGCCACCGTTGCCGAGGCTCAGAGCAAGGCCGTCGCGCCGCGCACCATCCGCCTTTCCGTGGAACTTCTTGATCGCCTGATGAGCGGCGTGTCAGACATGGTGCTCGCCCGCAATGAATGTGCGCGCCGGCTTCGCGAAACGACGGGCGACGTTGCTGTAGACGGCGCATTCGAGCGTCTTTCCACCATCATCGCCGAAATGCGGGACGCGATCACGCGCACCCGCATGCAGCGGATCGAAAATCTGTTCGTCGCTCTCCCGCGCATGGTCCGCGACCTTTCGGCCGAGCTCGGCAAGCAGGTACTGGTCGACATCGAAGGAGGGGACGTCGAGCTCGATCGCGAGATGATCGAGATGATCCGCGACCCGCTGACGCACATCATCCGCAACGCGGTCGATCATGGCATTGAAACCCCGCCTGAGCGGCTCAAAGGCGGCAAGCGTGAGATCGGCATCCTTTCCGTTTCGGCGCGTCAGTCGGGCAACCAGATCCTGATCGACATCCAGGACGACGGCCGGGGGATCGACGGCAAGAAGCTGGTCGAAAAGGCGATCGCTGCGAAGGTCATCGCAAAATCGGAGGCCGCGGAACTCACCTCGCGCGAGCAGCTTGCGCTGATATTCGAAGCCGGGCTCTCCACCGCCAAGGAAGTGACTGCGATTTCCGGGCGCGGCGTCGGCATGGATGTGGTCCGCTCCAACATTGAACGCATCGGCGGCGTCGTCGAAGTCGACAGCGCGTTGGGCCTGGGCACGCGCATGACACTTCGCGTACCCCTCACGCTCACCATCATTCCGGCGCTGACCGTTTCGGTCGCCGGCCAGAATTTCGCCATCCCGCGCTCGGCGATCGACGAGATCGTCCGAGCGAACGGTGAATCCGTCACGCTGGAAAAGCTCGGCGGCGCCGGCGTCGCGACGATCCGCGGGCGCCGGGTTCCAGAAGTCGCGCTCTCGGACGTCCTCGGCTTGAAGAGCGATATCCCGGAGCATGAGCGCAGCCTGGTCGTCCTCCGGCCAGCCGGCGCAGACGTCTATGCGCTCGCGGTCGACCGGATCCACGATCACGAAGAGCTGGTGGTGAAGCCGGCAGCTCCGGCGGTCATGGCCACGGGCCTCTATGCCGGAACCACGCTTGCCGACGACGGGAGCCCGATCCTCCTGTTCGACCCTGCGGGCATTGCCCAGGTCGGGGGCGTCAAGCTGGAGATGCTCGAACGTACATCGCGCATTGCCGACGCACCTGCTTCGGTATCGGCGGACGAGACGCCGGTCCTGCTTTTCCGCGGTCTCGACGGAGCGCGTCGGGCCATGCGCCTCGCGGTGGTCGATCGGATCGAGGAAGTGCCGGCGGATTCCATCCGCCCAGGCGCGGGCCAGCTCCGCGTCCAGCTCGGCGAGACGATCCTCCCGCTGGCCGGCGTCAATGGTGATCTTCCGGGCGAGAAGGTCCGCTTGTTCCGCCTCAACGATGGTGCACGCGAGATTGGCTATGCGTTCCGCGAAGTCATCGACCTCTCCATTCTCGGCAATGACCTGATCCCTGCGACTTCGCCGGGGGAGATTTCGGCCGTGACCCTGGTCTCCGGGGAGCCTGCCGAGGTCGTCGACCCGCACTGGCTCTTCGCCAATTTCGCCGCATCGCCGGCGGGAGCGGCAGAGCAGCCTGTCTGCCGTCTGCCGGCGGACGATCCGTGGATGCAGAACATGCTTCGCCCGATCGTCGAGGCGGCCGGCTATCGCGTGGTGTCCGGCGACGACGACGAGCCTGAAGCCGACCTGGCCATCCTTTCCGAAGCGTCGAGCACGGATGCGGCGGCAGCCCGGACGATCCGCCTCCGTTCGGATCCCGATCCGGCATCCGACAAGGACGAGAGCATTTATCGCTACGACCGCGCTGCCCTGCTGATGGCGCTCAAGTCGGCAGGCGCAGGGGGCCGTTGATGTCTGACCTTCTTCTGATCGTTACCGTCGCCGGCGAGCGTGTGGCGCTTCCCGCCGCATCAGTCGAATCCGTCGTCGAGCTGGATACCTTGATCCCGGTTCCGCGCGCGGCGCCGCATGTCGCAGGACTGTCGGCGCTTCGTAGCCGCGTCCTGACCGTCATCGATTGCATGCGCTCGCTGGAGCTTGGCATGACCGATTGTTCCGACGGGATCCGGGAGGCGGCCGTCGTCGAGCTGGACGGGCATCATTACGCGCTGATCGTCGACCTTGTGGAGGACGTCGTGGAAGCGACTTCCGAGCCGGCGACGGTTCGCGCGGCGATGGGCCCCGGCTGGGAGCGCGTCTCCAGGGGCATGGTCGATACGGAGGAGGGCCCCGTGCTCCTCATCGATATCGCCGCCCTGATTGCGGGTGTCGAAGCGAAGGCTGCTTAAGCTCTTCGTTACCCTTAGCGGCTAGAGAACTCCAACAAGCCTGGTGGGAAGCAGTAGCGCATGAAGAGTTGTTTGATCGTCGATGACTCGAAGGTCATTCGCAAGGTCGCGAGGCATATCCTCGAGACTCTCGACTTCGAGGTCGATGAGGCCGGCGACGGACGCGAGGCGCTGTCGCGGTGCGAAGCCAAGATGCCGGACGTTGTCCTGCTCGACTGGAACATGCCCGTGATGAGCGGAATGGAGTTCCTGCGCCTGCTTCGGCAGCGGGGCCATGAAGACCAGCCCAAGGTCGTCTTCTGCACCACCGAGAACGACATGGCGCACATCCGTGCCGCACTCGAAGCCGGCGCGGACGAATATGTAATGAAACCGTTCGATCGAGAGACGCTGCACATCAAGCTTCAGCTCGTCGGCGTAGCCTGAAAATTGTGACCGTGGAGCGGGCGCTCGCCAGTTCGCGGGACCGCCAGCCGGTCTCGCCAGTAAACAAACGCCGGATCCGCCTGATGATCGTCGACGACAGCGTCGTCGCTCGCGCGGTGCTCTCGCGGATGGTCGAAAGCGACGATGCGTTCGAGCTCGCCGCCGTTGCGGGCACCGCGGAAGACGCAATCGACGCGCTCCAGTCCGTTCGTGTCGATACGATCCTGCTCGATCTCGAAATGCCAGGCGCAGGCGGCCTGCGATCGATCCCGCAAATCCTCGACAATGCGTGCGGCGCGCACATCATGATCGTGTCGTCGATGGCCGAGGAAGGTGCCGAGGAGACCGTGGCGGCCCTGGCCCTCGGGGCTGCCGATGCGCTTCCCAAGCCCGGCACGGGACGTTTCAATGGGCGCTTCTCGGAAATCCTTCTCTCGCGTCTGAAGGCCCTTGGCTTTGCCGAGGACAACAGGCCCGCGCCGGTCGCGCCGGTCGGCCGGATCCTGCACGCGCCGCTTCGCGCAATGTCGGACGAGGTGATCCAGGTGCTCGCGATCGGGGCGTCGACCGGCGGCATCCATGCGCTGAACAGTTTTTTCGAGGCGCTCCCAAGGCGCATTGGCGTGCCGATCCTCGTTACGCAGCACCTGCCGGCCCCCTTCATGCCGGTGTTCGCCCGCCAGCTGGGCATTGCATCCAAGCGCGAGGCCCTGGTTGCGGAAGAAGGTATGTCGCTGCTTCCAGACCGCGTGATCATCGCACCGGGCGATGCGCACTTGCTGGTGGTCGACAGTCCGGACGGGCCGATCGTCCACCTCGACCGAAGCTCATCTTCCTCGGGCTGCCTTCCGTCGCTCGACCCCATGTTCCAGTCGGTAGGCGCCGTTTACGGCGCCGCGGCTGCAGCCGTCGTCCTTACCGGCATGGGGCGGGACGGAGTGCAGGGCGCAGCACGCATGGTTTCGGCGGGCGCGTCCGTCCTCGCGCAGGACGAAGCGAGTTGCGCCGTTTGGGGCATGCCGCGGGCCGTCCTCGAAGCAGGTCTTGCCTGCGCGGTCATGCCTCCGGACAAGTTGGCGCGTCGGATCGCCTCGCGGTTGGGAGGCGACATTTGCAAATAAGCGACAGCTCCAGCCGGATTCTCGCGGGGCTTCTGGAAGCCCGCACCGGCCAGCAACTGACCATGAGCCGCCGCTGGAGAATCGAGACCGCGCTATCGGCTCTCCTCCGGGAACGCGGCATCTCAACCCTAGATGAGCTGATAACCATCCTGGTCATGAACAAGGAGCCCGGACTTTCGAACCGTGTGGTCGAGGCCCTGCTGAATAACGAGACCTATTTCTTCCGGGACCGGACTCCGTTCGACACGCTGGCGAAGAACGCGATTCCCGCGCTCGGCGTGAAGCGCGCGTCGAAGAAGCGGCTCCGCATCTGGTCGGCTGGCTGCTCCACGGGTCAGGAAGCCTATTCGCTGGCTATGCTCTTCGCCGACGAGGCGGAGAAATGGCAGGGCTGGACGATCGACATCCTTGGAACCGATGTCTCGAGCTGTGTCATCGATCGCGCGCGGGGCGGACTCTACACCCAGTTCGAGGTTCAGCGGGGCCTGGCGATTACGCAGACGGTTCGCTGGTTCGAGGAATGCCCGGACGGCTGGCGCATCGCAGAGGCGCTGCGCAAGAACGTCCGCTTCCAGGTCCACAATCTGCTGGAGATGCCGCCGCATCCGGGCGATTTCGACATCGTCCTCTGCCGCAACGTCCTGCTCTATCTCTGCGCCGAGAAGAAAGCGCTCGCCTTCGACCGCCTTGCTTCCGCAATGGCCGACGACGGCTATTTCATGCTGGGGGCCGGAGAGACGGTGATCGGGCAGACGAAGAAGCTGGTCGCCGATCCCAAGGCGCGGGGCCTGTATCGCCTCGACCATCGCGACAAGACCGACCGCCGGGCCGGCGACGAACGCCGAACATCAGCGAGGGGTTGACCTAGCCCCTTCTGCTGTGCGCCATGGCGCCCATGGACCTGGACATGATCTACCGGCCGTCGCCGAACTTCGACGACCGCACAATGCCGGTTTCCATGATCGTGCTCCACTACACCGGCATGCCGGACGCGGAGTCGGCGTTGAACCGGCTCACCTCACCCGAGGCCAAGGTCTCCTGCCACTATTTCATCGATGAGGACGGGATCATCTATCGCCTCGTCGAGGAGGAGAAGCGCGCCTGGCATGCCGGGAAGGCGCGATGGCGCGGCATTTCCGACGTGAACAGCGCCAGCGTCGGCATCGAGCTGGTCAATCCGGGCCACGAGTTCGGTTACCGCGATTTTCCCGACGAGCAGATCGCATCGCTCATCCCGCTCGTCGCCGACATCAAGGAGCGGCACGGGATCGGACGCGGCAATGTCGTTGGCCATTCGGACGTGGCGCCCGCGCGGAAGGAAGATCCGGGTGAGCTTTTCCCTTGGGATGCGTTGGCCCGGCGACGTCTCGCTCTGCCCAGTCCGACGCGGGAGCTCATCGATCCCTATTGGACGGACGCCGCCTTCCTGCTCGCTCTCGAGCGCTTCGGCTACGAGATCACGGACACGCAAAAGGCGGTAATCGCCTTCCAGCGACGCTTCCGGCCAGACCTGATCGATGGGATCATCGACGGCGAATGCCGCGCGAAATTGCTCTCCCTGTTGCTGCCAAGGCCGCAGTGATCGCTGGTGTATGCTTTCGACCCATTGCGGACATTGAACCACGACGGTTAGGCGATCATCAACGCTAGCCGGGTCGGCCATGACCCTTTTGGAACGATGAGAAACAGCAACCTATCGTTCGGTAAGGTTCGCATCCAATACCAAGATGGTAAAAACGTATACAGAACTATGTGGATATTCGCAGGGGGAAGATCACGCCATGAGCGGCGCGATGGGTAAGCGGGGAAATCCTTAAGTAGTTAGCACGCTCGCTATGTTTGTTTCCGGCGGCGTGCTCCAACGGCAAATTACAGAAAGTGAAGGTGCGTAAACCCGGCGCCAACCACTAATGGTGATGCGCAGCCGACCAGCAGAGCGGGCTTTCAAAGCTGGTATCGAGGAGGACGTCTCATGATGATCTCGAAAATCGATAGCGCGTTTAACTCCTTCAAATCTCCGAAAACCGCGAACACCTCAGACTGTCGCCTGCGAAGAGCGCGTGTGAAGTGGCGGGGCGCCGGGCTCTTCTCCATCGCCCTGCTCGCCGCCGCCTTGCATGCCGGGCCTGCTTACGCGGCTGAGAACGATGCGGTGGACGTGTGGAATCAAAGGGCCGTAACCACGCTCACCAACGGACACGACTGCCGCCGCGCCAGGCGTCCAGTTCGCGCCTCCGGTCGCATTCATTCATCTCGCGATCGTCCAGGGCGCGGTCTACGACTGCCGTCAACGCCATCAAGGGCGGGCACGACCCCTACCTGAAGGGACTGAAGGCGCCGACCAGCGCGTCCAAGGGCGCGGCGGCTTCGACAGCGGCGCATCATGTCCTGATCGGCCTCGTCAATCAGGCGCCGTTGACGGCGACCCTGACCGCCCAGGTCAAGTCCGATATCAAAGCTCGCCTCGATGCAGAATACGCCAGCTCGCTGGCCGAGATCCCGGACGGCCAGGCAAAGGCCAAGGGGATCGAAGTCGGAGCCGCGGCTGCGGCGGCGATGCTGGCCAATCGGGCGGGTGACGGCCGCTTCGGCGCGCCGGGCTTTCCGGTTCCTGCCGCACCCGGCCCCGGGGAATGGCGCCCGTCCCCGGGAAATGATCCGAACGCATGGGTTCGCAATGTGCGACCGTTCACCCTGCCGCGCTCGGAATATTTCCACACGTCAGGGCCGTGGCCCCTGGCAAGCGCCCAATATGCGGCCGAGTTCAATGAGGTGAAGGCGTTGGGCCTCTCGACCGGATGCTACGCGGACGGCAGCTCAGACCTCGCTGGCGAACTGGTCAACCACGCACCCGGTTATCATGCTGTACCCGGCCATGCGGCAAGTGGCGGCATCGAAGGGACTGACGATCACTGAACAAGCGCGGTTCCACGCCATGACCAGCATGTCGGGGGCGGACAGCCTGATCAATTGCTGGGCTGAAAAGGCCCACTGGAACTTCTGGCGCCCGACGACGGCGATCCAGCTTGCCGACACCGACGGCAACGATGCGACCGATGTCGATACCGGCCTGGACCGCACTCGGGACTGTTGCCGCCGTACGCGGACGAACCGTCGGGCGCCAACTGCGTGTATAGCGGGGTGATGAACAGCGCGAAGGCGTTCTTCGGCAGCGACGTAGCGGAGTTCGATATCACTGGCGGAGGATCGACGCGGCACTACAGCCGCTTCACCGATGTCATCCCCGACGTGATCGAGGCGCGGATCCTGCTCGGCATTCACTTCCGCAGGGCCGACGTAAACGGCGCCGCACTCGGGGAATAGGTCGCGGAATACGTGGATGCGAACTTCTTCAACTGCGGCCCGCCTGGCCAGTGCAGGAAGGAAGGACGCGAGTAACGCCCGCGTAGACGCTCGGCCTTCGGGAGGTGTCAGCCTGATGCGAACCGCTCTCTGTATGGCGATTGGTCTCGCGGTCGTTGGTGGTGTCCCCGCTTCGTTTGCTCAGGATTCGCGAGTTCTGGATCATGGCAAGTCCGCGGGGACCGGGGTTGAACCAAAAGAACGGCAGACGGATCAGAGGTCCGGAAGCAATACGGGCATCTCTCTTGAAGTACCGATTGGCAGGGTCTCGGTGGGTCCTGAGGTCCTGGACGGCGAGCCCGTTTATGTACGCCGGTCAACAGTCAGAGAGGGCGTGACAATCGTGGAAGTTTCCACGACGCCCTTCACGCCCGTTTTGGCCTCCAACGAAGGACCGCCCGGAGTCTAGACCGGATCAGCCGGCGGGTTGGTAGGCTCAACAAATTCCTTAGATGCAGCTGAAAATTGACTCGGATTCTCCCAGTCCCGAAGTCAGCGACAAGTCGCGCAGAAGTGCGGGGGTTTGACCTCGCGAGCACCGGTTTGGAAGTTCGACCCCTACTCCTAATGTCCGCTTTCCACCCAAAGGTGACATTCGGCCAATCGACGGAACGCACTCGAAAGCGGTCGACAAACCGACTATATCGCTGCTTGCCAGAGGGCCGGGCGGCCGCGGGTCTCGCAAGAGACACGAGGAAAGTCCGGGCTCCACGGAACAACGGTGCCGGGTAACGCCCGGCGGGTCCTGCTTCGGCAGGGCTCAGGGAAAGTGCCACAGAAAGCATACCGCCTGCCTTTGGGCGGGTAAGGTCGAAAGGGTGCGGCAAGAGCGCACCGCGGCGGCGGCAACGTCACCGGCACGGAAAACCCCACCGGGTGCAAGACCGAATAGGGGCGGCATATGAGCTTGTTCCGGCTCGTCGCCCGGGTTGGTTGCTTGAGGGGCGGGGCAACTCGTCCCCTAGAGGAATGGCCGCACAGGCGCAGCGATGCGCTGGACAGAACCCGGCTTACAGGCCCTCTGGCGAATATAGACTGACTGGCGAACGAGTCCGCTCGCCATTAGGTGGAGCGGAAATGGTAGGCCACAAGAGATCGAACGACTGGGGATTCCCGCGCTGGCGCGCTTACGGCTCCGCGGGGCGCGGTGCGTCCAAAGTCCGGCTGTGCGACCGTGAAGGCTGCAACGAGGTCGGCGACCGGCCGGCCCCGAAGGCGCCGAACAGCAAGGACCGCTGGTACTTCTGCGAAGCGCATGCCGCCGAATACAACAGGAACTGGAACTACTTCGCCGGCCTCAGCCCCGAGGAAGCGGCGCGGCGTGCTGCCGAGGAAGAATCCGGCGCCTCAGCCTTCCGCAAGTCCGCTCAATGGCAGTGGGCGGGTCCCGGTGACGGATCGCGCAGCCGGGACGAGATGCGCGCGCTCGACGTGCTGGAGCTCGACCCTGACGTCGAGTTCAAGGCCGTTAAATCGGCCTATCGCCGGCTCGCCAAGGAGCATCATCCGGACACAAATGCCGGCAACAGGGAAGCCGCCGACAAATTCCAGAAGGTGCAGGCGGCCTACGAAGTGCTGCGCAAGGCCGAAGAGCGGAAGAACGGCAAGGTTGCCTAGCTGCTGCTGAGCATGAAGGTCGCGGCGCTTTGCGCGATCGGCCGCGACTCGTCGCCACCGTGGGCAACGCCCCTGACGAACGCGATCTGCCGGGTCAGCTTCACGCACTCGCAGCGGCCGATGACCGTCTCCCCCTTGATCGCCGGGCGCATGTAATCGAGCCGGAGGTCCAGAGTGACGATCGGCACGAAATGGCCAAGTTTCATCCAAACCGACCCGCCGCTCGCCGTGTCGATCAGGCTGACGATAGCTCCTGAGGCGAGTACGCCCGTTTCCGGCATGCCGACCAGCTCCTCACGCCATGGGAGGCGCAGTTCCATCCAATTGTCGCCGGAGCTTCGATACTCGAGGCCGAGCGCCTTGCCGTGGCCTACCCGCCGGGCCAGTTCGAAGAAGCGTTCGGGGTCGAACGCCGGTTTGTCGCTCATGCGGCCAGCCGCTGCGCTGTTTCCCTGACCAGCGCGATCATGTTCGGAACGCCCTGGGTCCGGTTGGCGCTGAGGTGCTTGCGCAGCTCGAACGGCGCCAGCGCTTCCGTCACGTCCATTCGCGCGACTTCCTCTGCCGGCTTGTCCTGAACGGCCGAGAGGATGAGCGCGACGATCCCCTTGGTGATCGCGGCATTGCTGTCGGCAAGGAAATGCAGGCGCCTGTCAGCGGTCGTCGTCGGATAGACCCAGACGGAGGCCGAGCAGCCGCGCACCTTGGTCGCGTCCGTCTTCAGGGCGTCGGGCATGGGCTCGAGCTTGCGGCCGAGGTCGATGAGAAGCCGGTAGCGATCCTCGCCTTCCAGCAGCTCATAATCCTCGAAGATGTCTTCAAGAGGCGGCAAGCTCGTCACTACGCCCGCCTAGCAGTCGCTTGGCTCGCCTTCTAGCGGTCGCGGAGCTCTTCGATCTGTCGTGAAAGGCTGTTCTCTTTCTCGACGGTGATCCTTTCGAGCACCTTGATCCGTTCCTTCAGCTCCTTGACCTCGTCGCGAAGGCGTACATTCTCGACCTGCTCGCGAGGGTCGGCTTCTACGCCACGGTGCCTGGAATGGCCGTATTTCGCTCTCAGGACCGATGCGATCATCACTGCAACCACGATGATCGCCACCATTTCAAACGGGTTCATTGAACCTTGTCTCCATTCTCAAGCCGCGGCTTGTCGCGAAGGGCTTCGATCTGCGCCGCGGTCTGAACTCCGCCATCTGTAACGATCTTTTCCAGCACTCGCACGCGCGCTTCAAGCTCGGCGTTGCCGGCAGCATATTGCGCCGCCTTCTCGGCGGCGAGGCCGGCCTCCAACTCCAGCTTCTTTTCCTTGAGCCGGAACCATCGCGAAAAGATCAGGCCGAAGACCAGCGCCGGAATGCCGACGACGAATAAAGCGATGAAGACTTCGCCGGGTCCGATCATGCGTTGCCACCCTTATCGAGCGCCAGGGCATCGATCTCGCGTGAAAGGCGGTGGGGTTTGTCGGTGACGATCCGTTCGACGGTCTCCAGCCGATCCTTGATCGATCCGATTTCGGCCCGCAGTTGCGCATTCTCGCCCGTAAGCAGCCTGATCCGCTCGACGGATTCGCGGTCGCTTGCCGGGTGCAAAGGCGTTCCCCAGGACGTCTCGAGCGGATAACCGTTCTTGATACGAAGCCAGGTCGTGAACACCCAGCCGCCGACGGTGAACGCGACGATCAGCGCCACGTACGGGAGTGCCTCCAGGAGGATTCCAAGTTCTTCCATGTTCGTCCCTTTTCCGCCGCTCAGCGCAGCTTTTCGATTTCGGCCGACACGCGCTCGGCGGGATCGGTAGCGATCCGTTCGAGCACGATCAGCCTTTCCGTCAGCTCGGCCACCTTTTGCTTTAGCTGCTCGTTTTCCGTGAGGATCCGCTCGGCCTCGCGCGCGCTAAGGCCGTCGTTGACGTCCGGCGGGCGAAAGTTGGCCTGCACCTTCAGCAGGGTCGTGACGACAATAGCCACGATGAAGGCCATCGAGAGTGCGAAGATGAGCGTCCAGAAAGACATTGCTCCTCCTCGCTCCTAGCGAAGCCGCTCTGGCTCGGGCTGCCGCTCGCGCTCCATCAGCGCGTCGATCTGCTCGGCCGTCTGGATGCCCCGATCGGTGACGATCCGTTCGAGGACGGCGAGGCGGGCTTCGAGTTTCTTCTTCTCGGCATGCTCGCGGGCGGCCTCCTCGACCGCTTTGCGGCCGACGACCCTCAGCTCCATATATTTGTAGCAGATCCACATGATGGCCACGCCGGCCGCGATGCCGGAGATCGGGATCAATGCTGCAAAGTCCATCTTGCCCTCCTCGAAGGAAGTGTCAGCGCAACTGCTCGATCTCTCGGGCGAGCGAGCGGTTCTCGGTGGTCACGTAGCTTTCGACATCCGCAAGGCGCCGATCGATGTCCTTGAGCCGCAAGCGGATATCGCGGGCGGTTCGGGCAGGGGACTGGCGGACGGATCTCCAGAAATCCCGCTCCTCCACATCCGTCGTGTCCAGTTCGCGCGGCTGGTCGGGAGCAACCATGCCGGCAATGAAATAGACCGGCAGGATAGAGCCGCTGCTCAGGAAGACCGCGGCGATCATCCCAATCCGGACCAGGGTTACGTCGAAGCCGGTATAGTCGGCGATTCCGGCGCAGATCCCCATGATCTTGCCGTTGCGCTTGTCCCGATAGAATCGGGTGCGGCTTGGAGGCTGGTAGGCCATCGTCTTATTCTCCGGTCCGGACGCGGCTGCGGGTGCGGCTGCGGACATCGCTCAATTCTTCCTCGATGCGCGCGGTGGCGTCCGGCAGGCACTGCTGACGCCAGTTCGGGTTCTCCGCGGTCATGATCCGCTCGATCGAGCAGAGGCGGTCATCGAGGCGCCGGGCCAGGTCGTAGAGCTCGTCGAGTAGCTTCTCGTCCGCGCCGGTGATCGTCGCGGACTGCTTCCACTTGGTCACATAGTGGAACACCAGCCACGGCAGGCCGATGAACAGGATCGAACAGATGATCAGCGGTAACAACACATCTTCCATGCCTTAATCCCCTTTGCGCTTCAGCGCGGCCTTCATGGCTTCCAGTTCGGCGTCGACCTTTTCCGACGCTCGCAATTCGGCAATCTCTTCCTCCAGGCTCTTGGGCCCGGTCATCCCGAGAGCCTCGGCGCGACCTTCGGCGAAGTCGGCGCGGCGCTCCAATATGTCGAACTTGGAGAAGGCGTCCTCCGTCCGGCCGCCGTTCATGATTTCACGGGCCTTGGCGCGCGTGACCGCGCTCTCGAGCCGGGTCGCAATGGCGTTCTGGCGGGCACGAGCCTCGCGCAGCTTGCCCTGCAGCTTCGAGATATCCGCTTCGTAGGTTTTCAAAGTCTCTTCGATCTGGCCAATCTCGTCGCGAAGTCCTTCCGCCATGTCGGCGGCCTTCTGGCGCTCGATCAGCGCAGCCTTGGCGAGATCCTCGCGATCCTTGCTCAGCGCGAGCTCGGCCTTTTCGGTCCAGCTCGACTGAAGCTCCTCCAGGCGACCGAGCGCCCGGCGCATTTCCTTGCCGTCGGCGATCGAGCGGGCAGCGCTCGCCCGAACCTCGACCAACGTCTCTTCCATCTCGAGGATGATCATGCGGATCATCTTCGCCGGGTCTTCGGACCGGTCCAGAAGCTCCGTCATGTTCGCCGCGAAGATGTCCCTCGTCCGAGAGAAGATTCCCATTTCAAACTCCGCAATCGTAATCAGGCCTGTTACGCCTAAAACTATACAAGGATCGTGCCACTTTGAAGGATTTGGCTGTAAGTCGCGAAAACCGCTGAATTCCGCCAGAATTTCGGTCAAAACATCTTGCCAACAGGTGGGGTTTGCCACCAACTATCGGTGCATGGAGCGGGCCAATCAGTTCGTCGGTCAAAGCCTGGCGTTCCTCGACGCAGTCGAGCGGGCGAGCCGTGCTGCGCCGCTCAATCGACCGGTCCTTGTGATCGGTGAACGGGGCACAGGCAAGGAATTGATCGCCGAGCGCCTTCACCATCTGTCTCCGCGCTGGGCCGGCCCGCTGGTGGTCATGAACTGCGCGGCGCTTCCCGAAACCCTGATCGAAGCCGAGCTCTTCGGGCATGAGGCGGGAAGCTTCACCGGCGCCTCCAAGACGCGGCATGGGCGCTTCGAGGAAGCTGACGGCGGAACGCTCTTCCTGGACGAGCTGGGCACCCTCTCCAGCCCTGCGCAGGACCGGCTGCTGCGCGCGGTCGAATATGGGGAAATCACCCGCATTGGCGCGTCCAAGCCGATCTCCGTCGACGTTCGCATCGTAGCGGCCACCAACGAGAACCTTCCCATGCAAGTGGAGAAGGGCAATTTCCGAGCAGACCTCCTCGATCGCCTGTCGTTCGAGGTGGTGACCCTGCCGCCCCTTCGGGCGAGGAGCGGGGACGTGCCCTTGCTCGCCGACCACTTCGGGCGGCGCATGGCGGTCGAGCTGGACTGGACAAACTGGCCGGGCTTTTCGGCCCGTGCAGTGGCGGAGTTCGAGGCCTACAACTGGCCCGGAAATGTTCGAGAACTCAGGAACGTGGTGGAACGCGCGGTCTATCGCTGGGAAGATCCGGAACGGCAGATCGATGCGATCCAGTTCGACCCCTTCCATTCACCCTGGGCGCCGACTGCGGTCGAGGCGCGGCATGTCCCGCCTGTGGAGCAGGATCCTGGATCGGTTCCTGCGTCCGAGCCGGTTGCGGTCGCTCCGCCCGCTACGACGAGCGACTTCCGGGCGGCCGTTACCGAATATGAGCGGGCGCTTCTCCAAAACGCCCTTGCGGCCAACCGTTTCAATCAGCGGGCCACGGCGACGGCGCTCAATCTCAGTTACGACCAGCTCCGTCACGCACTGAAGCGCCACAAGCTATTGGAAACCGACGCCGCCTGACGTTCGTCGTTTCGTCGATTCGCCGCTGAATTCCGCGGCAAATCGGCGTATCCTTGCCGGGCAAGGTGAGGAGGCTTTTATGAAAGCGCTAGTCCTTGCTGTCAGCGCCGCGGCCTTGACCGCGGCACTCCCAGCATCAGCAGGAATCATGACCATCGGCGGCAGCTATGCCGAAGGATGCTTCCGCGCTGCCGAACAGCATAATGCAACTCTCGAATCGCTAACGACCTGCGATCGGGCGTTCTCGGAACAGTCGCTAACGGCCGAAGACGAGCTTGCGACCTATGTGAACCGCGGCATCCTTCGGATGATGCGCAGCGACTACAGCCGCGCTTCTCTCGACTTCGGCGCGGCTATTGCGATGGACCCGAACCGGTCTGAGCCCTACCTCAACATGGCGATCCTGCAATTCAAGCAGGGCAAGAGCGCCGAGGCTTTGCCCTTGTTCTCAAAGGCTATCGAACTTGGGACCGAAGTGCCTGAAATCGCTTATTACGGGCGCGGTCTCGCCCATGAGGACATCGGCAATGTGAAGGCCGCCTATGACGACCTCCAGCGCGCCGTTTCGCTGAAGCCGAAATGGGATGCGCCGGCGAAGGATCTCGCCCGGTACCAGGTTCGCCGGCGCTGATCGGCCTAGTGCTGGTTGGTCATCGCCAGCAGCATCGGGATCGATAGAAGCGTATTGATCCGCGAGAAGATCATCGCGGTACGCGCCGACTTCGCCTTTGTCGCATCGTCCGCTTCTACGATGCCGAGCGCACGCTTCTGGTTCGGCCAGATCACGAACCACACGTTGAACGCCATGATGAGGGCCAGCCACATGCCGATACCGATCAGGCGGTTGCTCGGATCGTTGAGAAGAAGCGCTTTCTCTTCACCGTAAAGATAGGCGACGATGAGGCCGGTCAGGACGGTGAAGGCCGCGCCCCAGCGGAAGTAGAACAGCGCCTTGGGGGCGATATATTTGCTGACGCCCGGCTTCAGCTCCGCCGGGACCGTCGGCATGGTAGGTATCTGCACGAAGTTGAAATAGTAGAGCAGGCCGATCCAGGTGATGCCGAAGAAGACGTGCAGCCACTGGAAGATGCCTAGCCAGAGATTGTTCGCCCCGACCGAATTCGCGTAGCCGCTGTCCGGAAGCAACGCGATCAGGATGGCGAGCACCAGGCCCGCAATCAGCACGCCGTTCAAATTCTCGAAAAACTTGCCCATCAGATTTTCCCCCTCACGTCGTTGAGACGACCGCGGGAACTTCTTACGGCCCCGAAACATCGAATCGCAAGGACCTGCGATGAACGGTGGAGCGACAGACGGCGCTTTTCGTTGTTGTAACGTCCTCCAACATAAGAGTGAGCGAAATGCCTTTTGAACTCCCCGAACTGCCGTACGCCAAGGATGCGCTCTCGCCGCACATTTCGGCCGAGACCCTCGAATTTCACTGGGGCAAGCATCACCGCGCCTACGTCAACAAGACCAATGAGTTCGTGGGCGCCAAACCGGATTTGTCCGGAGCTTCGCTTGTCGACGTCATCCGCGACGCCAGGCAGAAGGGCGAGGCCAAGCTGTTCAACAACAGCGCACAACTTTGGAACCACAGCTTCTTCTGGCAGTGCCTGAGCCCCGAAAAGCAGCAGCCGAGCGGAAAGCTTGCGCAGCTGATCGATGATGGGTTCGGCGGCGTCGAGTCGCTGCTTCAGAAGCTTGGCGATGAAGCCGTGAACCACTTTTCCAACGGCTGGGCCTGGCTCGTTCTAGACCGCGACCAGCTCAAGATCACTTCGCTTCACGATGCCGACACGCCGCTGGTCCACGACGGTATGGTCCCGCTCTTCACTCTCGATGTGTGGGAGCACGCTTATTACATCGACTATCGCAACGAACGGCCGAGGTTCGTGACCTCGGTGCTGTCGAACATCGTCAATTGGGACTTCGTGGCCCGGAACCTCGACGGGCGCGGGGCCGATCGCGCCGACCAGGAAGGCGAGTCCGCGCGGCAGGCTGAACTGACGACCTAAGGCACGTCTTGCACAGCGCGGGACGGGACTTCATACCTGTCCCGCATGGGGGTGGGGGTCGCGAAGCGTTCGCTGATCTTTCGGATCGGCGCGGGCGCAATCAAGGGCGCGCTGGCGCTCCTCATTTTCGTCCTTGTCCTGTTCATCATCCTGCGCGTCATGGCCGCCGTTCGTGAGAATGGTGCCGAAGCGCCGCCATCGACGGTTCGATTTCAAACGCCGACGGGAGCGGTTGCGGCTCGCCTGAGCGGTCCGGTCGACGGACCGCCAATCATGCTGATCCATGGCACGGCCGCCTGGAGCGGATTCTGGCGACAGGTCGCCGATCACCTTGCCGGCCGCGGCTGGCGCGTGATTGCCATCGACCTTCCGCCATTCGGCTGGTCCGGGCGCGATCCGGACAGCCGATATGACCGGGCAACGCAGGCGGAGCGGCTCGCTGCGGTTTTGCGAACTCAATCGAAAAGAGCGGTGGTCGTTGGCCACAGCTTCGGGGCGGGTGCCGCTACGGAGCTGGCGCTCCGGCACCCCGGTGAGCTGAAAGGGCTGGTCCTGATCGATGCGGCGCTAGGCCAGTTCGATGCGGGCCAAGAGGGCGCAGCCGCCAAGGCGCTTGGCTTCCGCCCCCTCGCGGAGGTCGTGACGTCGGCAGCGGTGACCAATCCCGCCGCGCTCGAGCCGTTGTTGCGGTCGATGATTGCGCGGAAAGAGCGGGCGTCAGCCTGGCTGCCAATCCTTCGCGAGCCGATGCTGCGCGAAGGCACGACTTCGGCTTATGCAGCCTGGCTACCGAACCTCTTCACGAAAGATGACGGTTCGTTGAGCCGCCGCAGCGAGAACTTGCGGAAGATCGCGGTGCCGGTTTCGCTGATCTGGGGTGAGGCCGACACGGTGACGCCGCTCGATCAGGGCAGGCACATTGCGGAGCTTACTCGGGCGCGGTCGCTGAAGGTTCTTCCGGGCGTAGGGCATATTCCGCACATCGAGGATCCGCACGCATTTCTGGCGGCGCTGGATGCCGCGCTCACCGACGTTGAAAAGGGGGAAAGATGAAGCGCAGGACGTTGTTTGTCGGCGCCTCGATAATTGGCATCGCTGCAGTCGGGACGACGGTCGCCCTGGAACCGCTCGGTGCGGAACCTGAGGGCGAGAAGGATTGCGGCAACGTCCTTCCGCCGAGCCCGGCTTCTTCGTCAGCGACAGCAAGTAACCAGGTCCGCGAGCCCCGCTGGGAGCAGAAGGGCGGAACCGTCAACGACGCCAGCTGCCTCAGCCGGACGGCGGTTGCCGGCGTCGTGTCTCCCCGCAGCGAGAAGGAAGTCCAGCAGGCGCTGGCCTATGCCAACGCCGCGGGGCTCACGATTTCGCCGGCTGGAGTGCGCCACAGCATGGGCGGCCACTCATTCCGGCGCGGCGGCATCATGCTCGACATGCGCGGCATGAACGCCATCCGCGTCGATCCCGAACGATCGACGGTCACGGTCGGCGCGGGCGCGAGCTGGCACGATATCCAGAACGCCATCCATCCGCGCTTCGCGGTAAAGGCGATGCAATCGACCGACATCTTCACCGTCGGCGGCTCGATCTCGGTCAATGCCCATGGGATGGATCATCAGGCCGGAGCCATCCGGAACTCGATCCGATCGCTGCGCCTGATGCTCGCCGACGGCCGGATCGAAACGATCTCGCGCCAGGTCAATCCGGAGCTCTTCGACCTCGTCGTCGGCGGCTACGGACTGTTCGGCATCATCCTGTCGGCCGAGCTCGATGTCGTTCCCAACGCCATCTACCGATCGGAGCGCGAGCTGGTCGCCACGTCGGACCTGCCGGACAAGCTTGCGAAGATCGTCGCCGACCCGTCGATCGGACTGATGTACACGCACATCTCCACGGCTCCGGGGTCGTTGCTCGACGAGGCGCTGATCTACACGTACCATCGCACCGACGAGGCGGGTGCCGAGCGCGCCCCCCTGTCCGAGGTGGGTTCGGTCAAGTTCCGTCGCCTGACCGTCAACCTCGCCAAGCGCTCCAACGCGTTCCGCAGCTTCAAATGGTGGGCCGAAAAGAACCTCGAGCATCGGTTCGAGGCCTGCACCGTTACCCGTGCGCAGGCGATGAAGGACGGCGAGGCCTGCCTCGTGTCGCGGAACGACCCGATGCACGACAGCGTACCCTACCTCCGCAACGCGATGAAGAACGACACGGATATCCTGCAGGAATATTTCGTGCCGCGTGATCGCCTGCTGCCCTTTGTCGATGGTCTGCGCAAAATCGTGCGCAACCACGACGCCAACCTGCTGAACGCGTCTGTCCGGGTAGTCGGACAGGAGGGCAACCGCCTCTCCTATGCCCCTGAAGCCGCTTATTCGGTCGTGCTCTACTTCAATCAGCGCACCGATGCGGACGGCAATGCAAAGATGACCCGGCTGACGAGCGACCTGATCGATCTCACGCAGGCGCAGGGCGGCCGCTTCTTCCTGCCGTACCAGCTCCATTATTCACCGGAGCAGCTGGGACGGTCCTATCCGGAAATCCGCGACTTCTTCGCCGAAAAGCGCAAGTGGGATCCGGAAGGCCGCTTCAGCAACAGCTGGTACGAACGGTACGCGCCCAGCTTCACCTGACGTCAATAATCGTAGACGTGCTCGATCCTGCCGCCCGACCGCCGGATCGCTCGCAGGAGCGGCAGCAAACCTGAGACTTTTGTCGACAGCCCCACGCGATTCCAGCCGGGTCTGTCTGGCAGGGGCATGGCCATAAGCCGGTCCGCCCCCTGCAGCGGCTTCGCCTTCGACGGGACTAGGGCGGTGACGAAGACATCGTCGTTGCCGCTGATCTCGGTGAGCTTCGCGTCACTGTTCGAAAGCTTCGTCATCAACTCGGTGAACTGCGCATAACGAGGCGCCTCGACGACGGTGCCGGCCGAAGTTCGTCCAATGGGCTTCAAGCGAGCATCCACGTTCCGCACCGTCGCCGGCGAGGCCGAAGTGACGAACCGCAATGTCCTCTCGTCACGTCCGAGGCTCGCTCCGGAAGCCCAGCCGATGAGCGCGGCGTAACCGGCCTTGACGCCATATTCTCCGCTGAGCGCGAAACGCCGTTCCCAATGGCGAAGCTTGTGGTCGGGCTCGGTTGTGTTCCAGAGCCCATCGAAAGCCTTCGTGAAGGGGAATTCGTACCAGGGCGTCTCGTGCATGAAGGCGCCGTAGGCTTTCTGAACCCTTGTGGCGTGCCGGTCGTCGGCGCTGTCCCAGCCGCCGATCAACTCGGACACACGGCCGAGCGTATTTTCGTACAAGCCCTTAACCAGCAGTTCCGCCGAGAAGCTCAGCCCGATCGTGTAGAGCATGACGCGCGTTCCGGCGTCCGCTCCTCCACTCCCGGCGGATGCCTTGTTGACAGCGCAATAGCCGGACCAGAAGCCGCGGATATCGCGCAGGTAGGAATAGCCGCTCGGCGGACTGTTCTCGAGGAACCGGCCGAAGCTGTCCGCCGAATAGACGATATGCCATTCGGGATAGGTCAGCCAGGTGCGCGCTTCCTCCCGGCGCCATTCGGCGTCGCGGATTAGCGGGCGATACGCCGGTCCCTTAGCCGTCGTCCCGCCGCAGCCGAACTCGATATAGAGGATCGGTGCTGCGGCGAGGGCGGCGAAGGCGGCGCCGACGCCGAGCAGGACCTTCCAGCGTCGCTTCACGCAGTTGCGGGACTGCCGAGGCTACGCCGGCGCGCAAAGACGTAGCCGACCAGGATGGCGAAGCCGCCGATCGCGATATGCGGCAGGTTCGCGGCGATCCGGGTTTCCAGCGGAAGGCTCATCGGCCCGTGAAGGATGATGCCCAGATCCAGATAGCCCATCCCGGTGAGCAAACCGCACACGCCGTCGAGGAAGTAGAGCGGCCCGAAGATGCGGAAATAGGTGCGCGTCGCCTCATAAGACTTCCACGCCGCGATCGCTGCCCAAATGCCCGAACCGAGATGAAGGGCGTCGTCCCACCATTCGAGCTTGAACAGGCCGAAGAGATAGCCTTGCTGGTCGTGGAAGGGCGGAACGTATCCGAGCGCGGTCACGCCGACGAAAAGCAGGGCATAGGCCCAGCCCATGAGCCTCACGATGTTCTGCATGCATACCCCCCAGTTGCAGCCTGGAGCGCAGTCTGCCTGCAGCTACTGCTTTAGTCGATACCCTGTCCGGAAGATCCACCAGATGGTTGCAAGACAGACGAGGAAGAAGGCGAATGTCGCGGCGAGGCTCATGCCCACAGGCACGTCCGCCGTGCCGAAGAAGGTCCAGCGGAAGCCGTTGATCAGATACACGACGGGGTTGAAGTAGGTGATCGTCCGCCAGGGCTCGGCGAGCATGTCGATCGAATAGAAAGCACCGCCGAGGAAGGTGAGGGGCGTGACGATAAGAAGCGGGATGATCTGAAGCTGCTCGAACCCCTTCGCCCAGATGCCGACGATGAATCCGAACAGGCAGAAGGTCCAGGCGACCAGCAGAAGGTAGAGGATCATCCACAGCGGATGTTCGATCCTGACATCGACGAACAGATTGGCGGTCAGAAGGATCACGAGCGCCACCGACATCGCCTTGGTCGCCGCGGCGCCGACGTAGCCGATGACGGTTTCCAGGGCGGACAATGGCGCCGAGAGGATCTCGTAGATCGTGCCCGTGAACCGCGGCATGTGGATGCCGAAGCTCGCGTTGAAGATGCTTTCGGTGAACAGCGAAAGCATCATCAGCCCGGGGACGATGAAGCTGCCGTAGTCGATGCCGTTGATCTCGCTCATGCGCGAGCCGATCGCCGAGCCGAACACCACGAAATAGAGCGATGTCGTGATCACCGGCACCGCGAGGCCTGTCCAGAGCGTCCGCGCGAAGCGGTGCATCTCGAACTTGTAGATGGCCCAGATGCCATGAAGGTTCATGCCGCGGCCCTCTTGTGATGGATCAGGCCGACGAAGATGTCCTCGAGGCTCGACTGGTGCGTGTCGAGATCCTTGAAGGCGATTCCCGCATCCCGCATCGCCGCGAGAAGGGACGGCACGCCGGTCCGGTCGGCCTTGGCGTCGAATTCGTAGGTAAGCTGCGCACCGTCCTCGCTCAGTTCGAGTTTCCAGTCGGACAGTTCCGCGGGAACGGCAGTCAGAGGCTCGGCGAGCTGGAGATGAAGCACCTTGCGGCCGAGCTTTTTCATCAGCTCGTTCTTCTCCTCGACGAGGATCAGCTCGCCCTTGTTGATGACGCCGACCCGGTCGGCCATCTCCTCGGCTTCCTCGATGTAATGGGTCGTGAGGATAACGGTCGTTCCATCCTCGCGCAGGCGGCGGACCATGTTCCACATGTCGCGGCGCAGCTCGACGTCGACGCCGGCGGTCGGCTCGTCGAGGAAGAGGATGTCGGGATCATGGGCGAGCGCCTTGGCGATCATCACGCGCCGCTTCATGCCGCCGGACAATTCCTTGAGGATCGTCTTGCGCTTGTCCCACAGCGACAGCTCGCGGAGGATTTCCTCGATCCTCGCCGGATCGGGCCGGCGGCCGAAAAGCTCCCGGCTGAAGCTAACCGTGCTGATCAGCGGCTCGAACACGTCCAGCGTCAGCTCCTGCGGAACAAGGCCGATGCGCGTGCGCGCTTCGCGGTAATGCTTCTGCCAGTTCTTGCCGTCGATCAGCACTTCGCCGTCGGTCGCGTTCACTATGCCGCAGATGATGCTGATCATCGTCGTCTTGCCGGCGCCGTTGGGGCCAAGCAGCGCGAAAATCTCTCCCCGCCGGATATCGAGGTCGACCGCCTTCAGCGCCTCGACGCCCGTTGCATATTGCTTGCGCAAGCCGCGGATGGACAGAATGGGGTCGATCATTCGACTGGGGTATCCGCAATCACTTCGGTCTTCTTTTCGGGGTCGAGGCCGTTGCGAAGCAGCATCGGCATGTTCGCGATAGCGAAGACGATGGACACGATCGTGACTCCCCAGACTTTGAGCGTCAGCCAGGTGTCGAAGCTGAGCGTGGCGCGCATCACTTCGTTAGCGACGGCCAGGGCCAGGAAGAACAGGGCCCAGTTCCGGCTCAGCTTCAGCCAGCCCTCTTGGGTAAGTCCCGGGAAGACCGGGCCGAAGAGCCACTTGAGCAAGGCCTTGCCACGCAACAGGCCGATGCCCAGCAATGCGGCAAATCCGACGTAGATGACCGTCGGCTTCATCTGGATGAACCTGGGATCGCGCAGGTAGAGCGTGATCGCTCCGAAGCCGAGGATCAGCACCGTTGACACCCACACCATCGGCGACACGCGCTTCACCACCGCCAAGCCGACCGCGATGGAGATGATCACGGCGACCATGAAGGCGAAGGTCGCGACTAGCGAGCCTTGCAGGCCCGATCCGGCGAGCTTGTAGGTCACGAAGAAGACGAGCAGCGGCCCGTAATCGAGCAGCATCGTCCAGGACGAGCCTTTCTGGTTTGCCTCGCTCATTCCGGCGGCAATCCTGCAATCGCCCTCGCCACCGCCCGCGCATCGAAGGGACGAAGGTCGTCGGCTTTCTCGCCGACGCCGATAGCGTGGATCGGAAGCCCGAACTTCTCGGCGGCCGCGACCAGTACGCCGCCACGCGCCGTGCCGTCCAGCTTGGTCATGATGAGGCCCGTCACGCCTGCCGTTTCCCGGAAGACTTCGACCTGCGCAAGCGCGTTCTGGCCGGTGGTGGCGTCCAGCACGAGCAGGACGTCGTGCGGCGCTTCCGGGTTGAGGCGGCCAAGCACGCGACGGATCTTTGAAAGCTCCTCCATCAGGTGCGACTTGTTCTGGAGCCGCCCGGCGGTGTCGACAATGAGCGCGTCGATGCCCGTGGCGGTCGCCTGCTTGACCCCATCGAACACGATGCCCGCAGCGTCGCCGCCTTCCTTGCCGGTGATCACCGGAGCGCCGATGCGGTCGCCCCAAATCTGAAGCTGCTCGATGGCGGCCGCCCGGAAGGTATCGCCGGCGGCGAGCAGGACGCCATAGTCCTGCTCCTTCAGCCAGTGCGCGAGCTTGCCGATGGTCGTCGTCTTGCCGGAGCCATTGACGCCGATCACCAGGATCGACGTGCGGGCGAGGAAAACCCCAGACTTGCAGCGGCTTGGCGACCGGAGCGAGGATTTTTTCGATCTCCTCCGCGAGGATCGAGCGAAGGCCGCGCTCATCCAGCCGCTCGAACTTCTGGCGGGCGATCGCTTCGCGGATGCGATGCGAAGCCTCCGGCCCAAGGTCCGAGGCAATCAGCGCTTCCTCGATGTCGTCCAGCGTCGACGTGTCGAGCGCAGCGCGGCTGGCCAGGCCGGTGAGATTGTCGGCGACCTTTTCCGCAGTCTTCGAGAACCCGCCGCGCAGGCGGTCGAGCCAACTCATGCCCATACCGCCGCGAGATGATCGCCGTCGCGGCCGGTGATGCGGCGCCTTGCCCGTCTGGCCCCGGGTCGCTCCGGCAATGGCGACGGGCGCGAAGTTGTCGCTGTGGCCCTTGCCGTTGTTCTCGATCAGCGTGGGCAGAGTCGAACCGTGTGAGGCCATCCAGCCACCGCGAACGGCGATCCGACGCCGCGGCGCGGAGACGAGCCGCGCGAGCCTTCACGACCTCGCGGGCGAGCTGCGGCATGCGCTCCGCAGGCGTGTTGGGCCGCGGCGAGAAGGGGAAGACGTGAGCCGCGACGATGTCGCAATCATCGAGCAATTTCAGCGTGTTCAGTGCCATGTCCTCGGTTTCGGTGGGAAAGCCGGCGATCAGGTCGGCGCCGATCGTCGCATCGGGACGGGCCTGCTTGATGCGTTCGATCGTGGCGACCGCCTGGGCGCGGCTGTGGCGGCGCTTCATCCGCTTGAGGATCATGTCGTCGCCGGCCTGAAGCGACAGGTGGAAGTGTGGCATAAGCCGGGAATCGCCCGCGATCAGCTCGAAGAGCGCATCGTCGATCTCGATGCTGTCGAGCGACGACAGGCGGAGACGAGTCAGTGCCGGGATGGCCTTCGAGCAACCGCTGGCACAGTTCGCCCAGGCGCGTGCCTTCATGGTCAGTAGCTGGTGATGTCGACGCCGGTGAGAACGATTTCTTTCGCGCCGCGATCAAGCTCGCGCACGACCGCGTCGCGGATCGCTTCGAACGGCAGCGAACGGCTCGGCCCGCGCGCCTGCCAGATGGAGCAGAAGGTGCAGCGATGATCGCAGCCGGTCTGGACCGCGACGAAGCTGCGCACGTGGCCGAGGAAACCTGCGGGGACGGTCAGAGGATCGCCGCCCAGGCTCGCAATTTTGTTCTCGTTTCCGATGACGCGATCGACCTCCGGCATGTCGGAGAAAGTCTTCGCGTCGAGCTCTGCTGCGCAGCCGGTGACCAGGATGCGCGCGTCGGGCCGGTGGCGCTTCGTGCGCCGGATCGCCTGGCGGGTCTGCCGGACGGCCTCGTTCGTGACGGCGCAGCTGTTGACGACTACCCAATCGTCCTCGGCGGTCGCCAGCCGCCGGATCGTCTCGCTTTCCGCGAAGTTCAGCCGGCAGCCAAGCGTTATGGTCTCGACGCTCATGCAAGCGCCTCCAGGTCGATCTCGCCCTTGAAGACATAGGTCGCACCGCCCCGCATGCGGATCGGCTGTCCCGGCTCCCATGCGATCGTCAGCGCGCCGCCGCGCATGGTTACCTTGACCGGTGACTGGACGCGCTTCGTGAGGATCGCCGCAACCGCGGTCGCGCTTGCGCCGGTGCCGCAGGCCCGGGTGATGCCCGAGCCGCGCTCCCAGGTCCGCAGGCGGATGCCGTCGGCATGAATTTCGGCGACGTTGACGTTGATGCGCTCGGGAAAGACCGGGTCGTGCTCGATCCGGGGGCCAAGCTCGTCGAGGTCGATGCGGTCGGCATTCTCGACGAAGAAGACGACGTGCGGATTGCCGACGCTCAGCGCGACAGGATGCTGCAGCTCCCCCCAGGCCATCGGCATGGGATTCGTCGGCATCGCGTAGGTGATCGGCACCTGGTCCCACTCGAAACGCGGTTCGCCGAGCGTCACTTCGATGTCGCTTCCGTGTTCGGTGCCCGTGACCATGCCGCCGCCGGTTTCGATGGACTTCGCATGGGTCAGCGCGACGACGCAGCGCGACGCATTGCCGCAGCTTTCGACCTCGATCCCGTCATGGTTCCAAATGCGCATCCTGAGGTCGGCGACGGTGGAAGGCTCCAGCACGATCAGCTGGTCGCATCCGATGCCCGTGCGCCGGTCCGATGTTGCGCGCGCGAGCGGCTCGTCCATAGCGAGCGGCTCGTCGCGGGCATCGAAGATCACGAAATCGTTTCCGAGCCCGTGCATCTTGTGAAACGTGCGTGTCATGGCTTGCGGGCGCACTTAGGGACGGGCAGAGGGCAAGTCCACCAGCCGCGAGAAGGGACCATGCAGAGAGCCGCCACCGAAGTGATGCAGTCGATCCTCTTCTCGGCTGTGCTCGACGCCGTAGCCGCGCTGAAGTCCGCTTCGGGCGGCTTGCCGAACCAGCTTCTTCGCGACGTCCAGGCAATCCATCCGAACGTGACGTTCGCGGACCTGCCGAAGGAGCTTCAGGACGCCATCGCGGCGAGCACGCGCTCGGCCTTCACCCAGCTTCTGAAGGAAGGCTATGCGGTTGGCCCTCGCCAGCAGGTGCAGGCGACGCGACCTATCGATCGCGTTCCCGAGCGCGACCGCAGGGCGCCCAACGACCGCCGGACGTTCCGCCATGGCCAGGGCCGGCGCGGTCCCCCGCGGCCGGAAGGCGATGGTCCGCCCAAGGGTCCTCGCGGGCCTGGCGGTCCCGGTGGCGGCCCTTCGCGCCCGCGCAAGCCCCCGAAAGGCAAGCCGAGGCTGAGTTGATTTAGGCAGGCGCATCCGCTAGGGCGCGCCCGTCTTTTAGACACAACATCGATGTTCGGGTCCGAGGATCCACGCCGGCCGACGAGGTTTCGTCCGCCGGCGTATTTTGCGTTTTGCGTGCCCATATGGGGCCGGACATCGATTGGGAGACGTGAATGTTCGACAGTCTGAGCGATCGGCTCGGCAGTGTTTTCGACCGGCTTCGTGGGCGTGGCGCGCTCACGGAGGCCGACGTGCGCGCGGCAATGCGCGAGGTTCGCGTTGCGCTGCTCGAAGCGGACGTCGCTTTGCCCGTGGCCCGCGACTTCGTCGACAAGGTCACCGAGCGTGCGGTCGGACAAGAAGTCATCCGATCGATCACTCCCGGCCAGATGGTCGTCAAGATCGTCAACGATGCGCTGATCGAGACGCTTGGCTCCGAAACAGCTGAGCTGAACATCGACGTCAATCCGCCGGCCGTCATCATGATGGTCGGCCTTCAGGGCTCCGGCAAGACGACCACCACGGCCAAGCTCGCCAAGCGCCTGTCGGAGCGCGAGCGGAAGCGCGTCCTGATGGCGTCGCTCGACGTTGCCCGTCCGGCTGCGCAGGAGCAGCTGGCGGTCCTCGGCCGACAGACCAACATCGACACGCTGCCGGTCGTGCCGGGCCAGCCTCCAGTCGAGATCGCGGCGCGTGCATTACAGGCTGCGAAGCTCCAGGCGTACGACGTCGTTCTCCTCGACACCGCGGGCCGACTGCACGTCGACGACGCGCTGATGGGCGAGATGAAGGCCGTCGCGCAGGCTTCCAAGCCGACGGAAATCTTGCTCGTCGTCGACAGCCTGACCGGCCAGGACGCGGTCAACGTCGCCAAGGGCTTCGCCGGCGAAGTCGACCTGACCGGCGTCATCCTCACGCGAATGGACGGCGACGCGCGCGGCGGCGCGGCGCTGTCGATGCGCGCGGTCACCGGAAAGCCTATCAAGTTCGCCGGCGTCGGCGAAGCGCTCGACAAGCTCGAGGCCTTTCACCCGGACCGGGTTGCCGGGCGAATCCTCGGCATGGGCGACGTTGTCAGCCTGGTCGAGCGAGCCGCCGAAACCATCGAGATGGAGGACGCCGAAAAGCTCGCGGCCAAGATGGCCAAGGGCAAGTTCGACCTCGACGATCTCCGGTCGCAGCTCAAGCAGATGCAGCGCATGGGCGGCCTTGGCGCTCTGGCGGGGATGATGCCCGGAATGAAGGGCATGAAGGGTGCGATGGACAAGGCGCAGGATTCGAAGGCGCTGGTCCACATGGAAGCAATGCTGTCGTCCATGACGGCGAAGGAGCGATCCAAGCCCGACGTCATCAACGCCAAGCGCAAGATCCGCATCGCCAAGGGCAGCGGAACGACGGTTCAGGAAGTGAACAAGCTGCTGAAGATGCACCAGGAAATGTCCACGGTGATGAAGCGGCTGAAGAAGATGGGCGGGCTGGGCAAGCTCGCGGCCATGTTCGGGAAGGGCGGCCTCGACGGCGCCCTCGGTGGGCTTGCTCCAGGCGCGCTTCCTCCTGGCGGCCTTGGCGGCGGCGCGGCCCTTCCGGGTCTCGGCGGCCAGCCGTTCAACCTGCCTCCCGGTTTCGACAGATTTGGTAAAAAATAACAGAGACTTAGAAGAAGGACTGAAGATATGGCAGTAGCAATTCGCTTGGCCCGTGGTGGCTCCAAGAAGCGTCCCTATTACCGCGTCGTAGTAGCGGACAGCCGCAACTCTCGCGATGGTCGTTTCATCGAAAAGGTCGGCACCTACAACCCGCTGCTGGCGAAGGATTTGCCGGAGCGCGTGAAGCTCGATGCCGATCGCATCTCGCATTGGCTGTCGGTCGGCGCCCAGCCGTCGGACCGCGTGCTGCGCTTCCTTGATGCCGCCGGCATCAAGGAGCGTCCGGCCCGCAACAACCCGAAGAAGGCCGAGCCGGGCGAGAAGGCCAAGGAGCGCGTCGAAGAGCGTGCCAAGCGCGCTGCGGACGCAGAAGCCGCTGCCGCCGAGGCCGCCGCCGCTCCGGCTGAAGAAGCCGTGACCGAAGAAGCGCCGGCTGAAGCCGCTGCCGAAGAGGTCGTGGCTGAAGAAGCTGCCGCCGAAGCTCCGGTCGCCGAAGAGACGGAAGCCCCCGCTGAGGAAGCACCCGCTGAGGAAGCCCCGGCCGCTGAAGAAGCGGCTCCGGAAGCTGAAGCTGCTGCTGAGCCCGCCGAAGGTGCTGCCCAGGACACTCCGGCCGAAGGCGCCGAGACTCCTGAGCAGCCGACGGCCGAAGCCGATGGTCAGTCGGCCGAAGAGCCGGCCGAAGGTTCGACCGAGGACGCTCCCGCTGAGGGTGCCGAAAAGGCTGAACAGGCCTAAGTCGGTCGCATGACCGGAAAGCGCGTCGCACTCGCCGCAGTGGCCGGCGCGCATGGCGTGAAGGGTGAGGCTCGGCTGAAGCTGTTCACGGACAGCACCGCCAGCCTCACCCAACATGCGAAGGTCTTTGTTGGCGGCGTCGAGCACAGGCTGCTTGGCGTTCGCGACGGTGGCAAGACCGCCATTGTTCGGTTCGAAGGGATATCCGACCGTTCAGCCGTCGAAGGCCTTCGCGGCCAACTGGTCGAAGTCGATCGGACCGACCTTCCACCGCTCGAAGAGGGCGAATATTACCATTCCGACTTGATCGGCCTTCCATGCGTCGATCGCGACGGAGAGCGCGTGGGCACCGTCGTGGCGGTCGAGAATTTCGGTGCGGGCGACCTTCTCGAGGTGGAGCTTGCCGGCGGGCGCCGATCGCTGATCCCGTACCGCGAAGGCATCGCGGACTTTCAGGACGGGCGCATCGTCCTCGATCCTGAATTCCTCGCCTAAGTGCCGCCTTCCGCTTGTTCCATTTCCTCGGTGCTCTCGCGCCAGCGCGGGTCCCTCGCGCAAAGATCGTTGCGGATGGTTGTCGCAGCGACCCCGCCCTCACCCATGGCATGGCTGATCTGGTCGAGGCCGATGACCACGTCGCCGGCGGCGTAGAGTCCCGGGACGCTCGTCCGCTGGTGGCTGTCGACCCTGATGCAATCGTCGCCCGAAAGCTCGGCGCCGACCATCTCCGCCAGTTGCGTGTGCGTGTCGGAGCCGAGCGCCGGATAGATGCTGTCGAAGGCGTAATGCCCTTCGGCCGTGTCGACGACGATGCAGTTCCTGTCGATCGCGACCGCTTGCGCGGGGCCGTCGACGCACTCGATACCTGCGTCCTTTAGCTTCCGGCTGTCTTCCGGCTTCAGGCGAAGGGCCTTGTCAGGTGCGATCAGCGTAACGTCGGCAGTGTAGCTCCGGATGAAGACCGCCTCGGCCACGCCATGGCTTCCGCTGCCGATGACGCCGACGCGCTTGTCGGTGACTTCGTAGCCGTCGCAGATCGGGCAGTAACGAACGAGGCCGCGGGACAAGGCCTCGTCGTGAAGCTCTTCGTCCATGGGCGGACGGCGGTTGGTCACGCCGGTTGCGATGAGGACTGAGCGGGTCACCGCCGAGCCCGAGCCCCAGGTGACGGTGAAGAGACCGCTTTGTTCGTCGCGCTCCAGCTTTGTGACGAACTCGTTTTCCACCTTGGCGCCATATTTGCAGGCTTGCTCCCGCATGCGTTCGAGAAGCTCCTTGCCGCTGATCCCCTCGGGGAAGCCCGCGTGGTTCCGAGTGCAGGGGATCCAGAGCGCACGGCTCTTGCCCCCATCCACGACCAGAATGTCGAGGTGGAAGCGCGCAAGGTAGATTGCGGCGGTCAGACCGGCGGGTCCTCCGCCGATGACGAGGCAATCGAGTTGGTCGGCCATTCGTGGCCCAATGGATTGTCGCGGAAGCAGTTCCCCATTAGCCCGCGCGAATGCCTTTCACGGTGACCGTCTTGACCCTCTACCCTGAGATGTTTCCGGGTCCGCTGGGCGTGTCTCTTGCCGGGCGGGCGCTCACCGAGGGCACTTGGTCGATTGATGCGGTGCAGATCCGCGACTTCGCAACGGACAAGCATCGCAGCGTCGATGACACACCAGCCGGCGGCGGGGCCGGGATGGTGCTCAGGCCTGACGTGTTGGCGGCGGCAGTGGACAGCGTCGCCGACGGCAGGCCCATCCTCGCGCTGACGCCTCGCGGAAAGCCTCTGACCCAGCAGCGCGTGCGCGAACTGGCCGCGGGCGCGGGCCTTATCCTGCTCTGCGGCCGCTTCGAAGGTTTCGACGAGCGCATCTTCGAAGCGAGGGCCATCGAACCTGTGTCGATCGGCGATTATGTCCTCTCCGGCGGCGAGGTCGGAGCGATGGTGATCCTGGACGCTTGCGTGAGGCTGCTTCCCGGGGTAATGGGCGCGGCCTCCAGCGGTGAGGAGGAGAGCTTCGAAGCGGGGCTGCTCGAATATCCGCACTACACCCGTCCTGTAGAGTGGGAAGGGCGCACGATCCCCGAAGTGCTGCGGTCGGGGGATCATGCGAAGATCGCCGCGTGGAGACACGCAAGGGCGGTCGAAGATACACGGCTATGGCGGCCGGACCTGATCGAGCGCCACGGGGGCGCATCGCAGGCACCGCCCTCTGGCGCGCAGCGTGACAGATTAGAGAAGACGAAGAAATGAACCTGATCGAGACTCTTGAGCGCGAAGCCATCGAAGCGCTGACCGCCGACAAGAAGGTCCCCGAATTTCGCCCCGGTGACACGCTGCGCGTTGGCGTGAAGGTCACCGAAGGCGACCGCAGCCGCGTCCAGGCGTTCGAAGGCGTTTGCATAGCCCGTTCGAACAAGGGTGTCGGTTCCAGCTTCACCGTCCGCAAGATCAGCTTCGGCGAAGGCGTCGAGCGTGTCTTCCCCCTCTATTCGCCGGCCATCGATTCGATCGAGGTCGTCCGCCGCGGTGCAGTCCGCCGTGCGAAGCTTTACTACCTGCGTGGCCGCCGCGGTAAGTCGGCCCGGATCGCCGAGCGTCGCGACCCGCGTCGCGAAGCTTCGAAGCAGGCCGAAAAGACCGACGCTTGAGGTTCAGTCGCGGCGCGACTTGATCGCGCTGCGATCGACCAGCTTTGTGTACAGGTGCCAGGTGGCATAGCCGAGCCAGGGTAATACGGCCGCCAGCCCCACGAAGAAGGGGATGGAGCCGATCACCAGCAGCGCGGCGACGATCACGCCCCAGCGGAACATCACGCCCGGGTTTGCCCGGGCGGCTCGCCATGACGTGGATACGGCTTCGGCCGCGCTGATGTCGCAGTCGACGAGCATCGGCAGCGAAACCACGCTCAGCCCGACCACGAGCGCGGCAAAGCCGAGCCCGATGGCATTTCCGATCAGGATCAGCGCCCAACCCTCCGGCGTCGTGAACACGCGCGTGAAGAAGGCTCCGATCGAGGGCGGCTCCCACCAGCCGAACAAGGCGAGGTAGAGGCCGCTGGCCACGAACACCCAGGCGACGAAAATGGCGACCAGCAAAGCGGCGACGATCGCTATGTCATCAGCGCTGGGCCGCTTTCGAACGTCGAGGAAATGCTGCCAGTTCGATTGAAGGCCGCTCTCCCGCCTGCGCGCCATCTCGTAAAAGCCGAGAGCGGCGACCGGACCAAGCAAGCCGATGCCGGCTAGGATCGGGAAAAGCAGCGCAAGCAGCGGGCCTCCCATGATCGCGGTCGCAGCGACCACGCCGACGAGGACGTAGATCAGGCCGACGAAGATCAGGTCGCCTCGCATGTCCATGAAATCGCCCCAGCCTTCGCGCAGGGCGGCGTCGGCGTCGGCATTGGTGATTGTCCGGACGGGACTGCTTCCAGCCTTGGGCTGTGGGGACGCGGATACGGTTGTCGCAGGCACGAAGACCTCCCTTCACCTCGAAAGGGCGCGTCTCGCGAACTGCGCGGGGCGCGTCGCTTAGGTTGACTCCAATAGCAAAGATTCAACGCGGATTCGACGGTGGCGGTTGCGCGGGTCTTGGTAAAGGGCACGCCGCGCACTAGGTGCATTCGCGGAACGGAGAACTTCGAATGGGTTATCGGGTCGCGGTCGTCGGAGCGACGGGCAATGTCGGGCGGGAGATGCTGAACATCCTCGCCGAACGGCAATTCCCGGTGGACGAAGTGGCGGCGGTCGCATCCGCGCGCTCGACCGGTGACGTCATCGACTTCGGCGACAGCGGCAAGGAGCTCAAGGTCAAGAACCTCGAGCATTTCGACTTCGCGGGCTGGGACATGGCCCTGTTCGCCGCCGGCTCGGAAGTCAGCAAGTTGCACGCGCCCCGCGCTGCCCAGGCCGGTTGCACGGTCATCGACAACAGCTCGCTGTTCCGCATGGACCCCGACGTCCCTCTGATCGTGCCCGAGGTGAATGCCGACGCGATCTCCGGCTACGTCAAGAAGAACATCATCGCGAACCCGAACTGCTCCACCGCGCAGCTCGTGGTGGCGCTGAAGCCGCTCCACGACGCGGCGAAGATCAAGCGGGTCGTAGTGGCGACCTATCAGTCGGTTTCAGGAGCCGGCAAGGAAGGCATGGACGAACTGTTCGAGCAGTCCCGCAACATCTTCGTCGGCGATTCGAACCAGCCCAGAAAATTCACCAAGCAGATCGCCTTCAACGTCATCCCGCACATCGACGCCTTCCTCGACGACGGCTCGACCAAGGAAGAATGGAAGATGGTCGTCGAGACCAAGAAGATTCTCGACCCGTCGATCAAGCTGACCGCGACCTGCGTCCGCGTGCCCGTGTTCGTCGGGCACAGCGAAGCCGTGAACATCGAGTTCGAGCGCGAGATTTCCGCCGACGAAGCCCGCGACATCCTCCGCGAGGCGCCGGGACTGATGGTCGTCGATAAGCGCGAGGATGGCGGCTACGTCACCCCGATCGAGAGCGTCGGCGAATATGCGACCTACGTCTCACGCATCCGCGAGGATTCGACGGTCGAGAACGGCCTAAGCCTGTGGGTGGTCAGCGACAATCTCCGCAAGGGCGCCGCATTGAACGCGGTGCAGATCGCCGAGCTCCTCGGCCGCAAGCATTTGCAGAAGGCGGCCTAAGCCAATAGCTTCGCCTCCTCACGGGGAGGTAGCGATGCGCGTCTTCGTTCTAAGCATGAGCATTCTCGCAATTGTCGGCTGCAAGCAGGCGCCGACGGGGCATGCCGCGGTGACAAAAGCGGAAGCCGCCAGAATCGCCGAGCAGGCCGAAACGAATTTCACGACCGGCAAGGTCGATGACGTGATGCGGCAGTATGCCGATGGCGCCGTAATGTTCGATGCGGGGCATCCCACCTTCAGCATCGACCGAAAGGTTCAGACTGGCTGGGCGCGGGATTTCGTCAGCATGAAGCCGGCGGACTATCACGTCCCGGACAGGCAGATCCAACTGCTGGGACCGGATGCGTTCATCAGTTCAGGCACCGAGGTGTTTACAGTCGAGTCCGGGACTTCGCGGCCGACGCTCAGCGCCCGGTTCACGGATGTATTCCAGCGCCAGCGCGACGGGAGCTGGAAGATCGTCCACGAGCACGTTTCGATGCCGCCGACTTCGCAGGACGGCGGCTAGATCTAGGGCTGGTCGCCCCAGTAACGGAGCAGGTTCGCCTGAACGAGCTGGAGGCGGCTGAAGTTCGCCTGGTCCATCTTGAGGCCCTCCAGCGCGGCGACCTCATTGAGCTCGAACAGCATGTGCCGCTGGAACGGGTCCTTCACCCGGCTCTGGATGAAGGTGATCGCGACCAGCCGCTCGCCCTTCGTCACCGGCTCGACTTCGTGAAGCGTGTCCGACGGATAGACGATCGCCTGGCCGGGCTTCAGCTTGAATCGCATGCTCGCGTCCGCCAGCCGGATGTGCAGCGCGCCGCCCTCGTAGTTCTCCGGCTCGTTGAGGAAGATCGTGCAGCTGAGATCGCTGCGCACCGTTCCATGCGGGAGCTTTAGGTAAGCGGCGTCGGCGTGCGCGCCGTAGTGCATGCCGGGCTTGTAGCGAGTCAGCAGGGGCGGAGCGATCTGCGCTGGAAAGGCGAACTCGTGGAATTCCTCGCTTCGCAGCATGGCATCCGCCACGAGCTTCGCGCTCCGCTGGTAGGCCGCCTGCTCGTGAAGCTGCTCGTTCTGCTTCGCCTTGTTGTGCGGATTGGTGATCTTGCCATGCACGAACGTCGCGCCCGCCGCGATCTGACGGCATTCCGCGACTTCCTCCGGCAATAGAATGTCCAGCACTCGATACATTCAGCTCTCCGCCTGCGCCCGGTCGAGGGCCTTTCGAAGCAGAGGCGTTGTTTCGGACGCCGCGTCGAGCATGGCAAGCGCGCTTTCGATGTCTGCGCGGTGTCGCTCGTTCGCTTCCTTGAGCAGCTCGCGTCGAAGTTGCGGGCTGTATTCGTACTCGGTCGCCTTGGAGTAGCGCCGAGTCAAAGGACCGTTCGCAATCGCGCTCAGATGCTCCTTTGAGGCATCGAAGCCGAAGAATTTCGTCATGAGGCGGAGCGAGCCTTCGAGGTCGCTTAGCACTCGGTCGAAGTCCAGCCAGAGCGAGCTCTGTGCCCGCACCCTGCTCGAGAGCTGTCATTTCGCAAGCCCAGGCGGTCGGCTGCGAGGTCGGCTTCGCTGCGCGCCGGAGGCAGGCGCAGGTCGCGCGACGCCAGGCGTTGGGCTCGCATGGAAGCCATTCCCGCCAGCTCCTTCCGCGAATTCTCGCCGGCCAGGATGCCGGAAATGTAGGAGCGCGGCGTAGCGTAAAGGTGCAGCGCCCGTCCTTCCGCCGGCACAAGCTCCGCCGCGATCTCGCTGACGAAGCTGGTCGCCTTGAGAAGGGATGCCTGCTCTGGAGCAAAGGTCCGCGAAAACAGTGCCTGCAAGGTCGGCACGAAGCGACCGCGCACGTCTGGCGGGAAAAAGGTCAGGTCGCGAAGCGCTCTCGGTTCGCGCACGGACAGCACGCTGTCGAGCTCGCCGAGAAGGCGCGCGACCAGGGTCGAGCCGACATGGCCGATATGGAAGATCCACCGCGCGTCCCGCCGGGTATCGGCCGGGACGGAGCCTGAAACCTCCTCCCATGGCAGCAGGTGACTGAGGCGCGGATGCTCGAACATCCGATCATCGAGGAAGCTCGCGTTGCGGTACTCTCCCGCGGTCATCTCGACGAGCCGAACGAGCCCGGCGCGCGGATCGACCGCCTGCGCAAGCCAGCGTGCGTCCTTCCAGATTTCGTCGGGCGTTGGCGCGCTGGACATGCCCCCACTTAGCCGCGCAAATGGCGCCGCTCCAAGGGAGGATGAATGTGCCTGACCAGATGAGCGGCGGCTGCGCCTGCGGGCGGATACGCTACACGGCGACGGTGGAGCCGGATGAGGCCTACCTCTGCCACTGCCGCATGTGCCAGCGGTCGACCGGGTCGGTGTCGATCGCCTTCGTCAACGCGAAGCTCGACGCGATGAGCTGGGAGCGTGAGCCCGACTGGTACGAGAGCTCACCCATCGCCAGACGCCCTTTCTGTTCGCAATGCGGCACATCACTCGGCTTCCGGTTCAAGGAAGGCAGCGACAAGATGGATTTGACGGTCGCCAGCTTCGACGATCCCTCGCCGTTTAAGCCGAAGCATCACTTCGGCGTCGAAAGCCTGCATCGCGCATGGATCAATACCGAGGGCCTGCCGGAGTATCGGACCGACGAGTATCAGGCCTTGGTCGACCGCTGGGTCGAGGCGACGGGGGCGATGCCGGAGTAGGTGGGGGCGCTAATGTCTGCTTCCAACCCATTGCGGACACTACGGCCAAGTGTCGCTTACTCACACAATTCCTATCTGGTTTTAGCTGTCAGGAATTCAGCAGGCAAAGCTAGGCGTTGACGCACAGGAAGCGATTCTCGTCAGGGAGCAAAAGAGGCCATTCCTTGTGAAATTCTGCGAAAGCGACCCTGACGGCAGCGTAGGGGATAACCCCAATGCAAGACCTCGAAGTCCCCCGTTAGCAATTTCGGTTCTGTAACAGGGGATTATCGATGGCCAGCCAACTCAGCGCGAAGCAATACCTCATGCTCGGAACGGCTCTGGTCGGAGCCGGCACATTGATCGTTCCAACCGCTGCGAAGGCGGATTGCCTCGCCAACTCGACGGGCACTACCGTGACGTGCACCACAGCCGATCCGGATGGATATAATGGTTCGGCCACCACTGGCCTGACGATCAACGTCGGCAGTGGCGCGATCGTCAACGGTACTCTGCTCACAGGCACTGCCAGCGCGGTAAACAATGAAGGCGGGGTCATCGTCGGCGCCGGCAATACGGCCATCAACGTGCTCGGCGGTTCGCGTGTCTCGAATGCCTCGACAGCTACTGGCGGCATTACTGGCAACATCCTGTTCGGGTCGACGACCGGAACGCAGGTCAACGTGCTCGAGAACTTCAACAGCCCGTTCGGGATCATCGGCGATATCAGCTCGGCCGGTGCGCTGAATGCAACGAACACCGGAACGATTACAGGCAACCTGAGCTCGACCGGCAATACGACGATCGACAACAGCGGAACGTTCACCGGCGACATCACGCTCGGCGGCGGCAACGACACGATCGACAACACCGGTACGCTGAACGGCAACGTCGACATGGGCGCGGGAACGAACGTCTTTAATGCGGATGTGGGCGTCGCATTCCCGAGTGGAACGTTGACGGCTGATCCAGCCGGAACCAGCACGCTCAATCTTGGCACCGGCGGCGGCAATATCGGTGCGGTCACCAACTTCGACGTGATGAACGTCGACGGCGCCAATTTCACCATCTGGGAAGTCACCGCGCCGATCGCTCTTTCGGACAGGATCAACTTGAATTCCGGTATCCTCGCGACGGCGGACGCGGACTGGCTTGGTGCGAACACGATCGTCAACAACGCTTCGACCGTGAATTCGAACGGCCTCAATTTCCGCAGCGAGGCGGACGGAACCTACAGCGGCAATATGTCCGGGACCGGCGTCGTTTACGTAGGGATTTCGGGCGGGGCAGGCGCCATCACGACCTTCTCCGGCAACAACACGTACACCGGAGGCACCTATATCGGTCTGAACGCCGGTGGGCCTGTTACGCTGGCCGTCACTGGCGGTTCGGCCCTTTCCGACACGGGATCGGTCTTCATTGCGACGGGCGGCACGCTCGACGTGCTGGCGACCGAGACGATCGGTGGCCTGAACGACGGCGGCTTCTTCGGTGGCACCGGCTCGGTGACTCTGACAGGCGGCGATCTGCTCATAGGCAGCGGTACATTCAGCGGCGTGATTTCCGGTGCGAACGGCATCGGGAAGGTCGGCACCGGCACGCTCCTGTTGTCTGGCGCGAACACCTATACCGGGACGACAACGGTCAGCGGCGGGACGCTCGAGGTTCAGGGTGGCGCTGCGATCGCCGACACCGGCTCGGTCGTCGTCAACACGCCGGGTACATTCCTGGTCAGCAATACCGAGACGATCGGGGACCTCGCCGGAACCGGTTCGGTGGTTCTGACGCAGGGCCTGACCACTGGCGGGAACAATAATTCGACCACCTTCTCTGGCGTGATTTCGGGTCCGGGCAGCCTGACCAAGGACGGCACCGGCACATTCACGCTGACCGGCGCGAACACCTACAGCGGCGGCACGACCGTCAACGCGGGGACGCTGGAGGGCAATTCGACGTCGCTGCAGGGCGGCATCCTGATCAACGCAGCCGGCACATTGCTGTTCACGCAGCCTGCCAACGGCACTTATGCTGGCGACCTGACGGGGACGGGTATTCTGACGAAGGCCGGAGCAGGCACGCTGGTCCTTACGGGCACGAACAGCGGCTTCAGCGGCACGACCAACTTCAACGCAGGTGCAATCTCGATCGGCGCGGCTTCCAACATCGGAACCGGGCCGTTCGTTTTTGATGGCGGTACGTTGCAGACGACGGGCGTATTGTCGCTCGCGAACCTCATCACGCTGAATGCGGGCGGAGGCACGTTCCTCACCGATGCCGATACGACGCTAACGGGAGTGATCTCGGGAGCCGGCAACCTCACCAAGACGGGTGTGGCCGACCTCATCCTGACCGGAGCCAATACCTACACCGGGATCACGACGATCTCGGCTGGAACGCTGGTGTTGCAGGCTGCCGCAGTCAATGGCGTCAGCGATATCGTCAACTCCTCCCACCTGGTCTTCGACGATGCCGTAGGCGGGACCTACTCCGGCGATATCAGCGGGAGCGGCGATCTGACGAAAATCAATGTCGGCACCACTACGCTCACCGGAAACAACACATACACAGGGGCGACGTTCATCCTCGACGGCATATTGGCCGTTGGCCCAACGGGCATCGGGGATTCATCGGCCGTAACGGTGAACACGCCCGGTACGCTCCAGATGAATGCGGATGAAACCATCGGCAGCCTTGCCGGCGACGGCACTGTCGGAGGCGCGTTCACGCTGACGACTGGCGGCAACAACAGCACGACGAGCTTCTCCGGCGACCTCAACAACATCGTTGGGCTCGTGAAGGTGGGCACCGGCACGTTTAACCTGACGGGCACCGGCACGCTGACCAATGGGTTTGCAGTCAACGCCGGAACGCTGACGATAGGCGGCGTCTACACAGCCCCGACAAACACGGTTTCGAGCGGAGCGACGCTCAATGTCCTGCTCGCGGGTGATCTTACGGGCGATATCGCGGGTGCATCCGGGTCGAACACGATCATCAACGGTCTCGTGACGGGCGCTGTCGCCAATCTTGGCGCATTGTCGGGTGCGGGAACGGTTGTCGGACTTGTTACAAATGGCGGCACGTTCAGCCCTGGAAATGGCGGGCCTGGAATCTTCAACATTGATGGCCAGTACATCCAGACCGCAGGCGGTACGCTTGCGGTCAACCTCACGCCTTCTGCTGTTCCGGGAACCGGCTACGACCAGCTTCTCGTGACGGGAGCGCCCGGCACGGCTGTCCTAGACGGAACGCTGGCCCTCACTCCTACGAACGGCCTTGGCACGCCGGCCGGCCCGTACGTCGATGGCACGACTTACGACATCATCATCGCCGACGGCGGGATCACCGGCGACTTTGCAACCATCACAGGGGCCACGCTCTCCCCGTTCATCAGTTTCGATCCAACCATCGTCGCGCTGCTGGGTGGTGAGACCGCCTATCGGCTGACCGTGAATCGCACGCTCTTTTCGGCGGGCCTTGGCTCGGGCGCCACTCCAAACCAGATCGCGGTCGCCAACGGCTTCCAGAATCTCGTTGCGGGTGCGACGGGTGACGCGGCATCGCTCGGTGGCTGCGGTCGATGTCATGACCGTCAGTCAGGCGCAGCTGTTCTTCGACGAAGCCAGCCCCGAGCCCTACGGCGCTTATGGGCGCGCCTATGCTGGCATCAGGGCGAGCTGTTCACGCGCCAGGTGCATCTCGCAGATGCACGAAACCGCCAACCATCTCCCCGGCGGTAACCTGTGGGGCCGTTTCTACGGTCAGTGGGGCAATGGTGATGACGACAACTTCCGCTTCGGCTCCGATCAGGACACCTGGGGTTTTGCGATCGGTGGCGACTACCAGCTGGGACAATTTCTTCATCGGAGCCGCCGGCGGCTGGTCGAAGGATAAGGTCGACTATGCGCTCGGCAACAGCGATGGCGAAAGCAAGAGCTGGCAGCTGGGCCTCTATGGCGGCTTCCGCGCGGGAGAGTTCAGCGCCGACGCTGCAGATAGCCTACATCAACGGAAGCATCGACGCCGTCCCGCTCGATCAACGTCGCGACCGTCGTGCGCGACTGCCACCGCGAGCACAGACAGCAGCCTGTGGAAAGTCATCGGAACTGTCGGATACGACTTGTCGGTCACCTCGCAAGCATGATCCTGAGGCCGTTCATCGGGATCGACTAGAGCACCGGCGAGCATCGATAGCTTCACGGAAGCCGGCGCTGGAGCGGCGAACCTCACAGTCGAGAAGATCAATGCCGATCGGACCGACCTGATGGTGGGTATCGACCTTGCCGCGAGCCCGACAAGTGCAGCTATCGCCGTATGGGCGGCTCGTCTGGCGTCACAATCTGGATAACCAGGACGGCGGGATTACGGCCTACTTCGACGGCGATCCAGCGAGTGCGTTTACCGTCAGTGCGGTCACGCCCGGCGACGACCAGATCGATTTGGATGCAGGTCGTCAACTACGCGATCAATCCGAGCTTCTCGATCTATGCGCCGGTTACCAGGGTCATGTTCCGCGAGGACCTGACCAGCCACGGCATCTCGGCAGGGCTGCAGTTACGCCTTCGGGGCAGCGCCTGCAGCTCCGGCACCGGAACCGGCGCCTCCGCCGCCGCCGCCACCCCCGCCACCGCCTGAGACCCAGACCTGTCCGGACGGTTCGGTCGTGCTGGCGACGGAAACCTGCCCGGTTCCGCCGCCGCCACCACCGCCACCGCCACCGGCGCCTGAGCGCGGCTAGTTCAGAGCAAATTCTCGAATTGGCCTGGGCCAAGCTTCACCGCTTGGCCCCGGTAACGCCGAGTTTGGGCGTTCCGAAGAACTCTAAGACATTGCACGACGCCTCGGTAGAGAAGCTGTTCGGCGGACTTCCGAGAGAGTGCGAAGAGCGCGCGAACGTCGGCTAACAACCCATTGCGGACATTAGGCTGAGCGGTCTCAGCTGCTTCTACGTTGCAAAGTTGGAATGCGGCTGACAATGCGCTTGGCCTATGCAATCCGACGCGTACCATGCCTCCAATGGATCATATGGGGTGCGTCGTGACGGTGCCCGCCGCGCCCGCGTCAGTGCGAACTTTGTGAACATTCGTCCATGAGCGACGCCGCGCTCCATCGCTGGACCGCCTCCGACGGGGTGGAGCTCGCCTGGCATGAGCTGGGCGAGGGGAGGCCAGTCATCCTGATGCATGGCCTCTTCTCCGACGCGCAGATGAACTGGATCAAGTTCGGGCATGCGGCCCGCATCGCGAGCGAGGGCTTCCGAGTGATCATGCCGGACCATCGTGCGCACGGCGCGAGCGGGAAGCCGCACGACCCGGCGAACTATCCGGCGGACATTCTGGTCCGCGATCTCAAGGGGTTGATCGAGCATCTGGGACTGGAGGAGTTCGATCTCGGCGGGTTTTCGCTCGGCGCACGCACGACCATCGATGCGGTAGGCGGCGGAATGCGGCCGCGCCGGGCGATCCTCGGCGGCACCGGCCTAGACGTCCTCACCAACTGGGAAAGGCGCTGCCGCTTCTTCTCGGACGCCATCGAGCGCTTCGACGATGCGCGCCGCGGCGATCCGCACTGGCTGTCGATCCAGTTCATGCGGACCATGAAGATCGACCTGATCGCAGCAAAGCTGCTGCTGCAGGGCCTCGGCGATCATCCGAGCCCGGAACAGGCGCTCGCAGCCTTCACCATGCCCACGCTGGTCGTCTGCGGAAGCGAGGACGACGAAAATGGATCGGCGCGCGATCTCGCGGGAAGCCTGCCGAATGCCGAGTACAAGGAGATCCCGGGCACGCACATGAGCTCGGTGACCAAGCCCGAGCTTGGCGAGGCAATCGCAACGTTTCTCGCGGCTTGACGCGGCTTTCCCGAGGTTTCAGTCGGATCGGCCTCGGAATTTCATTCCGACTCTGGGGAGAGTTGAGTCCATGAAGTTTGCAGCTTCCGTATCCTTTGCCGCGCTCGCGTTGGCCGGTTGTGCCGTCGACAGTTCCGGAACCCCGGTAGCTGCTGTTCCCGAAAGCGCCGTTGCGCCGCCAGCCAGCGCCGACGGGCTTCCGCATCCGCTGACCGCGGAGGGCGCCCGTCAGTTCATCGCCGACGTCGAGAAGGACCTGTTCGATCTCAGCGTCATCGGCGGCCGCGCGCAGTGGGTGAACGCGACCTACATCAACGACGATACGGACGCTCTCGCCGCCTATTTCGGCACCATCGGCACCGAGAAGGGCGTGAAGTACGCCAAGCAGTCCGCGGAATACGCGAAGGTGCAGGGCCTCGATCCCGACACCGCCCGCAAGCTGAACATTCTTCGCGGCGGACTGGTCCTGGCGGCTCCGACGACCCCGGGCGCCGCCGCCGAGCTCAACGAGATCACGACGCGCCTGCAGTCGACCTACGGCAAGGGGCGCGCCACGCATAAAGGCAAGACGATCACCGGCGACGATGCCGAGGCGCTGATGGGCGACCTTCGCAATCCGGCCGAGCTCAAGGAGATCTGGCAGAGCTGGCACGAGAATGTCGGCCGGCCGATGCGCCAGGACTATACGCGCATGGTCGCGATCGCGAACCAGGGCGCGAAGGAGCTCGGCTACGCGGACACCGGCGCGATGTGGCGGTCGAATTACGACATGTCGCCCGAGGAATTCTCGGCGATGTACGATCGGCTTTGGGCGGAGACGAAGCCGCTCTACGACCAGCTGCACTGCTACACCCGGACCAAGCTCAACCAGAAGTACGGCAATGCCGTGCAGCCCGCGAGCGGACCGATCCGCGCCGACCTGCTCGGCAACATGTGGGCCCAGGAATGGGGCAACATTTACGATGTCGTCGCTCCGAAGGGCGCCGGCGACATCGGCTATGACCTGACCGATCTGCTCGCGAAGAAGAAGGTCGATCCGACCGAGATGGTCCGGATCGGGGAGCGATTCTACACCTCGCTTGGCATGGCGCCGCTTCCGCAGACCTTCTGGAGCCGCTCGCAGATCGTCCGCCCGCAGGGCCGGGAAGTTGTTTGCCACGCGTCCGCCTGGGACCTCGACAACAAGGACGACCTGCGCATCAAGATGTGCACGAAGGTCAATGCCGACGACTTCGTGACCATCCACCACGAGCTGGGGCACAATTTCTACCAGCGCGCCTACAACCAGCAGCCGTATCTCTACCTCAACGGTGCGAACGATGGCTTCCATGAGGCGATCGGCGACTTCATCGCGCTTTCGGTGACGCCGGAATATCTGGTGCAGATCGGCCTGCTCGACCGCAACAAGGTGCCGGACGCGAGCAAGGATACGGGCCTGCTGCTTCGGCAGGCGATGGACAAGGTCGCCTTCCTCCCGTTCGGCCTGCTGGTCGACAAGTGGCGCTGGGGCGTGTTCGACGGATCGATCACTCCGGCCAACTACAACCAGGCATGGGTTGGGTTGAAGCAGCAGTATCAGGGCATCACGCCGCCGGTGCAGCGTTCGGAGCAGGATTTCGACCCGGGCGCCAAGTTCCATATCCCGGGGAACACGCCCTACGCGCGCTACTTCCTCGCCCGCATCCTCCAGTTCCAGTTCTACAAGGCTGCGTGCGACATGTCGGGGTGGAAGGGCCCGCTTCACCGCTGCAGCTTCTACGGCAACAAGGAAGTCGGGCAGCGGCTAGACGCGATGCTCAAGATGGGCGCTTCAAAGCCGTGGCCGGATTCGCTTCAGGCGTTCACCGGCGGCCGCGAGATGTCCGCCAGGCCGATGCTCGAATATTTCGCGCCTCTGCAGACCTGGCTCCAGGAGCAGAACCGCGGCAAGCAGTGCGGCTGGTAGCGCAATGAAAAAGGGGCGCCGCGGGGCGCCCCTTTCTTTGTTCGGGTTTCAAGTCCTACGAGACCGTGCCCTCGCCGGAACCGGTATGAGCTCCGAGCGACGCATTGCCGCCGCCGGTTTCGCTCATGCCGCGGGTCGAACGATTGCCCGAAACCTTGGTGCTGGTGCTCCGCGAGCCGGTTGAGCGGGATGTGCGGGACGACGTGCTTCCGATCGCGGCGCCGGAACTGGAGCCCGTGACATCGGCGGTCTCGAACTCGTCTTCCTCGCTGCCGGACCGCATGGTCTCGGTCCAGTCGCTGATCTGGTCGCTGAGGTTGCTCAGCTGTTCGCTGATCTGGTTGCGCCGCGACCACAGGAAGACGCCTGCACCCACTGCCGCAGCGGCGGTCGCCGCGGCAGCGATCGGACGCTCCCGGGCAGTGTCCCTCCAGCCGCTGCTATACTGATTGCGACCCTCGGGATTGTTGTTCCGGCGGCCTCGCTGATTGTTCCTTGCCATGTGGCTTACTCCTCCTCGTTTTCGTTGAGTTTCCAACGCGCTGAACCGATCCATGTTTCGGTCCAGCGGTGAGGAGAGGCGTGAAAGCGATGGACGCCGGAACGTGCTTACAGCTGCTCCAGAAGGGTCTCGGCGCTGGACGCGCGATACTCGCCCGGAGCCTCGACATTGAGCTGCTCGACGACGCCGTCATTGACCAGCATCGAGTAGCGCTGGCTGCGCTTGCCCATGCCGAACTTGCTGCCGTCCATGGCCAGGCCGACGGCATCGGCGAATGCGCCGTTTCCGTCCGCGAGCATTGTGATGTCGGCCGAACCGTCCCGCTCGCTCCAGGCTCCCATCACGAACGGATCGTTGACGGAAACGCAGGCGATTTCGTCGACGCCCTTGCCTTTTAGCTCACCCGCCTTCTCGACATAGGAGGGCAGGTGACGGGCGGAGCAGGTAGGCGTGAATGCTCCGGGGACCGCAAACAGAGCCACTCGGCGGCCGGCGAAATAATCCTTGCTGCTCACCTGCTCCGGGCCGTTCGGCGTGACGACGCTGAGCTGGACGTCCGGAATTCGGTCGCCGACGTTGATGGTCATCTGGGATCTCCTTCGAGGCAATTCGTCTGACGCCCCTACAGCCGCGACGGGCCTCGGCTCAAGGCCTTGCCCGCCGCGTTCCCGCGGGTCATTAGCGAAGCATGGAAGAGCCGCGTTTCCTGTCTGGCAAGCTTCTACTGGCGATGCCTGGGATGGCCGATCCGCGTTTCGAGCGGGCAGTGATCGCACTTTGCGCGCATGACGAGAATGGCGCTGTCGGCATTGGCATTGGGCACAAGCGCTCCGGCATGCGCTTCCGCGGGCTGCTCCAGCAACTGGACATCGATCCTGGCGAAGCGCCCGATTGCGCCGTGCATCACGGCGGCCCGGTCGAGCCGGGAAGGGGCTTCATCCTCCACTCGACGGATTGGGGCGGACAGGATTTGCTTCAGGTTAACGGCCCCGACGGCGCCGTGTTCGCAATGACGGGAACCATAGACGTCCTTAGGGCCATCGCAGAAGGCAAAGGTCCATCGCAATGGATCGCCGCCTTGGGTTATGCCGGTTGGGGCGAGGGCCAGCTCGAGGAAGAGATGACTCGTCACGGCTGGTTCGCCGCGGACGGTAGCGAGAGCATCCTGTTCGACACTCCTACCGACGAGCGCTGGGCGGCCGCGTTCAAGTCGGAAGGCGTCGATACGCGCCTCCTGTCGAGCGAGACGGGCGCGGCCTGATGTCCCGCTTCTAACATATAAAGAATTCTTTATATTTGCTTTACGAGCTCGCTGCCGCTAGGGGCAGCGGCAACGCGCGGATGCGCACCAGCAACCAGAACCGGAGATTTTGACGTGGCGACCCAGGCTGAAACGCGTTTCACCGATTATGTCGTGAAGGACCTCGGCCTTGCCGATTTCGGTCGCAAGGAAATCGAGATCGCCGAGACCGAAATGCCGGGCCTGATGGCGCTCCGCGAGGAATATGGCGCGTCGAAGCCGCTCAAGGGCGCGCGCATTACCGGCTCGCTGCACATGACCATTCAGACTGCGGTACTGATCGAGACCCTGACCGAGCTCGGCGCGGAAATCCGCTGGGCGAGCTGCAACATCTTCTCGACGCAGGACCACGCTGCTGCGGCGATCGCCGCACGCGGCATCCCGGTGTTCGCCGTGAAGGGCGAGACGCTCGAGGAATATTGGGACTATGTCGTCCGCATCTTCGACTGGGGCCGCGACACGACCTGCAACATGATCCTCGACGACGGCGGCGACGCCACGATGTTCGCGCTGTGGGGCGCGCGCGTCGAAGGCGGCGAAGAGCTGTTCACCCCGTCGAACGAGGAAGAGGAAATCTTCGCGGCGACGCTGAAGCGCTTTTTGGCCGATCGTCCGGGCTACCTCACCAAGACGGTCGAGGCGATCAAGGGCGTATCGGAAGAAACGACCACCGGCGTTCACCGGCTCTACGACCTCGCCAAGAAGGGCAAGCTCCCGTTCCCGGCGATCAACGTCAACGACAGCGTGACCAAGTCGAAGTTCGACAATCTCTACGGCTGCAAGGAGTTGCTGGTCGACGCCATCCGTCGCGCGACCGACGTGATGCTGGCCGGCAAGGTCGCCTGCGTCGCCGGTTTCGGCGACGTCGGCAAGGGCTCGGCCGCGTCGCTCCGCAACGGCGGCGCCCGCGTCATCGTGACGGAAGTCGATCCGATCTGCGCGCTCCAGGCCGCGATGGAAGGCTATGAGGTCGTGACGATGGAAGAGGCCGCTCCGCGCGCCGACATCTTCGTCACCGCGACCGGCAACATGGACGTCATCACGCTCGATCACATGCGCGCGATGAAGAACATGGCGATCGTGTCGAACATCGGCCACTTCGACAGCGAGATCCAGATCGGCGCGCTGTCCAATATGAAGTGGACCGAGATCAAGCCGCAGGTCGACGAGGTCGAATTCCCGGACGGCAAGAAGATCATCGTCCTGTCGAAGGGCCGCCTGGTGAACCTTGGCAATGCCACGGGTCACCCGAGCTTCGTGATGAGCTCCTCCTTCACCAACCAGGTTCTCGCCCAGATCGAGCTTTGGACGAAGAGCGATCAGTACAAGAACGACGTCTACGTTCTGCCGAAGCACCTCGACGAGAAGGTCGCGGCGCTGCACCTCGACAAGCTCGGCGTTCACCTGACCAAGCTGTCGGACAAGCAGGCTTCCTACATCGGCGTTTCGCCGGAAGGCCCGTTCAAGCCCGACCACTACCGCTACTGACCTGTTGGCATGAGGTTGGATAATGGGGCGCTTCCGGCAAAGGGGGCGCCCCTTATTTTGCCGATGGCCGGAGCTTGGATACAAGGGCGGCAAAGGATGAGCCCTGAATGCGCCTGAAGAAGCCCTTCTTGAAATTGCCAATCCGCTTCGACGCGGAAGCGCTTGCGGCCGAGGTGAGGGCGCTTCCGCCGCCCGCATGGACCCCGCACCCGACGGGCTTCATTGGCAACGAGGCCGTGCGCCTGGTCACCCCGGCAGGCGAGGACAGCGACGCCATCGATGGCCCCATGGCCGCCACGGATAGCCTCAATCGCTGCGATTACGTACGGCAGATCATGGCCGAGATTGGCGGCGTTTGGGGCCGCAGCCGCTTCATGGGCCTGGCTGCAGGCAGGGAAGTCCCGCCGCACATCGACATTCACTATTACTGGCGCACGCATTTGCGCATTCACATCCCCGTAATCACTAACCCGGGCGTGCTGTTCACTTGCGGTGACGAGACCGTCCATATGGCGGCCGGCGAATGCTGGGTGTTCGACAGTTTCCTTCGCCATGACGTGCAAAACAAGGGCGATGCCCAGCGCATCCACCTCGTGCTCGACACGGTCGGAGGCGGGATTCTACCGGAGCTGATGAAGGCAGCGGAGGACGGTGTGACCGACGCGCGCCTTTTGGCGCCAGGCATGCGCAACGGCAGCGGCCTGCTTTTTGAAAAGGTGAACTCGCCGAAGGTCATGTCGCCGTGGGAGATGCGCTGCCATCTTGCCTTTACTCGCGAGAATTCGGGCTCCGACCCGCGCGTGCTCGCTATTCTCGATCGCGTCGAAATGTTCATCGACTCGTGGGCGGCGAACTGGGCTCGGTTTGGTCACGGACGATGCCGGTCGGCCCGTTTATGAGGAGCTTCTGCAGGACGTGCGCGAAAGCGTCTCGGCAATGGGCGTGGCGACCCTCGAGATGCCGAACAAGATTCCGCTGGCGTCGGATGCTCGATCAGCTGATTTTCCTGCTTGCTGCTCGCACCGCCAAACAGCCCAGTCGAGAATCCGGAAAAGGTGGTGAAGCCGGTTCAGCCAGTTCCTTCGGCCAGCATCTTTGACTCAGGCGGAGAAGTGACGCTCTCCGGGTCGATCGGTTCAGCAGCCCATTCGCCTCCTTCGGTCCTCGACCGCTTCGACCGACCGATCTTTCTCGTCAGCACGCCGCGGTCGGGATCAACCCTGCTCTACGAGACGCTTGTGAACGCGCCGGGACTGTTCGCCACGGGCGACGAAAGTCACCGCCTCATCGAGAACGTGCCCGGCCTTGCACCTCAGCACCGGGGCTGGCTGTCCAATCAATTAGTGGCGAATGATGCATTGCCCGATCGCGCGGAAATGCTTGCCGCAAGCTTCTATCAGCAGCTCAAAGATCGTGACGGTCGACGCCCCACAGGGCGCGTCCGGATGCTCGAAAAGACGCCGAAGAACGCTCTACGGGTCCCATTCTTCGATGCGATCTGGCCAGATGCCCAGTTCATCTACTTGTATCGCGACGTTCGCGAGACGCTCTACAGCATGATCGAAGCCTGGCGTTCGGGGGCTTTCAGGACCTATCCGCGCCTACCTGGTTGGCCGGACGGGTCATGGTCGCTCTTGCTCGTTCCGGGCTGGCAACGGCTAAAGCGAATGCAGCTTCCGGAGATCGTGGCGCACCAATGGGCTATCGCCACGGAAGTACTGCTCGATGACCTGAGCCGGATCGAGGAGGGAAGAATTCAGGCGATCGATTACGGGAGCTTCCTCGATTCTCCTCAAGCGGAGATGGTGAGGATCGCAGCAGGGCTCGGGCTCGGTTGGGATCGGCAGCTTGGTGACACGCTTCCGCTGTCGAAGACAACGGTTTCTCAACCTGATCGCCAGAAATGGCGGCGCCTTGAGCAAGTCATTCAGTCTGTCTGGCCGATCGTCGAAAACGCGGACGCGCGAGCTAGGCAATTCCTCGCTGAGAGACAGGTCACGATACGGGCGGCTGCCTGAGTCTATTCCCGACCGCGAAAGCCAACTTGGCGTTTGCTTTGACGGCGGTTAGAGGCCCGGCAAACCGCGCCTTACGGAGTTTGCGTCAAGCATGACATATCAGGTCACACCACCGGTTAGCGCCGGGACAGGTCAGACTGCTACCCCTCCGCCACCCGCTCCCGAGGAAACGAAGATTAGCGTGTCCCGCGGGCTGGCCTCCTGGCTGACGAGGAACCGCACCAGCTTCGCAATGACTTCCTATCAAAGTGGCCGGCTGTTCCTGGTTGGAACGATGCCGGACGGCACCGTGTCCGTGCATCAGCAGGTATTCAGCCGTGCGATGGGCATTTGCTGGGACCGTAACGGTCTGTGGCTCGCATCACGAGTGCAGCTTTGGCGTCTCGAGAATATCCTGCCCGAGGGAATGGTCGCGCAAGGCAGGTTCGATCTGTCTCTAATGCCGCGGCAGACTTTCATAACCGGCGACATCGACGTTCACGAGGTTGCTGCGGACGGCGAGGGCCGCCCTATTTTCGTGAACACGAGCCATTCCTGCCTGGCGACGCATCGATCCCGTTCAAAGCTTCCGGCCGATCTGGAAGCCGAGCTTCATTTCCGAGCTGGCTCGCGAAGATCGGTGCCACATGAATGGCCTTGGGATGCTCGACGGCAAGCCGAAATATGTGACGGCCGTCAGCCAGACCGACGTTGCCGAGGGTTGGCATGGCCGTCCGCTTCCGAAGGGCGTGATCATCGACGTCGAGACGGATCGGATCGTAACCGACCAGCTGTCGATGCCGCACTCACCTCGAGTAGGTCCGGACGGAAAGCTTTATGCTGTCGATAGCGGCCGAGGATTCCTTGTCGAAGTAGACAAGGAGACTGGCGACTTGCGGGACGTCGCCTTCTGCCCTGGCTTCCTTCGCGGGCTCGCCATCGTCAATGGCTTTGCCTTGGTCACTGTTTCCAAGCCGCGTTATGGCAAGTTCGACAGCATGCCGATCGCCGATGAGATTGGAGAAGAGGAACCAAGACCCCATTTGCGCCGTGCTTATAATTGACTTGGAGCGGGGCGAGATCGCCGAGTGGCTCAGGCTCGAGGGCGACGTGCAGGAGCTCTTCACGGTTGAGCTTATACCGGGGATCAAGTGCCCGATGGTCGTCGGACCCACGACCGAAGAGTTTGCCGATACGATCACATTTGCTCCGGATATCCAGCCACTCGACGGCTGAAGCCCGACGCGAGCAGTGCCGGTCGGCGAGAACGGAATTCCAGACCACGTTTTGGTCATGTTGCATTAATGCTACAACCGCCTGCGGATTTTCAGCGGCGCTCGCTCTTCACTTTCTTTTCGGCGTGGGTTTCGTAAGTCACCTCCCCGGGGACCTAATTACCTAGTCCGAGGGGATCACCTGAACATGCGTCCACTTTCCTATGCCTTTCTCACGTCTGCGTCCTTCGCAGCGCTCGCGATTGCGGCGCCCGCGAACGCACAAACTCCCGAACCAGTAATTCCGGGCGGCGACCCTTGTCAGGCTCCGGCCGACCAGCGGCAGCCCGGTGTCACCTGCCCCCCGGCCGATTCTCCGGCTGGTGAGGCGGTTGCTCAAGGCGCGCAAGTTACGCCTGAGGACGAGGGTGTCGTCGTCGTCGGTTCGCGCATCCGTCGCGACCGCTTCAACACCGCCGACCCGGTCACGATCATCAATCGCGACGCAGCGGTCGATGCGGGCTTCAACTCGACGGCCGAAGTTCTGCAGAGCGTGGGCGTCACCGGCGGCACCGGGCAGATCGGCGATACGTTCGGCGGTCTGGTCGTTGAAGGCGGCGGCGGCGTTAACACGATCGGGCTCCGCGGCCTCGGCCCGACCCGCACCCTGGTTCTGCTCAATGGTCGCCGCATTGCACCGGCGGGTACTCGCGGTCAGGTTGGCGCTGCCGACTTGAACGTGCTTCCGAACTCGATCCTCGACCGTATTGAGGTTCTGAACACCGGCGCATCGTCGGTTTACGGTTCGGACGCGGTCGCCGGCGTCATCAACATCGTGACGCTCAGCAAGTTCAACGGACTTGCGGTTGAAGCCTCCATCCAGGCGCCGGAGATTGGCGCCGGTACGGCGCAGCGCTACTCGATTACCGCGGGTACGTCGGGCGAGCGTTTCTCGCTCCTCGGCTCGATCGAGCTGTACGACCGCAACCGGATCACCCAAGGCGACCAGCCGTGGGCCCGCTGCCCGCAGCAGCGTCGGAACGCGCCTTTCAACCAGAACGATTCGACCAAGTGTTTTCCGCTGGAAGAAGGTGGTGTGACGGTCAACACGATCGGCACCGGCTTCGTTCAATTGGGCACCTCACCCGATCCGATCGATCTCGCGCCGGGCTTCGCCAGCCGAATCCGCAGGACTATTACCTCCTCTGCAACCGCTGGCGGCCGGTTGCACGGACCACCAACGCGTTGCCGGGCTTCGAGTGCGTCGGCGGCCTGCTGTACAACTATTATACACCGCAAGCGGAATCGGCACCGAGCACGAACATCCGCGACACGTTCGCGCCGTCGATGCTCCAGCAGGACATCATCTCGCCGACGCGCAACTACACCGGCTTCCTGACGGGAACGTACGACACCGACTTTTTCGGCGACGGCCAGCTCTATGGCGAGCTGCTCGTGACCCGCCGCAAGTCGCAGCAGAACGGTCAGCGTCAGTTTATCATCGACTATGCCTCGACCCGCAGGAACAACGCCAACACGGCCAACATTGCCAACCCGCTTCTCCCGACGGTTCTGCAGGGGCGCGGGACCATTCGCGTGTTTGCGGACTACGGCATCTACGACACCCGGCAGACGCAGGATTTCGTCAAGGTCTCCGGCGGTTTCCGCGGCGACCTGCCGTTCCTGGCGAACTGGCGCTATGACGCCTACGCCGCCAAGAGCTGGTCGGACGGTGAGTACAGCTTCGAGCAAATCCTGACGGACCGCCTCACGCAGAGCCTGGACATCGTCAGCACCGCTGGTGGCGGCTTCGCTTGCCGCGACACGACCGGTGGCTGCGTTGCTGCTCCGCCATTGACTACCGGAATCATCGCTGGTCAGTTCCGCCAAATTGCGCCGGCGTGGTTCGACTATGTCACCGAGGATGTGGTCGGTCATACCAAGTTCCGCGAATGGACGGCTAACCTGACGCTTGACGGTCCGTTGTTCCGCCTCCCCGGTGGCGACGCCCAGGCTGTGGTGGGCATGGAGTATCGCAAGTCGAGCATCAATGACGTGCCGTTCGGACGACTCGATCCGCCAGAACCTCTATTTCTTCTCGGGCGCTCCAATCACCAAGGGTTCCGACAATGTCTGGGAAGCTTTCACCGAGCTTGAGTTCCCGATCCTGCGCAACGTTCCGTTCGCCGAAGCGCTGACCCTCAATGCCTCGGGTCGCTACACGGACTACAAGTCCTACGGTTCGGACACGACGTACAAGATCGGCGGCCTCTACTCGCCGACCCGCTGGCTGTCGTTCCGCGGCAGCTACGGTACGTCCTATCGTGCGCCGGCATTGTACGAACAGTTCCTCGGTGCGACGAGCGGGTTCCTCGCGAACACGACCGACCCGTGTCACGAACTGTTCAACGTCACCGACCCGGCGATCAGGGCGAATTGTCTGGCGGACGGCCTTCCGAACGGCTTCCTGCAGAACAGCAGCGTCCAGGTTAATCAGCAGGGCGGCGCCGAAGCTGGCCTGGAGGCGGAAACCTCGAAGAACCTGACTTTCGGCACGGTGATCCAGCCGAGCTTCGGTCCGGAATTCGGCAACCTTTCGCTCGCCATCGACTGGTTCCGCGTCGAGATAAGCAACGGTGTGTCGCAGCTCGGTGCGGGTACGATCGCTCGCGGTTGCTATAACGACACTCGTCCGGAATATTGCCAGTTCGTCAGCCGCGCTCCCGTTCACGGGGTCTGGCACCGGCCAGCTGACGGTCGTCCAGACGTACATCAACGTCGCGACCGACCTGGTGAAGGGTATCGACTTCACGCTGCGGTACGACCGGGATCTGGGTCCGGGTAAGCTGGATATCGGCGCGAACGTCGTGAACATCATCGATCGCGTCAACCAGAACGATCCAGAATTCGCGGGGGACCATCTCGAAGGTGCGATCGGCAACCCGAAGTGGGCGGGCACGGGCCACGTCGGTTATGATTGGGGTTCCTGGTATGCGCGCTGGGGTGTCGATTACATCAAGGGTACCGACGATGGCTTCCTTGACGATCCTGCTACGCGCCCGCCGGCGGTCTATGACTTCTCGGTGCCGGATTATTGGCTGCACACGGCGTCGCTTCGCTTCGAGCCGTCGAACCGGTACAGCCTGACGCTCGGCGTCCGGAACGTCTTCGACAAGAATCCGCCGAAGATCACTGCCGAGGATCCGTTCGTGAACACGATTGCGAATGTCCCGCTCCAGTCCGCTTGGGACTTCCGTGGTCGGACGTTCTTCATCAACGCGCAGGCCAAAGTCTTCTAAGGCTTAAGTCAGCGAACAACTCGACGGGCGGGAGAAATCCCGCCCGTCTTTTTTTGCCCGGCGCATGTCCCGTCGGCGCGGAGACTTTCTTTCCTTTGCAACGGCGGCCCAGCGACTAAAGTCGTGGCGTTGCTGTGAAGTCAGGGAATTGAATGGGGGAGCTGGGGGGCTCGGCATGGCTGGTTCTGCTGATCGCGGGCCTCTGGCTCGCGATTGCGGCTGCCTTGCTCGTTCTCGCAGGTCGCCGGATGCGCAAGGCGAATTCCGTCGTTGCCGCCGCGACGTCCATGGCCTCGCTTCTCGAGGTGGCCCCATCGAGGCCGGTGCTCGTCCGCCCAGACGGTTCGATCGACGCAGACGAGCGGTTGCTGCGTGAGCTGAGCGTAGGATCTCCGGCCAGGAACTGGGCCGATCTTTCGAACGAGGCCAACGGCCTGCTAGAAGATGACGTTTCCGACTTGCGAAACGTAGTCCAGGCCGCTGCCCTGTCAGGCATGCCGATCGAGCGCCAGGTCAGGGCCGTGGGCTCCAACCGCATATTCGAGGTTCGCGGCGGGCCCGCGCCCCCGCCGGAACCCGCCGGCACGATCCTGCTCTGGTTCTCGGACACGAGCTCGGCCGAGGCGGAACGCTCCAAGCTCGCGCTTCGAATCCGGCAGACGGAAGCGGCTTTGGATTCGCTCACTCACCTGATCGAAGCCGCGCCTTTTCCGATGTGGTATCGGGGGCCGGACCTTCAGCTTGGCCTCGTCAACCGAGCCTTCGTCGAGGCGGTTGAGGCGCGCGATGCTGCGGACGTCATCTCGCGGTCCACCGAGCTTATCGATGCGAGCGGCCCGGGCAGTGCTCGTGCCGCTGCGGAGTCCGCGCTCGAAAGTGGGAAATTCTTCTCGCAGATGCAGCCGGCCACGATCCGCGGCGAGCGGCGCATGATGCGGATCGTGAACGTTCCCCTGCCGACAGGCGCCGTGGCGGGCTTCGCGATCGACGTGCAGGAACAGGAGGAGGCGCGCGCAGAGCTGTCGCGCCACGTACAGTCGCAACGCGATCTCGCCGATCGCATGACCGCGGGCACCGTTCAGTTCGATGCCGACCACAATGTCAGCTTCTTCAACCAGCCCTTCGCGGTGATGGCGCAACTTGATCCCGAATGGCTCGCCGAGGGGCCCGAGTTCGACCGCGTGCTGGAGCGCATGCGTGAGCGCAATCGACTGCCGGAGGTCCGCGACTTTCCTGTCTGGAAGGCGGAGCGGCGCGAGTGGTTCACCAGCCCGCAGGAGGTGATCGAGGAGGACTGGATCCTCGCCGATGGCGACCATTTGCGGATGGTCGCGCAGCCTCTGCCTGACGGCGGCCTGCGGATGTTCCTGGAGGATCGCACCGAGCAGGTCCGGCTCGCTTCCGCGCGCGACACGCTTCTTCGCGTTCGCGCGGCGACCTTCGACAACCTCTTCGAAGCGATCAGCGTCTTTGCGAGCGATGGCCGGCTCTATCTGTGGAACCGGCGCTTCCGCGACGTCTGGGACCTCGAAGAGGAAAGGCTGACCGAGCATCCGAGGGTCGATGAGCTCGTTCCGGCCATGGCGCGCAAGCTCGTCAATCCGACCGCGGCCGCGCAGATCCGCGAGATGGTCCGGCACACGACGAACGAGCGCCAGCCGGCCAACGGACGCATTTCCCTCACCGACGGACGGCACTTCGAGTTCGCCGCGGTCCCGCTCCCCGACGGCAACGCCCTTTTCACCATGGTCGACGTCACGGATTCGACGCGCATCCAGGAGGCGTTGCGGGAACGCGCCACTGCGCTGGAGCAGGCCGATCGGATCAAAACCGACTTCGTCGCCAACGTCAGCTACGAGCTTCGGACCCCGCTGACCTCGATCGGCGGCTTCGCCGAGATGCTGGCGGGCGGCTACGCAGGCAAGCTGGCGCCGGCCGCAGCCGACTATGTCGATGCCATACTCGAGGCCGTCGCGCGCCTCTCGAAGCTGATCGACGACGTGCTGGCGCTGACCCAAGGCGAAGCCAGCGTCACACCGATGGAGCGCGAGCGGATCGATCTGGCTGGTCTCTGCCGGATGGCGATCGAGGCCATGCAGGGACGGGCCGCCGAGAAGGACCAGAAGGTCGAAGTGGACCTGGCGCCCTCCGCCGGGTTCGTATTCGGGGATGTTCGTCTGCTCCGGGAGTTGATCGAGCATGTGCTCGACAACGCCATCGCCTACACGGACCGCAAGGGGCGCATCCGCGTCGAAGCATCCGGTGATGAAGAGTCGGCATTGGTGCGGATCACCGACAACGGCATCGGCATTTCGAAGCAGGATTTGCCGCGCGTCTTCAAGCGCTTCGACCGCATCAACGAAGCGGGGGTACGCGGTGAGGCTGCGCTGGGGCTCGGCCTGCCGCTTACCCGGCAGTTCGTGGAGGCCCACGGCGGCACGGTTGAGCTCGAATCGAAGAAAGGGAAGGGCACCGTGGTGACCCTGATCATTCCGCGCGGGACGAAATGATCCTCGCGGACGAGCAGGCAACCGACGACCTTGGCGCACGAATCGCGAGGACGTTGCGCGCCGGTGACGTCGTTGCGCTTTCCGGGGCGCTGGGCGTGGGCAAGACCGCGCTGGCGCGCGGAATCCTCGCCGCGCTCGGCCATGAAGGCGAAGTGCCGAGCCCCAGCTTTGCGATCATCCAGCCCTATGACGAGCTGGAATTGCCCGTCTGGCATGTCGACCTGTTCCGCATCGAGGACGTGGGAGAACTGGAAGAACTGGGCCTCGATGCCGCGACGGAGGGTGTTCTGCTCGTCGAATGGCCTGAAAAAGCCGGCGTTGCAGCCTGGCCGCAAGCGCTTGGACTCACCCTGGAATTTGCGGAAGGCGGCGCGAGGCGCTTGACAGCGAAGGTCTCGCCTTCATGGCAGTCGCGATGGCCTCCAAGATGATTCCGCCCGAACACGCGCCCGCTTTCCTCGCCTCCTGCGGCTGGGAAGGCGCCGAGATCCTGCCGCTCGCCGGCGATGCGTCCTTCAGGCGCTATTTTCGCGTGGTTCACGGCGACCGGACAGCCGTGCTCATGGATGCACCGCCGCAGCACGAGGACGTGCGGCCCTTCGTTGCAGTCGCCGAGTGGCTTGCACAGGCGGGCCTGACGGCCCCGGAGATTCTCGCAAGGGACATGGAGCGCGGGCTGCTCCTGCTGGGCGACTTCGGCGACTGGCGGCTTCGGGAGTATCTTGACGACGATTCGTCGCGCGAGCGCGAGCTGTACGAGCTCGCGACCGACGTGCTCGTTCATCTGCACGGGCACGAACCCATGCCGGGCCTTCCTCCCCATGGCCTCGATCAATGGCTGGAGGAGCTGAAGCTCTTCACCGACTGGTATTGCCCGACGGTCGGACTCTCCGTGGACTGCGGGGGCTATCGGGACGCCTGGGCGAAGGTGCTGGAGCCGGTCGCGTCCGACAGACTTGGGCCAGTCACCGTTCTCCGCGACTATCATGCCGAGAACGTGATGCTGGTTAAGGGCCGCGAGGGCGTGGCCCACTTCGGCCTGCTCGATTTTCAGGACGCACTTGCCGGGCACCCCGCCTACGATCTCGCATCGGTGCTGGAGGATGCCCGAAGAGACGTTTCACCCGAGATCGAGCGCGCCATGCTGGAGCGATATGTGGCCGTGACCGGGAAAGGAGAGACGTTTACTCGCGCCTATTGGACTCTGGCTGCGCAACGCAACACTAGGATCCTCGGCGTGTTCACGCGCCTGTGGAAGCGGGACAACAAGCCGCACTACACGCAATTTCAGCCGCGCATGTGGGGCTTGCTGGAACGGGACCTCGCCCAGCCGGGACTGGAGCCTGTGCGCGAATGGTTCGATGCCAATGTCGGGCCGGACTATCGTGTGGCTCCGTGGAAGGAAGCGGCGTGACCGCAGCCCGTCGAGCGCTCAGGCTTCGCGCCGAAGTTTCGGCGGACGTTCCTAAGACGGCCATGGTCATGGCTGCCGGTCTCGGCAAGAGGATGCGGCCGCTTACGGCCACCCGCCCCAAGCCACTCATCGAGGTTGCCGGCCGTCCGCTGCTGGATCATGTGCTCGAGCGCCTGCGCGTCTCCGGCGTCGAGAACGTCGTCGTCAACGTCCATTATCTGCCCGGATCGATCGAAGCCCATCTCGGGGCCAGGTCGCACGGCCTCAATGTGACGATCTCCGACGAGCGCGAGTTGTTGCTCGAAACTGGCGGCGGCATGGTGAAGGCGGCCCCTATCATTGATGCAGATCCGTTCCTGGTCGTGAACAGTGACAATCTGTGGGTCGACGGCCCGGCGGACACGCTGAAGCTGCTGGCCTCTCATTGGAACGGCGCGAAGATGGACGCGCTCCTGTTGCTCGTCCCGCACGCTCGTGCGCAGAACCACCGCGGCTCGGGCGACTTCCACATGGACCGCTACGGCCGTCTGCGCCGGCGCGAGCGCTCGCGCGTCGCGCCGTTTGTCTTCACTGGAATTCAGATGGTGTCGAAGGCCCTCCTCGAGGGCGCTCCTAATGGCCCGTTCTCCACGAACATTCTTTGGGACCGGGCCATCGAGGCCGGTCGCTGCTTCGGCGCGGTGCATCAGGGCCTATGGTTCGACGTCGGAACGCCGAAGTCTATCGGCGAGACGGAAGCCTTCCTGCAGAATGTCTGACCGCCGCGCCGAGCGCCCGGCAGTCTATACGATCCCGACGCACCGCTCGTTCGCGGATTCACTTGCCAGCGGTCTGATTGCCAGGTTCGGAAGCGATCCGCTTGGGCTGGCCTCGGGGCGCATCCTCCTGCCGAATAATCGCGCCGTCCGCGCCCTGACCGACGCCTTTGTCCGCGCGAGCGGCTCCGGCCTGCTGCTTCCTCGACTTATCCCGATCGGCGATCCGGAGCTCGACGAGCGCATCGGCGGTGCGCTCGATCCTGCCGACGACGGCGATCCGGTCGCGCCCGCAATCGACCCGCTCGAGCGTCTGGCGCTTCTGGCAGCGCTGGTGCGCAAGCCCGGGGAATCGGCCGCCGAAGTGCTGCGCCTGGCAGCCGAGCTCGCCCGTACGATCGACGCTCTGATTATCGAGGAGGTCGACCCGACGCGACTTGCCGACGCCGTATCTGACGCGCCTGAGCTTGCGGCACACTGGGAGAAAGCGCTGGAGCGCTTTTCAGCGGTTCTCGAACGCTGGCCGTCGCTTCTGGCGGAGCGAGGCCGGATCGACTTGACCGACCGCCGTAACCGACTTTTGCACATGACCGCCGCCCGGTGGGCGGAGCACCCTCCAATGGGCTTCACGGTGGCTGCCGGCATCACGACCGCAGCGCCAGCCATCGCTGCGCTTCTTGCCCGCGTTGCGCGCATGCCGGAGGGCATGGTCGTGCTTCCAGGGCTCAGCCTCGCCGGGTCGCTTCCGGATGAAGAATGGGAGGCGCTTGGGCCCGACGAGCGCGGCCGCGCTGAGGAGACTCATCCGCAATTTCACCTGAAAGTCCTGCTCGACCGGATCGGCGTTGCGCGTGGCGAGGTGCAGCTTTGGCCCTTGTCAGGCAGAGCGGCCTCGCCGGCGGTCAGAACGCGCGCGATCGCCCACGCAATGACTGCTGCCGACTTCAGCGACAAATGGAATGCGCTGAAGCCAGCCGAGCGACGGTTGACCGGGATTCGGGCGGCCGAGCTGCCCGACCCCGCAGCGGAGGCGCAGGCCGTCGCCCTGGCCATCCGGGAGGCACTGGAGACGCCAGGCCGAACGGCGGCGCTGGTCACTCCCGACCGGCTGCTGGCTCAGCGTGTCTCCGCGCTACTCGGCCGCTGGGGAATCGAGGCCGACGACAGTGCGGGCCGGTCGCTTTCGGAGCTTGCACCCGGCACTTTGCTTTTGGCCGTTGCTTCGGCCGCCGCGGAAAGCCTCGCGCCGACCCCGCTCATGGCTCTCCTGAAGCATCCGTTGGTCGGGGGCGAAGGGGAGGCGCGGCGGAAGTGGATGGACGACGTCCGCTTGCTCGACCTTGCACTGCGGGGTCCGCGCCCGGCGGCGGGACTGGAGGGGATAGACGCGCATCTCGCTGACAAGGCGGGTGCGGAGCGGGCGTGGCGGCGAATTCGCCCGAGCCTTGAGCAACTCGATGCCGTAACTTCCGCGACGTCGCTCACCGATCTGGCCAGGGCCATTACCGCTGCGGCGCAGACCCTCGCCGGCGATCGTGCATGGTCTGGCCCAGCCGGACGAGCGGCAGCGGATCTCATCTCCCATATCCAGGGCGTCACGGCCTCCGAGCTCCCGCTGACGCCGTCCGATTCAGTCCCGATCCTGCGGCAGCTGCTCGACGGCGTGCGCATCCGGCCACCTTATGGTGGACATCCGCGCGTCTTCATCTGGGGGCTTTTGGAGGCACGGCTTCAGCAGGCCGACCTGATGATCCTCGGCGGCCTGAACGAAGGCGTCTGGCCCGCACTGCCGGCACCGGACCCCTGGCTTGCTCCGAAGATCAGGGCGAACCTCGGCCTGCCGGGCCTTGAGTTCCGAGTAGGGCTCTCTGCCCACGACTTCGCCAGTGCGCTGGGGGCGCCTCAGGTGCTCATCACGCGCGCCCGGCGCGATAGTCGGTCGCCGACCGTCGCATCACGCCTTTGGCTGCGATTGCAGGCGATGACCGGCGGACTGGCGCACGACACGCGGCTGGAGCGACTTGCACTGAGCCTGGACGATCCGGGCGTGATGAAACCCGCGGACCGGCCTGCACCAAGGCCTCCGCGCGAACAGCGCCCGACCAGGATTTCGGTCACGTCGGTCGACCGATTGAAGGCGGATCCGTTCGCCTTTTATGCGCAGCAGATCCTCGGCCTGAGACGGCTTGACCCGGTCGACGCCGACCACAGCGCGGCCTGGAAGGGCACCGCCGTGCACGCTGTACTCGAAGAATGGCTGCGCGACGACGATTGCAACCCGGACAAGCTGGTCTCGCGGGCAAGGGCTCTGCTCGAGAGCGCGACCATCCACCCCATGCTCCGAGCGCTCTGGCAGCCACGGCTGATGGAGGCGATCCGCTGGATCCAGGGTCAGGAAAGCGAGAACCAGGCCGCGGGCCGCCGTCCGATCGCGGCCGAGAAGAAGGGCGAGGCGGTCATCGATGGCGTGACCCTGCACGGGAAGGCGGACCGCATCGACCGCTTTGAAGTCGGCGGAATAGCGATCGTAGACTACAAGACCGGCAAGGCACCCGCGCAGAAGGCCGTCGAGGCGGGATTTTCCCTTCAGCTTGGACTGCTCGGACTCATCGCGGAAGCAGGCGGGTTCGAGGGCATTTCCGGGCGCTCAAGGGCCCACGAGTACTGGTCGCTCAGCAAATATGGCGATCAGTTCGGCAAGTGCGTTCGTCCTGACAAGAAGATGGGGCCCGACGAGTTTCTCGATCATGCGCGTCGCAACTTCACAGAGGCCGCGCGCAAGTGGCTGACAGGCGACGAGGAATTCACCGCCAAGCTGAACCCGGCCTACGCACCCTACGGCGATTACGATCAGCTCATGCGGCTCGAAGAATGGTACGGCCGCCGATGAAGCGACTAGCGGCGAGGCTTCTTCTTGACCTTGGAGGCGTAGAGAAGCGCGGCGACGATCGCCGCGGAGCCGATGCCGACCGCGACCCCGGCCCTGACGAGCTTTTGCCGGCGCTGCTCGCTGGCGTCGTCCGTGTCGTTGTCGTCGGCCATTGCACTCCCCTGGAACAGTCGCTTCCGCGCACATCTATGAGCAGGGGCGCGACTTTGGAAGCGCTGCGCTGATGGCGCGCAAGTTCAAGCCATTGCCCGTGCTGGAGGGTGCGCAGGCGGCCGCCGTCGATCCCAACGTGCATGCCTCCGTGTCTGCCTCCGCCGGTTCGGGAAAGACCCAGGTCCTGACAGGGAGGGTGCTCAGCCTCTTGCTGAATGGGGCCGACCCCGAAGCGATATTGTGCCTGACTTTCACCAAGGCTGGCGCTGCGGAAATGGCCAACCGCATTGGAGCTCGCCTCGCGGCCTGGGTCCGGATGAAGGATACGGAACTCGGAGCGGATCTGTTGGCGCTCCGGGCCGATCCTGGTCCTGCCTCGCGCGAGCGGGCTCGCCGGCTTTTCGCCAAGGTCCTGGAGGCGCCCGGTGGGCTTCGCATCCAGACCATCCACAGCTTTGCGCAGGCGCTACTCGCATCGTTCCCAGCCGAGGCCGGGATCACTCCGGGCTTCACGCCCATCGAGGGCCGAGCCGAGCAGGAGCTGGCCCGGACAACCCTCGCCAATCTCCTCGGAGAAGCAGAGGCGCGGGGTGACGAGAGCCTGATAGCGGACGTGCAGTGCCTCAGCCTTCGCCTCGGCGAGGACGGCGCTGCGTCATACCTGATGCGCTGCGCGCAAGCCTCCGAAGCGATGGCCGGACTTGGCGCGCCGGAACTTATCGAGCCGAAGCTCAGGCAGGCGATGCGGCTTCCCGACGAATCGGTCGAGGACTTCCTTGCGCATCATTGTCATGAGGAGCAGTTCGACTGCGACCTGCTGGAAGCGATCGCCGACGCAAATCGCAGGTGGGGCGCGCAGACCGGGCTGGGCCACGCCGAGATCATCGAGAACTGGCTTGGGTTAACGCCGATCGAGAGGGCCGCGGCACTTCCCGAATTGCGAAAGGTCGTGCTGACGGAGAAGGGCACGCTGCGCATCTCGGCGGGCCAGTCGAAGGCTGAGCCCCACTATGAATCGCATGCCGGCCGCCTCGCCGTTCTCGTCGGAGAGCTGCTCGAGGTCCAGAACGGCGCACGGTTGGCCGGGGACATGGCTGCCGGCCTCCGAGCTGGACAGGCTTTCGCGGCCGCTTACGCGCGAGCCAAGCGAAGCGCCGGGGTGGCCGACTTCAACGACCTCATCGACTGGACCCGCAGTCTGTTGGCCACGCCGGGTATGGGCGACTGGGTCCGCTACAAGCTCGATCGGCGCACGGATCACATTCTGATCGACGAAAGCCAGGACACCAACAAGCAGCAGTGGGAGATCGTGCAGGCACTGGCAGCAGAATATTTCGCCGGAGCGAGTGCGGCGGAAGGGCGGAGCCGTACGATCTTCATGGTCGGCGACTTCAAGCAGGCGATTTTCGGCTTCCAGGGCACGAACCCACAGGAGTTCGAGAATGCCCGGGCCTGGGTGCGGCAGCAGTCGGCGGCCTTGCTCCACGCGGATGAAGATTCTCAGGAAGGCGCTGCGCTCGAATTCCGCGACCTGTCGATCGAGGCGAGCTACCGGTCGGCGCCCGCCATCCTGGACGTTGTCGATGCCGTGATTGCGGACGTGGGGTACCGGAATATGGGCCTTCCCGACCCGCCGAACCGCCATGACGCCCATTTCCATGCCCGTCCCGGCACAGTGGAGTTGTGGAAGCCCTTCGCCGTCGAGGACGACGGGAATGGCGAGGAGGGCGAGGAAGGCTGGCTTGGAGAGGACGCGCGTCATTACGCGAGCGCTCTGGCTGAACAGATTCGCCGCTGGCTCGACGAAGCACCGGTTCTCGCTTCGACCAAGCGGCCGATGAGCGCGGGCGATGTCCTGATCCTCGTTCGCAGCCGAGGCGAGTTGGCGTCCCTGATCGTCGCTCGCCTGTTCGAGGCCGGAGTGCCGGTTGCCGGCATCGACCGTCTCCACCTGCAGGAGCCGCTTGCGGTCAAGGATCTGCTCGCGGCGGTCGCCTTCGCCGCACAGCCGCTGGACGACCTCAATCTGGCCAACTTGTTGATCTCGCCGTTGATCGGCTGGAGCCAGGAGCTGCTCCTCGAGCTTGCCTATGGCCGCGGGAGCATTTCGCTATGGCAGCGGCTTGGCGAACGTGCCGACAGCCGGCCCGAGTTCGCCACGGCGCGCGATCAGCTCGGCGCATTGCTGACGATGGCGGACTTCACGACGCCGCACCGCTTCCTCGAGACGATCCTTTCTGGCCCAATGGACGGTCGCCGCAAGCTTTACAGCAGGCTCGGAATGGCGGCTCGCGATCCCATTGACGAACTCCTCGCGAGCGCGATCGAGTTCGAGCATCAGGAAATCGCGTCTCTCGACCGCTTCCTTGCCTGGTTCGCGAGGGGGGACGTGGAGATCAAGCGAGACCCTTCGGCGCCTGCCAATGCCGTTCGCGTCATGACCGTCCATGGCGCGAAGGGTTTGGAAGCGCCGATCGTCATCCTGGCCGATGCGACCACCGATCCTGCCAAGCTCGGAGGGGTTTCCCGGACGCTCGATCTTCCGCTGCCGGATGTGGGAAGTGTCCCGCTCATTCGCCCGCGCAAGGCCGAACGTATCTCCCCCTTCGCGGAGATCATCGCCGCCGAGGAGGTCCGCGACCTGGAGGAGCATTGGCGGCTTCTCTACGTCGGCCTGACCCGAGCCGAAGAGAGGCTGGTGATTTCCGGTCTTCAGCCCAAGGTGAATGGGGGAGTGCGGCCCGAGAACAGCTGGCACCTCCGCGTCGAGCGAGCCCTCGTTTCCTTGGGGGCGCAATCCGATGGCGATGCAGGCTGGGGTGAGGTGCTGCGCTACCGTGGCTCCGTCCCCGCCGGTTCGGTCAAACCGAAGCCATCGCCAACTTCGCTCCCGGGACCAAAGGTGCCGGCATGGGCGAATACCGCAGCTCCTCGCGAGGCTCGGCCGCCGCAACCGCTCGCGCCTTCATCCTTGGGCGAGGACAGCGAGGCCGCTCCGCCGCCCAGCGAAGCACAGCGCGCAGCGGCAGAGCGCGGCACATTCATTCACCAGCTGCTGGAGCGGCTTGCACCAGTGCATCCGGACGAACGGCACGCCACCGCCCTGCGCTGGCTCGAACGGTCGGCGGGCGTATCGGATGGCGCCGCCCGGAAGGAAATCGCGGACACCGTGTGCTCCGTGCTCTCCGAACCTCGCTTCTCGGCATTGTTCGGCGAGGGTTCGCTAGCCGAAGCGCCCCTTGCCGCGACACTGCCGGATGGACGTGTCGTAGCCGGCACTGTCGACCGGCTGCTGGTCGAGGGGGCCGCCGTCTCGGTCATCGACTTCAAGACCGGGCGCGTTCCGGAATCCGGCGATTCGATTCCGCCCTCGCACAGGGCGCAGATGAGCGCCTATACCGAAGCCCTGCGAGTTATTTTTCCGGGTCGGGAGGTGAGAGCGGTCCTGCTCTACACGAGCGGTCCGCGGCTTTTCGAGCTCCAATGTTGAGACTGGCTGCGGCAGTTCCCATATGCGCATTGATCTTTGTTACGGAGACAAGTTGAAATGGCTACGAAGTCCGTCACCGACCAGAGCTTCCAGGATGATGTGCTTGGTGCTTCGGGTCCCGTGCTCGTCGATTTCTGGGCGGAGTGGTGCGGTCCGTGCCGCATGATCGCTCCCGCGCTCGAGGAGATCGCAAACGACCTCGGCGAGAAGGTGACGATCGCCAAGCTTAACATTGACGAAAATCCTGAGACTCCGGGCCGCTATGGCGTCCGCGGCATTCCGACGATGCTCCTGTTCAAGGACGGTCAGCCGATCGCCCAAAAGGTCGGCGCGGCTCCCCGCAGCCAGATCCAGCAGTGGCTCGAGGGCAATCTCTAGGCAGTCGGTTCGCTTGAGCCTCCGGCGAGCGACGTCTCGTCGGGAGGCTCCGTGCCTTCAAGACCCCGCGTTTCGGGTCGGAATTTTGCGTGACGCGGCAGGCCGTCATCGGGATTGAACCAGGCGACCCTGCTGTCCCAGAAGATATGGAATTCGGGTTTGACCTCGTCGGGCTCGTCCAAGGTTGCGATCGGAAAATCCAGGGTTTCGGGCTGGTGCGATACGCGTACCTGAAGCGGGCTTCCGCACTTGCAGCAGAATGCGCGCCTGCCGAAGCTGGAACTGTCGATCCAGCGGACCAGCTCATGGCCCTCGATCCAGGCGAAATCCTCTTCCGGAACGCTGGCGAAAGCCATGGCGGGCGCGCCGCCATACAGCTGGCAGGTTCGGCAGTGGCACCAACCGCAGTCGAACGGCTGGCTGGCCAGTTCGTACCGCACCCCTCCGCACAGGCACCCGCCCGTCCATTCACCCATCCTCCAACCTCCGTCCCTTAATTGACTATGGTAGGGCCGCTGCCTACATCGCCGCCGCAATGGCCGGACGTGGGGGCAAGTCCTCAAGCCTTTCAAAGCGTTCCGGCACGTAAAGGGTTTCCATGATCGCCGCACTGGCCAGGAGCATCTTCGGATCGGCAAATGACCGCTATGTCCGAAGCCTCGGAAAATATGTCGACGCCGTAAACGCGTTTGAGCCGACCATCTCCGCGATGACGGACGATGAGCTGCGCGGCCAGACCGAGATTTTCCGCCGCCGTCTCGAGGAGGGCGCGAAGCTCGACGACCTCCTGCCGGAGGCGTTCGCGACCGTCCGCGAGGCGTCGATCCGTACGCTCGGGCAGCGACACTATGACGTGCAGCTGATCGGCGGCATTGCCCTTCATCGCGGTGAAATTGCCGAGATGAAGACGGGCGAAGGCAAGACGCTTGTCGCCACGCTCGCAGTCTATTTGAACGCCCTTCCCAAAAAGGGCGTCCACGTCGTCACGGTGAACGACTATCTCGCCCGTCGGGACGCCGAGTGGATGGGGCAGATCTACCGCTTCCTCGGGCTCACCGTCGGTGTGATCGTGCCTAACATGGTCGATCAGGCCCGGCGCGAAGCGTACGAGTGCGACATCACATACGCCACGAACAACGAGCTCGGCTTCGACTACCTGCGCGACAATATGAAATATTCGCGCGAGCAGATGGTCCAGCGGCCGTTCAATTTTGCGATCGTGGACGAGGTGGACTCGATCCTGATCGATGAGGCTCGCACGCCGCTGATCATTTCAGGCCCGACCGACGACAAGTCCGACCTCTACCTCCTCGTCGACGGCATCGTGAAAACCTTCGTCGCCGAGGACTATGAACTCGACGAGAAACAGAAGTCCGTCGTCCTGACGGAGGATGGCACGGAGAAGGCCGAGCGCATGCTCGAGGAAGCCGGCCTGATCGAGGGGCGCAACCTCTACGACATCGCGAACACGCAGGTCGTCCACCACTTGAACCAGTCGCTGAAGGCGAACGTGATGTTCAAGCGGGACACCGACTACATCGTGAAGGACGGCAAGGTCGTCATCATCGACGAGTTTACCGGCCGAATGATGGACGGTCGGCGCTGGTCCGACGGTCTTCACCAGGCGGTCGAGGCGAAGGAAGGCGTTGAGATCGAGGCCGAGAACCAGACGCTCGCCTCCATCACCTTCCAGAACTATTTCCGCATGTATCCGAAGCTGTCGGGCATGACCGGCACTGCCCTGACCGAGGCGCCCGAATTCTTCGACATTTACAAGATGAACGTCGTGTCGATCCCGACGAATGTCCCTGTGAAGCGGATCGACGAGGACGACGAGTTCTACAAGAACATCACTGACAAGTTCGCGGCCATCGCCAAGGAAATCCGCGGTCGGCAGGAGAAAGGCCAGCCGGTCCTCGTCGGCACGGTCTCCATCGAGAAGTCGGAGATGCTGTCGGAATTCCTGAACCGCGAAGGCATCAAGCATTCGGTGCTGAACGCCCGCTTTCACGAGAGCGAAGCGCATATCGTTGCGCAGGCGGGACGTCTCCAGGCCGTCACCATCGCCACGAACATGGCGGGACGCGGCACCGACATTCAGCTCGGCGGCAACCTCGACTTCCGGATGCTGAGACGAGTTCCCGGATCTCGTCGTTGGCACGCCTGAATATGAGGCGCAGGCGGAGAAGATCCGTGCCGAAATTGCCGAGGAAAAGCAGCACGCTCTCGACATCGGGGGTCTCTTCGTGCTCGGCACCGAGCGCCACGAGAGCCGGCGCATCGACAACCAGCTCCGCGGCCGCTCAGGCCGTCAGGGCGACCCCGGCCTGTCGCGCTTCTACCTCAGCCTCGACGACGACCTTCTGCGCATCTTCGGCCCGCAGACCATGTTCGCGCGGCTGATGAACAAGAACCTCGAAGATGGCGAGGCGATCATCAGCCCGTGGATCTCGAAGGCGATCGAGACCGCGCAGAAGAAGGTCGAGGCCCGCAACTACGACATACGCAAGCAGGTCGTCGAATTCGACGACGTGATGAACGACCAGCGCAAGGTCATCTATGAGCAGCGCTCCGACATCATGGATGCCGAGGACGTCAACGACATCGTCGTGGACATGCGCGCGGAAACGGCTGTCTCACTGGTCACTGCGCACTGCCCGCCCGGTACCTATCCGGAGCAGTGGGACGTCGAGGGCCTGAAGGAGAGCATCGACGCGATCTTCGGCCTGCAGCCCCCGGTCGAGACCTGGCTGGAGGAAGAAGCAGTCGAGCAGGAAACCATCTTCGAACGGCTGCAGAAGCTCGCCGATGAAGCGATGGAAGCGAAGCTCGCAGAGGTGGATCCGGAGCGCTGGAACCAGGTCGAAAAGAACATCCTTCTCCAGACGCTGGATCACTTTTGGAAAGAGCATCTCTCGACGCTGGATTCCCTTCGCTCGGTGATCCACCTGCGCAGCTACGCGCAGAAGAAGCCGATCGACGAATACAAGCAGGAGGCCTTCCTGCTGTTCGAGCGGCTGCTGATCGCCATCCGCGAGGAAGTCACGCGCGTCCTGATGCGCGCGCAGGTGCAGTTCGAGGCGCCGCCCCCGCTGGAGCTGCCGGATTTCATCACGCAGCACATCGACCCGCTTTCGGGCGAGGACGATACGGCCGACGTCGACCGGAGCGCCGGCTCGTTTCTTTCGAGCCTCGGCATTTCGTCGCTGAACATCCCGACGCCGGACCTTCCCGCCGACGAGAACGGCGATGTCCTGAGCCCGCCGATCAGCCGCAACTCGCCGTGCCCGTGCGGTTCCGGGAAGAAGTACAAGCATTGTCACGGGCAGCTGGCCTGAAGACGGCGCCTTCGCTGGCGCAGGTCGATCGCACACAGCTGAGGCTTGCCTATCGCGCCGACGAGGAGATCGTCGTTCGCGAGCGCATTGCCCAGGCCCGGCTGGAATCGACGATCCTGGGCGAGGCGACCGCGACTGCGCGCGCGCTGGTAAAGGGCGTTCGGGCGCACAAGCCGTCCGGCCTCGACGCCTTCCTCCAAGCCTATGACCTCGGCAGCGACGAGGGCATTGCGATGATGTGCCTCGCCGAGGCGCTCCTCCGCATTCCGGACGCTCATACGGCCGATGAGCTGATCGCCGACAAATTGTCCGGGCCCGACTGGGCGGAGAAGCTGGGTCATTCCGATTCCTCCTTCGTCAACGCCGCGACTTTCTCGCTGCTGCTGACCGGCAAGGTCCTGGAAGGCGCGAACGACCGCAGCGATAACTGGCGTGCCGCGCTCGGCCGCGCCGTAGGACGGCTTGGTGAGCCCGTGGTCCGCACCGCGGTCCGCGAGGCGATGAAGATCCTTGGCCGCAACTTCGTCTTCGGTCGCACGATCGACGAGGCTCTGCGCCGCGCTTCACCCGAGCGCTCGCAGGGATTGACCCACAGCTTCGACATGCTCGGCGAGGCTGCACGGACCATCAGGGATGCAGAGCGCTACGCTGAAGCCTATCGCAACGCGCTCGACCGCATCGCGAAGGAAGCAAAGGGCGGTTTCGCCATGTCGCCCGGCATCTCGGTAAAGCTGTCGGCGCTGCATCCGCGCTACGAGTGGAGCCATGCGGACGAGGCGAAGGCCTATATCCTCCCCATCCTGCGGGAGCTGGCGGCCAAGGCCAGCGCGGCCGACATCCATTTGACCATCGATGCCGAGGAAGCGGACCGGCTCGAGTTGCAGATGGACCTCCTCGAAGCGCTGCTCGCGGATGACAGCCTGTTCGCGAGCGGCTGGGGCGGGCTGGGCATCGCGATACAGGCTTACCAGAAGCGGGCGCTGCCTCTGTGCGAATGGGTCGTCGACGCTGCGCGGACTCACAGGCGCAAGCTGATGGTCCGGCTGGTGAAGGGCGCCTACTGGGACACGGAGATCAAAGCGGCGCAGGTTGCCGGGCTGCCCGATTATCCGGTGTTCACGCGCAAGGTCGCGACGGACGTATCCTATTTGGCCTGCGCCAAGGTCATGCTCGCCGCCAAGGACGCAATCTATTCCGCCTTCGCGACCCATAACGCGAACACGATTGCGGCCGTGAAGGCGCTGGCAGGCAAGACGCCGATCGAGTTTCAGCGTCTGCACGGCATGGGCGAAGCGCTCTACGACGAGGTTGCGAACCTCGAAGAGGCGATCGGTGACCCGCGCACGCCGGTGCGGATCTACGCGCCGGTCGGAAGCCACAAGGAGCTGCTCGCCTACCTGGTCCGCCGCCTCCTCGAAAACGGCGCCAATTCCTCATTCGTGAACCGCATCGCCGACGAAGAAGTCAGCCTCGACGATCTAGTGCGCGATCCAGTTGCGGACCTCGAGGCATTCGAACCCAAGCGCAATCCGAAGATCATTCTGCCAAATGACCTCTTTGGCGCCGCGCGCCGCAACAGCGCCGGCGTCGACCTCAGCGACCCATTGGTGCGCGAGCCGTTGATCCAGCGGCTGAAAGAGCTTGAAGCTCGCAGCTGGACCGCGAAACCGGGCGTAGGGAAGGGTGTGGGCAGGCCGATCGTCTCGCCCCATGATCATCGGATTACCGTCGGAACTACATTCGAAGCGACAGCGGATGAGGTGGACCGGATGGTCCGCGCCGGGCACGATGCACAGGTCGCTTGGGATGCACTTGGCGGCGAAGCGCGGGCGAACTTGCTCGAACGCGCGGCCGATCTTTACGAAGCGCATGCGGAAGAGTTTTTCTCGCTCTGTACGCGAGAAGCCGGGAAGACGCTGGTCGATGCGGTTCTCGAGGTGCGCGAGGCGGTCGATTTCCTGCGTTTCTACGCGTCCGAAGCGCGCCGTCAGTTCACGAAGCCTCTTCCGCTCCCCGGCCCGACCGGCGAACAGAACGAGCTGCGCTTGCACGGCCGAGGGGTGATCGCGGCCATTTCGCCGTGGAATTTCCCGCTCGCCATCTTCACTGGTCTGGTGTCCGCGCCGCTGGCCGCTGGCAACGCAGTTATTGCAAAGCCGGCCGGGCAAACGCCGCTCATTGGCGCATTGGCCATCGAGCTGATGCACGAGGCGGGCATTCCCAAGGAAATTGTCCAGCTCGCACCGGGCTCTGGACGGGTTGTCGGGGGAACGCTGACTGCTCATCCGTTGCTTTCGGGCGTCGTCTTCACCGGCTCGACCGAGACCGCGCGAATGATCAATCGCACGTTGGCCGAGCGCGATGGGCCGATCATCCCGTTCGTCGCCGAAACTGGTGGGCAGAATGCGATGATCGTCGACAGCTCGGCGCTGCCCGAGCAAGTGACTCGCGACGTTATTTCTTCGGCATTCCAGAGCGCCGGCCAGCGCTGCTCCGCCCTGCGAGTCCTGTTCGTCCAGGAAGACGTTGCCGACGGCATGATCGAAATGATTGCCGGCGCGATGGAGGCGCTAACGGTTGGCGACCCGAGCGACCTGGCAACCGACGTCGGCCCCGTGATCGACGAGCCTGCAAAGAAAGTGCTCGATGACCATCTCAAGTGGCTCGAGAAGAATGCGAAGAAGATCTGCCGGTTGATGGCGCCGAAGGAGGCCGAAAACGGTTGTTTCGTTGCTCCCGCCTTCTATGAAATTCAGTCGCTAAGCCAATTGAATCGCGAAAATTTCGGCGCAATTCTCCATGTCATTCGGTTTGCCGGCGACAAGCTCGATGTAGTCGTCGAGGCCATCAATACGACCGGCTACGGTCTGACCCTTGGCCTTCAGAGCCGCATCGACACGGTGCGCGATTATGTCGAGGAGCATGCTCGCGTCGGCAATTTCTACGTCAACCGAAACCAGATCGGCGCGGTCGTCGAAAGCCAGCCCTTCGGCGGCGAGGGGCTGTCGGGCACCGGTCCCAAGGCCGGCGGCCCACACTATGTTGCACGTTTTGCCACGGAACGCGTCACCTGCATCGACACGACGGCCGCCGGTGGCAATGCGAGCCTGATGGCGGCAATCGAAGGCTGAAACGGCCCGCTTGTCCCCTTGCGGGACGTCGTGGAGCCGTGGATTCGAACAGCCGTTATTCAGGGGCGGGGTGGTCTTCCCAGACACGAACGCGCTCCGCCGGAGCGGTCGGGCGTCAGCCTGGCCGCTTCGTACTTCGTATCGGATAGAAAATGGCTCCCCGGGCCTGATTCGAACAGGCGACCATTCGATTAACAGTCGAACGCTCTACCGCTGAGCTACCGGGGAGCAGCCACGCGGCTCGCGCGGGGCAGGCGGGCTAAATAGCGAAGCAACCCCCAAAGGCAAGTGCTCAGGTCGCAAATTGCTCCATGGCAATCCGTTCATCGAGCGCATGCTCCGGATCGAACAGCAAGGTGAGCGAGCGGTCGCGGTCGAGGCTGATCTCGACCTTCGAGACTTCACGCACTTCGACCTGGTCGGCGACAGCGGAAACCGGGCGGTTCTCCGCTTCCAAGATTTGGAAGCAAACGGCCGTATCGTCGGGCAGGATAGCTCCGGACCAGCGGCGCGGGCGGAACGGGCTGATGGGGGTCAGAGCCAGCATCTTCGCCTGCAGCGGTAGGATGGGTCCGCGCGCCGACAGATTGTAGGCTGTGGAACCCGCGGGCGTCGCGACCAGCACTCCGTCACAGGCCAGCTCCGGCAAGGCTACCCGGCCATTGACCAGAATCTCGATTTTCGCCGTCTGCCGCGTCTCGCGCAAAAGGGAGACTTCGTTGATCGCCGCATGCTGGAAAGTTTTTCCGGAGACGGTCGTCGCCCGCATCTGTAGCGGCGCGACCCGGATCGCCTTCGCTCCCGCAATGCGTTCCGCAAGCCGGTCCAGCCGCCAGTCGTTCATCAGGAAGCCGACTGTGCCGCGGTTCATGCCGAAAACGGGCTTCGGTGTGCCTTCGTCCAGCATGCGGTGAAGTGTCTGCAGCATGAAGCCGTCTCCGCCCAGCGCGACGAGGGTCTCGGCCTCGTCCATGCTGGCCCAGGAATAGCGTCGTCGAAGCATGGCCTCGGCCGCCTGCGCCACCTCGGTGTGCGACGAGAGCAAGCCGATCTTGAGGCTCGCAAGGTCGGTCGTGCCATCGCCACCGCCCAGCTTGGCTGCGTCAGCGCTCAAACACGGCTCCTTTCGCAGCCGAACATAGGCATTTTGGATGCCCGCGCCACTGTCCCGTTGTGGGTCGTGGCGCAGGTGCTCTGTTTCGGCGCCGAACGCGTACCGTTAGCCAGTCCTCATGCAGAAGCGAGATGGCGTAGAGACACGGCAGCGGGCAGACGAGCGTAGGGGCGCTCCCGGTCCGCGTAGAAAGCAGGATGACTTGCTTGCCGCGGTGATAGCGCATCAGCAGATCGCGGTCGTGTTCCAGCCCCAGATCAACCCGGTGACCGGGGAAGTTCTGGGGGCGGAGGCGCTCGCCCGGTGGGATCGCGTTGCGGGCGCCGAGCAATTGTTCGCTCGGGCAGCCGCAGCCGGCCTTTCCGAAAGACTGTCGCGCCTTGTCCAGCACAAGGCGCTGCGCGCCGCGGCGGCTTGGGAAGGGCCGCTGCGGCGCCTTCAGGTGTCAGTGAATCTGCTGCCCGACGAGATAGCGCATGACAGCTATGTCGAGTGGCTTCTCGACGAAGTCCGCGCTGTCGGTATCGATCCCAAGCGAGTTACGATCGAGGTCACGGAATCCGCGCTGCTGAGCGATCTCGATGCCGTTGCCGCCAGGCTGGAGCGTATTCGCCAGGCTGGATTGAAGGTCGCTCTCGACGACTTCGGCACCGGCTATGCGAGCCTCGCTTATCTCGGGACGCTGCCATTGGACGCGCTGAAGATCGACCGCGGGCTGATTGCCAGGATTGGCACCAGCGAGCGCGACCGCATTGTCGTCAGGTCGATCTTCTCTCTTGCCCGCGATCTCGGACTAAGCGTGGTTGTGGAAGGCGTTGAAAGCACCGCCCAGCTAGTGCTGCTCGCCGAATGGGGATGCGATCTATACCAGGGTTTCCTCGGGGCGGGGGCGCTCGACGAGGTCGAGCTCGCGCGTTTCGTCGGTGTGTCCCATGGGCGGGCAGCCTAGGCGGCAACGGGCTCTTTCGCTCGCTGCCCCGCGAGGGCGACCCGAGCCAAGCCGGTAGAAATCTGCAAGGCTCCGTTGAGACGGTCTTCCGGGTTTGGCCAATTGCGCGTGACGACCAGCTTGCTGTCCGGCCGCAGCTTCGCGGTTCCCTTCAGCCTATCGATATAGCCGAGCAGGCCCGCCAGGTCGGGAAAGCCGCTCTCCGCGAAGGTGATCAGCGCGCCTTTTGGTCCGACGTCGAGCTTGGCGATCATCGCCTTCTTCGCATTGAGCTTGGTCTCGACGATCTTCAGCAGGTTCTGCGTTTCGTTTGGAAGCTTCCCGAAACGGTCGATCAGCTCGGCGGCGAAGGACTCCACGCCTTGCTTGTCGTCGAGGTCGCCCAGGCGCCGGTACAATCCCATGCGCAGGTCGAGATCGGGCACATAGGTTTCCGGAATGAGGATCGGCGCATCGACGCTGATCTGCGGCGTGAACTCTTCGGGGCGCGGGATGCCGCCGGCCTTCTGCTCGACGATCGCGTCCTCGAGCATCGATTGGTAGAGTTCGAAGCCGACTTCCTTGATGTGCCCCGATTGCTCGTCGCCCAAAAGATTGCCGGCACCGCGAATATCGAGGTCGTGGCTTGCCAGCTGGAAGCCTGCGCCGAGGCTGTCGAGGTTTGCCAAGACCTGCAGGCGCTTCTCCGCGGTTTCGGTAATAGTTCGGTCGGCGGGTGTCGTCAGATAGGCGTAGGCGCGTACTTTCGACCGGCCCACGCGGCCGCGCAGCTGGTAGAGCTGCGCTAGGCCGAACCGGTCCGCGCGATGGACGATCAGCGTGTTGGCGCTTGGAATGTCCAGTCCGCTCTCGACTATGGTCGTCGACAGCAGCACGTCATATTTGCGGTCGTAGAAGGCGCTCATCCGCTCTTCGACCTCGGTTGGCGCCATCTGCCCGTGCGCGACGACGAATTTCACCTCGGGGACCTCCTCCCGAAGCCATTCCTCCACGTCGGGCAGGTCCACGATGCGCGGAACGACGAAGAAGCTCTGGCCGCCGCGATAATGCTCGCGGAGCAGTGCCTCGCGCACCACGACCGGGTCCCACGGGGTCACATAGGTGCGCACGGCAAGGCGGTCGACCGGAGGGGTCTGGATCACGCTCAGTTCGCGGAGTCCGCTCATCGCCATCTGCAGCGTCCGCGGGATCGGCGTGGCGGTCAGCGTCAGCACGTGGACGTCCGCCTTTAGCGCTTTCAATCGCTCCTTGTGAGTCACTCCGAAATGTTGCTCCTCGTCGACAATGACGAGTCCCAACTTCTTGAACTTGACGGTCTTCCCGAGGATCGCGTGCGTGCCGATCACGATGTCGACCTGACCGGCCTCCAGTTCGTCCCTCGTCTTCTTCGCCTCGGCCGAGGGCACCAGCCGCGACAACCGGCCGACGCGGATCGGGAAGCCGTCCAGACGCTCGGTGAAGTTCCGATAGTGCTGGCGGGCGAGCAACGTGGTCGGAGCGACTATGGCAACCTGCATGCCCGACATTGCGGCGATGAAGGCGGCCCGCAGAGCGACCTCGGTCTTTCCGAAGCCGACGTCGCCGCAGACCAAGCGGTCCATTGGCTTGCCTGACTCGAGGTCGGCGAGGACTTCCTCGATCGCTCGGTCCTGGTCGTCCGTTTCCTCATAGGGGAAGCGATCGACGAACTGCGGATAGGCGCTGTCCGCCTCGATGACGGCGCCGGGCCGCGTGGCCCGCATCGCGGCCGTCTTGATGAGCTCGCCCGCAATCTCCCGGATCCGCTCCTTCATCCGCGACTTGCGCCGCTGCCATGCTTCGCCGCCGAGGCGGTCGAGCGCCACGCCTTCGGCCTCGTTGCCGTAGCGCGTCAGCAGGTCGATGTTCTCGACCGGAACGTAGAGCTTGTTCCCGCCGGAATATTCGAGGGCGACGCAGTCGTGCGGCGCCTTGCCGACCATGATGGATGTCAGCCCTTCGTAGCGGCCGATGCCATGGTCGTTGTGGACGACGAGGTCGCCCGGGGTCAGAGTCGAGAGCTCCGAAAGGAATGCCGCTGCGCCCTTGCGCTTCCTCCGCCGGCGGACGAGCCGGTCGCCGAGCATGTCCTGCTCGGTGAGCACGGCGACATCCGGCGCGGTGAAACCATGGTCGAGCGGCAGGACCATGAGTGCGGGCTGCGTCTTGCTCCCTAGCGCTTCCTGCCAGTTGTCGACCAGCTTCTGGGACTTGAGACCGTGGTCGTGGAGCAGGCCTGAAAGGCGCTCGCGCGCACCGCCCGTGTAGCTGGCGAGCACGACCTTGTGCCCGCTCTTCCGAAGCCTGCCGACATGCGCTGCGACGGCCTCGTAGACGTTTGCCTGCTGCGTTCGCTCCGGAGCGAAATCGCGCGCCGGCTCGACTCCGAAGCTGACGATCCGATCGCTCTCGGGTTCGGGGAATTGTGAAGTGAGGTGGACTGGCCGCGAAGTGACGGCCTGTGTCCACTCGTCTTCGGTCATGTAGAGCGTGGCCGGCTCAAGCGGACGGTAGCTGCCCGCCTGGCCACTCATCGTCTTGCGGCGATTGGCATAATAATCGTCGATGGATTCTCGCCGCGCGGCGAGCGCCTGGTCGACGCCCGCATCGCGCAGGACCAGGTCGTTCTCGCCCAGATGGTCGAACAGGGTCGTCAGCCGCTCTTCGAACAAGGGCAGCCAGTGCTCCATACCGCTCATCCGGCGACCGTCGGAGACCGCCTCGTAAAGCGGATCGCCCGTCGCCGTCCCTCCGAACGCCTCGCGGTAGCGGGAGCGGAAGCGCTTGATGGTCTCTTCGTCGAGCAGGGCTTCCGAAGCGGGCATCAGCGTGAAAGCCTTGGCCCGGTCGGTCGACCGCTGGTCCGACGGATCGAACCGGCGAAGCGTCTCGATCTCGTCGCCGAAGAAATCGAGCCGCAGCGCGTGCGTCTCGCCTGCGGGGAACAGGTCGATGAGCGAGCCGCGAACGGCATATTCGCCGTGCTCGGCCACCGATTCCACGCGCTCGTACCCAAGCGAATTCAGCTGCACGATGAGCTGATTGCGATCGAACCGGGCGCCTTCCTCGATCCGCTTCGTCAGCTGGCGGACCCGAAACGGCGTCAGCAGCCGCTGCGTGACCGCATTTTCGGTGGCGATCAGCAGCTGAGGCGCTTTCGCCTTCGCCTGCAGCGCGTTCAGCGTTGCAAGGCGCTCCGCCATCACCCGCAGAGCCGGGGATGTGCGGTCGTAGGGCAGGCAGTCCCACGCCGGCAAAGTGAGGACTTCAACCTCCGGAGCGAACAGCGGGACGGTATCCGCCAGCGCGCGCATCGCGGCCTCGTCGGACGCGACGAGGACTGCCCGACCACCCCTGGAGGAACCGTGCGTGGCGCGTGCGAGGTCGGCCGCCAGAACCGGCAGGAAACCGGATGGAACGCCGGCCAGCGTGAGAGGATCTTTCGCGCTGAGGACGCGCTGCAGGGAGTCCGTCATCGTGCGATCCGGACGTAATCCAGCCGCCTGAGAGCTTCGATCATGGGACCTGCGAAGCGCTCGGGCGGCTCGGCGGTTCCTGTCGCCCACGCCATGATGTCCACGTCCTGCTCCTCGAGCAGGCTGGCGAAGAAGGCTCGCTCACCGGCATCCCACGAAGCATGGTGCGCGTCGAAGAACCCGCCGATTAGAATGTCTGCCTCGCGCGTGCCGCGATGGTGCGCGCGCCAGCGCAGGCGTTTCAGTTCCTCTTCTGGAAGCATGCTCGCCAGATAGGAGCGAAGGGCGCCTAAAGGAAGGCGCTGTTAGTGCTTGTGCGCCTTCTCCTGGGACTGAGCTCCTGTCTCCTGCGCCGTGGGGGCCGGGTGACCCGCCTTGTGCGCCGCGCAGCTGACGTTGGCGTTGAACTGCTCGTAGATGCCTTTGGGGTTTTCCCGGTACAGCCAGACGTGACGGTCGTAGTGGGGCGTGAACATATGTCCTTCGTCGACTGGGGTCGCTGGATCGTCTTCCATCGAGTTCCAGGTGACGCCCTGGAAGGCGGGTGGTTGTGTGTTCCCCGCGGCCGCCCAGGCGCTCTTGAACACCAGGTTTTCGACGCCGACGAGTTCAAGCGAACCGTTCGCTTGCGGCTCGTACAGAAGGATCGCTGGCTTGGTGAAATCGGTGTGGGTGCCTGTGCCGCTCACACGCGGATTGGGCGGTCCGCTGACCCCGATGAGGTCCATGCGGATGTAGTGGACGCCCATTGCACCGTCGGCTGCCGGACGCCCAATGTCCGGTGCAACCACGCAATGATCCATCGGATCGCGAACGTAGCCTTCGGCCAGAGCGACCTTGACGTCGCGGAACCGCTCGGTCGCAGTACGCACCTGGTCGATGGTAGGTTCGGCGGACGGCGGACTGGCTGCAAGCGCATCCGAGGCCTGGGCAGCCAGGAGCGCGACAAATGCGTAAGCGAGAATCGTCATGAAGTTGCTCTCCCCTTTGAGCAACCTCCACCCCGCGCACTGGATATCACAGAGCGCGATTCCGCCCAAAGGGAAGTTAACGCGCTTGTGCGGGGCCTAGCCTGTCTGCAATTTGCGCGTCCATGCGGCCCGATATCCTCAACCCGCTCTTCGCCGAGGTGGAGACCATGCCCGGCGTGGGGCCGCAGGTCGCGAAGCTATTGAAGCGGCTCGACGTCACCCGCGTTGTCGACCTGCTCTACCACCTGCCGACCGGGGTTATCGAACGCGTCCGGGCTCCCGCCGCTGCGGCAAGCCTGCTTGGCTGCAATGTCATTCTCGATGTGGTGCCGTTCAATACGAAGGAGCCGCGATCAGGCAGGGGGCCGATGCGCGTGTTCGCGTCCGACACGGACGGCAACACGATCAGCCTTATCTATTTCAACAATCCCGGCTGGGCGAAGAAGAGCCTGCCGATGGGCGAGAAGCGCACCATCGCCGGGAAGCTCGAAGCCTATGGCGACGAGTGGCAGATCATCCATCCGGAAGTGCTGACGGCCGACAAGGGGGCCGAGTTGTCTATCCGCGAGCCGGTTTATCCTCTCACCGAAGGGATGACGAGCAAGCGCGTGCGGGAGCTGGCCGTCGCCGCCCTCGAACGCGCTCCGGAAATGCCGGAATGGATCGAGCCGGGCCTTCTATCGGCGGAGGCATGGCGCCCGTGGCGGGCCGCAGTCGCCGAAGCGCATCGCGATCCCGGCACGGAAGATCCGCGCCGGCGGCTCGCCTATGACGAGGTCTTCGCCAACCAGCTTGCGCTGCTCCTCTTGCGCCAGGCCTCGCGGCGGCACCGCGGCGTAGCGCTCGCTGGGGATGGGCGGCTGATCGCCAAGCTGAGTCTGCCGTATCAGCTCACCCGCGCGCAGCGGCGCGTCATCGAGGAAATCCGCGGCGACATGGCGCAGGCCGCGCCGATGCTGCGCCTGCTGCAGGGCGACGTGGGCTCGGGCAAGACGCTCGTCGCGCTGATGGCGATGCTGACCGCGATTGAGTCCGGGGCGCAGGCGGCCCTGCTGGCGCCTACGGAAATCCTTGCTCGGCAGCACCATGCGACGCTTGCTGAAGCAACTCGACAGCATCGGCGTGCGGGTCGCGATCCTCACCGGGCCGCGAGAAGGGCAAGGCGCGCGAGTCGGTCCTGATGGGGCTGGCAGATGGTTCGATCGACATCCTCGTCGGGACGCATGCGATCTTCCAGGAGAAGGTCGCTTACCGGAAGCCTCGGCCTTGCCGTGATTGACGAACAGCATCGCTTCGGAGTTTCGCAGCGGCTGCTGCTCGCGTCGAAGGCGGAGCACCCGCCGCACCTGCTGGTGATGACCGCCACGCCGATCCCTCGGACCCTGACGCTCACGCAATATGGCGAAATGGACGTCAGCCGCATCGACGAGATGCCGCCGGGCCGAACGCCTGTCGAAACGCGAGTGATCAGTGAGGAACGGCTCAACGAGGTCGTCGACGGCCTGGGCCGGCATTTGTCGAACAACGGCCAGGCCTATTGGGTCTGTCCGCTCGTCGAGGAGAGCGAGAAAAGCGACGCCGCAGCCGCCGAGGAACGAGCGCGAATTCTCCGCCTGCGCTTCGGCGACGACAAGGTCGGGCTTGTTCACGGGAGGATGAAGGGACCTGAAAAGGATGCGGTCATGGGCCGCTTCGCCGCGAATGAACTTGCGGTTCTCGTCGCGACGACGGTGATCGAGGTCGGCGTCGACGTGCCCAACGCGACCCTGATGATCGTCGAGGGGGCCGAGCGCTTCGGCCTTGCCCAGCTTCACCAGCTTGCGCGGACGCGTGGGCCGAGGGACGGGCAAGAGCAGCTGCCTTCTGATCCGCGGGCAGACTCTGACGGACGTGGGCCGAGCCCGCCTCGCACTGATGCGCGAAACGAACGACGGCTTTCGCATCGCGGAGGAAGATCTTCGCCTTCGCGGCCCGGGCGAAATCCTCGGCACGCGTCAGTCCGGCGACATCGCCTTCCGCGTCGCCAGGCCGGAAGATGTCGAAGCCTTTGCCTCCATCGCCCAGAGCGACGCCAGGTTGTTGCTCGACCGCGACGGCGGGCTTGCGGGCCCGCGCGGGCAGGCGGCGCGGGTTTGCCTTTATCTGTTCGAGCGCGACCAGGCCGTTGACCTGATCCGAAGCGGCTAGGCCACCAGCAGTCCGTGCTTCTTCCGGCCGAGGCTGAGCTTCACGGCGTCGCCGCTCACCGTGACGACTAGGCCGGCGTCGTCGACGACTTCGTCGTTCAGCCGCACCGCGCCTTCCGCGATCTTGCGCTTGGCTTCCTTGTTGGATGGCGTGAACCCCAATTGGGTCAGCGCATGGGCGATGTTGACGCCTTCGCCGACCGACAAAGTGGGCAACTCTCCGCCGGCTCCGCCCGCCTCGAAAGTCTCGCGCGCCGTCCGCGCCGCTGCCTCGGCCGCCTCGCGGCCGTGGAGCATCGCAGTGGCCTCCGTCGCCAGGACGATCTTGGCCTCGTTGATCTGCGCGCCGGGAAGGCCCTCAAGCCTCGCCACTTCATCGAGCGGCAGGTCGGTGAACAGGCGCAGGAACTTGCCGACGTTCGAATTGTCGCTGTTCCGCCAGAACTGCCAGTAATCGTAGGGGCTCAGCTGCTCCTCGTTGAGCCAGACGGCGCCGTGCGCGGTCTTGCCCATCTTCGACCCGTCCGGGTTGGTGATTAGCGGGGTCGTGACGCCGAAGACCTCCGTGCCGTCGATGCGCCGCGCGAGCTCGATCCCGTTGACGATGTTGCCCCACTGGTCGGACCCGCCGAGCTGCAGCCGGCAGCCCGCGCGCCGCGACAATTCCAGGAAGTCATACGCCTGCAGGATCATGTAGTTGAATTCGAGGAAGGTGAGAGGCTGCTCGCGCTCCAGCCGGATGCGCACGCTGTCGAAGGTGAGCATCCGGTTGATCGTGAAATGCCGCCCCGCGTCGCGCAGGAAGGGGATGTACTCCAGCTTGCTCAGCCATTCGTCGTTGTTGACCATGACCGCGTCGGTCGGCCCGTCGCCGAAGGTCAGGAAGCGCTCGAACACCTTGCGGATGCCCGCGATGTTCGCGTCGATTTCCGCATCGGTGAGCAGCTTGCGGGTTTCGTCCTTGCCGGTGGGGTCGCCGACCTTAGTAGTCCCGCCACCCATCAGCACGACCGGCTTGTGCCCGGCCTGCTGCATGCGCCGAAGCATCATGATTTGCACAAGGCTGCCGACGTGAAGGCTCGGCGCGGTGGCGTCGAAGCCGATGTAGCCCGTCACAATCTCCCGCGACGCCAAGGCGTCCAGTCCCTCGGCGTCGGTTTGCTGATGGATGTAGCCGCGCTCATTGAGCAGGCGCAGCAGGGAGGAACGGAACTCGGTCATGCGCGCCCGCTTAGCGTGATGATCCGCGTCCTGCTACTGCATGGAGATGCAGCTCAATCTTCTAGCTCACCCGGCCGCTTTGCCGTCGAAGCCGGACTTCAAGGTCTGGGCGAGCGTCGATCACGCGGGCGCATTCGGTGCGACCGCGACGACCAACATCTGGTTCGGCGTTGGAGCGCCTGCGTCGCGGTTCGTCATTCCGGAGGCTGAAGAACCGTCACGCACCGACGAGCTCTGGAAGGCGACCTGCTTCGAGGCGTTCCTGCGGGAAACCGGTTCGGATGCCTACCAGGAGTGGAATTTCGCTCCATCGGGTCAATGGGCCGCCTATGACTTCACGGGCTATCGCGAGGGAATGACCGAGCTCGAGGTTGATGCTCCTCCCTACATCCGGATGGAGGACAATCTCACCTGGTGGACGCTGGGCGCAACCATCGCCGTCGAGGCCGGCAAGAACTGGGACCTGGGCCTGTCGGTTGTCCTGGAGGAATCCGACGGGACCAAGTCCTACTGGGCGCTGGCCCACGCTGCAGACAGGGCGGACTTTCACGCGGCGGATTGCTTCATCGCGAAGCTCCCTTAAGCAGCCTCTCATGAGCCTGTTTGGAATCGACCGCCTCCTCGCGGATCCCGAGCTTCGCCGTCCGCTCGAAGGCAAGCGCGTCGCGCTCCTCGCGCACCCGGCGTCCGTGACCAAGGACCTGACTCACAGCATCGACGCTTTGTTCGCGGCGGGCCTGAAAGTTTCAGCCGTGTTCGGTCCGCAGCACGGCGTCCGCGGCGACCTCCAGGACAATATGATGGAGTCTCCGGACTTCACCGATCCGACCTATGGCATCCCCGTCTTCAGCCTGTACGGCGAGGTTCGCCGCCCGACGGGTCAGTCGATGAGCACGTTCGACACGATCCTCATCGATCTGCAGGACCTCGGCTGCCGCATCTACACCTACGTCACGACGCTGCTCTACGTGCTGGAAGCAGCCGCCGAGCACGGGAAAAGCGTCTGGGTGCTCGACCGCCCGAACCCAGCTGGACGCCCGGTCGAAGGGTTGATTTTGCGGTCCGGCTGGGAAAGCTTCGTCGGTGCGGCCGAAATTCCGATGCGCCATGGGCTGACGCTGGGGGAGCTTGGCGCCTGGTTCATCGACCGCTTCAAGCTGGACGTCGACTATCGCGTGATCGAGATGCTCGAGTGGCGTCCCGATGAAGGGCCCGGTTTCGGCTGGCCGCCGGAGCGCATCTGGATCAACCCGAGCCCGAATGCCGCCAACCTCAACATGGCCCGCGCCTATGCAGGCACCGTCATGCTCGAAGGAGCGACTCTCAGCGAGGGCAGGGGCACCACCCGCCCGCTCGAACTGTTCGGTGCGCCGGATATCGATGCCGGCAAGGTCATCGCCCGAATGCATGCGCTTGCGCCGGGCTGGCTCGAGGGCTGCAAGCTTCGCGAGATCTGGTTCGAGCCGACCTTTCACAAGCATGTCGGCAAGCTCTGCAACGGCGTCCACATCCATGCCGAGGGTCCGTTCTACGACCACATCCACTTCAAGCCGTGGCGAGTGCAGTCGTTGGCCTTCAAGGCCATTCGGGATCTCTATCCCGACTACGATCTCTGGCGTGACTTCCCGTACGAATATGAGTTCGACAAGCTGGCAATCGATGTCATCAACGGCTCGCCGGTTCTCCGCGGATGGGTCGACGATCCTAATGCGGCGGCAGGCGATCTCGATGCTGTAGCGCTTCCTGACGAGCGGACTTGGGAAGAGAAGAGTCAGGCTTTCCGCATCTATTGATCGACGCTCTCGAGCCCGAGCCAGTCTGCCATCAGTTTGAGCTCAGGCTTCAACCGATCATATGTGCCGCCCGGAGCCTGTGGCTCCAAGGTGATCTTCCGGACAAGGAGCCGCGAGCGCTGGCGGTCCGACTTGAGATCGACACGAGCAACGATCCGTTCGCCCATCAGAAACGGAAGCACGTAATAGCCGTGAACACGCTTGTGCGCTGGCGTGTAGATCTCGAGCCGATATCGAAAATCGAACAACCGTTCGGTCCGGCTTCGTTCCCATATCAACGGATCGAAGGGAGCGAGCAGCGCTTGTCCGTCAATCCGGCGAGGACGCCGGGCCGTGTGATGGATGAAGGCGGGCTGCCGCCACCCATCGACCGCCACTGGTAAGAGGACCTTCTCTTGCACAAGCTCGGCGATTGCGCGCCGGCTGGGCTCCGGCGACAGGCGGAAATAGTCGCGAAGGTCGCCGGGCGTCGCGACACCCAGCGCCGAAGCGGCTCGCTCCACGAGCGCCCGGCACGCATCGGCAAGGCTGAGCGTCGGCAAGCCAAGGATCGCGGCCGGGATAACCCGTTCGGTCAGATCGTAAACCCGCTCGAAACTGTTCCGCCGCGTCGTGGTCGTCACATGGCCGGCCCAGAACAGCCATTCCAGCGCGCGCTTCGCGTCCCCCCATTCCCACCAGCCGCCGCGGCCCTTGCCGTTCTCGAAATCGGACGCGGCCATCGGTCCCTCGGCGCGGATACGCTCCAGGACGTGCAGAGCCTCGTTGCGGCGCTCGCGCGCAAAGATCCGCATGCTTCGCCATCCGGTCTCACCATTGTCGGCCTGCTGCATGCGCCAGCGGAGCAGAGGATGGAGTTCCAACGGAAGCAGCGAGGCTTCGTGCGCCCAATATTCGAATAGCCGGCGGTCGCGTCTGTCTCCCCATGCGGACCGGTCGATCAAGCTTCGATCGTACATCCCCAGGCGCGAGAAACTGGGGAGATAGTGGGCACGAACGAGCACGTTCACGCTATCGATCTGGTGGAGCGACAGACGTCTGACGGTCTGTTGGAGGTGTCGCCGGTCGATCATGGCTGGACGCGGTACGCCAAAGCCTTGGGCGGCGAGTGCGATCCGCCGCGCCGTCTCGATCGATAGCCGCTTTTCCCCCATTCGGGCGGCCGTTAGCGCATCGCCCGTACATAGTTAACGAAAGAGTAGGGGCTTGCCTCTATTCCCGCACTCGAAGCATTTCGGGAGCGGGCTGTTCCATGGCCACACAGGGTATTGAGGAAATCACGGAAAACGCGATTCGTAGCGTCGCGCGAGACTGTGGGTCCCTGTCGATGGAATGCAGCGACGTCGCCGGCTATGTCCGCGACGTCGGCATCGCGCATCACCGAGCATATGAGCATGCTCGACCAGCTCGAGGAAGTGACGACACGACTTCTCGCCGACCAGGCGCGGGTTTCGGACTCCACCGATGAAGCCCGTCTGCTTTCTGAGCAGGCTCGTGCCAAGCTCGAAGCGGGCCGCGAAGCCATCGACGGCACCATCGCCGGCTTCAAGGGACTGACCGACCTCGTCGTGCAACTCGGCGAGCGCATGGCCGGCTTCGCATCCGCGATGAACCAGGTGCAGACCGTATCCTCGACCATCGAGACCATCGCGCGCAAGACCAACATGCTTGCCCTGAATGCGACCATCGAGGCCGCGCGCGCCGGCGATGCGGGCCGCAGCTTTGCGGTCGTCGCCGCGGAAGTGAAGAAGCTCGCGCACGATACGCGCTCGGCGACCAGCCAGATCGCCTCGACGATCGGTGAGCTGACCCGCGAGGCAGGCGCCGTAACGACCGAGATCAAAACCGGTGTCGAGCGCAGCCGCGCCGCACAGTCCGGCTTCGGCCAGATCAGCGAGACGGTCCGCGAAGTTTCCGAGATCGTGACGATGGTGGATCGCCAGACCGAAGGCATCGCCCATTCGACCAGCATGATCCAGACGAGCGTCGACCGCGTGAAGGCCGGCCTGACCGACTTCGCAGGCGACGCCCGTAACAACGGCAGCCAGCTTCTCCAGGCGCAGAAGCGTCTTGAGCATCTGGAGCTGCTGTCGAATACAATGCTCGATACGCTCGCCAATTCGGGCGCCGAGATCGACGACACGCCTTTCATCCTGAAGGCCCAGGAGGCGATGCGCGCCATCCAGTTAGCCGTGGAGCGCGGTGTCGAAAGCGGCGAGATCAGCATGGAAGAGGTGTTCGACCGCGATTACCGGCTGATCGAGGGCACGAACCCTGAGCAGTTCGATACCCAATTCTGCGATTTCGCCGACAAATATGTCCGGCCGATCCTCGATCGGGTGAAGGGCAGCGACGATCGACTGATCGGGTCTGCCATCACCGACGTGAACGGATATCTTCCGACGCACCTTACCGAGCGCAGCCACGTTCCGGGTCCGGATCCGGTTTGGAACGACGCGCACTGCCGCAACAAGCGAATCTTCATGGACGACACGACCGGAGCTGCGATCGTCAGCGAAAAGCCGGCGATGCTCGCGACTTATCGCATGGAACTCGGCGACAAGTTCATTCCGGTGAAGAACGTCTTCGTGCCGCTGTGGATCAAGGGCCGCCGCTGGGGCAATTACGAGCTCGCCTACCGCGACGACTGAGCGAAGGCCGCAACTCCGCGGTTCAGGTTACAGGTTGGGGAAGGTGGGGCTCCTGCTTCGGCAGGGGCCCTTTCCTTTAATAGTCGCTGCGCGCTTCGGTGCGTGCTTCAAGCAGGTCGAACAGGCCGCGGTGCTGGAGCAGCAGCTGCTCCCCGCCGAAGCCGAGGGCGCGTTCGCTCGCGACCGTATCGGACGAGGCGTCGACTACTGCGACAATCGACGCTTCGTCAGGAAGCGCCGGGGCAGGCGATTCGAGACCGGCACGCGAAGCGGCACGGTCCAGGATGCGGCGGATCGGCCACCAGTCGCCGACGAGCGCGGCGGCTGCGCCTAGGGCGCAGCCTCGACGTTCCGACGTCGCTAGGATCTCCAGCGCATTGCGCTGCGCGTTCAGCGCCGCTTCGGTCTCGGCTGCTCCAGGCGTGCTGGGAAGCGGACCGACGGCCGATGTAAGACGCACTAGGAACAGGCGCTCGCGCTCGAATGCCTCCGCGGCGCGAGCAAGCCAGTCGCGGGCAAAGCCCTCGGCGGAATGGCGATGGGCGAGCTCAATCAGGCTCGGCGGGTTGCCATGCAGGCTGCACAGCAGGTGCACGCAATCGGCGAGGTCTCGCGAGGAATTCAGGCCGGAGGCCTCGAGCAGGGCATTCAGGTGGCGATGGCGCGACGAACCGTCCGCGGCGACGCGCGCAAGATGTGCCTCGGCTACGTTGACCGCTGAACGGCCGACGGACCGATTGATCGCCATCCTTTTCCCCTCATCACGCCCAAGGTGAATACCTCAGGTTCGGACAAGCTAGACCAAGGGCGTAAAGAGGAGGTTTATGCCGTGTCGAATTGTAACGAAGGCGACGGTCAGGCGGCAATCAGCTCCGGCTCGCGATGGATTTGCGCGGGCCGCTCTACGGATACGCCTTCCCGGGCTTCAATCTGGGGCTTTGGAAACAGCACGCGGGACGCGCCGACGACAAGTCCGAGACCAACATAGGCGCCCAGCATCAGCAGGGGATTGAAGAAAAGCACGCTGATCAGACCGACACGCAGGAAGAAAGGGTTGATGCGGAGATCCTCGCCAGCGGCCTGGCAGATGCCGAAGAGGCTATCGGGCTCGCTGGACTGATAGTCGCTGGCTTCATGCGCAATGTTCTGGACGTTCTGCATCTTGTCTTCCCTTTGTCCCTGCGGAGCACGGGCTCCGTGATGCAAGTGACTAAGCAAGAGCAGTGCCAAACGTCGGAAAGCGCTATTTCCGGGAGATTCTTGGCTTCCAGGTACCCGCGAAGTGCGGAGCCAGGCGGGTGCGAGCGCCGAATGTTGGGAAAATCCACGCTACGGCATTTCTCCCGTAGGCGGAGCATCGGCCGCAGCTTCTGCGTTTGGGCACCGGCTATCTACAGGAGCGCAGAATGGCAGACCTGAAACTGACCGACGTTGCGGAGAAGATGCGCGATATCGACTTTGCAGTGTTGTCCACGAGGACCGAAGGCGGAGCGATCGCCGGCCGGCCGATGAGCAACAATCGCGAGGTGGAGTTCGATGGCGACAGCTACTTCTTCACGTGCGACGACACCCGGACCGTAAGCGACATCGGCCGCGATCCGAGCGTCGGCCTGACATACCAGTCGAAGTCGGGAATGCTCGGGATGAAGCCGTTCTTCATCACGGTGGAGGGGCGCGCGGAGCTCATCAAGGACAAGGAGCGCTTCGCCGAGCATTGGAGCAAAGACCTCGATGCCTGGTTCAAGGAAGGCATCGACACGCCCGGTCTGACGCTGATCAAGGTCGTCGCCGAGCGGTTGCACTATTGGGATGGTTTTGACGAAGGCGAAATCGCCCTCAATCAACGGGTCGAAGCTTAGCTGCGGGAGCGTAGAAGCCCTGCCTCTGGGGAAGGCGAAGGGTGGGCAGGGCTTCCTTGACGCTTGTCCACTGGTCCCGAGCTCGCAAGGGGAAGCGTGCCATCGGGACAGTGACGGTAGATTTACCGGCGCTGCATTAAGCACGTCCCAAGGATATGGGTTAACGGACCGGTCAATTCCTCACGTTGCGGCTTCATGGGTGCGGGTGCGACCTAGCGGAGCCATGATTTGCCCGGTTCACGAGGAAGATGCTGCGGCGATCACCGCAATCTATGCGCATCACGTGCTGCACGGGACGGCGTCCTATGACATGCGGCCGCCGTCTGCTGACGACACGGTGGCGAAGATCCGCCGCATCACAGACGCAGGCTGGCCTTTCCTGGTCGCCGAAGAAGACGGGCAGATCGTCGGCTACGCTTATGCAACCCAGTTCCGCGATCGTGCGGCTTATGCGTGGACTTGCGAGAACAGCATCTACGTCCATCCCGACTGGCAGGGCCGCGGCCTCGGCACGGCGCTGCTCCTGGAGCTGTGCCGGAGTGCCGAGGAGTTCGGCTTCCGGCAAATGGTTGCCGTGATCGGAGGCGCCGAGCCAGCATCAATCGCGCTGCATGAAGCGTGCGGGTTCCAGGAGGTTGGACGACTCCGGTCGGCGGGCTGGAAGCACGGCCGCTGGCTGGACAATGTCTACATGCAGCTGGCGCTGGGAAAGGGCTCGAGCGAGCCGCCTGCGGTCTGATCTGGAGGAGGTTGGAAGCCCTGCCTCTGGGGAAGGCGAAGGGTGGGCAGGGCTTCCTTAGTCGTTCCGGCAGAGCCGCTCCAAAGGACGCTGGTCCGGCGCTGCTGAGACCCTGTTTACCGCCCGCAGATTAAGTGTGTGCCAAGGCAAATGGTTACTGCAATCCTCATCTTTGAAACGAAAAGAAGCGGCCCGACGAGGACCGTCGGGCCGCTTCCATTTCCGCCAACAGGCGCGGCCTCTTGGGCGAGAGGAAGCGCACGACAGCCAAAACGTCCGGCCGGATGTGGCGTTCCAACTGCTGAGTTGTCCGACGATCAAGGTTACCCGAAAGTCACACTGCGACCATAAGCCGCTGAAGAATGGTCGGTTTGCGTTCCGGATAATCACGCAACCGCATATATTGCCTCCCGGGACTCGAAGCCTCCCGCCGCCTGCCAGCAGCGTGCAGGCAACGGGTTCCGACTTGGCTCCGGCCGCCTTCCGGCGACGGGCCGATGGGGTGGGGGGAATTATGACAGAGATATTGCGCAAGACGGCACAGACGTGGCTTCCCGTGGCGCTGACGGCGGCTGTCGTCGGCATCGGAGTCGCATTCGCCGCCTGGTGAGGAGCGAACCGCCTCGCGCAGCGGGGTGATCGCACTCGCAAGGTCGCGCTGACCTGACTGTCCTGCATGGCGTGCGAGCGTTCTGGCGCGGGCCAGGCCGTGCGGGGTCGGTGTGCACTTTCAATCCTGAGCAGGAAGCTCTATCTGAGCCTTGCTATTAGTCGCAATCGGACGGTCTTCAGGCGCTTTGCGGCTCCTTATTCCTTCTCTTCGCCTCTCGTAGCGCGAGAGGACCGGTTGTCGGTTCTCCACAGAAGGAAAAGAATTGAATGCCGATCGGCACAGTGAAGTTTTTCAACGACCAAAAGGGCTACGGCTTCATCGCTCCCGAAGATGGCGGCGCGGATGCCTTCGTCCACATCACGGCGGTGGAACGTGCGGGCATGCACACGCTGCAGCAGAACCAGCGCGTCAGCTACGAACTCGAGCAGGATCGGCGCGGAAAGATGAGCGCGGTCAACATACAGTCTGCCGACTGAGGCACGAAACTCCCTCCCTCCTTCCGAGGGAGGATTTTCCGCCCGTTCCGTCTGAGCACGGGCCGGACCGGGGAAGCCAGATTGGAGGCTCGATGAGCGATTCAACGCCAACCAGGCCACTGAAGGATCGCGAGCTTTATCTTCTCCGAGCCGAGCAGGCGCATTCGGAGGCGGAGCAAGCTACGCTCGAAAACGTGCGCGAAAGGTGCCTGAGAGCCGAAGCCGCGTGGATGGAAATGGCCTCGCGTGCCGAGCGCACCGAGAAGATGCGGGCCGACCAGATTGCCGCAAAGGCTGCACTGCTTCAAAGCGCGGTGGACTAGCGTCCGCCGAGGCGGGACCGACGTGCAAGCTAGCTGCGCCGCACGCTGGTATAATCGATTCGGATCCGGACCCACGAGCCGATGAGCGAGCGGCCGTTCCGGCGGGGCGGAAGCACTCGGAACTGCCATGCCGCCTGGCGCACCGCGCTCGCGAGTCGCGAGCCGCGCGGGGACTGGCCGAGCTCGACGCAATCCTCGACGCGATTGCCGGCGACGGTGCGGCACGCGATCAGGCCCCAGCCGTCCGGCGCATTGGGCGGCAGGTAACCGTTGAGCTCCGTACTGGTCGGCTTGCGCGCCCAATCGGCCGCGTAGAGAACTTCCCCGTTCGGAGCTCGTCCGACCTGTTCGGAGTCCCCCGCGCTGCTCCGACGGAGGCGGACTGGGAGGACTTGGGGAAGCGTGAGATATCCGCCGCAGCCATCTCCGCCTTGGTCATCTCGATCCAGGGCAGTTCGCGAGGCGTCTCGATCGTCGGCTTTGCTGGAAGAACGATTTTCGGCTTGGGGAGCGGGGGTTCGCCTGCTCTCGGACGGGAGTTTCGCGCGGTTTCTCCGGACTGCGGGCTAGCCTGATTGGCATTGTCGTTCGAATCGGGAACGAGGCTGACGATCAGCGGTTCCTGGCCGCCGCTGGGCAGCTTCATGGGCAGCGCGCCGGCGGTGAGCAAAGCGAACAGGACCAGCAGATTGAGGCCGACCGCAAGCGCCACGCCGGACGCGCGGCGGCGCAGCGGCGTCTCGTCGAGCGGCGAGCGGAGGCGATAGGTAGAGGCCAGCGTCTTCAGTCTTGGTGGATGTGTCGCGAGCGGTAACCATAGCCCGACCACAGTTGAACCGTAAGTGAAAGCGACGAGACGAGCGATCGGTGCGGCTCAAAACGGCTGAACGGACGTTTTCCCCAGAGACTCGCCATGGACCGCCGCAAGAGCTCGAATTCGCCCACCGACCGCGCGAATCGACGCGGCTGCTTCATCGTCGCGGCGGTCCTGCTGCTGGTGATCGCGGCAATCGCCTTCGTCGGCTTCAGTGGCGAAAGCATCGACGATTTCAAATCAAGCATCCCGGTGCTGGGCGGCCTGGCTGTTGGATTCCCTCCGAGGAGATGTTGACCAATTTCACCGTGCCGCACGATTCGTTGGGGAGGGGGAATTGAAGATGCCCGGAGGCGAATGTTCACAATGTTCGCACTGACGCGGGAGTGTTCGAGCAGAATCCACAAGGGTGAAAAAGGACGTCGACCAAATTCACCGTGCCGCACGATTTGTTCGGGAGACGGAATTGAAGATGCCCGGAGGCGAATGTTCACAATGTTCGCACTGACGCGGGAGCGTTCGATCAGAATCCACAAGGGTGAAGAACGATCGGGAAGTTGCGCTGTCATCCGTGAGGATAAGCCATAAAACCACCGCTGTAGGACAGCGCTTTCGTTCAGGCCTCGCCGTCGGGCACCCAGCGTAGGCCCTCGTCATATTTGCGGCGCATGCACCGCGACAGCTCTAGGACGCCATCGGAGGAAAGCCCAAACCGTTTAAGCCGCCCCGAGACGCGCGGCGTAACGGATTTACTCGGTAACGACACCTGTGCCGTTTAGGCCGAGGTCTGAAATGGGTGGAAAGCGGACATAAAGGCCAATTGATGGAACCAAGAGTTTCGCCAACGCGCTATGTCGGTATCGTCGAGCCTACCCCTGGCGTCTCGGTGACTGAGAGAGATTGTGCTCCCGCCCTTAGCGGGACCTGACATGGAAAACGACCACGGCCTTCTTGACGCATTCCGAACGAACCCCCGTACCCGGCACCCGGCCTCGATTGTGCGGCACGATGGGTCGATAGACGACGTTACGATCACTGAGTTTACAACGACTGGATTCCGGCTGGTTGTCTCGCTGAGACCGAAATTAGGCGAATTGATCTTGCTTCGCGTCGCGGGCCTTCGGGACTTGCCGGGGAGGATTCGCTGGGCTCACGGAGCGGAAGCGGGCGGCTCGCGTTGAGTTGAAGGTTGCGCTGTTGAAGCTCGGCGGAACTGAAGCCGACTTAAGATGCGAGATCGCTCTTATACTCGCGCGACGCCTGATTGAGCGCGCGCCGCTTCTCGAAGCTCTTTTCGATGCGTTCGAGCCACAGCGCCGTCCTGATTGCGGCGGATCAAGTGTCTCACGGCAACCCCTTTTTCGGCGCGGAGGTGACTCTGCAAGAAGGCAAGAAGCGGATCGGTCGGTGGGTCGTTTCTGTCGGTGCTACGCCGCTGAAAGATTAAGCTCGGCCAAGCGGGCTTGCGGATTTCCGGCCCGCTCCAATAGATGCGGCGTGTCCGTTCAGCTCCTCGGCACGCAAGAGCCGGGGCGCGACCAAGACCTCATAGGCGGCCTCGGCACGCGCTATGAAATCAGGATAGCGCCAAACGGGGCCCTCGAAGGCGGTTTCCTGACCGAGCGTCAGTGAAATTTGCTCGTCCGGGTCGCGCCCGGCGAGACGAGCCGCCATCCTGGCAAGGGCTTCGATGTTTTCTGAACGTTTGATAGTCGCCACCTTCGTAACAAAAAAGCTGGCGGCCGAGCCAGGTTCCAAACCTTAACTTGGGTTCGGGGCCTTAACTTAGCCTTAGCGGCAGCTTCTTTTCGATCAGGATGATCCGGCAAATCTCCGGAATGGTCGAAGCAACGTCGCTAATGTCCGCAATGGGTGGAAAGCGGACACTCCGCGCCTGCGGCGAGCATCTCAATCAGGAGGATAGTGCGCTGCTCAACTCACTACGAAAAGGTCGTCAGCATTTCGAAGGATGAGTGGATCGGGGAATTGCGTGGCGCCCAACTGGAAGGCGTGCTCGGCATATTCGCCCGGGATCTCAGCCGAAGCAGCCAATTTCGTCCCTGAGGGAGACTTCCCCCACGTCGGCTCGGCGGGAACAAGCGTGCTCGAAACAATGATCGGCGGTCCGCCAAGGAAAATCTGGACGCCGCCTTCCGGGGCCGCGCTAAACGCGATGCTCGGGTTGCGTGCATCGCTCAGAAGGAGCGACGTCGAGCCAAAGGTGATCTGGCTGCCCGACGAGCCCACGATAAGACCCACGGTAAGTCCCAAAGTCGCATCGGTGAGGACGATGCGATCGCCTCTCGCGAAATCCGTGATCGTATCGCCGCCCAAATTGGCAATCGTATCCCGGAACACGTCGCCGCCACTGCCGCCTGTCAAAGTGTCGCTGCCGCCTTGGCCCGAAAGGATGTTCGCCGCGCCGTTGCCGATAAGCGTATCGGCGCCGCTCCCGCCGGTTGCATTCTCGATCACCGTTCCCCGGGCGATGACGACATTGCCGACCAGGGAGCCGATATTGGAAAAGGCCTCGGAATTGAGATTGATCAGCTGGTTGCCGGCGAAACCGGAATAATCGAGCGTGTCGACGCCACCGGAGTTGAGGATTGTGTAAGAGACGTTCGGGTTCAAACTTGCGTCGAATGCGCTGCGGCCGCTGCTATTGTTGAAGCCGTAAGTCGTGTTTCCGGCGCGTGTCGTGGTCGACAGGCCGTACAGATTGCCCATTGCGATGATGTCGGCGACCTGCGGCGTCATGATCGGGACGTGCGAGAAGCCCTGGTTTGCATAAAAAGCGTTCTCGGCATTGTCGAAGTAGGACATGATGCTGATGGCTGCGCCGTCGTTGCTCCAGATCGCGTCATCAGGATAGACGGCGGCCGCGGTCCCGGCATTCGAGTTGCTGGTGTGTCCGATCCCCAGCGCGTGGCCGATCTCGTGCATGTATGTGTGCAGGTTCAGCCGTTGCAGCGACACGTTGACGATCGCCGAGCTAGTGATGCCGTTCGAGTGCACGGTGTCGGCGAAGGCGCCGGTTCCCTGCTGCAGGTCGTCGAACGTGATCTGGGCGCCGCCCGATTGCTCGACGAAATTCACGCCGATGATGTCGCTCCACTGCTGCAGCGCCTGCAGCGCAACCGCTCGCCCGCTGGCGGTGATCGCCGTCAGGTCGACGGTGATGGTGCCGCCTTGCGTGACGTTGAAGCGGTGGGCGTCGCCGCCAAAGAACCCATGGGTCAGCTGGTACGCGAACTCGTCCAGCGTGCCGACTGGCGGCGCCACATAATTGCTGACGGAAAGCCTGTAGGCACCGGTGCCGGTATAGCCGGGCACCGGCGCGGTGGGCGTCCACGCCGCGACGTCTATGTAATAGGTTCCGGTGCTTGGGGCGGTGAAGACCAGCCTCGAACCGCGCCCTCCGCCGCCGTCGTCATTCTCACCGAGGATCGTGCCGCCGGCGCTGCGGATGTAAACGTACGGATCCTCCAGCGTAAGGACGTTCACCGCGATGGTGATCTTCTGGCCCGCCGTCAGCTGGACGCGATACCAATCATGGTCCCCGACTACTTCGAGCTGATTGTCGATTGTCGCGCCGACGGCGATTGTCACGCCCGTCGTTGAGTTGCCAGGTACATCCGCCATCCAACACCTCACGCGAGGGCCCGCTCGCTACGCCAGCGACGTTCGAAACATCCTATCACGTTCCCCTGCATGATGTGCGCAATGACGGGCTCTCCGTGCCAAATTCCGGCACGGCCCACGGGCGACTCTCAGCACAATGCCCACAGAACGGGATCGTCTCGGGTTCGCTATTCAGGCTGTCAGCAATGGGTCGAAAGCAGACGCGATCCCGTCACAGGCGTGAATCCCGTGACGTCGGACGCCTGCGCGCTCCACCTTCGCGCTGCTCCGGCGACGCTATGCGTCGGCGGCGCTGCGCTTGGCGGCTCGATTACTGATCCAGGAAGCTCCGCATCTTCCGCGACCGGCTCGGATGCTTCAGCTTGCGCAGCGCCTTCGCCTCGATCTGGCGAATACGCTCGCGGGTGACGCTGAACTGCTGCCCGACTTCCTCCAGCGTATGATCGGTATTCATGCCGATTCCGAAGCGCATTCGGAGCACGCGCTCTTCGCGGGGAGTCAGGGACGCCAGCACGCGCGTCACCGTTTCCTTGAGGTTGGACTGGATCGCCGCGTCCACCGGGATGACGGCGTTCTTGTCCTCGATGAAATCGCCGAGGTGGCTGTCTTCCTCGTCGCCGATCGGCGTTTCGAGGCTGATCGGCTCCTTGGCGATCTTCATCACCTTGCGAACCTTCTCGAGCGGCATCGAGAGGCGCTCGGCAAGCTCCTCCGGAGTCGCTTCGCGGCCCGTCTCGTGGAGGAACTGGCGGCCCGTGCGGACGAGCTTGTTGATCGTCTCGATCATGTGGACCGGGATTCGGATGGTCCGCGCCTGGTCGGCGATCGAGCGGGTGATCGCCTGCCGGATCCACCAGGTGGCGTAGGTCGAGAATTTGTAGCCGCGGCGGTACTCGAACTTGTCGACCGCCTTCATCAGGCCGATGTTGCCTTCCTGGATGAGGTCCAGGAACTGCAGGCCGCGGTTCGTGTACTTCTTGGCGATGGAGATCACGAGGCGGAGGTTGGCCTCGACCATCTCCTTCTTCGCGATGCGGGCCTCTCGCTCGCCCTTCTGCACCATGTTCACGATGCGGCGGTATTCGGGCAGCGAGGTGCCGACCGACTGCGCGATCTGGGAGATGTCGGTGCGGATTCGCTCGACGCTGTCGCGCTCGGCAGAAGCGAAGGCGGCGAACTTCTTGTCGATGCCGGCGGCGCGGTCGAGCCAGCTGTCGTCCAGCTCGCTTCCGGAATAGCTTTCGAGGAAGGCGCGGCGCGGGACGCGATGGCGTTCGGCAAGGCGCAGCATCTGGCCGCCAAGCGCCATCAGGCGGCGGTTGTAGCTGTATAGCTGCTCGACGAGATATTCGATCTTCGCGTTGTGGAACTGGACGCTCTCGACCTCGGCCGTGAGCTCCTCGCGAAGCTTCTGGTACTTCTTTTCGTCGCCGGGCGGGAATGCCGTACCCGACTGAAGTGCGTCCAGGCGCGCGGTCTGGAGCTTGGAGAACTTCTTGAACAAAGAGGTGATCGTCGCGAACTTCTCGAGCGCCTGGGGCTTGAGCTGCTCTTCCATCTGGGCGAGCGACAATGCGTTCTCGTCGTCCTCCTCCTCCGCCGCCTGCGGCTTGGCGCGGCGGTCGACCATGTCCTCGTCGTCTTCGTTGGTCCCGGCCTCGGGCTCGTCGGCGACCTCTTCCTCTTCCTTGATGGTCGGGCCGGCGGTCTTCTCGCTGATCTCGCCCTCGCCGCCGCCTTCCTCGCCTTCCTCGCTCTCGGCGATCTGTTCGGCGGTCGGGCCCTTCGACAGCATGGCTTCGAGATCCATGATCTCGCGCAGCTGCATGCGGCCTTCGTTGAGCGCGTTCGACCAGTCGATGATGGCGTTGAAGGTCATGGGGCTTTCGCAGAGGCCCCAGATCATGATGTCGCGGCCCGCCTCGATGCGCTTGGCGATGGCGATCTCGCCCTCGCGGGAGAGGAGTTCCACCGCGCCCATCTCGCGCAGGTACATGCGGACGGGGTCGTCCGTGCGGTCGACGGCTTCCTTCTTGGTCGCGGCGGCGGGGCGGGGGCCACCGTCGTCGAGGGGATCGACCTCCTCTTCGGCGGGCTCCTCTTCCTTTTCCTCGTCGTCGTCCGAGGCTTCATCGTTCTCGACGACGTTGATGCCCATGTCGTTGATCGCGGACATGACGTCCTCGATCTGCTCCGACGCCATCTGGTCCTGGGGAAGGGCCTCGTTGAGCTCGTCGATCGTGATGAAGCCGCGCTTCTTCGCGCGGGCGATCATCTTCTTGATCGACGCGTCGTTGAGGTCGATCAGCGGTGCATCGCCGCTGTCCTGTGCCTCGGTCTCTACTGCTTCGTTTTTCGCCATGTGTGCCGCCGCTTAGTCACTGCCGGCGAGAGACGCCAGCCGCTCCTTGATTTCCTCACGTTGCGAGTGCAGCCGACGCTGCTCCTCGAACGCATCCTCTTCGCCTTCCTTCAAACGCTCGGTCGCAGCCTTGAGAGCCGCGCCGATCTCCCCGTCCGCCATCAACGCATCGATCGCGGTCCCGAGGTCGCGCACAGCCCTTTCGGGAGCAGTGTCGCTTCGGGTGAAGGAAAAGGCCATTGTCCCAGTCCGGCGGGCTTTCTCCAGGTCCGCCGCCGTTCCACTGTCGCGCAATATGGTAGCAAGTGTCTCGCGATCAAGCATTTCGCCCGAAACGGCCGCATCGACCAGCCTGTCGCGGATGCGGGCGAGGGGCGCTTCGCCGATGGGGAGCGTCGCGAGCTGCTCGCAATGCTGCTCCAGCGCCTCCGGAAAATTAGCAAAGCCGATGACGAGGGCGCGGGCATGCTCGACGCCGATGCCGCCCGCGCTGATCCGGCGCATGACGTCCCCCGGGCGCTTCTCCGGCGGCACGAATTGCCCGCCTTGCTTCTTCCATTCCCGTCGCTCCGGGCGGGAGAAATCCCGTTGCGGGTCGGACGAGTTCGTCAAATCGCCGGAGCCAGTCTTCGCGGTAGAGGCGAGCGAGCGACTGGTCGCCGATGGCCTGCGAATGCTCGATCAGGCGCTGGCGGAGGCCTGCGCGGGCTTCGGGGGTGGTGAGGGGCTGGGCCTGCAGCTCGTGACGCCATAGCCGGTCGACGAGGGGCTCGGGCGCCGAAAGCAGCGCCTCGACAGCATCGCGACCGCCGTGTGCGCACCACGTCGTCGGGGTCCTGGCCGGCGGGAAGCTCGACGAAGCGAAGCGTGCGCTCGGCGCCAAGGAGGGGGAGGGCGCGCATTGCAGCGCGGATGGCGGCCTTCTGCCCCGCGCTGTCGCCGTCGAAGCAGAGGATTGGGTTGGGGTCGAGCCGCCACATTCGTTCGAGCTGAGCCTCGGTGACGGCCGTGCCGTTCGGAGCGACGGCCTCCGCAATGCCGGCGCGGTCGAGGGCGATCACGTCCATGTAGCCCTCGACCACGATCAGGCGCCGGGCCGAGCGTGTCGCCGGGCTTGCGAGGTCAAGGTTGTAGAGCGTCCGGCCCTTGTCGAAGAGCGGCGTGTCCGGCGAATTGAGGTATTTGGGCTCGCCCTGGCCGAGGATGCGTCCGCCAAACGCTATGACCCGCCCGCGCGCATCGCGGATCGGAATCATCAGGCGGCCGCGGAAGCGGTCGTACGTCTCGCCGTCATCGGGATTGATGAGCATGCCGGTCTCGACCAGCTTGTCCTCGCCGAGGCTTGAGAGCGCGGACTTGAGCTTGTTGCGGCCCTCCGGCGCGAGGCCGATGCCGAAGCGTGTGACGGTTGCGGGGCCGATGCCGCGCTTCTTCAGATATTCACGGGCTTCCGCGCCATCGATGCCGGCGAGCTGCTCGGCAAACCATTTCTGGCATGCCGCCATGACGTCAGTGAGTGTCGACGTGCGCTCCGCGCGTTCGCGGGCCTGGGGGTCCGGCGCGGGGACATCGAGCCCTGCCTTGGAGGCAAGCTCCTTCACGGCGTCCATGAACGGCAGGCCGCGCGCGTCGGTCAGGAAGCGGATCGCATCACCGTGCGCGCCGCATCCGAAGCAATGGTAGAAGCCCTTTTCGTCGTTGATCGTGAAGCTGGGAGTCTTCTCCTTGTGGAAGGGACAGCAGGCCTTCCACTCCCGGCCTGCGCGGATCAGCTTCACCGACGGCGAGATGACCGCCGACAGCAGGGTCCGGGCGCGAAGCTCGTCTAGGAAGGCGGGGCTTAAGCTCATCAGGCGACCTGATTTTCTCGCACTCAACTCGGCGCGCCGCAAGCGCGCAGCGTCGATTTATCCACAGAAGCGGTGAGTCGAAATCGACGCAAATGCGCCGGCCAACGCGAGTGAAGATTTGACCCCGCCCGTAAGAGGCAGATTCGAAAGGATTCATTCCGCTCCTGAAACGGCGAAAACAGGGTTAATCTTTCCTGTCCCGATAGCCGCGGTTGGGAGGCCGCTGGTCGGGACGATTTGAGGGGGGATTATCATGATCAACAAGATCGGCGGGCTCGCCCGCGTGCTCTACATACTACTCGCAATCGTGGCGGGCTTCGTGGCCCTCGGCAGCCTGAACGTGGCGATGATATTGCTCGTTCTCGGCCTGATCGCGGGCATGTCGATGCCCCGCGACAGAATGGTGCTGGCTGGAGTCATCCTCATTGCACTGCCGATCGTCGGAACAGCGCTGGGTACCCTTCCGGCAATAGGGGCCCAACTGGCCGCCATCATGGTCAATCTCCAGATGGCCCTGGCGGGCGCGATGGCCACGGCGATTGCCATGCTGTGCTACGACCTGGTCGTGGAAGGCATTACAGGCCTGACCGCGGGCGAAGCGAGCAGCAGAGGAACTGCCGCGACCGCAGGATAAGGTGGTTTGAGACGTTGAAACCGGCTCCGCCGCTCACCGCGGCGGGGCCTTTTCTTTGTCAGGCCAGGGCCGACCGGACGAGTCCGCTAGCGCGGGCAGGTTCGATTTTGCCCGCGAGGCGCTCCTTCACGAGCCCCATGACCCGGCCCATGTCCTTCATGCCGGAGGCGCCGGTTTCAGCGATGATCGCGGAGATGGCCGCCTGCGCCTCTTCGTCGCTCATCTGCTTCGGAAGGAAGCGTTCGATGACGGCGATTTCCGCTTCCTCGGCGTCGGCCAGCTCGGCGCGATTGCCCTTGCGGTAGAGATCGGCGGATTCGCGGCGCTGCTTGATCATCTTCTGCAGCACCTCGGTAACCATCAGGTCGTCGTCCGCCGGAGCGGTCCCGGTGCGAAGCTCGATGTCGCGGTTCTTGATGGCGGACTGGATCAGGCGGATCGTGCCCGTCGCGGCCTTGTCGCCGCCCTTCATGGCGGCAACCAGGGCAGTCTTGATGTCGTCGCGGATCATCCAGTCGCACTAGCTGCGCATTTCGGCCCTGACCAGCGTTGACCCGGGGCGCATATGTGCCTAGCGGCAGTGTCTTAGCGACATTGCTGCAAACACCCTGACGGAAGGCTTCCCGCCCATGGCCGAACCACGCCCCTTGTCCGCGTCCCAACCGAAGGGCGCGACGGGAGTCGTTGTGTTCGCGGATGGCCGGAAAGTCTGGGGCAGGGGCTTCGGCGCCGAGGGCGAGGCGGTCGGGGAGCTTTGCTTCAACACCGCCATGACCGGATACCAGGAAGTGATGACCGATCCTTCCTATGCGAAGCAGGTCATCGCCTTCACCTTCCCGCATATCGGCAATGTGGGCGCGAACGACGAGGACGTGGAAGCGGCGGAAGCCCATGCGCTGGCCTGCCTAGTCCGGGAGCCCGTGACCGAGCCGAGCAATTTCCGTGCGAACCAGGGCTTCGGCGACTGGATGCGAAGGTGGGGGCGGATCGGCATTGCCGGCGTCGACACGCGAGCTTTGACGCGCCTGGTGCGCGAGGAGGGGCCCCCGACCGTCGCGGTTGCACACAACGTCAACGGAGATTTCGACCTCGACCGCTTGCAGAAGCTGGCCGCGGACTGGCCGGGCCTCGAAGGCATGGATCTGGCGAAGGAGGTCAGCCGCCTGCAGGTCGAACGCTGGTCCGGCGGCAAGTGGCAGTGGGGCGAAGGCTATGAGATGGGCGGGGACGATGAGTCCCGCCCGCACGTCGTGGCCGTCGATTATGGCAACAAGCGCAACATCTTCCGCAACCTTGTTGAGGCCGGTGCGCGGGTCACTGTGGTCCCGGCGACTGCCTCGTTCGACGAGATCATGGCTCACGAGCCGGACGGCTTCTTCCTGTCGAACGGTCCGGGCGACCCCGCGGCGACGGGTGAGTATGCGGTGCCAGTCATCCGGCAGATGCTGGAAACGAAAAAGCCCTTGTTCGGCATCTGTCTTGGCCACCAGATGCTGGCGCTCGCGGTCGGCGGCAAGACGGCCAAGATGTTCCAGGGCCATCGCGGTGCGAACCATCCGGTGAAGCGGCTGGAGGACGGCCGCGTCGAGATCACCAGCATGAACCACGGCTTCGCGGTGGAGCGCGAAGGGCTGCCCGAGAACGTGCGGGAGACCCACGTGTCGCTGTTCGACGACAGCAATTGCGGGATCGAGCTGAAGGATCGTCCCGCGTTCAGCGTGCAATATCACCCGGAAGCAAGCCCGGGGCCGCAAGACAGCTTCTACCTGTTCGAGAAGTTTGTCAGGGCCATGAAATGAGAGCGCTCGCACTGCTCGTCGCCCTCGCGCTCTCGGGCTGCGTTACCGCCCGCATGCATTCCCAAACCGAGCTGAACGGCATCGGTCAGGAGTGCGGCCTCGCCCTCGGTGAACTTTTCCAGGACGAGAGCGAGAAGCGGCTCGTTTTCCTCTTCCGTCCGGACGCCTCGCCGCAAGAGCGCGCCTGCGTCGCCAAATGGGCGCGCCGCAATGGCCTCAAGGCCGTCTTCGTCAATTCCGTTAATTTCCCGGCCAGTTGATGGCGCCGGTTGCGCGAATCGGTTTGGGTCTGGCCATGGGCTTCCTCGTCGGCGGGTGCGGCAATGCGCCAGGCATTCCTGAGAACATGATCGAGACGCTGGATCAGCGGATCAAGCGCCAGGAAGCCGAGTTCAACGCCACGCCGGACATCAAGGGCGCGGAGTTGCGTGAGCGGCTGCACGCTTTGGGCGTCGAGAATGGCTGGGTGACTCCAGTGCTCAACGACCACCAGGTTGAAGTGCTGGAATTGCGCGTGCCGGACGACGCTTTCGCCAAGTTCGACAAGCGTGCGCTTGCCAAGCTGGTGCTCGACAGCCGCTATCGTTTCGATTTTGTCGATCAGGATCAGATCCGCGAATTCGCCCTCCACCAAGGCGCCGAGACTCATGCGCGCGACAAGGCCAAGGCATTGAAGGAGTTGTCGGAGCGCGGTCAGATCGAAAGCTTTCCCCGCTATCGGGAAGGTATGCCGATGACCGGATATGCCTCCCGGCTAGAGGCCTGGTGCGGATATTCGAAGGGCGAGGCGCTGGCGGTGATCGACGGCGATTGGCTCGATTATCGGCACGGCATGGTCGACAAGGCGGTGGAGGACGCAGACGACGGCCGGGCGGCCGCGTCGTTCGACTGCGTGAAACGCGTCGTCGATGCCACGGACCTGCGCCGACATTTCATCGGAAACCGCGGCCGCGAAGGAGCAATCGACTACTAATGCCGAAGCGCACTGACATATCCTCGATCCTGATCATCGGCGCCGGCCCGATCGTCATCGGCCAGGCCGCCGAGTTCGACTATTCGGGAAGCCAGGCGGTCAAGGCCCTGAAGGAAGAGGGCTATCGGGTCATCGTTGTCAATTCGAACCCGGCGACGATCATGACCGATCCGGAGATCGCCGACGCGACCTATATCGAGCCGATCACGCCCGAATTCGTCGCCAAGATCATCGAGAAGGAAAGGCCCGATGCCGTCCTCCCGACGATGGGCGGGCAGACTGCGCTCAACACCGCGCTGGCGCTGGCCAAGGACGGAACGCTGGAGCGCCTCGGAGTCGAGCTGATCGGAGCCAATGCCGAGGCGATCGAGAAGGCCGAAGACCGGCTCAAGTTCCGCGAGGCGATGGATCGGATCGGCCTCGAAAGCCCTCGTTCCACAATTGCGCACAGCATGGAGGACGGCTGGGCGGCTCTCGAGACCGTCGGCCTGCCGGCGATCATCCGGCCGAGCTTCACGCTCGGCGGGACGGGCGGGGGCATCGCCTACAACCGCGAGGAATTCGAGGCGATCGTCCGCGGCGGGCTCGAAGCCAGCCCGACCACGGAGGTGCTGATCGAGGAATTGGTGCTCGGCTGGAAAGAGTTCGAGATGGAGGTCGTGCGCGACCGCGCCGACAATGCCATCATCATCTGCTCGATCGAGAACATCGACCCGATGGGGGTGCATACGGGCGATTCGATCACCGTGGCGCCCGCTCTGACGCTGACCGACAAGGAATATCAAAGGATGCGCAATGCATCCATTGCGGTCCTGCGTGAAATCGGCGTGGAAACAGGCGGTTCCAACGTCCAGTTCGCAATCGATCCCAAGACCGGGCGGATGGTCGTGATCGAGATGAACCCGCGCGTTTCACGGTCGTCTGCCCTGGCATCCAAGGCGACTGGCTTTCCGATCGCCAAGGTCGCGGCGAAGCTGGCGGTCGGCTACACGCTCGATGAGATCGCCAACGACATCACCGGCGGAGCGACTCCGGCGAGCTTCGAGCCGACCATCGATTATGTGGTCACCAAGGTGCCGCGCTTCGCCTTCGAGAAGTTCAAGGGCTCGGCCGCGCTCCTGAGCACGTCGATGAAGTCCGTCGGCGAAGTGATGGCGATCGGACGTTCCTTCGCGGAAAGCCTCCAGAAGGCGCTCCGCGGGCTCGAGACGGGCCTGTGCGGGCTAGACCGCGTGCGCGAGCTCGAAGGCGCCGACCCGGTCGTCATCGAAAATGCGCTGGCCAAGCCGACACCGGATCGCCTGCTCGTCGCCGCCGAGGCGTTGCGGCAGGGCTTCACCGTCGAGCGGATAAACCAGATTTCCGGCTTCGATCCCTGGTTTCTCCAGCGCTTGCAGGAGATCGTCGACGCGGAATTGCAACTTCGCAACGACGGCCTGCCGCAGGACGCGACCGAGATGCGGCGCCTGAAGGCGATGGGCTTCTCCGACGGCCGCCTGGCGCAATTGGCCTTGCGCTCGGCCCATATGGATCGCGGAATGAGCGAGGCGGTGGCAGCGGGTGGCTCCGGCGTGGTGCACAGCGCCATCCGGATGATGACCGGTGGAGTCACCGAGGCGGAAGTGCGTGCGCATCGCCTGCGACTGGGCGTGAAGCCCGTGTTCAAGCGCATCGACAGCTGCGCGGCGGAGTTCGATGCGGCGACGCCCTACCTCTATTCGACCTACGAGGCGCCTCTCTTTGGCGAGCCTGAGGACGAGGCGGAGATCAGCGACCGCAAGAAGGTCGTCATCCTCGGCGGCGGGCCGAACCGCATCGGCCAGGGCATCGAGTTCGATTATTGCTGCTGCCACGCCGCCTTCGCTCTCGGGCGAGATGGCGCGGGATTCGAGACCATCATGGTCAACTGCAACCCGGAAACGGTTTCCACGGACCCGGACACGTCCGACCGGCTCTATTTCGAGCCGCTGACGGCCGAGGACGTGCTGGAGATCGTCCAGCGCGAGGCGGAGAAGGGCGAGCTTCTCGGCGTCATCGTGCAGCTCGGCGGGCAGACGCCGCTGAAGCTGGCGGCGGAGCTGGGTGCGGCGGGGATTCCAATCCTCGGCACCAAGCCGGACTCGATCGACCTTGCGGAAGACCGCGAGCGCTTTGCCCGACTGGTGGAGAAGCTTGGGCTGAAACAGCCGGCCAATGGCATCGCCCGCAGCCGCGACGAGGCGCTCGCCGTCGCTCAGCGCATCGGCTATCCGGTGCTGCTGCGACCGTCCTACGTGCTCGGCGGGCGGGGCATGGAGGTCGTCGACGGGCCCGAGCAGCTCGACCATTATATCGCCACCGCCGTGGCGGTATCCGGATCCAGCCCGGTTCTGATCGACCGCTACCTGCGAGATGCGATCGAGGTCGACGTCGACGCGATTTGCGACGGCAAGGACGTCGCAGTCTGCGGGATCCTGCAGCATATCGAGGAAGCGGGCGTGCATTCGGGCGACAGCGCCTGCTCGATCCCGCCCCACAGCCTCTCCGACAAGATCATAACAGAGATCGAGCGGCAGGCGCGGGAGCTTGCCCTGGCACTGGACGTCCTGGGGCTGATGAACGTCCAGTTCGCGGTCAAGGATGAGGAGGTCTATCTCATCGAGGTCAATCCACGCGCGAGCCGCACCGTGCCCTTCGTGGCCAAGGCCATCGGTCGCCCAGTGGCGAAGATCGCGGCGCGGGTGATGGCCGGCGAGCCGCTGGCTCAGCAGGAGCAGCTTGTCCGTGATATCGGCCATGTCGCGGTCAAGGAGTCCGTCTTTCCCTTCGCACGCTTCCCTGGCTCTGATCCTGTCCTGGGACCGGAAATGAAGAGTACCGGCGAAGTCATGGGAATCGATAGCGATTTCGACCTTGCGTTCGGCAAGGCATTGATCGCTGCCGGAATCACCCTTCCGGACCGGGGCACTGTGTTCGTGTCCGTGAAGGACGCCGACAAGGACAACATCTTGCCCGCCGCCGAGAAGATGGTGGAGCTCGGCTATTCGCTCATCGCGACGGGCGGAACGGCCGATCACCTCGCTCGCAAGGGCCTTCCGGTCGAGCGCGTGAACAAGGTGGCGCAGGGGCGGCCGCACATCGTCGACAGGTTGATGGACGGCGACGTCCAGATCGTCTTCAACACGACGGAGGGCTGGCAGTCGCTCAAGGACAGTCATTCGATCCGTTCGACGGCGCTGGTGCGCAAAGTGCCCTACTTCACGACAGCGGCGGGCAGCCTGGCCGCGGCACGGTCCATCGAGGCGTTGCGGGACCATGCGCTTGAAGTCCGGTCCCTCCAATCCTATTATTCCGCCTCCGAAAACTGAAATTCACCAGACAATCCGCTTGGCATCGCGAACCCCAAGGAAGGGCGCGGCGGGCGGCGTTTTGAAGAGGAAAGGCCGACAAAAATGGCGAGTGCCGACAAGGTACCGATGCTGGCCGAGGGCCACCGGAAGCTCAATGAGCAGGTGCGGCACCTGAAGAAGTTCGAGCGTCCGGCGGTCGTCGAGGCGATCGAGGCCGCGCGCGCGCACGGCGACCTCTCCGAAAACGCGGAATATCACGCTGCGAAGGAGCGGCAGGGCCACATCGAGGCAACCATCGCCGACATCGAGGACCAGCTTGCCCGTGCGATGGTGATCGACCCGACGACCCTGTCGGGCGACAAGGTCGTGTTCGGAGCGACCGTGACGCTCGTCGACGAGGACGAGAAGAAGGTCCGGTACCAGCTTGTCGGCCAGGTCGAAGCGGACGCCAAGGACGGCAGGATCAGTTACAACTCGCCGCTCGGCCGAGCGCTGATCGGCCGCCAGAAGGGCGAGGAGGTCGAGGTCTCCACGCCGTCGGGCGATCGTTACTACGAGATCAAGAAGATCGAGTTCATCTGAGCCGAGAAAGCGCGGTGATGCGCCTTCCCAGAACCGCGACGATCGTCATTGCGATCCTGACGGCGGCCGCGTGGTTCCTGACGGCCGTCCTGGGTGCGGACAGCCGCGCCGCGGTCATCATGGGCGTCATCCCGGCGCGCCTCAGCGGCCTCATCGAAATCACCCCCGCCGTTCCGGCCTGGCTGACGCCGCTGAGCTCGACCCTCGTCCATGGCGGTGCGCTTCACCTCGCCCTGAACATGCTGATGCTGATCTGGTGCGGGACCAAGGTCGAGCGAATCCTGGGATCGGGCGGCGTGCTCATGCTCTATCTGGTTGGCGCCTATACCGCCGCGATCGCCCAGTGGATTTCCTCGCCGGTGTCGCCGACGCCGATGATCGGCGCGAGCGGCGCCATCAGCGCGGTGATCGGAGCATTCGCGCTCAGCTTCGGCCAGCAGAAGAGGATCGTCAGCTCGGCGAGCCTCAACCGGACGCTCAACGCCCTATGGCTGCTCGCAGCCTGGATCGCGCTTCAGATCATGACTGGCCTGCTGGCGGGCGTTCAGGGCTTCCTGCTGGCGACGCCAGCGCACATTGGCGGCTTCGTCGCGGGACTCCTGCTGCAGCGTCCGCTGCTGCTCTGGCGGTATCGGAAGGCCTAGGCGGCCGAGGCGGTATTTCCGCTGTCGCTGTCCGGCTCGAGCAGGCGGTGCAGGTGGACGACCACATATTTCATTTCGGCATCGTCGACCGTTCGCTGGGCGCGGGAGCGCCACGCGTCCTCTGCCTCCGCATAACTATTGAAGAGGCCGACGAAGTCGATGCCGTTGAGGTCGACAAAATCGAGGCCGCGCGGGTCTTTTACGCGGCCGCCGAACACCAGATGAAGCTTGCTCATGGCCCGTCCGCTAGCAGGATTTCCAGGTCATGCGAACCGGGCACGGATGGTCATTCGCCCTTGCGAACAGTTCCATACGCCGCTTGCGCCGATGCGCGCGCTGCGTCTCGTGCGCCGTCGATGATCGAGCGGACGGTTTCGGACCCCTTGTCCTTCGTCAGGCCCAACTCGTCGAGCCGGCCGCGGCCCGCATCCTTCGCTGCCGCATAGGCAGTCCTGGCGGTCTCGCGGGCGCGTTCCGTGACGGGTCGAAGCAGGCGACCCTCGGTGCGTGTGCGCGGAAGCAGCGCAGCGATCGCAGCACCCGCCGCCAGGCCGGCAGCGAGGATGATGAGCGGAGCTTCTTCGACCGTCTCGCCGGCGCGACGACCAGCACCGCTGATCCGGTCGCGAGCGCTGCCATAGGCTTCGATGGCGCGTTGGCGCGGCGTCGAGCGGCCGCCGGTGGCCTCAGTCGCAGTGTCCTGCTCGAGATTGCGATTGTCCGTCATGCAACTGTCTCCGTGGATTTGCGTGTCGTTCTTCTCGATTTCCTGGGACGCTTGCCGGTCGCTCCGTCCGCGAGTTTTCCGGCCAGGTCCTTCAAGGGCTCTCGAGCCAGGAACAAGGCGATTGCGGCGACCACGCCCGTTGCGGCGATGGGCCGCTTGCGAACCGCGTCGACGGCGTTCTCGGCCATGTCCGCGCCCTTTTCCTTAGCGCCCTGCCAGGCATTCGACGCCAGATTGCCGGGGCTGATGCGCGCCTGCAGGCGCTGTGCGGTGTCCATCAGCCGGGCGCGCGCGCGCTCGGTCTCGACCCTCGCGGCGAGAACCTCTGGCGGTTCGCGTGTCATAGGCCCTGCCTCAGGCGTTCGACGCCATACCAGGCGAGGCCGCCTGCAATTGCCGCAAACAGCAGGAAGGCCGCGATTCCGCCGGCGAGCGGCCCGATCAGGGTCGCGAGGGCCATCGCAACGCCGACCGCCAGAGCGGTTATGGCTGCGAGCGAGAGCAGGAAGGCGATCCCGAACAGGATTGCCGGTAGCTTGAGCGCATTAGCCTTTGCCGTGGCGATCGCCTTGACGAGGCTCACTTCCGCCCGCGCGTAAGCCTTTCCATCCTCGATCAGCTCGTGGACGAGCTCGCCGACCGGGCGATCGCTATCACCTGGCGTCTGCTCAGGGTCGTTCGGCGGCTTCAGCACGCGAGTCTCCGGCCAGTCCGTGCTCAGGCTTCGTCGTCGTCGCGATCGTTCGAGAGACCCGTCTTGATCAGCCGGGCCAGCGCGAAGCCGACGATCGCAGCGCCAGCAACGGCAAGGCCGGGGCTATTGCGGACGAAATCGCGCGTGTCCTCGATCAGCTCGTCCGGGTTCTTCGAGGCAATGCTGTTCGCGGTGTTCTCGATCGCCGAGGCTGCGCGACGAGCATAGTCGCCATATTCCTGGCCAAGCCGCTCATCGAGGCCGGCAGCCGTGTCGCCGACAAGCTTGCTGACGTTGGCCAGGGCTTCCGCCGAGCGTTCGAGGCCTTGGCCGACGAGGCCGCGGGCCCGGTCGCCGGCTTCGGTGGACAGGCGCTCTCCGCCTTCGCGGAGGCGCTGCCGCAATCCATTCTCCGACGTGGCGTCATCGCGAGGCGCGGGGATCTTCGATTCAGTCACCAGACTGGTCTCCGTTGTAACGGCTCCGGTCGTTCCGCCCGTGTCGTCCGTGTTCGATGCTCCGGCAATGATCGTGTCGGTGCCTTCTGGAAGGTCAGTCCTGTTGTCACCCATGTGCGAGTCCTCCTTTTGCGACTCAACCCTGCAGCAGCACCGTCGTTCCTGCCTGTAAGGGCGAAAGTTGCACGGCCCGACGCGCCCCTATAGGTGCAGCGCGCCTCTAAATCATTACGCTTCGGCAAGAAGGATTTCCATGACCGCGATCGTCGACGTCTTCGCCCGCCAGATCCTCGACAGCCGCGGCAATCCCACCGTCGAGGTCGACGTCACTCTGGAGGACGGAAGCATGGGGCGGGCGGCGGTCCCGTCGGGCGCGTCGACCGGTGCCCACGAAGCCGTCGAGCTCCGCGACGGCGACAAGGGCCGTTGGGGAGGTAAGGGCGTCGAAAAGGCCGTGCGGGCCGTAAATGGCGAGATATTGGACGCGGTGCTCGGCATCGACGCGGAGGACCAGACCGAGCTCGACCTGACCCTCAACACGCTCGACGGCACGGACAACAAGGGCCGCCTCGGCGCCAATGCGATCCTCGGTGTCAGTCTTGCGGCGTCGAAGGCGGCGGCCGATGCGGTCGGCCTGCCGCTGTACCGCTACGTCGGTGGGATCGGGACCGACCTGCTCCCGGTGCCGATGATGAACATCCTCAACGGTGGCGCGCACGCTGACAATCCGATCGACTTCCAGGAATTCATGGTCATGCCGGTGGGTGCTCCGACTTTCTCGGAAGCGCTGCGTTGCGGCACGGAGATCTTCCATTCGTTGAAGTCGGCGCTGCACAAAGCGGGCCTTTCAACAGCCGTCGGTGACGAAGGCGGCTTCGCTCCGAACATCGCTTCAGCCCGTGAGGCGCTCGATTTTATCCTCAGGTCGGTGGACTCGGCGGGATACAGGGCGGGAAGCGATGTCGTGATCGCCCTCGACTGCGCCGCGACCGAGTTCTTCAAGGGCGGGAAATACGAGCTCGAGGGCGAGGGACGGAGCCTCACGCCTGCCGAAATGGCGGCTTACCTTACGGAATTGGCCGACGCTTATCCGATCGCTTCCATCGAGGACGGGATGGGCGAGGATGACATGGAAGGCTGGAAGGCGCTCACCGACCTCATCGGCAATCGCGTTCAGCTCGTCGGCGACGATCTCTTCGTAACGAATGAGAAGAGGCTGGCCCAAGGCATTGAAAACGGGATAGCAAACTCGATCTTGGTCAAGGTCAACCAGATCGGGACACTGACCGAGACCATCAACGCGGTCCGCCTTGCGCAGAGCTCCGGCTACACGGCCGTGATGTCTCACCGGTCGGGTGAGACCGAGGATTCGACGATCGCCGACCTGGCGGTCGCGCTGGCCTGCGGACAGATCAAGACGGGCAGCCTCGCAAGGTCCGACCGGACGGCCAAATACAACCAGCTTCTGCGGATCGAGGAAGAGCTTGGCGATACAGCGCGTTACCCGGGGATTGCGGCACTGAAAGCCTATAAACCTGCGTAATCCACAGGATTATCCACCAAAGGGCTATTTTCCCTTGCCTTCCCGGGGGCTTCATGATTCTTAAGAATCCCATGGGGGGTGGTGCTCGCAGCTTCGGACTCATGCGCAGGGTGTTCTGGCCCGCGCTCGCCCTCATCATCGTCGGGAATTTCGCGGGTTACGCGGTCGCCGGGCCCAATGGCCTGCTGGCCTGGGGCGGCTATCATCGGGACCTTCAGGAGCGGAAGGTCGAGCTCGCCCGGCTTGAGGCCGAGAAAGCGCAGCTTCGGCATCGCTCGACTTTGCTCGATCCGCGGAAGGCGGATCCGGACATCGCCGATGAGCTGGTGCGGCGCGACCTCGGGCTCGTCCGTCCCGACGAGGTCATCGTCCCGCTCGACTAAGTGATCGTAACGGCGCTTTTCCTCTCGGTGGCGGCGCCGCTTCGCCTGCCACCTGTCGAGCAATGCCGCGGCGACGCCGGTTTCAATCGAGTTCGTCAAAAGCTTGAGAAAGTCGTCGATGCACGAGACCTCGATGGCCTGCTGTCGCTGATGTCGGCGGACGTGCGCGTCACATTTGGTGGACGCTATGGCCGCGATGGGTTTCGCCAGCACTGGACTTCGGTTCCGGGCGCCCGCGACCGCCTTTGGAAAGAACTCGACCGGGCTCTTCGCCTCGGCTGTGCGGAGGCCAGGGACGGCAAGGGCGTCGCCTATCGAGCCATCCCCGCCATGTTCGTCACGGGCGACGATTTCGACGGCTTCTCGACCTGGGTCGCGCTGCCCGGCGCCGTGCTTCGCGCCCGTCCGACGTCTCGGGCGAAGGTCACGATGCGGCTTCCGCCATGGACGGTCCTCGACGAAGTCGAGCAGGATGGCGGCTCGTGGATCGAAGCGCGCACTCCTAAGGGGCGGCGGGGCTACGTCCGTACGACCGAGGCGCGGAGCCTGCTCGATTATCGCATCATCTTCGGGCGGCGCGACGGCGGCTGGCGCATTACGGCATTCATCGCCGGCGACTGACGCTACGGCTGCCATTGCCGCGTGAGGCGGTGCGACCTATAGACGCGCGGCTCATACCAATTCGGGCGATTGAAGAGGATCCAAGTGGCGCGTTCCGCGAAGTCCAAAGCCGCTGCTGGTGCAGCTCCGCCTATCCCGAATCGGGAACGCCCGCCCGAACCCAAGCGCTACGAGCCGACACGCGACGAGCTGCTGGAATTCTACAAGCAGATGCTGCTCATCCGCCGCTTCGAGGAGCGCGCGGGGCAGCTCTACGGGCTCGGCCTGATCGGCGGCTTCTGCCACCTCTACATCGGCCAGGAAGCGGTCGCGGTGGGCCTCCAGTCCGCGATGAAGGTCGGCCGCGACAGCGTCATCACCGGCTACCGCGACCATGGCCACATGCTCGCTTATGGCATCGACCCCAAGGTCATCATGGCCGAGTTGACCGGACGCGCCGCCGGAATCTCCAAGGGCAAGGGCGGCTCGATGCACATGTTCAGCGTCGAGCATGGCTTCTACGGCGGCCACGGGATCGTCGGCGCGCAGGTCGCGCTTGGCACCGGTCTCGCGTTCAAGCACCAGTACGCCAAGGACGGCGGGACCTGCCTGGCCTATTTCGGCGACGGCGCGGCCAATCAGGGCCAGGTCTATGAAAGCTTCAACATGGCGAAGCTGTGGGACTTGCCGGTCATCTACGCCATCGAGAACAACAAATATGCGATGGGCACGGCGGTCGAGCGCTCGGCGTCCGAGCCCTTGTTCTACCGGCGCGGCGAGAGCTTCCGCATTCCCGGAATCCAGGTCGACGGCATGGACGTGCTGGCGGTGCGCGGCGCTGCGGAAGAGGCGATGGCCTGGACGCAGGCCGGCAAGGGCCCGATCATCCTCGAGCTGATGACGTACCGCTACCGCGGCCATTCCATGTCCGACCCGGCCAAGTACCGGACTCGCGAGGAAGTGCAGGGTTTCCGTGAGCAGCACGACCCGATCGACCGGGCCGCCAAGGACCTCGAGGCGATGGGCGTCAAGGAAGACGAGCTCAAGGCGGCCGACAAGGAGATCAAGGACATCGTGGTCGGAGCTGCGAAGTTTGCGGAGGAAACGCCGGAGCCCGATGCGGCTGAACTCTACACGGACGTCCTGGTGGAGACCTACTGATGGCGACCGAGCTGAAGATGCCGGCGCTGTCGCCGACCATGGAAGAAGGAACGCTGGCCAAATGGTTGGTCAAGGAAGGCGACGACGTGAAGTCGGGCGACATCCTTGCCGAGATCGAGACCGACAAGGCCACGATGGAGTTCGAAGCGGTCGACGAGGGGAAGATCGCCAAGATCCTGGTTCCCGAAGGCACGGACGGCGTGAAGGTCGGCCAGCCGATCGCCTTGCTCGCGGCCGATGGAGAGACCGTCAGCGACGCTCCGGCTGCTCCGGCCAAGGCCGAAGCCCCCGCGGAGCCCGCGCATGTCCCCGCACCGGAATCGGAAGTGCCAACTCCACACCAGATGGAAACGGCCGCCCGTGAGCTGGTCTCGGACGCGGCGCGCAATCCGGAAGAACCGGACGTCCCGGAAGGAACTCCGCTGGTCAGCACTACCGTTCGCGAGGCGTTGCGCGACGCGATGGCCGAAGAGATGCGCAAGGACGAGCGCGTCTTCGTCATGGGCGAGGAGGTGGCCGAGTACCAGGGCGCCTACAAGGTGACCCAGGGGCTTCTGCAGGAGTTCGGTTCGAAGCGGGTCGTCGACACTCCGATCACCGAATATGGCTTTGCTGGCCTCGGCGCGGGTGCCGCGATGGGCGGCCTGAAGCCCGTCATCGAGTTCATGACCTTCAACTTCGCCATGCAGGCGATCGACCACATCATCAATTCGGCAGCGAAGACCAACTATATGTCGGGCGGCCAGATGCGCTGCCCGATCGTATTTCGCGGGCCAAATGGCGCCGCCGCACGCGTCGGCGCCCAGCACAGCCAGAACTACGGGCCATGGTACGCGAGCGTTCCGGGCCTGGTCGTCATCGCGCCGTACAGCGCGGCCGACGCCAAGGGCCTGCTCAAAGCGGCCATCCGCAGCGACGATCCGGTCGTCTTCCTTGAGAACGAATTGCTCTACGGCCAGCATTTCGACGTGCCGCAGATGGACGATTACGTCCTGCCGATCGGCAAGGCGCGCATCGTCCGCCCGGGCAAGGACGTCACCCTTGTCACCTATTCGATCGGCGTCGGAGTCGCGCTGGAAGCGGCGCAGGAGCTGATGGGCGAGGGCATCAATGCGGAGGTCATCGATCTGCGCACGCTGCGGCCGCTCGACAAGGCGACGGTGCTGGAAAGCCTCAAGCGTACCAACCGCATGGTCGTCGTCGAGGAAGGCTGGCCGACCTGCTCCATCTCGTCCGAGATCATTGCCATCGCGATGACCGACGGGTTCGACGATCTCGACGCGCCGGTGCTGCGGGTCACCAATGTCGACGTGCCGCTGCCTTATGCCGCCAACCTCGAGAAGCTGGCGCTGATTAAGACCTCGGATGTCGTCGCAGCCGCAAAGGCCGTCTGTTACCGCTGACGAGGATCTAGCCGCGGCGATCGGCGCTGATCGCGCGCAGATGCTTCGGCTCCTTCCGATGGATCTGCGGTCCGCATTCGAGGCGCTCTTCCAGATCGATGCCGCGTTGGGCGATGTCGTCGCGCGCGCGACGCAGCCCGCGCTTGGAGCGGTCAAGCTTGCCTGGTGGAGAGAGCGGCTCGAGGAGTTGGATCAAGGCATGGTCCCTGCCGAGCCGCGGCTGCGGGCGGTGGCGGAGCATCTGCTTTTCCGCGGCGTAAAGGGCGCCGAGCTCGCGGAGCTGGAGGACGGCTGGGCAACGCTCCTTGAAGAGCAAGTCGAGCCTCGGCGCATCGCCGATCGCGGCGCGGCATTGTTCAGGCTTGGTGGACGGTTGCTCGGTACCGATGACGAAAAACTCGGGGATGCGGGTGCGCTCGCCGCGCTGGTCTCCGTGGGCAGGCGCGGCCGTCCCGACTTGCTGGCCTATGCGGGGGATTATGAGCGTCCGCTGGTCCGACATCGTTTTGCTCGCCGCTTGCGGCCGCTCACTGCCTTAGCGAGGCTCGCCATTCGCGACCTCAGGTCGGGGCCGCCGTTCGAGCCCGAAGGGACGCCGCCGCGCGTAGCAGCGATGCTTCGCCATCGATGGAGCGGCATCGTCCTTCGCGGCAATTGACACCGTCTGCTTTGGACGCAAGTTTCGCCATGCCGAATCTCCTTATGTTGAAGGAGGTACGCCTTGGCGCGTTTCCTGGCCGGGGCTGCGGCCTGTTTCCTGCTCCTGACCGGAGCCTTTCTCTTCTGGCAGAGCCGTGCGGCGCAGACCCCGCTGCTTCCGGAAGCGCCTCCCGCGCGGATGGCCGGGCCGGCGCTCATTGCCCAGAACAGCCTTCCGTCTCCGCCGGAAGCCACTCCCAAGGGCCGCGAGGAAAAGCGCTTCTCCCGCGCGGACAAGGACAAGAACGGCCGCGTCGAGCGTGAGGAGTTGCTTGCCAGCCGCCGGAAGGCGTTCGCCAAGCTCGACAAGAATGGGAACGGCACACTGTCGTTCGATGAGTGGGCGGTGAAAACGATCGACAAGTTCGCGGGGGCGGACAAGGACAAGTCGGGCTGGCTGAATGCTGGCGAATACGCGATCACCGCGCCTCCTCCGGCGAAGAAAAAACGCTGTTCTTGTTAATTATGTCTTCAACCCGACGTTACCGCTTGAGACGATATAAAAATACGTTAGCGGCGGGGGCATGAAGTTGACCTCCGTAACGTACACCAGCCTCGCGCGTCTCGACCTGCAGGCTTCCGACCTCGAAGCTATCCACCGCACGGCGCGGGAGAAGAATGCGTTGGACGGAATCACCGGTCTGCTCGTGTTCAACGGCACGCATTTCCTGCAGATCGTCGAGGGGGCCGAGGACGCGATAGAGGATCTGGTAGAGCGGCTACGCAAGGATCCGCGGCACAACGGCTTCGAGATCCGCGACCGGCGCAAGGTGGATGCGCGAAGCTTTCCGGACTGGTCGATGGAACTGGTGCGGGTGAACGCCGGGTACTTCGAGGCGCGGGATACGATCACCGATCGTCTTCCGGACACAGTACCGGTGGCGATCCAGGCGCGGCTGTTGCGCATGACGGAGCTGATCTCGACGATCGAGTTTCCGAACTAGGCAGGCTCGGGGACGCGCTCGCGCTCGAGCCACTCGGCGAGCTTCTGGCGGGCGCGATCGGTGTACATCTTCTTCCGGTCGGCCTTCTTCGAACGTCCGGGGATGGGCGGCATCAGACCGAAGTTCACGTTCATCGGCTGAAAGCTCTCCGCGTCGGCTCCCCCGGTGATGTGACCCAATAGCGCTCCGAGCGCCGTTTCCGCAGGAGGCGGGACGAGCGTTTCGCCTTTGAGCTCCGCAGCCGCAAAGCGGGCGCCGATCAGTCCGATCGCGGCGCTTTCCACATAGCCCTCGCAGCCGGTGATCTGCCCGGCGAAACGGATGTTCGGCTTCGACTTGAGCCTCAGTTCGTGGTCGAGAAGTTTGGGCGAGTTGATGAAGCTGTTGCGGTGGATTCCGCCAAGCCGCGCGAATTCGGCATTCTCGAGGCCCGGGATGGTGCGGAAGATGCGAACCTGCTCGCCGTGCTTCAGCTTGGTCTGGAAGCCGACCATGTTCCACAAGGTGCCAAGCGCATTGTCCTGGCGGAGCTGGACGACGGCATAGGGCCAGCGTCCGGTGCGAGGATTATCGAGCCCTACGCCCTTCATCGGACCAAATCGTAGCGTCTCGACGCCGCGCTCCGCCATCACCTCGATCGGCATGCAGCCTTCGAAATAGGGCGTGTCCTTTTCCCAATCCTTGAACTCGGTCTTCTCCCCATCGCGGAGCGCCTGGACGAAAGCCTCGTACTGCTCCTTGTCGAGCGGGCAGTTTATGTAGTCCTTGCCTCCCTTGTCCCAGCGCGCCGCCATCCAGCAGACGTCCATGTCGATGCTGTCGCGGTGGACGATGGGGGCGATGGCATCGAAGAAGGCGAGGGCATCCTGGCCCGTCTCCGCAGCGATCGCCTCGGCAAGGTTCGAGCCCGTCAGCGGGCCCGTGGCGACGATCGTCGGATGGTCGGGAAGGGCGTCGATCCTTTCGCGTACTACCGAGATTCGTGGGTGGCTTTCGATGGCGCCAGTGACTTCCAGCGCGAAGCCGTCCCGATCGACGGCCAGGGCGGAGCCCGCCGGGACGCGGTGCTTGTCGGCGGCCCGCATGACGAGCGACCCGAGAGCGCGCATCTCCTGGTGAAGAAGCCCCACGGCATTGTTCTCTGCATCGTCGGACCGGAAGCTGTTGGAGCAGACCATTTCCGCGAAGCGGTCGGTCTCGTGAGCAGGGGTCATATCCCCGCCGCCGCGCATTTCGGACAGCTGGACGCGCAAACCCGCTTCCGCCAATTGCCAAGCGGCTTCCGAACCGGCGAGTCCGCCGCCTATGATCTGAATATCGAAGGACATCGCGGGTCGAATAGTCCGATTGGAGCAAAGGAGGAATGCTCATGCTCGATCACGTCGGATTTGCGGTTGCCGATGCGGAACGGTCGCGGCGTTTCTACGAACAGGCGCTGGCACCGCTGGGCATAAGCCTGGTCATGTCCGTTACGCCCGAACAGACCGAGTTTGGCGGAACGGCTCACGGCTTCGGTTCAGACGGCAAGCCCTATTTCTGGATCGGCGACAATGAGCGCGTCGGCGAGGGGACGCATGTCGCGTTCGAAGTGGATACACGGGCGAAGGTTGACGCCTTCCATCAGGCGGCATTGGCCGCGGGCGGCCGCGACAATGGCGCTCCGGGGATCCGTCCGCACTACCATCCCAACTATTACGCGGCCTTCGTATACGACCCAGATGGAGCGAACATCGAAGCCGTCTGCCATCGTCCGGAGTAGCCGTGCGCATCTTCACCATCGGATATGAGGGGACGACGGTCGGCGAGTTCCTTGCGGCGCTGCAACAGGCGGGCGTCGAGCGCGTGATCGACGTCAGGGCCGTGCCGAACTCGAGGCGGCCCGGCTTTTCCAAGACGCCGCTCCGCAATGCGCTTGCCGAAGCGGGTATCGACTATGTCCATCTGCGCGCGCTGGGAACGCCGGCGGACGGGCGGGCCGCTGCCCGGGCTGGAAGGCACGCCGATATGGAGCGCAGCTACGCCGGACAGCTCGAACTGCCGGAGGCGATCGCGCAAGGTGCCCAGATGGTCGACCTTGCCGGCGAAAAGCCAAGCGCGCTGCTTTGCTACGAGCGCGACCCGGCGGGATGCCACCGTTCACTGCTGCTATCGGCGGTGACGCCAGGCGCAGAGGTGATCCACCTCTACGCCTGACGTCGCGCTGAGACCGTCAGCTGGCGGCCGCCACGTTGAAGGTGACCACTTTCTCGCCGACCGAGCCTTCGACGCGCCCGAACGGGTTGACGGTGATGTGGAAGAATTCGCCTGTGCGACGGTTGATCGCCCTTCAAGTGGGTCGTGCCGGTGTCGTCGGTCGTTTCGGAATAGCGGCCGATCAGGCCCGCAGTGGAATCGCCGACAGGCTGAACCTTGCCGTCGGCGGGGATCGGAGTGAGGCCGAGGGCCACGGCGACGATCGTCGTCATCAAAGTCATTGGCTTTCCCTTTTCTGACAGCGAGGCTGCTGCAAGGGATGCTCTTCAAGAACCATGCCAACTCGACGAGCATGGGAGAACGACCGACAAATCGGCGAACGGCGGCACCGGCGGATGGGACTAGGTGCTATATATTAGCAATACAGCCAGGTTCGTCAGGCGGGGGGAGCGGCCTCGCCGACCAGCAGCTCCTCGATGTCGGGAATTGGCCGGTCGGTCATTTCCTTGTTGAGCGTCAGCACAATCCGCTTCTCGACCTCCTTGTGAAGCTCCTTGCGGAATGTGCCGAGCGCCCTGGGCGGGGCAATGATCGCCAAAGCGTCAAAGTCGTTGCGGAGGGCGCGCTTCTTCAGCTCCTCCGCCGCGTCCTTCACCCAGCGGTCTTCCTCTTGCTGATGGTAGTCAGGCTCGTCCATCGAGGGGCGGCCATAGCCCATGCTCTGCTTGCTCGTCCCCGGCGCATCGGTCTTGATCTCGCTATCCTTGCGGTCCTGGCGAGCGTCGTGAGAACTCGGTGCGCAGATCGATCTGGTTCTGATCGCCGTGGTTGCGGAGGAAGAGAACCTTCGTTCCGTCGGCGACAAGGACCAGAGCGCGATGGGGAAGGGCCATGAATTCCTCCTTGCTTTCGTTTCATCAACGAACGCGAGCGGACCCATCGCCGTTCCCGCAGCTTGTCCGCAATGGGACTCTATTCGACGCTACTTGTCCCCGGGCTCCGGATCGGCGGGCCGCTCCAACTCGCTTTCGCCAACGACGGCACCTTCTTCCGGCGCTTTCTCGTCGCCCGCGTCAAGCTCGATTTCGTCTTCCTCGCTCTCGTCGATGCGAGCCACGGAGACGACATGCTCGTTCTCGGCAACCCGAAATATGGTGACGCCCTGAGTGTTGCGGCCCATCACCCGGATGTCGCCGACGGTCGTGCGGATCATCTTGCCCTGGTCGGTGATCAGCATCAGCTGCTCGCCGGTATGGGCCGGGAAGCTCGCCACGACACGGCCGTTACGCTCGGACGTGTCGATGTTGGTGATACCCTGACCGCCGCGGTTCGTGCGCCGATATTCGTAGGCCGATGACCTCTTGCCGTATCCGTTCTCGGTGACGGTGAGGATGAACTGCTCCTTTTCCGCCATCTCGGCCACGCGCTCCGGCGGGAGCGCGCACTCGACATCTTCGCGCTCGCGCCAGGGCGGGCATTTCAGATAGGCTTCACGCTCCTCCTGCGTGGTCCCGACGCGGCGCAGGATCGACATGGAGATGACTTCGTCGTTGCCGAGCAGGCGCACGCCGCGGACACCGGTCGACGTGCGCGACTGGAACTCGCGGACGTCGGTCGACAGGAAGCGGATCGCCTTGCCGTTGCGGGTAGCGAGAAGAACGTCGTCCCCCTCGGTCAGAAGCTCGACGCCGATCAGACGGTCGGTCGGATCCGACTGCTCTTCGCTATCGTCGCCGTTTTCGGACCCTTCGACAGCAGACGTGCCGAAGCGCATCGCGATCTTGCCTGCGGTCGGGACGTTGGTGAAGGCCGCCATGCTGTTGCGACGGACCGTTCCGTGCGCGGTGGCGAACATGATGTGCAGGCCGCCCCATTCATTCTCGTCCTCCGGAAGCGGAAGTACGGTCGAGATCTTCTCACCCTCCGCCAGCGGCAGGAGGTTGATCATCGGGCGGCCCTTGGTGTTCGGCCCGCCTTCCGGCAGGCGCCACACCTTCATCCGGTAGACGCGGCCGAGGTTCGAGAAGAACAGCACCGGGTTGTGGGTCGAGGTGACGAAGAGGGTCGTTACCGCATCCTCGTCCTTCGTCTGCATTCCGGCGCGGCCCTTTCCGCCGCGCTTCTGCTCGCGGAACAAGACGAGAGGCGTGCGCTTGATGTAGCCGGTCATGGTCACGGTTACGACCATGTCCTCGACCTCGATCAGGTCTTCATCCTCGATGCCTTCGGCTGCGGGGGCCAGCTCGCTCATGCGAGGCGTCGCGAACTCGCGTTCGACCTCGTCGAACTCCTCGCGCATGACCTCGTACAGGCGGGCGCGGTTGGCGAGGATTTCGAGCAGTTCTCCGATGGAGTCAGCCAGCTCCTTGAGCTCGTTGCCGATCTCGTCGCGGCCAAGGGCTGTCAGGCGGTGCAGGCGAAGCTCGAGGATCGCGCGGACCTGCGCTTCGGAAAGCTGGTACGTCTCCGACTTGCCCTGTGGCTCGACCGCTTCGACCAGAGCGATGTAGGGGCGGATTTCGGCGCCCGGCCATTTGCGGGCCAGCAGCTTCTCGCGGGCCTCCGCCGGGCTCGCCGATCCCCGGATCAGCTTCACCACCTCGTCGAGGTTGGTCACGGCGACGACCAGGCCGAGCAGGATGTGTGCGCGTTCGCGAGCCTTCAGCAGCTCGAACTTCGAGCGGCGGGTGATGACCTCTTCGCGATACTTGACGAAGCTCTCGATGATGTCGCGGAGCGTCAGCGTTTCCGGGCGGCCGCCACGGATCGCGAGCATGTTCGCCGGGAACGACGACTGGGCGGGCGTGTGCCGCCACAGCTGATTGAGGACGACGTCCGGCGTCGCATCGCGCTTAAGGTCGATGACGATGCGGACACCTTCGCGGTTCGACTCGTCGCGGATGTCCGAGACGCCTTCGATGCGCTTGTCCTTGGCGGCTTCGGCGATCTTCTCGACCAGCCCGGATTTGCCGACCTGATAGGGGATTTCGGTCAGGACGATCGAACGGCGGTCGCCGCGGCCTTCCTCCACCTTGTAGCGCGAGCGCTGCATGATCGAGCCGCGGCCCGTGGTGTAAGCGCTGCGAATGCCGGCCTGGCCGAGGATGAAGGCGCCGGTCGGGAAGTCCGGGCCCTTTACATGTTCCATCAGGCCTTCGGTCGAGATCGCCGGGTCGTCCATGTAGGCGCGGCAGGCGGCAAGCACTTCGCCGAGATTGTGCGGTGGAATGTTGGTGGCCATTCCGACCGCGATTCCGCCGGCACCATTGACCAGGAGGTTCGGGAAGCGGGCCGGGAGGACCTGCGGCTCGCGCTCCGACGCATCGTAGTTGGGCTGGAAGTCGACCGTGTCTTTGTCGATGTCCGCCAGCAGGAAGTTGGCGACCTTGCCAAGCCGCGCTTCCGTGTAGCGCATGGCCGCGGGCGGGTCGGGGTCCATCGACCCGAAATTGCCCTGACCGTCGATCAGCGGAACGCGCAGCGACCACGGCTGCACCATGCGGGCGAGGGCGTCGTAGATCGCGCTGTCGCCGTGCGGGTGATATTTACCCATGACGTCACCGACGATGCGGCTCGACTTGCGGTAGGGCCGGCCGGCGACATAACCCGCTTCCTGGCAGGCGTAGAGGATCCGGCGGTGAACCGGCTTGAGGCCGTCGCGAACGTCAGGAAGCGCACGGCTGACGATCACGCTCATCGCGTAATCGAGGTAGCTGGTCTTCATCTCGTCGACGATGGAGATGGGGTGGATGTCGCTGCCGTCAGTCGGGCCCGAAAGTTCGGCGGGCGGTTCGGTGGCCAAGATTGATGATCCCGTGGGTCTAATTCATGCAGAAAAGCAGGAGGAATTGCCGCTTTGCACGGCGCCGCCCCCCAGATAGGGAGGCCTAGCCCGAATTGAACCCTCGCGCCAGCCCGCGCGCGTGCGCGCACGCGAGACTCTTGGCGCATCCCAAGCCCTGAAAAGAAGAAGCGGCCCAGTCTCTGGAGGAGGACTGAGCCGCTTCAGGTGGGACCCGCTAGTTCCTGAGGTGTCGAAGCCAAGGGAGTATAGCGAGCCCCGGACTTTGATAACTCATGCAGCCGGGCGCTGCACCTTATCAGAAGTTAGCCGCCCGGATATTCTCCAGACGTCAGTCAAGCGCTTGAATTCAAACGTGGTTCATCGAAATCGGTCCACCAGCCTTGGCGAGCCGAGCGACGAGGTTTATTGGCGCGGGCACGTCATTCGAACGCGTCGATGGGCGCACGGGAGATCAGGCAGTGAAACCCACCACCAAGATGCTTGGCATCGCACTCGCGGCCTCGACGGCCATTGCAACCGCTGCGCAGGCGCAGCGTGAAGGCTACGGAAGTACTGCTCCGCAGACCCAGCCGCAGGCTCGAGGGGCCGAGCAGCAGAAGGAAAAGCCCGGGAAGGGTGGTGCTACGGTCACGATCGGCGACCGCAAAATCAAGGTCTCGCCGGCCTTCACCAAGGCTTATCAGGAGCTTCTCGCAGCCATCGAGGCGAATGACACCGCCAACATCCCGGCGAAGGTCGCTGCGGCGCACTCGGCGTCGCAGACGGGCGATGAGCATTTCCTTGCCTCGCAGGCGGAGTTGAAGGTTGCCGTCGCCCAGAAGAACGATGCCGGGATCGCCACGGCGATCGAGGGTCTGATTTCTTCCGGATCGATGCCACAGGACCAGCTCGGCGGCCTCTACGTGAACCTCGGCAAGACCCGCTACAACCTCAAGCAGTATCCGCAGGCGATCGCGGCCTTCGAGAAGGCGCAGCAGCTGGACCCGAACAATGCGGAGATCGTCCCGCTTCTCGCCCAGGCGCGCTCGGTCGGCGGCAATCCCAACGACGCGGTGGCGACCCTCCGCCAGGCGATCGCCCAGCAGAGCGTCAACGGCGCCAAGGCGCCCGAGGACATGTACAAGCGGGCGATTTCGCTTGCGTACAAGTCCAAGCTGGCGGTTACGCCGGAGCTCAGCCGCCAGTGGGTGAGCGCTTATCCGACGGCGGCGAACTGGAGCGACGCGATTCGCATCTATCGCAATCTCAACAACGTGGACGATGCGGCGACGCTCGACCTGCTGAGGCTCGCACGGGCGGCCAAGGCACTGAACGGCGAATCCGATTACGACCGTTATGCGTATGCGGCGCTCACCAAGGGCTATCCCGGCGAAGCCAAGGCGGTGCTCGAGGAGGGGATTGCCGCCAAGGCGGTCGATCCGAACAAGTCTCCGTTCAAGGAGATGATCCAGCAGGCCAATGCGAAGTCCGCGGGCGAGGCCGCGAGCCTCGACGGCGCAGCTGCCAAGGGCCTCGGCGCTTCGACCGCGAAGGCGGCTTTGGCCGCCGGCGACCTGCTCTACGGCTACGGCCAGTATGCCAAGGCCGCCGAGCTCTATCGCGCCGCTTTGACGAAGTCCGGCGCTGATGCCAGCCTGGTCAATCTGCACCTTGGCATGGCGCTGGCCCGGTCCGGCGACAAGGCCGGTGCCACGGCAGCGCTCAATGCGGTGACCGGCGCGCGTGCCGAGATCGCCAAGTACTGGCTGACTTACCTATCCACCGCAGCCTGAACATCGGCATAGGGAAGGGGGCGTCGGGCAACTGCCGCCCTATTCTAGTTATTTCTGCGTTTAATCCTGTCTCATTTCGGGATGGTTAAGCAACAGCCCCTTCCTTAGGACCGCGTCGCACTGGAACGGTGCAATCGACCGGTCTTGAAGGAAGCGGATGTAGCGTGCGGTTCGATGATCGCCTGCAGACAGTGTTGGCGCAGCCTGCTGCCAACCCGCACGATCGCGCCGTGCGCTGGCGTCAGCTGGTAGAGCTGCTTGCTCGCGCGAACGACCTTTCGACGCCGCTGACCCAGCGCGCGCTCGAAGTCATCCTGACCGAAGCACCTCATATCGATCAGCAGCTTCGCGCTGCCGCCGCTCGCGCCGTTGCGCGTCCGCAGCTCCCGGTGGCCTTGGTGATACTTTTCGCCATCGATACGGTCGCCGTCTCGGCGCCTGTCCTCGCTGCGGCCTCCCTGCAGCCATTTCAGTGGAGAGACGTCCTCGCGACCGCCAGCCCGGATAGCCAGCGGTTCATCCGCTCCCTCTATCCCGACCTGCCCGCATGGGGCGCGGCCCAGCCGCTGCCACCTGAGTCGGTCGCGCCCAGGCGCGAGGCCAGGAGGCTGGAGCCGGTCATCGACCGGCAACCGGAGCCCATGCCGGAACCGGAACCTGAGCCCGCGCCTGAACCCGTGCGAGAGCAGGCACCTGAGCCTGAGCCTGAGCCTGAGCCGGAGCCGGAGCCCGAATCCGCGCCTGCGCCTGCGCCTGCGGTACCCGCTGGGCCCGCCGCGCCCATCCCCTCGATCAGCGAAGTGCTCGCCCGTATCGAGACCCTGAGGCAGGAGCGTCAGGTCGTGCGGCCGCAGCCACGGCCGACGGAGGCTTTCACGGCTGGCAACGGGCGATCCCCCGAAGGCCCTTCGCCCTTGTTTCGCTGGGAATGCGGGCCGTCTGGGGAGATTGCCTGGGTTGAAGGCGTGCCGCGCGGGCCGCTGGTGGGGCGGTCGCTCGCCAATCCCGGCGAGCAAAATGGAGTGGACCAGCGGATCCAGCGCGCATTCGCAGTTCGAGCGCCCTTTCGCGACGCTGTCCTGACGGTGTCCGGGGAAGGGCCCGCGGCGGGCGACTGGAAGCTGAGCGGAGTCCCCGCGTTCGAACCGGCTGACGGGCGATTCGCGGGCTATCGCGGCGTCGCTATCCGCTCGACCGAAGCCGGCGACGACGAGATCGTCCCTCAGGAGGAAGAGCCGCTCGACGAGGATGCGCTCCGCGAGCTCATTCACGAGCTGAGAACTCCTCTGACTGCGATCGTCGGCTTCGCGGAGATCATCGATGGCCAGTATCTTGGCCCCGCCGATCAGCGCTATCGCGATCGGGCAGCCGAAATCGTGTCCCAGGCGCGGCTTTTGCTTTCCGCGATCGAGGATCTCGACATCGCCGCCCAGATTCGGTCGTCGGCTGCGGCTGTCGACGGCGCGACCGATCTCAACGGACTGATCAAGTCATTGACGCCCGAGTTGAAGGAGCGCGCGACGGTACGCGGAGCGAAAGTGGACATCGCGCTTTCGCGGATGCCCGCCATCTGCAGCCTCGAGCAGGCGGTCGTCGAGCGACTGATGCGCCGCTTCTGCTCCGCGCTCCTCGATACGGCCCTACCGCGTGAGCGGATCGCCATCGCGGTCGACTGTGACGTCGGCCAATGCCTCGTGACCATCAGCCGCCCACAGGCGATGCGCGGCCTCAGCGATGCTCAATTGTTCGGACGCGACGAGAAGAATCCGGACGTGCTCGCGAGCAGTTTCTCGCTCAAGCTGTCACGGGGGATCGCCCAGACAGCGGGCGGAGACCTTCGTACGACGGGCGAAAAGCTGGCGCTGGTATTGCCGCGGCGCAGGACCTAGCTTGCGCCTTCTGCCGGGCTGGCGCTAACGCCTTGCTGCCGGGCGGGGGCCTGTAGCTCAACGGTAGAGCCGGCCGCTCATAACGGCTAGGTTGGGGGTTCGAATCCCTCCGGGCCCACCACTCCCCAATCTCAATGAAAGCGAGCCCCGGCCGCGGGGAAACGGCCGAGGCTCGATGCGCGGTGGCGAGTGGAGGGGAGCGGAGGCTCGCCGGCCGCGTCTGGGTCAGGCCGCGAGGCGGATCGTCGTTCCGAGCGCCTGGCTGATCGATTCCTCGCGTTGCTCCGGGCTGACGGCGAGACCGTCGGCGGCGACGAATTCGGGTTCGATGCCGATGAAGTTGAAGACGCCCGCGCAGATAGGTCTCGAGATGCTCGAGCGACGCCGCTGGCGAGTTCACGTCATAGAAACCGCCACGGGCGAGGGCGACGATCACGCGACGGCCTCCGGCAAGGCCTTCCGGGCCTTCCGCAGTGTAGCGGAAGGTCTTTCCGGCAATGAGAATGCGGTCGATCCACGCTTTGAGCTGGCTCGGCAGGGTGAAGTTGTACATCGGCGCGCCGATCACAATCGTGTCGGCTGCGAGGAATTCGTCGAGCACCGAAGTATCGGCGAACGCGTCGAGAGTCAGGTGCGAAAGCGGGTTCGATGCAAGGTCGCGATAGACGACCTCCTCGCCCCACTGGGCTGACTTCAGCTGCTCGACGATGGAATGGCTGACGGTGCGACTCGCGCTGTTCTCGCCATTGATGCTGCTGTCGATATGCAGGATGGTCACTATTGCCTCCTTGGTATTGATTTGTTACCGAGGCACTCTAAGTAACCACGCAGAACTGGCCCGCAAGAACGCACTTTTTTGTGCTGGACGAACAAATTTGTGGCCCGCGAACAGGCCTGTAACGCCGGGCACACGGAGGTAACCGATGAAAGACCCGACCAACCCCGTTTGCCGGACCATCAGCACCCTGCTGTCGCGGATCGGCGACAAATGGACGGTGCTCGTCGTGCAGACGCTCGGCGAAGGGCCGAAGCGATTCAACGAGCTGCGGCGCGAGATCCCCAGCGTGTCCCAGCGCATGCTGACGCTCACGCTCCGCAACCTCGAGCGCGACGGGCTGGTCAATCGGACGGTGACGCCGACGATCCCGCCCCGGGTCGATTACGAGCTCACGGAGCTTGGGCAGTCGCTCCAGAAGCCGATCTGCGGTCTCGCGACCTGGGCGATGGATAATGTAGAAGCCATCCACAGCGCCCAGGCGAGCTTCGACGCCGAGCAGGACGAGCGGAACGCCGCCTAGCCTCTGGCGGGACTGCCGCTTCCCCGTTAGCAGCAGCCGCGAGAGGGGATGCGATGAGACGGGTTGCGGCTGCCGACGTTGGCGGGACTCACGCGCGGTTCGCGCTCGCGGCGATCGAGGGCGGGCGAGTCGTCGATCTTGGTGAGCCGGTCACCGTCAAGACCAGCGAGTTCGCCAGCTTCCAGCACGCCTGGCAGGAGTTCGGGCGCCGCATCGAGGAACCTCTTCCGAACGAGCTTGCGATCGCCTTCGCGGGCCCAGTCGGTGGCGACGTCCTGAAGCTCACCAACAATCCCTGGGTCATCAGGCCCGCGCTGATGCAGGAAAAGCTGGGCGTCCAGCAGTTCGTCATCGTCAACGATTTCGCTGCGATCGCGCACGCTGTGGCGGGACTGGACGGAGCGGCATACCGGCACGTCTGCGGTCCGCAGCGCGACCTTCCCGAAACTGGCGTCGTGAGCATCGTCGGGCCGGGGACTGGGTTGGGGGTCGCAAGCTTGCTGAAGCGACCGGACGGTCATGACGTCATCGCGACCGAGGGCGGCCACATCGACTGGGCCCCACTCGACCCGCTCGAGGACCGCATCCTGGAGCATCTGAGGGAAAATTTCCGCCGCGTCTCGGTCGAGCGACTGGTGTCGGGCAGGGGGCTGCTCAACATCTACGAGGCACTCGGAACGATCGAGAAGAGGCCGTTCACGCTTCGGGACGAGAAGGATCTCTGGACTGCGGCCTTGTCGGGAAGCGACACGCTGGCAGCAGCGGCGCTCGACCACCTCTGCCTGATCTTCGGGGCGGCCGCCGGCGATTTCGCGCTCGCCCAGGGTGCGCATGCCGTGGTCCTGGCCGGAGGGCTAGGCCTGCGGCTGGCCGATCACCTGCCGCGTTCGGGTTTCCGCGACCGCTTTATCGCCAAGGGCCGCTTCGAGCGGATGATGGACGAAATGCCGGTCAAGGTTATCGTTCACCCGCAACCGGGTCTGTTCGGTGCCGCCGCCGCCTTTGCCAGCGCACATCGGTGATCCGGGCCATCCGTGATTAGCGCGAGCACACTTTCGGACCGTCGCGGACTTCTGGCCTTCATCCTGGGCGTGATTGCCGTCACTGTCGGCGTCCTGATGCACGTGCCCATGTTCCTGATGGGCCAACACAATCACTTCATGCTCGCCGGCATGCCGATGGGCGCCGACATGATCGTCGGCATGGCGCTCATCGTCGGCGGGGTTGGCGTCGCGGCCTACGGCCTGTTGCCGCGCAACGTTTCCGGGCTCCTCTCCGCCTCGCAGGAGATCGTGGTCTCGCCTCCCGAGGATGCGCCGCTTTCCAGAGCGCACTGGACGCTGATGGCGGTGCTGGTGATCGCGCTGATCATCGACATCATGAAACCCGCGAGCCTCGGCTTCACCATCCCCGGCATGATCGAGGAATATGGCGTTCCGAAGCAGACAGCATCGCTTGTTCCGTTCTTCGCGCTCGTCGGAACGGTCGTCGGCTCCGTCCTCTGGGGCATCATCGCCGACATCTATGGACGGAAGGCGTCGATCCTCCTTTCGGCCGTGATGTTCGTCGGGACGTCGATCTGCGGAGCGATGCCGTCGCTCTACTGGAACGTCGGCATGTGCTTCATGATGGGGGCGGCTGCAGGCGGCATGTTGCCGGTGACCTACGCGCTGCTTGCCGAGATGATGCCGAGCAAGCACCGGGGCTGGAGCCTGGTTCTCGTCGGCGGGCTTGGGTCTGTGGGCGGTTACTTCGCTGCCAGCGGCTTGTCGGCGCTTCTACAGCCCGAGTTCGGCTGGCGAATCCTGTGGCTCCTCAATCTGCCGACGGGCCTGTCGCTGGTGTTGCTGGGGGCGCTCATTCCCAGAATCCGCGAAATTCCTTCTGGCGAGAGGACGCCGTGAAGAGGCTCAGCGCGTCATGGAGCGCTTCGGATCGCAGGCGCGGTCGACCCGGGCTGCCGAGGCGATTGCCTTGTCCAAGGCGCCGACCGTCGCCCTCACCGGGCGAGCTTTCTTCGGGAAGCTGTTCGCCCTTAGCCTCGCCGCCATCTGCTACGGGCTGATCAACTTCGGATTGCTGCTGTGGCTGCCCACGGACCTCGTCGCCAAGGGCTACAGCGTGGAGCTGACCAGCCGCCTGCTCGCCGAGTCCGCCTTGATCGCCTTCCCGACCATCTTCGTCGCCGCCTATCTCTACAGCCGGATCAGCACCAAATGGTCCGTCGTCGGCTCGGTCGCCCTAACTCTTGTCGGCCTCATTGGCGTGCTGGGGCTCGAATTGGGTGTGATTCCTAGTCCGGTCTTGCCGGTCGCGCTGCTGATCGTCGGCACCAACGGCCTGATCGCCATGCTGCTGCCCTATGCCGCGGAAAGCTTCCCGCTACGCATCCGTGGGCGCACCACCGGGACGGTCGCCGCCTGCACGAAGGCGGGCGGCATGCTCGCCCAGTTCCTCGCGATCCTGGCGCTCGTGCCACCGCTCGACATCGTCTCCGTAATCATCTTCGTTCCGACGGTCTTGGCGCTTGTCCTCCTCGCCCTGTACGGCAAGGAGACGAAGGGCCGGGATCTGCGGGATCTCGATCCGGACGGACGTACGTTCGCAGCGACAGGGGTATGATCTGACATGACCCGGGAAGCGCATCTTGCATGGGAAGTGGGCGCTCAGCTTGGCGAAGGGCCGGTCTGGGTCGAAAGCGACAGGGCGCTGTGGTTCACCGACATCAAGCGCCAACAGATTCACCGCTTCGATCCGGAAAGCGGGGAGGGGCGCAGTTGGGAAGCGCCGGAGCAAGTCGGGTTCCTCGTCCCCGCGAAAAGCGGCGGGTTCATCGCCGGATTGCAGAGCGGGCTGCACCGCTTCGATCCGAAGAAGGGCAAGTTCAAGCTACTGGTCGAAGTCGAACCGGGCAGTCCGGAGAACCGGCTGAACGACGGCGTAGTCGATCCGAAGGGCCGCCTCTGGTTCGGGACGATGGATGACAGCGAAAAGTCGACGACCGGGGCCTATTACTGCTTCCATCGCGGCAAACTTACGCGAACCAATCTCACAAGCATTGCGATCACCAATGGTCCCGCAATCTCGCCGGACGGGAGCATTCTCTACTGGGTGGACACTCTCAAAGGTACGATATCGGCCTGCGAGATTTGGGGTGACGGGCAACTTGGGCCTTCACAGCTCGTCGTTCGGGTCAATCTGCAGGACGGCCATCCGGACGGTCCCACCGTCGATAGCGAAGGCGGCATTTGGGTCGGCCTGTATGGGGGGTCTGAAGTCCGCCGCTATTCGCCTGCCGGCGAAGTCCTGGAGCGCGTGCGCTTTCCCGTCTCCAACATCACCAAGATCGCCTTCGGCGGCTCCGACCTTCGAACGGCCTTCGCGACGACTGCACGGCATCTCCTCAAGGAAGAGCAACTGGCAAGACAGCCGCTCGCCGGCGCATTGTTCGCCTTCCCGGTTGGCGTGGCGGGCATTCCGTGCCCGCCGGTCGTCGACTAGGCCTCGATACGCCTGTCGCGCGTTTCTGGCAGCAGAAGCGCGCCGATGACTACGGTCGCAAGCGCGACGATCACCGGGTACCATAGTCCCGAATAGATATTTCCGGTCGCAGCCACGATCGCGAAGGCGATGGTCGGCAGGAAGCCTCCGAACCAGCCGTTTCCTATGTGGTAGGGCAGGGACATGGATGTGTAGCGGATGCGGGCCGGGAACAGCTCGACCAGCATCGCCGCGATCGGCCCGTAGACCATGGTCACATAGATGACGAGCAAGGTGAGGATCGCGATGGCCATCGGCCTGTCGATCTGCGCTGGGTCGGCTTTTTCGGGATAGCCTGCCTCAGCAACGGCCGCCTTCAGCCGCTCGCCGTAGGTAGCGAGATCATCGACCGCGATTGTCCGATTGCCAACGGACACCTCTCCCTGTCCGTAAGGTTCGGTGGAGTAAGGAATGCCTGCCTTGGCTAAGGTGGACTTCGCTACGTCGCACCCGCTCTTGTCGAACCTTGTTTTGCCGATTGGGTCGAACTGCGCTGAACAGGTGCTTGGATCGGCATAGACAGTCACCGGTGCGCTGACTTGTGCCGCGAAGAGCGCAGGGTTCACAACCTTCGAGAGCGTGTTGAACAAGGGAAAATAGGTCAGCGCCGCGAACAGGCAGCCGGCGAGGATGATCTTCTTTCGGCCCATGCGGTCGGACAGCCAGCCGAAGAACAGGAAGAAGGGCGTTCCGATCGCCAGCGCGATGGCGATCATGATGTTCGCCGTCGCACCGTCGACCCGCAGGATCTTTTCCAGGAAGAACAAAGCGTAGAACTGTCCCGTGTACCAAACGACCGCCTGGCCGGCGACGGCGCCGAACAAGGCGATCAGCACCAGTTTCAGGTTCGGCCAGCGCGCGAACGCCTCGGTCAAAGGCGCCTTCGACGTCGTGCCTTCCGCCTTCATCCGGCGGAATACCGGGCTTTCCTCGAGCTGCATGCGGATCCACATCGAAACTGCGAGAAGAAACAGCGAGAGTAGGAAGGGTAGGCGCCAGCCCCAGGCCGCGAACGCCTCTTCGCCAATCCAGGTGCGCGTGGCGATGACGACGATCAGAGCCGCGAAGAGGCCAACCGTCGCGGTGGTCTGGATGAAACTCGTGTGGAAACCGCGCCTGTCGTGTGGCGCATGCTCGGCGACGTAGGTTGCAGCTCCGCCATACTCACCACCGAGCGCCAGACCCTGCAGGATCCGGAGCGTAACCAGCAGGATGGGTGCGGCGATGCCGATGCTTGCGTAATTGGGAAGAAGGCCGACGAGGAAGGTCGACAAGCCCATGATGGCCATGGTGACGAGGAAGGTGTTCTTCCGTCCGACAAGATCGCCGACGCGGCCGAAGACTATTGCACCTAGCGGGCGCACTGCGAAGCCAGCCGCAAAGGCGGCGAGAGCCAGGATGAAGCCCGTAGTTTCGTTGACGCCCGAGAAGAACTGGGCGGAGAGGATCGTCGCCAGCAGGCCGTAGAGGTAGAAGTCGTACCATTCGAATACGGTACCGAGCGACGAGGCGGCGATGACCAGGCTGGACCGCTGGCGTGTCCGCTCTCCCGATGACGCTTCGGCTGCGGTTGTGCTCAATACGATGCTCCGAAAACGTTTGGGCGCGGCAGGAAGTCCGCGCCCAGATCCGTCAGCCTTCCATCTGTTCCAGCTCTTTGCCGCGAGTTTCGTGAATGAGCTTCTGCACCAGGAAGAAGCTGATCGCCGCCGAGATTGCGTAGAAGAGATAGGATCCCGTCAGGCTCCAGCCCGCCATGATCGGGAAGGTCTGCGCGATCAGATAGTTGGCGAACCATTGCGCGAAGCCGGCCACCGCGAGCGCCGATCCGCGGATCTGGTTTGGGAACATCTCGCCGAGCATGACCCACATGACCGGGCCCCAGGTGCCGTTGAAGAAGATCACGTAGAGGTTGGCGGCGATCAGGGCGACCATGCCCATGTTCGGAGTCAGCTGGAGCTGGCCCGTGGCATCGAGCGTGCCGCTGTTGAAGGCATAGGCCATCGTGAACAGCGACACCGCCATTCCGGCCGACCCGATGAGCAGAAGCGGTTTTCGTCCGATCTTGTCGATGACCATGATGGTCACGATGCAGGCGGCGATTGAGACGACGCCCGAGAGGATATTGCGCTGGAGCGCCGCTTCCTCGCTGACGCCCGCCAGCTTCCACAGCGTCTCGCCGTAGTAGAAGATGACGTTGATGCCGACGAGCTGCTGGAACACCGCCAGCATGATCCCGGCCCACACGATCGGCCGAATGCCGAACAGGCCGTTGCCCTTGATGTCGCTCAAACGCGGACGATGGTCCTGGGCATAGGTCGCGCGGATCTCGTCGAGCTTTCCACGTGCGACGTCGCTGCCGTAGAGGCTCGTGAGCACCTGCGATGCTTTCTCGTCGCGGCCCTTCGAGACGAGGTAACGCGGGCTTTCCGGGATGAAGATGAGCGCGACGAGGAAGATCACCGCCGGGACCGCCTGCATCAGGTACATCCAGCGCCATGCCTCGATCCCGGCCCAGTAGGCGGCCGTCGATTCCCCGGCGCTCTGGGCGAGGAAATAGTTCACGACGAAGGCGATCGTCAGACCGATGATAATCATGATCTGCTGCAGAGTCGTCAGTCGCCCACGGACGGAGGCCGGCGCGACTTCGGAGATGTAGGCGGGCGAAAGGACGCTTGCGGCGCCGACCGCCATTCCGCCCATCAGGCGGGCGATCACGAACAGGGTGTGATCGTGGGCGAAGCCCTGGATCAGCGCTCCGATGGTGAAGAGCACCGCCGTCACCATCATCACGTTGCGCCGGCCGAACAGGTCGGCGAGCCGTCCCGCGAGAAAGGCGCCGATGAAACAGCCGATAAGAAGCGAGCCGACGGTGAAGCCCAGACCGGCATCGCTCAGGCCGAACGCCTGCCGAAGGCCCTCCTGCGTGCCGTTGACGGCTCCGCTGTCGTAACCGAACAGAAAGCCGCCGATCGTCGCCACCGCGACGATGGCGCCGATATAGCCCATGTTGGCCCGCTGCGGACTCGCCTCAACCATCCCCGTTCCCCTTCGTTGAGCCGAATCGATGCCGGCTGCCTCTCTCCGTGCGCAAGTCCTCCCGCTGTTCACGAGAATTGCAAGAGACGCGTGTAAACGGTTTCAGTAAGCGCTGGCGATGCCCTTGGCGTGGTGGTCGGGGAGCCGAAACTCTAACTGCTGTTGGGAGCCGCAGCGTCCGCTTTTCCACCCAGAGCAGACAATCGGCTCGCGTCTGTTCAACCCATTGCGGACATTACCGTCAGAGCCAGTGCGGAATGTTACCGATGGCACCGTCGGAGGTTTTTTCGGCAATAGGTCACTCATGACCAGCTTCGTAGCCGCAGATTGCCAGAACAATGCATCCGGGCGTCATTTCTGGATTGAGGATCCGGAGAAGAGCGGCAAAGACGACAAGCGTTACAGGTGCCGCGATTGCGGAAAGGAAGTCAGCGACAAGACCTGGCCCAGCGGACTAGGTCTAGCCCGGCTATAGCGCTTCGTCCGCGTTTCGATGGGCTTCTCGGCGACGCACTTCGCGGAGCACATGGCGCGGGGGCCGGGGAAAGAAGGGCTAGGCGGCTCGGGCCGGGATGAGTAACCCGAGCCGCCCTTTCACGACGACCGGGAGACGGGGGTCCCAGAGCGTCGGCCGGACTCCTCCCCAATTCGACACCGGAGGCGACGAGTCCGGACGCCGCTCCTGCCATAGGCGCGATCTCGAACGCTCTAACAAACGTTAGCCACGAACTCGGGGTCATTCCGGATTCCTTGCGCTTCCTCAGAGGGTTAGATCAGAAGCGGAGGTGTCGGATGTCATACTATCGCTTGTATTTCCGGGATGGCGACGGGCATTTCAGCGGCTGTCGTCAATTTGAAGCCCCCAGCGACGTTCAGGCAATCAGCAGAGCCGACCGCATGGCTCGGGGCTTCAATCGCGAGCTGTGGTGGGAGAGCAGGCTTCTCAGACAATGGGGAGACGGAACAGGCCACCGTCACTTCGAACGACGTCCTTCCGACCTGGGACGCGTTCTCAGAGGCAATGCGGGTTCGGTCGGGTAGCGGCGGCGCTCTTCCCGAAATGTAGCCCAGAAGCCTTACTGGGCCTTATGAAATCCGCCTAAGTGTTTGAAAATTGGTCGGGGAGACAGGATTCGAACCTGCGACCCTCTGCTCCCAAAGCAGATGCGCTACCAGGCTGCGCTACTCCCCGACGGCGGGCCTGCTACACGGCACTGCCGCCGGGAACAACCGCCCTTGGACTTACTGGTGGTTCGAGTGCTCGTCGCCGCCATTGCGCGTTACGTTCACGTCCACGTCGACGTCACCGACCTTGTTTTCGACCTTTTCGGCGGTTTGCTCGGCCTCGTTGGCGATCGCCCCGCCGATGTTCTCCGCGGTCTCGCCGACGTCCTCGAGCGTGTTCTGCGCAACGGCCTCGTTGAACGAGAGCGTGGTCGTTTCGTTGCCGGCGTCGCGATCGACGTTGCAGGCGCAGAGCAGCAGAAGCGGAGCAGCAATAAAAAGTCTCATGGCGTACCTCCCTTTTTGGGGCTTAACGCTGCTTACGCCGTTTCGGCTCCGGCTCAATTCCACCGGACAGCACGGCGAGCATGGTCGTCCATGCCGCGACATTCTGCCGGAGCGCCTCCGGGTCCACCTTGTCGAGCGTGTCGTCGGCTGTGTGATGCAGGTCGAAATAATGCGTGCCGTCCTGGGCGAGCGTCACCCCCGGCAGTCCGTCGGCGAGCATGGGCCCGATGTCGGAGCCTTCCGCCTCGTCGAGCGAGCCCGGGACTATGCCGAGCGGCGCAAGAGCGGACTGCAGGGTCTTGGCTTCCGCTTCGCGGTCTTTTCCAAGCTTGCTGTCGACCTTCCACACGCGGTCCGCGCCGAAGTCGCTCTCCACGATCGCGTAATGCGGCTCCTTGCCATGTTTGGCGCGATAATCGAGCCCACCGAACAGCCCGACTTCCTCCGCGCCGAACCAGACCACGCGGATCGTCCTCAACGGGCGCCCGGCGTCCATGATCCGCCTGGCGGAGGCCGCGGCGATGGCGACGCCCGAAGCGTCGTCTACCGCTCCGGTCCCGAGATCCCAGCTGTCGAGATGGCCGCTAACCAGAATTGGCGCCGCCTTCGGGTCGCGGCCAGGGACTTCGGCAATCACATTGCCGGACTGGCGAGTGCCGATGTTCCTGGGCGTCAGAACCAGCTTCAATCGGACAGGCTGGCCGCGCTTCAGGATGCGCTGCACCTGCTCTGCGTCGGGCACGGAAAGCGCCCCCGCCGGAATGGGTGCAACGCCCTCCTCAAAGCGCATGGCGCCCGTGTGGGGATTGCGGTGCTGATCCGTCCCGATGGAGCGAACGACGATGGCGAGCGCGCCCTTCCGGCTGGCGATCGTCGGACCTTCGCGGCGCGGACTGCCGAAATAGCCGTAGCTCGAGCCGTCCTGGGTCCTCGGCATCCTGTGGTCGACGAACACGATCTTTCCCTGAACCGCCGAGTCCGGAGCTGCCTTCAGCTCGTCGAGCGTCGAGAAGCCCACCAGTTCCCCTTCGATGCCCTGGGCCGGGGTCGCGCCGCTGTTGCCCAGCGCCGTCACCGCAAGCGGCTGCGGGAAGGGGGCGGTGATCCACGCCTTTTCTTCTCCGCGCACCCACACCGGCATGTCGAATGCCTCAATGCGCACGTTGGCGAAACCCATCGCCTTCAGCTTGCGGACCGCCCACTCGCGGGCCCTCGCTTCCGCATCGGTGCCCGCGAGGCGAGGCCCCACTTCGGTCGTCAGGCCTTCCACGATGTCATAGGCATAGTCGTCCTTGAGCGCCCTCTCGCGCAGATCGGCGACTTGGGGCGAGATGGATTGAGCGAGGGCGGGAGCGGCGGACGCGAACAGGAACGCGACGAACAGATGCTTGGTCATTGCGGCTGCGTAGGGCAGGGGCGAGGGCCAAGTCACCCCGGACTTCGATAAAAAGCGCATAGACATCCATCAAAGAAGGCGGAGCTGATTGCCCTGCGGGGGATCGAACAGGTCGCGGCGAAGGCCGAACTTCGACTGCGGGAGGCCGTACTTCTTCGCGGCTTTCTCGAACCGGGTGCGGAGCAGGTCGGCCCACGGCCCTTGACCCTGCATCCGACTGAAGAAGTTCGGATCGTTGTCGCGACCTCCGCGAAGCGATTGGATCGTCGCCATGACCTTGCTCGCACGGTCGGGGAAATGCTCGTCGAGCCAGGCCCGGAACAAGGGCGCGACCTCATGGGGGAGGCGGACCGGCAGATAGAAGCCTCCGCAGGCGCCCGCGGCAACGCCGGCCTCCACGATAGCCTCCAGCTCATGGTCCGTGATCTGCGGAACGACGGGCGCTATCGCGATATGGCACGGCACGCCGGCTTCGTTCAGCGCCTTGATCGCCGCGACCCTCTTGTGCGGGGCGGGGGCTCGCGGCTCGAGCGTTCGGGCGATCTTCGCGTCGAGTGACGTCACCGACAAGGCGACCGAAACGATGCCAAGCTCGCCCGCGGGCTTGAGCAGGTCCAGGTCGCGAAGGACCCGGTCGGACTTAGTCGTGATCGAGAAGGGATGCCGCGTTTCGACCAAAAGCTCGATGACCGATCGCGTGACTCGCCAGGTCTCCTCGATGGGCTGATAGGGATCGGTGTTCGTCCCCATGGCTATTGGCGCGCATTCATATCCCGGGCGTGACAGGACTGCATGGAGCAGCTGCGCGGCATTCGGCTTCACGAACAGCCGGGATTCGAAATCCACGCCCGGCGAGAGGTCGTGATAGGCGTGCGTAGGCCGGGCGAAGCAATAGATGCACCCGTGCTCGCAACCTCGGTAGGCATTCACGGAACGGTCGAAGCCGATGTCCGGCGAGCGATTGCGGGTGAGGATGCTCTTCGGATGTTCGATCGTGACGGTTGTCCGACGCTTCGGTAGCCCGTCGAGCGCCTCGACGCTGTCGAGCCATTCGCCCTCGACCATCCGCTCCTTCAGGTTGAAGCGCGTCGGGGTTGGATTGCGCGTCGCCCCGCGCCCTTTGATCGACTCGACCGGCATGGCGGCATTGTACTTCGCGAGCAAGAACAGAACAAGAACATCATTCTTCAGGAAACATCGGCGGCGACAGCTGTTCAACATCCCGGAGGGCAAGGGAGACAAGGAATGATCACGCGAACGGCGACGGCTCGCTATCAGGGCATGGGCAAGGACGGACAGGGTTGGGTTTCGACCCAGTCAGGCGTCCTCAAAGACCAGCGCTACGGGTTCACGACCCGTTTCGAGAACGAGCCCGGCACCAATCCGGAAGAGCTGATCGCGGCCGCTCATGCGAGCTGCTTCACCATGGCCCTGTCGTTTGGGCTGGCGAAGGCAGGCGTGACGGAGGGAACGTTGGAAACAGAGGCTCGCGTGAAGCTCGAGAAGGACGGCGACGGATTCAAGGTCACGCGTTCCGACCTGACGCTTACCGGCGAAGTGCCGCTGGACGAGGCGAAGTTTCGCGAGCTGGCCGAGGATGCGAAGAAGAACTGCCCGATCTCGAAGCTTCTGAACGCCGAGATGGAGCTGGAGATCAGGGCTCCCCAGCCGGCTTGATCGGAGTCCACTGCGGCAAGATTGGTCTGGCCGGTCGGAAACGCCGGCCAGCGGTGTTGCGCGAGCGCGCTCAGCGTCGGCATCTCCGCATTTGCCAGGCCCTGATAAACCCAGAGGTTCCGGAAGACGGCGGGGACGTAATAGCGTGTCTCCCAGTAGGGGATGGATTCGATCCACAGCAGCGGATCCGCCGGAGCCATGTAGGACCAGCGCGCCACCGGCAGCGGACCGGCATTGTAGGCGGCGATGATCTTCGGAAGCTGGCCCTGCGTGGCGCCCGATCGGCGCATTGCCTCGATGAAGCTCTGCCCATGCTCGATGTTCGAATATGGATCGAACAGGTTGGCCGACGACACGCCGTTGACCCGAGACATTGCGTTCGCCGTGGTCGGCAGGACCTGCATCAGGCCGACCGCGCCCGCCGGGCTGACGACGTTGGGGCGGAAATTCGATTCCTGTCGCATGTGAGCGAGCGCCAGCGCAGGATCGATGCGCCAGCCATTGCGCGGCATCCATCGTGGGATCGGATAGCGGTCCACGGCGTCCACGACGGCGCCATATTGGCCATTGTGCGCGAGCCAGTATTGCGCGGAAGGCAGGCCCAGTTTGCGGGCGACCTCGATCAGCGCGTGATGGTCCTGCACTCGACCGATCTGCGCCTGATGCTTCAGCAGTTCCTCTGCGAGCCAGTGCTGGCCGATCTGGACCAGTGCCTCGGCGCGGCGGATGTTCGGCAGGTTCTGCACGCGTCCGATGCCGTTGTGGACGTCGGGCGGCAGCCTCTTGTCGACGCCGAGCGTCTCACGCGCGAGAAGCCCGTAGAAGCTCTCCGGCGAATTGGCGGCGGCTTTCAACAACGGAGCAACGGCCTGCGGCCTGCGGCACATCTGCTCCGCGCGGGCGGCCCAGTAATAGCCACCCGCAGCCAGTTCGCGCTGCTGAGCCCGGGATCCGACCTCACGGAAGGCGGCCGATGCTGCATTGCAGTCGTTGAGGCGCCAGGACGCTAGCCCAGACACCCATGCCGATTGGTTTGCCCAATCGCCCGATGCGCCCTGCCTGTATGCGTCGGCCACGCGCCGCGCGTCGGCATCTCGGGCCATTGCGAAATAGGCCCAGGCGATTCGTTGCCCAGCCTCGGCCCGGGCTTCGTAGGAAAGATAGGGCGCGGACTGCATAAGCAGCAGTTCGGCGTTGATTGCGTCGTCCGCCTTGATCAACGGATCGAGCTGGGACCGCAGCTGATCGGCTGCAGGCTCGCCGGCGACCGGCCTCGCGCGCGAACGGCTTGGCGAATTGCCGAGCCAAGTGGTTGGGCGCCTTGCGGCATAGCCAGGATAGGTAGGCGCTCCGCGCGCCAGCGCCATACGGGCAAGCTGGTCCGCCTGCGGGAGGTCGGGCGCCTCCGTGAGCAAAGCTCTGGATCTGGCCGAGCGAAACGACCGGCGAGCCCTTCGCGGTGTACAGCTCCGCCTTGGCAACCGGCGTCAGAATGTCTTGCGGAAGGCTCGCGATCCCGGCCTGCGCTTCGGCCCAGCGGCCTGCGCGGATCGCGGTGAAGACCTCGCCCCAGTTGCGCGGCACTCTCACGACCGCCACTGGCGGAGGGGTCGCTACCGGCGGGACGATCGTCACCGGCTGCGCAGGGCCGACCGTTACCGTGGGCGCATTATTGGGTTGCTCCGTCGGCCTCGGCGTTTCGGGTACCGGCACCATGACTGGCTGGTCCGGGGCGGGCTGCGTCGAAAGGGGGGCGAGCGGATCCTGTGGCTGGCCCTGCGCTGCCACCGCTGCAGCCGCTGCAAGCAACAGATAAATGCTCAAACCTCTTCCTCCATCAGAAGCAGAAGGTCGCGCCACGCCAGCGCCTTGTTCGACGGACGGTCGAGCAGAAACCGCGGGTGGAACGTTGGTACGGTGCGTACCCCTTCGATTTTGTGAACATGACCGCGTGCGGCCGTGAGCGGCTTGCCGAGCAGCGCCCGGCAGGTCGTGTCCCCCAGAAGCAGAAGGCGCTTCGGTTTCGCAAGCGCGATGTGGCGCCGAGCGATATCCGCGCATGCGTCGAGGTCAGTGCCGGACAGGCGCGTTCCGGGGTTGTGGAAGCACGACAGGCTGGCGACATAGGCCTGCTCGTTGTCGAAGCCGATCGCGGCAAGCATGCGTTCGGTGAGTTCCCAGGCCTGACCGGAAATCGGCTGTCCCGAGGCAACATCCTCGGGCGTCGGCATGTCGGCTAGGAGCATGACCTCGGCCGCCTCCATTCCACGCGGGAGTACGCGCCGCGCATTACCCTGCCCAAGGGGAAGGGAAGGTGTCTCGCCGAGCCAGCCCCGGAACGCTTCGAAGCTCGTAGGAAGTTCCTTGGGTGCGGCAGGGATTTGGGCAGGCGGAACGGTCTCCGCGGGCACGGTCGCGGCTGCGCCAAGCCAGGCGCGCGGTTTCTCCTGTACTGCCACGTCGACCCCCGCCTCGATCCACCAGCCAAGAACGCTGGCAGCCTCGGCCGCAGTCAAGCGGTCGTGCTCCCCACCCATGGCTCTAATAGTCCACCAGCATTGACGGCGCGGTCAAGGAAAAGCAGGGCTGTCGCGGGCAAGGCGCCCCACCTGCGCGACGAGGGGAACGATGAGCGAACGCGAATCCATGGCCTATGACGTGGTGATCGTCGGCGCCGGGCCTGCCGGCCTGTCGGCGGCCGTCCGCCTCAAGCAGCTCGCCGCGGAGGCCGGGCGCGACCTTTCGGTCTGCATATTGGAGAAAGGCAGCGAGGTCGGCGCGCACATCCTGTCGGGCGCCGTCGTCGATCCGAAGGCGCTGAACGAGCTGATCCCCGACTGGAAGGAGCGGGGGGCGCCGCTCAACGTGCCGGTGACCGAGAACCATCACTGGGTGCTGACGAAGACGGGCAAGTTCGGTTTCCCCGAATTCCTCATGCCCCCCTTCATGCGGAACAAGGGCACCTACACGTTGAGCCTCGGCAATCTCTGCCGTTGGCTGGCGGGGCAGGCCGAAGAGCTTGGAGTCGAGATTTTCCCGGGATTCCCGGCCGCCGAGGTGCTGTTCGACGAAGACGGATCGGTGAAGGGCGTGGCGACCGGCGACCTGGGGATCGCCCGCGATGGCTCGCACAGGGGCGATTACCAGCCGGGAATGGAGCTCCACGCGAAATATACCTTTTTCGCGGAGGGCGCTCGGGGCTCGCTGACCAAGGAGCTCGTCCGGATGTTCGGCCTGCGCGACAAGTCCGGACCGCAGGTTTATGGCCTTGGCGTCAAGGAGTTGTGGGACGTTCCTGCCGACAAGCATAAGCCGGGCAGGGTCATTCATACCCAAGGCTGGCCGCTGACGGACGCCTGGGGTGGCGGCTTTCTCTACCACCAGGAGAACAACCAGGTTGCGCTGGGCTTCGTCGTGGCGCTCGATTATTCGAACCCCTACGTCTCGCCCTTCGAGGAATTCCAGCGGTGGAAGACGCACCCCGCGATCCGGGCGGAGATCGAGGGCGGCCGCCGCGTCTCCTACGGCGCCCGAGCGATCAACGAGGGCGGGTGGCAGGCCATTCCCGAGCTCGCCTTCCGGGGCGGAGCCTTGATCGGCTGCTCCGCGGGTTTCGTGAACGTGCCGCGAATCAAGGGCACGCACACGGCGATGAAGTCCGCCATGCTGGCGGCCGAAGCGGCCTTCGACGCGCTCAAGAACGACCGCGCCAACGATACGCTGGAGGCCTATCCGCCGGCTCTGCGGGCGAGCTGGGTCGACAAGGAGCTTCGGATCGTCCGCAATGCGCAACCCGCGGTCGCCCATTTTGGCGGCACCTTGGGCACGCTCTACGCCGGCCTGGACATGTGGCTTGGTGCGCTGGGGCTGCGACTTCCATGGACCCTCAAGCACAAGCCAGACAACTCGACGCTCAAGCGCAAGGACGAGGTCAGGAAGATCGATTATCCCAAGCCTGACGGAGTCCTGACCTTCGATCGCCTCACCTCTGTGTTCCTGTCGAACACGAATCATGAGGAAGATCAGCCTGTTCACTTGACGCTAAAGGATGCGGGCGTACCCGTTGACGTCAATTTGGCGCTCTACGACGGGCCGGAGCAGCGCTATTGTCCGGCAGGCGTTTACGAGTTCGTCGAAGATGCGGACGGAAGGCCGCGACTGCAGATCAATGCCCAGAACTGCGTTCATTGCAAAACCTGCGACATCAAGGACCCGACCCAGAACATCAACTGGGTCACTCCAGAAGGCGGCGGAGGCCCGAATTACCCGAACATGTAAACTGCTCGCTTCGGTGGCCGCGATGGCCGTCGTTCTTTCTGCGGCACCGGCAGCCGCTTCCCGGCCGTCGAACGCGGCCCGGACCTATCTCGAGGCGCGCGCAGCGGCGATCGAAGGCAATCACTCCCGCTCGGCGCAACTGCTTGCCCAGCTCGTCGACAACAGTGCGGCCAACCGGACGATCACCAAGGAAGCATTATCGCAGGCGATCAGCGCCGGTGACATGAAACTGGCCCTTCGGCTGGTTCGCTCGCTTCCTGCCGCGGAAACGCCGCTCGAGGCCCGAATGCTGCAGGTCGCCGATGCGCTTCGATCGAACGACGGCGGTCGGGCCCTCGCATTCCTCCAGCAGGGCTCGGAAGCGGGCGACCTCGGCTTCGTCCGGCCGTTCCTGCAGGCTTGGATCGCGGCGGATGCGAAGGATCAGGCGCGCGCCCTCGCTGCACTCGACTCGGTGCCGGCCGGCAACATGCTCGCTGCTCTGGCTCCCGAGCATCGGGCGCTCATCCTGCTCAAGTTCGGTCGCATCGCCGAGGCCCAGCCATTCGTCGACCAGGCGCTGAAGACGGGCCCGGGCCGGGAAGCGCGCCTGCGTATGGCTTTCGCCGAGGCCTATCTGAAGCTCGGCGACCGAGCTCGCGCGGCTGCGATGGTGCAAGGGCTTGCGACGGGCTCGGCCCGCGCTGGCGAGATGGTCCTGCAGGGCAAGGCCGGCGGTGTCGCAATCGACGACAGCCGAAGCGCTTTTTCCGAGCTTCTCGTCGTGCTCGCCGCCGAATTGCACAGGCTGCGCAATGAGCGGCTTCCGGTGGCTCTGTCGCAGATCGCCCGATACGTGGCGCCGCAGAACAGCACGGCTTCGGTGATGCTCGGGCTTATGCTGAGCCGCCGCGACCGCGTCGACGATGCGGTCGCCGCCTTGCGCAACGTGCCGATGTCGGATCCCATGTCCTCGCAGGCGCGCGACGCAGAGGTTCGTGCGCTCGGCGATGCCGACCGTCAGGCGGAAGCTCTTCAGGTCGCGCAGCGTGCCGTATCGTCCGGCAATCCGGCAGTCGGAGATTACGCCCGCCTTGGGGACGTGCTTGCCAATCTGAAGCGTTATGAGGAGGCGGCCGCTGCTTATGCGCGAGCGCTGCAGCTATTGGACCGAATGCCCGGCCCGAAGACCGTTGGCCTTTGCTTCTGCTGCAGGCCAGCGCGCTGGAGGAGGCCAATCACTGGCCACAGACCCGCCAATTGCTGACCCAGGCGCTTGCCCTGGCGCCCGACGAGCCGCTGATCCTTAATTTCCTGGGCTACGCAAAGCTCGAGCGCGGCGAGGACCTGGATTCCGCCGAGGCCATGATCCGCAAGGCCAGCGCGCTGGCCCCGGACGACGCCTCGATCACGGATTCGCTGGGCTGGGCCGTCTACAAGCGCGGCCGAACCCAGGAGGCGATCGAGATACTCACGCGCGCCGCCAAGGGCGACCCGACCCAGGCGGAGATCCACGAGCATCTCGGTGACGCCTTGTACAAGGCCGGCCACAAGTTCGAGGCGCGTTATGCCTGGTCGGCGGCGCTGGTGACTGCGGAAAACGAGGTAGCTGCCCGGCTGAAGGCCAAGATCGAAGCGGGACTTTCGCCAGCCACCGCTGCACCCTGATGCAGCTGACGGAGCCGGCACCCGCCAAAGTCAATCTTGCACTGCATGTGCGTGGCAAGCTGCCGGACGGCCGTCACCGTATTGAGACCGTTTTCGCCTTCTGCATCGACGGCGACGTTCTTGCAGCTGAACCGTCGGAAAAGCTGACGCTGCTGCCGGACGGCCCGTTTGCAGGCGAGCTCGGCGGCAATTTCGATGAGAATCTGGTCATCAAGGCGGCGCGAGCTCTCCAAGAGGAGGCGGGTGTCGGCGAAGGCGCCTCGCTGATTCTGACCAAGAAACTGCCAGTTGCTTCCGGTATCGGCGGGGGCTCGGCCGACGCCGCGGCCGCTTTGAGGCTCCTGACCCGGATATGGGGTGTGGACCCATCGCACGCGGCGGCAGTTGCCCCAAACATCGGCTCGGACGTGCCGGCATGCCTGCTCAGCATGACCTCGCGAGGAGACGGCGCCGGGGATGAGCTGCAGCTCGTCGACGCAGGCGTCAGCAATATGCCGATCCTGCTCGTGAACCCGCGCGTCCAGCTCTCGACGCGCGAGGTCTTCGCGGCCTGGAACGGGCAGGACAAGGGGCCGCTGGAGAACTGGCGCGCGGGCCGCAACGACCTGGAGGCCGCAGCCGTCGAGCAGGCGCCCGCTCGTCGGCGCCGTCCTCGCATGGCTTTCTCTTCAACCGGGCGCCGATCTCGTCCGCATGTCGGGGAGCGGAGCCACCTGCTTCGCCTTGTTCGAGAGCGAAGAGGCGCGCGACCGGGCCGAAGTCGCGGTTCCGCGCGAATGGTGGCGGCTCGCAAGCTTCCTGCGCTAAGGCGCGCGCGATGACCGGACGTCCGATCCTGACCACGGCCGCAATGGTCGCCGCCGAGCAGCGGGCGATCGACCGCGGCACGAGCGTCGAGACGCTCATGGAGCGGGCGGGGGCCGCGCTTGCCGAGGCCGCCTACCGATATGCCGGAAAGATGCCTGCGCTCATTCTGGTCGGTCCGGGCAATAATGGCGGCGACGGCTATGTCGCGGCTCGTCATCTCGCGGAGCGCGGCGTGCAGGTGCGGATCGCGGCGCTGGCCGAGCCGAAGAGCGCCGCAGCGAAATGGGCCAGGAGCGAGTGGAAGGGCGAGGTCGGGCCGCTTGGAGAAACGACTTCCAGCTCCCCGATGCTGATCGACGCATTATTCGGAACAGGTCTGAAGAGGGGCCTTGAACCTTCTCTTTCAAAGAGACTTTCCGAACTGGCTGACGCCGCAGCAGTCAGGATCGCCTGCGATGTTCCCAGCGGAGTAGACAGCGATACCGGCGCAGAGCTCAGCCCGGTGCCAGACTTCGACGTGACCGTAGCGTTCGGAGCGTTGAAGCCTGCGCACCTTTTGTCCCCGGCAATGCATAAGTGCGGTCGCGTCGTGACCGCGGATATCGGTATCGAGGCGACGAGCGACTGGCACGAGATCGCCGCTCCCCGGCTTCCCGCACTCGACCCCGCCGGCCACAAATTTTCGCGCGGACTCGTCCACGCCCTCGCCGGCAACATGCCGGGCGCAATTGCCTTGGCAGCCAAGGCCGCCGCCCGCACCGGCGCCGGCTACGTCCGGGTCAGCACATCGCGCGGCATCGACGGTCTCCCAGCTTCGGTCGTCCAGACCGATACCGCAGAGATCAATGACGAGCGTATCGGCTGCCTGCTGGTCGGGCCGGGCATGGGGGACGTTCCGCAGGTCCTCACGCTCGCGCTGACCTCTCATGCGCCGAAGGTCATCGATGCAGATGCGATCACGCATCTCGGCGAGCCCGAACGGCTACGGGGACAGGACGCCGTTCTGACCCCGCACCAGGGCGAATTCGAGCGTCTGTTCGGTACGCTCGAAGGCTCGAAAGCCGACCGGGCCCTCGAGGCGGCAAGTCGGTCCGGCGCCGTGGTCGTATACAAGGGCCCGGACACGCTGGTCGCGGCTCCTGACGGTCGATTGGGTTTTGCGCCCGTTGCGCCTGCCTGGCTGGCATCGGCGGGCACGGGCGATGTGCTAGCAGGGATGATCGCCGCTTTCAGGGCGCGTGGGCTTGCCGGATTCGAAGCTGCCTGCGCCGCAGTCTGGCTTCACGGACGGGCGGCGGAGATCGCGGGTCCCTCCATGATCGCCGACGACCTCGTCGCAGCGATCCCGCTGGCGCTTGCGCTGCTCGATGGCTGAGGAAATCGTTCGAATCGCTGCACGTGGCGACGGAGTCACGGCAACCGGCAAGCATATTCCGTTCGGGGTTCCCGGCGACACCCTGCGTGATGACGGATCGCTCGTGGAAGGGCCGCGCCACCAGGTGCCGCCATGCCGTCACTTTCCGGAATGCGGAGGCTGCCAGCTCCAGCATGTCGATGACGAAGCCTATCGGGGCTACCTCGTCTCCCGTGTGGCGACGGCGCTTGACCAGCATGGGTTGGAGACGGCGCTGCGCGAGCCACACCTTTCGCCGCCGAACAGCCGCCGAAGAGCGACCCTGCGCGCGCTGAAAGTCGGGAAGAGCGCGGTCATCGGTTTCAACGCCGCCAAGTCGCATCGCATCGTCGACATGCGGGAGGACCATATCCTCCAGCCCGAGCTACTCGGCCTTGTGGCCCCACTACGGGAGCTTCTGGGCGGGCTCCTGCAGCCGCGCAGAACGGCCGAAGTACAGCTGACGCTTGTCGACCAGGGCGTCGACCTTTCGCTGAGAGGCGTTGAACCCAAGGGCTTCGAGGCCATGGAATCGCTGACCGTCTTCTGCGAGCGCAACCGGCTTGCACGGCTTTCGATCGACCAGGGACTCGGTCCCGAGACGCTCTACGAGCCCGTTCCGGCGACGATCGCCTTGTCCGGCGTTCCCGTGACGTTTCCGGTCGGCGGCTTCCTGCAGGCAACCGAGCAGGGGGAGGCCGCGCTTGTTGCGTGCGTTCGCGAGGCCGTGGGCGATTCCGGCAGGATTGCGGATCTCTTTGCTGGCCTCGGCACGTTCGCCCTGGCGCTTTCGGGAAAAGTCTACGCGGCCGAAGCGTCGCGTGACGCCGTGCTGGCCCTCAAGCGAGCGGCGCCGGGCATCGCCGCGGAGCATCGCGACCTCTACCGGCGGCCGCTGGATGCTGGCGAGCTGGCCAATTTCGATGCCATTGTGCTGGATCCCCCAAGGGCGGGGGCCGAGGAGCAGGTGAAGGCGCTCGCCGCGTCACCTGTTCCACGGATCGCCTATGTCAGCTGCAACCCGGCCACCTTCGCCCGCGATGCGAAATTGCTCGCGGACGGCGGATACAGGCTCGAGTGGGCCCGGCCGATCGGCCAGTTCCGCTGGTCGACCCACGTCGAGCTGGCGGCTGCCTTCAGCCGCTAGAGGATCCCACCATCGTGGAGGATGCGCGCGCCCGCATGCACCGTCAGCCCGAGCAGGCAGAGGGTAGCCAGCGCGAACAGCGGGAAGCGGATCTGCACGATGTTCACGGTCGACTGCACGATGCTGTGCACGATGCGCAGGGCCACGTAGCCCCAGGCCAGCCACAGGTTGATGCCGTGACCCATGTCCATCAGTGCGAGGGTCAACGCGATCGCGTAGAAGATCGTCGGCTGCTCCATCAGGTGCATGTAATTGTGGGAGGGCCACTGGGCCTCGTCGGGCGCCTTGCCCTCCAGGTTCACCCCACGTGAGCCGCGCGGAATGGTGCTCCAGTTGATCCCGAGCTTGGCGAAGGCCGTTCGGCGCGCAATCGCCATCCAGAGCAGCATGACCAGCGTCCATGCGACGAGCGCGACGACGGGCCCGAGAATCGGACTATATTCCATGAAAATGCCTCCCCCTGTTGGCCAGGAGGAGGCTGCTTCAGTTCGTTACGGTTGGCAATCTGTTAGTCGAAGAGCTTCGCGAAGCGGCGCTTCTCACGGTTGCGCCACGCACCGCGGTGCCAGGCGTCGCTGGCGAGCAGCGGAAGCACGCTGGTCGCCTCGGCGAAGACCATCTGCTCCATTGCGGTCGAGACCTTGCCCCAGCTCGCCGCTTCCTGAAGCGTCGAGGAGGAGCAGGCTCCGTCGCGCACGTCGGCGACCGTGATCTGCACGGCGTATTTGTGAACCTCGACATCGTCGTGGCCCAGGATTTCGGCGCAGACGACCGTGTCCTGCGTGAAGTTCTTCGGAACGCCGCCGCCGATCATCAGCAGGCCGGTGGTGCCGGCCTTGATCTTGATGTCGGTCAGTTCACGAAAGTCGGCGATGGCGTCGAGCACCATGTAGTGGCCGCCGCGCTTCATCGCGTCGACCTGGTGCTTCACGAGGCCGAAGCCCGCAGACGAATCGACGAACGCCGGGCAGAAGATCGGCACGTCATGCTCGTAGGCGAGCTGGACGAGGCTGCCTTGCTTCTTGGCGTTGCCCTCGGAGAGCCACTTGCCCATCTCGCGGATGAAGGCGCGGCTGCTGTATGGACGCGGCTCAAGGCTGTCGGCGATCTTGCCGATCGTGAAGTCGCAATCCTGCAACTGCTCCTCGTCGATATACGTGTCGTAGATGCGGTCGATGTAGAGCGAGCGCAGCGTATCATCGTCAGGAATTTCATTGGCTTGGTAGTGTTTGTGGCCAAGTGCTTCGAAGAAATCCATGTCCACGATCGTGGCGCCGGTGGCGACGATCGCATCGACCATGTTGGACTTCACCAGCTCTGCGTAGAGGTCCATGCAGCCGCCGGCCGAGGTCGAGCCCGCGACGACCAAGATGATCGAGCAGTTGGGGTCCTCGATCATCTGGTTGTAGATGCCCGTTGCCCGCGCGAGATCGCGGCTCGTGAAGCTCATCTTGCCCATCGACTCGATGATCGGGCGGGCATCGAACTTGGTGATGTCGATGTGCTCGATCGGCGTCGAAAGCAGCTCGGCCTTGCGCGTGTCGTTGATGCGCTCGGCGTCCTGAACCTTGTTCAGCGTATCGGTCGTCATGTCATGCTCCAATGGTTGCCGCGCCTATAGGCTCGGCAGCGAAAAAGGGCATGTCGTTTTGTTAGCGGGAGACAGCCTCATCCCAGCCGCAGAGCGGCAATTCCCCTCCTACGCCAGGCAGGAGGGGAGAGTTCCTTAAAGCCTTGCGACGTTCGTGCGCTGCGCCTGATCGGCATAGAGGGTCGCCATCGGCTCATCGTCGACGATTTCGGTGCGCTCCGCTCCGAAACCGTTGAACGCCGTGCGCATCGCACAGCCGTAGGCGCCGAGCATGCCGACTTCGATATAGTCGCCGGAAGCGACATCGCCCGGGAGCGCGAACGGTCCGGCCATATGGTCGAGGTCGTCGCAAGTCGGCCCGTAGAAGCTGAAGTCCATCGGGCGGACGTTGGATCCGCCCTCGCGGATGAGCCGCACCGGGTATCGCCAGCCGATATGCGCCGCATCAAAGAGGGCGCCATAAGCACCGTCGTTGATGTAGAGTTCATTGCCACGGCGCTTTTCCACGCGCACCAGCAGGCTCGCATATTCGGCACACAGGGCACGGCCCGGCTCGCACCAGAGCTCGGCCGAATAGCTGATCGGCAGGGCTTCGAAGGCCGAGTGGATGACCTCGAAATAGGCCTCAAGCGGCGGCGGCTCCATGCCTGGGTAGGTCGACGGGAATCCGCCGCCCACATCGACGATGTCTACCGTGACCGCGGCTTCGACGATCGCGTCGCGGACCCGGCCCATCGCTTCCGCATAGGCTGTGGGCGACATCGCCTGGCTGCCGACGTGGAAGCAAATTCCTAGGGCGTCGGATGCCTGGCGAGCTGCGAAGAGCAAGGCCTTCAGGTCTTCCGCCTGTGCGCCGAACTTCGCCCCAAGGCTGAGCTTGGCGTGTTCGTTGTTGACCTGGAGGCGGACGAGCAGGTTGAGATCGGTCGCCGCAACGCCGTCCTTCGACGTTGCTTGGACGATTTTCTCCAGCTCCTCGATCGTATCGAGGCTGAAGGTCTTCACGCCATGTTCGAAATAGGCCTCGGTGATGGCCTCCTCGGCCTTTACGGGGTGCATGAAGCAGAGCACCGCCTCGGGCAGCGTCTCGTGGACAAGGCGAACCTCGCCGATCGACGCGACGTCGAAATGGGTGACGCCTTCGTCCCACAGGATACTCAGCAGGTTCGGCGACGGGTTCGCCTTCACCGCGTAGAGCGACCGCCCCGGGAACTTGTCCACGAAGAAGCGGGCCGCGCGGCGCGCAGCATGCGGACGGAGTAGCGTTACCGGCTGGACCGGACGGCTCATTGCGATGTCGGCAACCGGATTGCCGAACGGGGCGGCAGCTAGCCCCAGCGCGCGATGATGCTTGTGCAACTCAAGGGACCTCCAACTGGGTAGTTCGACGAAAGAGCTGCCTTGCGGTTGGAAGTCCCATGGGGCAGCGGGAGCGCGATATATGTAGGGGGTACCCTCAAGTAAAGAATTTTCCGAAGTCTTAAGCGCCGGAAGGGAACTTTTGTCGCCGATGAGCAACGGTTGATCGAAAGGACTGCGAAATCAACAGCTTGAACATAGGGCATGCCGCGTCACTCGCGATGATGTCTCGGCGGCGGCCGATCGGATCGCCGGTTCGATCGAGCGCACGCCGCTCATCGAATCCGAGGTGAATGGGTATAAAGTATGGCTCAAATGCGAGTGCCTTCAGACCGGCGGCGCCTTCAAGCTGCGGGGCGCGAGCAATCGGCTACTCCAGCTGTCGGAAGAGGAGCGGAAGCGCGGCGTCGTCGCTTTCTCTTCCGGAAACCACGCGCGGGGCGTTGCCATCGCCGCCCGGCGACTGGGCATTCGCGCGATCATCGTCATGCCCTCGGATGCTCCGGCGGTGAAAGTCGATGGGACGCGCGGCGAGGGCGCCGAAATCATCTTCTACGACCGCTATCGCGAGAGCCGGGAGGCCATCGCCGCCAAGATCTCGGAAGAAAGCGGGGCGACGGTCGTGCCAAGCTTCGACGATCCGCACATCGTCGCGGGTCAGGGAACCGTCGGGATCGAGATCCTCGATCAGATGCCGGAGCCTCCGCGCCGGATCATCGTCCCCTGCGGCGGTGGTGGATTGGCGTCAGGAATTGCCTTGGCATGCCCAGACGCGGAGATCGCAATCGTCGAGCCGGAAGGCTGGGACGACATGCGCCGCTCGCTCGAGCTTGGCGAGATCGTGCCCGTCAGTGCGGACGCGCCCCACACGCTCTGCGATGCCCTTCAGACCCCGCGGGTGTCGCCTATCACCTTCGGCATCTTGCGGGAGAGGGGCGCGAAGGCCCTGACGGCCAGCGAAGACGCGGTCCGTGAAGCCGTCCGATGGGCCTGGGACAAGCATAAGCTGGTCGTGGAGCCTGGTGGCGCAATAGCGCTCGCGGCGCTGCTGTCGGGCACGGCCGAACCTGCCGAGGGGACTGTCGTGGTTCTGTCGGGTGGAAACGTCGATCCGGCGCTTCATGCCGAGATCGTCCGCGGAGGAGCCTAAGCGGCCGCCGTCTTATATTCGCCTGGCTCCAGATGCACCGGGCTGCTGCGCTCCACGGCGCGGGTGAGCTCCTCCAGCTCGGCCGCGAGAATCTGCAGCTCGGCAGCAAGAGCCTTCGGATCGGTTTGTGCGACGCCCTCGGAAGCTTCCAGAAGCGACTCAAGCATCATTGCAATGCAGGGAAGGATCGTCTCTTCGATCCGGTCAAACGCCTCTTCGAGGCGTGCCTGCTGCTCTTCGATCGGCATGGCGGCTATGCTGCACCGGGATCAGTTAAGCCTTGGTGAAACGGGAGAGTGATTTTGGAAGGTCTGGGTGCGACATTGATGGCGATCGCGATGGTGGCGGCCTTCCTGCTGATCTTCGGCGGCGTGAAGCTTGCGCGGCGCAAGGAAGATCGCGGCCGCGGCTTCCTGATGATCGGTGCAGCGGCCGTGGTCGTCATGAACGTCCTGATCTGGACGGTCTGAGCGTTTAGCGCTTGGTGATCGCCGGCGCCGGCTTATCCGTCGCAAGCCGCATATCGAGATAGTCGTCAACGCTCTTCATAAGCAGGTCTAGCTCGTTCGCGAAGAAGTGGTTCGCGCCGGGGATGACGTCGTGATGGATCGTGATGTGCCGCTGGGTCCGCAGCTTGTCGACCAGCTTCTGGACCGCGCTTGGCGTCACGACTTCGTCCGCTTCACCCTGGATGATGATTCCCGATGATGGACAGGGCGCCAGGAAGCTGAAATCGTACATGTTCGCGGGCGGGGCGATGGAGATGAAGCCCTTGATCTCCGGACGGCGCATCAGAAGCTGCATTCCGATCCAGGCGCCGAAGCTGACGCCGGCGACCCAGGTCGTTTCCGCTTCCGGATGAATTTGCTGCACCCAGTCGAGCGCCGACGCCGCATCACTGAGTTCGCCGATGCCGTTGTCGAACGTTCCCTGGCTCTTCCCGACGCCACGGAAGTTGAACCGCAAGGTCGCGAAGCCGCGCTTGACATACGTCTGGTAGAGCAGCTGCACGAGCTTGTTGTTCATCGTTCCGCCTGCCTGCGGATGCGAGTGCAGGATCATGGCAACGGGCGCGCGGGGGCGGGTGCCGGGGTGGAAACGACCTTCGAGACGGCCCTCGGGACCAGGAAAAATGACTTCAGGCATGGATTGCTTTGGTGCTCGTGTAACGACAGTTAGCCGCGAGCGCGGGTGCGCCCCGGCGGCGGCTCCTATATAGGGAAGGTGCTTCGAGTAGCAATCAGCAGGAAGTCCGTCGACCTTGACCGCTCAGAACAGGCTGTACCTCGATCATGCGGCGACGACGCCGGTGCTCCCGGAAGCGCGAGCGGCGGTCGCCCAGGCGCTCGAGCATTGGGCCAATCCCAGTTCGCCTCATGCCGATGGTCGCGCCTCTCGCGCGGCGCTGGAGGCAGCGCGTCGAAACATTGCTGATGCGCTGGAGTGGCGTCACGACATCATCCTGACCTCTGGCGCCACCGAGGCGATTGCGATCGTCGCTGCAAGGGCAAAGGTCGTGGGTCGAGCGTATTGCGCGACTGAGCATGATGCGGTCGGTGCGGCCTTTGGATCGGAGGCGACGATCCTCCTGGTGGATGAGACAGGCGTTCTCGATCTTGCGAAACTGGAGAAGCTGCTCTCGCATGGACCTGCGCTGGTCGCGGTTCAGCAGGTCAATAACGAGACGGGCGTGATCCAGCCTATGGCCGAGATTGCGGAGCGGGTCCGGGAGGCCGGCTCGCTGCTGCTTGCTGACTGTGCGCAAGGGGCCGGCAAGCTTCCGCTGCCCGATGCAGATTTCATCGCAGTGTCCGCGCACAAGCTTGGCGGGCCGCCCGGGACCGGCGCTCTTCTGGTCAAGGACGCGGCGACGCTAGCCGCGAGCGGCGGGCAGGAGAAGGGCTATCGCCGCGGAACGGAGAATGTGCCGGCGGCCGCCGGCTTCGCGGCAGCGCTGCAGTCACGCGCGTTCGCTCACGCCATGCCGCGCCTCGAACAGCTCCGGAGCACGCTGGAGCACCTGCTTTTCGGGGAAGGTGCACTTGGGATCGGATCGTCCGGTGACCGCAGTCCCGCGATTGGCGCCTATGCGATGCGCGGCGTAGCGAGCGCGAGCCAGCTCGTTCAATTCGACCTTGCCGGGATCGCGATTTCTGCTGGAAGTGCGTGCTCGTCGGGAAGCATGAAGCCCAGCCGCGTCCTCAAGGCGATGAGCGTTCCCGAGGACATAGCCAGCAGCGTGATTCGCGTGAGCTTCGGGCCTGACACGAGTGAGCAGGACATCGATCGCTTCGTCACCGAATGGCGCCGCATCCGCGACCGCGCCACGTCGAGGGCGGCATGATCTATCTCGACTATCAGGCGACTACTCCTGTCGCGCCCGAAGTGGCGGCGGCCGTGCAGCCATGGATCGCCGAAAAGTTCGCCAACCCCCATTCGCCTTCCCGCTGGGGCCGGGAGGCGGCCGCGGCCATCGAGGTTGCCCGGAAGCAAGTGGAGCAGGCGATCGGTCTCCCGGGCGGAAGGCTGGCATTCACCGGCAGCGCGACCGAAGCGCTGAACTGGGCGCTCAAGGGGACGATGGAGAGGGCTCCGGAAAGCCGCAACCGCATCGTGACCGTCGCCACCGAGCATGCGGCAGTGCTCGACACGTGCGAATGGCTGGAAGGCAGAGGCTATGACGTCACGCGCCTGCCGGTCGACGCTGACGGACTGATGGACCTGGACGAACTCAAGGCAATGCTGGACGAGAGGACGGCTCTCGTCGCGGTCATGCTGGTGAACAATGAGATCGGCGTGATCCAACCGGTCGCCGAGGCCGCAAGGCTTGCCCATGAGGCCGGCGCGCTGATGCTCTGCGATGCTGTTCAGGGACTGGGCCGCATCGATGTTCCGGAAGGCCCTGACATCGTTGCGGTATCCGCCCACAAGATCCACGGTCCGAAGGCGATCGGAGCGCTGTGGATGCGTGACGGCGTCGAACCGGCGCCGATCATCCATGGTGGCGGGCAGGAGATGGGCATCCGTTCCGGGACGCTGTCGCCTGCACTCTGCGTGGGGTTCGGCGCCGCGGCCAGGCTGGCGTCAGAGCGTCGCTCTGCAGACCAAGGCCACGTGGAACGGCTTTGGGAAGCTGCGACGGACGAACTCGGACCAGGCTGGGCGATCAACGGCAGTACGGACCGGCGCTATCATGGAAATCTCAATCTCCGCCGCGAGGGACTCGACGCGGCGCGGCTGATTTCCGACCTGCGCGACATCGCTTTCTCCCTTGGATCGGCTTGCGCAAGCGGATCTGGGCGGCCGAGCCATGTCCTTCGCGCGATCGGTCTCAGCGACCGCGAGGCTCGCTCCTCGGTGCGCCTCGGCTTTGGTCGCTACACCACAGAGGAGGAGCTGATATCGGCTGTGCGGCGCATTGACGCCACTGCTCGCGCGCAGCAGGGCCTGGCCGCGTGATCAAGGTGCGGTTCCACAAGCCCGACGGGTCGCTCGACAAGGAAGTCGAGGCGAAGCCTGGGTCGCGACTGCTGGACGTGGCCTGGGCGGCCAAGCAGCCGCTGGAGGGCGCTTGCGAAGGCGTGATGGCCTGCTCGACCTGCCACGTGATCGTCGACAAGGCTGACTTCGAGAAGCTTCCGCGCGCCAGCGACGAGGAAGAGGATTTGCTCGACCTGGCGGCTCATGCCACCCGTACGTCGCGCCTGGCCTGCCAGATTATCCTCACCAAAGAGCTGGAAACGCTTGATGTCCGGATTCCGGCCGGCGCCAAGAACTGGCTCTATGGCTGAACTATGACGATCGCCTGGCAGGTCTTCACCCATATGCGCCGCGGGAGTCGGGCGGACGAGGCTGTCGCCAACCTGGTCAGATCCGGAAGGAAGCAGCCACAACGATTTCGTCTCGGGTCGTTCCGGCTCCCACCTCCAGCCCTTGGCGCGGACCCGGCAGGACCCCTACACCACCGCTGATGGAAGATACCGAATCGCCTGGCCTTGGCCTCGACCTGCCTGAAGTGCCGCAAACGGTTGCTGCCTCTCCGTATCGCGTGCTCGCACGGAAATACCGGCCGCAGAACTTCTCCGAGCTGATCGGTCAGGATGCGATGGTGCAGACGCTGGCCAACGCCATCGAGCGCGGCCGCATCGCCCACGCTTTTCTGCTCACCGGAGTTCGGGGTGTCGGCAAGACGTCCACGGCGCGCCTCGTCGCCAAGGCTCTCAACTGCATCGGCCCGGACGGGCAGGGCGGTCCAACGATCAGCCCGTGCGGTGTCTGCGAGCAGTGCCGCGCAATCGCCGAGGGGCGACACATCGATGTGATCGAAATGGACGCCGCATCACACACTGGTGTGGACGATGTCCGCGAGATCATCGACGCGGTCCGCTACGCGTCCGTAAGCGCGCGCTACAAGATCTACATCATCGACGAAGTTCACATGCTTTCCAAGAGCGCTTTCAATGCCTTGTTGAAGACTCTTGAGGAACCGCCCGAGCATGTGAAGTTCCTGTTCGCGACGACGGAAGTGGACAAGGTCCCGCTCACGGTCCTGTCGCGAACCCAGCGCTTCGACCTTCGCCGTATCCCGGCGGAAAGGCTTGCTGCCCATTTCGCCGAAGTGGCAAGGGCTGAGGGCGTCGAGGTCGAGGAGGATGCGCTTCGGATGATTGCCCGGGCAGCCGAGGGGTCTGCGCGGGACGGCCTGTCGATTCTCGACCAGGCGATTGCCCATGGTGGAGTTACGGTCACCGCGGAGCAGGTGCGGGACATGCTCGGCCTCGCGGATCGGGGTCGGATCCGGCGACTTCTGGAACATGTTCTCGCAGGCGACGCTGCAGCGACGCTTTCCGATCTCGACGAGGCGCACGACCTCGGCATCGACCCAAGCGCGCTCATTCGCGGCCTCATGGAAGAGCTGCATCTGGCGACCAGGACCAAGGCCGGTGCAAGCGCCGAGGGGCTTCCAGCTGAGCAGCGGGAGGCAGCGGAGCGGCTCTCCGTTCAGCTTGGGTGGGCTCAGATTCACCGCGCCTGGCAGATGCTGCTGAAGGGCCTGTCGGACGTTCAGGTCTCGCCCGACCCGCGCGAGGCGGCGATGATGGCGCTTCTCCGCCTCATCCACGCCGCCGATCTTCCGGACCCGGCGACAGTGCTGTCCCGGCTGTCAGGCGAGGCTGCAACGGCAGCGCCCGCGCCTGCCACAGCCTCTGCCTTGCCAAGCAGCCCGGCGGCCCAACTGCCCACCGATTTTTCGTCGCTGATCGAATTGCTCGAGAAGCGCGGCAAGCATCAGCTTGCTGTGCAGCTTCACGATCAGGTCGGCCTGGTTCGCTTTTCGCCGCCCGAATTGGTGTTGAAGCCGACACGGCCACTCGGAACGGATTGGCCGCGCGACCTGACGGCGGCGTTGAAGGACGCGACCGGCAAGGCCTGGCAGGTCTCCCTTTCCGATGAACAGGGCGAGCCTTCGCTCCTCGATCAGGAGAAAATGGCCGAGGAGCGCGTTCGTTCTGAAGTGCTGGCCGATCCCGCCGTCCGCGCCGCGTTCGAAGCATTTCCGGACGCGACGCTCGAAACCTTCGCATCCACGAAAGGTGCCTGACTCATGCCCGATCTCGACCTTAACAAGCTAATGGAAATGGCGCAGAACGCTCAGGCCGAGCTGCAGAAGGCGACACAGAGCCTCGAATCCATCGAGGTCGAAGGCGCTGCCGGCGGAGGACTGGTGAAGGTCCGTGCGACTGCCAAGGGAACGATCCTCGGTGTGTCCATCGACGAAAGCCTCCTCCAGCCGTCCGAGAAGACACTGGTCGAGGACTTGATCGCCGCCGCGATCAATGATGCTCGAGCCAAGGCCGACCAGGCCGCCAATTCGGAGATGCAGAAAGTGACCAGCGGCCTGCCACTGCCGCCCGGGATGAAACTTCCCTTCTGATTGTCGCATTTCCGCAATTTTCGGTCGCTCAGTAGCAAATACGAACGAGTTGTATCCGTCACGTACCCCAGCCACACTGTGGATGGCTGCGGCATGGGAGAGAGCGGTGCGGCTTGGGGCGATGCAAGACTGGTCGCTGCGCGTGACGCGCATCATCGACCACGCCGAGCGCGAGCATGGCGACGGCGAAATCGTGACTGCCTGGGCGAGCGGAAGCACAACGCGCACGAACTGGCGGAATGTCGCTCGCGATGCTCGAAAGCTCGCGCAGGCGCTTGAACGGCTTGGAATAAATCACGGCGATCGAGTGGCGACGCTCGCCATGAATCACGAGCATCATCTTATCGCCTGGTACGGCACGGTGGGGATGGGCGGCGTTCTCCACACCATCAATCCGCGCCTGTTCGACGACCAGCTCGAATATATCGCGAACCACGCCGAAGACCGGGTCCTGTTCTACGATCGCGCCTTCACGCCGATTGTGGAGCGCCTGAAGCCGAAGTGGACGACGATTGAGCACTACGTCTGCTTCGATCCCGATGCCGGCCAGCCAGGCTTCCGCGAGCTGATCGATGCCGAAGACGGGAATTACACCTGGGCCGACGGCGACGAGCGCGACCCTATCGGGCTCTGCTACACCAGCGGGACGACGGGAAATCCCAAGGGCGTGATCTATGAGCATCGCTCGACGATGCTTCACACACTCGCGGAAATATCTCCGGACATCATGGGCCTGTCGAAGGCCGCGGTGGCCTTGCCGATCGTACCGATGTTCCATGCCAATGCCTGGGGCATTCCGTGGGCGGCGCCCGCGACTGGAGCGAAGCTCGTTCTCTCTGCCGATTATCGGCCGGAAAGAATGTGCCAGCTTTTCCGCGATGAGAAGGTAACCCATTCGGCGGGTGTGCCCACCGTCTGGCTGACGATGATCGAGCATATCGAGCGGACCGGCGAAGATCTGGGCGTCCTCAAGAAGGTGACGATCGGCGGCTCCGCGGCACCGCGGGCGATGATCCGCTGGCTAAGGGCGCGCGGCGTGGACGTGGGCCACGCATGGGGGATGACCGAGACCTCTCCGATCGGGACGTGCGGAGCGCACCCGGCGAACTGGGATCAGCTCAGCGATGATGAGCAGGTCGAATGCGTCGCGCGGCAAGGCTTCGTTCCGTTCGGAGTTGAGCTGCGGGTCGTGGACGACGAAGGGGTCGCCCAGCCTCGCGACGGAGTCTCCTCTGGTCGCCTCCAGTGCCGTGGCCCGTGGGTCGTGAAGCGGTATTTCAAGGCTGAACAGGATGCGACTGATGAGGACCAGTGGTTCGACACAGGGGACGTCGCGGTCATCCACCCGGACGGCACCATGCAGATCACCGATCGCGCAAAGGACGTGATCAAGTCCGGCGGCGAATGGATAAGCTCGATCGAGCTGGAGAATGCGGCAGTCGCACATCCCGGCGTCGCCGAAGCGGCCGCCATTGGAATCCCTCATCCTCTTTGGGACGAGAGGCCTTTGCTCTGCGTCGTTCGCGCAAACGGTAGTGACGTCAGCTCGGACGACATTATCAGCCACTTGCGAAAGCATGTGGCATCCTGGTGGCTTCCGAACGCGATCGAGTTCGTCGACGAGCTACCGCATACGGCGACCGGCAAGCTTTCGAAGCTGCGGCTTCGCGAGCAGTTCAGAGACTATCGCTTCGCCAACGCGGAGGAGATGATCGGAAGGGATTAGTCCGGGGGACTAATTCCGCGCCGATCACGGCCGCGATTGAGCGGGGTGGAAATTAGGCGTTTCATCGCCTAACTCGCGGTCAAATCCCGAACTCTCGAAGGAAGTCCGCGACCCCATGGCCGCCCAATATGCATTTGTCATGAAGGACATGACCAAGTCCTTCCCAGGCGCTCAGAAGCCGGTGCTCAATCACATCAATCTGCAATTCTATCACGGCGCCAAGATCGGCATCGTGGGCCCGAACGGCGCCGGCAAGTCGACGCTGATGAAGATCATGGCAGGCATCGACAAGGACTTCCAGGGCGAGGCCTGGCCGGGCGAGAACGTCACCGTCGGCTACCTGCCGCAGGAGCCGCATCTCGACCCGAGCAAGACGGTCCTCGAGAACGTCAAGGACGGCGCTCGGGACGTCGCCGACATGGTCGATCGCTTCAATGCCATCTCGGCGGAAATGGGCGACCCGAAGGGCGACACCGACTTCGACGCCCTCATGGAGGAGATGGGCGAGCTTCAGGGCAAGATCGACGCGGTCGACGGCTGGTCGCTCGACAACCAACTCGAGGTCGCAATGGAGGCGCTGCGATGCCCGCCGTCCGACTTGTCGGTCGAGAACCTCTCAGGCGGTGAGAAGCGCCGCATCGCGTTGACCCGGCTGCTGATCCAGAAGCCATCCATCCTTCTGCTCGACGAGCCGACCAACCACCTCGACGCCGAAAGCGTCCAGTGGCTGGAAGCGCATCTGAAGGAATATGCGGGCGCGGTGCTGATGATCACCCACGACCGATACTTCCTCGACAATGTCGTCAGCTGGATCCTGGAAATCGATCGCGGGAAATATTTCCCGTACGAGGGCAATTACTCGACCTACCTGGAGAAGAAGTCCAAGCGCCTCGAGCAGGAAGAGCGTGAGGAATCCGGGCGCCAGAAGGCGATCAAGGACGAACTGGAGTGGATCCGGCAAGGTGCCAAGGCACGCCAGACCAAGTCGAAGGCACGTATCGCCAAGTTCGACCAGCTCGTCGCATCGCAGGAAAAGAGGGTTCCGGGCAAGTCCGAGATTCTTATCCAGGTACCCGAGCGCCTCGGCGGCAAGGTCATCGAGGTGAGGGGCGTGACCAAGGGCTACGGCGACAAACTGCTGTTCGAGAACCTGTCGTTCACCCTGCCGCCTGGCGGCATCGTCGGCGTCATCGGGCCGAACGGCGCGGGCAAGTCGACTTTGTTCAAGCTGATAACCGGGGCGGAGAAGCCGGACTCGGGCGAGATCGACATCGGTCCGACAGTCCACCTCGGTTATGTCGACCAGAGCCGCGACCACCTCGACAATTCGAAGAACGTCTGGGAGGAAATCTCGGACGGCCTCGATTATATGAAGGTCAACGGTTACGATCAGTCGACGCGCGCCTATGTCGGCGCCTTCAACTTCAAGGGCCAGGACCAACAGAAAAACGTCGGCAAGCTGTCGGGTGGTGAACGCAATCGCGTGAATATTGCGAAGATGTTGAAACGCGGCGGCAATGTGCTGCTGCTCGACGAGCCGACCAACGACCTCGACGTCGAAACGCTGGGTGCGCTCGAGGAAGCGATCGAAAATTTCGCCGGTTGCGCCGTGGTCATCAGCCACGACCGCTTCTTCCTCGATCGTCTCGCGACGCACATCCTTGCCTTCGAAGGTGACAGCCGTGTCGAATGGTTCGAGGGCAACTTCCAGGCGTACGAGGAAGACAAGATCCGTCGCCTCGGCGAAGAAGCGACGCGGCCGCATCGCATGAGCTACCGCAAGCTGACGAGGTAATCCGATGGCGGGGACCGCCGCTGCGCATGACCATGATCATGTCGTCAGCGGGATCCTCTGCCGAATCGGCTCCGGCTTCAGCTTCGCGACGATGGGCGCGCTGTTGAAACTCGCGTCGGAGCAGGGGCTGAACGCGCCGGAGCTGGTTTTCTATCGCTCCCTGTTCAGCCTGCCGGTCGTCCTCTTCTGGGTGCTGAAGCGCGAAAGCCTTTCAGCCCTTCGCCCAAACCGGCCGCTCGCGCATGTCTGGAGAAGCGGGCTCGGTCTCTTGTCCATGGGCCTGACGTTCCAGGCGCTGATCCTTCTGCCGCTGGCGGATGCCACGGCGATCAACTTCACGGCGCCGATCTTCGCGACAATCCTCTCCTTTCTGGTCCTTCGAGAGTTTGTGGGCGTCCATCGCTGGATGGCGGTGTTGGTGGGATTCATCGGCGTGCTAATCGTGGCGCGTCCCGGGAGTTCGAGCCTTCCCCTCCTTGGCGTAGGCATCGCCTTGGCCGGCGCATTTGGACAGGCGGGTGTAACCACGACCCTTCGCCACCTGCAGCGTAGCGAAAATGTCGCCGCTATCGTCTTCTGGTTCGCAATCTCAGGCGTGCTGGTCGGCGCTCTCCTGATGCCCGTTTTCGGGCGGCTCCATGGCCTGGAAGCGATGGTCCTGGTGCTCGCAGGCGGCCTGGCCGGTGGAGTAGGGCAGTTGCTCATGACGTCATCGCTTCGCGCGCCCGTGTCGGTCGTTTCCCCCTTCGACTATCTCCAGATCGTCGCGGCCACCGCTTACGGATGGCTGCTCTTCTCCGACGTTCCGAGCGCTCATACGCTTACCGGTGCCGCGCTTATTGCCGGAAGTGGCCTTTATACGGCGTGGCGCGAGCATCGCCGCCGGTTGCAGCAAGCAGCACCAGCAGTCCCTGCCGTCTGAGCAGCAGGGGGTTTACGGCCTCTTCACCACAATCCGTTAGTCCGCTGCTCCGGGGAAGACGGAGACGCGAGGATGGAGTCGACGGCGCTTGAATCAAACCAGTTGCCTCAACCGCAACGAGTGGTTCTGGTCGCGGTGCTCGTCGCCATCATCTACGGTTTCCTTTGGCCCGCGGTCACGGGCGACATGCGCGACTATCTGGTCCCATGGCTCGATACGATTCTGACGCGTGGTCAGATTGGCGCGTTCGCAGACCCCTTCTCGAACTACACGCCGCCATACTTGTACCTGCTGGCGCTGGTCAGCCCGCTTGTCGGGCTGTTGAGTGACGTCAGTCTCATCAAGGTGATTTCCGTCGGCGGAACGTTGCTCCTGGTTCTTGCCGTCCGCCAACTCCTCAAGGTGTCCGGCCGCAGCCGCAATATCGAGGCTGCAATCTGGGTGGCCTTGCTTCCGTCTGTGGCGGTCAACGCCGCAGGCTTCGGCCAATGCGATGCGCTTTGGTCCGCCGCCTGCGTGATGGCCGTAGCAAGCGCCATATCCCGAAAGCCCGTAGCCATGCTGTTGTGGTTCGGCGTCGGAATTGCGTTCAAGGCGCAGGCGATCTTCTTGGCGCCGTTCATCGCGCAACGGTTGTTGAGTGAGAAGACGTCTCCCGTGCTCTGGCCCTTGCCGGGTCTGATCTACATGGCCGCCATGCTGCCCGCGGCGCTTGCTGGATGGCCGATCTCCGATCTTATGACGATTTATCTCCGGCAAGCGGAGTGGAACCCCGAATTCATCAGCAATGCCGCCAACCTGTGGGCCGCGGTCCAGTACGCCGGGCCTTCGGCGGGACTGTCATGGCTGTGGCTCGGGTTCGCCGGGGCGGCGATTGCCTCGGTCCTGTTCCTCATTGCCTTCCGTCGCCTGGAGGAGACGCCGGCGCATTTGGTCGGACTCGCCTTGCTATCGGCGATTCTGCTGCCCTTCCTGCTGCCAAAGATGCATGAGCGGTTCTTCTTCCTCGCCGACGTACTGGCACTGGCGTTCGTCGCCCTTCGGCGCGACCGTTTGAGCTGGGCGGTTTTCCTGCTGGTCGAGACCGCTTCCGTTGCCGCGTTGCTCGGGATGATGTTCCGTCTCCAGCTGCCGTCCGTCATTGGTGGCGCGATGATACTCGCCGCGATCCTCATTTTGGGGCGCGACTTGCTGTATGACACCCAGGTGAAATCCGAACGCGAAGCCCCGCAGCCTACTCGCTTCGACCTGGCGTGACTGTCGATTAGTGATCCACGTGACTGCGACCCTGTGGCGGTGGAGCGGCGAGGGGGGCAGCTGGCATTTCCTGACGATCCCCGAGGACCTCAGCGGCGAGTTCCGGGCTCAGAGCCTGTTGCGCCGCGGCGGCTTCGGTTCGGTTCGCGTCGAGGCCCGCATCGGCGGCGTCACGTGGCGAACTTCCGTATTTCCGCAGAAGAGCGGCGGTTTCATCCTGCCCGTGAAGGCGGATATCCGGCGTCGGGCTGACATTGCAGCGGGCGACAACGTCGATCTGACGCTGGAGATTATCGAGGGTTAGTCGTGGCGCAGCGAGGCGGCAGAATCATCGTAACCCTTCGCCATCGTTCGAAGGATGTTGCGTGCGGCGGTGTCGTCGGTTGAATTGGCCAGCCGCCTGCAGCGCGCAGCTTGTTCGCTCAACGCGTCGGCCTGCTCGTCGCTTACATCGACGAGCATGTTGATGGCTCCGGACAGCTCTCCGGCCTGGTTGAAAAGGGGCGTGGGATAGGGCCGAAAGGCGACGCGACTGCCATTGGGCCGCATCGCCACCGCGACTTCGGTCCGGATCGACCTCTTTTCCCTGATCGCCACGGCCATCGGACATTGTTCGTGGGGGAGTGGGTCGCCATCCAAAGTGAAAAGGCGCCAAGTCACGCACCATCGGTCGCTGCCCAGCTGCGGTTCGCGACCTGCGAAATCAACACAGGCCTGATTCCAATATGTTACCAGACCTTGTGTATCGGTCGTGTAAATTGGAATTCGGATCTTATCGAACTCTGCCCGGCAGCCATCTCCATCTTCGATGGCGGCCAACGCATTGTCGAGCAGCGCGTTAGGTTGGCTGGAGTCCAGCATCCAAGTTTCAATCTTGCCCACGATCCCTCGCGAGCTGAAACCGCCGCATGGCAGCCAGGTTCCTAACTTCTGCCCGGAATCTTCTCTTCAGCCGAAACTGTGTCGGCTTCGCAACATGAGGTTGCCGTTAACGAAGGCGCTTGGCCAGCAGGCTTCCGTCGGGCGCCGCCTTCACGTCGAAGTTCGGCACTGATCGAATGAGGTCTGAAAGGCGCGTGAAGCCGTAGTTGCGGGCGGCGAAGCTCGAGACTGCAGTGGCGCGCTGTCCGAGCTCGGACAGAGAGGCATATCCCTCGTCGTCCCGCTTGGACGCCTTGTAGGCCTGTCCGAGCAAGTCGATCAGCTCGTCGTCGACCGGCCGCTCGGCATCCGTCGGCTCCTCCGTTCCGGACATGTCGTCGGGAAGGTGCAGTGCCGCCACGTCGAAGAATCGCGTGCAGGCCTGCCGGAATCCGAGCGGCGTCTTCGTGGTTCCGAAGCCGTACACCGGGAGACCTTCCTCTCGGATCCTCTGGGCGAGCGGAAGGAAGTCGCTGTCGCTCGACATGATCCCGAAACCGTCAACATGGCCGCGGTACAGCAGATCCATTGCGTCGATCGTCATGCGCATGTCCGTGGCGCTCTTTCCCTTGGCGACGTCGAATTGCTGCATGGGTACGATCGAGTGGATTCCGGTAAGGTTGCCCCAGCCCTTGAGGCTGCTCTTCGCCCAGTTCCCGTAAGCGCGACGTACGTTGATCGTGCCCAGCTCCCCCAGGACGAGAAGCACTTCGTCCAGGTGCTCGGGGCTTGCGTTATCCGCATCGATCAGAAGCGCGATATTGTCTTCGCGTTCGTCGTGCCTGTCACTCATGTTCCAAATCCATTCATGTTGTCGCGCCGTAATGATCGATGCGGGAACGAAACTCCAATTGGACCGCTGAACCCGCATTGGGAGGAATAACCGGCTTGGAGGATCAGTCGATGAAGAAAGTTGCACTCGGTGTCGCGCTCGCGGCGAGTTTGAGCGCGTGCGCAACCAATCCGTACGGATACAACGACCCCTATTACGGCAACAACAACGACCAGGCCCGCCGCGCGGCGACGGGCGCTGCGGTTGGCGCGGCCAGCGGCGCCGCGCTCGGTGCAGTTGTCGGGGGCGTGAGCCCAATCCAGGGCGCCGTTGCCGGCGCAGTACTTGGCGGCGTCCTTGGTGCTGTGATCAAGGGCAAGCAATATTATCGCGATACGCGCGGCTATTGCTATTACGTCGACCAGTACGGTCGTCCGGTCTACGATTATAACACTCGGTGCTAGGCGCTTAGCCTAATCTATTGACACGGGGCGGAAGGTATCTTCCGCCTCGTGCAATACCCAGAGTTCGCCGCCGCGAATGGAAAAGTGGCACCCCAGAACGACCAGTTCGCCCCGCTTTTCCCTGTCCGCCACAAATGGGAAAGTTCGCAGGTTCGCCATGCTTTGGCGGATCGCCGCTTCTTCCAGCAGCTGTTGCGCATCCGAGCCGGTGCCGTGGATTCGCGCGATCTCTTTGGCTGGCGCATCGATCTGGCTCATCCAGCGGTGAATAAAACCGCCTTCACCCGCAGGGGCATCGTGGAACCGGCCGGTCAGCGCAGCGGAAATGCCGCCGCAACTCTCGTGGCCCATGACCACGATTTCCGGAACATTGAGCTGCGTAACTGCAAATTCGAGTGCCGCGGACACACCGTGGCGGCCACCGTTAGCCTCGAACGGAGGCACGAGATTGGCGACGTTCCGGACCACAAAGATCTCTCCTGGATCCGCGTCGAAAATGGTCGCCGGGTCGGCCCGGCTATCACTGCAGGCGATGATGACCGCACGCGGCGATTGCCCTTCAGCGAGTTGCTGCCACTGCTCGCGTGTGGCCGTCGACTGGTTCGCCCGGAACCGCCGATAGCCATCGATCAGGTTTCCAAAGCCGCGCATCGCCATCCTCCCTTGATGGCCGTTCGCTAGCCGCAGCCGGGCAGGGGTGGCAAGCGGCGGGTCCAGTCGCTATCTGGCGCGCATGAACGCTCCAACCGCCGTTCCAAGGCAGCGCAAGCCGGACTGGATCAGGGTCAAGGCGCCGACGAGCCCGGGCTATGCTCAGACGCGCAACCTGATGCGCTCGCTGGGCCTGGCAACGGTTTGTGAAGAGGCCGCCTGCCCGAACATCGGCGAGTGCTGGACCAAGAAGCACGCGACGGTGATGATCCTCGGCGACACGTGCACTCGGGCCTGCGCCTTCTGCAACGTGAAGACGGGCATGCCGCGCGCCGTCGATCCACTGGAGCCGGAGCATGTCGCCATCGCGGCCGCGGAGCTCGGCCTCGAGCATATCGTCATCACTTCGGTGGACCGCGATGATCTACCCGATGGCGGCGCGTCGCAGTTCGTGAAGGTGATCGATGCGCTCCGCCGGAACACGCCGAACACAACCATCGAGATCCTCACCCCCGACTTCCGCAACAAGAGCGACGCCGCAGTCGAAGCGATCGTGGATGCCGGTCCCGACGTCTACAACCATAACCTCGAGACCGTTCCGAGGCTCTATCCGACGATCCGTCCGGGCGCGCGCTACTACGCTTCACTTCGACTGCTGGAGAGCGTGAAGCGCAGGGCTCCACATATCTTCACCAAGTCGGGTGTGATGGTCGGCCTCGGCGAGCAGCGTCTGGAGGTCCATCAGGTCATGGACGACATGCGTTCTGCCGGCGTCGATTTCCTGACCATGGGCCAGTATCTGCAGCCCACGCCGCGCCACGCAAAGGTCGAGGAATTCGTCACTCCGCAGGCGTTCGACGCGTATGCGGCCATCGCGCGGGCCAAGGGCTTCCTGCTCGTCGCAGCTTCACCGCTCACGCGGTCGAGCTATCACGCCGGCGACGATTTCAAGAAGATGCAGGCGGCCCGCAACGCGCAACTGGAGCGGGCGAACGGCTGATGCCGCGTCATACCGAGACGAAGCACCTTCCGTACACACCCGACCAATTGTTCGACCTGGTCGCTGATGTCGCTCGATACGACGAGTTCCTGCCCTGGGTTGTTGCCGTCCGCGTCCGTTCTTCGAGCCCTACGGAAACGATCGCCGACCTCGTCGTGGGCTTCAATGCCTTCAAGGAACGCTTCACCAGCCGCGTCATGAAGGAGCGGCCGAACCGCATCTGCGTCGACTATATAGAGGGCCCGCTCAAGTTCCTGCACAACGAGTGGAAGTTCGACCCCGCGCCCGATGGAGGCACCAATCTGTGCTTCTCGGTCGACTTCGCATTCCGTTCGCGGATCTTCGAGGCGCTCGCGGGCCAGATGTTCGACCGAGCCTTGCGGCGAATGACGCGCGCCTTCGAGGAGCGCGCGGCCGCTCTCTACGGCATCAGCAGATCGAGCGCGCAGAGCGCCGCCTGAAGCCGGACCCCGGCGCGCCCGGCTTCATCGAAGAGCTTCTGGTCGGCATGAATTTGCGACGGATCCTTGCCCCGCTCGGCGCGAGCGAAGACGACGGTGCCGACCGGCTTTCCCGGTGATCCACCGCCTGGTCCGGCGATCCCGGTAATTGCGACGGCAATGTCGGCCTCTGACGCCTGAAGCGCGCCGCGGGCCATCGCCCAGGCCGTCGCGATGCTGACCGCACCGAACGTCTCGACAACTTCCATGCTTACGTGAAGGTCGGCGATCTTGGCCGCGTTCGAGTAAGTGACGTAGCCGGCTTCGAACACGTCCGAAGAGCCGGGTATCTCCGTGAGGGCGGCGCTGACGAGCCCGCCGGTGCAGCTTTCGGCCACGGCTATGCGCTTGCCGGCGGCGCGATTGGCCTCGACGACCTGCCGTGCCCGGTTGACCAGCACGTCGGGTAGGAGGAACTCGCTCACCGTCCGATCCCCAGGCGAAGGCTCGCGACAGCCTGCGCAGCCATGCCTTCGCGTCGGCCCGTGAAGCCCAGGCCTTCGGTGGTCGTCGCCTTCACGCTCACCTGTTCCAGCTGCACGGCAAGTATCTCCGCTATCCGCATCCTGATTGCTGAACGATGGGGCCCGACCTTCGGCTCCTCGGCGACGATCGTGACGTCGACATGATCGATGATCCCGCCGCGCTGACGGACGAGCTCGGCGGCGTGCCTCATAAAAAGGTCCGAGGATGCGCCCTTCCATTGCGGGTCCGACGGAGGGAAATGCTCGCCAATGTCGCCCAGGCCGGCTGCGCCCAGCAAGGCATCGGTGATCGCATGGAGCACCACATCCGCGTCGCTGTGTCCGGCGAGCCCACGCGAGTGCGGCACGGCCACGCCGCCAAGCATGATCGGCCCTTCGCCCGCAAAGGCGTGAACGTCATAGCCCATGCCTGTTCTGGGAATGAGGCGCGACGTGAGGATCGCCTCGGCGCGCTCCCAATCGGCGGGCGTCGTCAGTTTCTCGAGCATCGGGTCGCCTTCAACCGACGCAACCTTCAGACCAGCGGCGAGCATCACCGTGGACTCGTCGGTAGCCGAGCTGCGCCCCGCTTCCTCATAGGCGTAGATGAGGTCCTCAACGTGAAAGGCCTGTGGTGTCTGCACTCGCAGCATCCGCCTGCGGTCGACTGAGCTGTCGAGGACTTTGTCCCCGAGTGCGAGCGTGTCGGCCACGGGCAGCACTGGAACGGCGCCGTCATTGCCGTCGAGCGCGGCGAGCAGGCGGTCGATGACCGCCGGCGGGCAGAAGGGGCGTGCCGCGTCGTGGACGAGCACGGCGCCGTCTCTGATCGCCCGCACGCCGTTGAGCACGCTGTCCGACCGCTCCGCACCGCCCAGGATGAGGTCTCCGACGGCGATACCCGCCAGAGCATCGCGCGCCATCTGTTGCTGGCCTTCGCCGATCACGACGCGCACCTCGTCGATCGACGGATGGCCCGCCAAGGCCTCCGCAGCCCAGCGCAACACAGGCTTCCCGCCAATCGGGCGATATTGCTTAGGGACGTCGCCGCCCAGGCGTTCGCCCCTGCCGGCGGCAACGATGAGAGCGGTTACGGTCATGAAGCGGCGGCCTTAGGGCGGCTTGCCTTGTCCGCCAAGGGCTGTTCACCTACATGCGCCCGACCCCAGGACGATGACTAACGTGCTGAAGCCCATCTCGATCGGACCAGTCCAGATCGCGTCGCCAGTGATTCTGGCGCCGATGACTGGCGTCACCGATTTGCCATTCCGGCGGATCGTGAAGCGCTATGGCGCCGGCCTGACGGTCAGCGAGATGATCGCCAGCCAAGCGATGATCCGCGAGACTCGGCAATCGCTACAGAAGGCGCTCTGGGACCCGGCTGAGGAGCCGGTATCGCTTCAGCTGGCCGGCTGCGAGCCCGAAGTCATGGCCGAGGCCGCGAAGCTGAACGAGCAGCGCGGCGCGGCGATCATCGACATCAACATGGGGTGCCCTGTCCGGAAGGTCGTCAACGGGGACGCAGGATCCGCCTTGATGCGCGATCTTCCCCTGGCAGCGGCACTCATCGACGCGACCGTGAAGGCGGTGCGGGTCCCGGTGACGCTCAAGATGCGCATGGGCTGGGATCATTCGAGTCTCAACGCACCGGAGCTGGCGCGCATCGCCGAGGACCTCGGCATCAAGATGATCACTGTGCACGGGCGCACCCGCTGCCAGATGTACAAGGGAAACGCGGACTGGGCTTTCGTCCGCAAGGTGAAAGACGCGATATCGCTTCCGGTGATCGTCAATGGTGACATTTGTTCCATCGAAGATGCCAGGACTGCACTTGACCAGTCGGGCGCCGACGGCGTGATGATCGGCCGCGGCGCTTATGGCCGCCCGTGGCTGTTGGGCCAGGCAATGTCCGATCTCGGCGGGGGAGGGAGCAAGCCCGATCCCACCCTTGACGACCAGCTGTTGACGATGCTGGAGCAGTATGAGGACATGCTGTTGCTCTATGGCATGCACACGGGCGTGAACCTCGCGCGCAAGCATATCGGCTGGTACACCAAGGGCCTTCCCGGTTCGGCCGAGCTTCGTAACAGGGTGAACCAGCAAGACGATCCGAAGGTCGTCGTCGAAATGCTGAGCGTCTTCTATGAGCCCTGGCTGTCGCGAGCAGCGGCCTGAAAAAGCTGGCGGCAAGCCTCACTCACTGTGTTTTTTGTGCAACTGCCGTGCTAGGCGACCCTCGTGGACGCGCCTGCCGCCGAATTGCAGTTGAATAGGAACGACTTCGCAACCTGGCTCGCTCGCAACCGGGCGACAGGGCGGGTGTCGCGTTACGCAACCCTGGGTGTTTCTCTCGTGCTCATCGCGACGGCCGCGTTCAGCGTTTGGGTGCTGATCGGAAGCGCGCAGCCGGGATCGCTACTGTCGCCTCCGTTGATCGCACTACTGCTGGTCGCGAACCTCATTCCGGCCATCGCGCTGATGGTGCTCTATTCGCGGCGTGTCGCCCGGAAGCGCGCGGAGAGGGAAGGGCTCGGAAGCGGCAAGCTGCACGCGCGCCTCGTCACCCTGTTCTCGATCCTGGCCGCCGTTCCAACCGTCCTCGTCGCGATCTTCGCATCGCTCCTGTTCCAGAGCGGCATGGAATTTTGGTTCTCCGACCGCGCCCGGAACATGCTCGAGAACACCGTCGCAATCCCGCAGGCCGCCTACCGGGCGGAGGAAGAGCGTGTTGCGACCGAGACGCTCACCATGAGCGGCGACATTGCGGAATATCTCCGGCTTGCAGCGATCGACGATCCGCGGTTCGCGGAGGGTTTCCTCCGCCAGGTGCTGAACCGCTATCTATCGGAAGCGGTCATCATCAATGTCTCGGATCAGGGCGTCGTCCAGTCGCTGGCGCTGGTGAACCCGTACGACCGCGATCTCCAGTCCACCGTAACGGCAGACCGAATCACCGCTCTACAAAACAAGCGCGTAGTGAATGTGAATTCGTCCGACCGCATCGGTGCACTGACGAAGCTCGATTACGGACCGAACACCTACCTCTACGCCGCTCGCGTATTCGACCCCGACTTTGAGAAGCAGATCGATCGCGGAAACCAGGTCCTGAAGGACTACCGATCGCTGCTGGAGCGCTCCCGGACCAACCAGCTGCGTTTCAACGCGGCGTTGCTCCTGGTCGCGATCGTCATAGTCGCGCTCGCGATCGTTGCTGCACTAAAGCTCGCGGACAGGCTCGTTCGTCCCGTCGGGCAACTCGTCACGGCCGCGGGGAGGATCGAAGAGGGTGACTTCTCGACGCGCGTTCCCGTCGCCAACACCTTGGACGAGATCCAGACCCTCGCCAGCGCCTTCAACCGCATGTCGGGCCGCCTGGAGGAGCAGACGGGGGCATTGGTTGCCGCCAACACCCAGCTCGAGACCCGCCGTGCCTTCACGGAGGCGGTGCTTTCGAGCGTGACTGCCGGCGTCGTCGCGCTCGATGCGAAAAATCGCATCCTTTTGATCAATCGCTCGGCCGAGAACCTGCTTCAGCGCGAGCAGGAGACATTGGAAAGCATACCGCTTGCAGACGTTTCGCCCGAGCTCGACGAGTTCATGCGCGGCGAGCAGCGGGAGGCGGACGTCTTGCTGACATCAGGCTCCGGACAGCGGACGCTTGCCGTAAAACGCGTGCGTTATCATCAGGGTGCGGTCATTACTTTCGATGATATCACAGACCAATTGTCGGACCAGCGCCGCGCCGCCTGGTCGGATATCGCGCGCCGTATCGCGCATGAGATCGAAGAATCCGCTGACGCCGATCCAACTGGCGGCGGAGCGCCTGCAGCGGCGCTTCGGCAAGGAGATCCAATCCGACGCGGAGACGTTCGAACGTCTCACCGGAACGATCGTCCGGCAAGTCGGCGACCTCCGGCGGATGGTCGACGAATTCTCGAATTTCGCCCGCATGCCCAAGCCGATCTTTCGGATGGAGAATGTGCATGAAATCGCCCGTCAGTCGCTCTTCCTGCATGAAGTGGCGCATCCAGGAATCGGCTTCACGCTGAGCCCGGCGAAGGCCGAGTTCCACATGGTGTGCGACCGCCGGCAGCTCGGCCAGGCGCTCAGCAATGTGGTGAAGAATGCGGTCGAGGCGATCGAGGCGCGGAAGAGCAGGGGAGAGCACAACCTCGCGGGCGACAAGGTCGAGCTCAAGGTTCGCGAAGACGACGGACATCTGATCATTGACGTCACCGATACGGGCGTGGGACTGCCCGAGGACCGCGAGCGGCTTACGGAGCCCTACATGACCACGCGGGTGCGGGGGACGGGGCTCGGTCTCGCGATCGTCAAGAAGATCGTCGAGGAACATCTCGGCGAAATAGCCTTTCTCGACCGGCCAGGCGGCGGAACGCACGTGCGGATCGCATTCGACGCGGCTCGATTGGCCGCGCTTGAGACGGACGAATCGCTCGCGGCCAGCGACGATTCGGCTTCGGGGAAAGAACCTGGCGGCAGCGACAGTGGAGTAGTTGATGGCGCTTGAGGTGCTGGTAGTCGACGACGAGGCAGACATCCGCGAACTCGTGAGCGGGGTGCTGGAGGACGAGGGCTTCACGGTGAGGTCGGCCGCGGACAGCACGGCTGCGCTCGAGGCGATCGAGGAACGACGCCCGTCGCTCGTGCTGCTCGACGTCTGGCTGCAGGGCTCACGTCTCGACGGCCTTCAGATCCTTCAGGAAGTGAAGCGCCGCGACCCGAGCCTGCCGGTGCTGATGATCTCGGGGCACGGCAACCTCGACACGGCCGTCGCGGCGATCCGTGAAGGTGCAATCGACTTCATTGAAAAGCCCTTCGAGGCCGAGCGCCTGCTGCATCTCGTCAACCGGGCGACGGAGACGGATCGTCTGCGCCGCGAGAATGAAACTCTTCGCGCGCAAACGGGCCACGACGACCAACTCCACGGAACGTCGGTCGCGATCAACAATGTCCGGGCCACCCTGAAGCGCGTTGCTCCAACCGGCAGCCGGGTGCTCATCACCGGACCCGCGGGCGTCGGCAAGGAAATCGCCGCGCGCATGATCCACCAGTGGAGCCCGCGCGCGAAGGCGCCGTTCATTGTCGTTTCAGCGGCGATGATGAGCCCCGATCGGGTCGAGGAAGAGCTTTTCGGCAGCGAGGTCGACGGCGTCGCACGGCCGGGACTCCTGGAGCAGGCGCATGGCGGCACGCTCTTCCTGGACGAGATCGCCGACATGCCGCTCACCACGCAAGCGAAGATCCTGCGGGTGCTGACGGACCAGAGCTACCACCGGATCGGCGGCCAGCGGCCGATCAAGGTCGACGTCCGGGTGCTTTCTGCCACGTCACGCAATCTTGCGGACGAGATCGCCGAGGCGCGCTTCCGCGAGGACCTCTACTATCGGCTCAACGTCGTTCCCGTGCGGATCCCGTCTCTGCGCGAGCGGCGCGAGGACATCCCCGAGCTCGCCAATCACTTCCTGACGCGTTTTGCGGCCGAGCGACGGATCACGCCTCCAACTCTGTCGGATGAGGCGGTGGCAGCGTTGCAGGCGCACGATTGGCCTGGAAACGTGAGGCAATTGCGCAACATCATCGAACGCACGGTGATCCTTGCGCCAGGCGACCGCGTCTCCTGTATCGACGTCGACCTGCTTCCCTCGGAAATCCTCGACAACCAGGGCTCGGTCGGCCTTTCGAGCGCGACCCTCACGATCATGGGCAGCCCGCTACGGGAGGCTCGGGAGAGCTTCGAGCGTGAATATCTGAAGATTCAAATTCGGCGCTTCTCTGGCAACATCTCGCGAACCGCATCGTTCATCGGCATGGAGCGCTCGGCACTGCACCGAAAGCTGAAGGCTCTGGGAATCGCCGACAAGCGCGACGGAGATGAGTGAGGAAGCTGGGCCACCGAGAATGCCGGACAAGCCGCTGAGCCTGCAGGACCAGTTCCTGAACGCTGTCCGCCGTTCCAAGTCGCCGGCTCTGGTTTTTCTTGTGAAGGGCGTGAAACTTCAGGGTGTAATTACCTGGTTTGACGCCTTTTCCCTTCTTCTTCGGCGCGATTCCTCCTCCCAGCTGGTCTACAAACACGCGATCTCGACGGTCATGCCGCAACGGTCTCCGACCGAACTCGCAAAGGAGTTCGTGGGGAGCCGTTCCGGCAGCCGCGCGAGCCTCCAGGATGTCTTCCTCGCCGCTGCTTCCAAGGAAAGCTCGCCGATGACCCTGTTCCTTGTGAATGGAGTGATGTTGCAGGGTCACGTCGTCGGATACGACCAGTTTTCCGTTCTTCTTCAACGGGATGAGCAGCTCCAGCTGGTCTACAAGCATGCGATCTCGACATTGCAGCCGCCGCATGCGCTCGATCTGGGTGACCATGGCGATGCGCCTGAGGAGTCCGGCGCATGACCTTCTACGATCCTGTCAACGATGTCGCCCGTGGCGAGCGCGCGATCGTGGTCGTTCCGGAGAAGGTGGGAGAGGGGTCTCGCCGGTCCAGCGAGGCACGTCTGGAGGAGGCGGAAGGCCTTGCTGGCGCAATTGGAGTCGAGATTGTCGCGCGCAAGGCATTCCGGCTTCGCCAGATCCGTCCTGCGACACTGCTTGGGAAAGGGCAGGTCGAAGAAGTCGCCGAGCTCGCGCGCGAGAATGACGCCAAGCTCCTGATCGTCGATGCCGCGCTAACACCCGTTCAACAGAAATCTCTTGAGGAGCAGTCCGGCGCCAAGGTGATCGACCGGACGGGCCTGATCCTGGAAATCTTTGGCGAGCGGGCGGCAACCGCCGAGGGCCGGCTTCAAGTTGAACTGGCCCACCTCGACTACCAAGCGGGGCGGCTGGTCCGCACTTGGACCCACCTCGAGCGGCAGCGCGGCGGATTCGGCTTCCTTGGTGGCCCCGGCGAGACCCAGATCGAAGCGGACCGCCGGTTGATCCGCGATCGCATGGCCAAGATTCGGCGCGAGCTCGACCAGGTGAAACGCACGCGTGCGCTGCATCGTGGACGCCGTCAACGCGCTCCTTGGCCGGTCATCGCGCTCGTCGGCTATACAAACGCCGGCAAATCGACCCTCTTCAACACCATGACGGGCGACGGAGTGTTGGCGGAGGACATGCTGTTCGCCACTCTCGATCCCACGATGCGCAACGTGAAGCTGCCGGGGTTCGACAAGGCGATCCTATCGGACACCGTCGGCTTCGTCTCGGACCTTCCAACCGAGCTGATTGCGGCGTTCCGGGCAACTCTCGAGGAGGTCGCTTCGGCCGATCTGCTGATTCACGTCCGCGACATGGCGCACCCAGACCATGAGGCGCAGGCCGCGGATGTCGAGGACGTCCTCTCATCCCTCGGCATCACGGAAGGGGAAGGACCCATCCGCCTGGAAGCCTGGAACAAGGTGGACCTGCTAGCCGAACCGGATCGTCAGGCTCTGCTGGCGGAAGCGGAGCGCAGAACCGACGTCGTGCCAATTTCGGCGCTTAGCGGCTGGGGCGTCGACCATTTGCGGGAAGGCATGGCTGAAGCCCTTCAGCGCGGGACCCAAATCCATCAAATCCGCGTCGATGCGAGGGACGGGAGCCGTCTGGCCTGGCTCCATTCACACGGCGAAGTCCTGGAGCAGCGCGTGGACGGCGATGCCATGGAGCTTTCGGTCCGGCTTTCGCCCGACAATTGGGCGCGCTTTCAGGCACTGGAATCCGCCTGAGCGAGCTTAGCCCGGCGCCAGAGTTCTTCCTTTTCGTCCAGCGAGAGGCCGGCGAAGTTGGGCGCTTGCTCGATCTCGCGAAAACGTTTCTCGAACTTGCGATTGGCTTCGCGCAGTGCTGCTTCAGGCTCAATGTTCAGATGCCGTGACAAGTTCACCACCGCGAACAGAAGGTCGCCCATCTCTTCGAGCATCCGCTGATGTTCAGTTTCCCGCTCCAGCTCGGCCAGCTCCTCATCGATCTTGGCGCGTGGGCCTGAAGCGTCCGGCCAATCGAACCCGGTGCGCGCTGCACGCCGCTGCAGCTTCGCGGCACGTTCGAGAGCAGGAAGCGCCAAAGCGACACCCGCCAAGGCGCTCTTGTCGGGATTAGCCGCGCGCTCCTCGGCCTTGATGATCTCCCAGAGGTGATGTCCACCATGCTCGGCGTCGCCGAAGATATGCGGATGCCGGCGCTCCATTTTGTCGCAAATGCTGTCGAGAACGTCGGCCAGCGTGAATTTGCCGGCTTCCTCAGCCATCTGGGCATGGAAGACGACCTGCAGCTGCAGGTCTCCAAGCTCGTCAGCAAGCGCATCCATGTCGTTGCGTGCGATCGCATCGGCGACTTCGTAGGCTTCCTCGATCGTGTAGGGGGCGATGGTGGAGAAATCCTGCACGCGATCCCATTCGCAGCCGCTGACTGGGTCGCGCAGCCGTTTCATGATCGATACGAGGCGCTCCAGGCTCAAGAGGGCTTCTCCATGACCGTCTTCGGCCTTAAATCCGAAAGTATGATAATATACATTATGTAAAGTCCTACAGAGGTCAGGGGACGAGGATTAACCATCGACCCTCAACCCCCCACCGTCGCAAGGACGAGAGGAAATTCATTCCCAGCACGTTTAGATCTTCGCCATCAGCCACGTGGACGGAAATATTGGCGCGCTCAATGTCCCCGACTTCCAGACGTTCAGCGCTTGCGGTTGCGACGCGGATGAAGCCATTGCCGGTGCGGACGATCTGATTCCGCGTCGGACTGACCTGAACGCCGACGCGCGCCGCCGTGTCGCGGCCGATCGTCGTCATCGTTGCTCCGCTGTCCACAAGGAATTTGACCGTTCGGCCATTGACCTGGCCATCGACCCAAAAGTGGCCGTCGAGGGCCATGGGAATGCGAATTTCATCGCCCTGCGTGACGGGTTCGCCCGTCGCTTCAGCGCGAAGCCGCTGCGCGACGTAGCCCAGGTCATCGCGAAACGTGAAAACCACGAAGCCGCCGGCAAAGATGGCGACCCAGGCCAGCGCCATCACAAGCAGCTGAGCGGGCCGCTCACGGCGCGAGATCAAAGCGCCAAGCACGAGCATGATTGCCATCAGGAGGTACAGGCCGCCGAGCATGAAACTGTTCGTCATGCCTGGAGCACCAGGAAGCGCCCTTCGACCCGCCAGGTCTCGAGCGACGAGAGGAAGTTCATGCCCAAAAGGTTGATGCCGTCTGTTTCATTGACGTCCACCGGGAAGTCGGAACGCTCTATCGGGCCGACATGAAGCGTCTCCGCGTGGCTCTTCGTCACCCAGGCCTGCCCGTTAGCCGTGTTCACCATCACTCGGCGAAATGTAATCGGGATTCCAGCAGCCTGTGCGACGTTCTTCGATACCGTTGTCACCGATGCGCCGCTGTCGACCATGAAGCGGACCTCCTGCCCGTTTACGCGCGCCGTGACCCAGAAGTGCCCGTCATCGGACATGGGGATGCGGACTGTCTCGCCGGCGACGATCTCGCTTCCCGTAGCTTCGGCACGGAGCCGTTGCCCGATGTTCGCAAACTCACCGCGAAAGGCGACGATCACGAAGACGGCACCGAAGATCGCAACCCAGGCGAGGATCATCTTCGCCGCTTTCCTTAGCGGCAGCCGCATCCCAATGAGCGAGCTGGCCACCAGCACGATCAGCAGGACGTAGTAGAAGATGTACGGACTCTCTCCGCTGTTCATCGAAGCTCGATCTCCAGCCCATCGTGCGCAGGCGCAGCCCAGTCGGGCAGTTCCTCGACCAGCGTACGATAGTCCATGCTGTTGTTCATATGGGATAGATAGAGTTTCCCGACGCGCATTTCTCGGGCCCAGCAGAGGACGGCATCGAGATGCGTGTGCGTCGGGTGCGGGAAGCGGCCCAGACAGTCCGAAATCCACACGTCGGCCGCGGCATAGAGGCTTCGCATGTCTTCCGTCAGATCATGGAAGTCGATCGCGTAAACGCCGGACCGTCCTCCCTCCTCGATCCGCAGACCGAGCGACGTGATTCCGCCGTGCGGCTGGTCGACGAACCGGAGCAGGGCATCGCCAAATGGGAGTTCGTCGCCAAGCTCGACGGGGTCCGCGACCGCAGCGTAGAAGGTGGTGCCCCGGAAGATGTAGCCGAAGCGGCCTGCCAGCTTTTCGAGAACGTCCGCACGAGCGTAGAGCGGGACAGGCCCGCCCAGGATTTGCGAAAGCCTCCGCAGATCGTCGATTCCGTGGCAATGGTCGGCATGCTCGTGCGTGACGATGACGCCGTCCACGCGGCCGATGTCCTCGCGCAGCAGCTGTTCGCGCATGTCGGGGCCGCAGTCGACCAGCAGCATCTTGTCACCGGATTCGATCAGGATGGATGCTCGAGTGCGCCGGTTGCGTGGCTCGGCGGGGTCGCACGCGCCCCAATCATTCCCGATCCGCGGCACTCCAGCAGAGGTCCCGCAGCCGAGAATTCGCAGCTTCACGCAGTGGCCCGGGAGAACAATCGGAAGAAGTTTGCCGTCGTCGTGTCGGCGAGTGTCTCAGGATCGTCATCACGAAGCTCGGCCACGAACTTCGCCGTGTCGGCAACGAAGGCCGGTTCGCAAGTCTGGCCGCGATGCGGGACGGGCGCGAGGAAGGGTGCGTCCGTTTCCACCAGCATCCGATCCGCCGGGAGCATTCTCGCGGTCTCCTGCAGGTCCTTCGCATTCTTGAACGTCACGATGCCCGAAAGGGAAATGTAGAAGCCGAGGTCGAGGGCCTTGCGTGCGAGATCCGCGCTGCCGGTGAAGCAGTGAAGGACGCCCGTGACGCCCCCTTCCCGCACGGCGCGGCCGAGGGTGTCCGCCGTATCGTCCTCGGCATCTCGAGTGTGCACCACAAGCGGAAGACCGCTTTGGCGCGCCGCTTCGATATGTGCCTCGAAGCGGTCGCGCTGGGCTCCCCGTTCGGAATTGTCATAATGATAGTCGAGCCCGCACTCGCCGATCGCGATCACACGCGGATGTGATGCGGCCTTAACCAACGCCGCCGCGCCGAGGTCGGGATGGGCATCGGCCTCGTGAGGATGGACGCCGATCGTTGCCCAGACGTCGGAATTGCGTTCGGCCGCGCCAAGCACATCATCCCATTCGCTCTGCCGGGTGGAAATGTTCAAAAAGCCGGTTACGCCCCTCGCTCGGGCGGAGGCGAGCACTTCCTCCTGACGTTCGGCAAGGCCCGCGTAGTTCAGGTGGCAGTGACTATCGATCAGCCTCATTTCGCCGCCTCGGCGGGCTCCGCTTCCAGATCGAGCCGGGGGAACAGCGGCTGCGGCTGAGCGATGGGCTGCCCACCGCTACCGCTGTCGATCAACGTCAAAAGCTTGTCCGCGGATTCTGGAATCACAGACGCTACGGCTTGGGTGAGCCGGTAAACGGCGGCGACGAGCGTGCCGAGGACAGCCGCCATACGGTCCGGATCGGTCTTGCGGAGCGTCCACGGCGCCTGAGCGTCGACATAGGCATTGCAAGCGAAGACCGCGGCCATCCAGGCCTCCAGGCCTGCCGAAAAGCCGTACTGTCCGAAACGTTGCGCCAGCTCAGTGCAGGCGTCATCGACCCTTGCAAGGAGTTGCCTGTCTTCCGGCGCCTCGCCGGCGGCTGGAAGAACGCCGTCCAGGTTCTTGAAGATCATCGACAAGGTGCGCTGGGCCAGGTTGCCGAAGCTGTTTGCAAGTTCCGCGTTCACCCGGTTGACGATGGCCTCGGCGCTGTAGCTGCCGTCCTGCCCGAACGTGACCTCCCGCATGAGAAAATAACGGAGCGCGTCCACACCGAACGCTTCGGAGAGTTCTAGCGGGTCAACGACATTGCCGACGCTCTTGGACATCTTCTCGCCACGGCTCAGCAGGAAGCCATGGCCGTAGACCGTTTTCGGAAGCTCGACCCCCGCCGACATCAGGAAGGCCGGCCAGTAGACTGCGTGGAAGCGGACGACGTCCTTGCCGATCAGGTGGATATCGGCGGGCCAGTAGCGCTTCCACAGCTCCGTTTCGTCCGGATAACCCAGGCCCGTGATGTAGTTCGTCAGCGCATCCAGCCAGACGTACATAACGTGATTGTCGCTGCCCGGCACGGGAACTCCCCAGTCGAAGCTGGTGCGCGAAATGCTGAGGTCCTTCAGGCCACCTTCGACGAAGCGTACGACCTCGTTGCGGCGGCTCTCCGGCTGGATGAAGTCTGGATTTGCGGCGTAATGGTCGAGCAACGGCTGCTGATATTTGGATAGCCGGAAAAACCAGCTCTCCTCCACCGTCCACTCGACCGGCGTGCCCTGAGGCGAAAGCTTCGTGCCGTCTTCGCCATTCGTCAGTTCCTCAGGCTCGTAATAGGCCTCGTCACGAACCGAGTACCATCCCTCGTAGCGGTCGAGGTAGAGGTCTCCCCTCTCCTCCATGGCCGACCAGATGGCCTGGCTCGCACGATAGTGGTCGGCTTCCGACGTGCGGATGAAGCGATCGTAAGAAACATTAAGTCTGTCGCACATCTCTTGGAAAAGACGCGACATTCTGTCGGCAAATGCCCGCGGTTCGACACTTTCGGCCCGAGCGGCCTGAGCCATCTTGAGCCCATGCTCGTCCGTACCGGTCTGAAATCGAACGTCTCGCCCCTGGGATCGCTGAAAACGCGCGATCACGTCGGCGGCGATCGCCTCATAGGCGTGGCCGATGTGCGGCGGCCCGTTCGGGTAGCTGATTGCAGTGGTGATGTAGAAGGGGTCGCCCATGCCCCCGCCCTAGCGGCGGCGCTTGGGCGCTTCAAGGAAGGGGGTTAGCCACCGAGGCGAGGATTCCGCCAAGCTGGAAGACCGTCGATGCGGGATCGAGCGATAGCCGGGGCGCGATGGCGACGAGCTCTCGCGTGCATGCATAAGCCTCGATCGCCCGCTGTCGCGGCGCGCCTGTCAAAGTCCGCGTCTCCCGCGCGATTACCGACGGAAGGATCTCGAGGAATGCAGCATATCGATCGGAGGCGCCGCGCTTGCCCAATTCGGATGCCAGGCCATAGCGGCGAGCATTGGTCCGGTCGCCCTCGCGGAGGATGGTGACTGCCACTTCCTCCAGGTCGATCAAGTCCAGCTTCGCAAGGGCGAGCGCCCGACCTGCCGAGCCGAGAGCCGCCGAGATCACCTGCCCGCGTTCCTGTCCCGTGAGATCCACATGCTGAGAAAGGATCGACGTCATGGCGTCATCGCTCAGCGCCTGGAAATCCAGGCGTCTGCATCGCGAGCGGATCGTCGGCAGAAGCCGTCCCGGCGCGTGGCTGATGAGGAAGAAGATGGTGTTCGCCGGAGGTTCTTCCAGCATTTTCAGCAAGGCGTTCGCTGCCGACTTTTCCAAATCGTCGATGGAGTCGATGACTACCACTCGCCATGGCGACAGGGCCGGCGTCAGGTCGAACAGGTCGCCGAGCGAGCGCACCTGATCCACCGTAATGTTGCGCGCGAGATTGCCGGTCTTCTCGTTGACCAGGCGCTCGAGCCAGCGGAGGTCGGGATGACTCCCCGCCTCCACCAGCCTGGCAATGCGGTGATCCTCCGGCGTAGCGAGGCCGGGAGCCTCGACCGCCGGTCCGGCAGCATCCGCGAGCAGGCGCGTCGTCGCCTCGCGGGCGAAGGTTGCCTTCCCGACGCCCTTTGTCCCCGCAAGGAGCCAGGCGTGGTGAAGAGCGCCCCTCTTCCAGGCGGAAGTGAATTGTTCGACCGCGCGATCCTGCCCGACGATCATGGAAGCAGGTCCGCAATGGCCTCGATGAGGCGCTGAGTGACTTCGGCCGGCTCGCCCGAAGCATCCACTATCCGGACGCGCTGCGGCTCCTCCGCTGCAATCTGCCGGAATGCGAGGTCGACCTTCTGATGATAGCCTTCGGGGCGGCCGCCGATCCGGTCGCTTCCCTGATTGTCGCGTGCGCGGGCACGGGTCCCGCCTTCGGCCAAAGCGAGAACAAGGGTGCGATCAGGAAACCATTCTTTGATCCCGAAAGCGTTGATCGCCCGCACGGCCTCGATCCCAAGCCCGCCCGCTCCGCCCTGATAGGCCAGCGAACTGTCGATGAACCGGTCGGAAAGCACCCACTTGCCCGCTCGGACCGCGGGGCTAACCACCTTGTCGACATGGTCGGTTCGCGCAGCCGCGAAGAGAAGCGCCTCGGCCTGCGGCGACCAACGATCTTCATCGCCGGTCAGCAGCAGCTCGCGGATCTTTTCAGCGCCGTCGCTGCCGCCGGGCTCGCGGGTGGTGACCAGGTCGACCCCGCGATCCCGGAGCGCTTGTGCAAGCGCCTTCAGCTGCGTGGACTTCCCGACCCCCTCCCCGCCTTCGAGGGTGATGAAGCGTCCGCGTGAGCTCACGCCAATCCGATGAGCTGCAGCAAGCCGATCCAGGCACGGCCGAAGAAACCAGCCTGCTCGACCGCTTCGCCCGCGACCAGCGGCATCACCTGCTCGCCCTCGGGCATGGATACGACAAGGTCGGCAACATGCTGCCCCTTCGTGATCGGCGCCTTGACGGGGCCCTGATAGCGGATCTTCATCGCGCCGGTCTTCGAAAGGATGCCGGCGGGGATGGTCAGGGCCAAGTCGCGCGGGGCGACAAGCGGCACCTCGCTGCTGCTGCCCAGCTGGACTTTGGCCGAGCCGACGTTGGTGCCCGCCTTGAACAGCGGCTTCGACTGCCACGCGTTGAAGCCCCATTGCATCAGACGAACGGATTCGTTGATCCGCCCGGTGAAGCTGTCGAGTCCGGCGACGACCATGATGAGGCGACGGCCGTTCTGCTCCGCGGAACCGGTAAACCCGTAGCCGGCCTCTTCCGTGTGACCCGTTTTCAGGCCGTCAGCGCCGGCGACCCTTCCGAGCAGCGGATTGCGGTTGCCCTGGGTGATGTTGGCGCCCGACCCCATGGTCTTGCCCCAGGTGAATTCGGACTTGCTGTAGAATTGTTTGTAGAGGTCGGGGTGGTTCTCGATCTCGGCGCGAGCAAGCGTCGCCAGGTCCCGGGCGGTGACATAAGTCCGCCCCTCGTCCGGCCAGCCATTCGAATTGCCGAAGCGACTGTTGGTGAGCCCCAGTCGCTTGGCGTTCTCGTTCATCACATTGGCGAAAGCTTCCTCGGTGCCGGCAATGCACTCGGCGAGGACGACCGAGGCGTCGTTGCCGGACAGGGTCACGATCCCGTCCAGCAGGTTCTCGACGCTGACCTGCTCGCCAGGCGAAAGGAACATCGTCGAACCCGCCTGCGGGCCATGCCACTTCTGCCAGGTCTCCGGCCGCACCGTGCACATCTTGTTGAGGCTGAGGTCGCCCTTCTTGATGAGTTCGAACGCGACGTTTGTCGTCATCATCTTCGCCATCGATGCCGGCGGCATCCGACGATCAGCGTCCTTGGAAAGTAGAACTGCCCCTGAGGATAAGTCGATCAGGTACGCGACCTTCGCCGGCGTCTCGAAAGGCGGCGCCTTGGCGGGAGCAGCGGTGGCTACGAAAAGTGCGGCGGCGGAAGCGAAGAAGACTGCGCGTTTCATCGACTCGGGTTTCGTCCTGCTGGGCTGGTTGGAAGACCTTCCTATCGGCGCGTAATCGCGTTCGCCAGCAGTCCGACCGACAGTGCGTAGAAATTCGAGCAATTGTAATCGAGGATCGAGCGATAGTTGCTCGTGAGCAGGTATGCGGTCTGGTTCGGCCCATCCGGCTCGATCAGAGTCACCACCTCGTTGTTGGACAGCCCGCGTCCGTACGGAACGACGCCGAGCGATCGCCACTGGCCAACGGTCATCCACCGGCTGTGGCGGGCATAGACCCGCTCGCAGCGCGGCGCACGCAAGGTCGTGCGGATCGCGGCCCGGTTCAGGGTCGAAGGGACCCTGACCGCGACGCCCCAGGGCACGCCCGGCTTCCAGCCCGCATTCCTCAGGTAATTGGCGATCGACGCAAGCCCGTCGGCCTCGCTCCGCCAGATGTCTCCATAACCGTCGCCGTCGCCGTCGGCACGGAGCCTGAGAACGACGGACGGCATGAACTGCGGATAGCCTGTCGCACCGGCATAGCTGCCTTTCAGCCGCCAGCGAGGGATGCCAAGGTCGATGAGCTTCAGCGCCGCGACGAACTCGCCTTCGAACATCTGGCGGCGGCGGCCTTCATAGGCGAGGCTCGCGAGCGCATCGAGCAGATCGAACCCGCCTGTGACCGCACCATAGCTGGTCTCGTGTCCGTAAATGGCCATCAGCACGCCCGGATCGACGCCGTAGCGCGACTGGATTCGAGAGAGGCTCCCGTACAGCGATGAATAGCGCGCCTGCCCACGGCGTATGAGGTCCGACGTCACATGCCGCCGCTGGTACGGCGAGAATGGCGGGAAGTAGTTGCTGTTCGGAGGGCCACCGGGCTGCGAGCGGTCGAGCTGGATCGCCCGGCTGTTGAGGTCGAGTCCCGGCACATGGGACTGGATGGTCGATTCGCGAACGCCCTGGCTCCTGGCTAGCGCTGCGAGGCGCAGCTTATAGCCTTCGAAGCCGGTTGCTGCGGCATAAACCGGCCTGGTGACAAAGGCTTGCGCCGGCGGAATGACGATGGGCTGGGAGGTCGGGCGCGCCTGTGCCTGAATCGGCTGTCCCTGCGGAAGCGGTGCCAGGGGATCGACCTGGGCATTCGCTGGGCCAAACGCCAAGGCCCCCATGGCCGTCATTATCGAGGCACCAATCAACCGCAATGCGACACTTCCTCCAGTACGCGAGGCTACAGACGAAACGTTGATGAAGACCATCCGGGTTCACCCCGTGCCTTGCACGTCTCATCCCAAGACGCGATAGCGGCTCAAGCTGAACGACGGATGGGTGGCCGAGTGGTTTAAGGCAGCGGTCTTGAAAACCGCCGTGGGTGCAAGCCCACCGTGGGTTCGAATCCCACCCCATCCGCCACTTCCTCCACTCGCCAAGCGGCACTGTCGTAGCTATGCACCACACCTGATGGCCGATGAGGGGAGAAGCCGGCAGGACATCTGGGCCAGCGAGGCGGCGCTCTCGCTGCTCGGTCCATTACGGCTGCTCGGCAGGACAGGAGAGGACCTTACCCCGAAGCCACGCAAGACCCGTGCGCTACTGGCGGTCATCGCACTGGCTAAGGGAAGTGTCACTCGAAGCCGGCTTACCGACTTACTGTGGGGCGACCGTGGCGAAGACCAGGCCAAGGCCAGCCTCAGACAGGCGCTGTACGAATTGCGCGACATCGCCTCCGCGGGCCTGATAACCGTCAGCCGCGACACGGTCGCAATCGGGCCGAAGCGGCTTTGGACCGATGTGGGCGAGGTCGAGGCGGCAACCGAACCTGGAGCACTGGCGGACGCACTGGAAGAGGTGGAGTGGCCTCCCCTCGGCGATCTCGATGACGTCACGTCGGAGCTTGACGAATGGCTGCGGAACGAGCGCGTGCGCCTTTCGACGGTCCTTTTGCAGAAAGGCGTTGAATCCGCCGATTATGCAATGGTTGCCGGCGAGCCGATGCTGGCGCGCAGGATTGCGGACTCGCTCGAGCGCATAGACCCGCTCGACGAACGGGCTGCACAAGCCGGCGCGCGCGCCGACATCGCGCTCGGTGATCGGGCGGCGGCACATCGACGGATCGAGCGACTGAAGAAGCGCCTGGGTGATGAGCTTGGGCTCGAACTGTCTGGGGAAACGCAGGCGCTGCTCTCGGAGACACCCGCCGCCAGGGCAAGACCATCAACGGCGGCGATGACAGCGAAGGCCTCCGCGCCACGTCGCCGATGGTTGCTGCCCGCTGCGCTCCTCACATTGCTGATTGTTGTGGCTACTGCGCTCTACATCCTTCGTCCTGGCGCGGCAGCGGCGAACCCCAACGTCGCGATTCTGCCGTTTGAGGAGGCAGGCCCGAAAACTCAGGGGTATTTCGCAACCGGCGTTTCCGACGAGATTCTGAACCTGCTTTCCCGGGAAAAGCAGATTCAGGTACTTGGCCGCGTTTCCGCAGAGGAAATCGCCGGACGTCCCAACTCTCTCGAGATCGCGCGCAAACTAGGTATCACCCATCTTCTCGACGGCAGCGTCCGCACCGCGGGCAATCGCGTGCTCGTGATCGTGACGCTGACGCGCGTCTCGGACGGCACTCAGATGTGGTCCGAGAGATATGAGCGGCGCCTCGGCGACATCTTCACTGTGCAGGGCGACGTCGCCCGGACGGTGGCTTCAAGGCTGACCCGCTCTTTCGGAAAGGCCGCTGCTCAGGCCACCAGCCCCGAAGTCTACGACCGGTACCTCGCAGCTCGGCAGCTCGTTCGGGAGCGACGGGAAGTCCCCTTGAAGGAAGCGGACCGACTGCTTCGAGAGGCTATTGCGCTCGATCCGCAATATGCACCTGCGTACGCCGAGCTTTCCCAGGTTCAGATGCTCCTTTCCGACCACCCGACGAACTATGGCTTGCGTCCGCTCAAGGAAGCACGTGCCGAAGCGGCGAAGCTCGCACGCAAGGCGATCCAGCTCGATCCGACCCTTGGCGATGCTTATGCCGCCATGGGCCTTCTCAACATCTATGCGGAAAGCTCCCTTCCCTACTATCGCAAGGCCGTCGAGCTCAGCCCGCAACGATCCGATTATCATCGCTGGCTTGGCCAATCCTTGTGGATCGCCAACATGTTCGATGAAGGACTCAGGGAATATCGCAGGGCCACGGAACTCGATCCTCTTTGGGGCCTCAACTACGATCATCTGACGGGTGCGCTTCAATTCATCGGGCGATCGGAGGAAGCCCATGGTCTCCTGCGCCGTTACCTGGCGCTTAGCCGCGACGATCGTGGCAAACTCCAGCTGTTGAGGAGCTTCGCCAATGCCGAAAACCGGCTGGCGGACAATCTTCGCTACTCGCGAATCCTCCACAAGCGCTTTGGTGATGAGCGGCTGATGCAATTCTATCTGGCCAATGCGTACGGTTGGCTGGGCGAACGTCGCGAAGCCGCGCGCCAGGCTACCTTCGATCCGATGGCCAGCGGAATCCTTGCCGGAGACGGACCGCGTGTTGCCGCCGAGGCTAAGGCACTGGGCATAGACTATTGGGATCGCTCCAATTTCTGGAGCTCGGCGCGGTACCTGCTCGCAGCTGGTCAAGCGAAAACGTTAGTGGACATCTACGATCGGTCCAGGCCGTCCATCCGAGTGCAAGAACTGGACGTGGATACGGTCGCCATTCCCGAGCTCATCCTGGCTCTCCGGCAGGTGGGACGCGCCTCCGAGGCAGAAAGCCTGCTCGCGATCTATCGCCAGAACACGGCGAAGCTGCCGCGAACCGGCATCGGCGGTGCCATTCGCGAGCTCAATGAGGCGAATGTTGCTGCGCTTGCAGGCCGGGACAACGACGCGGTCAACCTGATCGACAACATATCCCGTCGCAATCCTTTGACCCTCAACGTCATCCCGACCATGTCGCTTCTCCGCAATCCAGTGCTTGCGAGCGTGAAGGCCGATCCACGGCTGGCCGCTGCGGACGAACGCCTCAGAACCGCCCTGAACAAGGAGCGGGAGAAGGCGGGCCTGGAACCGATCGGCCGCGAGGCGTGGATCGGCGCCTAGAAACACTTTTGACGAAGAATTGACGCTTGTCCCGCGCGGGCTCTGACAGGCCCGAGGCAAGCCACGGCCATGTTCATCGCCGTGGAGTGTCAGAACTTGCTTCGTCCATCCGTCTGTCCAGCCACCTGTGCGTCCACCAGCGGCTTCGGTCGATCCGTTCGTCGATTGATCGAACCGGCGTCGCTCGAGACCATCCCCTGCCCTAGCCGCCGCCTCGACGACAACAGGGGGACACGGATGGCGCGAGCCGTTTTGCTTGGAAGTATCGCGGCTACGGCATTTTTCGTATCGCACGTCGCAAACGCGCAGACTCCGAGCCCCAGCGACCCAGGTTCGACCGCGGCCATCCCCCAGAACGGCACCAGTTCGCGGATCACGCCTACGACGCTGCCTATTTCACGCCCTTCGCCCCTAGAACCGCGCTGGATATCGCGCGTCGGGTTCCCGGTTTCCAGCTGGACCTTGGAAGTACGCAAACCGACCTTGGCCAGGTCGATGTCCGAGGCTTCGCCGGCACGGCGGGCAATGTCGTGTTCAACGGTGCGCGCCCGACGTCCAAAGCCGAAACCCTCGAAGCGATCCTCGCCCGCATCCCGGCCCAGCGTGTGGTCCGCGCCGAGATCGGTCCGGGCGATCTCTATGGCTCAGACTATTCGGGAAAGAGCCAGGTTCTGAACATCATCCTGTCGGCTGAGTCCGGGATCGACGGGAACGTCACGGCCGCGGCCGACCGGCGCTACACCGGCTATATCAACACGGACATCTCGGGATCTGCAGTCATCCGGCGCGGACCTTCGACATTCAACATCTCCGCTGGGACAGGTCGGAACAAGCAGCTGGAAGAAGGCACCGACACGATCATTGACGAGGCCAACGGTCAGCAGACGGAGTTTCGGCGCAAGCACAACAGCTATTTCAACCGAGATCCCTTTATCGCCGGTGGCTGGGCCTTGGAGCGAGGCTCGGACAATGCCTACCGGCTCAATGCGCGTTGGCAGCCGAGCCGCTTCGACCTTCACCAGGACAATCGCGTGACCACCGCGAGCGGCCAGCGCGACGACAATCTCGATCAGCATTTCCGAAATCCGCTCATTGAGCTGGGCGGAGACGCCACCCGCCCCCTCGCCGGCGGTGCCATCAAGTTCGTTGGCCTTGCCACTCGCCGGAAACGCGACGACAACGAGACCTATCTGCAACGCGACGGCCTGATCGATCAGGGCGGATCGGTGGTCGGCGGCTTCGACCAGACCATCGAGGCACAGCGCAACGAAACGATCGGCCGCGTCAGCTGGACCCGCGCAAACCTGGGAGGGTTTTCGTTCGAAGCCGGCGCCGAAGCGGCGCTCAATACCCTGGACAGCACGGTGGAGCTCTTCGCCTTCGACCAGAATGGCGATCGGGTGCGCATAAATCTCCCGCTCGACGATGCGACGGTGAAAGAGAAGCGCGGGGAAGTTTATGTCAGCGTCGGCAAGAACCTGTCGCCGACCATCCGCATAGACGGCGGCGTCAATTACGAATTCTCGAACCTCAAGGTGCGCGGCGATGCGCTTGCCGACCGGACGCTGAAGTTCATCAAACCCAATCTCTCGATCGACTGGCGGCAACCTAACAATGGCTGGCACGGGCGCCTGTCCGTTCGGCGGACGGTGGCCCAGCTGGATTTCTACGACTTCATCAGTGTCGCGGAGCTTTCGACCGACCGGGTGAACGCCGGGAACGAGAATCTGCAGCCGCAACGCACCTGGGAGTTCCGGGCGACCGCCGAGCATCCCTTCCTTGGCGACGGCGTCATCAAGCTGGACGTCGGCTACGACCTGATCAGCATGCTTCAAGACCGGATCCTAATCGTCGACGACCAAGGGAATGCGTTCGACGCCCCGGGAAATATCGGTACCGGCAAGCGAAGCTTCGCCGAGCTAACCGTCGATGCTCCGCTCAACGGGCTTTGGAACGGGCTTCGAGCCAAGTTCACCGGCACTATCCAGCGCACAAGGGTCGACGACCCGATCGACGGCGATCCCCGCAACTTCAGCGGCTACTTCCCCACTTGGGAATGGCGACTTGAGGTCCGCCGCGACGCCGGCAAGTTCTCGTACGGCTTCACGGTCAACGACAACGAACGCTTCACCTTCTATCGAACAGACGAGTTCGACTCGAACTTCAACGGCGGCCCCTACGGCACGGCATTCTTCGAATATCGGCCGAGCGCGAAAACGGCGATCACGTTCGACGTCGACAATCTGTTCTCGACGAGTGGAAACCGTGTCCGGCGCCTCTTCGATCCGAACCGCGCGGCACCCACGGGCATCTTCGATGAGACCCGCGAGCGCAACCGCCACCGCAGCTTCGGCCTCACGCTGAAGCAGAGCTTCGGCGGCGGGGGCAGCAGCGGGGTGGCGAAGGCGGACTGACAGGGGTAAGGAGCCCGCGACTTCATCACTCGCAGGGAATCCCAAGTGGCCACTTCACTCAAGGCGGACGCTCATCATCATGAGCCCGCGATCCTGCCCTTCGACTGGGCGGATCCGTACGACCTCGAGCACCAGCTTACGGAGGAGGAGCGCCTCGTCCGCGACACGGCCGAGAACTACGCGCAGGAGAAGCTGCAGCCACGGGTGACCAGCGCCTACATGGACGAGCGCTTCGACCGCGAGATCATGAGCGAGATGGGCGAGCTCGGCCTCCTCGGAGCGACCGTTCCCGAGGAATATGGCGGAGCAGGCCTCGGCTACGTCAGCTACGGCCTCATCGCCCGCGCTGTCGAGCGCGTCGACAGCGGCTATCGGTCAGCCTGCTCGGTTCAATCCAGCCTCGTCATGTACCCGATCTACGCCTACGGATCGGAGGAGCAGCGCCGGAAGTACCTGCCCGGCCTCGCTCGCGGCGAGCTGGTGGGCTGCTTCGGCCTGACCGAACCGGACTCCGGCTCCGATCCCGGAAGCATGCGCACCCGGGCGACGAAGACCGCGAACGGTTACCGCCTCACCGGCACCAAGATGTGGATCACCAACTCGCCCATCGCCGACGTCTTCGTCGTCTGGGCGAAGTCGGAAGCCCATGGCGGGAAGATCCGCGGCTTCGTGCTCGAAAAGGGCATGGCCGGCCTCTCCGCGCCGAAGATCAAGGAGAAGCTCTCGCTCCGTGCCTCCGTCACCGGCGAGATCGTGATGGACAATGTCGAGGTCGGTGAGGATGCGTTGCTGCCCAACGTAGAGGGACTGAAGGGTCCGTTCGGCTGCCTCAACCGCGCCCGCTACGGCATCGGCTGGGGCTCTATGGGCGCCGCGGAAGCCTGCTTCGCCGCGGCCCGGCAGTACACGCTCGACCGCAAGCAGTTCGGCAAGCCCCTCGCCGCCAACCAGCTCGTGCAGCTCAAGCTCGCCAACATGGTGACGGAAATCACGCTCGGCCTGCAGGCGGCGCTCCGCGTCGGACGCCGGCTCGAGGAAGGCAAGCTGATTCCAGAGACGATCAGCCTCCTCAAGCGCAACAACTGCGGCAAGGCGCTCGATATCGCCCGCATCGCCCGTGACATGCATGGCGGAAACGGCATCAGCGCCGAATTCCAGGTGATGCGGCACTCGGCAAATCTCGAGACGGTCAACACCTACGAGGGCACGCATGACGTGCATGCGCTGATCCTCGGCCGAGCGATCACCGGGCTTTCCGCCTTCTAGCGGGAACAGCCGTAACCCCTTATGCTCGGCAACGGGCAATCAGGGGGTAATCAAATGGGCATTGCGGGCTGGGTCTTCCTGGCGGTCGTCGTACTTCTGCTTCTGTACGTGGTCGGCGTGTACAACCGGCTGGTCCGGCTCCGCGCGCTGGTTCGAGAAGGGTTCAGCGGAATCACCGTGCAGCTCCGGCGGCGCGCGGATCTCATCCCAAACCTCGTCGAGGCCGTGAAGGGCTATGCGACCCACGAGCGCGAAGTGCTCGACCAGGTAACCGCCCGCCGTGCGGACGCAACCAAAGCGTCGAGCGTGGAGGCTACCGCACAAGCCGATGCCCAGATGACGAGCCTGCTCGGCCGGCTGATGGTCGTTGCCGAGGCCTATCCAGACCTCAAGGCCAGTCAGAACTTTCAGGATCTGCAGGACGAGCTTTCCGCCATCGAAGGGGAGTTGCAGAGCGCACGCCGCTACTACAATGCGACCGTTCGCGACCTGAACATGACGGTCCAGAGCTTCCCGCCCGTTCTCATCGCTCGTCCGTTCGGCTTCAACGAGGAGCCCTTCTATCAGGACGAAGACCCCGCCATTCAAAGCGCTCCGAAGGTTTCGTTCGAACGCCCGGCGGCCTAACCATGCCGCTGATCGCGCGGGTCCTCAGCGGCTTGCTGCTTCTCGGGGCTGCTGCTGCGGCTCATGCGGAAGAGCGCATCCAGCGCTTCGTCAGCGACGTCCAGATCCAGAAGGACAGCTCGCTCGAGGTCATCGAGACGATCGACGTCCGTGCCGAACACAATCAGATCAACCGCGGCATCTATCGCGACTTCCCGACCCGTTACCGCGGCCGCAGGGGCAACCAGGTCCGCGTCGGCTTTACCTTCCAAGGCGCGACGCTCGACGGCATGCCGGTCCCGGCAAAGACCGAATCCATCTCGAACGGCGTCCGGATCCGGATCGGCGATCCTGACAAATATGTGGAAGTAGGCGAGCACCGCTACGTCATCCGCTACAGCACGACGCGCCAGATCGGCCGATTCAACGGCTTCGACGAACTCTACTGGAACGCGACCGGCAACGGCTGGATCTTTCCTATCGACGTCGCCGAGGCGCGGATTCGTCTACCGGAGGCGGTCAACTTCGGGGAACGCGCCTCCTACACCGGTCCACAAGGCTGCGACTTCGTCCAATGCGCGGGTCATCGAAGAGAAACCGGGGGAGATCAGGTTTCAGACGACTGGGCCTCTCGGCCCCAACGAGGGCCTGACAGTCGCCGTCGCCTTCCCGAAGGGGGTCGTCGGTGAATCGAATGAGCGCAGTTACTGGCTCACCGACTATGGCCCGCTCTTCGTCGGCGCAGGGGGGCTTCTTGGACTGCTGGGTTATTACTTCTTCGCCTGGAAACGGGTCGGCCGGAACCCTCGCGCGGGTACCGTCGTGCCGATCTTCTCGCCTTCGGACGATCTTACCCCGGCGGCCATGCGCTACGTGATCAGGATGGGTGCGGACGACCGCACCTTCGCTGCCGCGCTCATCGACATGGGCGTTCGCGGCCACGTTCGCATGGTCGAGGAAGACGGCGGCTGGTTCTCGAGCGACAAGATGCGACTGGAGCGCATCGCTTCGGACCAGCCACTCCCCGCCGATGAAGAGGCCGCTCTGCGCGAACTCGCCATGACCGGTGAGTCAATCGTCATGGAGCAGAAGAATCACAAGGAGTTCTCGGCCGCTCAGAAGGCCTTGGGGAACGTCCTGAAGGAGCGGTACGAAGGAAAATTGTTCCACAAGAACTGGGGATGGGCCGGAGCGGGCATCATCTTGCTTTTCGCGGCCTTGTGGTTCTCGGCATCCGCGGTGGTTGCTGCGACGAACGGCGCGCAGATCTGGCTTATCGGCGTGGGGCTCGGCCTGTTAGCGCTCGCGGCCATCTTCGTTGCGCTGATGCAAGGCACGTCGTCGACCGGCAAATGCCTTTTGACCGTTGGAGCGTTCCTCTGCGGTTCGATCGCCCTCGCCACTGGCGCTCCGATCCTTGGCGAGGCGCTGAATAGTGGTTGGTGGCAGCCGCTGGTCCTGCCGCTTCTCGCATTGCCCCTCGTGATTTCCGCATTCGCCTGGATCGATGCCCCGACGAAGGAAGGCCGAGCCGTTCTCGACCATATTGCCGGGTTCAAGCAATATCTGTCGATCACCGAGCGCGAACGCCTCGATCGGATGCACCCACCCGAAGACACTCCTGAGCTGTTCGAGCGCTATCTTCCCTACGCGGTCGCTCTCGGTGTCGAGAATCGCTGGGCGGATCGCTTCGCAAGCGTCCTCGCAGCAGCCGCGGTACAGGGACAGCAGGGTTTCGCGTGGTATTCCGGCTCCAGTGATCCCTGGAACAATCCCGGCAGCTTCGTGAATACGATGGGGTCTTCCCTTGCGAGTACGGTCAGCTCTGCGTCGACTGCTCCAGGCTCGAGCAGCGGCTCGGGAGGCGGCGGATCATCCGGTGGTGGTGGCGGCGGCGGAGGCGGCGGAGGCTGGTAGCTACCAGGCTGGCCGCATCAGGACGACCGTTGGATCCTTGTGATAAAGCGTCTCGTTGAGGCGCTCGAAACCGAGTTTCGCGGCCAGCTTTAATGACGGCTCGTTCTCAGGGGCAATGATCGCCCAGATCGGTGTCGGATCCAGGTTTGCCTCGGCCCATCTCAGCACCGCGCGGCAGGCCTCGCCAGCCATGCCCTGCCCGTGAACCTCGTGAGAGAATATCCAGCCCATCTCGGGCTCTTCTCCGAAGATGGGCTCCATCGCACGCCAGGCGTTGAACAGGCTTAGCATTCCGACGAGCTTTTCGTCGGACTTGCGAACGACCGCCCAGCCGCCGAAGCCGAGCAAGTCCCACATGCCGACTGCCGCCGCCAGGCGGCGCCAGCATTCTTCCTCTCCCATCGGCTCTGGCCCGAAGTGCCGATGCACGTCGGGATGCTGCAGGAGGGCGTGGTAAGGGCGGAAGTCTTCCTTCCGCCACGGGCGCAAGCGCAGGCGCTCGGTTTCGATCACCGGCGCCTGAGCCACGACCTACTTCTTGCCGAGCGAAAGACCGCCGAAACGCTTGTTGAAGCGGGCCACCTGGCCCCCGGTATCGAGCATCTGGCCGCGTCCGCCGGTCCACGCCGGGTGCGATGTCGGGTCGATCTCGAGGTGCAGCGTGTCGCCTTCCTTGCCCCAGGTCGAGCGGGTCTGGAAGGTCGTGCCGTCCGTCATCTGGACGGTGATCGTGTGATAGTCGGGATGGGTACCGGATTTCATCTGTCAGTTCCTTGGAATGGCGCTGGTTTCCGACCAGCTGCCGGGAATGTCGCGCGCACTTAGGCGACGAGCCGCTTCTTGACAAGGCTCACGGCCGGGCCCTAGCCCCGGTGCCGGATCGAGGTCCGGCGGTTACGGCCGCCGGCCAAGAAGGAAGCCGGTGTGAAACCGGCGCTGTGCCCGCAACTGTATCCGCCGACACTAGGGTGGAAGTCAGACACTTGCCTTGGTCCGTCGTCCGTTTCTCCGGCCGGGACCAGCCGTGGAGCGTGGGTGCCCGGCATCCTCCGCGACGACATGTTCGTCATGAGGAGGATGCATTGATCGACGCAGTTCCAAGCACAGAAATCGTAATCACCGCCGAGCGGGCGCCCGAAGAGGCCGCCGACACGCCTGCGAGCGTGGTCGTCATCGACAGCCAAAGCATAGAACGGCTGGGCGAGCCGCTCTTGCCGTTTTTGTTGCGACTGACACCTTCGGTTGCCGTAGCGACGTCCGGGCCTGCCGGCTCCCTCGCCGAAGTCCGCATCCGCGGTGCGGAGAACAATCACACTTTGCTGTTCATAGACGGCATCCGCGCCAACGACCCGGCGACCGGCAATCAGCCGAGGTTCGAAGTCCTGAACTCGGACGTGACGTCACGGGTCGAGGTCGTTCGCGGGCCGCAGTCGGCACTCTGGGGCTCGGAAGCCGTAGGAGGCGTGATTGCGCTCGACGGAGTGGATGCCGCCAGCGATGCGTTCGCGCTTGGCAGCGAGATGGGCTCCTTCGGTTTCCGACGCGCCTCCGCTTCGGGCGCACTGGCCAGTGAGGCGGGAAATGTGGCTGCCGGGCTCGGCTGGCAGCGCGCCAAAGGTATCGACGCCTTCGACGGCACTGGCGACCGTGACGGCTACCGCAACTTGTCGGGTCGCGCGCGCGGAACCTGGCGGGTCGCCCCTGCGGTTCGCCTCGGCGCATCAGCTTTCGCACTTTCGGGCCGAAGCGAATTCGACGGGTTCAATCCAAATCCGCCGTTCCAGCATACCGACACCCTCGACAGCAGTCGCAACCGGCTGCGCGCAGGGCGAATTTGGGGCGAGTTCGGGGACGCGTCAGTCGGGTGGAGCGGCCGTCTGGGCGGATCCCTCCTCTCCTCGCGCAACCGCAATTTCCTCGACGGTAACGAGATCAACCGCACATCGGGCAAGCGCGCCACGATGGATGCCCAGGTCCAGAACCGCTTCGACACCGGCTCGATCGAGCATCGGGTGATCTTCGCATTCGACCATGAGAGCGAGGACTTTCGCGCCCGCGACGTCAATTCTGGCGGCGCCACCAACCAGGACCGTGATCGGAAGCATAGCGCCCTCACGGTGGAGTGGCGTGCAGATGCCGGGCCGCTGGCGGCGGACGTCGCGCTTCGGCGGGATGCTTTCAATCGCTTCAAGAATGCGACGACCCTTCGTGCGTCCCTGCTGGCGGACATCGGCAGCGGCTTCTCCGTCGCTGGCTCCTATGGTGAAGGCATCGCCCAACCGACCTTCTTCGACCTCTATGGCTTCTTTCCCAATTCCTTCATTGGGAATCCGTCACTTAAGCCGGAACGTTCGCGCGGAGTGGAAGCTTCGATCCGCTATCGGCGGGACAATTTCAGCGCAGCGCTGACCGCCTATCGCCAGCACCTTCGCGACGAAATCGTCGACGTGTTCGATCCCGGCACGTTCCTTTCGAGCACCATCAATCGCCTCGAGAAGAGCCGCCGGTCGGGCGTGGAAGCACGCATCGACTGGAGCTTGGCCGATCGGCTGCGGCTGTCGGCCAATTATGCCTATCTGGACGCCACCGAGCCCGGAAACGTTCGCGAGGCCCGCCGCCCCGAACACAGCGGGTCAGTATCGGCAGACGGCGAGATCGACCGCCTCACCTATGGCATTTCGCTCGCCTACACCGGCGACCGGATCGACACGGACTTTGAAACCTTCCCATTCCGTCGAGTAACGCTCAACTCTTATTGGCTTGCCGGCGCACGCATAGCCTTCAAGGTCGCCGAGCGAATCCAGCTGTTTGCAAGGGCCGCCAACGCATTCGACGCGGACTATCAGGACGCGCTCGGCTATCGGACCGAAGGGAGGAGCCTTTATGCCGGCATCCGCATTGCTGGCGGCAGCTAGCATCGCCTCCCTCAATCTCTGCACGGACGAGTATCTCCTGTTGCTGGCAAGGCCGCAGGAGATCGCGAGCGTCAGCTTTCTCTCCCAGGATCCCCAGGAATCACCCCTCTGGAAGGTGGCGAAGGGGCATCATCCCAATCGCGGCTCACTCGAACAGGTGCTGGCCAGGAAGCCCAACACCGTCCTCACCATGGGCGGCGGCGGGCGAGCATCGTCGCTCATTGCACGACGCCTTCGAATGCGCGCGGTCGATCTGCGCCCTGTCGGTGCCATCGATGACGTTGCGTCCAACCTGAACGCGGTCGCCGCAGCACTCGGTGATCCAGGACGGGCCCAACCGTGGCTCCGGCGCCTGTCGGCCTTGCAGATGAAGCGCCCGAAAAAGGAGCAAGACGCAATCTGGGTGGGCGGCGGCGGTCAATCGATCGGCGTCCCCTCCGTCGGAGCCGATTGGATGAGGTTGGCCGGACTGAAGCAAAGACCGGTCTCGGGTGGCCGTGTTTCGCTGGAGGACCTCCTCGTGCGGCCGCCGTCCGTGCTGGTCCAGAGCCGTTACCGGTCGGGACAGATGTCCCGCGGGACGGCCTGGCTGAACCATCCGATCCTGCGTGAAGCGAAAACCCGACGCTTGCAGGTGGACGGTCGAGCCTGGACGTGCATGGGACCGCTGGTCATTCCGGAAATCGAGCGATTGAGGTCGGTCCTGCGATGAGCCGATCCGGATTTCTACTGCTCATCGCTTTGCTGACGGTGGGCGTGCTCAGCCTGTTGACGCCCTTGGACAGCTTCATCGAGCTCAGGCGCACGGATCCGGACCTAGCCTGGATGCTGGTCGAGGAGCTGCGCCTTCCCCGTACGTTGCTAGCGCTCGGCTATGGCGCCGTCCTGGGACTGACCGGAGCGGCGCTGCAGGCGACCTTCGCCAATCCGCTCGCTTCGCCGGATATCACCGGAAGCAGCAGCGGGGCCGCGCTTGGCGCGGTGGCCGGGGCTTACTGGCTGGGTATCGCTGGACCGCTTGCGCTCGCCGCGTGCGGGGCAATCGGGGCGGGCCTCGCACTTGCCGCGCTTTTCGCTGTCGCCGGCCGTCGCAGCGAGACGGCGACGCTTCTGCTCGCTGGCGTTGCGATCGCCCTGGCGGCAGGCGCGGGCACAAGCCTGCTGCTCGCACTCGCCCCCTCGCCCTTCGCTTTCTACGATAGTTTCGAATGGCTCATGGGAAGCTTCGTCGACCGAAGCCTCCCGCAAGCCGCCGCAGCGCTGATCCCGGCAGCAATCGCCTGCGTATTGCTCAGTCGACGCGGGACGGCGCTCGACATGATGGCGCTCGGGGACGACGTCGCAGCCTCGGTAGGCTATCGGCCCCGCCGCCTGGCCGTCGAAGTCGTGGCGCTGAGCGCCATCGCCGTCGGGGCCTGCGTTTCCGTGTGCGGGGCGATCGCTTTCGTCGGGCTGATTGCGCCGTTCGCCGCACGCGCCTTGACGCGCGGTCATCCCGGGAAAGCTCTGGTGCCCGCAGCGGCCATCGGTGCCCTGTTGCTCGTGCTCGCCGACCTCCTGGTGCGTCTGGCGCCAGCGGGTCGGACGATCCCGGTCGGCGTGATCACCACCGCGATCGGCACGCCGCTGTTCATCTGGATCGTCGCGCGCATGCGCCGGAGCCTGACGTCATGACGCCTTTGCTGGAAGCGCACGGCCTGGCGATCTCGGGAAGGCTTCAGCCGACCGACCTCAAGCTTGCCTCGGGAATGACCGCCGTGATCGGACCGAATGGCGCCGGCAAGACCAGCTTGTTACGCGCGCTCGCAGGAATCGAGCTGGAAATTGGCCAGGTGCTCATCGCAGGCGAAGATTTGGCCCAGACTCCTCCGGCACGGCGGATGCGGCTCCTCTCCTTCCTCCCTGCCACGCGCAACCTGGTCTGGCCGATTTCCGCAAGAGACGTCATCAGGCTTGGCCTGCCCTCACCCGACCCAGCGCGCGTCGATGAACTGCTGAAGCAGCTCGAGTTGGAGTTCCTCGCCGACCGACCGGTGGACCATCTCTCGACGGGTGAACGATCGCGAGTGCTGATGGCCCGCGCGCTCGCCGCTCGGCCGCGATTGCTTTTGCTCGATGAGCCACTGTCGAACCTGGACCCGTACTGGGTTCTTCGGACGCTGCAGATTCTGACCTCCGAAACCGAGCAGAGTGGCTGCGCGGTCCTGGCCTCTCTCCACGATCTCAATCAGATACGGGCATTCGAGCGCGTGCTGCTGGTCGATGGCGGGAGGATTGCCGCCGACGGTTTTCCAGCCGGGGTCATGGACTCGCCGGCACTGATCCGCACCTTCCGTATCGAGAAGGACGGACAGAGCTGGAGAATTAGCGAGAAGACCTAGGCCGCTGGCGGGTCGGCGATCATCGCCGTGAACTGAGCCTCGGCGGCAACCTTGCCGTCGATCGTCGCCCGGCCTGCGAACTTGCAGACCGTCGCCCGCTTCTGCAGGAACTCGACCTCGAGTTTCAGAAGCACGCCCGGTTCGACGGGCTGACGGAACTTCGCGTTCTCGATCGCCATGAAATAGACGAGCTTGCCCGAGTCAGCGAGGCCGAGGGATTCGACCGCGAGGACGCCGGCGGCCTGCGCCAGCGCCTCGACGATCAGAACTCCCGGCATGATCGGACGGTTTGGGAAGTGACCCTGGAAGAATTGCTCGTTGATCGTCACCGCCTTGATAGCGACGATCGATTGATCCGGGACGATGCTCTCGACCCGGTCGACCAGGAGCAATGGATAACGATGGGGAAGCGCCGCCATCACCCGCTTGATGTCGAGCGGGCCGATCGCGGCGCCTTCCATACCTTCGTTCACCGGCCCTGCGGCTGCTGCTGCTGTTGCTGTTGCTGCTGCGGGAGCGGCGTCACACTGACGGACGGTAGCGCCTGGTTCAGCGCGGCGAGCACCTCGGTGGTCACGTCGATCGACGAGTTGTTCGCCAGCGTCGAATCCTTCGAAACCGCGATGGACGCGCCGCGACGGGCGCGGACCTGCTCGACGATCTGGATGAGACGCGCACCGACCTGCTGCTGGACGTGCGCGGCCGTCGACTGGAGCTGACGCTGCGAGTTCTGGATTTCCTGCTGAGCGCCGCGCTCCTTCGTCTGGAAGGCCGTGATCCGCTGTTGCAGTGCCGCATCCGGCTGCTTGCCCTTCAGCGCGTCCACCGCGTCCTGGATCGGCTTGCCCTCGGCCTGGAGCTGCTGGGTCAGGGTCTGGACGCGCGAACGCAGCGCGGTCTGACGCTGCTCGAGCTGCGTTTGGGCTGCCTTGCAGGCCGTGCAGTTGCTCAGGATGTTCGCGGTATCGATGAGGATCAACCCGCCGCGCGCCTGCGCATTGGCGGAGGTGGGAAGTGCAGTGGCTGCCGCAATGGCGGCGAGAATGAGAATCTTTCGCATCAGAATTGAGTTCCTACGTTGAAGCTGAACAATTTGGTTTCGTCGCCCTCTTCCTTGAGGATCGCCTTGGCGAGGTCGATCCGAAGCGGCCCGAAAGGCGATACCCAGTTGACGCCGATACCTACCGAGAGACGCGGCTTAACGGAGTTGCCGACGAAGCGCTCACGGAATCCCGGAATGGCGTTGGTGTCCGAATAGCCGGTTACCGTACCGGTATTGAACTGCGTGCAGCTGGTGCTGGCGAGACCCGGAGTGACCTCCTGCGTCGGTTGCCCCACGGCCGTGCAGAACTTGATGATGTCGTCAGTGAGCGGGGTCGTGAGTTTCCAGACGGAGCCCACATCGACGAACGCCGAAGGACGCAAGCCGAAGCTCCTCAGAGTGGAGTTCGTCGGGAATTCGAGCTCAATCCGCCCCATATAGTAGGCACGGCCGCCCAAAGCGTCGCTGACGACGTTTTTGTCGTCGACGATGATATTCCCAGCGGCGTCGTACTGTTCGCGTATGACCCTCGGCCCAACGCCGCGGATGTCGAAGCCGCGCATCTGCTGACCGAAGAATTGGTCGGTGATCCGGATCGGGTCGCTGCCAGGCGAGGGAGAGTCCTCGAGCGGATGGATGTAGCCACCCTCGGCCCGCGCCGAGAAGATCCAGCCGCCGCCAAACAAGCCCAGCGACCAATACTTGATGCCGCTGACCCGGCTACGAATGTACTTCACGTCGCCGCCGAGGCCTGCAAAGTCCTGCGAGAGGACGATCGACTGGCCACGCGTCGGCCGGATGCCGTTCGTGTCGTTGTAGACGATCGAATATCCGACCGCCGAGGTCAGGCGCGTCCCGAGCTCGTCGCAAAGGTACTGACCGGCCAGGTCCGGATTGCACTCCGGAGGCAGAGGGCCGTTGATCGGCGGCAGAGGACCGGGACCGTCAGGGTCGACAAGGTCCGGATCGGTGAAGAAGGTGCTCTCATCGAGGGTGATCTTGTCATTGATCAGCGAGTAGCGAGTCCCGAGCGTGACATATTCGGTGACCGGGAAGCCGAGGCGAAACGCCGTACCCGTGCTGGTCTGCGAATAGGTCGTGTTGCGCTCGTTGCCGACGTAATTGAAGCTTTCGTAATCCTTGCGGAAGATGTCGCCGCCAAGGAGGATCTGCTTGTCGAACAGGTAAGGCTCGACGAAGCCGAGCTGGACAGCCCTCGAATAGCGCGACCAATTCAAGCCCGCGTTGAGCTCCTGGCCTTTGCCCATGAAGTTCCGCTGCGCGATCGAGAAGGCGAGGATGAACTTCTCGAGGCTCGAATATCCGGCCGAAAGCTGGAGCTCGCCGGTCGACTTCTCCTCGACGTTGACGCCCAGGACGACGCGATCGGGCGTCGACCCTTCGGTCTGCTTGATCTCGAGATTCTCCTGGAAGAATCCGAGCGACTGAAGGCGGTCCTGCGAACGCTTGACCTTCAGCGCGTTGAAGGCATCGCCCTCGTTGAGGCGGAACTCGCGGCGGATCACCTTGTCGCGGGTCGAGGTGTTGCCCTGGATGTCGATCCGCTCGACATAATTGCGAGGTGTCTCGTTGACGCGGAAGCTGATGTTCATTTCCCGCTTCTCGGAATTGCGATCGTAGGCGGGATTGATGTCGGCGAAGGCGTAGCCGAGGATTCCGGCTTCCTCGTTCAAACGGGTGACGGCGTCCTCGACGGCCTTGGCGTTGAACCAGTCGCCCGGTTGAAGATTGACCGCTTCCTTGATCATCTCGGGGGTCAGGTCGCGAAGGGCGCTTTCCGCCTCGACGGTACCGAACTTGTAGCGGGGGCCTTCCTCGACGACATAAGTGATGACGAAGTCGCGTCGGTCGGGCGTCAGCTCCGCAAGCGCGGAAACGACGCGGAAGTCGGCATAGCCTTGGGTGAGGTAATAGGCACGGAGCTTCTGCTGGTCGGCTGCCAGTCGATCGGGGTCGTAGCTGTCGTTCGACTTCATGAAGCCGAGGATGCCGCCCGCCTGGCGCGTGAACATCTCCTTGCGGAGCCGCTCATCGCCGAACGCCTCGTTGCCGATGATGTTGATGCTGCGAACCTTGGACTTGTCGCCTTCATAGACCTCGAACACGAGGTCGACGCGGTTCTGCTCGAGGTTGACGACCTTCGGCTCGACCTGGGCCGCGAACCGCCCCTGGCGCTTGTAGAGCTCGATGATCCGCTCGACGTCGGCGCGGACCTTCGACCGGGTGAAGATTTCGCGGGGCTTGAGCTTGATTTCGGGGAGGATCTTGTCGTCCTTGATCCTCTTGTTGCCCTCCAGGATGATCCGGTTGATGACCGGGTTTTCCTGGACCGTGATGACGACGTTTCCGGTTTCCGCGCCCGTGATAACGACGTCCGAGAAGAGCTCGGTCGCGTAGAGCTCCTTCAACGCGGTATCGAGCGTCTCGGCGGTATAGCCCTGGCCGGGAGCGAGATTGGCATAAGCGCGGATCGTCTCGGGCTCGAGACGCTGGTTGCCGCGTACGGCCAGAGAGCGGATAACGCCCGCGGTCGGCGCCGCTGGGGTGACGGTCGTCGGCTGTGCCGTGGCGGGTGCCGCGGGCACCGGCGCGGGAGCGCCAGGAGCCGGCGTCGCCGGTGCCGGGGGAGGCGTCGCCGGTGCTGGAGTAGGCTGAGCGGCAAGCGGATCGGTGGTTTGCGTCTGAGCCAGCGCAGGAATGGACCACCCGCCGAGGATCGTACCGACAAGGAAGATCGCGCCTGTGCGCTTGCCAATAAACTTACGCTCTGAAGTCACGCGTTCCCCGCCTTTTGTGCAAGAATCAGCGGTCGCTCTGAGCGATCCGCGAGGATGGTGTGCAGCCCTGCCCCAACAGTTCTAGCCAATCAAGCTTCCAAGCCGTTCCCACAAGCCGAAAGACCCTAAATCGTTGACGGTTGTGAGGAGCAGCAGGGCGAGAATGAAAGCGAGGCCACCGCGGAATGCCCAATCCTGAGCTTGCGGACTGACGGGACGCCGCTGAACGGCCTCGATTCCGTAGAAGAGAAGATGTCCACCATCCAGCATCGGGACTGGCAAGAGGTTGATGAATCCGAGATTAATTGAAAGGAGCGCGACGAGGCTGACGAACGCGACCAGGCCCAGCGTCGCCTGCTGACCCGCGACCTGAGCAATCTTGAGCGGCCCGCCCAGTTCCCTCACGGACCTTCGACCGGTGATGATCTGCCAGAGCGCGTCGAGCATCGTCCGGGTAAGCTTCACCACGTAGGTCGTCGCCTCGGGAAGAAGCCGCAGAGGCGGTACGGGCTCGAAGACCACGCCTGCCGGAGTGACGCCGAGCAAGCCCCGCTTGTAGCTTTGGCCGAAGCGGTCCTCTTCGACGTCCGTGCCTAGCGTCAGGCGAACGTCGCGAACCTGTTCTTCGCGCTGGAGGCGGATGGTGACCGTTTCGCCGGGACGCAGCACGACGAAGCTGCGCAGTTCCTCGAAGGTCGGCGTCTCGCGTCCGCCAATGGACAGGATTCGGTCGCCAGGCTGGATCTGGGCCGTCGCCGCCGAGCTCTTCGACTGAACTTCGCCAACGACCGGAGGCGAGCTCGGCGCGCCGAAAGAAGCGAAGAAGACCATGAAGATGGCGATCGCGAGCAGGAAGTTCGAAACCGGGCCGGCGAGCACGATCAGGAACCGCTGCCAGACGGGTTTGTGATGAAAGCTGCGGTCGCGCTCCTCCGGAGTCAGCTGGGACAGATCGCCCGGAGCGCTCGCGGCATGCTCGTCGCCGATGAACTTCACGTAGCCGCCGAGCGGCAGCCAGCCGACTTTCCATCGCGTGCCACGTTTGTCGGTCCACCCGGTGATCTCACGGCCGAACCCGATCGAAAAGGTTTCGGCACCTACGCCGAACCAGCGCGCGACGAGGTAATGGCCCATCTCATGGATGAACACGAGCGGGCCCAGTGCGCACACGAAAGCGATGAGAATGAGCCAGACTGGCGGTTGCGAAAGCATCAGGCGCAGAGTTCCTCGGTGAGCAGGGTCACGCTTCTGCGCACGTCCTGGTCGATTTCAAACACATCTTCGATGGATTGCGGAGCCGGCCTGTCATTTTGCTGAAGCGCGGTTTCAACCAGCCGCACGATATCCGGGAACTTGATGCCGCCTTCCAGGAAGCTTGCGACTGCGACTTCGTTGGCGGCGTTGAGAACGGCCGGCGCGGAACCGTGCGCCTCCAGCGCCTCGCGGGCGAGACGCAGCGCCGGGAAGCGTTCCAAATCCGGTTCCTCGAAATCCAGCCGCGAGATCGCGGCCAGGTCGAGGCGCTGTGCAGGCGTCGACATTCGGTCGGGCCAGGCCAGCGCATAGGCGATCGGGATCCGCATGTCCGGCGAGCCAAGCTGCGCAAGCACCGATCCGTCTACATATTCGACCAGCGAGTGAATGACGGATTGCGGATGGACGAGAATGTCGATGCGGTCGGACGGCAGGCCGAACAGATAGTGCGCTTCGATCAGTTCCAGGCCCTTGTTCATCAACGTCGCCGAATCGACGGAGATTTTTGCGCCCATGCTCCAGTTGGGATGGGCAACGGCCTCGGCAGGCGTTGCGTTGCGCATCCGCTCGGCCGTCGCAGTGCGGAACGGTCCCCCGCTGGCTGTCAGGATGATCCTTGAGACCTGATCGATGTGGCTGCCGGCAAGCGACTGAAAAATCGCATTATGCTCGCTATCGACCGGAAGCAGCGTTGCCGCGTTTTTCCGAACTGCCTCGGTCATCAGATCCCCGGCGGTAACGAGCGCTTCCTTATTGGCCAGTGCGACTGTCTTGCCAGCTTCGACGGCGGCCATCGTGGGCTTCAATCCGGCGCAGCCGACGATGGCAGCCACGACCAGCTCCGCGTCCCCCGCGGCGGCTTCGACCAATGCGTCGACGCCGGCTGCTGCGCGACAATGCGTACCCTGCAAAGCCGTCTCCAGCTCGGTCAGGCGTCCTTCGTCCGCGATGACGGCCATCTTGGCGTTGGTACGGCGCGCGGCGTCGGCCAGGGCCTCCACGTTCACTGATGCAGTCAGCGCAACGACCTCGAAGTCTTCCGGTGACCGCTCGATCAGGTCGAGCGTCGATTTGCCGATCGAACCCGTGGCACCGAGGATGGATATTTTCTTCACGCCAGTCCTGCTGCTCGCGCCGCGAGGGTGAGGACGGCAACCGGAACGAGACCATCGAGACGGTCCAGGAGGCCGCCATGGCCCGGGAGCCAGTCGCCCGAGTCCTTGACCCCTGCCCTGCGCTTCATCTTGCTTTCGAACAAGTCGCCCGCCTGCGCGGCGGCCGCAAACAAGGGAGCGAGCAGGATCAGGGCACGGTTCAGGTCCGTCGCGATCACCCAAGCGGCACCGAATAACGCAGCCGCGGCGACTCCGCCCCAAAGGCCTTCCACGGTCTTGCCTGGACTGATGGAGGGAGCCAGCTTGCGCTTGCCGAACCGGCGGCCCGCAAAATAGGCGCCGATATCCGTTGCCCAGGTCACCAGGAAGATCCAGAGTAGGATCGACAGGCCCTGGTCGCCGCTCCGGTCTCGAATCCACAGCAGCGCTAGCGCAGGCAAGAGGCAGTAGAGGAAGCCTCCCACCTTCCAGCCGGCACCCCATCCTCGGACGATGCGCATCCATTCGTAGAACATCGCCGTGGCCGCCGCGGCGACGAGGATGGCGAAGTAGTATCCGCCAAGCACCGCCGCCATGAGCGCGACGACGATCATGGCGATACCGGACAGGATGCGGGTAGTAAGCTCGCTCACCTGCCGCCGAATCGTCTCTCGCGGGCCGCGAATTGCTCCATGGCCTGTGTGAACTCTTCCTCGCCGAAATCCGGCCACAGCGTCGGAGTGAACATCAGCTCAGCGTAGGCCGCTTGCCACAGGAGGAAGTTGGATAGCCGCAACTCCCCGGACGTGCGGATCAGCAGGTCCAGCTCGGGAAGTTCGCGAGTGTGAAGCTCTGATTCGAGAGCCGCTTCGTCGATCGCGTCTGGATCGAGCTCCCCTGCGCGGACCTTCAAGGCAAGGTTGCGCGCAGCCTCGGCGATCTCGGCGCGCGATCCGTAATTCAACGCAACCACCAGCGTGAGCCGGCTATTCGATTTCAGGCGCTCCGTCGCGCGCTCAAGACGCTGGGTCAGATCGGTTCCGAAAGCGCGGTAATCACCGATCAGGCAAAGACGAACGCCTTCCTTGGCGAGCGAGTCCAGTTCACGCTCCAGATAGTAGCCCAGGAGGCCCTTGAGATCGGACACTTCCTCCTGCGATCGTCGCCAGTTCTCTGACGAAAAGGCATAAAGCGTAAGGACTTCTACGCCATTCCTGACGGCTGCCCTGAGCGTACGTCGGACTGCTTCCGCCCCCGCACGATGGCCGGCGACGCGCGGCAGGCCGCGCTTTTTCGCCCAGCGTCCGTTGCCATCCATGATGATGGCGACGTGGCGGGGTGCCGATCCGCCAGCAGCGGCGGACCGTTCGCTCCCGTTCGACGCCGCAGCGGAGGTCACTTGCCGAGGATTTCCTTTTCCTTGGCTTCGGCGGCGACATCGATCTCCTTGATCGTGTCGTCGGTCAGCTTCTGCACCTCGACCTCGAGACGCTTGCGCTCGTCTTCGCTGATCTGGTGGTTCTTCTCGTCAGCCTTGAGATGCTCCATCCCGTCGCGGCGAACGTTCCGGACCGCGATCTTTGCCTTCTCGGCATATTGGCCGACGAGCTTGGCGAGCTCCTTGCGGCGCTCCTCGGTCAGTTCAGGGATCGGCAAGCGGATCATCTGCCCGTCCGTGATCGGGTTCAGGCCTAGACCGGCCGAGCGGATCGCCTTTTCCACGGGTTGAACGTTTGAACGATCCCACACCTGGACCGAAAGCATGCGCGCCTCGGGCACGGAAACGGTCGCGACCTGGTTCAGCGGCATATTGGCGCCGTAGACCTCGACGTGGATCGTATCGAGCAGAGCAGTCGATGCCCGACCAGTGCGAAGGCCCGACAGGTCGTGCTTCAGGGCCTCGACCGCGCCGTGCATCCGGCGCTGGAGGTCGGATTTGTCGATGCTTGCAGTCATTGTCACTCCCCTTGAACGACGGTGGCCGTTCCGCGGCCCTCGATCACCTCGGCGAGGTTTCCGGGCTGGCGGATGTTGAAGACCACGATCGGAATATCGTTGTCGCGGCACAGCGCAACGGCGGCCGCATCCATGACCTTAAGATTGTCGCTCAACACCTTGTTGTAGCTGAGGCTTTCGTAGCGGGTCGCGTCGGATTTCTTCTTCGGATCAGCAGTGTAGATGCCGTCGACGCTCGTGCCCTTGAATAGGGCGTCGCAGCCCATTTCGGCGGCCCGAAGAGCAGCTGCCGTATCGGTCGTGAAGTAAGGGTTGCCGGTCCCTGCGGCGAACAGGACGATCCGGCCCTTCTCCAGGTGGCGGAGCGCCCTGCGGCGAATGTACGGCTCAGAGACGCTGGCCATCGGGATTGCCGACATTACGCGGGTGTCGACGCCCTGCTTTTCCAGCGCATTCTGCAACGCGAGCGCGTTCATCACGGTCGCCAGCATGCCCATATAGTCGGCGGTGGCCCGGTCGAAGCCCTTTGCCGCCGCGGCCATGCCCCTGAAGATGTTGCCGCCGCCGACGACGAGGCAGAGCTCGTGGCCCTTGCTCTTGGCGTCGGCGATCTCGCTCGCGAGACCCGCGGCAGCTTCAGGGTCGATTCCGAACTGCCCCTGCCCCATCAAGGCCTCGCCCGAGAGCTTCAGAAGGATCCGGTTGAAGCGCGGGCGAGTCATGCGGTCTGGGATTCCTCTGGATACGAGAAGGGCGGACACGCTCTTAACGTGCCCGCCCCATTTTCCAACTGCCTTGGCGTCAGGCGACCGGTTCGGCCTTCGAAGCGCCGGCGGCCGCGGCGACTTCCGCGGCGAAGTCTTCCTGCTTCTTCTCGATGCCCTCGCCGAGCTGGAAGCGCACGAAGCTCTTCAGAGCGATCCCGGTGCCCGCTTCCTTCGCCGCCTGGGCAACGACCTCGGCGACCGGGGTCTTGTTGTCCATGACGAACAGCTGCGACAGCAGGGCATTGTCCTTGCGGAACTTGGCAAGGCCGCCTTCGACCATCTTCTCGACGATGTTCTGCGGCTTGCCGCTTTCCTTCGCCTTTTCCATCGCGATCGAGCGCTCGCGCTCTACCAGTTCGGCGTCGAGCTCGTCGGCGTTGAGCGCCAGTGGGTTGGCAGCCGCGACATGCATCGCGATCTGCTTGCCGAGCGCCATCAGCGTCTCGGTGGGAGCTGCACCCTCGAGCGCGACCAGCACGCCGATCTTGCCGAGGCCCGGAACGACCTGATTGTGGACGTACGGGACGACCACGCCATCGGTCACTTCCACGACGGTAGCCCTGCGGAGCGACTGATTCTCGCCGATCTTGGCGATGTTATCCGTCAGCGTCTCCGCAACCGTTCCGCCCGTGGGGTAGGAAGCAGCCGAAAGCGCTTCGACGTCGGAACCGTTTTTCAGTGCAATCTGGGCGACGTTGCGGACGAAATCCTGGAAGATTTCGTTCTTGGCGACGAAATCCGTCTCCGAGTTCACTTCGACGACGGCACCACGGGTGCCCTCGACGGCGACGCCGACGAGGCCCTCAGCCGCCGTACGGCCGGCCTTCTTGGCGGCGGCTGCGAGACCCTTGGCACGCAGCCAGTCGATGGCGGCTTCCATTTCGCCATTCGCTTCCGCAAGCGCCTTCTTGCAATCCATCATTCCGGCGCCGGTGCGCTCGCGGAGTTCCTTCACGGATGCGGCCGTAATCTCAGCCATGTGTGTTATTCCCTCTAAGGGCCTCCGCAGACGGCGGAGGCTCGTTCAAGCTTGGATGTAGGAACTGTCCCCCCGCTTCGCGAGGGGAACAGCCTTAAGCTTCCAGCGCGGCTTCGACCGGCGGCTCGACCATCGCGCCGATGTCCTCGCCACGAGCAGCGGCGTTGCCGGTGCGGCCGTTGTTGACAGCTTCGGCAACGGCGTCCGTGTAAAGACGGATCGCACGGCTCGCGTCGTCATTGCCCGGGACCGGGAATGCGATGCCGCTCGGGTCGCTGTTCGAATCGAGGATGGCGACAACCGGAATGCCAAGGACGTTGGCTTCTTTGATCGCCAGCTCTTCCTTGTTGGTGTCGACCACGAACATGATGTCGGGAAGCCCACCCATGTCGCGAATGCCGCCCAGCGATTTCTCCAACTTGTCCCGCTCGCGGGTCAGCTGGAGGACCTCTTTCTTGGTCAGGCCGGCGGTGTCGCCCGACAGCTGCTCCTCGAGCGTCTTGAGGCGCTTGATCGAGTTGGAAATCGTCTTCCAGTTGGTCAGCATGCCGCCGAGCCAGCGGTGATTGACGAAATGCTGGTTGGACGAGCGAGCAGCCTCGGCCATCGCGTCCTGCGCCTGGCGCTTGGTGCCGACGAACAGCACCTTGCCGCCGCGCTGGACGGTCTGGGTGACGAAGTCGAGGGCGCGTGAGAACAGCGGCACCGTCTGCGACAGGTCGATGATGTGAACGCCATTGCGGTCGCCGAAGATGTACGGCTTCATCCGCGGGTTCCAACGGTGGGTCTGGTGGCCGAAGTGCGCTCCGGCTTCGAGCAATTGCTGCATCGTGACGACGTTGGTCGCCATAGGTCTTCTCCTTCCGGTTTTGCCTCAGCGGAGCCGTGTCACCAGCCTTTCGGATGGCACCGGTATGTAAGCTCCGCCTGTGGGATGGCGGGGCAGTTAGCGGAAGGGCGCCCCACTTTCAAGGGCATAGCACGCCTGTGAAAAGTCGGTTGACGGGTTAGAACAAAACAGGAACAATGGTCCATCCCAGCAGCTTCGGCATTGTCCAAAGCGGAACAAAGCAAGTCCGCTACGGTTGTGCCGCCAAACAAGGGACGTCGCTCATGCTTGCACCGTTCGCTACCCTGGTTTTCCTGTCGACCATCTGGTTGGTCGCAGTCGTCGTCAGCAGAAATTTCGCCGGATCGGGATCGCGTATCGCCGCGGCCCTGCGGGGCGAGGCGGCCGCGTCGACTGGAATGTCGCTGGTTATTCGGTCGCGGCGGGCTCGCCCTCGGGTAGCACGGCGCCAGCCGATGCGGGCGCAGCCGCAGCTCCGCGCCGCCGCTTGACGCGCTGATAGGAAGCAAACGCGAACGGCAACATTGCCAGGTACAGGGTCGCGACGACCAACAGGGTGATCCACGGCGCGCGGATCAGAGCCGCTCCAAGCAAGGCCACGCCCGCCAGCGCGAACAGCCGCCAGCCGCTTCTGATCCGGATCGACGACCAGCTGTAGGTCGGAAGGCTAGAGATCATCAGCGCCGCAATAAACAGGGTCCAGGCCATCACCAGTTCCCAGCGCCGGAACAGGTCATCGCCCGTAATCAGCCACAGGAAGATCGGAATGAAGGCCAGACCCGCTCCCGCCGGCGCTGGAACGCCGGTGTTGAAGCCTGCGGACTTGTGAGGCTGCTCGGCCACGTCGATCCTCGCGTTGAACCTTGCAAGGCGTAGGGCGCAGCAGACGGCGAGCGCCAGAGCCGCGATCCATCCAAAACGCGGTGCCGTCTGCAAGGACCAGAGGAAGAGAATCAGCGCAGGGGCAGTCCCGAATGCGATGTTGTCGCTCAGCGAGTCCAGCTCGGCTCCGAACCGGCTCTGGGCGCGAAGCAGCCTTGCAATCCGTCCGTCGAAACCATCGAGCACGCCCGCGAACACGACCGCGCCCAGAGCCTTCTCCCACTCGGCACCAATGGCGAGGCTGACGCCTGTAAGTCCGAAACAGAGCGCGAGCAGCGTGATCGCATTCGGGATCATCCCACGGAACGGAATGCCGTGTCGCTCACGCTCGGCGGGATGCGCCATTACTGGCTGTTCCCGACCAGTTCCGGCTGGGCGCCAAGCTCCGCAATCACCGTTTCGCCGGCGATTGCGCGCTGACCGAGCAGGACGCGCGGCCCAGTACCTGCCGGGAGATAGACGTCGACGCGGCTTCCGAAGCGGATGAGCCCTACCCGCTCGCCGGCTTCCACCTGATCGCCGTCGCGAACGAAGGTCAGGATCCGGCGCGCCACGAGCCCGGCAATCTGGGTAAACCCGATCCTGATGCCGGCAGGAGTCTCGACGATGATGTGTTGCCGCTCATTGTCTTCGCTGGCCTTGTCCAGGTCGGCATTCAGGAACTTGCCCGGAATATAGGCGACCTTCCGCACGCGCCCGGTCACCGGCGATCGGTTGATGTGCACGTCGAACACACTCATGAAGATCGAAACGCGAGTATATTCGCTGTCGGCCAGACCCTCCGCGCCCGGCAATCTCCCGCGGCGGTGGAACCTTGGCGATCATGGTGATCAACCCGTCCGCCGGGGCGACGATGAAGCTGTCGCCGCGCGGCGTGGTGCGGATCGGGTCGCGGAAGAATGCAAAGACCCAGACGGTAAGGCCGACCAGCAGCCAACCGATGATTTCCCAGCCCAGCAGGAAGGCGAACAAAGTGAGCGCCGCTGAGCCCGCTGCGAACTTGCGGCCTTCGGGATGGGTCGAGGGGAAGCGCCATTTGACGGTGGTGGTCAATGCGCCACCGGGCTTGTCCAGAGAAGGCATGCCGCCTCCTTAAAGACGCTGTCGGCACTGCACAACGCTGCGGTTGCCTGATCGCGGACCGCGTCCTAATGCCGCGCCAAATCCGAAAAAGCAGGAAGCAAATGGCCAAGATCAAGGTGAAGAACCCGGTCGTCGAACTCGACGGCGACGAGATGACCCGCATCATCTGGCAGTGGATCCGCGAGCGTCTGATCCTGCCCTATCTCGACGTCGATCTGCTCTACTATGATCTGGGCGTAGAAAAGCGGGACGAGACCGAGGACAAGATCACGGTCGAGGCCGCGGAGGCCATCAAGAAGCATGGCGTCGGCGTGAAATGCGCGACGATCACCCCGGACGAGGCCCGCGTCGAGGAATTCGGCCTCAAGAAGATGTGGAAGTCGCCCAACGGCACCATCCGCAACATCCTGGGCGGCGTTGTCTTCCGCGAGCCGATCGTGATCTCGAACGTTCCGCGCATCATTCCCGGCTGGACGGACCCGATCGTCGTCGGCCGTCACGCCTTCGGCGACCAGTACAAGGCGACCGATTTCAGAGTGCCCGGCCCCGGCAAGCTAACGATCAAGTGGGAAGGCGAGAACGGCGAAAAACTCGAGTACGAGGTGTTCGACTTCCCGAGTTCGGGCGTCGCCATGGGTATGTACAACCTGGACGCGTCCATCCGTGACTTCGCCCGCGCCTGTTTCAACTACGGCATCAACCGGAAGTGGCCGGTCTATCTATCGACCAAGAACACGATCCTGAAGGCCTATGACGGGCGCTTCAAGGACATCTTCCAGGAAATTTTCGACAGCGAATTCAAAGCGCAATTCGATGAAATTGGGATCGAATACCAGCATCGCCTGATCGACGACATGGTCGCCTCTGCCCTCAAGTGGAGCGGGAAGTTCATCTGGGCCTGCAAGAATTACGACGGCGACGTCCAGTCAGACCAGGTCGCGCAGGGCTTCGGCTCATTGGGCCTGATGACCTCGATCCTCATGACCCCGGACGGCAAGACGGTCGAAGCGGAAGCCGCTCACGGCACCGTCACCCGGCACTACCGCATGCACCAGCAGGGCAAGGCGACCTCGACCAACCCGATTGCGTCCATCTTCGCTTGGACGGGCGGCCTGAAGTTCCGCGGAAAGATCGATGAGACGCCGGACGTCGTCCGCTTCGCCGAAACGCTGGAGAAGGTCTGCATCGATACGGTTGAGGCGGGCCACATGACCAAGGATCTTGCCATCCTCGTTGGCCCGGATCAGCCGTGGATGACCACCGAGCAGTTCTTCGACAAGATCGTGAGCAACCTCGAGACTGTCATGGCGTCGCAACCGGCGCCGCAGGAGAGCGAACCCGCTCGCGCCTAACGCCGAGGCCGATGATCCGGCCCGGGATGCGCCGCAGCATCGGAATTGCATGCAAAAGCTGGATCAGGAGGGGTGCCCTCCGGATCGGCTTCTGCGACTGCAATAGCCGTCCAATCACGCGGTCCTGAACCGCTTTCTGCCCGGCCTGGATGACCGTGGTTGGAAAGAGCCGGCGCTCTTGCACTTCGCACAGCAAGGGATCCACGTCCTTGCCGTCCGCGAGCGGGCCGGCAAGGACGTTTGCCGCGGCTACTGCGTCCTGGATCGCAAGGTTGATGCCGATGCCGCCGATCGGGGACATGGCATGGGCGGCATCGCCGATCGCGAGCAGGCCGGGCTTATGCCAGGTCATCAGCCGATCGAGCTTAACTGTCAGGAGGTGCAGGTCGCTGATCTCGTCCAGTTCGGCGAGATCGAGATCTGCTGGAGCGGCGGCGGCGACCTCCTCGCGGATCGCGTCGATCCCGCGCTTCTGATAGGCCTCTGCCGCACCCTTGGGGATCAGGAAGGCGCACTGCCAATAGTCACCGCGGTCGATCATCACGAGTAACCGACCGGCCTCGACATTCCCCCGAAGAACACCCTGTTCCTGCTTCAGCTTGGCAAGCCTGAACCAAAACACGTCCATCGGCGCGCCCAGGTCCTCCAGCGGAAGGATCTGCCGAGCGATCGACGAGCGGCCATCCGCGGCGACCGTGAGCGGCGCATGCACCTCGCGGCCGCCCTTCAGGCGAACGCCGGCCACCCTGCCCTGCTCCTCGATGAAGCTCTCCACCGGTGTTTCCATTTCGATTTGAAAGCCGGGGAACGCCTTTCCCTCGATCCGCAGGAAGTCGAGGAATTCCCACTGCGGCATCATGGCGATGAAGGGCGCAGCGGTGTGCAAGTGCGACAGGTCGCCGATGGTCCACTCCCGTCCGGCGATGCGCAGTTCGGCGCGATCGACCCTGTTGTGCGGCCTCTGAAGGAAGCGCTGGAGCATCCCAAGCTGATCGAGGATTTCCATCGTCGACGGGTGGACCGTGTCGCCGCGGAAATCGCGGAAGAAGTCCTCGTGCTTCTCGAATATGCGGACGTGGCACCCCGCCCGGGCGAACAGCAGGCCGGCCATCACGCCCGCGGGTCCGCCGCCGACGACGATCAGGTCCGCATCGCGATCCGACGTCATGGCGTCAGGCCATTACAGCCGATGCAGCCGCTTGGGAACGTGGCTCAATGACCTTGGTCGTCGCCGCAATGCGCAGGCGCAAGGTCGGGGTGACAGATTTTCGGCCACCTGCTCTAAAGACGGTATGCAGGACGAGTTCAGCACTTCCGGCTTCAGCGACGCGCTGGTGATCCTCGGTGCGGCCGGAATCGTCATCCCGGCATTTGCTCGACTGCGGATCACGCCGGTCATCGGGTTCATCCTGGTTGGGATGATCGTCGGTCCCTCGGGCCTCGGCGGCCTCACCCACGAAATTCGCTGGCTGAACTATCTCACCATCTCGAACCCCGAAGCGATCGACCCGTTCGCTGAGCTGGGCATCATCCTGCTCCTTTTCGCGATCGGACTTGAGCTCAGCTTCAAGCGTCTCGCGGCGATGCGAACCGCGGTGTTCGGGATCGGTGCTGCGGAATTGCTTGGCGGCGCGGTCCTGATTGGCGGCGCTCTCTATGCATTCGGGCAGCCGGCGCACAGCGCCGTCGTCCTGGGCTTCGCGCTGGCAATGTCCTCCACCGCTCTGGTCCTGCCTATTGCCGGTACGACCAGCCCGGTGGGCCGCGCAGCGTTGGCCATGCTCCTGTTCGAAGACCTGGCACTGGTGCCCCTCCTCTTCCTTTTCGGCACGGCCGCCGCTGGCGCCACGAGCGGTCTTCTCGACGTCCTCTGGAAGGGCACGCTGGCGATTGGTGGATTGCTGGTGATCGGCCGACTGGTTCTACCGATGCTCTTCGCCCAGGCGGCGCGGACGAAGAGCCCTGAGCTGTTCCTTGCCGTCAGCCTACTGATCGTCATCCTCGCGAGCCTTACAACCGGCGCGGTCGGCCTCTCCCCGATTCTGGGTGCACTGATCGCGGGCGTCCTGATCGCTGAGACCGAATATCGGAGCGAGGTCGAGGTCGTGACCGCGCCCTTCCGGGGCCTCGCGCTCGGGATTTTCCTGATCACCGTCGGCATGCGGATCGACCCCCAGCAGCTTGCGGCCATCTGGCCGGAGCTCTTCTTGGCGCTCACCCTGGTGCTACTGGTGAAGGCGCTGGTGACCGGTGCCCTCCTAAGGATGAGCGGCTCGCGTGTAGGCGTCGCCGCGGAGACAGGTCTCTTGATGGCATCGCCGTCGGAGACCACGCTCATCCTGCTGGGGGCAGCCGCCGCGACTGGCGTCATCGCGCAGGACACCGCCACCTTCTGGCAAGCCGCGACCGCCGTGGGCCTGACGATCACCCCATTGCTTGCAAAGCTGGGCCGCCTCGCCGCCCGGCAGGTCGATGCCGATGCGAGCGAAGCTCCCGACCATCAGGAGCTCAAGGGGCGAACGATCATCTTTGGCTTCGGGCGCGTGGGCAGAATGGTTGCCGACATGCTCCGAGAGCATGACAAGCCTTACCTGGCTGTCGACAGCGATATTGATAACGTCATCGCGTCGCGGCAGGCCGGCTATACGATCCTCTTCGGCGACGTCGCGCGCAACGAACTGGTCGAAAAGCTCCACCTGGGTCACGCCGCCGCGCTCGTCCTCACCATGGACGATCCCGTGCTCGTGGCGAGGATCGCCCGGCGGGTGCGCGGATGGTATCCCGACCTCGCGATCATTGCGCGTGCACGCGACACGGACAATGCGGCCAAGCTTTACGAGGCCGGCGTGACCGACGCTGTGCCCGAAACCCTCGAAGCGTCTCTCCAGCTATCGGAAGCCGTGCTGGTCGACATTGGCGTAGCCATGGGCCCGGTGATCGCCAGTATCCACGAGAAAAGGTCGGAGCTGCGGTCGGAGATCATGGCGCAGGCCGAGATGCAGGCCGAACCGCGCCTTGGACGGCGGCGTCTCAGGGACGCGGGGCCTGCCGCCTAGCGCTGCCGGCTCAGCTCGACACGAAGCCCGGCATCGCCCTCGATCGTGGTTGTCTGGCCCGGATCCAGCATCACCGACTGATTGATCTGCACGGTCCGCGTGCCGGACTCTCCGCAATTCGCATCGATTATCGGGCGGCCCCATGACACGTCGAGACGATAGTTCGGACGCCCCTGCCCGTAATTCTGGGTGTAAACATTAAAGCTTACGGAGCTTCGTTCGGAACGATCGTAAGGCGAGCCTGGCGGACAAACCACCGTGGATGCCTGCGACATGTTCTGGGAGTAGCTGGCGCTTTGGTTTTCGGCCACGCGCACTGTACCCTGCCACAGCACGCCCTGCGACGAACTGACCCTTACTGAAAGCGTCTGCGTCGGTGCTGAAGCGGCCGATGGAGCGGCGATCCGGTCGGCGACCGTCGTAACCGCGACGGAAGCATCCTGAAGGACGAGTAACGGCAGGAGCTGGGCAAGCATAGGTTCCCCCTCGCAGCGACACGCGTGGGAATAGCTTCGTTTCGGTTACCGTACGATTTACGGCTAGGGCAGCAGCAAAGCTCTCATCGGCCTCAGGCAGCAACCTTTTCAAGCGCGACTTTTACGGCGTCGAGCGCTTCCTTGGCCTTGGAGCCGTCCGGTCCGCCTCCTTGCGCCATGTCCGGACGACCGCCGCCACCCTGACCACCGAGCGCCTCGACGGCGGCCTTGAGAAGATCAACCGCATTGATTTGGCCGGTAAGGTCTTCGGTTACGCCCACCGCAACGCTCGCTCGGCCCTCATTAACCGCCACCAACGCTGCAATACCGGAGCCCACGCGCTGCTTCATCGTGTCAACGGTCGACCGCAAGTCCTTGGGATTTAGCCCCTCGATAACCTGGCCAAGGAACTTATGCCCGTTCACCTGCTCTGGCCCGGCATCGTCGGACTTTGCAACGCCGCCGCCCATCGCAAGCGCCTTCTTCGCATCGGCAAGCTCGCGCTCCAGACGTCGGCGGTCTTCGACGAGAGACGCAATGCGCGCGGGAACTTCGTCCGGTGAGGACTTAAGAGTGGCCGCAGCCTCCCGAAGCTTCATGTCGCGGCCGACAAGCCACTGCCGGGCAGCTTCGCCGGTTAGCGCTTCGATTCGGCGCACGCCTGACGATACGGCGCTCTCGCCGATGACCTTCAGCAGCTGGATGTCGCCGAGAGCCCGGACGTGCGTCCCGCCGCACAGCTCGACGGAATAGTCGGCTTCTGGGGTGCGGCCCATGCTCAGCACACGTACCTCGTCACCGTATTTCTCGCCGAAGAGCGCCATGGCGCCAGCCGCGATCGCCTCGTCCGGTGTCATCAGGCGGGTGGTGACCTGCTCGTTGCCGCGGATTTGCGCATTCACGTCGGCTTCGACCTGCTCGATCTCGTCCCGCGTTAGCGCCTTCGGGTGCGAGAAGTCGAAGCGGAAATAATCGGGCGCAACCAGGCTGCCCTTTTGCGTGACGTGCGTGCCTAACCGATGCCGAAGAGCGGCGTGCAGCAGATGCGTTGCGCTATGGTTGGCTCGAACGCGATCACGGCGATCGGCATCGACCGCTTGATGAAGCGTCTCTCCGACCGTCAGCTCTCCCTTGAGAACCTTCGTCCGGAGCACGTGAAGACGGCCAAGCGGCTTCGACGTGTCTTCAACCTCGCCTTCGAAACCCTTGAGCGTGGTCAGCTTCCCGGTGTCGCCGATCTGGCCTCCGCTCTCGCCGTAGAACGGCGTCTGGTTCGGCACGATCTCGACCGTCTCGCCGACTTCGGCGCTTTCGACGCGGTTGCCGTCCTTGACGATCGCCAGGACGACGCCCTCACCCTCGTCCCCGCTATAGCCCGTGAACTCGGTGCTTCCGAACTCCTCGGCAATATCGAACCAGAGCTCGTTCGAAGCCTGCCCGCCCGATCCCTTCCACGCAGCGCGAGCCGCGGCTTTCTGCTGCGCCATGGCCGTATCGAACCCCCCGCGGTCGACGCCAAGGCCGCGGGCACGCAGCGCGTCTTCGGTTAGGTCGTAGGGGAAGCCATAGGTATCGTAGAGCTTGAAGGCAGTCTCGCCGGCCAGCGTTCCGCCTTCACCGAGGTCCGCCGTCGCTTCGTCCAGCAGCTTCAGGCCGTTCGCGAGGGTCTGGCGGAACCGCTTCTCCTCCTGCTCGAGCACCTGCTCGATCAGCGATTGCGCGCGGACCAGCTCGGGATAGGCCGCGCCCATCTCCGCCACCAGCGACGGTACGAGCCGATACATCAGCGGCTCGCTGGCGCCTAGCAGATGCGCATGGCGCATTGCGCGTCGCATGATGCGGCGGAGGACGTAGCCCCGTCCTTCGTTGGCCGGCAGCACGCCGTCCGCCACCAGGAAGCCCGACGTTCGCAGATGGTCGGCGATGATGCGATGGCTCGCATTCGTGTCGGCATTGTTGTTGCTGGTCAGCGCGGTGGACGCGGCGATCAGCGCCTTGAACGTGTCCGTGTCGTAATTGTCGTGGACGCCCTGGAGCACCGCCGCGACGCGCTCGAGGCCCATTCCGGTGTCGATGCTCTTCTTCGGCAGCTCCGAGACGATCTCGCCCGCCGCCTGCTCGTACTGCATGAACACGAGATTCCAGATCTCGACGAAGCGGTCCCCGTCCTCATCCGGGCTGCCTGGAGGGCCTCCGGGGATATGCTCGCCGTGATCGTAGAAGATTTCCGAGCAGGGCCCGCACGGGCCGTCGTCGCCCATCGACCAGAAATTGTCCTTGGTCGGTATGCGGATGATTCGGCTCTCGGGAAGGCCGGAGATCTTCTTCCAAAGGTCGAAGGCCTCGTCGTCGGTATGGTAGACGGTGGCTGTCAGCCGGTCCGGGCTTAGCCCCCACTCCTTCGTGAGCAGGTTCCAGGCAAGTTCGATCGCGCGATCCTTGAAATAGTCCCCGAACGAGAAATTTCCGAGCATTTCAAAGAACGTATGGTGCCTCGCGGTGTAGCCGACATTGTCGAGGTCGTTGTGCTTGCCGCCTGCACGAACCGCCTTCTGCGAGCTCGTCGCCGTGGAATAGGGCCGCGATTCCAGGCCGGTGAAGACGTTCTTGAACGGCACCATGCCCGCGTTCACGAACATCAGTGTCGGATCGTTTTGCGGGACCAGGGGCGCGGACGGCACGCGTGCGTGGCCGTTCCTCTCGAAATAGTCGAGGAAGGAGCGGCGGATATCGTTCGTCGAAGTCATCGTAAGCGGCATGTAAATGCGCTGCTGCACTGCGGCAAGGAGACAGGCCTTGGCACTCTCGCAGTCCGACGGCTAGGCAGTGGCGATGGCCAAGCGACCCAGGTCCAACATTCCAAGGTATAAACGACAGCGCCGGCGGTCGGGATCGCTCTTCGGCCGCATCGTCCGCTTCTTCGCGAAACTGGTACTGGTCTTCCTCATCGGGTCGGTGCTCTGGGTGCTGGCCTACCGCTTCGTGAACCCGCCGATCACCGCCACCATGCTGGGCGACATCGTGGCGGGACGGGGCGCCAATCGCGACTGGATGAGCATCGACGAAATCGACCGCGATATGGTTCGCGCGGCCATCGGAGCGGAGGACAGCAAGTTCTGCGTACATAACGGCTTTGACGTCGAAGCCATTGAAGATGCGATGAAAAGAAATGCATCAGGCGGGCGCATCCGCGGCGGTTCGACGATCAGTCAGCAGACTGCGAAGAACGCCTTTCTTTGGCAAAGCGGCGGCTATTTCCGAAAAGGCATGGAAGCCTGGTTCACCTTCCTGATGGAAAACCTCTGGCCGAAGCGCCGGATCATGGAGGTCTATCTGAATCTCGCCGAAACCGGCATCGGCACCTACGGCGTCAATGCGGGATCGCAGCGCTACTTCGACCATGACGCGAGTGCGATGAGCCGAACTGAAGCCGCGCGCATCGCCGCGGTTCTTCCACTGCCGAAGAAGCGCGGCGCTGTAGCGCCGAAGGGGTTCACGCGGCGCTACGGCAGCTCCATCAGCGCCCGGATCGGGGTGGTCGGGCGCGACGGCCTGGACGCCTGCGTCTACGAGGACATCGTTCCGCCCAAGGAAAAGGCGCCGCCGGCGACGAAGGCTCCGAAGCAGCTTCCGGGCGAGGAATTCGAGAGCGAGAAGTCGCTTCCGCCACTCAACGAGGTGGTGGAGGAGTTGCCGCAAGCCTCGACCGAGCCTTCCGTTGTCGGGCCCGAGACGCAACAACTCGAACCGATACCGGCTGTCCCCGCTCCCGTCGCCAACGAAGCCACGCCGCCATCGCCTCCCGCCGAAACTCCCCCTCCTCCGCCCGAACCTGGCCAATAGGCTGTATCGAAGGCTCTTTTGCGCCCGGCAGAGGAACGCAGGGGCTTCGCTCGCCGTTCTGGCGCCAAACCACCAACGGAGGACTAGTGATGGCTACACGTACCCAGAGTTGATCCTCATCCAGCAGCCGTTCCGGCGGCCGCAATTCATCACGCAGTGGCACGGGGAACGGCCGCGGCCAGAGCCAGGCGGGCAGCGAACGCAGCGCCTTCTCCTGGGGCGACAACGCCGGTCCGCTGCTTGGCGCTGCCCTTGCCGGGGCCGCCATTGGATTCGCCGCCAATTACGGCCGCAAGTTTATGATGCAGGGCCTGGAAGCTGCCGCCGGCGATTGGGACGACATTCTCGCTGCCGAGCATGAAATGGCGTTCGCCATCTTCGACAAGATGCTCGCGACCGACGAGACGCAGACCTGGAAACGCAGCATGCTTCTGATGAAGCTGACCCATGCGCTCGACAAGCATGCGCACCAGGAGGAAATGGTCGTCTATCCGGCGCTCCGCGAGGCGAACATGGCGGTCGATGCCGACCAGCTCGAAGGCGAGCACGGCTACATCAAGACCTTCATCTACGAACTCAAGAACATGGGGCCGAGCGCTCCGAACTGGCTCGAGAAGGTCCGCGAATTCCGCGCGCTCGTCTCCAAGCATGCGCATATGGAGGAGGAAGAAGTCTTCCCGACCTTCAAGGAAAGCATGACGGACGAGCAGAACAGGAAGGTCACCGGCCTGGTCAACGCCGACGGCTTCTGGATGGCCTGAGGCCTAGCCGACGAGGGCGAGCTTCGGCGGCTCCTGCACGGAGAGGTCGACGCTCCCCTCGCCGGTAATGCGTTCGATCCGCGCTTCCAGCTCAGCATCCAGCGCGAAGTCGCGACCCGCGACAACCGCCGCTTCGCCGCCTGTGGATAGCGGAAGGAAGAAGCGGACGATCCCGCCCCCGCCCCGCGCCTGCTGCAGTTCCCGTGCGACTGCCGGGATCAGGGAAGCTGACGAAATCCTGATTTCCATCTGGAGCCGCGTCCGCTTTGCCAACGTATCCAGCGGCTGGAAGCGCTTGATTGCCACACGAGGCAGTTCGTCGCCGGGGCGCTTGTCGAGCTCGACCGTCAGTAGTCCGCAGGTGCCGGCACGGGCAGCCGCCTCGATGGCGGCGCTCGCCTCGTCGTCGAAGATGCTGGCCTGGAACTGACCCGATGAATCGCTCAGCGTCGCCATCAGGTAGCGCCGGCCTTTCGCCGACGTCCGCCAGCGCGCCTCCTCAACCAGTCCGGCCATAATTGCCCCTGCGCGGCCCTCCGCCGGCATCGGCATGTCGGCGAGCTGCGCGAAGGTCTTGGCCTTGTTCGCCTCAAGCAGGTGGCGGTGCGTGTCGACTGGATGGGCCGAGAAGTAGAAGCCGAAGGAGTCGCGTTCGGCGGCCATGCGCTGAGCAAGCGACCATTGCTCGACCTTGGCGAGACGGATCGGCGCAACGGACACCTCGCCTGCACCGCCAAACAGCCCATGCTGGCCGCTTGTCCGCTGCTCGGCCGCGCTGGCGGCGTGGGCCAGAATGGTCTCGGCCGAGGCGAACACTGCTGCGCGATCCGGTGCAATGGCGTCGAATGCGCCTGCCGCGGCAAGGCTTTCGATCTGGCGGCGATTCAACAGCCGGGGATCGATGCGGTCTGCGAAATCGTCCAGCGACTTGAACGGCCCCTTCGCCTCCCGTTCCGCGACCAGTGCCTGCATCGCCTTCTCGCCCACGCCCTTGAGCGCTCCCAAAGCGTAGCGGACCTTGCCGTCCTCGACCGAAAAGGCCGCCTGGCTCGCATTGATGCAGGGCGGAAGGCACTCGACCTCGCCCCTGCGCATGTCTTCCACGAACAAGGCAAGTTTGTCGGTGAGCGCGATGTCGAAGCTCATCGACGCCGCATAGAACTCCGGCCGATGGTGCGCCTTCAGCCAGCCGGTGTGATAGGCGACGAGTGCATAAGCGGCGGCGTGCGACTTGTTGAAGCCGTAGCCGGCGAACTTGTCGATCAAGTCGAACAGCTCGGACGCCTTCGCCGGGGTGATACTGTGCGCCGCGCAGCCATCTACGAAGCGGGCGCGCTGAGCATCCATCTCCGACTTGATCTTCTTGCCCATAGCGCGGCGGAGAAGGTCCGCTTCGCCGAGCGAGTAGCCGGCGAGCACTTGGGCCGCCTGCATCACCTGCTCCTGGTAGACGAAGATGCCGTACGTCTCCTTGAGCACCTCCTCGAGCATCGGGTGCGGATAGGCGAGCTCGGCGCGGCCATTCTTGCGATCCCCGAACATCGGAATGTTGTCCATCGGCCCCGGTCGATAGAGCGAAACGAGCGCGATGATGTCGCCGAAGCTGGTCGGACGGACGGCAGCCAGCGTCCGGCGCATGCCCTCCGATTCCAGCTGGAACACGCCGACTGTGTCGCCGCGCTGAAGGAGCTCGTAGACCTCGCTGTCGTCCCAGCTCAGTCCCGCAAAGTCGACCTGGACGCCTTGTTCGGCGAGCAGCCGTTCGGCCTCCTTGAGCACGGACAAAGTCTTGAGGCCGAGAAAGTCGAATTTCACGAGGCCCGCGGCCTCGACATATTTCATGTCGAACTGCGTGACCGGCATGTCCGACCGCGGGTCGCGGTACATCGGGACGAGATCGTCCAGCCGCCGGTCCCCGATCACCACGCCCGCGGCGTGGGTCGAGGCGTGACGCGGCAGGCCCTCGAGCTTCATCGCCAGGTCGAACAGGCGCCGCGTGTCCTTCTCCGACTTATACTCGGCCGCCAGCTCCGAAACACCGTTCAGCGATCGCTCCAGCGTCCAAGGGTCCGTCGGATGGTTGGGGATGAGCTTGGCGAGCCGGTCGACATGGCCGTAACTCATCTGCAGCACGCGCCCCGTGTCCTTGAGCACGGCGCGCGCCTTGAGGCGCCCGAAGGTGATGATCTGCGCCACCCGGTCGCGGCCGTATTTCTGCTGGACGTAGGAGATGACCTCGTCGCGCCGCGTTTCGCAAAAGTCGATGTCGAAGTCGGGCATCGACACGCGTTCGGGGTTCAGGAAGCGCTCGAATAGCAGGTTGAGCGCGAGAGGATCGAGGTCGGTGATGGTCAGCGCCCAGGCGACGACCGAACCCGCGCCCGACCCGCGGCCCGGGCCGACCGGAATGTCGTGCGCCTTCGCCCATTTGATGAAGTCGGCGACGATCAGGAAGTAGCCCGCGAATCCCATGCGGGTAATGACGTCGATCTCGAAGTCGAGCCGCTCCCGGTAGCGTGCCATCTCTTCTTCGCTCCGCCCCGCAAGACGCGCATTCAGGCCGGCATGGGCATCGGCGCGAAGCTGCTCGTCTTCATGATCGGACAGGCGCGGAAGGATCGGCTTGCGCTTCGGAGCGCCCACCGCGCAGCGCTGCGCAATGACCACCGTGTTCGCGATCGCCTCGGGAAGGTCGATGAACAACTCGCCCATCGACGGGGAGTCCTTGAGCCATGCCTCCGACGAGGAAGTCTTGCGGTCGTTGCTCTCGATGTAGGCGGACTGGGCGATGCACAACATCGCGTCATGAGCGGCGTGGAAGCTCGGGTCCGAATAAGCGGCAGGATTGGTGGCAACCAGCGGCAGATCCCGCTCGAAAGCGAGATCGATCAGCGCGTCTTCGGAAGCCGCCTCGACGGGATCGTTACGACGGATGATTTCGATATACAGCCGGTCGGGAAAGAGTGCCTGCAGGCGGTCGAGGTAGATCTTGGCCGTGTCCTTCTGGCCATCGGCAAGAAGCCTGGCGAGAGCGCCCTCCGAGCCCGCGGTGAGTGCGATGAGGCCCTCGCTCGACTTCTCCAGGGCAGCGAACGCAACGTGCGGGTCCAGCTCGACCGGGCGATCGAGGTGCGCGGCAGAAACGAGATGGCAGAGATTGCTATAGCCCTGCTCATCCTTGGCGAGCAGCACGAGCCAGTCGACGCCCGTGCTGCCCATCTCCGCCGGCCGCGCAACGGCTAGCATCGCTCCGACGATCGGCTGAATCCCCTTGGCAGAGCAGGCTTCGGTAAAGGCCATCGCTGCGTACAGCCCGTTCCGATCGGTAAGCGCGACAGCCGGGAAGCCGAGCTTTGCGGCATGCTCCGCGATCGCCTTCGGCTCCATCGCCCCTTCCAGCATCGTGAAAGAGGAAAAAACGCGAAGCGGAACGTACGGCTGGGTCACATTTCGATAATGGCGCTGACGGGACGGAATGGAACCCGTCCGTTCGCGTTTTCCACACCTATTTGGGCAACGCGACCGGCCTATAGGTGAAGTCGAAATAGGGCTTCCAGGTTGCGCCTTTGTCGGTCGAGATTTCGCCCTTCTGGCGGACGGCACCGCCTTCGAACCTGCTGTACGTCATCCGCACCAGGGCGTCCTGCCCAGGCTTCTGCGCCCCGCGCCAGTTCCCGGTCAGGACCATGTTGCCGCCGACCAGCTCCCCATCGAACGCGACACGCGCATTCGACGCATCCATCCACACCTGGTGCCAGCGGTTGTCGGACGGATCGAAGGTATTGAGGCTTCCGCCCGCAGTTCCCGCCGCTGGCATCCAGTTCTCGCGAATGACGCAGCCGCCGTAGAGGTTCTCGATCACGCTCCGGGCGACGATTTTGTCCTGGCCGGTCGGGGAGACGTCCCAGGTCCCCACCCAGAAATCGAATTGTCGATGCTCCGGGGATTTGCACCCAAGCGCGGCAGGCGCCTGTGCGACTGCGGTGCCCGGGATCATGATCCCCATCAGGAGCAGAGCTAGAGTGCGGCCCACTTGGTGCCTCCCAGTCAGTCGATAAGAACCGAAAATCGTGCGGGGCTGCAAGCAGCGATCGACCAAAGGCTAGCGCCGGGGACGCCAGGTCCCGAGCATGATGTCGCGAATCTCGCGCATCCGCCCGCGATACGTCTCCGCGATGCAGGCATTGTCGGTGCAGCTGTCCCGGTATCGGAGGAAGGAATTGCGAGATCGCTGCAGGTTCGCGCGCTGCTCGGCATTGGCGTCCGACATGGCGCTGGTGAACTGGGCTGCCATGCGGCGATCGAGCGCGGCCAGGCCCGCGTCGTTGCAGACCGCGACCTCGCCACTGCTCCGGGCGTTCGCGCAGTTGAAGCTCGGGCTCGCGGTGGCGAGGGGCGCATCGGGTGTCGGAGCGAGGGGATCGACCGGCGCCGTAGGTTCGACGGCCACTTCATTTGCCGGAGCGACCTGATTGAGAGTCTCCTCGGCCGAGGGCCGGGTCCGGGCAAGCGTTGCCAGCGGCGTGATGATGTCGTCCGCATTGGCGAGGGTCACGACGTTTCCACTCCCGTCCGCGGCAGGCTGGATCGTGTAGAGCACGTCGGCGCTGAGCGAGCGGCGTCCGCCGACGACAGCCACTTGTGGCGGAAGGTCGAGGGTCAGCCCGCCGTTGCAGGTGACCGCGTCCGTCTCGGCATTTTCGTCGCTAAGCGCTGGGGCTTCCATGCGAATGGTCGAGTAGCCGGCAATGTCGCCGAACACGGCCTCGTCGCTGCCGCGAAGCGCCGCTGCCCTGCGAAACAGCTCACGCTTGATCTGATCGTAGGTCGCACGGCTTGCGCAGCGCTGCTCCGGGTCTTCCCGCGATGCCGTGACTTCGTCGCCCGTGAGACGATCGTCCTCGCCGTCGCGCCCTGCAAAAACCATCATGGCGACGATGAGCAAAATCAGGGCGCCAAGGGCAATGGCCGCCAGGATCGTGGGGTTTACGCGCTGCACGGTGCCGCCAACGCGTTCGTCCCTTCGAGGCTCCACTATTCGAGGTGACCTTCGTGCAGGCGAACCACTCGGTCCATCTTCCCGGCGAGCCGCTCATTATGTGTTGCCACGAGCGCAGAGCTCCCCTCGCCGCGGACCAGCTTCAGAAACTCCGCGAGAACCGTGTCTGCCGTCTTCTCGTCGAGGTTGCCGGTGGGCTCATCGGCAAGCACCAGCGCCGGCTTGTTCGCGAGCGCACGCGCTACCGCCACGCGCTGCTGCTCGCCTCCCGACAGCTTCGACGGCCGGTGATCCAGGCGCTCGGCAAGCCCCAGCTTCGACAGCAATTCCTTCGCCCGGTCGCGCGCCGCGTCCGGATGCGCGCCATGAATGATCTGCGGCATGACGACATTCTCGATGGCGTCGAAATCCGGAAGCAAATGGTGGAATTGGTAGACGAAGCCCAGCGCATCGCGGCGAAGTTCCGTGCGGCCTTCGTCGTTGAGGCTCGCTGCCTCGCGTCCGGCAAGCCGAATCGAGCCTTCAAATCCGCCCTCCAGAAGCCCGACCGCCTGCAGCAAAGTCGATTTGCCCGACCCCGACGGTCCAAGCAGGGCGACAATCTCGCCCGGCTGAACCGCGAGATTGACGCCTCGAAGCACTTCGATCCGGACGTGGCCCTGGACGAAGCTGCGGCGCAGGTCGACCGTCTGGAGAACGGCCTCACTCATAGCGAAGTACCTGGACCGGATCGGTCGATGCCGCCTTGCGCGCGGGGAAGAAGGTCGCCGGGAAGGTCAGCAGCAGCGTCACGATCAGGATCGCGGCAACTTCCAGGGGATCGGTCTTCGCGGGCAGTTCCGTGAGGATGCGAACGGACGGGTCCCACGGGTTCGCGCCCGAGAGTGTCTGGACCAGGTTCACGACGCCCTGACGGAAGAACAGGCCGAGCGCGCCCAGGATCAGGCCGATGAGAATGCCGATCAGGCCGATGGCTACGCCGATGGTCATGAAGATGCGCAAGATCGATCCGCGGCTCGCACCCATGGTCCTCAGGATCGCGATGTCGCGAGTTTTTGTCCTAACCAGCATAATGAGCGACGAAGCGATGTTGAACGACGCGACGAGCACGATGATGCTCACCACGATGAACATGACGGTCCGCTCGAGGTCGAGGGCCTCGAACAAAGCGGAGTTCATCTGCTGCCAGTCGACCAGGACTCCCTTGCCCTGCAGCTGCGGTTGCAGCGGAGCGAGAATCTGGCGGACGCGATCGGGATTGTCGGTCTGTACCTCGATCATTCCGACCTCATCGCCCATCAGCAGGAGATCCTGAGCATCCCGGATCGGCATGATGATGAACTGCTTGTCATAGTCGTACACGCCGACCTCGAAGACTGCGGCGACGGTGTACGACACGATTCGAGGAACCGTGCCGACGACCGTGGACCGGCCTTCCGGGCTGATCAGGCTGATCTGCATTCCAGGATAGGCGCCGAGCGTCTCGGCGAGGCGCGAACCAATGGCTACGCGGCCGCTTCCGGATGTGACGTCCTCAAGGCTTCCTGACTTCATATTCTCGGCCATCACGGAATTACCGCGGATGTCCTCGATTCGCATTCCGCGCACCACCACGCCTTCCACGCGGCCGTTCGCGGAGGCCATCAGTGGCTGGGCGATCATCGGGGTTGCCGAGGTGACCCCCGGGAGCTTGCGCGCCGAGTCCGCGATCCGCTGCCAGTCGGGCAGCCGGCCCTCATAGCCCTGCACGATGGCATGACCGTTGAGACCCACGATCTTGTCGAACAGCTCCGCCCGGAAGCCGTTCATGACACTCATGACGATGATCAGCGCGGCGACGCCAAGAGCGACCGCGCCCACGCTGAAAGCCGCCACGACGAAGATGAAGCCTTCGCCTTTGATCGGGAGCAGGTATCGCTTCGCGATGGCACGCTCGTACCGGTTCAGGATCATTCAGTCAGCCTCGCCAGCGCGGATTCCACGCTGAGCTCCTGGCGCTCCCCGGATGAACGACGCTTGAGTTCGACCGTGCCTGAAGCGATGCCGCGCGGGCCGACGATCACCTGCCAGGGCAGGCCGATGAGGTCCATCGTGGCAAGCTTCGCTCCGCCACGCTCCTCGCGATCGTCATAGGCAGTGTCGATCCCGGCCAACTGCAGGTTGGCATAGAGCTCCTCGGCGGCTCCGACGCTCGGCTCGTCATCATGGCGCATTGTCACGATTCCGACCTTCCAGGGTGCGACGCTCTCCGGCCAAACGATGCCCGCGTCGTCGTGACTCGCCTCGATAATCGCCCCGACGAGACGCGATACGCCGACGCCATAGGAGCCCATCATTGGAGTGACGGGCTTACCGTCAGCGCCGGAAACCTTGAGGCCCATCGCGCTCGAATATTTGTCGCCGAAATAGAAGATGTGCCCGACTTCGATGCCGCGGCCGGTCCGGCGGCGGTCTTCCGCGACCGTCGCCCAGCGCCCCTCATCGTGCGTTTCGTCCGTGGCCGAATAGGTCGAACTGACCTGGTCGAAGAGTCGCTGCAGCCCCTCCGCATCGCCATATTGGAGATTGGCCTGGTTCCAGTCGAACTCGTCGAAGGCGGCATCGTAGAACACTTCGCTCTCGCCGGTGGGGGCAAGCACGATGAACTCATGGGACAGGTCGCCTCCGATCGGTCCGGAAGCTGCCTTCATGGGCACCGCCTGGATGCCGAGGCGCTGAAAGGTCCGCAGATAGGCCAGCAACTGCGTGTAATAACTCTGCCGGGCGCCGGCCTCGTCGAGGTCGAAGCTGTAGGCGTCCTTCATCAGGAACTCGCGGCCGCGCATCACTCCGAAGCGCGGGCGAACCTCGTCCCGGAACTTCCACTGGATGTGGTAGAGCGTGCGCGGAAGCTCGCGATAGCTCTTGAGCTCGTCGCGGACGATCGCGGTGAGCATTTCCTCGTTGGTCGGGCCGTACAGCATCTCGCGGTCGTGCCGGTCGCGGATACGCAGCATTTCGGGGCCGTAGGCGTCATAGCGGCCGCTCTCGCGCCAGAGGTCCGCCGACTGGATTGTCGGCATGAGCATCTCGATCGCTCCGGCGCGATCCTGCTCCTCACGCACGATCTGCTCGATCTTCTTAAGGACGCGATGGCCAATCGGAAGCCAGGAATAGATACCCGCAGCGGTCTGACGGACCAGCCCGGCGCGAAGCATCAGCTTGTGGCTGACGATCTGCGCGTCCGACGGACTTTCCTTAAGAACCGGCAGAAAATAGCGGGAAACGCGCAATTCGAGATGCCTCCAAGTGAGCCGAGAGCCGGTGCCCTAAGGCGCTACGAAGCGGAGCGCAATGCGGCTGCCGCCGGGCAGCCATGTTGCAATCCCGTCACAGGAGGTGCGCAAAAACACCCTTCGGTTGCTTATGCAGGTGACAAGTCCCGCGACCCCAGCATAGCTTGAGCATCTTCCGGCGGGCTGCCCCTTGGGGCCGATGTCGGGAGCTTGCAGCGACGCGCGAGAGCGGGACGCGGCAAGAAACCAAGGGGGCTGACGAGCAATCGTCACGCAGGACGCCCGGGTCGCCAAGCGGTCCGGGCGTTTGCTTTTTGGCGGAAATCCTAGCCCTCTTGGAACGAAGGCGCATACGGTGGTATGCACCTCGCGCGCATCGATCAGCGCGAACACAGGAGGGCACCATGCGAACCAGATGGATGCTCGGCATGCTTGTAGCGGCCGCATGTGCCGCCCCTGCTGCGCAAGCTCAGGAAACCAACGACACCGGGATCCGGACCGAAACGCAGGAACGCCTGCGCAGCGGCCCGCCCGACATCAGTTGGTTCGACTTGATTGGCGCTCTGGGATTGCTCGGGCTGCTGGGCCTCAAGAAAGAACATGGCGAAGATAGCTATCACCCAGCCTCTGTCGAATAGGACCGGCTGCGAGGGAGTTGAACTATGCGAAAGGTGACTTGCTTCGTGCTGGCGGCCGTCCTGGTGGCAGCACCTGCTTCAGCTCAAAATGAGCCCGTGGCGGACAATGCCGTAGACATGAATGCGGAAACGACGGTTCCTGCGGGCAATGACCTCTTGGTCGCGAATGACGTGACCGCCCTTCCACCCGAGCCCGTCGCAACCACCGAGACGGTGCCCCCGGCCGCCGAACCGGCGCCCGCACCGAGGTCGAGCGGAGGGTTCCCGTGGGGGGTGATCGGTCTCGTCGGTCTGGTGGGGCTTATGGGCCGGCGACGCCGCGACTAATTTCCGTCGCGGCGTGGTAGCGGAGGAGGGACTTGAACCCCCGACACGCGGATTATGATTCCGCTGCTCTAACCAGCTGAGCTACTCCGCCCCAGGCAAGGCTTGATTTGCGCCCCCGCGAGGCAGGTGGCGTCGCGGCCATATAGGTGTGCGCATTGTGTCGGTCAACGCGAGGAACCGCTTACGGCTGCTCTCGTTCAAGCGACATAATCGAAAGGCATTTTGATGGACCCGTTGACCCCGCTCGAGACCCTTTGCCGGATCATCCTTCGGGCGCGCGAATATGAGGCCCAGACGCCGACCGATTATGACGGCAACGAAACCGCCGACAATGTCGACGACGAGGAGGAAGGGACGCTTTCCGTCCTCGACGATACGATCAACGACAGCGTCGAGGAAGAATTGAAAGCGGTGTTCGAGGACCTCGGCGAGGACCAGCTTGCCGAAGTTGTCGCCTTTTGCTGGGTCGGCCAGGGCACCTATGACGCGAGCGACTGGGACGAGGCCCTCGAGGAAGCCAACGAACTGACGCGCGACGGAAGCGACGCCGCCATCGACGAGCTGATGGACATGCCGATGCTTGCCTCCGTGCTCGAAGCCGGCCTGGCAGCCTTCGAGCTCAGCTGCGACGGTATCGGCGACCTCAGCTAGCCGCGGAACGGAAACGTCCTGAGCGTTTCCCACGGACCGCCAAGGTAACGGTGCAACCCTAATCCGGAGATCCGGATTGGCCGGTCTGCAAACCCGTTGCCAAGCGCCTGGAAGAGAGCCTTCGCCTCGCGCGGCGGCACCTTGTTCTGGATCGTGACATGGGCCGACCAGCCCGCCGAATCCTGGGCGGTAAGTAGCCCACGAAGGCGATGGGCAATCTCGCCGCGAATGGCATCGAGTCCCTCCGACGCAATGCGGAAGGCCACCCCTCCGCCAAGATTTATGACGCCAGCGATCCAGGCCTGCGGAGGTGATTCTTCCGACATGGTTCGCAGGATCTGACGAAGCTCGGCCTCCGCCGACGGAGCGATCGCATGGAACATCGTGAGGTGCGCCGGCACGCGGTTGCGCTCCGCCGGATAGTGCCGGAGACGCAGGTCGTTGAGCCAGGCAAAGTCTTCAGGCGCGAGCTCCGCCGTGACGATCAGCGGACCGGCCATTGGTCCTTCTCGATCTCCGTCAGCCCGTCGAAGCGGTCGACGGTCGACACGAGTTTGTCGGTATTGGCGCTTGCGCTGTTCCAAGGCAGGCGCCGAAGAGTTTCGCCGACGCCGGCTATCCCGCCCTGCGATGCGACGACGTAGTGAACCCTGCCGCTGCTGCAGCCGGCCATCGCGTCGACGCAGGTTCCGAGCAGCCTGCCCTGCCTATCCTCGATCGGTGCTTTGAGAAGCAGTGACACGGGAAACAGGGATTCGCCAGGAGCCTGTTCGCTCGCCTCCGCGGCTGAAGTAGCCCCCTCTTCGATCCGCGCTTGCCGGCCAAGCCAGCGCCAAATGCCGAAGAGATTCAGACCTGTGAGAACGATGTTGGTCCAGACGAGCGCGCGCTGTCCGGTCATGAGGCCTATCGCAAGCCATGACAGGGATCCGACAGTGAAGACCGCAAAGCCATAGCCGGTGATTCGCGGCCCAAGGTTCGACGCCGTCATCAACGCGGCGGTGATCGTCGCAACGGTCGCGACCCAACCGATGATGTCTTCCATGGCTGCCGCAACCCGCGGGGCGGCGTCCGGTTCAGATTTCGACCTGGCTGCCCAGTTCGACGACGCGGTTGGTCGGCAGCTTGAAGAACTCCATCGCGCTTTCCGCATTGCGCAACATCCAGGCGAACAGCTTTTCGCGCCATAGGGCCATTCCGGGCCGAGCAGAGGCGATCAATGTCTGCCGAGCAAGGAAGAAGCTGGTGTCCATCATCTTGCAGGCAGGTCCACAGCCCTTGAGCTTGGCAAGCTCGGCGGGAACGTTGACCTCTTCCATGAAGCCGTAGCGGATGAGCACGCGATAGAAGCCCGAGCCGTAGTCCATGATTTCGGATCGGCCTCCCTGTGTAACGTATGGAACATCCTCAATTCGAACGGTCAGCAGGAAGACGCGCTCGTGAAGCACCTTGTTGTGCTTGAGATTGTGCAGAAGCGCGTGCGGCACTCCACTGGCGGAGCTCGTCATGAACACGGCGGTCCCCGGAACGCGCGCGGCACTCGTGGCGGCCGACTTGATGAAGATCTCCATCGGCAGGCTGGCCTCGTCCATCCGGGCAATCATCAGCGACCGCCCCTTCGCCCAGGTGGTCAGGAGCGTGAAGGCGACTGCGCCCACGAGCAGCGGGAACCAGCCGCCGTCGGGGATTTTCAGCAGGTTCGCGCCGAGATAGAGGCCGTCGACCGTGAAGAAGAGCGTTAGCAGGCCGATCGAGACCCAGCGGTTCCAGTTCCACAGTTGCAGAAGCACGACAGAAATCAGAACCGCGTCGATTAGCATCGCGCCCGTCACCGCAATTCCGTAGGCCGCGGCCAGGTTGGACGAACTGCCGAACATCAGGACGAGCAGGATGACCATCGTCATCAGCGCCCAGTTCACGACCGGGATGTAGATCTGACCCGCGGCGCTCTCGCTGGTGTGCGTGATCCGCAGGCGTGGCACGAACCCGAGCTGGATTGCCTGCTGCGTCACCGAGAACGCGCCGGAAATGACGGCCTGGCTGGCGATGATCGTCGCCATCGTCGCTAGCAGGACGAGCGGCAGGCGGAGCATTTCGGGTGCGAGGTAGAAGAACGGATTCCTGACTGTCGCCATTGCCTCGGCCTCGCTCATGTTCATGAGCATCGCGCCCTGCCCCATGTAGTTCAGCAGCAGCGCAGGCATGACGAAATAGATCCATGAGACCCGGATCGGCTTGCGGCCGAAGTGTCCCATGTCCGCATAGAGCGCCTCGGCTCCGGTCACAGCGAGGACGACGGACCCCATTGCAATGAAGGCGCGCGTCGGCTCCTCGATGAAGAAGGTCAGGAAGTTCAGCGGATTGACCGTCGCCAGGATCACCTGTGGCCGGTCGACGATGTGCATCACCCCGAGCACGGCGATCGTCACGAAATAGAAGAGCATGATCGGCCCGAAGAATGCTCCGACGCGCGCCGTTCCGTGCGACTGGATGGCGAACAGTCCGACGAGAATACCGACCGCGATGGGAATGACCCATGGCTGCAACCCGGCATTAACCGTCGTAAGGCCTTCCACGGCCGACAGGACGGAGATCGCCGGAGTGATCATGGAATTGCCGTAGAAGAGCGCGGTGGCGAACACGCCGAGCAGGACGATGCCCCCCGTCCATTTCTTCTTCCCGCCAATCTGCCGATTGATCAGCGCGAGGAGGGCAAGGCTTCCGCCCTCTCCCTTATTGTCGGCACGCATGATGATCATGACGTACTTCAGCGTCACGATGATCATCATCGACCAGAAGATGAGGCTCAGCACGCCGTAGACGTGCATCTGGTCGACACGAAGCGTGTGATGACCGGCGAAGGTCTCGCGGAATGCGTAGATCGGGGACGTACCGATGTCGCCGAACACGATTCCGATCGCCCCGACCGCCAGCTTGGCCAGCGAGCCCTGAGCATGCCCGTGCGAGGTATCGTTCGGGGCTGCGGCTTCTGCTCCCCCGGTTGCTGTGACGCTCATGTGATCTAAAACTGCCTGGACCGACTGCGAACCCGCATCCCTGGTGCCCCCGCACCGCCGCCAGAGCGGCGGCGCGCCGCACTAGCACCGGCGGGGACCCGCCGCAAACTCCATCGTAATGAAGGGGGACAAGGACGTTTCGCCCGTCTATAGGCCCGCGCAATCATCATTAGCGGAGCGAACGAATAATGCGGGTTGGTGTGCCGAAGGAGATCAAGGTTCACGAATATCGGGTTGGTCTGACCCCGGCTTCGGTTGCCGAGCTCATTGCGGCCGGCCACGAGGTTGTCGTCCAGACAGGCGCGGGCGATGGGATCGATTGCCCAGACAGCGCCTACAAGAAGGCCGGCGCGGAAATTCTCCCCGACGCCCCTGCGGTGTTCAAGGCCGCGGATATGATCGTGAAGGTCAAGGAGCCGCAGGCTTCGGAGATCGCGCTGCTGGAGCCGCGGCATATCCTCTTCACCTACCTGCACCTCGCCGCCGACAAGCCCCAGGCGGAAGGCCTGATGAAGTCGGGCGCAACCTGCATCGCTTATGAGACGGTGACGTCGAGGAATGGCTCGCTCCCGCTTCTGAAGCCGATGAGCGAAGTCGCTGGACGCATGTCCGTCCAGGTCGGCGCTCACTATCTCGAAAAGGAGCCGGGCGGCCGCGGAATCCTGCTCGGCGGAGTTCCGGGCGTCGCTCCGGCCAAGGTCGCGATCCTCGGAGGCGGCGTTGCCGGCGTGAACGCGGCGCAGATGGCGACCGGCATGCGCGCCGACGTCACCATCTACGACATCAGCAACGAGCGGCTGGCCGAACTCGATATGTTCTTCTCGAACCAGATCAAGACCGCCTACGCCTCGCGGGCGGCGATCGCCAGCGCGGTCAAGGAATCCGAGCTCGTCATCGGCGCCGTTCTCGTTCCCGGCGCGGCTGCCCCGAAGCTCGTCACCCGCGAGATGCTGAAGACGATGAAGCGCGGATCGGTGCTGGTCGACATCGCGATCGACCAGGGCGGCTGCTTCGAGACTTCGCATGCCACGACCCACGCCGACCCGGTCTACGAGGTCGACGGGATCATCCATTATTGCGTCGCCAACATGCCCGGCGCCGTCGCCCGGACCAGCGCCTTCGCGCTCAACAATGCGACCCTGCCGTTCGCGCTGAAGATCGCCAATCTCGGGGCTGAGGAAGCGATGCGACAGGATCCGCACCTGGCCGAAGGTCTCAACGTATCGGGCGGCAAGATCCGCCATCTGGCCGTCGCCGAGGCGCTCGACCTTCCTTATGAGCCGGTAGCGGCCTGAGGTTGGCGCCGCGGTCCGTCGAGGGCCGCGATCGCATCCTCGACCAAGGGGCGCCAGCTGGCATCGGCTGGCGCCTCCGCAAGAATTTGCCGCCACAAGGTGATGGCCGCCTTCCCGTCTCCCGAACGCGCCAGAGCGAGCCCGTAGAAGAAGCGCGGCGCCGGATAGTCAGGCGAGAGCTCGATCGCGCGGCGGTATGCCAGGTCGCTCGCGGGCGTCAGCGTTCCCGCATGGTCGGCAAGCGCATTGCCAAGGCCGATCCACAACGCCGGATCGCCGGGATGTTCGCGCACTGCCGACTGGAGGACGCCGGCGGCATCCTGGGTCTTGCCTCTCCTGGCAAGGGACTCCGAGATCACGAGCCAGTGCTCCGTGGGCGTGAAGCGTCCGAAAAATGCGTGGCGCAAATTGGTGAGCGGAATTGGTGCCTGCCCCTGCTCGGTTGCGCGCTGGGCCGATGCCAATCCCGGACGACCGACGAATGCGTAGCCCGCCGCTCCGAAAAGCAAAGCCGCCCCCACAAGCTGCAGCATTGCGCCCCGCACCCGCAGCAACCAGAAGGCCGCAAGCGTCGCTCCGATCAGCAGCAGGAGCGCGAACCATCCGCTCATGAGCGCTTCCTCTTCAGCCGGCCCGCGACGATTGCGGCGCCGAAGATGAGCAGGACGAGAGGCGCCGCCCACAGGGGCCAGGCAATCGGCGCGCTGGAAGGACGGTAGCTGACCCAATCGCCGTATCGCTCGATCAGCCAGGCGCGGATATGTTCTGGCTTCTCGCCTGCCGCGATACGGCGGCGAACGAGATCGCGCATGTCGCCGGCAAGCTCCGCGTCGGAATCCGCGATCGACTGGCCCTGGCAGACCAGGCAGCGGAGCTCCTGCATCAGGGCCTGCGCCTTCGCCTCCTGCCTCGCGTCCGGAAGCTGGCGATAGGCCCAATGAGATGGCGGCATGTTGGACTGCCCGAGGACCGGGGCGGCCAGCATGAGGCCAAGAGCGAGTGCGATTGCTTTCACCGCAACTCCCCCAGCTCTGCGATGATTTTCGGAACGTCGGAAGGGCCGATCGGACCCGACATACTGGCGGCGGATCACGCCCTTGCCGTCGACGACGAAGGTTTCGGGCACCCCCGCTGACCCCAGAGTGAGCTGAACTCTACTGTTCGGGTCGCTCCCGATTCGCGCGTAAGGGTTTCCGTGACGTCCGAGGAACGCAGAAACGCCGCCGGAAGTATCGCGAATGGCGATCCCGTCTATCTTCACTCCCTTGCGCTGAAGCTCCTCGAGCACGGGGGCCTCGCCGATACATGGCACGCACCAGCTCCCGAAAAGGTTGAGCAAACGCGGCTCCCCGGTCGCAAGGTCGGCTGACGTCAGTCCCGGCACTCCATCGACAGCAGGCTGAAGCACGAACGGCGGCACCTCACGGTTCACGAGCTGCGAGCGAACCGTCGGGTCGGGCGGCTGGATGAGACGCCATGCAAAACCGAGAAGCACCCAAACCAGGAGGATGATCGGCAAAAGGCGGAAGGCACGGCTCACGTCGGCACCCTCCTCCGCCAGGACCGACGAGCGTGTCCAACAAATGCGATTAGCCCGCCGAGACCGACGAGCACGCCACCCAGCCAGATCAGCGTCACGAGCGGCTTCCACCATAAGCGCAACTGGTAGCGCCCCGCAGCGTCCGCCTGACCCAAAACCGTATAGAGCTGCCCATTCAGCAACGTCTTGATCGCCGCCTCATTGGTTTCCGTCGGCGGGCTGGTGAAGAAGCGCGACTGAGGGCGCAGAACGTGCACGCCGCCGCCTCGCGACGCGCGGAGCTCCGCTTCGACCGCCGTCCAGTTGGGACCTGCGACGGGCGCCACGCCTTCGAAACGCACCAGCCAGGGTCCGACCTCGACCGTCTCGCCGGGGCGTGAGGCCGTCAGCTTCTCGACGGTGAAGGCGCTGTCCGCCGCCATTCCGGCGACCGCAACTCCGGCGCCCAAATGGGCTATTGCCATTCCCCAGATTGCCAGGGGCGTGCGCAAGGGATTGCGGCCGATGAGCGGCAGGATGACCGCCGGAATCAGTCCCGCGGCAAGCGCCAAACCGAACTTCGAAAGCATCGTCGCCTGCGGCAATCCCAGGAACGCAATCACCAACGCGGTAGCCGCGAACAAGGCGGGTAACGCGAGCTTCCGGAGAATTGGGCGCTTCTCCTGCCGCCAGCTGAGCAACGGGCCAACCGCAAGCAGGATTCCAAGTAAGATGGCGAGCGGCCCGGCGACCGCGTTGAAATAAGGCGCGCCAACGGAGATCTTCTCGCCGCTGACCGCCTCGGCCATGAGCGGATAGAGCGTCCCGATGAAGACGATACCGAGGATGACGGTCAGCAGCAGGTTGTTGACCACAATAGCGGCTTCGCGGCTTACCGGATCGAACGGAGCGCCCTCACGAAGCGTTGCCGCGCGCACCGCGAACAAGACGAAGGCGGCGGTCACGTAGAGCCCCAGCAACGCGAGGATGAATGCGCCTCGCGTCGGATCGACGGCAAAGGCATGAACCGAGGTGAGGATGCCGGAGCGCACGAGGAAGGTGCCGACCATCGACATGGAGAAGGCGATGACGGCGAGCATCATCGTCCAGGCCTTGAGCGCGTTCCTGGCCGCAAGGACCGCCACCGAATGCAACAATGCCGTGGCTGCGAGCCAGGGCATGAGGGACGCGTTTTCGACGGGATCCCAGAACCACCAGCCGCCCCAACCGAGCTCGTAATAGGCCCAGTAGCTGCCTGCGGTGATCCCGAGCGTCAGGAAGATCCATGCGCCGAGGACCCATGGACGCATCGCCCGCGCGAGCTTTCGATCGACATCGCCGGCCAGCATCGCGCCGACGGCCAGGCTGAACGCCACCGACAGCCCTACGTAGCCGAGGTAGAGCGTCGGCGGATGGAAGGCGAGGCCGGGGTCTTGAAGCAGAGGGTTGAGCCCCCTGCCCTGCGCCGCCGGCGGATCGAGCCGGGCGAAGGGATTGGACGCGAACAGCAGGAACGCGTGGAAGCCGAGAGCGAGCGCCGCCTGAGCGCCAAGTGCGGCAATCAGCGTGCGGCTGGGAAGCTGACGCGAGAAGGCAGCGAGCGCCGTTCCCGACAGGCCGAGGACCGTGACCCACAGGAGCATCGAGCCCTCATGGTTCCCCCAGGCGCCGGCGATCTTGTAGATGAAGGGCTTCGCGCTGTGGCTGTTCTCGGTGACCAGCTCGACCGATAGATCGGTGTTGGCAAAGACGGCCAGCAGCATCCCGAAGGCGAACAGGCAAAGCGCGCCCTGCACGATCGCGAGCGATCGAACCGCGCGGTCGGCGTCGAGTTTTCCACGAACGTGAACGACGCTGAGGAACAGGCCGAGCAGGGACAATGCGGCCGCGAGCCAGAGCGCTGCAAGGCCGGCTTCGGGGATCATCGCTTCAGAGTCTGCCCAGCCTTGTGCTCGGCGTCCTGGTTGCCCAGCTCGGGCGGCATGTAGCGCTCGTCATGCTTGGCGAGGATGTTGTCGGCGATGAAGCTACGGTCGGCCGCCAACTTGCCCTCGGCAACGACGCCGCTGCCCTCCCGGAAAAGATCGGGAAGGATGCCGCGATAGGTCACTGGCACTCGCGCCTCGCCGTCCTCGACGATGAAGCGCGTGGTGACGCCATCGCCCTCGCGCCGGACGGAGCCGCGCTCGACCATTCCGCCTAGACGCATCGCCTTTCCAGCGCTCGCCTTGCCCGCGGCAACATCCGCGGGCGTGTAGAAATATGCGGCGCGATCCCTGAGGCCCCACATGGCGAGCAGGACGGCGCCCAGCACCGCGACCAGAGCAAGGATCACCAGCACCATGCGCTGGTGCTTCGGGCGCGCGATCATCTCCGGCGCATCAGCTCTTCGGCGGCCGCCTCCGCCTTGCGCATGGTCGCATAGGCCCAAGCGAGCAGGCAGACGGTGGCGACGGCTGCAACGCCATAGGCAGCGGTGACGAAAGCCCAATGATTCATTCGGCAGCCGCCCTGCGCATGCGCGCCTCGACCTTCGTTTCGGCCAGTTCCGCCCGCATCCGCATCAGAACCGCGGCGCCGAAGAGGCAGCTGAAGCCGAGCGCAGCAAGCGGAAGCGGCCACAGGATCGAACTGTCGATGCTGGAGCCCGAAGCGCCGATGCTCTGCCCCTGATGAAGCGTCCGCCACCACAGCACGGAATAATGAATGATCGGCAGGTTGATCGCGCCGACCAGCCCGAACAAGGCCGCGATCCGCCCTTCGCCGCCGCGCTCTTTCTCGGCTCCCGCAAGCGCGATGTAGCCGAGGTAGAGGAAGAACAGGATCAGCATCGAGGTCAGCCGACCGTCCCATTCCCACCAGGTGCCCCAGGTCGGGCGGCCCCAGATGGAGCCGGTCAGCAGGCAAACCGCGGCGAACGTCGCCCCGGCAGGCGCGAGCGCCCTCCCGGCGACCGCCGACAGCGGATGCCGCCAAACGAGCTGCGCGACCGAAGCAGCCGCGATTCCCGCCCAGCCCGCCATGCCGAGCCAGGCCGAGGGCACGTGCACGTACATGATGCGAACCGTCTCGCCCTGCAGATAGTCGGGCGGCGTCAGCGCGAGACCGCCAAACAGGCCGACGCCGGTGAGCGCCAGCCCGAAGACGAACAGCCAGGTCGTCGCGGGCCGCGCGATCTTCAGGAACCTTGCCGGGTTGGCAAAGCGGTGCACTTCGTCCTCGTCAGCCTCTGCCGATCAGCCGCTGCGCCATGGCGTCCGCTACGGACGCAGGATCGCGGCCAGTCTCGGCGCTTTCCGCCCAGATTTGGTCAAGGCGGTCGGGAATGCCCTCGATCCGCTTGCGGACGAGGCTCGAATTGCCATCGCGCAGATATTCGGTGCAGACATTGATGATGCCGCCCGCGTTGATCACATAGTCGGGGGCGTAAAGAATTCCGCGCTCGTGAAGCCTCGGGCCGTCCTGCGGCGCCGCCAACTGGTTATTGGCTCCACCGGCGACGATCGGGACCCGAAGGGCGGCAATGGACTGCTCGTCCAGGATCGCGCCGAGTGCGCAGGGGCTCAACACGTCGGCCTCGAGGCCCAGGATCTCATCGGTTGCGACGACCTTCCCGCCGGTCGCACTGGCGAGCTTCTGAGCCTTCGCTGAATCGACGTCCGCGATCGACAGACGCGCACCTTCGGCCGAAGCGTGAATTGCCACGCCCGTCGCGACGCTTCCCGCGCCCTGAAGTGCGATATGAAGGCCCTGGACGCTATCCTTGCCGAGCGCACGCCGAACCGCGGCCTTGATACCCAGGAACACGCCGAGCGATGTGTGCGGTCCCGGATCGCCCCCGACGTCCCCGCCTTCGACTGGAAGGCCGGCGACGAACGGCGTTTGGCGGCGGATCTCGATCATGTCCGCGACGCTCATCCCGACGTCTTCGGCGGTCACGTAGCGGCCGCACAGGTGATCGACCGCCTTGCCGAACACGTGCAGCATCTCCGGCGTCTTGGGATGCTTGTCGTCGGCGATGATGACCGCCTTTCCACCGCCAAGCGGCAGACCAGCCATGGCGTTCTTGTAGCTCATGCCGCGCGACAGACGCAGCGCGTCCGTCACAGCATCCGCATTGTCGTCATAGCGCCAGTAACGGCAGCCGCCCGCGGCGGGCCCGAGGTGCGTGGAATGAACGGCGATAATGGCCTTCAGCCCGCATTCCTCGTTCCAGACGAAATGCAGGTCCTCGTGTGCGTCGAAATCCTCGAAGCCCCAGGGCGTAGTCATAGGATGGAAAAGGTCCGATCAAACAAGAAGATGGGGCGACCGACGGGACTTGAACCCGCGACCCCCGGTACCACAAACCGGTGCTCTAACCAGCTGAGCTACGATCGCCATGATGCACCCCCAATGACATCTCTCCCGGGGCGCGCGCGCTCCTTAGGGTTGGAGGCTTGCGAACGCAAGCGAGCGGCCTTCGAACAAATGGATTAGCGGCGCGCTACCATTCGCGCGGTTAACACGGGTACGAATAACCCAAGTTTAAGTTGCTTGCTAAGATCGTTGCAGAAGCGCATCCTTTTTCCAAGGGGAGAACGAAGATGTTGGCGAGTTGCCGCTCGGGGCCGACCGTCGGATCTGGCGTTTCGCTACGCGACACGTTGATCGCGGCTGGATTGGACACAGAGCTTGTTGATCAGCTCGATCGCATGCCGCACAAGGTCGTCCACATCGATCCCCGCCGCCCGTTCCGCGAACCCGGCGTCCCACGCGATGAGGTCCTGTTCGTACGTTCGGGGCTTGTCTCGAAATTCAAAGTCGACAGCGCGGGACGACGGCAGATCGTTGCGCTGCGGTTCCCGGGCGAAGGCATTCTTCCGCGAAAGGGTGATGCAGGTTACGGGATCCAGGCAATCACGCCCAGCGAGGTGATGCTGGGGACGGCCGCCGACCTCAACCGGATCATCGACCGCTACCCCGATATCCAGAGGTTTTTCTGGAGGCTCACGCAGCGCAACGAGGCGATCGGCTACGAATGGCTGGTGAATTGCGGGCGGCGCGATTCAACGGCGCGAGTGGCCCATCTGCTCTGCGAAACGGCTGTACGGAGCCACACCAACGTCCCCGACGAATCCTTCCACAATCCCTTCACGCAGCAGCAGATTGCGGAGATCACCGGACAGACGTCCGTCAACGTCAACCGCGTGATGGCAGACCTCGAGCGGCAGGGCCTGATCGAGCGCACGGGCCGCGACATACGGTTCACCGACTGGCCGGAGATGCGGCGCGTCGCGAGCTTCCAGCCCGCCTACCTGGAATAGGCCTTCAGGATTTTCGTGGTTTCGGCATCCCGTCCGAGGGAGGCCGGTTCTCGCCATGCTCCCAGCATGACTCCGAGCGGGCATGGTGGGCGCGACAGGGATTGAACCTGTGACCCCACCCGTGTGAAGGGTGTGCTCTACCGCTGAGCTACGCGCCCACGCCGTCTCGGGACGTGGCGGATATAGTGCCGGGGCAGCGGCTGTCCAGCCGCCCCTATTATTGAACCGCGTCCTTCAGGACCTTGCCAGGGCGGAACTTCGGCTGGGCGCTAGCCTTGATCTGCATCGGCTCGCCGGTCCGCGGGTTGCGGCCCGTCGAGGCCTTCCGGCGAGTCACGGAAAAATTGCCGAAACCAACCAGACGAACTTCGTCGCCGCGCTTCAACGCGGACGTGACGACCTCCAGCATCGTCTCCACCGCACGGCCTGCGTCGTTCCGGCTCAGGCCCGCGCGATCAGCGACGTGGCCGATCAGTTCCTGCTTGTTCATCGCTCGACTCTCCCCGGAAGCTTACGCGAGACTCGCCCGCGAGCGGCTGTTCCTTAAGGCAAGAGTCTAAACACAAGTAAAGGTCAGTGACGCAGAGGTGCCTCGCCTTCCGACGAATGGCCGGGAATGGGGGGTTCGGCGGCATGTTCGTCCGCATCCGTCCATTCGATCGGCTGCATCGGCTGGGTCATCGCCCGCGCCAGCACTTCGTCGACGTGGCTGACCGGCACGATCTCCAGCTCCTCCTTCAAGGTCGCCGGAATGTCGACCAGATCCTTTTCATTTTCCTGAGGGATCAAAACGGTCGAAATTCCTCCGCGCAGCGCGGCGAGAAGCTTTTCCTTCAGGCCCCCGATCGGGAGCACGCGGCCTCGCAGGGTTACTTCGCCCGTCATCGCCACGTCGCGGCGAACAGGAATTCCCGTCAGTGTCGAGATCATCGCGGTGACCATGCCGATGCCTGCGGACGGGCCGTCCTTCGGCACGGCGCCTTCAGGCAAGTGGACGTGGATATCCTTGCGCGCGAAAATCGATGGCTTCACGCCATAGGCAGGGGCGCGAGCCTTCACGAAGCTCATCGCCGCCTGGATGGACTCCTGCATCACCTCACCAAGCTTGCCGGTCGTCCTGATCTGCCCCTTGCCGGGAACAGTCACCGCTTCGATCGTCAACAGCTCGCCGCCGACCTCGGTCCAGGCGAGCCCCGTGACCGCGCCGATCTGATCCTCTTCCTCGCCGATGCCGAACCGGTAACGGCGAACGCCCAGATAATCGGCGAGATTCTCGGCCGTGAGCTGAACGCTCTCGAGCTTGCCTTCGAGGATCTGGCGGAGCGACTTGCGGGCGATCTTCGCCAGCTCGCGTTCAAGCGTCCGAACGCCCGCTTCGCGCGTGTAATGACGAAGAATGGTGCGAAGGCCATCATCCGTGAAAATGAGCTCGCCGTCCTTGAGTCCGTGGGCCTCCAGCTGCTTGGGGATCAGGTGCCGCTTGGCGATCTCGATCTTCTCGTCGTCGGTGTAACCCTCGAGCCGAATGATCTCCATTCGATCGAGAAGTGGCTGAGGCATGTCGAGCGAGTTCGCAGTCGTCACGAACATCACGTCGGACAAGTCGTAATCCAGCTCCAGATAATGATCCTGGAACTTGCTGTTCTGCTCCGGATCGAGAACCTCGAGCAGGGCCGACGCCGGGTCGCCGCGGAAGTCCTGACCGAGCTTGTCGATCTCATCGAGCAGGAACAGCGGGTTGGACGTCCCGGCCTTCTTCAGGTTCGAGACGATCTTGCCCGGAAGGGAGCCGATGTACGTCCGGCGGTGGCCGCGGATCTCGGCTTCGTCGCGGACGCCGCCCAGTGACTGGCGAACGAACTCACGACCCGTCGCTCGCGCAATGGAACGCCCGAGCGACGTCTTGCCGACGCCCGGAGGTCCAACGAGGCACAGAATCGGCCCCTTCAGCTTGTTGGTGCGGGCCTGGACGGCAAGATATTCGACGATCCGGTCCTTCACCTTCGCAAGGCCGTAATGGTCCTCGTCGAGGATGTTTTGAGCCTCGGCAATGTCCTTCTTCAGCTTGGACTTCTTGCCCCATGGCAAGGCCAGCAGGACGTCGAGATAGTTGCGGGCTACCGTGGCCTCGGCCGACATCGGCGCCATGGCGCGCAGCTTTTTCAGCTCCGCATTGGCCCGGTTGCGAGCTTCCTTGGACAGGCGCGTCTTGCGGATCTTGTTCGCGAGCTCCTGAAGTTCGTCCCCGCCCTCGTCGCTCTCATTGCCGAGCTCGCGCTGGATCGCCTTCAGCTGCTCGTTCAGATAATATTCGCGCTGCGTCTTCTCCATCTGACGCTTCACGCGGCTGCGGATCTTCTTCTCGACCTGCAGGACTCCGAGCTCGCCTTCCATGAAGGCAAAGACCATCTCGAGCCGGCGCGACGGGTTAAGCTCACCCAGCAGCGCCTGCTTGTCCGCAACCTTGACCGACAGGTTCGATGCGACCGCATCGGCAAGGACCGAGGAATCCTCGATCTCGCCGAGCTGGATGCCCGTTTCCGGCGGAAGCCGCTTGTTGAGCTTGGCGTAATTCTCGAACTGGTCGACGACCGAGCGCATCAAGGCCTGGATCTCTGGTCCGTCCGCCGTTTCCTCTTCGACTTCCTCGACTTCGGCCGACATGAAACCCTCGCCGGGCACCAGGCCGACCAGCCGGGCGCGTTTTACGCCTTCGACAAGGACCCGGACCGTGCCGTCGGGCAGTTTCAGCAGTTGCATCGCCGTCGCGATCACTCCGAGATCGTAGAGCGCATCCCGATCGGGATCGTCCTCGCCCGGATCGAGCTGGGCGACGAGGAACAGTTCCTTGTCCGAGGACATGGCCGCTTCGAGCGCCGCAACCGACTTCTCTCGGCCGACGAACAGAGGAACGATCCGCTGGGGAAATACGACGATGTCGCGCAGCGGCAGGATGGGAAGAAGACGAGTCATAGGCAGCCTATATGGGAGGGCGTCGGTTAAGGCGCAACAAAGGCGGGGAACAATCGGGCCGAGCGGTTCGCTGTTCGGGCGCAAGGAGACCGCCCATGCCGAACGATCGCGAAAAGATCAGTACAGGGCCCAACGATCGGCCGCTCAACGAGACGATCGCGGGAACAGGCCCCGGGATCCCGGACGACGCGCTCATTCCGGGCAAAGACCTTCCGGAGCCTCCAGGAGAGGAGGAAGAGAAACGCATCCGCCAGCGTCTCGGCGTTCAGGAAGAAGTCGATACTCTGCCCCTCGAGGGCGAGTAATCAGATCAGGTCGGGAAAATAGGCGACCAGGAACGCGCTCGGCAGGTTGTGCAGTCCGTGCGCGATCGCCGGCATGGCGAAAGCGGCGAGAAGGCCGCGGCTCCGCCAGGTCACGAAGAGCGTCGAGAAAACCAGGAACGGCCACCAGATCACCAGCCCCCAGGTCGGCGCGCCCATCGAATGGGCGATGCCCCACCCGAGTGAGCTCAGGATGACCGCAACGGCCGGGCTGACGAGGCGCAGCAGGATGAGCAGAACGCCGCCCATGATCAGCGTCTCCACCAAAGGCGCGAACACGACGAGGAGAAACAAGGCCGTCGCTCCACTCATGTCGAAGTGCGGCTGTGGTGCGTCCGGGATCAGCAGACTGACGGCGCCAGCGAGAGCGATGCTGAGCGGATAGGTGAGCAGCCAGGCCACCGCGAGCGCCAAGAGCGGCCGTTGCGGCTCCCGTACCGGTCGCGGAAGGAAATTGAGGAGGTTGCCGCCGCGGTTGCCCGCGGAGAGCTCAGGGGTCACGCGGCGTCGCCCGCCTTACCCTTCTTGGCGTAGACCCGGACAGGCTCCTTGGTCCCCATGACCACTTCCTTGTCGACATGGACCTCGTCCACGCCGTCCATGGAAGGCAGGTCGAACATGGTGTCGAGCAGGATGCCCTCCAGGATGGAGCGGAGGCCGCGAGCGCCGGTCTTGCGGTCGATCGCCTTGCGGGCAACCGCGCCGAGCGCGTCCTCGGTGAACTCCAGCTCAACGTCTTCCATGTCGAACAGCTTGGCGTACTGCTTAACCAGCGCGTTCTTCGGCTCGATGAGGATTTTGACCAGGGCCTCCTCGTCGAGATCCTCGAGAGTCGCGATCACCGGCAGGCGGCCGATGAACTCGGGGATCAGGCCGAACTTGAGCAGATCCTCGGGCTCGGTGTGCTTCAGCGTCTCGCCCGTCCGCCGCTCTTCGGGGGCTGCGACGTGCGCGCCAAAGCCCATCGACTTGCCCTGCATGCGGTCGTCGATGATCTTTTCCAGACCCGCGAAAGCGCCCCCGCAAATAAACAGGATGTTGGTCGTGTCGACCTGAAGGAACTCCTGCTGCGGATGCTTGCGTCCGCCCTGCGGCGGAACGGAAGCCGTCGTGCCTTCCATGAGCTTCAGCAGAGCCTGCTGCACGCCCTCGCCCGACACGTCGCGGGTGATCGACGGATTGTCCGACTTGCGGCTGATTTTGTCGATTTCGTCGATGTAGACGATGCCGCGCTGAGCCTTCTCGACATTGTAGTCGGAGGCCTGGAGCAGCTTGAGGATGATGTTCTCGACGTCCTCGCCGACATAGCCGGCCTCGGTGAGCGTCGTGGCGTCCGCCATCGTGAACGGCACATCGAGGATCCGCGCCAGCGTTTGCGCGAGCAGCGTCTTGCCGCAGCCGGTCGGGCCGATCAGCAGGATGTTCGACTTGGCAAGCTCGACCTCGTTGCCTGTCTTGGCACCGTGGTTGAGCCGCTTGTAGTGGTTGTGGACCGCGACCGAGAGGACGCGCTTCGCCCTGTCCTGCCCGATCACATAATCGTCGAGGACCTTGCAGATCTCCGCCGGCGTCGGGACACCGTCTCGGGTCTTCACAAGTGCCGACTTGCTCTCCTCGCGGATGATGTCGTTGCAGAGCTCGACGCACTCATCGCAGATGAACACGGTCGGCCCGGCGATCAGCTTCCTGACCTCGTGCTGCGACTTCCCGCAGAAGGAGCAGTAGAGAGTGCTCTTGCCGTCGCTGCCTGAAAGCTTGGTCATCTAAGTCCTTGTTCAATCGACCGCGAACGGTCGCCTCTCGAAGGCCATGCTAGCCTTCTTTATCGCACAATCAATCTGGCTTCGCGGTTAACGCGCGCCCGGATCGATCGCTCCTGTCCCGAATATGGATTGCGACGGTAAACGCGGCAAGGGTCTGAAAAGGTTGAAAACGTCGCATAGGTGACGGAGAGCGGCGCATCTGTTGTAATTTTATGACGGTGCACCGTGCGGCTCGCCGCTGGACGTCTCCCGAGAGGAAGTTGACCAATTTGACTGCTCCGCAGGCAAGGGAGCGACTGCCGTGCCGTCATCCCCCCGCCCTATGAGAACTTAAGCCGGCGAGACATCTCCAGCGCCGGTACCTGCGTCCTCGCCCTGCTCGGGGCGCTTGTCGAAGACCTCGTCGATCAGGCCGAATTCCTTCGCCTCGTCGGCTTCCAGGAACTTGTCGCGGTCCATGGCCTTTTCGATCTCCTCGATCGCCTGGCCGGTGTACTTGGCGTAGAGCGAGTTGAGGCGCGAGCGCATGCGCAGAATCTCGCGGGCCTGGATCTCGATGTCCGCGGCCATGCCCTGGGCGCCGCCCGACGGCTGGTGGACCATGATCCGGCTGTTCGAAAGAGCGATGCGCATGCCCGGCTCACCGGCCGCGAGGAGGAAGCTGCCCATCGAGGCCGCCTGACCGATGCAGACGGTCGCGACCTTGGGCCGGATGTACGCCATCGTGTCGTGGATCGCGAGGCCGGCAGTCACCACGCCGCCCGGCGAGTTGATGTACATGAAGATGTCCTTCTTCGGGTTCTCGGACTCGAGGAAGAGCAACTGCGCCGTGACGAGCGAGGCCATATGATCCTCGATCGGTCCGGTGATGAAGATGATCCGCTCGCGCAGCAGGCGCGAGTAGATGTCGAAGCTGCGTTCGCCCCGATTGGATTGCTCGATGACGATAGGGACGAGCTGCGAAACGATGTCCTGGTGATTCATTAGAAACTGCCGGTCCTCTTGCTGGGTGCAGCCTACATCGGCGCGAAACGGCAAAGGTTCAAGCGCCGCCAACACGAAGGGCGGCCCGTTTCCGGACCGCCCATTGTCGCCGTTGCCGGGGTCAATACTTCACGCCTGGCAATGCGAAAGCATCTTGCTAACCGCGTTCCGGCGCCGGCGGCGGCGGCGGCGGTGGCGGTGGCGGCGGTGGCGCCGGTTCAGCCGCGGGCGGTGGCGGCGGTGGAGGTGGTGGCGGCGGCGCATAGGCCGGCGCTCGTTCCCTATCGCCCATCTTCACGCTGACCCGAGCGTAATAGTAGCGGCCCGGAATGTCGTACATGGTCGGATCGAAGTTGTTCAGATCGCAGGTGACGCAACCCGGAATCTTCGTGTCCAGGACGTTGTTCACGCCAACCGCAAAGCCGAGCCGCTCCTCCCACCAGGAAGGGGTGAAACGAGCCTGGATGTCGGTGAAAACACGGCCTTTCATCACGTTGCCGCCCATTTCCTTAAGCTTCGAGACGAACCTGTCGGTCATGGTGAGACCGAAGTTACGCATGTCCCAATCGATGATGCCGACCGACTTCCAGGCAGGGAAGCCCTGCGAGGGACTGCCCTGTTCTGTCCCTGGCGGCGGATCGCCGTTTCGCCAGTCGGGTCGGCACGATCACGTCGAATTGCGAGGAGACCGTGTTGTTCCAGGTGAAGCCGAAACGACCGAAACCGTCTATCCGCTATCGATAGAGCATGTTGAGGTCCATCGCCCTGACGTTTCGATGCCCGCGATGTTGCCGAGGAAGGCCGGCAACTTGGGTCAGCTGGCCACCTGCCGCTCGGGTAACCAGGGCGCAGGCGGCCGGATCGTTGTTCACGACGCACTGCGTGACCGTGAACTCGGATCTACCGGCTGGATCGCGCCATCGATCTTGATCCTGTACCAATTGGACTTCGATCGAGAAACGCGGAGTCCGGACGCTGAAGACAACGCCCAGGACCCAGCTCTTCGATGTCTCTGGATCCAGTGCGTCATTGCCACCGACGAGTACCGAGATCTGAGGGTTTGCCTGTTGGTAGCTTCCGTTCGCAGGAACGCCTGCAGCAATGCAATTCGCGCGCACTGCCGGATCATTCTGGAAGTTCAACGGCGCCGTGGTGCCGACATGCGACGAGCACGGATCGTCAAGCTGCTGGTCGAAGCGCGACTGCGTCCCGAACAGCTCGCCGATCGACGGAGCGCGGAAACCTTCGGCCCATGACGCCCGGAAACGCAGTGTCCTGGACGGGCTTCCAGTTGAGGCCGGCCTTGAAGGTCGTCGTGGATCCCGATGTCGAGTAGTCGGAAAACCGGACGGCTCCGCTAAGCTCCAGCAGGTTGGCCCATGGCTGGTTCGCCAGGATCGGGGCATTCAGCTCCAGATAGGCTTCCTTGACGTCGTAGCCGCCCTTTGTCGGAAGCGCGGGAATGTCGGAACTGAAGCCCGCAGACACGACCGGATCCGGGTCGAATTGGCCCTTGAGGTCGCGATACTCGAGACCCATCGCGACGCCGAGCGGGCCGCCCGGAAGATCCATGATGCTGCCTGAGAAGTTGCCCGTCAGGTCCCAGAACTTCTGCTCGCTGCTATCCTTCTGGATGAACGTGACGTAGTCGATCATCGGCTGCGTTATCGAGCCGGCACCGCCGAACAAATTGAAGGGCACGCAACCAGACGTTGCATTGCAGGTAGCAAGCGGGCCGAGCGCAATCCGAAGGTTGCCGGAGTTGATATTCCCGAGCATCTTCTGCTTGGCGTCGTTCTTTCCGTACGCGCCATTGACGTCCCAGTACCAATCGCGTCCAAACATATCGAAACGACCATCGAGGGTTGCAACGCCGTAAATCGTGTCGACCGTCTGGCTGAACCGGCGTGGTCCGCCTTCGACGAATCGGCGCAGGATAAAGTCGAAGTTTGATGAGTCGAGCGTAACTCCGAACGGATTGAACGGGTTCGTTGCATCGACCGTCGTATTGTCGAGAACTGGAGTAATACCAGCAGCGACGCCGATGCCGAACGGCAGAGGTGCGGCTTGGTTCTTTGATTTACGTTTGTTCCAGATGCCCTTGACCGTGAAGTTGATGTCGTCGGCAATTTCGTACTTCAGGTTCCCAAAGACGCCGTAACGCTCGAGCGGAATCTGAAAATAGTTGAATGGAGCGAAATTGAAAACGTCAGCCCCTGTCCGGGGACGGAAATCGGCCGGCGTCGTCGGTCCTGGAATGACCGGCGCTGTCAGCGTCGCGTCTCCACCAAAGATCGTGCCGTTATAGCGGCCATTCGGAAGGAAACTCGAGCAGCCGCCTGCGGCGCAACTGTCGGCATAAGGCGCCGGGAACTCGGAAATGGATCGGTCGCCTGCTCTAATCGCGCCCTGCTTCACGTAGTTGCCGCCAATGACGACGGAGAGCGGGCCGTCGCCGCCATTGCCCCAGCTTAGCTGATAGTTTTGGGTCCCCCCGTCACCCTCCTCGAGATACTTGCCACCTGGGCAGAGGCCATGAAGCCGTCCTGGCTGCGCTTGGTGATGATGTTGACGACGCCTGCGATCGCGTCCGAACCGTAAACGGCCGAAGCGCCGTCCTGCAGCACCTCGATGCGCTCGATCGCGCTTTCCGGAATGGAGTTGAGGTCGGTCGAGCCCGGAACGCCGCTGGCCGACGCGCCGTTCACGTAGCGGATGCCGTCAATGAGGACGAGCGTACGACGTGAACTGAGGTAACGAAGATCGATTTCTGCCGCGCCGGCACCCACACCGCCACCGTCGGGCGGATTGCCGAGGTTGCCGGAATTGTTGAACTTGCCGTTCAGACCGCCGCCCGAGCTCGGCAGTCGTTGGAGGATGTCGTTGACCGAGTTGAGACCGGTCTTCGCCATGTCCTCCTGATCGACGAAGACGATCGGCTGATCCTGCGAGAGGGGATCGCGGCGGATGCGCGACCCGGTGATGACGATCTCGCCCTGGTCCGAAGGCTCCTGGGCTGTGGTTGCGGGGGTCTGGCTGACGTCAGGCGGCGGCTCCGTGCTCTGCGCTGCTGCTGAAGTCGCGATCGCTACAGCGGCGAGAGCCGTTCCAGCCCGAAGTGCAAACGGGATGCGAGTTATCAAATCCCCCCAAAATTCTGCCCAGCCCCTGTGCCGGGTTGAAACAGCATTATCGCAGGTTAGGGGCACACGACAGCGGGGAGTCTCCGAACGGTAACAGATTTGCTGCCAACTGATGCAAAACGTCTACAGTTGGTCGCGCTCCCTGGGAGCTGGCAGGGCCAGATAGGCAAGGCGTCGCATCTCGCGCCGCCCACGCGTCACGGTGTCGAGAATGAGACCGGCAAAGAAGGACAGCACCGCGACGATGGTCATCCCGGTCACGAGCACGGCAGTCGGAAACCTTGGGACCAGACCCGTTTCCAGGAAAGTGAACACCAGAGGCATGGCCAGGATCAGGGCGGCAATCAGCAGCAGCGCTGCCAGGCTGCCGAAGAACAGGACCGGGCGTTCCACCCGGTAGAGCGTGACGATTGCGCTCAGGATGCGCCAACCGTCGCGGAAGGTCGAAAGCTTGGAATGCGATCCTTCGGGACGCGCGAGGTAGCGCGTCTCGATTTCGCCGACCGGCATGCGGAGCTCAAGCGCGTGGACGCTCATCTCCGTCTCGATCTCGAAGCCCTGCGACAGGACCGGGAAGCTCTTCACGAACCTCCGCGAAAAGGCGCGATAGCCGGAAAAAATGTCCGTGAAGCTACGTCCGAACAGTCCGGCCAGCAGCCGCGTGAAAAGCTTGTTCCCCAGGACATGGCCGCCCCTGTAGGCGTCGGACTTGTCGTGCTGCCGTGTCCCGACAATCATGTCCAAATTCTCTGAGATGAGCCTGCCGACCATTTCCGGGGCGGACGCCGGATCGTAAGTCAGGTCGCCGTCGGCCATAAGGTACACGTCGGCTTCGATGTCGGCGAACATCCGCCGAACGACGCAGCCTTTGCCCTGTTGAGCCTCCGTCCGAACTACGGCGCCGGCCGCGGCCGCGGCTTCCCGGGTGCGGTCACGGCTGTTGTTGTCATAGACGTAGACTGTCGCGTCCGGCAGCGCCTTGCGGAAACCCTCGACGGTCGCGCCGATGGCCGCTTCCTCGTTGTAGCAAGGGAGGAGCACGGCAACGCGCTGCTTCTGCTCGGCCAATCTAGTCCCCCTCGTCATCCCCGCGAAAACGGGAACCCGGTCTTGATACAGCTAGGTTCGTGCTTCCGTCTGATTTGAAGGCTATTTCTTAGCAGCCGGTTTCTTCGCCGGCGCCTTCTTGCCTTCCGCCTTCTTGGCTTCGGTCTTGGCAGGCGGCTTCTTGGCCTCCGGGGCCTTTGCCGCCGCCGGCTTTTTCTCGGCTGCCGGCTTCGATCCAGCGCCATCCTTCAGCGGCTTGGCAGGCTTCGGCTTGTCCTCGGCCTTCTCCTCGACCGCGCCTTTGGCGGGCTTTTCCGGCTTGGGAGTATCGGCCTTCGCCTTTGCGGCGGCCTTCTTCGGCTTTGCCTTCGCCTCAGGGACGTCATGGCCGCAACCCGGTCCATGCACGTGGCCTTCCTCGGCCTCGAGATCCGCCTCCAGTTCGGCGCGCGTCGCGGCGCGGTCGGTGACCTCCGCCTTGGAGAAGAGGAAGTCGACGACCTTGTCCTCATAGAGCGGCGCACGAAGCTGGGCGGCCGCCATCGGCTCTTGCTGCACGTACTGGATGAACCGCTCACGGTCCTTGCCCTGATACTGCGAAGCCGCCTGGCCGATCAGCTGGTTCATCTCGCGCTGGCTGACTTCGACGCCGTTCGCTGCACCGATTTCCGAGAGCAGCAGTCCGAGGCGCACGCGGCGCTCGGCAATGCCGCGATATTCCGCTGCTTCGCGCTCGATCTCGGCCAGCGCGGCCTGCGGGTCGGGCTCGTGGCTCGCCTCGTGGCGAAGCTGCTGCATGATGTTTTCATATTCCGCGTCGACCATCGATTCCGGAACCTGGAAGGAATGACGGGACGCCAGTTGGTCCAGAAGCCGGCGCTTCATATGTGTGCGCGTCAGGTTGTTGAGTTCCTGGCCCTGCTGGTCGCGAAGGATGCCGCGGAGCTGCTCGACGTCCTGAAGACCGAGCTGCTTGGCGAAATCGTCGTCGATCTTCGCTTCGCCAGCAATCTTCACGGCCTTGACCGTTACTGCGAAGGTCGCAGCCTTGCCCTTCAGATTCTCCGCTGGATAGTCCTCGGGGAAGTTGACCTGCACGTCGCGGCTGTCGCCGGCCTTCGCGCCGATGAGCTGTTCCTCGAAACCGGGGATCAGCTGGCCCGAGCCCAGCTCGACCTGCATGTCGGTACCGGTGCCGCCGTCGAACGGCTTTCCACCGACGCTGCCCACGAAATCCATCACGACGAGGTCGCCAGTGGCGGCCGCATGGCCCTTCTTGGCGTCAGACCAGCTCTTGTTGGTGCTGGCGAGCCGCTGAAGCTGCTCTTCGACGGCGGCTTCGTCAGCCTCGACCGTGAGACGCTCCAGCTTCAGATCGTCGATGTTCGCCGCCGGGATTTCCGGGAGCGCCTCGAGTTTGACCTTCACCTGGACATCGGCGCCGGGCTTGTAATCTTCCTCCAGCGCGACTTCGGGCTGCATCGCGGGACGCAGCTTCTGCTCCTGCAGAAGCTGCTGGACGCCGGCCTGGACGGCATTGTTGAGCGCGTCCTGCTGGAGCGCCTCGCCATGCATCTTGCGGATGAGGTTCGGCGGGACCTTCCCGGGACGGAAGCCTGGCATGCGGACCTGCGGAGCGATCCGCTTGATCTCCACGTCCACGCGGGCGTCGATATCCTCCGCGGGAATGGTCAGCATGAATGCCCGCTTGAGGCCCTGATTTTCCGTCTCAACCGTCTTGATCACTGTTCAATCCCGTCAAAATTCTGTTGCTTCCGCCGGATGACCGGATGGTGCGCGCGGAGGGAATCGAACCCCCACGTCTTTCGACACTGGAACCTAAATCCAGCGCGTCTACCAGTTCCGCCACGCGCGCGGGACACCGAGCCCGGACAAGCCGAGCGCGATGCTGGAGCGCGGCTATAGCAAGGATCGCCGCAGGGGCAACCGCTTAAGGCTCAACGGCGTTATGAGAGCGAAAGGATCCCTGATGGCACAGCAGCCCCCGCCCGAAACCCCGATCCCCCAGCAGCCGCAACCGCCGCAGCCGGGACAACCGACGCCCGCGCCGCCCGAGACGCCGGTGCCGACGCCCACGCCTCCGGAAACTCCCGCGCCTGCTCCCGACATCGACGTACCCGCGCCAGGCACGACGCCCTCGCCTACGCCGACCTCGCCGATCGGCTAGCCTAAGAACTCAGGAGCGGCGCATGCGCGCATTGGTCGCCATGGCCTCGAAGTCGGGCAGCGCATTCGCGTAATAGTGGGACCGTGTTGCGTCGTAGAGCATCAGGTAGAGCCGGCCGTCGACGACGGCCCCAACCGCCCTGCCCTTGCGCCACAGCTCGTCACTGTCGAGATGCTCGAAGTCGAACTGGAAGCCCGAATAGCCGAGGAACTGCCGCGGCTGCAGGCTCAACGTGTTGAACTGCACTGCGCCCCCGCGGACTCGGAAGGCCGTCTCCAGCATTGCGGCGACTTCCGGAGCGGTCATGTCCGAACGGAATTTGGGGACCTGGCGCTCGTCGCTCCTGCGCTGACGGACGAGATATTCGCCGCTGGGCAGGGCGGTCACGAAGGTCAGGCCGTCCAGATAAGGGCCGTTCAGGGTCCAGTCCTCGACCCAGCGCAGGGTGTCGAAGAGGAAGATGCGGCGCTGCCTGTTCCACGGGCGCGGCGGAAGGACTGTCACCGAACCGTTGCCCACATTAGTCGGCTTGACCCGGACCAGCTGGTAGATTCCAAGGTCGGTGCCTTCGCCCATCGTGCTGCACGAGGCCAGCGGGAGAAGCGCCGCAGCAAGAATGAACTTCGACTTGCGCATACTCGAGATCCTTAACCGACCATTTGGCGAATGAAGGGGGCGTCCGGAGCCGCCGGTTTCATCCGGAGATAGCGCCCGAGCGCGGCCTTCCCTTCGTTGCCGCGCCCTTCCTTGATCAGGGACAGGCCATGCCAGCGCCATGCTTCGGCCGGAGCGTCCGGATAGGCCACGGCGACGGCGTAGCTCTGCGCTGCGCGGGCATCGTCACCGGCGCGATTGCGCAGGCGCCAGACCTCGCCTTCGTAATAGCGAAGCATCCCGTTCCACCCGTCCTGCGCGAGCGTATTGAGAAGATACTGGCTTCCTCCCGGGTCGTTCAGCTTGACCTGGTCATCCAGCAGCATCTGCCGGATCGGCGCGAGCTTCGACAGATAACGCGCACGGCCATCGTCATAGATTCGGCCAGGCACGGTGACTTCCGCAGCGGAGAGCCTCAGGTCGGCCATTCGCGAATTCGGAGAAGGGTGCGTGTCGAACAGGCTGCCACGGCGACGCTGCTTGCGGCGATAACGGGCGCTGGCGTCTTCCTCGCCGATCAATTGCTCCCAGACGTTCGCCATCTCGACCGGCCGATAGCCGGCCTCGGCGATCAGGCGCGCGCCCATCGCATCGGCCTCGGCTTCCATCGCCCGGCTGTAGGCGAACAGAGAAAGGATCGTTCCTAGCTGCGCAAGCTGCACATAGTCGCCGAGGTAGATCCCACCTGCCGCGCCACCAACGCCGGCGACCATGGCGCCGACGGCGAAGATGTCGCTCTTCCGCCTCTGGTCCCGCCATGATCGGATCATGTGCCTGCGCAGGAAGTGCCCGGATTCGTGCGCGATCACTCCGGCCAGCTGCGCCTCGTTGCGCATGCGCAGGAGCAACCCGGTGAAGATGACCGAAAAGCCCGACGGAAACATCATCGCGTTGAAATCGGGGATGTGCGCCAGATAGATGCGCATGTCCTTGGCGGCGGGCCCGCCCACGCGGCCGATGACATCCTGGAGGTAGGAAACGAGCTGCGGATCCTTGACCAACAGGTTCGAGCCCGAGATTTCCTCCTCGGCCCGGTCCATCAGCTGCCAGATACCCTTCTCGTCGGTCTCCGTCGGCCGATATCCGGGCCCGATCAGCGGCACCATGTCCGCGGGCCGCGTCCGGGCCTGTGCGACCCCGGTTGCAGTGGAGGCTACCATCGCGCCGCCGCCAATGAGCAGCGAGCGGCGACTGATCTCAGCACAACGCTTGCACATTAGCGGTCCCCCTTCACCTGCGCCTGCGCCTCGCGGACCTCGCGGCCGGGTTTCATGCGCCCGACGAGGCGGTCGACCATCTGAGCTGCCCCCTGCGGGGTGCGAATGTCGCCGAACTTGATCCCTGGAAGCTGGCTTCCCGTCTGGAGGATGTTGAACCAGACCACCTCGCCCGAGCGGAGGTCCACGAGCGAAGCGTAGGCAAACTGGTTGCTTCCGCCGCTCGGCGCGCAGAATCCGATGAAGCAGCCGGCGACCCCAAGGACCTGGAGCGCAGTCCGACCCGTCGAGGCGATATTGTCCTGCGCGTAGAGGAAGAGGGCATAGTCGTAGCCGGTGCGGCGGCCGAGCGACACGGCGCCTTCGCCGAGCGTATATTCGAGGCCCTTGCCGCGCTTGGACGGCAGGGCCGCGCCGGAATATTTGTGAAGAGCGATGGAATTGCCCACGGCATAATGAAGCCGCTCGAGATCGGCGATCTCCTCGGCGCTGACGTTCGGCAACTCATTGCGCCGCGCGAGCACCAGCACCTGTCCGCCACGGCCGGCCTGTTCCGTCCGAAGCGCTTCGACGATGTTCGCCCGCGCCTGGTCGGTCCATTCGGCCCTGGGTTCCGCAATTCCTCCCGTCGTGAGCGAGTTCACAGTCACGTCGGGGCGCATCACCAGAAGGCGATAGTCACCCTGAGGCGGAGTGAACTGAACGTCCGCGAACTGACGCGATTGGACGCACCCTGAAGTCGCCACGCTAGCCGCCAGCGCGAGCGCTAACCCCGATTTTCGCATTACACACTCCCCCGGCGCACGCATGCTGCTCGCCGCACCCCTCAATCTGCCCTTCAAATCCTGAACGTCAGGTGAAAAGGTTCGAAAAAGCTAAAGAATTGAATGCTCTAACGAACTGGGCAAGCGACTCCCTCAACACCGTTCAGGCATCTTCCGTCCAATCCGGCGGGAAGTGCAAGGCCAATTTGCGCGGCGATGGTGGGCAGGATATTGACGGTGGAAATATGGTCCTGGCGGGGCGCGGACCGCATGCCTTTCCGCCAGAAGAGAATGGGGACTCGCCGGTCATAGTCCCAGACGCTGCCGTGAGTTGCGACATAGCCGACGCCTGGATTCACGATGGGCGACACGTTGCGCTTCAACACGACGTAGAGGTCGCCCGACCGCTGCCGGTCCCAGGAAGCGCGGACGCGCTGGCCGATCGACCATTTGTCGGGCGAGCCAGTCGGCAGCGGAATGCGGCCGATCTGCCGCGAGGTGAAGACGGCCTCGACCTGCGGATGCGCCTCGTAGAAAGCAACGGCTTCGCGCTCCACGCGCGTCCGGTCCCGCGGCGCGAGCGAACGGTCAATCCACACGTCATTCGCGAGATCGCCCAGTAGCACGGGCCCTGAAAGCTTGAGCTTGGCGGCGAGCGCCTTGCCGACGTCGACCGTTCCCAGCGCCGGATCCGCGCGCGTGGCGTTGACCACGCCCTTGGCCCGAAGCCGCTCTGGGATGTCCATCCCTCCGTGATCCGCGGTCAGGACGACGGAATAATCGATGCCCTCCGCATCGAGCACGTTGAAGAAACTGCCCAGGTCCCGGTCGAGTGAGAACAGCTGAAGGCACATCTCCGCGCCGCCGGAGCCGAGCGCGTGGCCGACATAATCCGTTGCAGAGAGTCCAACCGAAAGCACGTCGGGTGCCGCATCGCGGCCCAGCCTGAGCTCCTGCACCAGCCCCGCAGCGATGGCGAGAACGGCTCCGTCGAATTCCGGAGAGATCCGGAAGGAACGGACGTCGCCTGCGGCTCGGCCGAAGCGTCCCGCACCGACGGTCAGCTGCGGCGTGAGGACATAGGGCGTCCCCTTCGTCTGGCAGGACTGCGGCAGCGGAAGTGGCTCCCGTGCAACCGCAAGCGAGGCGGCAAGAGCCGAATTCGCCTTGGCGATCGTGGCCGGGGACGGCTACCGACTTGTTGTCGCTTGCGAACTTTCTGCCGTCCCAGAACCAGCGCTGGTCGACGTTATGGCCGCCCATCATCACGGCCGCCCTGTCCTTGCCCGCCACCGCGACGTTGAGGCTCTGCGGCGAATGCTGCTTCAGGATATCGCCCAACGTCTGCGCCCGCAGATGGAAGGGCGACACGGTATAGCTGGTGGTGGACGAGCCCGTGACGCGCTCGTCTTCGGCGCAATAGACCGTCTTGTCAGACCGCTGGACGGACTGGTCGACCCAGGTGTTGGCGACGATCCCCGAGTGCGTCGGATGCGATCCGGTGAGGATGGTCGAGTGTCCGGGGCAGGTCTCGGTGGCAGCGTGGGCCTGATAGCCGTTGCGGAAGGCAGTCCCGCTGGCCAGCCGCGCCAGCCCGCCAGTGAACTGGGGGCGATATTCGTCGAACAGGTCTGCCGAAAGCTGGTCGACCGAGATTACGACCACAAGCCGCGGCGCAGCTTCCGGCAGTCGGACCTGCGGCTGCTCCGCCGAGGTAGCGACGAATAGTCCAGTGAGAAATGCCGCCAACCCCAGCATGGGAACTCCCTTCGAACGCCGCTCCTAGCCGTCCAGCTTAGCCCGCAGCCGCTCGTTCACAACCTGCGGGTTGGCCTTGCCCTGCATGGCCTTCATCGTCTGGCCGACGAAAAAGCCGAACAGCTGCTGCTTGCCGCTTTTGTACTCGGAGACCTTGTCGGCGTTCGCGGCAAGAATCTTATCGATCTCGGCGTCGATCGCACCGGTGTCGGAGGTCTGCTTGAGACCGCGCTTCTCGACGATTTCAGCCGCGCCCTCGCCCGTCTCCAGCATGATCTCGAGCACCTGCTTGGCGATGGTGCCCGAGATGGTGCCATCGGCGACGAGGCCCAGAAGCTCAGCCGCCTGCACGGGAGAGACGGGCGAATCCTCGATGCCCTTGCCGAGCCGGTTGAGCGCTCCGAACAGCTCGGCCACGACCCAGTTCGCACCCTGCACCGGCGCGGCGCCCGCTTCGAGCAACGCGTCGAACCAGCGCGCAGTCTCTACCTCGGCGGTGAGAACGCTGGCGTTGTAAGGTGTTACGCCCTGCCCTTCGTAGCGCTTGCGCTTTGCGTCGGGCAGCTCTGGAAGCGACGCTCGGCACTCCTCCATGAACGCTTCGTCGAGCTCGAGCGGAAGCAGATCGGGGTCCGGGAAATAGCGATAGTCGTGGGCGTCTTCCTTCGACCGCAGAGTGCGGGTCGTTCCTCGATCGGGATCGAACAGGCGGGTTTCCTGAGCGACCGAGCCGCCCTCCTCCAACAATTCGACCTGCCGGCGCGCTTCATATTCGATGACCTGCATGACGAAGCGGACCGAATTGACGTTCTTCGTCTCCGTCCGCGTCCCGAACTCGGCGCCCGGCCTGCGCACGCTCACGTTCACGTCGGCGCGCATGGAGCCTTCCTCCATATTGCCGTCGCAAGAGCCGACATAGCGGAGGATCGCCCTCAACTTCCTTAAATAAGCCCCTGCTTCCGCTGGAGAACGCATGTCCGGTCGCGACACGATTTCCATCAGCGCGACACCAGCGCGATTGAGATCGACGTAGGACATGGTCGGATGCTGGTCGTGCATCAGCTTACCCGCATCCTGCTCGACATGGATGCGCTCGATGCCGATGCGCTTCGCGCTGCTCTCGTCCTTCTCGTCGAGAAGGACCTCGACCTCGCCCTCGCCTACCAGCGGATGAAAGAGCTGGCTGATCTGGTAACCCTGCGGAAGGTCCGCATAGAAGTAATTCTTCCGGTCGAAGCGGCTCCAGCGGTTGATCACCGCCTCCAGCGCCATGCCCGTGCGCACCGCCTGGCGGATGCATTCCTTGTTCGGCACCGGAAGCATTCCAGGCATGGCAGCGTCGATCAGCGAGACCTGCGTATTCGGTTCGGCACCAAATGCCGTCGCCGCTCCGGAAAAGAGCTTCGAAGCGGTCGCCGTGATCTGCGCATGGACCTCGAGGCCGACGACGACCTCCCATTCGCCCGTTTCGCCCTTGATCCGATAGGGTGCGGCTGCGTCGGCCATTACCACCACCTCTTCGGCTTCGCCGTGAAGCCCGCTCGTTCCTCAATCGCCAGTCCCGCGTTCAGCACCCCCTGTTCGTCCAGCTCGCGGCCAATCAGATGGAGCCCCAAGGGGAGCCCCATCTCGTCGAGACCGCCCGGCACGGACATTGCCGGAAGACCCGCGAGGCTGGCCGGAACGGCAAATACGTCATTCAGGTACATCGCGATCGGGTCTGCGCTCTTGTCGCCGAGGCCGAAGGCTGCCGACGGCGCCGTCGGTGTCAGGATCAGGTCGCACTGCTCGAAGGCCCGTTCGAAATCCTGCTTGATGAGCGTGCGGACGCGCTGGGCCTTGGTGAAATAGGCCTCGTAAAACCCCGCGGACAGCACGTAGGTGCCAATCATGATGCGCCGCCGGACCTCGGCGCCGAACCCGGCAGCCCGTGTAGCCGCATACATTGCGTCGAGACCGCCCTCGCTCTCGACGCGAAGGCCGTATCGCACGCCGTCGTAGCGAGCGAGGTTCGACGAGGCCTCTGCCGGAGCAATGATGTAATAGGTGGGCAGCGCGTATTTCGTGTGCGGAAGGCTGATCTCGACCGGTTCCGCGCCTGCGTCGCGAAGCCATTCGATACCCTTGTCCCACAAGGCGTTGATGTCGGCGGGCACTCCGTCGATCCGATACTCCTTGGGAATTCCGACGCGCTTGCCCCTGAGATCGCTGGACAATCCCGTCTCCCAATTGGGAACCGGCAGGTCGAGCGAAGTCGAATCCTTCGGGTCGAACCCAGCCATGGCTTCGAGCAGGATGGCGCAGTCGCGGACCGTCCTTGCCATCGGCCCCGCCTGGTCGAGCGAACTCGCGAAGGAGACGATGCCCCAGCGGGAGCAGCGTCCGTAGGTAGGCTTGATGCCGCAAATGCCCGTGAAGGCCGCAGGCTGGCGGATCGATCCGCCGGTGTCGGTCCCCGTGGCTGCCGGCGCGATGCCCGCGGCGACCGCAGCGGACGAGCCGCCGGACGACCCACCCGGAGCGAGCGCGGCGTTCCCCCCATCCTTGCGCCGCCACGGCGAGATCACCGGTCCGTACGCGCTGGTCTCGTTCGACGAGCCCATCGCGAACTCGTCCATGTTGAGCTTGCCGAGCATGCCCGCGCCGGCCCTGCGGAGGTTTGCGGTCACCGTGCTCTCGTAGCGCGGCTTGAAGCCGGCCAGGATCCTGCTTCCTGCCGTCGTATCGACATCGCGGGTGGCGAAAAGGTCCTTGATCCCCAGCGGAATGCCGGCGAGCGATCCGACTTCGCCGCTGTCACGCGCCTCGTCGGCAGCGTCGGCGGCCGCAAGCGCGTCCTCGGGAGTCTCGACCGTGTAGGCGTTCAGCGCGCGAGCCGAGGCGACGGCCGTGTTGTACTGCTCCGCGACCTCGCGAGCGGTGAATTCGCCGGCGCGAAAGCCTTCGCGAAGCTCGGCGATCGTCTTGGCGGTGAGATCGGTCACTCGATCACCTTCGGAACAGCGAAGAATCCGTGCTCGGCGACCGGCGCGTTGGCGATGACATCGTCCCGGCAACCGCCGTCCGTCACCTTGTCCTCGCGAAGGCGCAGCTGATTGGCGATCACGGCGGTCAAGGGCTCGACACCGTCGGTGTTCACCTCTCCGAGCTGCTCCACCCAGCCGAGGATATTGTTGAGCTCGGGCACAAGCCGCTCGAGCTCCTCATCGCTCATGGCGATGCGGGCGAGCTTGGCGATGTGCCGCACCTGTTCATTTGTGACTGACATTGCGGGCGGGCGATAGCCGCGCCCCTCAGCAGCGGCAACCCGTCCGGACGAATGCTACTCCCGCGTCTTCCTCCAGGCGGTCAGGGCTGTTGAGCGGTCGATTAGGGCAGAAACGTCTCGGGGATCCAGCTCGCTGTCGAAGCACAGGCCCATGAGCCCCCCGCTTAGCCACCTGACCACCGCCGCACGGCCGAGCGTTCCGCAGTCCAACATCACGGCCGTCCCAACCGGAAGACTTGCAGTGCAATTAAGCTTCGCGCCGCCGGCAGACAGGTCGACGAGCTGAACGAAATGACGCTCTCCGTTGGCCTGAAGGAACGCGGGTAAGGCGACGGAAACCCGGGGGTAGACGCGGCGATCCGCAAAAGGATCACAATCGTCAGGATTTGGAACGGAGCTTGCCATCATTACCTCGCCAGTGGCCAAGGCGTAGCACGGCGGTGCTGCCAGAGAGTAAATGCGAGGTTCGCCTTGGAGAAAGCGGAACCGGGCGCCGGAGAACTCGCCGAGGTCACCGCGTTGGCCAATCACCAGCGGGCTTGGATCGTCACTCCCGCGCCCTTCGTGCTGGCCCAAGGGACCCACTGCACATCCTCATTTTGCTTTCGCGTCAGGAGCCAGCCGCCGGCAGTGCCCAGCGCGGCACCGGCGAAAACGTCGCGGACGAAATGCTTGTGTGCCGCGACGCGGGCGCCCCCGACGAAGGTCGCCACCGCATAAGCCGGGGCTCCGTACTTCCATCCATAGCGCTTGTGCAGGGTCGCGGCCGCAGCGAAACTCGCGGAAGCGTGACCCGATGGGAAGCTACGGTTGTCACTTTCGTCCGGACGTACCGTGTTCGTCCAGTCCTTCAACCGGTTGGTCACGACCCTGGTCGCGGCCTGGCTGACCACCGCGGACCCGATCCCTTCAACATCGCGGTGAACCAGAGGAACTCCGAGCGCCGCGATCACCAGAACATCGCGGCCGACGTCGCTCGCCTTGTCCCAGCCCTTGTCCGAAGCTTCGGCCGGCTGGGCAATCAGCAGGCCTGCCGTTCCAACCAAGAGAAGATATCTGCGCATCCGGAAGGCTCCCGTGAGTGCGGCCGACCAGGAAGGATACGACGCAACGGCCTGAAGCAAAAGCAGAAGCGCCTATCTTGAACTCCTCCTTGCTCCGAAGTGCTGCGTTTTCGGCTTGGAGCGCTGGGGAGCCTTCGATGGGCGAGCGTGGGGAGAGGCCCCTTCGGCGCGTGGTGGCGCCTGCTCTATCACGAGTCCTTCATCCTCGGGTGCGATCGTGGCCCGGCGGAGCGCCTTGATGAAGCCCGGCGCCGCGCGCTGCGTAACCTCGAAATAGCTTTCGTTTGCTCGCAACCCTGATCGCGCCGATGTCGTTGCGACCCACGTGTCCGTAGCGGCATATCAGCGGCAACAGCCAGCGCGGATCGGCATTGTGGCGCCGGCCGGCGTTGATCACGAACCAGGTCGACCCTTCGAATCCAGGCCGAGGACCGGGTTCGCCACGCTCATCCCGCCCTCCCAAAGCGAGGATGTCCTCCGGCGCCGGAAGGTCGGCACGCAAGGCGCGAACGAGCGTCGCCGCGATCTCTTCTGCCGAAAGCCGTTCCATCAATTGCTTGGCGAGCTCCCGGTCTTCCTCGTCCAGTTCCACTGGAGCCGACAGCATTTCGAGGAGGCGGTCCCGATCCTTCGAGCGAATCTCGTCAGGCGTGGGCGGCTCGATCCATTCGGCTTCGATACGCGCCCGGCGCAGCATCGCATCCACGGCACGGCGCCGGCGGATCGGCACGATCAGCACGGCGATGCCCTTGCGACCTGCCCGTCCGGTCCGGCCCGATCGGTGCTGGAGAGCTTCGGCATCGCGCGGAAGCTCGACGTGAATGACCAATGAGACCGAGGGGAGATCGATCCCCCTCGCCGCGACGTCGGTCGCCACGCAGACGCGCGCTTTCCTGTCGCGAAGGCTTTGAAGTGCGCTGTTGCGTTCGCTCTGGCTGTGCTCCCCCGACAAAGCGACGGCGTGGAAGCCACGCTCGGTCAGGCTGGCATGGAGGCGGCGAACGGCCTCACGGGTCGCACAAAACAGGATTGCCGTTTCGGCTTCGTGCAGCCGAAGCAGGTTGACCACGGCATGCTCGATGTCGGTCGGGGACACTGCGACGGCCTGGTAGGCAATGTCGGCATGAGCCTCGCGCTCGCCGATCGTCTCGATGCGCAGCGCGTCCTTCTGGTACCGGCGCGCCATTGCCACGATCGGGCGCGGCATGGTGGCGGAGAACAAAAGTGTGCGCCGTTCGTCGGGCGTGGCGTCGAGGATTTCCTCCAGCTCTTCCCGGAAGCCCATGTCGAGCATCTCGTCGGCCTCGTCGAGGACGACGGCGCGCAAGGCGGAAAGGTCGAGCGCGCCCCGTTCGAGATGGTCGCGGAGACGGCCCGGCGTTCCAACGACGATGTGAGCACCGCCCTGCAGGGCGCGGCGTTCCTTCATGGGATCCATCCCGCCGACGCAGGTGACGACACGGGCTCCCGCGTTTGCGTAGAGCCATTCGAGTTCCTTGCTCACCTGGATGGCAAGCTCACGGGTCGGCGCGATGACCAGTCCGAGCGGCTCGCGGCTCCAGGGTACACGGTCCGCCTCGATCAACTGGTCCGCGATCGCCAGCCCGAAGGCCACGGTCTTCCCCGATCCGGTCTTCGCGGAAACGATGAGGTCTCGGCCCTGGGCCTCTTCCTGGATGACGGCGGATTGTACCGAGGTCAGCGTGTCATAGCCGCGCGCGGCCAGGGCCTCCGCGAGCGCGGAGTGAATTTTCGAATTTCGCATGGCGCAAGCGCCTACCCGTATTCGGGATCGAGCGGTAGGGACTAGAGAGCCTGCGCTGCGGCTTGCGCGCTGGCCCAGGCCCATTGGAAATTATAGCCGCCAAGCCAGCCGGTGACGTCCACCGCCTCCCCGATCGCGAAGAGGCCGGGAACTCGCTTCGACTGCATCGTCTGCGACGACAAATCGGCGGTGCTGATTCCGCCGATCGTAACCTCGGCCTTCGCAAAGCCCTCGCTTCCGTTCGGCGTGAATTGCCAGTCGGCAAGCCGCCGCTCGGCGGCGTCGAGAGACCGGTCGGCCATGGAGCCCAGATCGCCGGTCAGTCCGATCTGGTCGGACAAGGTTTCCGCAAGCCGGTCGGGGAGCGAGCGCCTGAGCAGCTGGCGAAGACTGATGCGGGGATCATCGCGCTTCGCCTGCCGAAGCCAACCGCGGGGAAGGTCGGGCAGAAAATCGACCGTCACCGTGTCGCCGTGACGCCAATAGGAAGACACCTGCAGGATCGCGGGCCCGGACAGTCCGCGATGGGTGAACAATGCCGCTTCCCGAAAGCTCCCCTTCCCCGCCCTGGCCACGACTTCCGACGAAACTCCGGAGAGAGTCTTGAACAGCGCCTGGTCGCCGGAGAGCGTCAGTGGAACCAGAGCCGGGCGCGGCTCGACGACCTTGAGGCCGAACCGGCGCGCAACGTCGTAGGCGAAACTGGTCGCGCCGAGCTTTGGAATTGAAAGGCCTCCGCTGGCGAGCACGAGCGATGGCGCTTCGGCCAAATCCTTGCCGAAACTGACGTGGAACGCTCCGTCCCGATGCTCGACGGCCGGCGCCTCGCCAAAAGCGGTGTCCACGGCCCCGGCCGCGCATTCGTCGAGCAGCATCGCAACTACCTGCTTCGAAGACCCGTCGCAGAACAGCTGACCCAGCGTCTTCTCGTGCCAGGCGATCCGATGCCGGTCGACCAGAGCGATGAAGTCCGCCGGAGTGAAACGGCTGAGCGCGGATTTGGCGAAATGGGGGTTGGCAGACAGATAATTGTCGGCGGTTGCCCAGATGTTCGTGAAATTGCAGCGGCCGCCGCCGGAAATCACGATCTTCCTGCCCGGCTCCGGCGAGTGATCGATCAGGAGGATCCGGCGCCCCCGCTGCCCGGCAAGCGCCGCACAGAACATTCCGGCGGCCCCGGCCCCGACAATGATTGCGTCATACAAACGGGGAGCCACCATGGAACGGAGCCCTATGCGGCTTCAGGGAATGTCCGCAATGGGTGGAAAGCGGACCTTACGGATGGAGAAGAACGGGGCGTCGAGCTCTGCTTCTTGCTGATGATGATCCAGCAGAAACGGCCCGCACCAAAAGCGGCAAGGTGCGGGCCGTTCTCTCAGCCTTTCCGCGCAGCCGCATAGAACCAGGCGACGGTACGCGTGACCGGAGCCGCGCGGGAAACCCACACCCCTAGGGGGAAGGCATGGGACCCAGCGCAATTCTAGATTGCCGGTCATTTCAAGATTTCCGTATTGGTTCAGGCCCTTAGAAGCGGCTCAGGCGAACCCTGACGAACGTGCTTCCGTCGCAAACTCCGGGCTACGTATCGACTAGCGTGCTATTGACCACGCTCGTGGTCGCTCGAGACGTTTTTCCCACATTGAAACAGCCGCGGAACCGGAACGGCTTCGCGCCAGTTCAAAACCTTGGCGCGTCTTTGCCTAGGAGTCGCGGTGTCGATCGGCGGCTCGGTTGGGCGCATCCCCCCGCGACCGAGCCGCTCGACGCCTTGGTTTCAAAAATGCCGCGACAAGCCGCTGTCGCTCCCAAATCTCACGCCGCTTGGACGGATCGATTGATTTGAAGAGCGCATGGCGCTTGCATTTAACTGATGTTATTGAAGAATTTCACGGCACTAGCCAAAGGGGGGCCAGTGGACGTTGCTCTATCTAATGGATGCAGTCCTCAACCCGAGCTCGATCCCAATCACGGCTTCGATCTTGAAGAGATTCAGGAAGTCATTGACGGCTTGGTCGAGCAGGTCGCGCTCGTCGCCTGCGATGGCAAGATCTTGGCCGTCAACGATTGCTGGCGTCGGCAAGTCGAACGGCAGGCGCGCAGTGGGCTTCACATAAGCCGTGACTATGTCGCTTTCCTGGAAGGCCTGATCGAAGACGGCGACGGAGGCGTCAAACCGATTCTACAAGCGTTTCGAGATATCAGCGCGGGCTCGCGTCGCATCTTTCGACATCTGTACAAGGGAAGCGGAGTTTTCGACGGTTACGATTTCAACATCGCGATTGCTGCGCTTACGATCCATGGCACGCGGCACGTTCTCGTCAGCGTGCATGACGTAACAGAACTGGTTGGTCTCAGGCGCCAACGGCGTCGTGCAGGTAGCCAGGTCCTCCGGGCGCAGGAGGACGAGCGGCGGCGCATGGCCCGCGAACTGCATGATTCAACGTCGCAGATGCTGATCGCGCTCCGCTTCGACTTGTCCCGCTTGGCTCGTGGGAATGTCGGACCGGAATCCGTCACGATTGTCGACGAGTGCGAGAAAGCGTTGCAGGAGATCCAGCGAGAAATCCGCACATTTTCATTTGTAGCGCACCCACCGTCATTGACCGCAAATAGCCTCGCAGTTGCCCTGCAGAACCTCGCCAGCGGCTTCGCCAGCCGCACCGGCCTCGAGATCGACGTCGACGTCGCTGACTGCGGCAAGGCTTCCGCATCCGTGGAAGCTACGATCTATCGCCTGGCGCAAGAGGCATTGGCCAACATTCACCGGCACGCAGGTGCAACGCGTGCGGTCGTTCGCCTGGTTGGCAGGGCAGGATGCCTGCATCTGGTCATCGGCGACAACGGTGTCGGCATCAATGCGGTTGAATCGCCGGGCGGCAAATCAATCGGCGTAGGCGTCATGGGTATGAGAGAGCGTGTCCACGAGCTCGGGGGTCGAATCTCTATCCGAAAGGTCCTCCAGGGAACGGTTTTGACCGTCAGCCTTCCTCGCCAGAAACGCACTGTGCTGGCGCCGCTCGTCGGTGCTCAGTAGGCGTTTTCCGGCCGTCGCTCCGCGGGGGCTGTGCGCTCAACACTTGGCCTGAGCCAGATGATATGTCCGCAACGCGTGAAAAGCGGGCATCATCTCAGGTGGCAATCTCAAGCCGGTAAAAGAGCATGCCGCGGAAATGCGAACGATAGTAAGGCGAAGTCTGCTCGAACCCGAGGTTACGGTAAAGCGACTGCGCCGCTTCCATGCCGGGCAGGGTGTCGAGATACATTGTCGAGTAACCGCAGTCCTTTGCCTCCCGGATGATCGCGGCTGCAAGAGCTTTACCCACGCCATGGCCTCGGCCTGCTGGCGCGACGTAGAGCCGCTTCATCTCGCACGCACTTCGTTTAGGCAGAGGCCGCAGTCCGACGCATCCGACAGCTTCTCCTGCTGGGTTGAGCGCCAGGAGCAGCGCACCCTCAGGCGGCGCATACTCGCCTGGAAGGCCTTTCACCTCGTCCGCAAAGCTTTCGTGGCTCAGATCAATGGGCAGTGACGCGGCGTAGGCTTCGAGCAGGCGTCCGACCGCCGCAAGGTGGGCATCGCTGATTGCAGGACGAATGGTGAAAGCGATGGCCATTGGCAGCCATATGGCGGGACAACCGGCTCGTCGCCAATGTCCGCAATGAGTGGAAAGCGGAAGCAGAACTATTTCGATGCAACTTCCGATTTGAGCTTCGCCATTTCAGCCTTGTGTCGCCGCACGGCCTCCTCGTGCTCCGCCTTCGCCCTCTCGAATTCGGCAAGCGCTCGGTCCGCCGCCGCCTGCTGCTCCGCCCTCTGCCGGACGAATTCATCGTTGGCGCGCACGAATTCGTCCATCCTCCGCTGCTGCTCGGCGATCTGCGCCGAATTTGTGATCATGACCGGCGTGCCGATCTGAGTGGCTCCGTAGAGCAGCTTGGCGAAGCCCGTCGGCAGTCGGATGCAGCCATGCGAGGCCGCGTATCCCGGCAGATTGCCTGCATGCAATGCGACGCCCTTCGACGTGAGACGCTGCATGTAGGGCATCGGTGCATTGTCGTACGTGCTGGACCGATGCACGAGTTGCTTTTCCAGGATGGGGAACACTCCTGTCGGTGTCTCGCGATCCTTGCTGCCGGTCGAGATCGTGGAGGCGGCAATGAGAACGCCGTCCCGGTAGACCATGGCGCGCTGCGAGGTGAGACTGATGACCACAAACAGGGGGCCGGTCGAAGCACTCCTCGATTCCCAGACGTATTGGCCGGGTTCGAGCGTAGCTGCCCTCAACGTGACGGGCAGGGTTCGTTCATTTGCAGGGCGTGCGGCGGCCGAAGCGGCGGCGCACGTCAGAACCAGTAATGCAATCAGCCGTTTCACCACTACCCTCGGTCAGGCGTTGCTTCCGAACAGGCCCCCGGCTGCGGCGGCTTTAGCGTGGCAGGGACGCCCGCACCATAGGGGAATTCACGGACGGATACCTCCAGGAGAGGAAGGAAGAGGTTGCAGCTTGCCGGGAGAAGTGCGGCCGCACGCATTCGACAGTCCTCGGCGCAAACGCCCCCGTTAGTGCGAACTTTGAGAACATTCGCGCGGTTGCCCCGCGCTGCAACGCCCAATAGAGCGCCCGGCCAATGTGCGCCCGCCGCTTCCTCATCTTTGTCTTCATCCTCATCCTGCTGTTCGTCGCGGGAGCGTTTGCGATCTTCCAGTTCGGTCAGCAGATGCTGATCAAGCAGGCCACTCCGAAAGGCCATTTCCAGGCCCCGGCGCCGCGGGCCGGGCCGGACTATGCGCGGATGGAAAGCTGGCTGGCACGGCCGGGCTTGGACCGACCCGACGATCCCGCCGACTGGAAACCCGCAGGAACTCCGCCGCCGCGGAGCTTTGCTCAGTCCGCTGCGGTCTTCTACATTCATCCGACGACCTATCTCGAGCGCGACCGGTGGAACGCGCCGATATCGGGTCATCGCGAGAGCGATTACCGGGACCTGCTGTTCGTCCAGAGCCAGGCCAGCGCCTTCAATGACGCCGGGACGATCTGGGCGCCCCGCTATCGCCAGGCGGCCTTCGGCGCGTTCCTCCTCAAGAACGAAGACGCCCAAAAAGCGCTCGATCTCGCTTATTTGGACGTCGCCGCGGCGTTCGACGAGTTCCTCGAGCGCAATCCGGAAGTGCCGGTCATCCTTGCCGGCCACAGCCAGGGCGCATTGCACCTCTCGCGCCTCCTTCGCGAGCGCGCAGCGACGCTAAAGGGGCGGCTGGTCGCTGCCTATGTCGTCGGATGGCCGCTGAGCATGACCGCCGATCTTCCGGCGATGGGCCTTCCAGCATGTTCGGCCTCCAACGAGTCGGGCTGCGTCTTGTCGTGGCAGAGCTTCGGGCAGCCGGCCAACCCGGACCTGATCATGGATGCGTGGGAGGGCACCAAAGGGCCCAACGGGGTAAAGCGCGAGCGCAAGGACATGCTCTGCGTCAACCCGCTGACCGGCACGAAGGATGGCGCCGCGCCTCCTCGGGCCAATGCGGGCACGCTGGTTCCTTCGGCCGACATGAGGCAGGCGGCGCTGGAGGCCGGCAAGGTGGGCGCGCGCTGCGACAACGGCCTGCTTCTGCTCGACGGTGAGATTCCGGCGCTCGGCCCGTTCGTCCTGCCCGGCAACAATTATCACGTTTACGACTACGCACTGTTCTGGGCGGCCATCCGGCAGGATTCGGAACGAAGGCTCGCGGCTTGGCGGCGCTGATCACCAGCAGCGCGGGCGAGTTCGCGGCCGCGGTGTCGCACGGCAGGCTTGCCGGCCTCGACGTGGGCACGAGGACCATCGGCCTTGCGGTGTGCGATGCGGGGTGGAGCTTTGCCGGGCCCGCCGACACCATCCGCCGAACGAAGTTCACGCACGACTTTAACATCCTGTCGAACTTCATTGATAAACAGTCGATAAAGGGTTTGGTCGTCGGTCTGCCGCTCAATATGGACGGGACCGATTCTCCTCGAACGCAGTCGGTCCGCGCCTTTGCCCGCAACCTTGCCCCGCTTGGCCTGCCGCTCCTGCTGTGGGACGAGCGCTGGTCGACCCAGGCGGTGGAGCGCGCAATGATCGACGCCGACGTCAGCCGGTCAAAGCGCGCGGAGAAGGTCGACGCCCTTGCCGCTGCGCATATCCTGCAGGGTGCGATCGACGCGCTGGCGAATCTGCCAGAGCAGCATTAGGCGCTTGTGCTCGTGGACCTGATTTCCATCGATTCGCTGAGCGACGGCCAGATCGAGCGCATCCTCGACCAGGGGCTGCGCTGGTTCGAGTACAACCGGTCGGGCTCGCGCGGCCACGACCGCAGCCTCCACGACAGGCTCGTCTTCAACCTGTTCTACGAAAACTCGACCCGAACCGCGATGTCGTTCGCTGCGGCGGCGCACAGGCTGGGCGCGGCGCCGGTGTTCCTTCCCGTCGAGCAATCGTCGATCAAGAAGGGCGAGACCTTCGACGATACGGCGCGGACGCTGAACGCGATGCGCCCGGATTGCATCGTCATCCGTCACCGTGAGAACGGCGCCCCTGCCCGCCTCGCCGAGCTGGCGGATTGCGCGGTGATCAATGCCGGCGACGGCACCAACGAGCATCCGACCCAGGCCCTGCTCGATGCGCTCGCCTTGCAGATCCGCTTCGGGCAGGTCGATGGGCTCAAAGTCGCGATCTGTGGGGACATTCGCCACAGCAGGGTCGCGCGGTCGAACGCGAAGCTGCTCCCCCGCCTCGGCGCGGAAGTCCGGTTGGCAGGACCACGGTCGCTGATGCCCGACGACGTCCCGCCGCTCTCTATCGACGAGGCAATCGAAGGCGCGGACGTGGTGATGATGCTTCGAGTCCAGCGCGAGCGGCTGGAGGAGGATCTGGGCGATGCTCCCGGCGAATATCTCGCCCGCTATGGCCTCACCGCTGAGCGCCTATCGAGAGCAGCGCCGGCTGCAGCGGTCATGCACCCAGGCCCGATGAACCGAAACGTGGAGATCGCCGACGAGGTCGCCGACGATCCCGAACGTTCTCTTATCCTGCTTCAGGTCGAAGCCGGCGTGGCCACGCGAATGGCCTGCCTGGAGCTGGTTACGACCGTCTGATCAGCGCGACGCGAGCTGGACCGGCGAGTCGCCAGCCGTCGAGCGGACGAAACACTTGCCGCCCTTGCCGCGGAGCGTCGAACAGCGCGAAATCGCTTCCTGCTGATTGTCGAAGCCGCGGACCGACAGGCGCCATACCGTCCCGCGGGGACCGTCGAACCGGGCGATCATTGGAGAATAGTTGCGGAGCGCCGGATATTTCTTCGAAAGCTGCGCCCAGGCGACCGACACGCGCTCCTCCGAGCTATAGGCGCCCAGCTGGACGACGGACTTCGACTTGCCGCTGACGCTGCCTTCCGAACGGATCGGAGCGGACGCCTTTTTCATCTTGGCGGGCTTCGGCTTCGGAGCGAAGTTCGAAGCCATCATCGCGAAGGCTGCCGGAGCTTCCGGAGAAATGGCTGCGGCAGTCGCGATCGCGGCATGCTCGGGCGCAGGCGCCGGAGCGGCCTCGGCAACGGCAGGAGCCGTCTCGACAACCGCCGGCGCCGGAGCAAGGGCCACCGGCTCTGCAACCTGCGCCGCAAATGCGGGAGCGCTGGCGCCATCGGCGATGGGAGCTTCGGCGAGCTGGACCGGAACCTGCGGTGCCGCAACGGCGGCAACAGCGACCTGCGTCGCATTGCTCTTGTTGAGGGCGATGCGGACCGGCTGGCCCGGATCGGCGGCCGCCGGGGTAATACCGACGAGCATTGCAACCTGGTCATAGGAATGCGCAGGCTTGGCGAGCGACATCCACTGCTTGATGCGGGCGTCGACCAGGTCTGCCGTCAGGTCCTGCGCCGCGACGATACGAGCCGCGGTCCAGTCGCCGACGAGCGCATGCGAGAGCGCGAGGTTCTGGCGAACGCGGGCGTCGGCGCCTTGAGCACGAGCTGCCACGTCGAGCACCTGCACCGCTTCATCGGCGCGGCCCGCCAGTGCGAGCGCGAGGCCGAAGTCGGCGACGTCGATATAGCGATGGGCCGACTGAAGGTTCGCAATTGCTTCGTCGTTCTTGCCAAGGGCGATCTGTACGAGCGAGCGCTTGAGAATGACCTGGGGCTGGGCCGGAACGAGCGACAGTGCGTCGCCGTACGCGGCTTCCGCAGATGCGAAGCGGCCGGCGCCGAAATAGGCATTGCCGAGAAGGACTCGGACATTGATGTCCTGCGGGCTCTGCTCAACCGCGCGCTCCGCGAGATCGACGGCGGTCGCATAGTCGCCTGCGCTGAGCGCCATTTGTGCACGAAGCCCGTATGCGAGGGTTGCCGTGCCCTTCGAGACGGAGGCGCTGCGTGACATTGGCGCCGCGCACCCGGCGACCATGCCGGCGAGAGCGATGGCGGAGACTGCGGATCCGAACCGAAGCGGTTTCATTTGCCTTACCCCTTGCATTTGGCCGATTTCGGCCAGTGCTTACCCCTTGCGTTTGGCCTTATCGGCCATCGCCTCCAGCTCGGGCATTCCATCGAGGAACTGATCGAGAGCGTCAGTGACAAGAAGCTGGGCCGAGCGTCCGGTGAGGGCACAGGCCAGGCGCAGCTTCAGATGACGTTCCGGATCGAGCCGGAGAGTGAACGCAGCCTTCCCTTTGCTGCCCGGAGCCGAACGCGGCTTCGATGCGCGACGAGCGGCCGGAGCCGGAACCGACGGCACCACATACATCGGCGCCCTGGCTTCGACTTGCTGCGGCGGCAGCTCGCTGTTCTCGTTTACGATCTCGGCGGTCTGATCGACCTCCTCGACCTCGACCTCGACCTCGACTTCGGCTTCGTCCTCGGAACCGTTGATTCGATCGACAATCTCCGCCTGCTGCGTGTGCACAGGCGAATTGACAGGCGTCAGGCCGGCATGGCCGTGAAGCGTCGGATGCTCCGCGATCGGCTCACCGAAGGCGTCATGCTCGGAGTCGCGCGGAGCCTCGACCGGCTTCGGCGCCTCGAACCCCATGTCGTTCCAGCCGAGGTCTTCAAGGTTACCGCCAATCTGGCCGAACCCCTGAGGGCGCATGGCCGGACGGGCCGCACCCTTGCGGGCGAGAAGTCCGGAAGAGAGGGAGGCGAATGGCTTAGGTTCGGACATCACTTACGCTGCCCCCTTACTGGCCGACTACTCGACGGCCGAAGCCGCCGACGGGACGAGGCGATGCAGGAGCCGCGTTCCCGGCTCCGGGCGCCGCGAACACGGTGCGGCGGAAATTCTTTTCGAGACGATCCGAAATATACTCCCAGAGCTCGATGACTTCGTGGGCCGAGCGGCCGTTCGGGTCGACCTCCATCACCGTGCGGCCGTCGATCATCGAGGCGGCAAAGTCGGTGCGGTGGTGAACGGTGACGGGAGCAACGGTGCCGTGCTGCGACAGGGCGACGGCGGCTTCGTAGGTGATCTTGGCTTTCGGGGTCGCCGCGTTGACGACGAAGATCAGCGGCTTGCCGGCGCGGTCGCAGAGATCGACCGTCGCGCCGACGGCGCGGAGATCGTGCGGGCTCGGACGGGTCGGGATGACGATCAGCTCGGCAACGGCAATGACGCTCTGGATGGCCATGGTGATGGCCGGCGGAGTGTCGATGACCGCAAGGCGGAAGCCCTGCTGGCGAAGAACCTCGAGGTCGGAAGCAAGCCGCGCGACGGTCGTCTGCGCAAAAGCGGGCATTTCTGCCTCGCGCTCGTTCCACCAGTCGGCAAGACTGCCCTGCGGGTCGATGTCGATAAGACAGACCGGACCTGCCCCCGCCAGCTGCGCCTGCACCGCAAGATGTCCGGACAAGGTCGTCTTACCCGACCCGCCCTTCTGCGATGCCATAGCCAGAACGCGCATGCTTTTCCCCTCGCCGAATTCCGTCAATTCAGCAGTGGGAGTGACACTCAAGGCGCTAAAATCTGGTTAACGCACTCAAGACACTGTTGCTGTATTCCAGCCCCGAGTTACGGTCGCACGCAACGGGAGTCGAAGCATGCAGCCAAGGTTCTGGAGCAAATTTCTGCTCTGCACGTCGCTTTTGCTCGCGGCACCCGCGTCCGCTCAGAGCGTGAAGGCCGGGATCGATGCGTGGCAGCGGGGCGACTATGTCGGCGCGGTCGCAATCTGGCGCCCCCTGGCCGAGGCCGGTGATCCCGACGCGTCGTTCAACATGGGCCAGGCTTATCGCCTCGGACGCGGAGTGCTGGTCGATCTCGCCACCGCCCAGACCTGGCTGGGGCGCGCGGCTGAAAAGGGCCATGTCGACGCCCAAACGACGCTGGGCCTTCTCCTCTTCCAAAACGGAAATCAGGCAGACGGCCTGAAATGGCTGAAGGGGGCGGCCGAGAAAGGCGATCCGCGAGCCATGCTTGTCTATGGCACGGCGCTCTACAATGGCGACGGTGTCCCTCAGGACCCGGTCCTCGGCTACGCCTACGTCAGCCGCTCGGCCGCGCAAGGGCTGGAACCGGCCCGGAACACGCTCCAGCAGATGGACGACATCATGCCGGTCGAGCAGCGCAAGAAGGGCGTTGCCCTGGCAATGCAGAAGGCGAAGACCCAGCAGCAGACACAGCCCAAGCCCACCGCGACGGCACGACCAAAAGCTGAAAAAACGCCTTCACCCCCACCCGCGCAGAAGGCTGCGACTGCGACAAGCGGCGCCTGGCGGATCCAGCTCGGAGCCTTTTCGCAACGATCGTCGGCCGAAGCCCTGTTCAGGCGGCTATCGGGCAGCGCACCCGTTGCGGGCCGCCAGCAATTCCTGGTCGCGGCGGGGTCCGTCACCCGGCTCCAGGTCGGCCCCTTCCCCAGCAAGTCGGCAGCGGCAGCTGCGTGCAGCAGCCTGTCCGCTAGGGGTCAGGCCTGCTTCCCGGTGGCGGCGAGATAGTCCCCTAGCTCACCCAGTCGCGGCGGCGAATGCCCTGCGCCCAAAGCAAGGCGTCAAGCCCGTGATGATCGAGGCGCGCATCCGCGACTTCGGCAAGGGCAGGCTTGGCGCGATAGCCGACACCTAGGCCGGCTTCCTGAACCATCAGCCTGTCGTTGGCGCCGTCGCCGATGGCGAGCACGTCAACTCGTGCGAGACCCAGTTCTTCCCGAGCCTCGACCAGGGCATCGAGCTTGGCCTGCGCGTCCACGATAGGATCCTCGACCGATCCGCTCAGCTGCCGCCCATCGAACAGCAGCCGGTTTGCGCGAACGGCGTTGAAGCCCAGCATCTTCGCGATGGGATCAGCGAAGGAGACGAAGCCGCCAGTCACGAGGATCGCTCGCGCGCCGCCGACCCGCATCGTGCGGACCAGCGTCGCGGCGCCGGGGTTCGGAACGACCCGTTCCGCCAGACAGCGGCCGATCGCTTCCTCGTCGAGTCCGGAAAGGAGGGCCACGCGCTCGCGAAGTGCCGCCTTGAAGTCAAGTTTGCCTTGCATCGCGCGCTCGGTGATCTCCGCGATCTCGCGCTTCAGGCCAGCGAAGTCGGCAAGCTCATCCAGGCATTCCTGGCCGACGATGGTCGAATCCATGTCGGCTACGAGCAGGCGCTTGAAACGGCTCTCCTCAGTCTGGACGAAGACGTCCACGCCATCGAGTCCGTCGAGGGCCCAACGTATGGCCTGGACGTTCCCATCGACGCGCAGGTCGACCGCATCGCCCTCGTCGATCCAGGCTGAAAATGCCGCCTTGGGATCGATTTCCCGAAGCGAGCCGAGCGCACGGTCGATCAGCCTGTCATCAAGCCGTCCGGCTGCTATCAGCGTCGCAATCGCCATGACTTCGAAACCCAAGCCTCCCGTCGCTCTCATCGCCGGGCCGACCGCTAGCGGCAAGTCGGCACTGGCCTTGCGCCTTGCAGAGCAAACTGGCGGGGTGATCGTCAACGGCGATAGTGCGCAAATCTATCGCGACCTGCCGATATTGAGCGCGGCACCCGGATTGGACGAGCGTGGACGAGCCGAACACCGCTTATACGGCGTGCGAGACGGAGCACAGCCGTGTTCGGCTGCCGACTGGGCAACGATGGCGCGGCGCGAGATCGATGACGTCCATTCATCGGGCCGCTTGCCGATCCTGGTCGGCGGCACGGGCCTTTACCTCCGCACCTTGATCGACGGGATCGCTCCGGTGCCGGCCATCGATCCCGATGTGCGCCGAGAGGTTCGCGAAACGCCAGTCGAAGAGAATCGCCGGAAGCTTGCGGAACTGGACCCGGAGGCGGCCGGGCATCTCAAGCCAACCGACACCACGCGAATCGCCAGGGCGCTGGAAGTCGTGGTGTCGACCGGCGGGACACTCGCCAAATGGCAGAAGCAGCGCGAAGGCGGGATTGCCGAGCAGATCGACCTGAAACCCCTGATCCTGCTGCCACCACGAGACTGGCTCTATCGACGATGCGATGAGCGCTTTTGCCACATGATCGAGCAAGGCGCCGCGGACGAGGTCCGGGCGCTTCTCGATCGAAGGCTAGACTCTGCGCTTCCGGTGATGCGAGCGATCGGCGTCCGAGAGATTGCGGCCTGGCTGAACGATGACGCCACTCGACAGCATGCAATCGTCGCGGGGCAGCAGGCGACCAGGCGCTATGCGAAGCGGCAATACACATGGTTCGCGCATCAGCCTCCCGAAGGCTGGCCGCGCCATCGCGAACCGCTCGACGACCAGACGAGCGCGGAGCTGCTGGCGCTGCTCGGAGCGAAGCCCTAAGCGAACGGCCATGGAGCTGCTGCGCGACAGCGACATCGACATGACCCCGCTAGCGGGGAAGCGCGTCGCTATTCTCGGTTACGGCAACCAGGGCCGGGCGCAGGCGCTGAACCTCAAGGACAGCGGAGTCGACGTGGTCGTCGGGCTTCGTGGGGCGTCCGGCAGCGCAAGTGCGGCCGCGGAAGCTGGACTGGAAGTCGCGTTGGTCGAGGAAGCCGCTGCGTCCGCTGATCTGGTCATGTTCCTGGCCCCCGACGAGGCGCTACCCGGCATTTACAAGGAAGTTGAGGCCCGCATCCGCTACGGCGGCGCGATCGGATTTAGCCATGGCCTGGCGATCCATTTCGAGACCGTTCGTCCACGCCACGACCTCGACGTCATTCTGGTCGCGCCGAAGGGTCCCGGGACCGCGCTGAGGTCGCTGTATCAGCAGGGCAAGGGCATGGTTGCGCTATGGGCGGTGGCGCAGGATGCGACCGGCGATGCGCGGACAATGGCGCTGGCCTATGGCAAGGCAATCGGCTGCGCCCGCGCAGGGCTCATTGCCTCCAGCTTCGCCGAGGAATGCGAAGCCGATCTCTTCAACGAGGGAGCGGTCGTCTGGGGCGCAGTTCCCGAGATCCTCATCGCCGGCTTCGACACGCTGGTAGAGGCGGGCATTGCACCAGAGGTCGCGTTTCTGGAGTGCGTCGGCGAGCTGAAGTTGATCGCCGATCTGATCGAGCAGCGAGGCATCGCCGGCATGCGGGAGGCCATTTCCAATACGGCGGAGCTCGGCGCCGTTCTTGGCGGGCCCAGGATTGTCGATGACGAGGTGCGCCAGAAGATGCGGGAGGTGCTGGACGAAGTGCGCAGCGGGCGGTTCGCACGGGCGCTGCAGCAGGAAGCGGATTCTGGTTATCCACGATTGGAACAGGCACGGACCGAGGCGCGCAGCAAGGCGATCGAGCAGGCCTTCAGCAAGCTGAAAAAGCTGGTCTAGCCGATTTGCTCGGGCACTTCCGTGATGCGGGAGCCGATCGATGCGCGCTCAGTGTAGACGCGCTGGAGGCGACGATGGGCTTCGGCCGCCTCATGGTCGCTGGCGGACAAGGCGAGCTCAAGTTCCTCGGCAGCGCGCTGCGCGAAATAGACCCGATCGCCGGTCGCGGTGGTGGACTGGTCCATGGTCGGTCCTCCCTCCAGTCCCTGAAGCCTAGCATGACGAGACTCGGATGTCGCCCGAAAAGGGCGATTTTCAGCGCCTTCCGAACAGCTTTTCCATCTCGGCATGGCCGAGCTTCACCCAGGTCGGACGTCCGTGGTTGCACTGGCCGGACCGCGGCGTGACCTCCATCTCGCGCAGGAGCGCGTTCATTTCGGCGACCGAGAGAACCCGCCCCGCTCTCACCGATCCATGGCAGGCGATGGTTGCCGAGACGTGGTCGAGCTTCTCCTGAAGCGAAAAAGCGCTGCCGAGCTCCGCCAGCTCGGCCGCCAAATCGGCGAGAACGGCATGGACATCCGTCTTGCCGAGAGCGGCGGGAGTGGCGCGGACAAGGACGGAAGTGGGCCCGAAGCGTTCGACCTCGAGACCGAGGCGGGCAAGCTCATCCGAAGCCGCCTCGACACGGTCGCAGTCGGTTTCCTCCAGGTCGACCACCTCGGGCATCAGCAGAGGCTGACGCGCGATCGTTCCGCCTTCGCGGGCGGCGCGCATGCGTTCCAGCACCAGCCGCTCGTGCGCAGCATGCTGGTCGACGATGACCAGCCCGTCCTCTGCCTCGGCGATGATATAGGTCGCTGCGACCTGCCCCCGGGCAACTCCCAGCGGATATTTTGGAACCTCGGCGACTGCAAGCTCGGCGCGTGCCGCGGGCGCGTGGTCGAAGAGCGCCTTCGTTTCTTCGAGAACGGCGGTTGAGCCCGCTGGCGCCCGCTGCGGGGCTGGGTTGGCCGTCATCGAAAGGCGGTTGAGCTGCTGGTCGTAGGTCGCGCCGGTCGTCCACAGCACCGGGGCAGCCACCTGCTCGCGCGTGGCGCTCTTCTGGCTCGCCTCGTCGAGTGCGGTTCGAATACCGCCGACGATCAGGCCGCGCACCGCCGTCGGATCGCGGAAGCGCACCTCTGTCTTCGCCGGATGAACATTCACATCCACTTCTTCGAGCGGTACCGAAAGAAAGAGAGCCGCGATGGGGTGGCGATCCCGCGCAATGAGGTCGCGGTAGGCACCCCGCAACGCTCCGACGAGCAGTCGGTCCTTCACGGGACGCGCGTTGACGAACAGGAACTGCTGGTCGGCCATGCCCCGGTTGAAGGTCGGCAGGCTGACGACGCCGGTCAGACCAATTCCGTTCCGCTCACAGTCGATGCCGATGCCGTTGCGGTCGAGTTCCGCGCTGAGCAGTTCCGCGACACGCTGCGGAGGCGTCGTCGGCTGGAGCGAGAAGATCCGGCGGCCGTCATGCTCAAGAACGAAGGCCACATCACTGCGGGCCATCGCCAGGCGCTTTACGGCGTCGAGGCAGGCCGCGTATTCGGCGCGCGGGCTCCGCAGGAACTTGCGCCGCGCCGGAATCTTGTCGAACAGCCGCTCGACCCGGATGCTCGTTCCAGGGGGAAGGGAGGCCGGTCCCTCCCCGACGGCTTCGCCATGATCCACTTCAATCCGCCAGCCGTCGGCACCGCGCACGCGGCTATCCAGGGTCAGGCGGGAGACACTGGCGATTGACGGCAGCGCTTCGCCACGGAACCCGAAGCTGACGATCCGGTCGAGGCCGCCGTCGGGCAGCTTCGAAGTGGCGTGCCGTTCGAGCGCCAGGCGCATTTCGTCGGGCGTCATCCCGGAGCCGTCGTCGGCGACTTCGATGAGTTCCAGCCCGCCCGCCGTCAGCCTGATTCGGATCGTCCCGGACCCGGCATCGAGGGCGTTCTCAACAAGCTCCTTGAGGGCGCTCGCAGGGCGCTCTACGACCTCGCCAGCGGCGATACGATTCACGAGCTCCGAAGGCAGCCTTCTTATTGACATGTTAAGCATTCCTAGCCGATTACCTTCGAGCCAGCGAAGCGCTGATTTGTCGAGAAAATTCAGTTTGCATTCAATGGGATGTAATTAATCGCCGGTAAACGGGTGGGGCCGGTCCCACTGCCGTAGCCGAGCAAAGGGCGAGAGACGGGGAAGAATGTTCTGGACGCGCTGGTTCAAATGGATGTCGCACGACATGGCGATCGATCTTGGGACCGCCAACACGCTGGTCTACGTACGCGGTCGCGGCATCGTTCTTAACGAGCCGTCCGTCGTCGCGATCGAGACCATCAACGGTGTGAAGAAGGTCAAGGCCGTCGGCGAGGACGCCAAGCTGATGATGGGCAAGACGCCCGACCAGATCGAAGCCATTCGGCCGCTTCGCGACGGTGTCATTGCCGACATCGACGTCGCCGAGCAGATGATCAAGCACTTCATCCACAAGGTGCACGGCGGCAAGATGCGTGCCTGGCGCTTCCCGGAGATCGTGATCTGCGTTCCAAGCGGCTCGACCAGCGTCGAGCGCCGCGCGATCCGCGACGCCGCGTCGAACGCGGGCGCAAGCGCCGTCTACCTGATTGAGGAGCCGATGGCGGCCGCGATCGGTGCGGACATGCCGGTGACCGCTCCGATCGGATCGATGGTCGTCGACATCGGCGGCGGGACGACCGAAGTCGCGGTGCTCTCTCTGCGCGGGCTCGCCTACACCACCTCGGTGCGCGTCGGCGGCGATAAGATGGACGAAGCGATCAGCTCCTACGTCCGCCGCAACCACAACCTCCTGATCGGCGAAGCCACGGCCGAGCGGATCAAGAAGGAAGTCGGAATCGCCAAGCCACCGACCGACGGCGTCGGCAAGACGGTCCACATCAAGGGTCGCGACCTGGTCAACGGCGTGCCCAAGGAAATCTCGATCAACCAGGGCCAGATCGCCGAGGCGCTTTCGGAACCGGTCGGGACGATCGTCGAGGGCGTCCGGATCGCATTGGAGAATACGGCGCCGGAGTTGGCCGCCGACATCTGCGACCAGGGTATCGTGCTCACGGGGGGTGGCGCACTTCTTCAGGGCCTCGACGAGGTCCTGCGCGACGAAACCGGTTTGCCGGTCACGGTCGCCGAGGATCCGCTTACCTGCGTCGCTCTGGGTACTGGACGAGCGCTGGAGGAAGAGCAGTTCCGCGGCGTTCTTCAGACCGCCTGAGAAAGGGCTGAGTGGTGGCGCCGCCGGGTGGGCCGCGCCCAGGCTGGTCCCGGCGCGCGCAATACGGGCTGTTCTTCAGCTTCCTTGCCGCAATGGCGGGCCTGATTATCGGCATCGTCATGCTCGGCCTGTCGCTGGTCGCTCCAAAGAGCTATGCTTCCGTGAGAGGCGTCGCGCTGGATGCAACCGCGCCCGTGACGTCCGGGTTGAGAGCCGTCACTGCAACGGTCGGAGGTCTTTTTACCGGCGCAGGCAATTACTGGGACGCCGCGCACCAGAACGCGCGGTTGAAGCACGAACGCGAGTTGATGCTCCAGCGTATCGTAGAGGCCAAGGCGATCAGCCTCGAGAACCGCGAACTAAAGGCGGCACTGCAGCTTCGTGAGCATAGCCGGTCGACCATTGCGACAGGCCGCATCGTGGGATCCTCCTTCAGCAGCCCGCGCCGCTACGCCATCCTTTCGATCGGCGGAGCCGATGGAGTGCGCGTGGGGATGCCCGTACGCTCTTCCAAGGGACTCATCGGCCGCGTTGTCGACGCAGGATCACTTGCCTCCCGCGTCCTGCTCGTCTCGGACCGCGCAAGCATCATTCCCGCAAGGATCCTTCGCAACGGCCAGCCCGTGATCAGCCAGGGACGCGGCGATGGGACAGTCGATCTCAGGCCTCTCGAAGTCGGCCGCAATCCGTTCAAGCCCGGCGACATCGTGATCACGTCGGGAACGGGAGGGCTCTACCCTCCTCTCGTGCCTATCGCCCGGGTCGTCAGGCTGGACGACGACGGCGCAATTGCCCTTCCCCTCGCCGACCCTAGTTCGACCAACTTTGCCATGGTCGAACAGCCGTACGAGCCTGCCGCGGTCGCCGAGGAAGCCGGCGGGCTGACGGACACTCAATAATGGTTCGCGCGGCTCTCGCTCCTCACAGGAATATCGGCAAGGGTCCGGTGGCGGGCGCGAGCTTAGTGCCGGCGATCTCCGTAGCCATCGCGAGCCTGCTGACCGCGCTCCCGATCGTATCGATGAGCGGCTGGTATCCGGACTTCGGCTTCATGGCCCTCATCGCATGGCGGCTCCTTCGGGCGGACGCCTGGCCGGCATGGTGGGCCGCTCCGCTCGGCTTCATCAACGACCTCGCATCGGGACATCCGATCGGCTTTTCCGTCGCGCTGTGGACCGCGGCGATGCTTGCGCTCGACCTCGCCGACCGGCGCACCATGTGGCGCGGCTACTGGCTCGAATGGGCCATCGCCGCGCTCCTCCTCCTTGCCAACGAGGCGGCCGAGTGGCGCATCGCCCAGGTGATGGGCGCCTCCCTGCCTTTCCTGACCGTCGTTCCACCGCTCCTCATCTCCGTGCTTGCTTTCCCGATCGTCGCCTGGGTCGTTTCGCGCCTCGATCGGTGGAGGCTCGGGCGATGAAGATGGAGCGGCGCTTCACGTCCGTCCACCAGTCGCTGACCTTTTCCCGGCGAATGGCGATCGCGGCTGGAGCGCAGACCGCCATTGGTGCGCTGCTCATAGGACGGCTCGGCTGGCTCGCGATTGCGGAAAACCAGCACTACCAGCTGCTGTCCGAGAGCAACCGGGTCCAGCTGATCATCGTGCCGCCGCGCAGGGGCTGGATCGTAGATCGCAACAACAAGCCGATCGCGATCAATCGGAGCGACTTCCGCGTCGACATCATTCCGGACCAGCTGGAAAACCCGGAGGCGACTATCCGGACGCTCCAGCAGCTTCTGGAGCTCAGCGTCGATGACGTCGACCGCGTGGTGCGCGAACTCAAACAGGCCAAGGGCTACCAACCGATCGAGGTCGCCGAAAACGTCCCCTTCGAGAAATATGCTGCGGTGACGGTGCGCCTTCCGGAGCTTGCGGGCGTGAACCCGATGCGCGGCTTCTCCCGCTATTACCCCGACGGCGCCGCGGTGGGTCACCTCGTCGGCTATGTCGGGGCGGCTTCGGCGGCGGAGTATGAGAAGGAGAAGAACCCTCTACTCATCACTCCCGGTTTCAAGATTGGCAAGGAAGGCCTTGAAAAAACGCTTGAACCGCGACTGCGCGGCCAGCCAGGCGGGCAACGTGTCGAGCTAACGGCACGCGGCAAGCTGGTGCGCGAGCTGGAGCCCAAGCCGGACCGGAGCGGGGCGCCTGTGCGCCTTGCAATTGATTCCGACCTGCAGGAGTTCACGGCGCGGAGGCTTGGCGAAGAGTCGGGCTCGTGCGTGCTTCTCGACTGCCAGACGGGCGACATCCTCACGATGGTGTCGATGCCAGCCTATGATCCGAACAGTTTCTCGGACGGCATTGGACGGACGGAATGGAAGATGCTGTCCGAGGACCCGCGCCGGCCACTGCTCAACAAGGTACTCAACGCGTTGTACCCGCCAGGGTCGACCATCAAGCCGATGGGGGCCCTCGCCCTTCTTAAGCATGGCGTCGATCCAACGGACCGGATTCACTGTCCCGGCGGCTACCGGCTCGGGAATCGCTTCTTCCGCTGCCTCGGCCGCCATGGCTCGGTCGACATGCACCGAGCGATTGCGAAAAGCTGCAACACCTACTTCTACGCAATGGGCCATCGGATCGGATACGATAACATAGCTCCCATGGCCAAGCGATTGGGACTAGGGCAGAAATTTGATCTTCCGGTGGTCAGCCAAAGCTATGGCACGGTTCCCAACAGCGAGTGGAAAAACCGGCGTTTCCACGAGACCAAGGGCTTCCTCGAGCGACCCGACTGGACGGCGTCCGACACGCTGAATGCATCCATCGGTCAGGGATTCCTGATCGTGAACCCGTTGCAGCTCGCTACCATGGCGGGACGCATTGCAGGAGGCCGCGACATCCAGCCGCGGCTCCTCGGGCTAGGTAAGCCCGCACCCATGCTGGGCCTCGACCCGAAGCACCTGGAAACGGTTCGCAGCGGAATGTGGGAAGTCGTCAACGGCGATGGCACGGCTGGCGCCAGCCGGCTGCAGATCCCGGGCGTGGAGATGTGCGGCAAGACTGGAACCGCGCAGGTCCGGAAGATCGTCGGAAGCCAGCGCGGCCAAAGCGGCGACTGGAAGTATCGCGATCACGGCCTCTTCGTCTTCTTCGCCCCGTTCGACAAACCCCGCTACGCAGGCGCCGTGGTCATCGAGCATGGCATGGGCGGAGCCAGGGCGGCCGCACCGGTTGCAAAGGACGTTCTGACGTTCCTCTTCGACCGCCAGCTGGCGCTGAAGAACCTGAATGCGCTCGAGGAGCAATGGGGCGGCACCCTGGCCGAGCGGACGGCACGGCGCGCAGCCGCGGTGCATGCGGCCGCAGCCGAAGCAGCGAGGACGGCGTGATCTCTTCGGCTATCATTCCCCAGCCGCTCGCCAAACTCCCCTGGCGGCTGATCTTCCTCGTCGCGGGCATCGCAGGCGTCGGGATCACCACTCTCTATTCGGCAGCTGGCGGCGCTGCCCAGCCCTGGGCAACCAAGCAGGCGATTGTCATCCTCTTCTTCCTAACGCTTGCTATCGGAATGTCGTGGACCAGCGAATCCACGATCAAGCAGGCCGCCTTCCCGATCTACATCGCGGTCACCATCATGCTGATCGTGGTCGAGATGGTCGGTTTTGTCGGAAAAGGTGCCCAACGCTGGATCGACCTAGGCTTCATCCGCCTGCAGCCCAGCGAATTCATGAAGCCCGGGATCGTGCTGGTCCTTGCGCGGTTCTACGAACTGCTTCCGGCCGGCGATATCCGCAAATGGCGCGCAATCTGGCCCGCGGCGGCCCTTATCGGCTTCCCGGTTGCGCTCATCATGCTTCAGCCCGACCTTGGAACCGCGCTGATGGTTACCTTCATCGGGGTGACCGTGATGTTCATCGCAGGCGTACCATTCCGAGTTTTCTTGATACCCGGCGTTGCGCTCGCTCTGGCCATTCCCGTCGTCTACCAGATGCTCCACGGCTACCAGAAAAAGCGCGTCGACATTTTCCTGGACCCGGAAAGCGACCCGCTCGGCGCCGGCTATCACATCAGCCAATCGAAGATCGCGATCGGATCCGGCGGCATCTTTGGGAAGGGATACCTCAACGGCAGCCAGAGCCATCTCGACTACCTCCCTGAGGGGCACACCGATTTCGTCTTCGCGACGATGGTCGAGGAATGGGGGCTGGTCGGCGGCGCCTTGCTGATCTTCGCCTTCGCTTTCGTGATCCGTTGGGGAATGCGGGTCGCGAACAATGCGAAGACCCGCTTCGCACAGCTAACGGCCGCAGGCCTGTCCGCGACCATCTTCTTCTACGTTTCCATCAACCTGATGATGGTGATGGGCCTGGCCCCGGTCGTGGGAGTTCCCCTGCCCCTCGTCAGCTTCGGCGGATCGGCCGTCATGACGGTCATGATCTGCCTCGGCCTGCTCATGGCCGTTGAGCGGCATCAGCGTACGACATCGCGACTTCTTTAGGCGGGATTTGAAATCGCGCGGTTGCACACCAAGTTTTCGCATGCTACCGGCCCCGCCGCTCAAGGGCGCATTTTGAACCGCCGGAGCATCCGCCGAATGGCAGTGGACGCATAGCTCAGTTGGTAGAGCAGCTGACTCTTAATCAGCGGGTCCTAGGTTCGAGCCCTAGTGCGTCCACCACTTTCTTTCTGAAAACAAAGGAAAAACAGGCCGCTGGGTAACAGCCCTGTAACTACTTTTCTTGAACGGGGTAACGCTCTGGGTACCATTGAGCGATTTCAGCGCATTGAGCGGCCGCTCGATGACGGATTTAAACGCGGTTTGAGCGCGTTGAGACCCGAATGGCTGTCGACCTACCCGACGCTCCACACTCGATTCTGATCGCGCCCCCTAGAAGGCTTGGCGGGGCTCCTTGGAACCCTTCGGCCCCTGCGTCGTCCCAGCGCCTGAGAAGGCTATCCTCACACCACAGCTCCCGGCTGCATCCCCGGCACATGCGGTCGGCTCTTCCGACAGCCTGCAGGTCGCTACCCGCCTCGAACTGACGGCATCCGCAGAAGTGACCTTCGCGGTCGCGGAAATATAATCGGTAATATGACATCCCACACCTCCGCCTCCGCCCTAACCTTATGATTGAACGGGAGGAATCAGGATCGACCCCACGAACGAGAGGGGTTAGACCGGAGAAAGGACGTCGACCTTCGCTGACCGGCCTCCCACAGCGGGAGCATTTTGTCCTGCGACTGCTGCTGCATATTCTGTTGCGACTGACGCATCATCTCCAGTTGCAGCTGGGTCGTTGCGTTCATCTGATCCTGAATCGACGGACGCTCCTTGCGGTCGTCTGATTGCCGAAGGTAGTGCAGGTGATGTCGGCGGCCATGAGGAGAATGCTCATAGTCCCGAGATCAGCGGGCCGAGCGTTTCGGTCTTTTCGAATTGCGACCGAGCCAATTCAAATCGCGCCGTCCGTTGGCGTCGAAATCGCTCATCGGAAACGACCCGCACCGGCGGGAACCTGATGCGGGTCGCTCCTTCTCGCGGAGGGTCCGCTTTCCGAGCGGAAGGGTCGCAGCTCCGCGAGCTTCGCGGACCGAGGAATGCGCCGGAGGGAGGTCAGGAGCGACCTCAGGTCCGCAATCTCCCTGCATCTTCGGACGCGGGTTCGTAAATCACTGAAAGCACTGAGAAACCGGGTCAGTGCGAATCCCGACAGGTCCGCATCGGGCGGAAGCTCGGTCGACGTCGGGTTTCGCTAATGTCTGCTTTGGGTGGAAAGCGGACATTAGCGGTTAGAGGCCATGCGCGGTGTTAGCCGCGATATGGATTGGCGTGGTGAACCCTTAGGTTGTGGACGATGCCGCTATAATCGACATTGCAGCGGAAGATGAGGTCACCAGGCGGCGCGTACCCGTTGTGCTCATATCCACCGGCATCGCCATAGGGCGGGTGGCCGAAGCGACTGTCGATTACGCCGGACACACGCAACCCGTTGTCGCGACGCCGCATGTCGGTGATCGCAGTCAGGCGCATCAGTGCCGCCACGTTGTATCCGTGACCATAGGGGTGTGCGTTGCCGGAGCGCTGGGGCTGGTATTGGACAGCCGCCATTTGCATCGCCGCGCTGGCGCACCGCTGCACCGCCGTGCGATCGGGTTCGCTGTAGCGATGATCGGCGAGCAGATATCCGATGACCGCACGTAGGCTGCCGTCGCTATAGCCGTAGGCCGGCTTGCCGTAGATTGGTTGCGGGTGACGGCCGTCTTCTGGCCTGTCGGAACCCATTTGCGCTTGCGATTGCGGCAGCGGATAGGGCGCCTGAGCAGCAGCCTGGATAGCGATGCCGCTGATCACCGCAGCCGCGGTCAAGAACAGGCTCTTCAACATCGTCATGACCACGATCACGTTTAGTTGCAGAACATTCGACAAATCATCCGGGATTACCCGCTATCACGCAGCCAACATCAAGCAGCTAGTGTCCGGAATGGGTGGAAATCGGACATAAACTTAACCGCTTCCGGGTGCTTGGCCTCTCGGCCGGGAAGCGTTCGCTTACCCTGAGCCCGACACCGGGAAAGACCTCCCGCTTATCCGGGGTTTCGCCCAATGGCCCTTGCTCGCGGCTTCCTGTTGCTAGCCGGGGCGTCGCCTTGGAGGGCTGTCGTTTCCACAAAAACGGAGAAAGCTCATGCAACGCAGACATCTGATCATCCTTGGCGTGGCGAGCGCTCTCGTCTTTTCGACGGGCGCACAGGCCAAGCCGGAGCTGACGGTCGACGCCGTTCCCGGCGTGAACTTCAGCGCATACAAGACCTATTCGTGGGTCAGGACCAATCCGACCGGCGGGTATAATTCGGTGCTGTACCAGCGCATCCAGTCGGACATCGATGCAAAGCTTGCGAGCAAGGGTTACGTGCGGGCCGATTCCGGCGACATCACGCTCGCTCTGACGCTTGGCAAGCGGCAGAAGGTCGATGTCGACACGTGGGGAGTGTACGGGTTCCGCGAGGACGTGCACAGCTACACACAGGGCCAACTGTCGGTAGACGCGTTCGATTCAAGAACGAAGCAGGCGCTTTGGCACGGCCAAATCACAGACACGGTGAAATCGAAGCAGCCTGACCCGGAGAGGCTCGACGCAGCACTCAGCCAGCTGATCGAGCCGTTCCCGGCTACCGCGCCAACGAGCGCCGCTGCCGAACCGCCGCCCGCACAGTAACGGGCGGCGACATTGTGAGGCTCAGGAACCGAAGCGTCCGCATCGGTCAGGTCCGACGCGGTGACGGGACCCAGCAAGGAACCCGCCGCCGCGCCGCGAGGCGACAGAAGGAATAGAACTGCCTCGTCATCGTCCCCGCGTCAGAAGCTACGTGGTCGGGCTTCAGCTCTTTCGGGCCAGGACGTCGCGGCCCGTTTCGTGATCTTGCCGATCACCGGCCGCGACGTCCCGTTCATGATCAGAGACCCAGGCTGACCGTTGCCCGGGCGGACAGCCCGACCTTGTCCTCGCGTTCCTCCGCGCCGACCTCGCCCGCGACGCGGAAGGAGACGTCGCCACCGATCGCGCGAAGGCGTCCGACCCAGCCGCTCTGCCGCTCTTCCGGCGTCAGTACGAAGCTTTCGCCGCCCGCGAAGCGAGCGCTGGTCTTACCGAGCGATCCGCCCACGATCTGACGCCGTCCAGCCTCGGCCTCGAAGCGGAAATAGCCCTCGTCCTCATCCATGCCGCCCATTTCGAAGCCCGCAATCAGGAGACCCGTTACGGCAAGCTCATCGCTCTTGCGCTTGTCGACCGCGAGGTCGAGCGCGTCTCCGCCGCCTTCCTCCTGATAACCGTCCTCCGACAGGCTGTAATATTCGATGGCCGCTGACGGACGGACGAAGAAGCCTCCCGCCCATAGATCCTGGCTGGCGACCGCGGACGCGGAGAACAGGTTGCCATTCCAATTGCCCTCGATCTCCCGCTCGATATCCTCACCGCCGACGGTCGAGCGGAAGAAGCGCTTCCCGTCGAAGTTGAGGAAGGCGTAGCTGCCTCGAGCCGCGACCTGGAAACCGTCAATCGCGAAGCGCCAATGCGCCGCGAGCGAATATTGATTGGCGGTGACGCGGTTGTCGGTCGCCTTGTCGTTGTCCTTGCCCCACAGATAGGCGAGCGAGCCTCCAAACTTGCCGAGCTTGGTCGAAATTTCCGCGCCGCCGCTCGCGCCCCAGCCGCCGATATCGTAGCCGGCAGTGTCACCGATGCTCTTCGACGAGCCCCAGGCGACCTGGCTGGCCCAGTAGGACATGCCCTCGTCCTGCTTATAGGGCGGCTTCGGGTCGTTGAGCATCCGGGCCACGGTGCGATCGCCCATGGTCACAGCCTCGAACGTGCCGCCCGCATGCTCGGGAAGCATCTGACGGAGTTGCCCGACAAACGCTTCCTGGTTGCGGATTGCGAGGAAAGAATTGCCGATCTCGTCGTCGTTGGCGAGCGCATCGTAGATCGCGTCGAAGGCCGAGCTCTCCGACCGGTTGAGGCCAAGCTCGGTCGTGCTCTTGCGAGCGATGTCGACCGCAACCTGGTTGCCGGCGACGCTCAACGACCCCTTGTAGAGGAAGGGCAGGAGGTCGGCCGTCGCCGTCAGGTTATTGCCGCCTACCAACGTACCGGCGTTGATGACCACGAAGTGGCCCTCGGCCTGGTCGACGTTGGCAACGCTCAGTTTCAGTGTCGAGCCCGTTCCGAAAGTCGCCGTGCCGCTGACGTTGAGCATGCTCGACGCCCCCGCAGTCTTGTCGAGGGTGACTGCGAGGGCGCCTCCATTCGACACGTCGAGCGACGCGAGGGACGCCGATTTCAACACGCCGAATGTTCCCTTGTCGACGCTGACGGCCAGCCCCGACGAATTGCTGAGTTGAGCGATGAAGGACGAGGTGCCGCCGATCGTGAGCGTGTCCGCGCCACCGCCGAAATCGACGGTGCCGTTGAAGGCGGACGTGCCGTCCGTCGTCAGCGTATCTGCTCCGGCACCGAAGCTGAGCTTTCCCGCGGCGACGGCATCGCCCGACAGCGCGAAACGGTTGTTCCCGCCGCCGAAGGTGACATTGCCCGTCAGCTTGCCGTCCGCGACATCGACCGTGTCGCTACCGCTTCCGAGCAGGATGTCACCGCTGATGACCGGCGCCGCGAAAGTGGCCGCGACAGCCGTCTGCTTGATGGTCGCCCCGCTGGTGTTCGCGCTGAGGTCGATCGCCACGTTGCGCGTCGAGTCCACGGCCGCGCCAGTGCCAGAGATCGTTCCGCTATTCTCGATCAAGCTTAGGCTGCCCGAGCGATCTATGATCGCGATCGCGGTCCCGTTAGTGCCTGCGCTGGCGCTGATCGTGCCGCTGTTGCGCAGGGCAGGCAGGCTGGCGCCCGCGGCAATGTCGATAGCCGTGGCGGTGGACTGCGCGGTGTTGCCGCTCGTCGCGACGATTTTCCCGGCATTGCGCAGCTCCGGAGTCGAAGCGCCCGAGCCAAGGCGAACGGCCGTCGCTGCTCGATCAAGCGATTTCGCCTGGATGATCCCGGCCGCTCCGACGCCGATGCCGTTGGCGATGCTCACGCTGCCGCCCATGCCGCCGATCTGGAGGCCGTTGCCGTCGACTCCCGTGTAGACTCCGTCGCCCGCAATGGCGCCGTCGACGATCAGGCCGAAGCCGGTGCCGGTTGCCTGCGTCGCACCAATGACGATGTTCCCGGCCGAGCCGATCCGCATGGCCGGCGCAGCGCCATAGGAAAGCACCGAGGCCGCGCCTTCCTTGCTGTCATCGATGCCGTCATCGTCCTCGTCTGGGTCGGTCGTGCTGTTGTCCTTGGGCGCGATGGCAAGGATGATCCCCTGCCCGATGCTGCCTTCGATCGAGACCGCGGGACCGCCCTGAAGCAGATCGTCGGCATCGAGCTTGCTGGGATCGGTCGGCGGGGTCGTGTAGCGATAACCCGTGGCGGCGATCTTGCCCTGGATCGTCATCGCTCCCGTGACATTGCCGGTCGAGCGCACGACGACGTTGTTCTGGCCCTGTGCGCTGATCTCACCAGCAAGACGGACGTTGCCGTTCACGTCCGACAGCTGAATACCGACAGAGTTGTTGCCGAGGACGTTGGTCTTCCCGTCATGCGTGAAGTTGCCGGTCAGCGGGCCGCCGAGCGAGATGCCGGCGCTGCTATTGCCCTCGACCGTGATCGTGCCCGTGCTTCCGATCAGGATATTGCCGGTGAAGGCACCGTTAGTGCGGATACCGACCCGATTGCTCCCGGTAGCGAACGCGCCGTCGAGATCGCCGTCATTGTCTGCATCCGTGGGTGTGAATGCCTCGTCCACCGTGATCTTGCCGCCGATCGTGAGACCGCTCGTGACGCCTGCTGCGACGTCCACCGCGGCCACGTTCGACACGTTCCCGATGAGGATCGAGCCCTGGTTGTTCAGCTTGTGATTGCTGTCGACGATCACTCCGCCACCCGCATTGCCGTTCACCACGCCGGTCGAGTTGATCAGAATATCGTCCGCCGCGCCCTGCTTGACGGTCGAGGTTCGTACCGGTCCGTTGACGGCAGTCGAGATGGTCGTCTCCGCGACCGCGGGGGCGGCCACGGTGACGAAGCAAGTCGAAGCAAGCAGGTATTTGCGCATCAATGTCCTCAATGTCCGATCAGGAAGCGCAACCGCCGCAGCGGCAGGCTTTCAGTCGGTCAGACGGAGACGCGCCGGACTTGCCTTGAAGTTTTTTTAGAAGCCCTGTTCGAAGCCGAGGCGGATCGTCCGCGGCCGCAGGGGCGTGATCTGGTCCACGCCGGTCGCGACCGGAGCGCCGAAGGCGAACCGGTTCCCGGTCTCGTCGGTCAGGTTGGTGACCGACAACGAGATGGCGCGCCGGTCGCCAGCGACGCGCACGACCAGGCCGGAATCGACATATTTACCCTGGGCCTCCCCAAGGTGGGGACCGATTCCGAGGCGAGACCGGCCAACGAAACGTGCGTAAGCGTTGGCCTCGAGCGTCCACTCGCCGGAAAGCGACGTGCGCCAATCGATAGCTCCCCGCGCGACGGAGCGAGCGATGTTCGGAATCTCCATCGAAGTGCCATCGGCGCTCGCAAGCAAAGTCCGGAATGCGGCGGTCGGCCTGGTGATCTTGCCGTCGTTCAATGCAAGGCCCGCTTCCAGGCGAAGTTCGGGCGTCACCCTGACCCCGCCGTTCGCCGTGACCGTCCAGACTCGCCCGTCGCCGATATTGTCGGTGACCGGCAAGCCTGATGCATCGAGGAAATCCGCCTGGATATCCTTCCAGTGACTGAGCGTGGCCCCGCCTTGCAGGTCGAAACGATCGATGCCGGGGCGGCCGTACCGGAATCCCGCTTCCGCAGTGCCGAGTTGATCGTTCCGATAGAGACGAACCGTGTCACCCGCGATGGACAATCCTCCTGGTCGGAAGCCCTGCTGGTAGCGGGCATAGAGGGTCAGGCCTTCCACCGGCCTCGCCAACAGGGAAGCGGATGGCAGGAATCTGTTCTCATGCCGCTCGGCATCTTCGTCATCGAACCGCGCAAGCACGAGGGGGCTGAGATGTTCGCCGGCGCCGGATAGCTCGGTATGGGTGAACCGCGCGCCGAAGCTCGCCTCCAGGCCCTTGTGGAGCTCGACGCCGGCTTCGCCATAGATGGTGGTCTCGCCCACCTCATTCTCGACACCAGCCAGATCGAAGTGACCGTTCGGGGTCTCGATTTCGCGATCGACACCATAGCGATGGTGGATCGAACTGAAGCCGACGAGCCAGCTGTACCCCTCCGACATGGGGCGCCAGAGCCGCGTTTCATTGCTCAGCGCCCGTGCCTTGCTGCGCTGCCGAAGCTTCCGGGTCTCGCCATTCGTCGACGCATCGAAATTCTCGTCGACGTTCTGCCAGCTCACGCCCGTCGTCGAGCGGAAGCGAACCGCACCGGCGTCCTTCCGAATGACCAGGCTCGCAAGCGTGAAGTCGGACGAGAACGGCTGATCGACGAGGCTGCTGCGCGACAGCCCCGAGCCATCTTCGTCGGCATATTGGCTGTCGTCGCCGTCGATCCTCTGACCGACCCCGGAAACGTCCACGAACCAGTCCGGCGCCAGTTCCGCGGTTAGGGTCGCGCGAACGCCGCGGATGTCGACATCGTTGATGTCCTTCTCGCCCGTCGCCCGATTGTCGACGTAGCCACCCTCCCGGCTTCGGTAGCCAACGACTCGCACGGCAGCAGCATTGCCCAGTGGAGCATTCAGCACTCCCGACAAATCGTAACCCGCATCACCCTGCCAGGTTGCCGTCGTGCCTGCGCCGACGAGGCCAGACATCCGGTCGAAGCTTGGCATGTTGGGTTTCAAGAGGACGATGCCCCCAAGCGCTCCCGAGCCGTAGAGCGTGCCCTGCGGCCCTTCGAGGATTTCCACCGATTGCATGTCGACGAGCTTCAGGTCCGGGTCGGGACCGCTGTACGTCGTCCGCATGTCGCCGAAATACTGCCCGACCGGCGACTGCGTCGGCCCGCTGAAGCTGGAATCGGCGATGCCTCGGATGAAAAGCTTGTTGCGACCCGCGCCGAGGTGAGTCGACGAGAAGCCGACCGATCGCGCTTCGATCGCCTCGGCGCCAGGGACGCCGAGCGGCGCAAAAACCTCGCCGTCGATCTTCAGCCACTGCCCTGCGAAGCGAAGCGACGGAGTGTCGCGCTTGCTGGCGACGACGATGACTTCTTCGCCTTCGTTCGTCGCAGGCGCAGGCTCGGCTTTCGATACCTTCACGGTGGGTTTCGATCGTTCTGCCCGTTTGGGAGGAGACGGGTTCCCGGCGAGGAGCAGGTACGAGTTCGCACCCACTTTCTTCAGCTTGAGGCCGCTCGCTTTCGCCACGCGAGCAAGCGCATCGGCGGGGTCCATCCGCCCTCGGATCTGGGGCACTCGGCGGGAAAGCAGGCTTCGATCGGGGACGGCGATGTTCAGCTGACCCTGACGGCCGAGCGCAGCCGTCGCCTGACCGACAGTCCCCGCCGGGACGTGGATCGGCCTGGTGACGGCATGGCCGGGAGCAGCAAGGGAAAGGAGCGCGAGAAGAGGCGCGCCGGAAATCAGCCTCCGAATCGCTAGCCCTTTCCTTTCAGCTTCCAGCCCAGGGTTGAGCGCTCGATGGAAACGCCGAGCAAGGGTCCAAGCGACTGTGGATCGCGCCTTACTTCGCGGATCGACAAGGTGCCGCTGAACCGGCGGCCGCTGATAGTCGGGTCGGCGGAAAAGTCGATACCGGCCGATCGTCGCAGGTCCGCGACGACATTTTCCAGGGGCTCCTCGAGATAGACGAGCTGCCCACTTTCGAACGAGCCCACCGACGAGACGTCCGCCGGGGAAGCCTTCAGCACTTGCGCGCCGTCTTCCGTGTCAAGGCGCTGTCCTGCGCCGATCTTGAGACGAGCGCCGGCGGGATCCGCAACGACTGCACCCTCGCTGACGAGCACGCGAGTGTCGGTACCGTCGCGCGCGACCTCGAAGACCGTTCCCACGTCGACGAGATGCAGGTCGCCGCTTACCAGCTCAACCTTGCCCTGCCCTGCATCGCGCAGCCTCAGGAGGACCTGCCCCCGCTCAAGCCGGATGGTCCGGCGATCCCAGCCGCTCAGCGCAATCCGGGTGCCGCCGTTCATCACGAGCTGATCCTGCCCGCCGAGGGCGATCGTCCGAATCTCTCCCGCCCCGGTCGAATGTTCGACTGGCGTCAGTCGCGGAACGACGACGGCCGTCGTCGCGGCAACGAAAATGGCCAGGCTTGCGGCCGCGGCAAGCCGTCGCTGGCTCGATACGCCGATCGGGCGAAAACTTGGCCGGCGTTTCCTCGGGCACTTCGAGTCGCTTCCACCAGCGGAAGCATTTCGGCCTCGCTCGCGGCCAGGCGATGGTAGGCGTCGGCATTCGCCGGGCTCGCCTCAAGCCAGGCGATAAACTCGTCCCAACCGTCGAACTCCGGATCGTTGGTCCGGACAAGCCAGTCGAGCGCGGCTTCGCGAAGGTCGGGGCTCTCAATCATTCTGTCTCTTGCCCGCTATGACGGAGTCGCACCGGCTCTTCCTCATCCAGCCTTCGCTTGAGGTCGTCGAGCAGACGGTAGACCATGCGCAAATCACTCTCGATCGTGCTGGCGCTCAGGCCCATGCCGGATGCGATCTCGCGCTGGGTACGATCGGCCAGCCGATGCTCCCGGAAGATGGACAGAGCGCGCGGCGGCAGCTTGGCGAGCTCGGCCTCGACGAATTCGAGCTTACGCCTTCCATCAATCAACCGCTCGGGGCCGGGATCGTTCGCTGGTGAACCGGACAGGCGATCGCCGAGCTCGGACCAGTCATGGTCGCGGCGCGATTGTTGCGCCTCGGATCGCCGCCGGTCGATCATCAGGTTGGTAGCTGCGCGGAACAGGTAGCTCCGTGGCGAGGCGATTGGGCCGGAAACTCCGGCAGCGGCCCTCAGCCAAAGCTCTTGGAGGAGGTCCTCGGCTGCGTCCCCCGCGCCGTGAGCGCGAAGGTAGCGCAAGAGCTGCTCGCGGTTGGCCTCGAAGACCTGTTGCAAACCATCGTGAACCATTGCCCGGACTGCGGGCGTCTATCGCCGCGTGCCGGCAAGCTCAAATCGACGAACGGCTCAGCTGGGGTCTACGAGCTTGATGTGGAGCTCCCTGAGCTGCTTCGGCATGACCTCTGCAGGCGCGTTCATCATCAGGTCTTCCGCCTTCTGGTTCATCGGGAAGAGGATCACCTCACGGATGTTCGGCTCGTCGGCGAGAAGCATGACGATCCGGTCGATGCCGGGGGCCGAGCCGCCGTGCGGCGGAGCGCCGAACTTGAAGGCGTTGATCATTCCGGCGAAGTTCGTGTCGACCTCGTCCTTCGTGTAGCCGGCGATCTCGAACGCCTTGTACATGATGTCCGGGCGATGGTTCCGGATCGCGCCTGAGCTCAGCTCCACGCCGTTGCAGACGATGTCATACTGCCAGGCGAGGATATCGAGCGGATCCTTGGTTTCCAGTGCCTCCATCTCGCCTTGCGGCATGGAGAAGGGGTTGTGGGAGAAGTCGATCTTCTTCTGGTCTTCATTGAACTCGAACATCGGGAAATCGACGATCCAGCAGAAGCGGAACGCACCCTTCTCGATGAGGTCCAATTGCTCGCCAACACGAGTGCGCGCTGCTCCCGCTAGCTTCGCGGCTTCCTCTTCCTTGCCGGCGGCGAAGAAGATTCCGTCGTCCGGGCCCAGGCCCATCGCTTCGGCGATGCGATTCATGCCCTCTTCGCCATGATTCTTGGCGATCGGGCCTCCCCATTCGCCGCCCTTGCGGGTGGCGTAACCGAGGCCGGCGAAGCCCTCGCTCCGAGCCCATTCGTTCATGTCGTCGAAGAATTTGCGGCTCTTCTCTGCCGTAGCCGGAGCAGGGACCGCACGGACGATCGCGCCCTTCTCGACGAGACCCGCGAACAGGCCGAATCCGGAGCCTTTGAAGTGTTCCGAGACGTCGGTGATCAGCAGCGGATTGCGCAGGTCTGGCTTGTCGCTGCCGTACTTGAGCAACGCCTCGCGGTAAGGAATGCGCGGATATTCGCCCGCCGAGGTGACGGTGCGTTCGCCGGCAAACTCCTGGAACACGCCTGACAGAACCGGCTCGATCGCGTTGAACACGTCGTCCTGCGTCACGAAGCTCATCTCGAAATCGAGCTGATAGAACTCACCCGGGCTGCGATCGGCGCGGGCATCCTCGTCACGAAAGCAGGGCGCGATCTGGAAATAGCGGTCGAAGCCCGCGACCATGATCAGCTGCTTGAACATCTGCGGCGCCTGCGGAAGCGCATAGAACTTGCCCGGATGCACGCGGCTCGGGACGAGATAGTCGCGGGCGCCCTCGGGCGAACTGGCTGTCAGTATAGGCGTCTGGAACTCAGTGAAGCCCTGGTCGATCATCCGGCGGCGGATCGAAGAGATCACCGATGAGCGAAGCATGATGTTGGCGTGCACCTGTTCGCGCCGAAGATCGAGGTAACGGTACTTTAGCCGAATCTCTTCCGGATAATCCTGCTCGCCGGCCACGGGCATCGGCAACTCGGCGGCTGCGGACCGAACCGTGACCTCACGGGCGCGGACCTCGATCTCGCCAGTCGACAGATTTGGGTTCACCGTCTCCCTGGACCGCGCAACGACGTCGCCCTCGACGGTGACGACCGATTCGAGCCGGAGCCGGTCGAGTGTCTTGAACGCCGGCGAATCCGTATCGGCAACGATCTGCGTGAGCCCATAATGGTCGCGCACGTCGACGAAGAGCAGGTGACCGTGATCGCGCCTCCGGTGAACCCAGCCCGAAAGGCGGACCGTCGAGCCGACGTCGGAAGCGCGGAGCTGGCCGCAATCATGAGTGCGATAAAGGTGCATTTGCCTGCCGATAGCGATGTGCGGAAATTCGGGGCGGCACTCACTGGCGCAAAGCCTTTTGTCAACCCGCCGACAGGCCGCTAAGGCCGCCGCAGACTCATGAATATTCATCCATTGATCACCAGGTCCGAAGAGCTGGTTCCCCTCGTAGAGCGCCTCTCCAAGCAGCCATTCGTCGCCGTGGACACCGAGTTCATGCGCGAGAACACCTATTGGCCGGACCTCTGCCTCATCCAGATCGCCAGCCCGGATGAAGCCGCCGCGATCGACCCGAAGGCGGACATCGACCTCGGGCCCTTGTTGAGGCTGCTGGTCGACGAACCGGAAGTGCTGAAGGTCTTTCACGCCGGTGGGCAAGACCTTGAGATCATCTATAATCTGACAGGCAAGACCCCCTCGCCCCTATTCGACACGCAGATTGCGGCGATGGCCCTCGGGCACGGCGAGCAGGTTGGCTATTCGAACCTTATCGAATTGATGCTCGGCCACAGCATCGACAAGGGCGCGCGCTTCACCGACTGGAGCCGCAGGCCGCTCGACAAGCGCCAGATCGATTATGCGATCGCCGACGTCACCCATCTGGCGACGGTATTCCCGAAGCTGCTGAACCGGCTGAAGAAGACGGGCCGGGGCGGCTGGCTGGACGAAGAAATGGAGCGCCTGGCCAATCCGTCCGGATTCGCGTTCGAGCCGGAAGAAGCATGGAAGCGACTGAAGCTGCCGAGCCGCAACCCCGCGGTGCTTGGCCGCCTCAAGGCGCTCGCGGGCTGGCGCGAGACCGAAGCGCGGACCAAGAACCTCCCGCGCGGTCGGATCGTGAAGGACGACACGCTCGGCGAGCTCGCCGCCCACCCGCCCAAGACGCAGGACGATCTCGGCCGAGTGCGAGGGCTGTCGGCCGGCTGGCGGACGAATGACATCGGCGCCCGGCTCATGGCCGCGGTGGAGAAGGCCAAGCCGCTCGAGCCGGACGAGATGCCCGACCGTGAGCCGCGGCGTCCCGGACTTACGAAGGACTCAGTCCTGGTAAGCGATCTCTTGAAGCTGCTCCTGAAGATTCGCTCCAAGGAGGCCGGCGTGGCACCGCGCCTCATCGCCCGATCCGACGAGCTCGAAGCGCTCGCGGCCGGAGTCCGCAAAGAGCTCAACATCCTTCAGGGCTGGCGATTCGACGAATTCGGGCGCGATGCACTGGACCTGGTCGAAGGGCGGCTCGCCTTCGCGATCGAGAACGGAAAGCTGAAGATGAGCCGCGTCATGGAGGAGACCATCGATGCGTAAGCTCGTTGCTTTGTGTTCCGTCGCGCTTGGTGCCTGCAGCACCGTCCCTGCGGAAGGGTCCGAGCCGGCGGGCGGCAAATGCCGCGCCGAGGGGCTCGAGCGTTATGTCGGAGAGGCTGGATCGGCCGAGAACGGCGCCGCGATCCTGCGCGAATCGGGTGCGAAGACCCTCCGCTGGATCCCGCATGGTTCGGCCGTCACGATGGATTTCAGCGAGCAGCGGGTGAACGTGAAGCTGGACCCTCAGAGCAGGATCGAAGCTGTAACTTGCGGCTGACCTAGGCCGCGTCGCCGATCATTCGAGCATTCGAGAGAGCGCGCCGGATTGTAGGCATCGTCACCCGCGCCCGTTCCGAGATCGCATAGCGGTCGACCTCTTCGACCGCACGTTCCGCTGTCCAATATTCACGGTTCAGGCGCTCGGTCATGAAGCGGAGCGCATCGCGCGGTACGTGGAGCCCGCGATCGGCGAAAAGCAGCTGGATCAGGGCCTCGAACAAGGCGTCGTCGGGCTGGTTGATGGTCGTCACCGGAGTGATGGCCAGCCGGGTCCGCAGATCCGGGAGCTTCGGTGACCACACCGGCGGCGCGTCGTCCGCAACCAGCACTAGTGGAAGGCCGCTGTCCTGAGCGTCGTTCCAGGCGTGGAAGACCTCTTCCTCGTCGCGGTTGTCGGCCTGATCGATGACACGGCCATGAACCCTTTCCGCAAAAGTTCGCGCCAACAGCGTGCGGCCCGAGCGACGCGGTCCGGTCAGGACGGTGGCCTTCACTGGCCACAGGCTCCAGTTGCGGAAATGATCGAAGGCCGAGCGGTTCGCGGCCGATACGATGAACCGCGATTCGCCTTCCGTTTGCGGCCAGTCGAGCGGAAGCGCGATCTGGTCCGCCTCCCTCTTCATTCGTCGCTCCTCGGCGGTTGCGTCTGCGGCGTCTGCGGCGTCTGCGGCGGTTGTTGAGCTGGCTGCGGTTGAGGCTGCGCCGGCTGCGGCCGGGGTTGTGGAGGGGGCGGAAGCGACGGCGGCCCGCCGGATGCGGACGACATGCGGAGCACGTAGCCACTCTGCTCGACGCTCCATCCCCGCGAAGCGAGAAGCGCTCGAAGCACCGAAAGATCGCCCCGATAGGTGACGTTCACATAGCTGACGCCGCCCGGATTGATGCTGACGGGCACGACCTGCTCGACCCCGCTCGTCGTGCGCAGATGAGCCATGGCGAAATTGTAGATGTTCACTTCGGGCGAGACGATCTGCACCTGATAGGTCCATGTGCGCGCCTGCACCTGCTGCGGTGCCTCCTCGACCACTTCGGGCGGAGGCGGCGGTTCCGGAATATCGAGGCTCGGATCGCGCACGAGGCGGCCCTCGGCAAGCGCGGCAGCAAAGAGGCGGTCCATACGCTGAACGCCCACGCGCATGATCTGCAAAGTGCTCGCCCCCGGAGGTCCGGAGATGGTGAAGGTGCCGACGCGCTGCTTGTCCGGGCCGTGGAACCCGACGAATCGGGCCATGGAGGGCCCGCCCGGGTAGAGGCGCTGGAACTGGACCTGCGCCACAAGAATGTCCGCGGCGCCGTAGAGGTCGATGATGTTGCGCCACCAACCGCGGCCAGGGCGGTCAGCCTGTGCCGCATCGACGAGGAGCGGGTCGATTCCTTGCCCGCTGACGCGGACATAGTCGATCGGGCTTTGCGACGTCCTGAATTCGGCCCAGGCACGCTGCCACGGATTGCGCAGTTCGACAGTCGTGTCGGTGCCCGCGCTGATGATCACCGGGATCAGGAGCATCGGGACCGACCGGCGAAGATCGCCACCGACTCCGAGGAGCTCGGCCGAGCGCGACCGGTCGAAAAGGATACCGAGGTCGGCAATATAGCGGTTGGGGCCGATCTGCTCGCGCTCTACGACGATCGAGCTGACGAGCTGGTCTAGGGTCGAGTCCGGCACCGTCGGAGCTTCAGACACAGGCCGATTGTGGGTTTTCGCCCAAAATGCCTTGAAGCCCAGGCGCTGGGCCTGTCGCCAGCCTTCGTAGCGCGCCGCCTGCGCATCTTTGCCAACTGCGTCGACGTGGATGCCGGTGATCTCGAGCGTCCCGGAGCTGTCGATCGGCGCAATGCCCCGGTCGCCAAACTCCATTTGTGCGTAGACGACCCCCGAAAGACCGAGGACCACGCACAGCATCGTCAGGAGAGAAATAAGGCGACGGCGAAGCATTCGCGGCGTCTTTTGACGACAACGGCGTGGAAATCCAAGCGGCATGTGGCTAGGCGGCCCCTGATGTCACAGAAGCCGCTGACCTATGCCGATGCAGGCGTGTCGATCGACGCCGGCAATGCGCTCGTGAAAACCATCGGTCCGCTGACGCGGTCGACGGCCCGCCCGGGGGCCGATGCCGAGCTCGGCGGCTTCGGCGGTTTCTTCGACTTGAAGGCGGCCGGCTACGCGGACCCGCTATTGGTTGCCGCGAACGATGGAGTCGGCACAAAGCTGAAGCTGGCGATTGAGGCCGGGAGGCACGACGGGGTCGGCATCGATCTTGTCGCCATGTGCGCGAACGATCTCATCGTGCAAGGCGCCGAGCCTTTGTTCTTCCTCGATTATTACGCCACCGGGAAGCTGGACGGCGATGTTGCGGCCGAGGTGGTCGCCTCCATCGCCAAGGGCTGCCGGCAGGCGGGTTGTGCCCTAATTGGCGGCGAGACCGCCGAAATGCCCGGCATGTACGCCGACGGCGACTATGACCTCGCGGGTTTCTGCGTCGGCGCGGTCGAGCGCGACAAGGTCCTCACCGGCAGTGCCATCGGGCCTGGTGACATACTCCTCGGCCTCGCGAGTTCGGGCGTCCACAGTAACGGCTTCTCCCTTGTGCGCCGGATTATCGCCGAGCGCGGATGGGACCTGGCGGAGCGCTACCCCTGGGCGGATGGGCGCACACTCGGTGAAGTCCTGCTCGAACCGACACATATCTACGTGAGGTCGTTGCTACCACTGGTCCAGCAAGGCAGGATCAAAGGCTTGGCTCACATCACCGGTGGCGGCCTGCTGGAGAACGTCCCGCGGGTTCTGCCAACCGGTCGACACGCCTTCGTCGACAGCAGCGCATGGCAATTGCCGGCTGTTTTCGAGCTTCTCCGCGAGGGCGGAGCAGTAGAGCCGCAGGAGATGGTCCGGACGTTCAATTGCGGCATTGGTATGGTTGTCGTGGTTGGCTCCGGAGAAGCGCAAAGCGTTACCGCAGCGCTTGAGGCGGCAGGCGAGACCGTTTTCCGCATCGGGCAAATTGGCGAAGGCCCGCGCGGCTGCACGGTGAACGGCCCGGACGACAGCTGGACCGCAACGCATAATGCGTGATCCGAAGCGTGTTGCCGTGCTCATCTCGGGCCGCGGCAGCAACATGCAGGCGCTCATCGAAAAAGCGAGTGGCTACGAGGTGGCGCTTGTCGCTTCGAACAAACCTCAAGCCGCGGGGCTCGACTGGGCACGCGATCGCGGGGTCCCCACCTGGACCTGGGACAGCAAGGGGGTCGACAAGGAGACGTTCGACCGGACGATGAGCGCTGCGCTCGACGATCACCGAATCGGAACCGTCGCGCTCGCGGGGTTCATGCGCATCCTGACGCCCTGGTTCATCGGGGAGTGGCGCGGGCGCATCCTGAACATCCACCCGTCCCTTCTCCCCAAGTATCGCGGCCTCGACACGCATGCCCGTGCCATCGAAGCCGGCGACCCGGTGGCCGGCTGCTCGGTGCACGTCGTCACGGAAGAGCTCGACTCCGGAGAGGTGCTTGGACAGGCGGAAGTGCCGATCGAACCTGGCGACACGCCCCTTGCTCTTGAACAACGCGTGCTGAGCGTCGAGCATGAGCTTTATCCGAAGATCTTGAGCGAGTTCGTGCGGCGATGAACGATACACCGGCTACCGAAGCGAAACGGAAGGCACGCTTGCGCTGGGTTACGCTTGGCGAAGCGATCGCTCTGGCGGCCCTGATCATCTCCGGAATTGGCGTATGGCTCAGCTGGAAGGGGAGCAGCGAGGAAAAGGGCCCGACAACCATCGTCGAGCGGCGACAGTCGATTCCACTGGCACTTCGCGGACGCGCCCAATCGGATGGGCGCTCGCTGGAGATCATGCCGGTCGAGGACAGTCATGCACTCCAGTCGCTGACCGTAGCGCCGCGAGGCGCGAAGCCGATCGAATTGGGCAGCGACGGCAACCTGAGCGCCCGCGATCTGGAAAATGCGCTCGGCGGAAACGCCCCCGCCGGCAAGGGCACGCACCGCGCTCGCGTCCAGATTGCTGCCAAATATGTCGAAGCCGGCGCCGACAAGTCGGCCACCGGCTCCTACGTGATCACTTATCGCTGGGAAGGCGGCGGCCTGTTCGGCGGCCGCTCCCTCAGGCTGGTCGGCCTCAGCCGCTAGCCGACGATCTCTTCAGGCTTGAAGAAGAAGTCGATTTCGATCTTCGCATTCTCTTCGCTGTCGGAACCGTGGACCGAGTTTGCCTCGATCGATTCGGCGAAAAGTTTGCGGATCGTGCCTTCGGCGGCCTGCTCCGGATTGGTCGCGCCCATGACTTCACGATTGCGAGCGACGGCGTCCTCGCCCTCGAGGACCTGAACCACCACCGGGCCGGACGTCATGAAGGTGCAGAGGTCGTTGAAGAACGGACGTTCGCGGTGGACGCCGTAAAAGCCCTCGGCCTGATCGCGCGTCATCCGAATTCGCTTCGAAGCAACGACGCGGAGGCCCGCATCCTCGAGCGTCTTGGTGATCGCGCCGGTCAGATTGCGGCGGGTGGCGTCGGGCTTGATGATCGAAAAGGTGCGCGTAGCGGCCATGGCCGTGCGGTCTCCTGAAAATATGGCTGGGATTGGCCGCAGCGCCTAGCCGCGACCGGCTTCCGCGGCAAGGGTCAGCTCTTCTGGACCCATCGCCCTTCGTCGTCCTGCGCCCAGTATCGGCGCTCCACGCCCTCGCGTCCGGCAAGTAGCTTCCAGGCCAGGCGCGCGGCATCCAGGGTGGCGGCATCGAACAGATGGAAGGCGCGATCGAAAGTCAGCGCCGCCTCGCGCCACTCACCGTCCGCAATCAGGATGTTCCGCGCGAGGTTCGGAGCATCGGTGCTCGTCGAAAGAAGCACTGGTTGCCTTGCATCATCACTCCCGCCGCTAGGGCCGTGAGGCAGGAAACTTGTCGCACCATGGTCCCAGAGCATTCGATCGAGCCTCGAAAGGAGGCCATCGTCCCCGGCGACGATCAGCAGGCGCTTTCCTTCGGAAAGAAGCTTCTGGGCGATGCTGAAGGTCACCTGCTCGAGCGGGGTTCGTCCGAGCTGGTAGAAATCGACCTGCATCCAAACGTCAGCGCGCCTCCACCGACGCTTCGACGAAGCGGTCGATGAGCCTCACTCCAAAGCCGGTCGCGCCCTTGTCGTAGGTGGTGTCCGGCTTGTCCGACCAGACCATCCCCGCGATGTCGAGATGCGCCCACCGTGTACCGTTATCTACGAAGCGGTTGATGAACTGGGCCGCCGTGATCGAACCACCCTCGCGCGGACCCACGTTCTTCATGTCGGCGATCTGCGAATTGATCAGCTTGTCGAACGAATCCGCCATCGGTTGACGCCACAACTTGTCGCCGACTGCCTGACCCGCATCGAGGAGTTGGTTGGCGAGGTCATCGTCCGGAGTGAACAGCCCGCCGAATTCGTGGCCGAGGCTAACCAGGATCGCCCCCGTCAGAGTGGCGAGATCGACGACGATCTTCGGTTTGTAGTGGCGCTGCACGTAGGTGATCGCGTCGGCCAGCACGAGCCGTCCCTCGGCGTCCGTGTTGATGACTTCGATCGTCTGTCCGGACATGCTGGTGACTACATCACCCGGCCGCTGCGCATTGCCGTCGGGCATATTCTCCACGAGCCCGCAGATAGCGACGATGTTCGCCGCCGCCTTGCGCTTCGCAAGAGCGATCATTGCTCCGGCGACCGCTCCGGCGCCGCCCATGTCCCACTTCATGGCCTCCATACCGGCAGCGGGCTTGATCGAGATGCCGCCCGTGTCGAACGTCACGCCCTTGCCGACGAAGGCGACAGGCGCCTCGCCGTCCTTGCCGCCATTCCATCGCAGGATGAGGAGGCGCGGATCACGGATGGAGCCCTGTGCGACGCCTAGCAGGGCACCCATGCCGAGCTTGCGCATGGCCTCGCCGTCCAGAACCTCGATTTGAAGTCCCGTACCCTTCACCGCGCCCTGAACACGCTCGACGAACGTCTCCGGGTAGATGACGTTCGCGGGCTCGGTCACGAGCTCGCGCGTGAAGGCCACGCCGTCGTAGACCGGCCGCCAGCGTTCTTCCCAGCGGCTTGCTGCATCCGCAGCCGCGCCGACGATGGTCAGGCTCTTGAGAGTAGGTTTCTGCTTGTCCTTGAGCTTCGTCCGGTACCGGTCGTAGCGCCACGCCCTCAGGGAAGCGGCTAGCGCAAGCCGGGCCGCAGCGTCTGCGTCATAGTTGAGGTTGGTCAGATCGATCACGGCTTGAGTTTCGCCCGAAACCAGGAGCCTGCCGACTAAAGCTCCGCCGAGTTTCTCCGCCGCCTCCGAAGCGCTGGTTCCGTCGCCCGTGCCGACAACGAGCAGGCGCCGAACGCCTCCGTCGGCCGGAACGAACAAATCTGCGACGCTTCCGGAATCTCCTTCGAACCGCTGGCGACTGAGCGCTGCATCGACCGCCGTGCGGTCCGATCCGAGGCTGTCGAGCGCAATCCGGTTCTTGCCCGCAGCGGGAAGCACTAGCGCAAAGTCTCCCGCGGGGCGACTGTCGGCAAAACTGATCTGCATTAAGGGAAATCCTGGAAAATACTGTCGTGCGCAGCCTCTTAGGACCCGCCCGGGGCGTTGGCAAAGGGCGGACAACGCAAGGCGGATTGTGGAGCGCCCGCCAAGGTGCAATAGGCTTGGCTCTTCGAAGCAGGTTCAGGCGGCGGGACGGATTTTTGCGTAAAGGATTTGTCTGGTGGACCGCGCTCCCGCTCGCGCTGGTACCCGCAGTCGCTTTGGCACAAGCGCCCTCGCTTGAGCAATCTGCACCGCCTGCCGCCTCCGATCCGCCGCCCGCCAATCCAGCGCCGTCCGAGACCGCTGAAGTCGTCGAATTCAGCGCGGAGCAGGTTACCTACGACAGCCAGGCCGATGTGGTGACCGCCTCGGGCGCGGTCCGGATGGAGCGGGACGGCAATCACGTTGCTTCGGACCAGATCGTCTGGAACCGCAAGACCGGCGAGGTCCGCGCCCTCGGCAACGTCGTCGTGATGAACCCGCAAGGCGACAAGTTCATCGGCGACAATGTCGTCCTCACCGACACCCTGCGCGATGGAACGGTCGACAACCTGCTCGTCGTATTGGAGAGCGGAGGTCGGATCGCGGCCAATCGCGGGCGGAGAGTCGGCGGCCTCACAATCCTCGAGGACGCAATCTATTCCCCCTGCCCGGTCACGACCGATACGGGCTGTCCTCGCAACCCGAGCTGGGCGGTCACGGCCGCTCAGGTCACCTACGACCCGACTGAGCAGCGCGTCCGCTTCCGCGGTGGCCGGATGCAAATCTTCGGTGTCACCTTGCCGCTGCTGCCAATTTTCAGCCTGTCCACCGGCGGCGAGGGCGGCGGCATCGGCGGTTTCATGGTTCCCGACATCAGCCTGTCGGAAAGCAGGGGCTTCGAAGTTGCCCTGCCCTACTACCACCGCATCGGGCCCAATCGCGATTTCACGGTCACACCGCACGTCTACACGAAGCTCTTTCCCGGAGTGGAAGCGCGGTATCGCGAGCTGAACCGGATCGGCGCGTACCAGGTCGGGGGGTTTCTGACCTTTGGCCGCATCGAAAGGCTGACCGAACTCGGCGAGCCGGAGGAGACCGGCGAGAGAGGCATCCGCGCCTACTTCGAGGCCAACGGCAAATTCCAGCTCGATCCGCTGTGGAGCATAAGTGGAGCCACCCGGATCGCGAGCGACAAGACGGTGACCCGCCGGTACGACATCACGCAGGACGACCGTCTGCGGAGCGTGATCAACGCAGAGCGGATCAGTCCCAACAGCTACATCTCGATCGCTGGCTGGGCCTTTCAAGGCCTGCGGGTCAACGACGTCCAGAAGCAGATTCCGATCGCCCTGCCTGCGATAGACGCGCGTTTCCGTCTCGATCCACCGATGCTTGGCGGAACGGTTGAGCTCCAGGCCAACAGCCTGGCGATCCTGCGCATCGAGGGTCAGGACACGCAGCGCGCCTTTGCAAGCGCGCAATGGAACCTTCGGCGGTTGACGAACTGGGGCCAGGAGGTGACGTTCACCGGCTACGCCCGGGGCGACGTCTACCACACCAACAATTCCGCCAGCACGTTGGTACCGCTCTACCGCGGAGAGGACGGGTGGCACGCGCGGGGAATAGGGGCACTTGCCGCCGACGTGAAATGGCCCTTCGTCGGGCCGCTGTTCGGAGGAACCCAGCGGCTCACGCCGCGCGTCCAGCTGGTGCTGACGCCGCCGACCACCAACCTCGACATTCCGAATGAGGATGCGCGGTCGGTCGACCTGGAAGACAGCAACCTGTTCGCGCTCAACCGTTTCCCGGGATACGACCGGTGGGAAGACGGCTCGCGCATCACTTACGGGCTGGACTGGTCCTACGAACAGCCGAACCTGTCGATCACGTCCACGGTCGGGCAAAGCTATCGCATCGTGGAACGCGGCGGGATTTTTCCCGAAGGCACGGGCCTCGCTGACCGCGCGTCGGACATCGTGGGGCGTACCCGCATCCGCTACGGCCGCTTCATCGACCTCACGCATCGGTATCGCGTCGACAAGGACAGCCTTGCCGTCCGCAGAAACGAGCTCGACCTGACGGTCGGCGGCGAGGAAACCTATGCGCAGATCGGCTATCTGCGCCTCAATCGCGACATCGACGAGACGATCGAAGATCTTCGCGACAAGGAAGAGCTGCGGGCGGCCGCTCGCATCAAGTTCGCGAAGAACTGGTCCGTCTTCGGCGCGACGGTCATCGACCTGTCAGATCAGGAGGAAGATCCGCTGGCCGTGTCCGACGGATTCGAGCCGGTCCGGCACCGGCTCAGCATCGACTATGAGGACGAATGTATAGCCCTTGGACTCTCCTGGCGGCGAGACTATGAGCGTGTCGGCGGGTTCGACGAGGGAAGCACAATCTCGTTCCGAGTATCGCTCAAGGGTCTCGGCCGCTAAGCCTGCGTTCAGCGGGGCTGAATCATTGCCAATCTGCCCAATGGTTTGAACAACAAGGGATTTCCGCACGTGTCAGCAGCATTCGACCTCTTCCCGGCGCGCGCCCGATTTGTAGCGGCGGCATTCGTGCTTGCCGTGGCAACCGGAGCAGCGGCCCAGAATGCGGCGCAAAATGCACCAGCGGGCGACAGCACGGGCGCGCTTCGCCTGCCGACGAATCCACAGTTCTTCGGCCAAGCCCTCCCTTCGGTCGTCAAGGCGACTGCAATCGTGAACGGCGCCGTCATCACACAGACCGACGTGGACCAGCGTCTCGCGCTGCTCGCGATCGCCAATGAAGGCGGGATTCCCGCCGACCAGGTCGATGCCTTGCGCCAGCAGGTGCTCCGAAACCTGATCGACGAGTCGCTCCAGATCCAGGCCGCGACGCAGGCCGAGATCACGATTACCCCCAAGGACATCGATCGCACGGTCCAAAGAGTCGCCGACGGCCAGAAGATGACCGTCGACCAGCTGACCGAATATCTGCGCAAGGCCGGCTCTTCGATGCGCTCGCTTCGCCGTCAGATTGAAGGCGAAACGGCCTGGCGCCGCCTCCAACAGGCAAAGATCGAAAATTCCGTGAGCGTCGGTGACGACGAAGTGAAGGCCGTCCTTGACCGCCTGAACGCTTCCAAGGGCAGCCAGGAGTATCGGGTCGGGGAAATCTACCTGTCGTCCACAAGCGACAACATTCCGCAGACCCTGCAAAAAGCCAACCAGATCATCGCGCAGCTTCGCCAGGGCGGCTCGTTCCCCGGCTACGCTCGCCAATATTCCGAAGCGTCCACTGCCGCTGTCGGCGGCGACCTCGGCTGGGTTCGGCCCGAACAGCTCCCGGAGCGGCTCGCCGCGGCGGTCCAGAGCCTGGGCCCGGGCCAGATCAGTCAGCCGATCGTGGTCCCGGGCGGCGTGTCGATCATCGCGATCCAGGATGCCCGCAAGATTCTGTCCGCCGATCCGCGCAGCGCCGTCCTCAGCCTCAAACAGGTCTCGATCACATTCCCGGCGGGAACGGCCCGGCAGCAGGCCGAAGCGACCGTCGCGCGGTTTGCGCAGGCGGCGCAGAATGTCGGGGGATGTGGCGGTGCGGACCGAATTGCGACCGAATTCAATGGTGAGGTCGTACAGAGCGACCAGATCCGCCTCCGCGAGCTTCCGCCTGCGCTGCAGGAAATCATGCTCCCGCTGCAGGTCGGCCAGGCGACCCGTCCTTTCGGCTCCATCGAGGAAGGCGTCCGCACGCTGGTGATTTGCGGCCGCGACGAAGCTGATCCGACGGCTCCAACCTTCGACCAGGTCATGAACCAGATCACGGAAGAGCGCGTGAATACGCGTGCCCGCCGTTATCTTCGCGACCTTCGCCGCGATGCGGTGATCGAGTTCCGTTAATCCCGGAACTTCTATAGGCGGGCGGCAATGACTCGCATTCCCGCCCGGCCCTTGGCCATCTCGCTGGGTGACCCTGCCGGAATTGGTCCGGAAGTCGTGGCCAAGTGCTGGGACCGTCGCTCCGCGTTCAACCTGCCGCCCTTCGTCGCCATCGGCGATCCGCGGTCGGTCGCCGGAGTCTGGGACGGACCGCTCGAGCTCATCGACGATCCGCGCCAGGCGGACGCGGTGTTCGATTACGCCCTCCCGATGTTTCAGATCGCGGCGGCGGCTGGCGACATCCCGGGCCATCCGACCGTAGCAGGCGCGCATTGCTCGCTCGACTCGCTCGAAATTGCCGTGGGCCTAGCGCGCTCCGGCTCGGCCGCGGCAGTGGTCACCGGGCCGGTCTCCAAGGAACAGCTTTACTCGATCGGCTTCGCACATCCCGGACAGACAGAGTTCGTCGCCGAGCGCTGCGGGGTGTCCGGCGGCAATGTCGCGATGATGCTTGCCGGGCCCACGCTGCGCACCGTGCCCGTTACGACGCATGTCCCGCTTGCCGAGGTTTCGCAGTGCCTGTCGGCGTCGCTCATCGAAGCGCGAGGACGGACTACGCTGCGCGGCCTGCAAAGGAACTTCGGCATTGCCGAGCCGGCCCTGGCGGTCTCCGGACTGAATCCGCACGCCGGTGAAGGCGGAATGCTCGGTCGCGAGGAGATCGAGCTGATCCAGCCCGCCATTGCCGCGCTGCGCGCCGAAGGCTGGCGGGTGACCGGTCCCCATCCCGCCGACACCATGTTCCACGAAGGCGCAAGGGCACGCTACGACGCGGCGCTCTGCATGTACCATGACCAGGCCCTGATCCCGCTGAAGGCGCTCCACTTTGAGGACGGCGTCAACGTCACGCTGGGGCTTCCGATCATCCGCACCGCGCCCGACCATGGTACGGCGTTCGACATTGCGGGCCAGGATCTGGCCGACCCGCGGCCCATGGCTGCGGCGATCCAGATGGCCACCATGTGCGCGGCGAACCGGGAAATGGCGGAGTGACGTCAGCACCGGAGCCGCTGCGCGACGTCATCGCGCGGCACGGGCTCCAGGCAAGCAAGGCTCTCGGTCAAAACTTCATCCTCGACCGGCAATTGCTGGCCCGAATTGCGGCAGTGCCTGGCCCGCTCCACGGCCAGACCGTCTATGAGGTCGGGCCGGGCCCGGGCGGATTGACGAGCGCCTTGCTGGAAGCAGGCGCGAATGTGGTGGCTGTCGAGCGGGACCGGCGTTGCATGCCTGCCCTCGCCGAACTGCAGGCTCATTACCCGAAGAAGCTACGTGTGCTCGATGCTGATGCGCTCAGCACCGACGAGCGTGCCGAGGCTGGCGATGGAGCCCATATCGTCTCCAATCTCCCCTACAATGTCGGAACGGCATTGCTCCTGCGCTGGCTTAGCGGGCCCTGGCCGCCTTGGTGGCGATCACTGACACTGATGTTCCAGCGGGAAGTCGCCGAGCGTATCGTCGCTGCCCCCGGCAGCAAGGACTATGGCCGGCTGTCGATCCTGTCTCAGTGGAGGTCCGACGCCCGTATCGCAATGAACGTGCACCGGTCGGCGTTCGTCCCACCGCCGAAGGTGATGTCGGCGGTCATCCACGTTGTTCCGCGAGCCATGCCGGAAGGTGTCACTCCGGCCGTACTTGAACGGCTGACGGAGGCAGCGTTCGGCCAGCGCCGGAAGATGCTGCGATCGAGCCTCAAGGACCTGCCGGGGGCACTGAACACATTGGCGATGCTCGGCATCGACACCGCGCGTCGCGCCGAGACGGTCAGCGTTCCCGAGTTCGTGGAGATCGCCCGCGAGCTGTCAGCCCGCGCGCAGTCTTAGTTGGTCTTCGGGGCCACCGGCGGCTTGGCAGCCGCAACCGTCGGACCGCGCGAGATGGTTGCCGAAAGCTCGGCGAGCTGCGTGCAGCCGCTCGGGCAGAGTTTCTGCAGCTTGGCGAGGTTTTCCCTCGCGCGGGCGACCGCTCCAAGCTCCACCATGGCCTCACCCTGGATGGCAATCGCGTCACGATCGTTCGGTTCAAGGACGAGCGCCTTCTTCGCGTAGCGGATCGACTGGCCGAACAGTCGCTCCCGCTGGGCAACCCGGGCGAGCGCGATATAGGCTGCGCGGTTCCTCGGGTCGACGGCCAGCGCGGTTTCGAACGCCTCGTCGGCCTCGATGAACCTGCCCGCTGCGAGGTGCGCATTACCCTGTTTCAGAAGCTCGACGGAACGCGGAAGAATCTGGTCGTCGGGCCGCTGGCCTATCGCAGAAGTCGTTGCCAGTGCCGCTGCGACGCCGGCGATCAAAACGGGGGCAAGAAAACGCATTCTCATCTCCTCGGGCCCGGCAGTTCTAACATGGGCGAACCAGCCGTGCGACGAAAAAGCCGTCGGTGCAGTCATGACCTGGCGTCAAGATCCGTCCGACGCCATCCAAACGCCCCGCGGCGAAGGGCGTTTCCTCGACAATCCATGATGAATGGCGGCTGAGGAAGCGCTCGCTTTGCACTGCCCCCTCTCGGGACAGCAACGAACAAACCGCATAGACGATGCGTCCGCCCGGCCGGACCATCTCCGCCGCGATGTCCAAAAGGCGCGATTGCAGAGCGACGACCCGATTGAGGCGGTCGGGCGTAAGCCGCCAACGTCCCTCAGGAGTGCGGCGCCAGGTACCGCTGCCGGAACAAGGGGCGTCGACCAGGACCAGGTCCGCCTGTGCGCTCCAGTCGGCGAGTTCGGCCAGCTCGTTGGGAGGGTTCAGGAGGCGGGTCTCGATGTTCGCTCCGGCGCGTTCCGCCCGCGGAGCGAGCTTCGAAAGCCGCGAACGGTTGCTGTCTGTCGCGAGGATGCGAGCTGCCGGAGCGGCTGCCGCCAACGCCAGCGATTTGCCCCCGGCCCCGGCGCACAGGTCCAGAACATTCGATTCGCCAAGAGGCATGCAGGCCAAAGCGATAAGCTGGCTGCCCTCGTCCTGGACCTCGACCAACCCGCCTTCCACAGCAGGGTGATCGTCGAGCCGGCTATCGGCCGCCAATCGAATGCCCCAAGGGCTGAGAGGAGTTGAACGTGCGTCCTCGAACTCGGCGAGTAAGTCATCACGTGTGGTACGCGTGGAATTGACCCGAAGATCCAGCGGAGCGCGCTCCAGCAGAGCGGGCCATTCGTCAGACGTCACATGAGGCGAAAGTTCGGGCGCCAGCCATTCCGGGACTTCGCCATGAGGTGCGACAGGCTCGCCGTCCGCCACCGGCTCAGGTCCGCGCGGTTCACCAAATAGCTCCAGCAGCGAAGGGTCGTCCACGGTGAGCGCAAGGACCGCCGACCGCCCACTTGCAGGCCGTTCCGCTACCGTTCGGATGGCGCGAAATACGAGCTCGCGCACAGCACGCCGGTCCTTCGAGCCCGCATAACGCCGCGTCTTGAAATAGCGCGTAACGATCGCGTCCGCTGGCGGTCCGTCGTCGCGAGCCGAGGCGACCACCTCATCCAGCACCTCGATCGCCGCCTGGAGCCGCGCGGCCGGAGTCATGGCCTACCGCGTCGGATAGTTGGGCGCCTCGCGGGTGATCGCGACATCATGGACGTGGCTTTCCGACAGGCCCGCGCCGGTGATGCGGATGAAGCGCGCACGCTGTTGCAGGTCCGTGATGGTCTCGGAGCCGGTATAGCCCATCGCCGCCTTCACCCCGCCGACAAGCTGGTGGACGATTTCGCGTACCGCTCCCTTGTACGGCACCTGCCCCTCGATACCTTCAGGAACGAGCTTCAGTTGATCGCGGATGTCCTGCTGGAAATAGCGGTCGGCCGACCCGCGGGCCATCGCCCCGACCGAGCCCATTCCGCGGTAACTCTTGTAGGCCCGACCCTGGTAGAGGAACGTCTCGCCCGGAGCTTCCTCCGTACCCGCGAGCAGCGATCCAACCATGACGGTCGATGCGCCAGCCGCGAGCGCCTTCGCAATGTCGCCGCTGGTCCGGATCCCGCCGTCGGCGATCACCGGCACGCCCGACTCCGAAGCCGCCTTTGCAGTCTCCATTATGGCGGTCAGCTGCGGGACCCCGACGCCGGCAATGATCCGGGTCGTGCAGATGGACCCGGGGCCGATCCCGACCTTGATTGCGTCCGCACCCGCATCGATGAGCGCCCGTGCCGCGTCGCCTGTCGCGACGTTGCCGGCAACCACCTGGACCGAGTTCGAGAGCATCTTCACGCGTTCCACGGCGCGCGCCACTTCCGTGTTGTGGCCGTGGGCCGTGTCGATGACCACGCAGTCGCAACCAGCCTCGATCAGAGCCTCGGAGCGCGCGAAGCCGGCATCGCCGACGGTGGTCGCTGCGGCTACGCGAAGTCGGCCCTCCGCATCTTTGGTGGCATGGGGCGCGGCGACGGCCTTCTCGATGTCCTTCACCGTGATCAGTCCGACCAGATGGTCGCGATCGTCGACCACGAGCAGCTTCTCGATCCGGCGCTGATGGAGGATCCGGCGGGCGACCTCCTGGCTGGTGCCGAGGCCGACCACCGCGAGATTCTCCTTCGTCATCAATTCCGACACGGACTGGCCAGGGTGCTCAGCGAAGCGGACATCACGATTGGTGAGGATTCCACACAATTTGCCCGATCTTTCGACGATCGGGATGCCGCTGATCCGGTTCGCTTCCATCAGCTCCAGCGCTTCGGCGAGCGTCTGGTCCGGCGCCATGGTGATGGGGTTCACCACCATACCGCTTTCGAAGCGCTTCACTGCGCGGACGGCCGCAGCCTGCTCTTCGACGCCGAAGTTACGGTGGAGGACGCCGATCCCGCCCAGCTGCGCGAGTGCAATCGCCATGTCGGCCTCGGTCACCGTGTCCATCGCCGAGGACATCAGCGGAATGTTCAGCGGGATTTCGCGAGTCAGCTGCGTGCGCGTGTCGGCCTGGCTCGGCAGGACGGAAGATTGCAGCGGTTGAAGGAGAACATCGTCGAACGTCAGTCCGAGCGCGATTTCAGGGGCATCGTTATGGAGGGCCATATCGGCCCATGCCAAGGTTCTCCCGATTCGCCAAGGGGCGGCTAGAGACGCGCCTCCACCTCGCGAAGCCAACGCCGCGTCTGCGGCGAGAGGTCGCGAGGAAGCTCGTCGAGCGACGCTTCGGTGACCGCCTCGACCTCCCAGCTCCAACGCCTGGGCCGATATTCGACGTCTCGAACGATCAGCAGGGAGCAGGTGTCGCGCCTGAAATCCACTTCCTCCTCCAGCTCGCAGGCGGGCTCGACCGGCCCATGCGACGTCATCCCGATCTCCTCGCGCAGCTCACGAAGGGCAGCGTCGGCCGGGGGCTCGCTTTCGGCCCGCCCTCCGCCGGGCAACCGCCATCCCGGCGCGTACCAAAGCCTCACAAGCACCACCTTCCCTTCCGGCGTGAGCGCCACCGCATGAGCGCCGTAAGTCTTAGGGCGGCGGAAGAACCAGACGACCGCAAGCATCTTGTGGAAGGCTGTCGCTCCGGCCCGCAGCAATCGCTTGATCATCGGTTCTTCAGGACCGAGCGGCCCGCTCGAGCGTCCGCTGCGCCGCTTCGACGTGCATGCGTTCGATCATCTGGTCCTCGAAGCGCTCGGCGCCGCCGCTGAAAGCATCTACGAGCCTGCGCGCTCGCTCGATCTCTCGTTCGTTTGGGCCGAAGGCCCGGTTGCACGGCTCAATCTGGTCGGGATGAATCAATGACTTTCCATCGAAGCCCAGTTGCCGCCCTTCCCGCGCCTCGAAAGCGAATCCGTCGAGATCGGTCAGCCGGTTGAAGACCCCGTCGAAAGCCGGGATGCCGGCTGCACGCGCAGAAAGCAGGATGGACTGGAGTGCTGTCTGGAGCGGCGCTCTTCCGGCATCGGCAGGAAGGCGAAGATCCGCGGCGAGATCGTTTGTCCCCGCGATGAGCGCCGCCGCCTCATGCGCAATAGCCGGTGCTCCGAGGACTCCCGTCGCCGTCTCGATCATCGCCAGAAGCGGTTTCTCAATTGCCTCCCGGACTTGGCGGACGAGATGAGCCGACGCGGCCCGCGGCAGGACGGCGACATCCGCAGCCGATTGGGCAACGGCGTCGAGGTCGAGCGAATGCCATTCAGTGCCGATCCCGTTGATCCGGATCGCAACCGGCATGGGCCAGTCCGCAGCCACCGCGTCCGCAGCCGCATCCCGAGCCGTTGTCTTGTCTGCCGGTTTCACCGCATCTTCCAGGTCGAGCACGACCAGGTCAGCGGCGCTATCGCGCGCTTTGGTGATCGCCCGCGGGTTGGATGCCGGCAGGAACAGGACCGAGCGGACTTCGAACAAGTCGAAACTCACCGCGATTTTCCTTTCGTTCCTGCGGCGCTCACAGCAATATGATCGAAGTGACGCATTGGGGGATTAGATGCTGACGACGTTCATGATCGCGGTTGCGGTCCTCGTGTTCCTCTACGTGATGCTCGGCGTGAAGATCGTCCATCAGGGCTATCGGTATACGATCGAGCACTTCGGCCGTTTCGTCCGCGTCGGCCAACCCGGCTTCAACTACGTCCCGCCGTTCTTCTACCGCGTCGGCCACAAGATCAACATGATGGAACAGGTGGTCGACATTCCCGGCCAGGAGATCATCACCAAGGACAATGCGATGGTCGCGGTCGACGGTGTCGTCTTCTTCCAGGTGATGGATGCGGCCAAGGCGGCCTATGAAGTCAGCGATCTCTATCTGGCGCTCATGGCCCTCTCCACGACGAACCTTCGCACCGTGATGGGGTCGATGGACCTCGACGAGACATTGTCGAAGCGCGACGAGATCAATGCCAGGCTGCTCGCGGTCGTCGACCATGCGACCGAGCCGTGGGGTGTGAAGATCACCCGAGTCGAATTGAAGGACATCCGCCCACCGCGTGACATCGTCGATGCGATGACCCGCCAGATGAAGGCCGAGCGCGAGAAGCGAGCGGCAATCCTCGAGTCCGAGGGTCTCCGTGCATCCGAAATCCTGCGCGCCGAGGGCGAGAAGCAGGCGAAGATCCTGCAGGCCGAGGGCCTCCGGGAAGCCGCTTTCCGTGAGGCGGAGGCGCGCGAGCGCGCCGCCGAAGCGGAAGCCAAGGCGACGACAATGGTTTCGGACGCGATCGCCGGCGGCAACGCCCAGGCGATCAACTATTTCATCGCCCAGAAATATGTCGAAGCCGTCAGCGAGTTCGCCCGCTCGCCCAATGCGAAGACCATCCTTTTCCCGGTGGAGACGACCCAGCTGATCGGCACGCTCGGCGGCATTGGGGAGCTGGCGCGGGAGGTGCTTGGCGGTGACGCTCCGAAGGCGCCAGCCCAGCCCCGGCCCAGGACCGTTGCCACGCGCGGCGCTCCGCCGACTGCTCCCGGCGCACCAAGGATCGAAGGCTGATGCTCGATAATCTCGAGCCGGGCTGGCTGTGGATGATCGGCGGCATCTTGCTGCTGATCGCGGAAGTACTGGCGCCGGGAGTCTTCCTGGTCTTTGTCGGAGCCGCGGCGCTTGCGACCGGCGCCTTCACTTTGCTGTTCGGCCTTGGACTGGCGGCGCAGCTCACCCTTTTCGTGGTCTACGCGCTCGTGGCGGTCATGATCGGCCGGCGCGTCTATGCCAATGCCGCGACCGACAACAGCGACCCCCTCCTCAACGATCGCGGCGCGCGCCTCGTCGGGCGCAGCGTGACGGTCATCGAAGCCGTGGACGATCATGGCGGCCGCGTCCGCGTGGGCGACAGCGAATGGAGCGCGCGAGGAGGGCCCGGAAGCCCCGGCGAGCGCGTTCGCATAACGGGGGTTGATGGAAACTGTCTTCTGGTCGAGCCTGACCGACGCCTTCCCCCAAGCTGACGGAGTGTGACTTGTCCGAGTTGAACCTGAGCCGCCGCCAGGCGGTCGCAGCCTTGTCCGCTAGTGCCGCCATCCCCCTTTTAGGCGGTGTCTCCCCGGCATTCGCACAGACACCCAGCGATACGGATGCCTCGGCGCTTCTCGACTCGATCGCTGAGAACTTGCTCCGTCAATCGCCCGAGTCCGCGACGTCGCTGGGAATCGACAAGGGCGAACGGGCGGCGCTGCGTTCGCAGCTGAGCGATCGCTCCGGAATCGGCCAGCAACGGCTCGCCCAGACGATCCGCTCCGATCTCGCCCGAGCGAATGCAATCGATACCTCCAGGCTCTCCCACTCCGTGCGGACCAGCGTCGAAGTCGTACGCAGCGCCTACTCGACCGCTCTCGAGGGCTTCCAGCTCCCATACGGCGACGTTGCCGTCGGCGGCTGGAGGAACACGCCCTACGTCGTCATCCAGAACGTCGGTGCCTATCTCGACGTGCCGCGCTTCCTCGACTCCGAGCACCAGATCAACACGGCTGCGGATGCGGACGCGTACATCGCCCGGCTCGAATCCTATCCCAAGCAGCTCGAAAACGAGCTCGGCCGAGTGATCATGGCCCGCCACAAGGGACTGATTCCGCCCGCCTTCCTGATCGACAAGGCGCTCACCCAGCTGAAGGCGTCGGCCGAAGGCGCGCGCAAGGGCGGCGGGATGGTCGAATTGATCGAACGGCGCACCCGCGAAAAGAATATCCCTGGCAATTGGGCCGAACGCGCCCGCGCCATTGCGCAGAAGGACGTCGTTCCGGCACTCGAGCGGCAGATCGCCGAGCTCACCCTTCAGCGCGGGATGGCGACGAACGAGCCCGGCATGTGGGCCCGCAAGAATGGCGACGATTATTATCGCTGGGCGCTCAAGGCATCGACGACCACGACGATGACTCCGGAAGAGGTCCACCAGATGGGCCTCCAGGAGCTTCGAGCGCTCCAGGCCCGAATGGATCCGATCCTCAGAAGCCTCGGCTACACCAGCGGCTCGGTCGGCGAGCGCATGCAGGCGCTTGGCCGCGACCCCCGATACAAATTTGCGCCGGGCGACAAGGGTCGCGCCGAGATCATGGCGTTCATCCAGGAGCGGGTCAGGATCATCCGGTCGAAGCTGCCGCAGATGTTCAACACGCTGGTGAAGGGCAATCTCGAGGTCCGCCGCCTTCCGCCGGAAGAAGAGCCCGGCGCGCCCGGCGCTTATGGCGGAGCCGGCTCGATCGACGGGACCATCCCCGGCAAGTTCTGGATCAACCTGCGGACAACCGATCTTCACACGAAGTTCGACCTGCCCGACCTCACCCACCACGAGGCGATCCCGGGTCACGTCTGGCAGGGCGAATATGCCAACAAGCTGCCGCTGATCCGGACGTTGCTGTCGTTCGGCGCCTATTCGGAAGGCTGGGCCCTCTATGCGCAGCAGCTCGCGGACGAATTCGGAGTGTATGACGAATTCCCCGCAGGCCGTCTCGGCTATCTCCAGGGGATCGCCTTCCGCGCCTGCCGACTGGTGGTCGATACGGGTCTCCACGCCAAGCGCTGGAGCCGCGAGCAGGCGGTCCGCTTCTTCGTCGACGAGATCGGCTCCAAGGCCGAGGAAGTCGCGAGCGAAGTCGACCGCTACTGCAGTTGGCCGGGCCAGGCGTGCGGCTACAAGGTCGGCCACAGCGAGATCAACCGCCAGCGCGAGCGCGCAAAGGCGGCGCTCGGGCGGCGTTTCGACATCAAGGGGTTCGACGACGCGGTCGTGCTTGGCGGCAACGTCCCGATGGACGTGCTGGCCAAGAACGTCGACGACTATGTCCGGTCGGCGAAGGCCTAACGGGTTTCGGCGACAGCCGGCTGCGGCGGAAACTTGGCGAGAGCGGCGACGATCGCCTGATCCAGCTTGGAGTAGTTGACGTCGTCCGAATATTCGCGGTGCGTGCCAACACCGTGCCAGACCGGACGGCGCGACTGGCCGTCATATATGTCGATCACGACACTGCGCTCGACGTACTGGTCTACATCGACGGACGAATAGGGATGGCCCCAGCCGCCCCAACCGCCCCAGCCGCCCCAGCCTCCCCAGCCTCCCCAGCCTCCCCAGCCTCCCCAGCCCCAACCGGGGTAGAAGGGGTCCTCGTAGACTCGGATGCGATCGCGATCGCCGATCGTGAAAGCGATGGTGAAGTCGCCGGCACTCACGTTTGAATAGCCTCGCGCGGCCAGCGCCTGGTCGATAGAGGACCGAACCCGGGCGAACATGAGCGGGTTCATGCCCTGCGGAACCGCGGTGTCGACCCAGCTGTAGGTCCTATAGGCGTGGAAGTTGGTCGCAGGATCGAAATCCGTGCGGACCGTGGGGCCAGATGCACATGCCGACACCAGGAGCGCGGCAGCCAAAACAAGAGCACGCATTGCTGTTCTCCTAGTGTGACTTGGCTCAGCTTATACTCCCCCGCCATCCGTAGAACCACGCATAAGCGCAACGGCCTACGGCAATGATGCGAGGTCTGGGCCGACGTGCGCCGTTCGTGCTTCGACCGAGAACAGGCGCTCGCGGCTATAGAACCGCAAAGGCCAGTCGCGGCGTCCCATCGGCGACAGCAGCAGTTCGTTCACCAGCCTGTGCAGCGGCGAGCGCGTGTCTGCCTGATCGAGAAACAGCCGCACGCCCTTGAGGAAGCTGCGCGTGATGGTCTCGTGATAGCCCTCGGTGTCGCTGTTCACGCCGCCGAGGCTCTCGTTGAAGCGGCGGATGATGCCCGGCAGTTTCTCGTCGAGGTCGATGTCGGGCCGCTGGAGGACCAGGTACGTTGTCGCGGCGAGATGCGCCTCGTGCGTCCAGTCCTTGCGCGAAAGCGTGCACGCGAGCAGTCCTTCGCCGAGACGGATGACCTCGGCGTCAGTCGTGAAAAGTCGTGGCGAAAAATCGGTCATGGGATCGGGCCCTGAATTTGGGAGCCCGATCCTTTTGACCGGGCAATTACGCGGCGGCGGGAACCTTGGGCGCGGCTTGTCGCACGCCCTCGTCCACTTGGTCCGCGAATTGCGCGAAGTTCTCGATGAACAGGTCGACCAGCTTGGCCGCCGTACGGTCGTACTCCGCCTTGTCCGCCCAGGTGCTGCGCGGATCGAGGATCGAGCTGTCGACGCCGGGAACGGCGACCGGCACGTCGAACCCGAAGTTCGGATCGCGCCGAAACTCGACGTTCTTGAGGCTGCCGTCGAGGGCGGCGTTCAGCAGAGCGCGCGTCTCCCTGATCGGCATGCGCTTGCCGACGCCATATTTGCCGCCGGTCCAGCCAGTGTTGACCAGCCAGCAGTCGACACTGCCCTTGGCGATCCGCTCCTTTAGCAGATTGCCGTAGACCGACGGATGACGCGGCATGAACGGTGCGCCGAAGCAAGTCGAGAAGGTCGCTTCCGGCTCGGTCACGCCGATCTCGGTGCCGGCGACCTTGGCCGTGTAGCCCGACAGGAAGTGATACATCGCCTGGTCGGGCGTCAGCTTCGCGATCGGAGGCAGGACTCCGAACGCGTCCGCCGTCAGCATCACGATATTCTTCGGCACAGGCCCCATGTTCTCATCGGAACAGTTGGGGATGTAGTGGATCGGATATGCGCCGCGGCTGTTCTCGGCATATTCCGAGCTGTCGAGGTCGAGTTCGCGAGTAACCGGATCCATCACGACGTTCTCGAGCACTGTGCCGAACTTCTTCGTCGTAGCGTAGATTTCCGGCTCCGCCTCGGGCGAAAGGCGGATCATCTTGGCGTAGCAGCCGCCTTCGAAGTTGAAGACCGCAGTATCCGACCAGCCATGCTCGTCGTCGCCGATGAGCGTGCGCTTCGGGTCGGCCGAAAGCGTCGTCTTTCCGGTGCCGGACAGGCCGAAGAATACCGCTGTGTCGCCCGCCGGGCCGATGTTCGCCGAGCAATGCATCGGCATGATACCGTCGGCAGGCAGAAGGAAGTTGAGGAGCCCGAACACGGACTTCTTCATCTCGCCCGCGTAGGCGGTGCCGCCGATCAGGACGAGCTTCTTCTCGAGGTTGACCGCGATCACCGTCTCGCTGCGGCAGCCATGGCGTTCCGGATCGGCCTTGAACGACGGCAGGTCGATCATCGTGAACTCGGGCTCGAAACCGGCGAGCACTTCAACTTCCGGACGAACCAGCAGGGTACGGATGAAGAGGTTGTGCCAGGCGAACTCGTTGATGACGCGAACGCGGACGCGGTGCTCCGGCTGCGAACCGCCGTAGAGATCGGCGACGAACAGCTTGTCCTTGCCGCCAAGGGCTTCCATGAAGTCCTCATAGAGGCGATCGAACGCCTCCGGATCCATCGGCCTGTTGGTCTTGCCCCACCAAACCGTGCTCTCGCTCGTCGCATTGCGGACGATGAAGCGGTCCTGGGCGCTCCGGCCGGTGTGCTTGCCGGTGCGAACGACCAGCGGTCCGTCCTTCGCCAGCAGGCCCTCGTTGCGCTGCACGGCATACTCCACGAGGGGTGCCGTCGTCAGGTTCCAATGGAGCTCTGCGCCCGTCTCGATGCCCTGATCGTTCAGGCCGAAGTGCGGAACCCGGTCGGTCAACGTAAAATCCCCTTCGTTCAATAAATTAAACGGCGGCGACCGGTCTGGCCTGCCGCCGCATACGTATGCGTGGGGCGCCTATAACCCCGAAGAACTTGCCGCGTCAAAGCGGTTCATGCCAGCTGTGCCAGCCCGACACGATGTAACCGGTTTCATGGAAGCGATTGAAAACGCACCTCATTATTTTGCCGTACCGGGCGCCGCTTGTTTAAGCGGAATCGCCTGCCTATCCGTCGCAAATGAACTCCGAGATCGCGCTGGTCGACGACGACCGGAACATCCTGACCTCCGTCTCGATCGCGCTTCAGGCGGAAGGCTTCGTAACGCGGGTCTACACCGACCCGACTGCCGCTCTGAAGGCGTTCGCCGACAAGCAGCCGGACCTCGGCGTCTTCGATATCAAGATGCCGCATATGGACGGGATGGAGCTGCTTCGCCGGGTCCGCGAGTTCAGCACCATGCCCGTGATCTTCCTCACGTCGAAGGATGACGAGCTGGACGAGGCTCTCGGCCTGGCGATGGGCGCCGACGATTATATCGCCAAACCCTTCTCGCAGCGGCTGCTGATCGCGCGTATCCGGGCGATCCTTCGCCGACAGGAGTTCGCAAAGGGCCGGGACTCTTCAAGCGAAGCAGAGCCGGAGCCCGCCCTTCTCGAGCGCGGTCGGCTCGTGATGGACCCTGCCCGCCACAAGGTCCTTTGGGACAGCCGGGACGTCACGCTAACGGTGACCGAATTCCTGATCCTCGAAGCGCTCGCCCAACGGCCTGGAGTGGTGAAGACGCGCAACCAGCTGCTCGACATCGCCTATCAGGACGACGTCTACGTCGATGACCGGACCATCGACAGCCACATCAAGCGGATGCGGCGCAAATTTCGCGCCAGCGACCCCGAATTCGATGCCATCGAGACTCTCTACGGCGTGGGATACAAGTTCCAGGGTGAGTAAGCGCCGCGCCAACTGGTTCGGGCAGTTGCCGCTGACCCGCCGAATCTTCGCAGTAAACCTGCTGACGATCGTGCTGCTCGCGTGCGGCGTGCTCTATCTCGACGCTTTCCGGAACCAGCTCAGCGAGGAACGCCTCGGCCTCATTCATCGCGAGGCCGACATGAGCGCGAGCGTACTAGCGGCCACTCCGCCCGGAGCCCGTGACTCCGTGCTCCTCTCGCTTGCGCAATCGACAGGCAGCCGCATCCGGCTGTTCGGGCCGGACGGTTCGCTTCGCAAGGACAGCTGGAAAGCCACGGGCCCCACTTACACCCTCCGCGATCCGACAACTCAAAAGTGGAACAAGGACGCCGCCAGGACCCTGGATCGCGGGTTCAACGCGCTGGTCGGAGCCAAGCCCCTGGACGACTTCGTGGAACCCGCCGGCGACCGGCTCCAGGCCTGGTCCGAAGGCCTCCATGCACAAGCGACCGGTAAGACCGTGACCAAGGTCAGGAATGCGCCCGACCTCACGCCTGTCTTCTCGGCCGCGGCGCCGATTGGCGATCAGATCGTCTTGCTGACCACCAACGACCGCGATTTCACCCGGATCGTCCGCAGCCAACGCCGCTCGCTCTTCGTCGCGATGGGCATCGCCGTCCTTCTGTCGGTTCTATTGTCCTTCTTCCTCGCCCGCACGATTGCCCGCCCGCTGCGAAGGATTTCGCTCGCCGCTCACCGGGTACGTCTGGGCCGCGCCCGTGAGGTGAAGGTTCCACGCCTTCCGTCCCGGAACGACGAGATCGGCCTGTTGGCGCGCGCAGTCTCGGACATGAGCCAGTCCCTCCGGCACCGCATGGACAATATCGAGCATTTCGCCGCGGACGTGACTCACGAACTCAAGAACCCCCTGGCCTCGCTCCGCTCCGCGCTCGACGGATTGGACCGCGTCGAGGATCCCGAGCTCAAATCGAAGCTCCTGGCCGTCGCGAAGGACGATGTCGTCAGGCTGGACCGACTCATCGGCGACATCAGCGAGGCCGCCCGCACGGATGCTGAGCTTGCCCGCGCGAGGTTCGAGCCGGTCGACCTCGGCCCGGTCATCGAGCAGCTCGTCCAGGGCTGGGAGCATCGGCGGGAGAAAGGCGACGCCCGCATCGCGTTCGCCCGGCCGCGCAAAGCGACGGCGGTCGTCCAGGGCGATGCGAGCAGGCTCGTGAGAGCGATCGACAACATCATCGACAATGCGATCAGCTTCTCGCCGCCCGGCGGACTGGTAGAGATCGCCGCAGCACGCGTCGGAGACACCGTCCGGATCCGCGTGGACGACGAAGGGCCCGGCGTTCCGGAGGAAGCTCGCGAAGCAATATTTAACCGATTTCACTCAGTAAGGCCGGAGGAAGAGCACTTCGGACGGCACACGGGCCTGGGGCTTGCGATCGCCCGTGCCATTGTCGAGGGCCATGACGGGGAAATTGACGTGCAAGACCGAGACGACGCGCCATCGGGCGCCCGCTTCACCATCCTCCTGCCCGCAGCGGAGGTTGCATGAGCAGCCGCATTCTCTCCTCCGAGACCGTCCACGCGAGCACTGTCGCATCGGACGGCCGCGCGGTCCTGATCTCTGGCCCGTCGGGGTCCGGGAAGTCCGACCTGGCGCTTCGCCTGCTTGATCGCGGGTTCACGCTCGTCAGCGACGATCAGACGATCGTTCGCCGTGACGGCGATCGCCTTGTGGCCAGCGCCCCGCCGACCATCAAGGGCAAGCTTGAAATCCGCGGCATCGGAATCGTCGAGATGAACACGGTCGACGACGTCCCCGTGGCGCTGTTCGTCGAGCTGACCAGCGAGATCATGCGCCTGCCGGACGACCGGCGTGAGCGACCGGTCCTCGGAGTGAATCTGCCTTTGGTTAGCGTCGACGCCTTGACCGCGTCGGCGGCGTCCAAGGTTGCGCTCGCTCTCGACCGCCTCGGACTGAAGCTCTAACACAACGGCGGTGTCCACCCGCCGTACCCCGCCCCGCCTCCTGCTCGTGACCGGCATGTCGGGCGCCGGCAAGTCTAGCGTACTCGACGCACTGGAGGACATGGGCTGGGACTGCGTCGACAACCTGCCCGTCTCACTGCTGGCCAGCTTCGTTCACGGAGACGAGGCGAGTGAGTGCCGCCTCGTGCCTGCTGCCGTCGGAATGGACGTGCGGAGCCGCGGCTTCGATGCGGCGTCCCTGCCCGCGCTGATCCGTTCAATCCAGGGCGTGCGCGGCGAAATCCTCTATCTCGACTGTTCGGGCAGCGAGCTGATGCGGCGCTACAATGAGTCTCGGCGCAGGCACCCGCTTGCGCCGGATAGGCCGGCTGAGGATGGGATTGCGCGGGAACGCGCCATGACCGCTCCGCTCAGGAACGCCGCTGACAGCATCATCGACACGACGGACCTGACGCCGACCGAGCTTCGCGAGGAGCTTCGGCGCCGCTATCAGAGCGACAGCGACGAGCCGGTCCTGACAATTGTCTCATTTGGGTACGCTCGAGGCGTGTCGCGCACAGCAGACCTGATGTTCGACATGCGTTTTTTGGATAATCCTCACTGGGTGCAGGACCTTCGTCCCCTGACCGGCATCGATCGGCCCATCCGCGACTATCTCGCGGAGGACCCCGCCTGGATGAGTGCGATGGACCGCCTGGAAGCGCTTCTCACCGACTGGATTCCCCGCTACTGGGCCGCCGGCAAAAATTATGTGACTGTTGCATTCGGATGCACGGGGGGACGGCATCGGTCCGTTTGCGCGGCGGAGGAAATGGCTCAGCGGTTGCGGACGGCGGGATTTTCGCCAAATGTCCGACATCGTGACCTCGCCTCACAGCCGAGCGACACGATCGAGGAGGATCCGGGGCACGCCCAGTCGGGCGATTCTGGAAGTGGGTTGAACGAATGATCGGATTGGTACTGGTGACCCATGGCCGCCTGGCGGCCGAATTTGTGGTCGCCATGGAGCATGTCGTCGGGCCGCAGGAGGCGATCGAAGCCATCTGCATTGGCCCGGAAGACGACATGGAGGCGCGGCGTCAGGACATTGCCGATGCGATCACGAAGGTCGATCGCGGCAAGGGCGTGATCATCCTCACCGATCTGTTCGGCGGTACTCCGTCAAACCTCGCGATTTCGCTGATGAAGAGCGAGAATGTGGAGGTCATCGCGGGCGTCAACCTGCCCATGCTTATCCGACTCGAAGGTGCTCGCAAGGTGATGGGAGTTCACGCAGCCGTCGCCGCTGCGCGCGAAGCCGGCCGCAAATATATTTCGGTCGCCTCCGAGATCCTTGGGGAAGCGGCCGCTTGACCGCGCTTCGGCGCGAGGTCGAGATCACCAATCAGCGCGGGCTCCACGCGAGGGCGAGCGCGAAATTCGTTAATCTTGCCAGCGGCCTGGATGCGACCGTTGAGGTCGAGAAGGACGGCAACAAGGTCTGCGGCACGTCCATCATGGGTCTCATGATGCTGGGCGCCGCCAAAGGCGATTCCATCATCATCCACGTTTCTGGCCTGGAAGCGGCGGATGCGCTCGAGAAGCTTGTGACGCTTGTCGAGGAGCGGTTCGGGGAAGACTAGATGCCCCGCGAAGTCACTGCATTCTCCAACGCGACGGTAAAGCGGCTCCGGTCCCTTCGTGACAAGAAAGCCCGGAAGGCGGAAGGCCTGTTCCTCGCCGAGGGCCTGAGGATCATCGCAGAGGCACGCGACAGCGGCCGCCTGCCCGAGATCGTCATGTTTTCCCCTGAAGGCGCAAGACATTCACTCGCCGCAGAAATCATCGCCGCCACGGAAGCAGCCGGCGGTGACGCGATCGAGACCACCCCTGAAATCCTTTCCAAGACATCGGGCAAGGACAATCCGCAGATGCTGGTGGCGGCGTATCGGCAGCCGGAGACCGGCCTCGACGCACTGGATCGAGCCAAGGCTCCGCTTTGGCTGGCCGCGCAGGCGCTACGCGATCCAGGGAACATCGGGACGATCCTCAGGACGGGAGACGCCGTGGGCGCGGGCGGCCTCATCCTGATCGACGACAGCGCCGACCCCTATTCGGTCGAGGCTGTGCGCGCTTCCATGGGCGCCGTTTTCACTCAGCAAGTGGCCAAGGCCTCGTGGGCCGAATTCGTCGCATGGCTGCGCGCCGGCGCCGGCCAGCTGGTCGGAACGAGCCTGAACACGGATCGGGATTATCTGGAAGCAGACTACCAGGTCCCTTGCTTCCTGCTCATCGGCAATGAGCAACAGGGCTTCCTCCAGCCTATGAGGAAGAGTGCGACGTTCTCGTGAAAATCCCCATGGCCGGACGGGCGGACAGCCTCAACGCGGCGATCGCGGCAGCTGTGATGGCCTTTCAGGTGCGAGCAAGCTGGCGCAGGTCATGAGGAACAGTCGATCAGGGCGGAGGTTGTTCCGTTGATGAAATTCTGGACCGTCATTCCCGCGGCGCTGATGCTGAGCGCCTGCCTTTCCCATCCCCCGCCCTCGCCGGCGCCGTATCGAGCGATCGGACAGGAGCCGGGCTGGACTTTGATCATCGATGAGCAGGATCTCACCTTCATTCCCGCAGGCGGGCAGCCGGTCCGGCAGCCAAGGCCGCAGGCGATCATTGGGATTGCCGGAGAAATTTATCAGACGCCCCGGATCGGGGTGAACATCGTCCATGCGCCGTGCAACGACGTCATGTCCGGCGAAGGATATCCCGACAGAGTCCAGGTCGACGTCGACGGTAGGCGTTACGAAGGCTGCGGAGGACCTTAGGAGCAGCGCCGCCGCCTGAGTCCCCTTCAAGTAGCGCGAATGTTCGCAAAGTTCGCACTGACGGCGACCTGACTCCACCCATCTTCAGTCATTCAAAGAGCCTGCCGCAAGGCAGCAGCTCAATTCCTATTTTGCAAGCAAAGGCATTTCACTCCGCCGCGATCTTCGGCGGGTCGTCCTGCCCGCTGTCGTTGAGGCCAAGTTCCTCATCAGCATAGCGCGGCAAGGCCTCGACGGGCGAAAGAACCTCAATGTCACGCCGGCCGGGCTCTATGTTCAGTTCCCGGAACTTGCGGGCGGTAACCAGTGATCGAGTTTCAAAGCTGGAGACGAAGCTGTTGTAATTGTTGACAGCTGTCGAAAGGCCGCTTCCAACCTTGCGAAGGTCATCGGCCGCCTTGGCAAGCCGCTCGTACAACTCCTTGCCAAGCTCGCCGATCTGGCGCGCCTCCTTCGCGAGCTTCTCCTGCCGCCAGACGGCGGCAACGGTGCGCGCAATGGCAATTAGGTTGGTTGGGGTCGCAAGAAGAACCTTCTTGTCGAAGGCATAGTCCCAAAGTGAAGGATCCTGCTCGAGCGCGGCGGTCAGGAAGTGTTCGCCCGGGATGAACATCACGACGTAGTCGGGTGCATCGTCGAACTGCGACCAATAAGCCTTCGCAGCTAGCGTATTCACGTGAGCCCGGATCGCTGCGGCGTGCGCTGTGAGATGGGTCGCCCGATCGCCCTCGTCGACCGCACCGAACGCGTCCTGATAGTCGTTCAACGAAACCTTGGCGTCGATCACAAGAGATTGGCCCCCAGGGACCCGCACGACAACATCCGGCCGCAACCGAACGCCTTCTCCGTCGCTGACGCTGACCTCGGTCGCGAAGTCGCAATGCTCGGAGAGGCCGCAACTCTCAAGCACATTGCGAAGCTGTTGTTCACCCCAGCGGCCGCGCGCCTTTGGCGCATTTCGTAGCGCATTCACGAGCTTGGCGGCCTCCGCGGACACGCGCTCCGTCCCGGTGCGCATAGCATCTATCTGGCCCGACAGAAGACCGAAGGCGTCGCGGCGCTCCGCCTCGACCTTTTGCACGGTCGTCTCATAGCGCTCCAGCCGATCATGGACGGGCTGAAGCAGCGCCTTCAGGTTCTGGCCGCTATTTTCTTCGGATTGTCGGAAACGCTGGTCGGCGCGCTTCAGGAAGCTTTCCTGCGCCTCCGCGAGCAGCTTGTTGCTGATCTCGGCAAACTGGACCGACAGTGCTTCCTTGGCTTCGATCAGTTCTTTGATCCGTGCTTCAAAGCCCTTCTCACGCTCCAATTGCGACGCTTCGAGCGCGGCGAGCCTAGTCACGGCATCTCGATTGGCGTCGCGTTCCTTCACGACCGCGTCCAACTGGAGGCGTAGGCTTTCGACCGTGTGCGTCGCGCCCGCCCCGGCGCGGCTGCCGAAGAGCCATCCAACGAGCGCTCCAATGGCCAGAGCGACAACGACAAACGCGATTACGGTACCGCTCATGCCCGCACCCTCCCGGAACAGAACAGGAACCTTAGAGCGAATTCAGTTCAACGACAATAGGAACCGGGCTACGCACCACTGGTTCTCCACAGGAATCTAGGGGAGTTCTCAATGTCCATTCGCAAGATGATCGGTCTGCACCCTGACGTGCAGGGCCATGTAAATCAGCCACTTGGCGATGCAGTCCACCACCTGATGTATTGCGCGAAGATGTGCCTGAGCTGCGCGGACGCCTGCGCGGCCGAGAAGATGGACATGCGCCAGTGCATCCGCACCTGCCTGGATTGCGCCGACGTATGCGAAGCGGCGGCCCGGCTGGGGCTCCGCCGAACCGGGTCGAACGAGGATATCCTGCGCGAAATGCTCGAATTTTGCGCGCGCGTCTGCGAAGCTTGCGCGACGGAGTGCGAGAAACACGATCACGAACACTGCAGGCTGTGCGCCCAAATGTGTCGCGAATGCGCGGAAGACTGCAGGAACGCCGCGGCGTCCGTCACGCCGGCAATAATGGCCTAAGCTGCGACTTTCCGCTGCTTGGCGAGCTTGTTGAGGATCATATTGCGCTTCAGGCGCGACAGATGGTCGATGAACAGCACGCCCTCCAGATGATCCATTTCGTGCTGGAGGCAGACGGCTAGCAGGCCGTCGATCTCTTCCTCGCGGACCTTTCCGTCCAGCTCCATCCAGCGCGCGCGAATCCGGTCCGGTCGGTCCACTTCGGCATATTGGTCGGGAACGGACAGGCAGCCCTCGGTGTAGGGCACTTCCTGGTCCGAAGTTTGCAGGATCTCGGGGTTGATGAAGACGCGCGGATCCCTGACCGGCTCGCCGTCCTCTTCTTCCGGCTCCTGCAGGTCGATGACCAGCACGCGCTTCGGCTCGCCGACCTGGATCGCCGCCAAGCCAATACCGGGGGCGGCGTACATCGTCTCGAACATGTCCGCGACGAGGGTGCGCAGCTCATCGTCCACGCCTTCCACGGGCTTGGAGATTTCGCGCAGACGCGGGTCGGGAACTTCAACGATCGGTCGAATGGCCATGGCTCTGATTTAGTCTTTCAGGCCAGTCGCTTCAAGCAATGGGACGCCTTGCGCGCAGCGCCTGGGCAAGGGTCCCCTCGTCGAGATAATCGAGTTCTCCGCCTACGGGGAGACCGTGCGCCAGCTGAGTCAGCCTGATCGGGAACTTCTCTAGGCGTTCCGCGAGGTAGTGGGCGGTCGTCTGGCCCTCCAGAGTCGCGTTCATTGCGAGGACGACTTCCTCGATCCCGCCTGATCCTACGCGCTGGATGAGGCTGTCGATCGCCAGGTCCTCGGGCCTGACGCCCTCGAGAGCCGACAGTCTGCCCCCAAGGACGTGATAGCGACCCGGAAACAAACGCGAACGGTCGAGCGCCCACAGGTCCGCGACTTCCTCCACCACGCAGAGGCTTTTCTCATCGCGGCGCGGGTCCCGGCAAATACCGCACGGGTCCGACGTGTCGACGTTCCCGCAGGTCGAGCAGGTCGACAGGCGTTCGGAGACGCGCTGCAAGGCCGACAGAAGCGGCTCCAGGGCCGTCTGCCGCTTCTTCATGAGGTGAAGCACGGCGCGGCGCGCCGACCGGGGTCCGAGCCCCGGCAGCCTTGCCAGCGCTCCTGCGAGCGCTTCGATTTCCTCCGAAGCCATATCAGCTGTGAGGTAGGCAAAATCCTTCTCCTCCGCCATAGGGCGCCGCAATGCGGATCATCTTCATGGGGTCGCCCGAGTTCGCCGTTCCGGCGCTGGATGCGCTGGTGGAGTTGGGTCACGAGGTCGTTGCGGTCTATTGTCAGACGCCCCGGCCCGCCGGGCGTGGCAAGGCGGACCGGAAGACTGCCGTCCACGAGCGCGCCGATCAGCTCGGGCTGGAGGTTCGAACACCGAAGACGCTTCGCAGCGCAGAGGAACAGTCGAATTTCGCGGCTCTGGAGGCGGATCTGGCCGTGGTCGCCGCCTATGGGCTGATCCTGCCCAAGCCGATCCTTGAAGCACCGAGATTGGGCTGCGTGAACATCCACGCCTCTCTCCTGCCGCGCTGGCGTGGTGCCGCGCCGATCCAGCGGGCGATCCTGGCAGGCGACGCGGTAAGCGGCGTGACGATCATGCAGATGGATGAAGGCCTGGATACCGGCCCGATGCTGCTGAAGAAGAAGCTCATCCTCGACGGAAAGAACTCCGGCCAAGTCACGGGCGAAATGTCGAAACTTGGTGCTGAGGCACTGCTGGAGTGGATAAGCGACCCAACCAGCTTTCGCCCTGCACCTCAGCCGGCTGACGGCGAAACTTACGCGGCCAAGATCGACAAAGTCGAGGCGCGCATCGACTGGGCCCGTGCCGCTGAGGAGATCGAGCGGCAGGTCCGCGCCTTCGCTCCCTTCCCAGGTGCCTGGTTCGAGGCAAATGGTGAACGGATCAAACTGCTCGACGCAAGGACAGGACGCGATGCGTCGGGCACGCCCGGCGAAGTGCTGGACGACTGTCTCAACATCGCTGCTGGCGAGGGCTACGTAAGGCCGTTGCGGGTTCAGCGAGCAGGCCGAAGCGCGATGACGGTCGACGAGCTGCTTCGCGGCTTCGCAATTCCGAAGGGCACGACCCTCCCATGACGCGTTGGCGCCTGACGATCGAATTCGATGGTCGGCCCTTCATGGGGTGGCAGCGTCAGGACCATGGGCCGTCGGTTCAGCAGCGGCTCGAAGAGGCAATCCATCGCATGACCGGCGAACTGACAGCCGTTCATGCCGCCGGCCGCACGGACGCCGGGGTTCACGCGCTGGCGATGACTGTTCATGTGGATATCGCGAAGACGGTGACTGAGCACAGGCTGCGAGAGGGCCTGAACGCATTGGTCCGGCCGGAGCCGATTTCCGTGACGGACGTCCGGCCCGTGAACGACGATTGGCACGCCCGTTTCACATGTATCGGCCGCAAGTATCTGTATCGCATCCTCAATCGCCGAGCGTCCGCCGGCGCTGGAGCGGGGGCGCGTATGGCATATCGCCGCGCCCCTAGACGTCGAAGCGATGACGAAAGGCGCCGAAATGCTGGTCGGCCAGCACGACTTCACCACGTTCCGGTCTGTCCACTGCCAGTCGGACAGCCCGGTGAAGACGCTCGACAGGCTCGACGTGAAGCGGGTCGGAGAGGAGATCCACATCGAGGCGGCTGCGCGTAGCTTCCTGCACCACCAGGTGCGATCGATGGTCGGGCTGCCTCACGATGGTCGGCCGCGGCCAGTGGGAGCCGGATGACATCCGCCGGGCCCTGGAAGCGAAGGACCGGGCGGAACTCGGCCTGAACGCACCTTCCGAAGGCCTGTACTTCGTCGAAGCGATCTATCCCTAGGCAAGCATCTCCCGGGCGCGGGGCTGACTGAGAAATTCCTGCGGGCTGGCGCTGAGGCCGTACGCGCCCGCGCAAAAGATCGCGATGAGATCGCCGACATCGGCTCGAGGAAGCGCGACTTCATGGGCCAGCAGGTCGAGCGGCGTGCACAGACAGCCGGTAATCGTTACGTCCTGCTCGGCAGCAGCGCCGAAACGGCCCGCGACTGCAACAGGATAGTTGCGGCGCAGTAGCTGGCCGAAATTGCCCGACGCTGCGAGCATGTGCTGGAGACCGCCATCCGTGATCAGGAAAGTCTCGCCGCGGCTCTCCTTGCGGTCGACGATGCGGGTCAAATAAACACCTGCCTCACCGACGAGCCAGCGGCCGAGTTCGATTGCGAACCTGGTTTCCGCGAGAATTTTCGCGCGTTCTGTCAGGGTCTTGGCGAGAGTTGCTCCGACGGACTCGATGTCCAGAGGCCGCTCTCCGACGAAATAGGGAATGCCGAACCCTCCGCCGAGGTTGACCTCGGGCGGACTTGCTCCGGCCTGACCGGCGATTTCTGCGGCCAAAGCGACGGTGGCGGTCTGGGCTTCGATCAAGGCATCTGCCTGGAGCGCCTGGCTGCCGGTGAAGATGTGGAGACCGCGCCAGTCCGCGCCCGCCGCAATCAGCCGCTTGATGAGCGCGGGCGCGCGGTCGTGATCGACGCCGAACTGGCTGGCTAGCCCGCCCATCTTCATCCCTGCGCCCTTGAGGGCAAAGGGAGGGTTCACACGCACCGCGACCTTTGGCGGGCGGCTCATCCCGACCGCGATCTCCAGCGCTCGCTCCGCCTCGCCCTCGCTTTCGAGATTGATCGTGACCCCGGCGCGCATGGCCGTTTCGAGTTGCTGGTCGCTCTTGCCGGGCCCGGCGAAGCTTATCGGCAGGCCGAGGTGGGCCACCCGACCAAGCTCTCCGGTCGAGGCCACGTCAAAGCCGTCGACCTTGTCGGCAATCCATGAAAGCAAAGGTGCGTAAGGGTTTGCCTTGATGGCATAATGTAGCGCCATCTCGGCGGGCATAGCCGCGCGGAAGCGGTCGATCTGCCGTTCAACCATTCCGCTGTCATAGACGATCAAGGGTGTCCCGCCGGCCTCTGTAACAAGCTCGTCCGCAGAACGCCCACCGATCATCAGGTGACCGGCCGGGTTGGCGATGAAGCCTGGGGGAATTGGGCCCATGGGTTTCATGCAAACTCCTTCACCAGCGCGGCGCGATCGACCTTGCCGTTCGGTGAGACCGGCAATTCGTCCCGCCACACGATTTCCCTCGGCTGCATGTAGGCGGGAAGCTCGGCGGCAAGATGGGCCCGCAGACGTTGTTCGGCGCTCTCGCCTTTCGCGACCGCGATAAGCTTCACGGCCTGGCCGAGACGTTCGTCATTCACCCCAAGAGCCAGCACCTCCCGCACCGCGCCGCTGGCGAGGGCCGCCTCTTCGATCTCGGTCGGGCTCAGGCGATTTCCGCTGACCTTGATCATCGCATCGTCCCGCCCGCGGAAGCGGATTAGACCGTCGTCGCCCCGGACCGCCCTATCTCCGGACCATACGGCCGTGCCGCCGTAGCGCGAGAATGACGGCGCCGGCTTGAAGCGCTCACCAGTGCGCGCGGGGTCCTGCCAATAGCCTTGGGCGACCAGAGGACCCGCGTGGACCAGCTCGCCCTCTTCATCCGGGCCGGCTTCGCTGCCGTCGTCGCGCACGATCATGACTTCGGCGAACGGGATGGCCTCGCCAACGCTGTCGGGATGCTCGTCGGCCAGGGCCGGGTCGAGGCTGGCCGATCGGAACGCCTCGGTCAGCCCGTACATCAGGTGCAGTTGAGCCTGGGGGAAGAGGCTCCGCAGCTTGCGGACGATCGTTTCCGGCAGATGCCCGCCGCTGTTCGTGAGCGTCCGAAGCGTTCCGCCTTCAGCCCAGTCCAACTCCGACAGCTGGACCCACAAGGGTGGGACACCCGCCAAAACCGTGACGCCATGACGTCCGACGGCGCGGACCACGTCCCTGGGCAGAAGGTAATCGAAAGCAATGGCGTGCCCGCCCGCGGCCCAGGTCGAGAGCAACTGATTCTGGCCATAGTCGAAGGCGAGCGGAAGGACGGCAAGCGTACGGTCCCGAGCGGTCAGGCCAAGGTAGTGCGCGACGCTGATTGCGCCGAGCCACATATTGGCATGGCTCAGCATCACGCCCTTGGGCCTGCCCGTAGAGCCGGAAGTATAGAGCAAGGCCGCAAGTTCGTTCGGGTTACGGGAGGCCTGATTGAGAGGCTCCTTCCCCGCCACGTCCCACGTTTCGATCGCGATCAGTCGGGCCTCGGCACGGTCGGCATCTTCAAGCGACCGGAGGCGTGCCTCATTTGCGATCAGCAGCTTCGTGCCGCTGTCCGCGAGGATGTGCGCCGCCTGCGCCCGCTTTAGAACGGGGTTGATTGGAACATGGACAAGGCCCGCGCGGGCGGCCGCCAGCGGTAGGATGCAGGCCAGCCTGATCTTGGCCATCCAGCTGGCCACTCGATCCCCGGGGAATAGGCCCTGGGCAAGCAACGCAGCGGCGGTTCGGCCGACCTCCTCCTCGAGCTGGCGATATGTGAGCGTTTCCTTGCCCGCGGTCAGTGCCGGAGCCTCGGGCGCACCTCGGCCCGTCAGGTGGTCGAGCGGAAAAGGCGTAGGGTCGAGCGTCACCTCAGGCCTAATCGCCGCCAGCGCGCAACGAAGCAATGCTGTTGCCGTAACAATGGCCGTCGACTAGGGCCGCGGGCGTGTTGAACAAGGTCGACAAAGCGCCCGACGAAATCATCGCCGAGGTGACCCTGCGCGAACTGCTGTCGGAAGTGCTGGGGCTTGCCGAGGATCAGGTAAGCGGCTTCGCCGACAGCACCGCCTTGTTTGGTTCGCTGCCTGAGTTCGACTCAATGGCCGTCGCGAACTTCCTGACCGCGCTCGAGGAAAGGGTCGGGGTTCTCATCGAGGACGACGATGTCGATGCCGAGGACTTCGCGAGCTTCGGCAGCCTGCTGGCCTTCGTGGAACGGCTGCAGAGCCGCTGAGGCCTATTCGGCGGCGAGAGCCTCGAATTCCTGCGCTGCGAGATACTTCTCCGCATCCAAGGCGGCCATGCAGCCCGTTCCTGCGGCAGTGACCGCCTGGCGATAGATCTTGTCCATAACGTCTCCACAGGCGAATACGCCCGGAATGCTCGTCTTGGTCGTGCCCACCTCGACCTGGAGATAGCCATCGCCATCTAGCTCGAGCTGGCCCTGGAACAGTTCAGTTGCCGGCTTGTGGCCGATGGCGACGAATGCCCCGTCGACCGAAATTCGGCTGACTTCGCCAGTGAGCCGATTCTTGATGTCGAGTCCAACCAAGGCTTCGGGCTCGCCACCGCCGACAAACTCGACGACTTCGCTGATCCCAGATGATCTTGACGTGCGGATTGGCGAACAGGCGGTCCTGCAGGATCTTCTCCGCCCGCAGGCTGTCACGGCGATGGATCAGTGTGACATCATGGCTATGGTTGGTGAGGTAGAGAGCTTCCTCGACCGCGGTATTACCCCCGCCGATCACCGCGACCCTCTTCCCCCGATAGAAGAAACCGTCGCACGTCGCGCAGGCCGAGGCCCCCCTCCCCTTCATATGCTCTTCTGAGGGCAGGTTGAGCCACTTCGCCTGTGCGCCGGTCGCGATGACGAGTGAATCGGCGAAATACTGCGTGCCGCTGTCGCCCGTCAGCCGGATTGGGCGACTCTTAAGGTCGACGGCCGAAATATGGTCCCACACCATGCGCGTGCCGACATGCTCCGCCTGCGCCTGCATCTCTTCCATCAGCCAGGGACCCTGGATGACGTCACGAAAGCCGGGATAGTTCTCGACGTCCGTCGTGGTCGTGAGCTGTCCGCCGGGCTGGATGCCCTGAATGACGATCGGGGAAAGGCCGGCGCGCGCGGCGTATATCGCAGCCGTCAGCCCGGCCGGGCCTGAACCCAGAATCGCGACGCGGGTGGACATGGTATTGGTCATTTTGCGGCGTCTACTGGCCCCTACGCCGCCCCGCAATGGCCGCCGGGTTGAGTTCGGAGCGCCAAAGCGGCACTCCGGAACCCGAGTTCGCTCAACTGGCCTTGGGCAGGGTCACGTTAACGTCCCGCACGACCTTCCAGCTACCGTCGGATTGCTTCCTGTAGACCGTGAGATTGTACCGATCCTGCGTTTCGACCGCCTTGGTCTTCGGATTGGTGAATGTGGTCTGGTAGTTGACTTCGCCGTAAGCCGCGCCGTCCGACAAGACTTCGACTTTTTCCGTGCCGGGGACATATTTGCCCGCCGGATCGGTTCCGTAGGCTTGATAATCCTTCATGATCGCGTCGGCGCCGACGAAAGGTGCCTGGCCTGGAATGATCATTACCGCGTCGCTGGCATAATGAGCCTTGATTGCGTCCACATTCTTGGCCGCGATATCTGCGTTGAACTTCGCAAAGGCCTGCCTGACCGCCTCGGCATCGGCCGTAGCGGCCTCCGCGGTGGCGGCATCGGGTGACGCCGAGGCATCGCCGTTGACTGGTGCCGCGGAGCGGTCGCAAGCCGCAAGTGAAAGAGCCAGCGCCAGGCCGGCCGAGATCGTGCCGATGGATTTCATGCTTGCCTCCCCGTTCAGGAAGCCCGGGACCCAATACCCATTGCCGACCTTTGGCAAGTCATTTCATTAGTGAAACAAAGGACAGCTAAACCAGTCGCGACTGCTTTAGCGCCGCCTCGATGAATCCGGCGAAGAGTGGGTGCGGTTCGAACGGACGGCTCTTCAACTCCGGATGGAACTGCACGCCGATGAACCAGGGATGGTCCGGCCGCTCAACGATCTCCGGAAGGCGGCCGTCCGGCGACATTCCGGAGAAGACGAGACCGCCCTTCTCCAGCGCATCCTTATAGTGGCTGTTCACCTCATAGCGGTGCCGGTGGCGTTCGCTGATCTCGTCCAAGCCGTAAATGCCGCGAACGACGCTGTTGCCGTCGAGCTTGGCCATGTACGCGCCCAGCCGCATCGTACCGCCAAGATCGCCGCCCGCCGCGCGTTCCTGGATGCCTTCCTCGCTCATCCATTCGGTGATGAGGCCCACGACGGGTTCCGATGTCGTCCCGAATTCGGTCGTCGATGCCTCCGCAATTCCGGCGGTGTTCCGTGCGCCTTCGATGCAGGCCATTTGCATGCCCAGGCAGATTCCGAAGAAGGGAATTTCGCGTTCGCGCGCGAACTTCACCGAGGCAATCTTGCCCTCGGACCCGCGCTCGCCGAACCCGCCGGGCACCAGAATGGCGTTCAACGGCTCGAGCTCCGCGACGATATCCGCCTCCGGATGCTCGAAGAGCTCGGCATCGATCCACTCGATGTTGACCTTTGTCCGGTTCGCAATCCCACCGTGCACCAAGGCTTCGCGCAAGCTCTTGTAGGCGTCCGGCAGGCCGACATACTTGCCGACGACGCCAATCGTGACTTCGCTGTCGTAGTGATCGATCCGGTCCATGATCTCGATCCAGCGCGTGAGATCCGGCTTGGGGGCGTCGTCGATCCCGAAGGCGTACAGCACTTCATCGTCCAGGCCCGCCTCATGATATTGAAGCGGCACGTCGTAGATGTTGCGTGCGTCGAGCGCCGGGATGACGGCGGACTTGCGGACGTTGCAGAACAAGGCGATTTTCTCGCGCTCGGCTTCGGGAAGCGGCCGGTCGCTGCGGCAGAGAAGAACCTCCGGCTGGACGCCGAGGCTGGATAGCTCACGAACGGACTGCTGCGTCGGCTTTGTCTTCAGCTCACCCGCAGCGGCAATCCACGGCACAAGCGTCGTGTGGACGCTAACGGTCTGATCGCGGCCGAGATCGTTGCGAAGCTGCCGAATTGCCTCGATGAACGGCAGGCTCTCTATGTCGCCGACCGTGCCGCCGATTTCGCAGATCACGAAATCGCAATCACCGGTTTCGGAGACAGCGAACTCCTTGATGGCGTTGGTGACGTGCGGGATCACCTGCACCGTCGCCCCCAGATAATCTCCGCGCCGCTCCTTCGCGATGATATCGCGGTAGATGCGCCCGGTGGTGATGTTGTCTGACTGGCGCGAGGACACGCCGGTGTAACGCTCGTAATGGCCGAGATCGAGATCGGTCTCGGCCCCATCGTCGGTCACGTAGACCTCGCCGTGTTGATACGGCGACATCGTCCCCGGATCGACGTTCAGATAAGGGTCGAACTTCCGGATGCGGACCTTGTAGCCGCGCGCCTGAAGCAGCGCCCCGAGAGAGGCTGAGAGAAGACCCTTACCAAGCGATGAGACCACGCCGCCGGTGACAAATATGAACCGCGCCATGGGAGTCGGGGCTTAGGGGCGAACCCGCCGAACGCGCAACCCGGCGTGTGAAAAAAATCTGGTTTCGGAGCCGTTACTGAGCGAGCGGGACTGCCGGCTCGTCCTGGTTCTGCGCTGGAGCGGCCGGTTCCTGCTGCGGCTGGGTCGCGGGCGCCGGTCCGACCTGATTGGCGAGCGAAGTATCGACACGAGTTGGCTGGCGCGCGGTGCCGGCAATTGCCGCAAGCGTGATCGACAGGATGATGAACAAGGCGCCAAGGACCGCAGTCGAGCGTGTCAGGAAATCCGCTGCGCCACGCGCGGTCATGAAACCGGACGAGCTACCGCCGACGCCCAGACCACCGCCTTCCGAACGCTGCATCAGGATGACGCTCACGAGCGATGCGGCGACCAACGTCTGAACGATCAGAAGGAACTTGAACATGACGGCCTTTCAGGGAGTAATCGCGGCGACTTAGGAGATTGCTTGTTCGCCTTCAACCTTGGGCGGCGGCTTCGACGATCGGCAGGAATTTCTCGGCGGTTAGGCTGGCTCCGCCGACGAGAGCCCCATCGACATTGTCGGCAGCGAAGATCTCTGCCGCATTCGAGGCATTGACGGACCCACCGTACTGAATGCGGATTTCGTTCCCGGCATCACCATAAGCGGCGACTAGGCGCTCGCGCAGGGCATTGTGCATTTCGGAAATGTCCGAGGGTGAAGCGACCTTGCCCGTGCCGATGGCCCAGATCGGCTCGTAGGCGACTGCGAGCCTCGCCGGTACGCCCGCATGTGCGCTTTTCCCATGGGGGAGGGACGCGTTGAGCTGCGCCTGGACGGCAGCGATGGCCTTGCCAGCTTCGCGCACGTCAAGGCTTTCGCCGACGCAGAGAATTACTGACAGGCCCGCGGCGAGGCCCGCCTCCGCCTTGGACCGAACCTCCTCGCTGCTCTCGCGCTGGGCCTCGCGGCGCTCCGAGTGTCCGACGATGGTCAGGCTCGCGCCCGCATCGTGCAGCATGGCGGCAGAAATATTGCCCGTATGGGCGCCCTTCTCGGCGAAATGAACGTCCTGCGCGCCGATGGGGAAATCCGGCACGGCGCGCGCGGCCCGTTCGATCAGGATTGTGGGGAGGCAGAGAGCGACATCCACGTTCGAAAAGGCGCCGGCGCCGTCGGCGATCGCGCGAACTTCCGCGAGATCGGCCGCGAGTCCATGCATCTTCCAATTGCCGACGACATATTTGCGACGCGTCATTTGAAGCCCCTGCTGATCTGGAGCCGCCCTAGCGTCGGGCATTGCACGATGGAAGCCGAGCCTTGATGGGCGGGAAAGCCGCACCTAAAGCGGCCTTTCCCAATACGGCCTCTAGCAGGACTTGCATGCTCGCTTCATTCCGCCGGCTGTCGAAATCGACCGTCGGGACCATCATCATGGCGCTGTTCCTCATCGCCATCATCGCGTCCTTCGCGCTTGCTGACATCCAGGGCGTCCTGTCCGGCGGAAGCTTCGGCGGAGGCGGCGATTCGCTGGTCAAGGTGGGGTCCGAGAGGGTCACCGACCGCGACATGACGCGGGCGATGGACCGCCGGCTTTCGCAAGCCCGCGAGCAGGACCCCGAGGCGACTTATGCGAGCATCGCAGGCGACTACGACCAGTTGCTCTCGGCGTTGGTCGACGCAGAGACGCTCGAAGCGTTTGCCAACAAGTTCGGCTTCACACTCTCCAAGCGCCTGATCGATGCGCAGATCGCGAACATTCCCTCGGCGAAGGGTCTCAACGGCCAGTTCAGCGAGCAGTCCTATGCGGCTTTCCTCAATCAACAACGGATCACCGACGAAGAAGTGCGGATGATCATCGGCAACGGGTTGCTCCAGCAGTTGATGATCGCGCCCGCTGTCGTGAACGCACGCGCGTCGGTGGGAATGGCGACTCCTTATGCTTCGCTTCTGCTGGAAGCACGGGAGGGCGACGTTGCCTTCATTCCGCTGGAGGCCTTCCGCGCCGGGCTGAATCCCACCCCAGCCGCGATCCAGGCCTTCTACGCGGCGAACCAGCGTCGCTACATGGTTCCTGAGCAGCGCGTGCTGCGGATCGCGAAGGTGGGCGCGGAGCAGGTCGCCAGCGTCCAGCCGTCCGACAAGGAAATCGCCGACTATTACAACGCCAACCGCGCGCAATATGCGCCGAAGGACACCCGTACGATCTCGCAGGCCGTGGCGCCCGATCAGGCAACCGCCAACGCGATCGTTCAGCGGCTGCGCAACGGGCAGTCCTTTGCCGCGGCGGCAGCGCCCGCCGGCTTCACTGCCCAGGACATCGAGTTGGGAGCGCAAACTCGCGAGCAATTCACGACTGTGGCCGGCGCGCGCGTTGCCGGCGCAGCTTTCGGAGCGGCCGAGGGCGCGGTGGTCGGCCCGATCCAGTCGGAGAACGGCTGGCACGTGGTCAGGATCGACCGAATCCAGCGCGAAGGCGGCAAGACCGTCGCCGAAGCGCGCACCGAAATCTCTGCAAAGCTTGTCGTCGACAAGCGCAAGGCCGCGATCGAGAATATCGTGAATTTGGTCCAGGACGCGATCGACGGAGGGGGAAGCTTCACCGAAGCGGCGGCTGCGGGCAAGCTTGCCATCGTCGAGACTCCTCCGGTGACGGCAGACGGTCGGTCGCGCGCCGATCCCAGCTACTCGCTTCCGCCGGAACTGGCCCCAACGCTGAAGGCCGGCTTCGAGCTTGCCGAGAATGACGAGCCGCTGATCGAGACCTTGCCCAACGAAGCAGGCTATGCGCTTGTCGCGCCAGCCCGGGTCATTGCCGCGGCACCGGCACCGCTGGCGAGCATTCGCGACCGCGTGATCCAGGACTGGATCGCAGACCAGGCCTCACAGCGCGCCCGGCAGCTTGCTCAGACGATCGCCGGGAAGGCCGCGCGGGCTCCGCTCAGCGAGGCAGCCCGCGGGACCCCCATCCCTGTGCGCGTCGAGCCGGTCAATGCGCGCCGCATCCAGCTCAGCCGGTTTCAGGGCAAGGTTCCTCCGCCTCTGACGATGCTGTTCAGCCTCGGCCAGGGCAAGGTGCGAACAGTGGCGGGCGACCAGGGCGAAGGAATCTATGTGGTCAAGGTGAACAAGGTCACTCCTGGCAATGCGCTGACCCAGCCCACCCTGATCACGCAAACCCAGCTGCAGATGCAGAACTCGCTGTCGCAAGAGTATGGCGCCCAGTTCCTGAACGCCATGCGGCAAGCCGTTGGCGTGAAGCGGAACGAGAAGGCGATCGCGGACTCCAGGACGCGGATCACCGGCAGCGGAAGCTAGCGTCGACGGCCGCCTTGACGGGCGACACTTTGTTGCCTACACGTTCCCCGTCTGTTCTTACGGGGAATGGCCGCGCGATGCTCACTGTCAAGCAGCACGAATTGCTCCTGTTCATTAACAAGCGTCTCAATGAATTGGGCGTATCGCCCAGCTTCGACGAGATGCGGGAAGCCTTGGACCTCAAGTCCAAGTCGGGCGTGCACCGACTGATCTCGGCGCTCGAGGAGCGTGGTTTCATCCGCCGTCTGCCCAACCGTGCGCGTGCGCTGGAAGTACTGAAGCTTCCGGAATCCGCCGCGCCGGTCAGCCCCGCGCCGCGTCCCGTCGTACCCGCCGCAGCCAACGACACGATAGAGATCCCACTCCATGGCCGGATCGCGGCCGGAACGCCGATCGAGGCGCTCCAGGGTACGGAAGGCTTTGCGGTGCCGGCCGCATTGCTCGGCCCCGGAGAGCATTACGCGCTGGAAGTTTCAGGCGATTCGATGATCGAGGAAGGCATTCTCGACGGCGACTTCGCGCTGATCCGCAAAGTCGACACGGCTCGCGACGGCGAGATCGTCGTCGCTTTGATCGACGATGAAGAAGCGACTTTGAAGACCTATCGCCGCGAAGGCCGGACGATCAGGCTTGATCCGGCGAACTCACGCTATCAAGCCCAGCGCTACGACGAGGGCCGGGTGAGCATCCAGGGCCGCCTAGCCGGCCTCATCCGCCGCTACTGAGCATGGCAGGCGCGCGCATCGACTATGTCGAATTGCCGACCGCTACGGCGCACGAACTGACGCGGGCATTCTATGCAAAGGCGTTCGGGTGGAGCTTCACGGCCTTCGGTCCCGAATATTCGGCGATGACGACGGGCGATGTCGACGTTGGCCTCAACGGACAACCGGAGGAAGCTCTCGCGGCGCCTCTGCCCGTGGTTCGCGTGGACGATCTCGAATCCGCGTTCGAAGCGGTGACCAAGGCGGGGGGCACGATCGCAAAGCCCATTTTTTCCTTCCCCGGTGGACGCAGGTTCCACTTCATCGACCCTTCAGGAAGCGAACTCGCCGTCTGGCAATCTACCGACTGAGTTCCCGCAGAAGCGCCTACGCCCTACTCCGCCGTCGTAGGATCGATCACGCTCCGCACTTGGCTGACCTTGTTAGCCGGAAAGCCGCCGCGTTGGGCGTGTTCGCGGATGATGTCCTCGTTCGGCGCGCGATAGATGCAGTAGATCTTGTCGTCGGTGACGTAGCTCTGCACCCACTGGATTTCAGGCCCCAGCTCGCGAAGCACCGAGCAACTGGTCTGCGACGCGGCCTTGAGGTCGCCTGCGCCAAGCGATCCGACGCCAGGCATTTCACGCTCGATCACATATTCCGGCATAGGGTTCCTCCCCGTTACGAGCGGTTCGCCCATAGACGATTTGCCGGAATGCGTCACATCGCCCACGGATGCCCGGCGAGGTGATCCGACACGGTTTCCACCCGCGGTCGCTCCTTCAGATAGAGGGCTATGCCGCCGGTCTGTTCGAGCGTCTTACGGTCGAGCTTGAGCCAACGCGGGGTGCAGCCTCGCGGAAGCCAGCGGTCCGACACGGCAATATCGGCCTGGGCGCAGGCTTGCACGAGCGACTGCCAATCAATCCTCGTCGTCGAGCGCGTCGCGAGAAGCCGGTATTCCCTTCCGTCCCGGCGGATGACCGCGACGCAGGAATCGCGGGAACAGGAGCCGAACGGCGCGGCATCCAGCAAGCCAGGCTCCTCATCGAAACCGGAAGCCTCGCTGATGAGATCGCGCATGAAGTCGCCGCTTCGGTCACGCAGCATCATCGGTCTTCCGTCCATCGCCAGGACTGCGAGGTGGCGGCCGTCGCCGGTGAGGAGCAAGTCCGGCGTGGGCGACAGGAAGGCAGCCGCTGCCCCGATGGCGAATGGGACGAGACCGAGCAGACGTGGCCTGGTCGTCCAGAGGCACAGCCACAACGCGCCGGACACCATCAACCCAAAAGCCCAGACCGGCATAGAAGCGAGTGTTGCGACTGCTCCTCTGGCACTTGCCACGGTGTGAGCCAGCCACAGCAGCCCGTCGACGGCATGGCCCGCCGCCCACCAAAGCGGCGCCCCGATCCCGGCAAGATCCATAAAGAGGGCGCCTGCCTCGAGCGGCATGATGACGAAGGTCGTCAGCGGAATTGCGACGAGGTTGGCGGCGACTCCGAACAGGCCGGCTTTATGGAAATGGTAGAGAGCGAAAGGAATGAGCGCGATTTCGACGGCCAGTCCCGTCAGAACCATCCCGAGCAGTATTCGAAACGTCCGCGCGATCGGGCCTTCGTCCCGCCGCATGAGCAGCCGCCGACCTAGGTTGGACGAGTGCAGCGCGATAATCGCGGTAACCGCGGCAAAACTGAACTGGAAGCTGGGGCCGGCGAGCGCCTCGGGGCGGAACAGAAGAACGATGAGCGCCCCGACTGCTACCAGCCGCAGGCTGATGGAATCGCGGCCCAACGCAATTCCGAGAAGCACGAGCAAAGCCGCGATGCAGCTTCGCACGGTCGGCACCTGCGCTCCCGTAAGCAAGGTATAGGCGATGCCCGCGAGCGCGCCGACACCCGCGGAGACCAGGACGAGATTGAAGCGAAGCGCCAGCCGCTCGCTCAGCGCGAGGAGCTTCAAGGTCACCAGCATGGTCGCGCCAATGACCGCCGCAATATGCAGCCCGCTGACGGACAAGAGATGCGCGAGGCCGCTTCGCCTCATGGCTTCCGCGTCCTCTTCGGAAACGGCATTCTGGTCGCCCGTAGCGAGCGCCGACGCGATGCTTCCCGATGGGCCCTGCAATTGTCCGCGAATATGCTGGCCCAACCGGTCCCGCAGCGAATCGAGTCCTCGCGGCTCGGCTGGCCGAAGCACCTCCACAGCGCCAAGCGAGCGCCCGACCGCACCAAGGCCGCGAAACCAGGCGTCGCGGGCGAAATCGTGCGACCCCGGCAGGGCCATCGGCGGAGGCGGCGCAAGCCGGGCGCGCACCCGGATCATCGCACCGGCAGCGATTCCAGACGGAGCGGTCTCTGCCTTTGTGGACACGCGAATGCGGTCCGGCAGTGGGGAATCCAGCGGCACGAGGGTCAGGCGCAGGTCGCCCTTGCTCGCGATCGGTTCGACCCTTTCGACCTTGGCGTCGAAAGTCGTGACCATCGGCCGCTCCAGCCGCGGCGCCCTAACCCATTCCGAACGCAGCCAAATCAGGCCGCATCCAAGCGTAAGCGCAAGGCCGAGCCAGCCAATCGCCCGCTCCAGCCGCCCACCTTCGAAAACGAACCCCGCAATTGCGAAGGCGCCGCCGAGGCAGAGGACCGCCAGCCATTCGCCCGGCCCGTCCAACGCAAACCAGGACGCGATCCCCGCTCCGAAGCCCACGACCAACCAGGACGGCAGCTGGCCGCGCTCACGCTCGAGGAAGCTTTCCACCCCCGCGCGCGTTGCGTGAAAACGCACCGTCCAAAAGCCCCGAGCACGCTGTGGAAGATGCGCACCCGCTATGTTAGGGGCGCTCGTCCGTTGCATTGCACAATGGAAAAAATAGAAAAGCGCGCATGAGCGCAAGCGGAGAAAATTTGGTTAGCGAAAGCAATTCCGTAGTCACTCGCTTTGCCCCATCGCCCACCGGCTTCCTTCACATCGGCGGGGCACGCACCGCATTGTTCAACTGGCTCTTTGCCAGGCACCACGGCGGCAAGTTCCTCCTGCGCATCGAGGACACCGACAAGGCTCGGTCCACGACGCAGGCGATCGACGCGATCCTCGATGGGATGAAGTGGCTCGGCCTCGATTGGGACGGTCACGAATATTACCAGTCGCAGTTCTGGGCGCGGCACGCGGAGGTTGCGCACAAGCTGCTCGATCGCGGTCACGCCTACCGCTGCTACATGACTCAGGAAGAACTCGCCGCGCAGCGCGAGAAGGCCCAGGCCGAGCGCCGGCCGTTCCGGATCGAGAGCCCGTGGCGCGACGTCAACGACGAGCAGGGCGACAAGCCGTTCGTCATCCGCCTGAAGTCGCCTCGCGAGGGCGAGACGGTCATCGAGGACAAGGTCCAAGGCCGTGTTGCGGTGCAAAACAGCGAGCTGGACGACTTCATCCTCCTGCGGTCCGACGGAACGCCGACCTACATGTTGGCCGTGGTCGTCGACGATCACGACATGGGCGTGACCCACGTGATCCGTGGCGACGACCACCTCAACAATGCCTTCCGGCAGCTGGAGATCATCCGCGCCATGAGTTGGCCGGAGCCGACCTATGCCCATGTTCCGCTCATCCATGGCCCGGATGGCGCAAAGCTTTCCAAGCGGCATGGCGCGCTCGGCGTCGATGCCTATCGCGACGAGCTGGGGCTGCTTCCGGAGGCGGTCTCCAACTATCTGCTTCGTCTCGGCTGGGGTCATGGGGACGACGAGATCATCAGCCGCGAACAGGCTATCGAGTGGTTCGACCTTGCCCATGTCGGCAAGTCGCCCTCCCGCTTCGACTTCAAGAAGCTGGAAAACCTCAACGGTCATTACATCCGTGAGGCGGACGACGCGCGTCTAGCCGATCTCGTCGGCCCGAAACTCCAGCTCGAGGCTGGCCAAAGGGAGCTTCTAGTCCGGGCCATGCCCGAGCTTAAGGCTCGGGCGCACGATCTCAACCAGCTCGCTGAAGGCGCGAAATTCCTCTTTTCGAACCGCCCGCTCGAGTTCGACGAAGCCGCGACCGCGCTTCTGACCGATGATAGCCGTGCTCTGCTTTCGCGGGCGCACAAGGCACTGGGGGAGGCAGAGTGGAACCATGACGCGCTGGAACAGTCTGTGCGCCAGGTGGCCGAATCCGAGGGCGTGAAGCTCGGGAAGCTTGCCCAGCCGCTGCGTGCCGCGTTGACCGGCCGGACCACGAGCCCGGGAATTTTTGACGTGTTGGCGCTGCTCGGCAAGAGCGAAAGCCTGGCGCGCATAGAGGATCAGATGTTGGAGCCGAATGAATGACCGATAAGACCTTGACCCTGGAAGGCCCGACCGGAAATCATAAGTATCCGGTGCTCGAAGGCACGGTCGGCCCAGACGTTGTCGACATCCGCAAGTTCTACGCTGAAACCGGGATGTTCACCTACGACCCCGGTTTCACATCGACCGGCAGCTGTCGGAGCGCGATCACCTATATCGACGGGGAGAAGGGCGTCCTCCTCCATCGCGGCTACCCAATCGACCAGCTGGCCGAGCAGTCGACGTTCATGGAGGTCGCTTACCTGCTGCTTCACGGTGAGCTTCCGAACAGCCAAGAGCTTGAGACCTTCGTCTACACGATCAGCCGACACACCATGCTGCACGAGCAGCTTGCGACCTTCTATCGCGGATTCCGCCGGGACGCCCATCCCATGGCGATCATGTGCGGCGTCGTCGGTGCGCTGTCGGCCTTCTACCACGACAGCACGGACATCACCGATCCGCAGCAGCGGATGATCGCCTCTCACCGGCTGATCGCGAAGATGCCGACGATTGCGGCGATGGCCTTCAAATATTCGATCGGCCAGCCGTTCCTCTATCCGGACAACTCACTGTCCTACACCGGCAATTTCCTGCGGATGACGTTCGGCGTCCCGGCGGAGCCCTATGTCGTCAACCCGGTGATCGAAAATGCCATGCGGCGCATTTTCATCCTCCATGCCGATCACGAGCAGAATGCGTCCACGTCGACCGTTCGCCTCGCCGGATCTTCGGGCGCGAACCCGTTCGCCTGCATCGCGGCGGGCATTGCCTGCCTTTGGGGCCCCGCGCACGGCGGCGCGAACGAAGCGGCGCTCAACATGCTTCGCGAGATCGGCCGAGTGGAGCGCATTCCCGAATATATCGACCGCGCGAAGGACAAGGACGATCCGTTCCGGCTGATGGGCTTCGGCCACCGCGTCTACAAGAACTTCGACCCGCGGGCGAAGGTGATGAAGGAGACGGCGGAGGAGGTCCTCAAGGAACTCAACATCTCCGATCCCGTCCTCGACGTCGCGCAGGAGCTCGAGCAGATCGCGCTCAAGGACGAATATTTCATCGAAAAGAAGCTCTACCCGAACGTCGATTTCTATTCGGGCGTGATCCTCAACGCGATTGGCTTCCCGACCGACATGTTCACGGCCCTGTTCGCACTCGCGCGGACGGTGGGCTGGGTCGCTCAGTGGAATGAGATGATCTCGGACCCCGAGCAGAAGATCGGGCGTCCGCGCCAGCTCTATACCGGCGCGACTGAGCGCGACTACGTACCGGTCGACCGTCGGAGCTGATCCGAACGGTCAGGCCGCGGGCAGGGATAGCGTGAAGCGGGCGCCCTGCCCCAACTCGCTTTCGAGAGTGATGTCGCCCCCCATGGAATGAGCGAGGCGGCGTGCAATCGCGAGCCCGAGCCCGCTTCCGCCCTCGGCGCCCTTGGCTCGCTCGAAGCGCTCGAAGATGCGCTCCTGGTCTTCGGGCGCAATGCCGGGTCCCTGATCCGTCACATGGGCGCGCGCGCTTCCGTTCGATCGATCGAAGGTGATTGCAACCGTGCCGCCGTTCGGAGAATGGCGGACCGCGTTCCCCAGGAGGTTCACCAGGATCTGAATAACGCCGCGGGTATCGCCGTGGACAGGCACCTGGCGGCTGGGCTCCGACACGATCGTCACGCTTTGGGCGCGCGCGCTTGCCTCGAGCAAGCCGATCGCTTCCGTGGCTAGCGCGACGAGGTCGACGCGGTCCTTGTCCTGGCCGGGCTCCCCGCTCATCGACTGAATGACCGACAAGAGATGGCGGGCGGCCGCGGCGATGTCGCCGGCATAGTCCGCATAGTCGCTGCGGAGAGGCCCATCCGACTGCTGAACGATTCGGTCCGCGCTTGCGATGATGCGATCGAGCGGCGAGCGAAGTGCTTCGTCGATAATGCCGTCCAGTTCGGCTGTAGAATCGCCGTTCGCGGCAACGACAACGGAGGACTCTCCGAACGCCTCGCCCTGGAAGCCCGCGAAACGGCCATCGGGAGAGGTCACCGGCGTGCCGCGAAGGATCAGAACCTCGTCGCTTCCGCGGCGCGGGCGTGCGCGCTGGCCGTCAAAGTCGGTCCGCGACGTTGCTGCGGCGAGCAATGGCAACTCGCCGTCCTCATTCTCCTCGAGTTTCACGAAGCGCGTCAGAGGTTTGCCGATCGCCTCCTCGGCCGATGTTCCCAGCTTTTCGGCAAGGCCGGACGAGATGGACACGATGGCGAGATCTTCGTTCGCTGCCCATTCCTCGGGAGCCGCGCCAATCTCGATATGCTGCTCGTGCGGGACGAGATTTCCCAGCCGCGGTGCGGCTGGGGGTCGATAGATCCATCGTTCGAGGACCAGCGAAACTTCTTCGCCTTCGGGCGTTGCGCGGACCCAGAGCTCGACGTCATGATCAGCGCCCGCCGCAATCGCATTCCGGTAGATGGGCACACCAAGATTTCGCGCGAGGCGGGCGATGGCCGTGATCTGGGGAAGCGCAAGCTGCGAACCAACATGCGATCCGGCCTCGACCTGCAGCGCGACGAGATCCGGATCGGCGGAGATCAGCCTGTCCTGACCGTCCAGCCGCCCCCGGACCGGGCCGCGATCAGAGGGCGCGGTCGCCACTCTCGCCTCCCAAAGTCCTCAGTGCCGCGCGATAGCCGGGATCGAGCTGAAGCCACTCGCTGACAGACCGAGCCCGACCTTCATCCAATTCATCGAACCGGCCGATTTCCGTTCCGAGGTCGCCGATCCCGACGAGATCGCCAAGTAACGCGAGCACCTTGGCTGCAAAATCGCGCGAAACGCCGGCGAGCCTCAACAGGAGGACGAGCCGTCCATTATCGCCATCGGCCAGATAGTCCCAGGCGCCCGATGCTCCGATCCCGGCGCGCTCACCAAGCGCCGCGGCGAGGAACGCGACATCGCCCTCTTCCGCCGCGCTCTCCAACAGCCGCTCATCGAGATAGCCGGAACGGTTGAGCGTCCTGACCAGGACGGCTGTCAGCACGTCGATCGCCTTATGGTCGTCGCGAGTTGCGAGAAGCGAGGCGGCTGCCTTCCCGAACGGAGGGTGCCCTTCCTTCTGCGCCAGACCGGGGGCATGCAGTCGAAGCGCAGCCGCCACCGAATGGGCCAGCATATTCGCCAGTTGCTCCGGCAAATCCTCGAACTCGATGCGCGGCTGTCCGAGACGATTGCGCCTGCGTCCGCGCGCAAGAATAAGCGCCATCGCCGATGCGGAAATGCCCTCGTCCTCGTCTGCAATCAGCGCTTGCAGAAAACCGCTGCGCGGCCCGGAACGAGCGCGCACGGCGTTGGCGATGCGCTCCTCGTCAGCCCGACGAAGAAGAAGCGCGATGAGATCGGCATGGTCGAGCAGACCGCTGTCGCTCAGCTGTCGAAGAAGCTGCTGGCTGTCCTCGTCGTTCGCGGCCGCGGAACCGAGCGGCAGCGTCGCGCGGATTTCCTCGGCGATCGTGCCGAGAAGTTCCGCGAGCATGGAGGTCATCAGCGCCCGCTCCTGCTCGGTCAGGCGGTCTCGCGGATCGAGGAAGAAGTCCCTGCGGACCGTAGGCAAGCGGCGTCGGCCCGCGGGCCGCGCGGGATAACCGCCCTCGTCTTCCGACGGCAGCGCGATAGGCCATTCGTCCGGCACCATTTCATCGCCATTATCGGATTGAGGTTAATGCGGCGTCAATTCTGCCGCAGCCGATGCACCAGAAACTGGGCGAAAAAGAAGGAGATCGCGGCGTAGCCAAGCATCGCCAGCAGATAGCCCGTCCAGGCCCCAGCCAGGCCGAACAGGATCAGCGCGAGGATGGCGTTACGCCGGGACAAGAGCCACAGCGGCATCGGAACCTCGGAATGCGCGCGCTCGAACTGGTATGCCTGCGCAAAAGCGAGCGCAGCAGCGGCCGAGACCAGCGCGCCCCAGCCGGAAGCGTGCCAGGCCTCCCGCCAGCCAAGAGCGAGCAGCGCAAGACCGGCAGCCGGCCAAAGCAGGCGCTCCGTCAGCCCGTTCGGCGGCACCGGCTTCAGGCGCAGCAAGCCAAGCCTCCTGGCGACAAGGTCGAGGGGAGTCGAAAAGACGAGCATCACCACGGCCGGCCAGAACCATCCGCGAGTGAAAGCGAAGGCTGCTCCCAGAGTGAGGACGAGAGCCCCGAGCACCAGCCAGTCCGGCTGCACCCGCGTCTCCATCAGTCTTTCTGTCGCGAAGTCCTCGACGGGAGGAAGCACGTAGCGACTGGCCAGGTCGGTGCGCGGCGTGCGCGAGCTGCCGATCAGCGAGCGTTCGAACCGCTCAAGCGATCCGGGATTTCGGGCGAGCAATGGCTCGTGACCCGAAGCAACTGGAATTAGTCGAGCGCCGGCCTGCAGCGATCGGCGCAGCAAGGTCGATGGCAGGTCCCAGTCCCCGAGGATAGCCGCCGTTGCACCAAGCATGCGGCCCTCGACCAGCGCAACGCCGCTCCATCGGCTAACGCCGTCGATACGCTCGAAATCCTCATGCGTTTCGTCGTCCGGAACGGTCAGGATGATCGCTTCCTGTTCGTCCTCCAGGCCGGTGACCAGTTGAAGCGGAGGAGCGACGCCGTCGCCGATCACCATGATCAGCTCGCTCGCCTCGAACCGCGTCGCCGCTTCGCTGCCATCACTGACGAGGACCGGGCTGAGCCCTTCTCGGCGGAGGCGTTCGAAGGCCTGGTTCAGAGCAAGCGGTATGCGCTCAACCAGAACGACGATCGGCGAGGCTCCGGCAGCCGCGGCGCAGCGCACCTGATATTCCACGAGTGTGCGTCCGGCGAGGGGAAGCAGAGCTGTCAGCCCCCCGGAATCGTCTTCCTGATAGGCTCCAATCAGTGCGCCGAGCGCCAAGCGATCCCCCTCAACTTTTACCCCGTCGTCAGCAGTCGCCGAACGAACGCCCGAACCGCTTCTGTAACGGCTTTCGCGCGGGGACAAAGATGGTAAACTGCCGACCATGAAAACGAGCCCGCAGAGCGTCGACAATCCGCCCACCTCGTTGAAGGATTACGTTTCGCCGCCTGTCGAACAGGATATTTCAAGCAATTTCGACCCTTATGCCTGGCGCGAATCCGAGGCGCAGGCGGAATTCCAGGGTGCCGGCGGCCGGCAGGTGCTGGGCAGCGCGCTCGTCATCATTGCGGCGCTGTGGCTCGGCTACATCGCTTGGGCCGCGGGCAAGGCTCTTGCAGGTCAGCCGCTCGCATCCCCCGCCATCGCGCAATGGCTTGCTCTCGCCGCTGGGCCGCTCGCGCTTCTCGGTCTTTGCTGGATCATGTTCGGGCGGACGCGACGCAAGGAGGCCGAACGGTTCACACGCTCCGTGATCGAGATGCGCGCGGAGGCCAGGTCCCTGGAAGGTCTACTGGGAGTCCTCTCAGAGCGCATCCAGGACAATCGCACCGAGCTGACCATGATCGCGCAGCACCTGATGCAGCTGGGCGACGAAACCACCAGCAAGCTTGACGGGATCACGCGCGAATTCGATTCGAGCACGGACAAGCTCGCGAAACATGGCATCGCGCTCGATCGGGCAGCGGAATCCGCGCGCAATGACATCGCGGTCCTGCTCGATGACCTGCCTCGGGCCGAAGCGACTGCCCGGAGCATGTCCGAGCAGCTCCAGGTCGCCGGAACGGCCGCGACTCGTCACGCCAGTGGCTTTGCCGAGCAGATCAACGCGCTCTCGGCCGGAGCTAAGTCGGCTGAAGCCGTCGTCTCCACGGCCGTGACCCAGCTTCTCGATCATCTTTCGCGCGTCGAATCCTCAGGCACCGCCGCTGCCGGATCCATCACGGACGCCAATTCCCGGATGCTGAACACCACCGACCAGCTGATGACGCGTGCCGCTGCTTCGCTCGAGCAGATCCGCTCGGGCATCGACACGCAGGCTGCGGCCGTCGCCTCGCTCGTCGAGCAATCCTCGGCCGGCATCGGCCGGACCGGCGCAGAAGCTGCAGAATCGCTCGCATCGAATGTCTCTGCCGCCAATGTCGCGCTCGATGGCCTGACTTCGCGGATCGCAGAGCAGGAGCGTGCGTCGCAGCGGATCGTGGCCGAGACGGCCCGGGCCCTGGCGGAGCTCGATCAGCATTTCGCCGGCCTCGCCGAGACGGGCGACCAGCGCGCCGCTGCATTCGCCAAGTCGATCGGCCGGGCTCGCAGCGAGCTTCAGCAGCTTGCGGAAGAGACTGGCACACAGAATACCGCCGTCGAGGCCCTTGCCGAGCGGGCCGAGGCCCTTCAGACCCATGTCGGGCGCCTCACCAACGACGTGAAGGACCAGCTTTCGATCGCACTCGGCGACGCCGAGGCCGGTGCGGAACGTCTGATCCGCTCGACCGAACGGATTCGACCGGAGCTCGACTGGATGCGCGACGCCGCAGTCGAGGCAAGCGAATGCATCCGTGCCTCCGCTTCGAGTATCGCCGAACAACAGGATCGCTTTGCGACCCTGCTTGCCACTTTGGACGAGGGCGTTGGAACTGCCGGAGAGCGCCTGGGCACCCTGGCTGTCGCGATTACCGAAGCGCAGGGCGAAGCGACGCGCCTCAGCCACGAAACCGGCCCGGCGCTAATCGACGCAATGGTCCAGGTGAAGGAAGCTGCGTCCCATGCGGCGGAGCGGGCTCGGGAAGCCATCGCCAATGTCGTCCCGCAGAGCGCAGCGAGCCTGTCCGAAGCGACCCGCGACGCCCTCCAGAAGGTCATCCAGGAGGAAGTGGAAGATCGCCTAGCGGAAGTCGAGGCGACCGCCGCGCGCGCCGTCGACGCCGCTCGGGGCGCATCGGACCGGCTAACCGAGCAAATGCTGTCCATCGGCCGCACCGCAACGGCTCTCGAGCAGCACATGGAGCAGATCAGCTCCCAGCAGCGCGAGAAGGACAGCGAGGCCTTCGCCCGTCGCGTCGCCCTTCTTATCGATTCCATGCACTCGGCCTCGATCGACGTCGGCAAGCTGCTGTCCGACGAAGTCGACGAGAAGGCCTGGGATTCCTACCTCAAGGGCAATCGCGGCGTCTTCACCCGGCGCGCCGTCCGATTGCTGGAAGGCTCGGAGACGCGTGCCATCAGGGCGCACTACGACGCCGACATCGAGTTCCAGGACGCGGTCCATCGCTACGTCCACGACTTCGAGGCGATGATGCGCCGCGTCGTTGCCGACAAGGATGGCGGCATCATCGCGGTGACTTTGATGTCGTCCGATACGGGCAAGCTCTACGCCGCCCTTGCGCAGGTCGTGGACAAGCGCCGCTAGGCCAGTCGCTCAGTTGTAGAAGTCGAGGTCCTCGGCTGTGATCCAGCCGTAGGTCCAGTTCACATAATAGAGAGCGAACAGTACCGCCGCGAGCAGCGCCGCGCGCAGCAGATGCCGCTTCAGGTCGAAATGATGGGGCGCGCTCTCCGCCTGCCCTGGAATGCGTTCGGATCCAACCTCCTCATCGGTCCTCACTCCGAACGGCAGCAGCACGAAAGCGCTGGCCGCGAAGAAAAGGAAATAGATTGCGGAGATCGAGGTCCACTTCATCGCGTGCGGCTTAGTTCGAACGAACCAGCATCACCTCGACGAGCGGCTTCTTGCCGGTCCAGGCTGTCGCGCAGCGGCGAACCGCTAGCCGCACCGCTTCGCGCAGCTGCTCCTCGCTTGAGGCCGGATTGTAGGCGCGTGCGGCGGAGTCAGTCGCGTCTGCGACGAAGTCGTCCCGGTCCGCCTCGACCGGCAGGCCGAAGGGGCGAATGAAGGGCGTGCCGGCCAGCTTGCCGTCCGATCCGACCGGCAAGGCGACCGTGACTAGGCCACTGTAGCTCATGCGCCGCCGCTCGGTGATCGTCGTGCCGTCGGCCGGAAGGATCACGTCACCATCGAGAACCAGACGGCCGACGCGCACCTCTGAGAGTTTCTTCGGCCCGTCAGGCGCCAGCCGGATGAGGTCTCCGTTCCGCTGCAGCGATGCCTTGGGCACACCATGCGAGAGCGCAAAGCGCGCATGCTCAGCCATGTGACGGGGCTCGCCATGGACCGGAACGATGATCTCGGGCCGTATCCAGTCGTACATCTGCGCAAGCTCGGGGCGGCCGGGATGTCCGGACACGTGGACATGAGCCTGCCGCTCGGTGACGATGATCACGCCCAGATCGGACAGCGCATTCATGATTCGGCCGATCGCCGCCTCGTTCCCGGGTATGATCTTCGACGAGAAGATGACCGTGTCACCCTCGGTCAGCTTGATGTCGTGATTGCCGAGCGCGATGCGGCCGAGGGCCGCGCGCTGCTCACCCTGCCCGCCCGTCGCCATGACAAGAACTTCCTTGCGCGGAAGTCGCATCGCAGTGTCGAAGTCGATCGTCTCTGGGAAGTCCTGGAGGTAGCCGGTGGCCTTTGCGACCCGGACGATGCGATCGAGCGAACGGCCGGCCATGCAGACCCGCCGCCCCGTCTCGTTCGCGACGCGTCCGATCGTCTGAAGCCTGGCCGCGTTGGACGCGAAAGTGGTGACGACCACGCGCCCGCGAGCTCTCTCCACTTCCCTCAGCAGGCCGTCATGGACCGAGGATTCAGATCCGGATGGCGCGTCCTGGAAAACGTTTGTGGAATCACAGACCAAGGCGAGCACGCCCTTGTTTCCAACCTGCTCCAGCGCCTCATGGCTCGACGGCTCGCCGAGCACCGGAGTTTCATCGATCTTCCAATCGCCCGTATGGAATATTCGACCATGATCGCACTCGATGAGGAGACCGTTCCCCTCCGGGATCGAGTGTGCGAGAGCGACATAGGTCAGCTTGAACGGTCCAATTTCGAAGCTCGCATCGCGAGCGACCACGTTCAGCTTCACCTGCCCGGTAAGCCCCTCCTCAGACAGCTTCTCTGCAATCAGCCCCGCGGTGAAGGGCGTCGCATAGAGCGGCACCTTCAGGTCAGCCGCGAGGTAGGGAATGGCGCCGATATGGTCCTCGTGCCCATGCGTGAGGACGATTCCGGCGAGCTTGTCCCGCTGCTGCTCGATGAACTCAAGGTCGGGAAGGATGAGGTCGATGCCCGGATAGTCGGGATCGGCAAACGTCAGGCCCAGGTCGACCATCAGCCATCGGCCCTGCGTGCCGTACAGATTGACGTTCATGCCGATCTCGCCGGACCCGCCGAGCGCGCAGAACAGCAGCTCTTCGCCTGGAGTCATCTAAGCCGAAGCCACCTTCTCATGGAGCAGGCTTAACCCCCGGATCGTCAGGTCGGGTTCAACGGCATCGAACAAGTCGGTCTGCTTGTCGAACAGAGCTGCGAGCCCGCCGGTCGCGATGACTTTGACCGGGCGGCCGATCTCACGCCTCAAACGGGCGACCAGCCCCTCCATCATCGCGACATAGCCCCAGTAAATTCCCGTCAGCATCTGACTCTCGGTCGTGCGCCCGATAACCGACGTGTCTTCTGGAACGTCGATGGCGATGCGCGGAAGCTTTGCGGCCGCGTTCACCAGCGCATCGAGCGACAGGTTGATGCCCGGCGCAATGATGCCGCCCTTGTAGGCGCCGCCGTAGTCGACGACGTCGAACGTAGTCGCCGTCCCGAAGTCGATGACGATGAGGTCGCCCTGATATTTCTCATGCGCGGCAATGGCGTTGAGCGCCCGGTCGGCGCCGACATTCTGCGGCTCATCCACGTCAAACGCGATAGGCCAGGCCGCCTTCCCCTCGCCTGCGATGAGCGCTTCCACATGGAAGTATTTGCTCGCGAGCACTTCCAAATTGTGGGTCGCGCGAGGGACCACCGTGCCGATGATCGCCGCCGTGACGTCGGACTTCGAATAGCCTTCGAGCTCCAGGAGCTGGTGCAGCCAGACCGCATACTCGTCGCCGGTGCGACGAGCCTCGGTCGCGATGCGCCAACGAGTCCTGATTTCACGCCCGTCAACGAGCGCGAAAACGACGTTCGTATTGCCGGCATCGATGGCTAACAGCATGGTTGCGCCCTAGCCGGAGCGGCTGGCGTTCACAACTTGGCGGTGGATATGATGACCGACGACGACGCGCCCTACCACGCCCACATCTACTTCATGGAAGGTCAGCGCGACACTGCGGAAGATCTTCGCACTCGGTTCGAGGCAGAGCCCTGCATCCTCTTCGTTGGCGCGATGACTGCTGGAAAGGCAGGTCCTCATCCGATCCCCCAATATGAGGTGCATTTCCTGAAGTCGTCACTGGACGAGGTGGTCGAGAAGATCCGCGATTCCGGGCTGCGTGCACTCGTCCACCCGCTGACGGACGACGATCTCGCCGACCACACCAGCCTGGGCCAATGGATCGGTGGGGAGCCGTTGGAGCTCGACCTCACAACGCTCGATCCGCCGGGAATGAACCAGGGCATTCCGAGGTTCGGAAAGACCGACTTCTAAAGGTCGACGTCGCCCGCTCGAATTACATCCACGTCGCCGTTGCGGCGCAGGCGGAGGGCGCCGTCGGGCTCAATCCCATCGAAGGTACCGCTGCTCTTGTCGCCGCCACCGCCATGGACAGTGAGATGCGTGCCGATGGGATGAGCCCGAGCAAGCCAGGCTTGAGCGAATGCTTCCGGGGACGAAACGCGCCACAAGGCGAGCATCCGGGCGAAACTGGCGGCGAGCAGCGGCGCGAAGGCCTGAGGAAGCATAGCGCCATTGAGTGCCGCGGTATCCCGGTCGCTCAGCTTGGGGGCCGATCCAAGGTTCACCCCGAAGCCGGCGACCACTCGGTCGCCGCTACGCTCGAGGAGGATGCCGGCCAGTTTGGAAGTACCGAGCAGCAGGTCGTTCGGCCATTTGAGCATCAGCGGAAGGTCAGGCACCGCGACGTCGACCGCCTCGATGAGCGCGAGACCAGCGGCCAGCGAGAGTGACGGCGGAGATGGATCGCCCGGCGCCAGGCTGACGATCGTGCTCCCGAAGAAATTGCCGCTCTCACTGACCCATTGCCGTCCCTGTCGGCCCCGGCCCGCGTCCTGCTCCAGTGCAACCAGCCAGTCGCCCTCGACTGCGACGGTGTCGGCGAGCATGTCTGCGTTGGTCGACCCGGTCCGCTCGACGACGCGGATACGGCTCAGAAGATTGACCCCGCTGCGCGATCCGTGATCGACTGGAGGGGGCCGATCAGCAGATAGCCGAGCGGCGAAACCGCAACGGCGGCCATGAAGATCAAGGCACCCTGCACCGGCTGCCGAACGCGGCCGAGTTCCTCGCTACCTTCGTCAAAGTACATGACCTTCACGATCCGCAGATAATAATAGGCGCCAACCACGGTGCCGACGATGGCCGCGACCGCGAGTGCGATGAGTCCGGAATTCACCGCCGCCTGGAATACCAACAGCTTGGGCCAGAAACCGAACAAAGGCGGGATGCCGGCAAGGCTGAACATGAAAATGGCGATTGCGGCCGCGTAACCCGGACGGGTCTGCGACAGGCCGGAAAGAGCAGCGATGTCCTCAACGGGATTGCCGTCCTTGTCGCGCATCCAGAGCACGCAGAGGAAGGCTCCCAGCGTCATCACCACGTAGACGGCCATGTAGAAGAGCACCGACGAAGCGCCCTGGGGCGTTCCTGCGGCAAGCCCGACCAGCGCGAAGCCGACGTTATTGATCGACGAATAGGCAAGCAGGCGCTTGATGTTCGTCTGTCCGAACGCCGCGACTGCACCGAGGAAGATCGAGGCCAGAGCGGCGAAGATGACGATCTGACGCCAGGCATCGGTCGCCGGTTCGAGTGCATCCAGGCAGATGCGGGTGCCGAGCAGGACCGCGGCAACCTTGGGCGCCGACGCGAAGAAGGCGGTAACCGGCGTCGGAGCACCCTCGTAAACGTCCGGAGTCCACATGTGGAACGGCACGGCGCTGATCTTGAAAGCGATTCCGGCGAGCACGAAGACCAGGCCGAACAGCAGCCCTAGCGAACTGCCGTCGCGGGCGAAGGCGGCGGCGATGCCGTTGAAGTTCATCGTGCCGGTGAAGCCGTAGAGCAGCGAGATGCCGTAAAGCAGAATGCCGCTCGCGAGCGCACCGAGGACGAAATATTTGAGACCGGCCTCGGCCGAACGCTCGTCGGTCCGGCGGTAGGACGCGAGGACGTAGGCCGACAGGCTCTGCAGCTCGAGACCGACGTACAGCGTGACCAGGCTGGTCGCCGACACCATGACCGCGCCGCCGAGAGCGCTGAACAGGATCAGAACCGAATATTCGGCGCCATGCTCCGTATCCCGCTCGAACCAGCCGTGCGCAGCAATGATGGCCACGGCCGACGCAACGAAGATGATCGCCTTGCCGAACGATCCAAACAGATCCGCCGTAATGAGGCCTCCGAATACTCCGCCCGCGTCGGTCGGCGGACCCGAGAGAGCGAAGGTCGCGGCGATCAGCACAGCGACCGATGCCCAGGCGGTGAAGCCGCCGCTGCGCCGCCCGCCGAACGCGGCGACCATCATCAGGGCGATCGCCCCGATCATGAGGATGAGCTCGGGCAGGATTGGTGCGAACTGGTTCATCAATGTCCTGCCTCAGGCGCATGGTGTTCGGCTTGCGGCTGTGGCTTGCCCTTGGTGAGCGCCATGTCCCCAGCAGGGGCGGCGCGTTCGACGCGCTCCAGCAGCCGGCCGACGTCGGCGCGGAACGGGCGCAGGAAGGTCTCGGGATAGACGCCCATCCACAGGACGCCCGCCGCGATTGGGCCGAGCAGCCACCACTCGCGCATGTCGAGGTCCTTCATGGCTGCCGCACCTTCCGTTCGGGCGACCCCGAAGGCGATCCGCCAGTAGAGCCAGAGCATGTAGGCTGCGCCCAGTATGATGCCGGTGGTTGCGACGATCGCCGCCCAGCTCGACACCTTGTAGGTCCCGACCAGGCTCAGAAACTCACCGACGAACCCGCTGGTGCCGGGCAGGCCGACGCTGGCCATGGTGAAGAGCATGAACAGCAGCGCATAGCCCGGCATGTTGTTCGACAGCCCGCCGTACGCCTCGATCTCGCGGGTGTGCAGCCGGTCGTAGATCACGCCGACGACAAGGAAGAGCGCGCCCGACACAAGCCCGTGACTGAGCATCACGATCATCGCGCCCTCGATGCCCTGTCGGTTGAAAGCGAACAGGCCGAAGGTCACGAACGCCATGTGCGCGACCGAAGAGTAAGCGATGAGTTTCTTCATGTCGCGCTGCACCAGCGCCACGAGGCTCGTGTAGATGACGGCGATGCCGGACAGGACGAAGACGAACGGCACGTACATGGCCGAGCCCTCGGGAAACATCGGCAGCGAGAAGCGGATGAAGCCGTAGCCACCCATTTTCAGCAGCACGCCGGCAAGGATCACCGAGCCTGCCGTCGGAGCCTGGACGTGCGCATCGGGAAGCCAGGTGTGGACCGGCCACATGGGCATTTTCACCGCGAAGCTCGCGAAGAAAGCCAGCCAGAGCCACTTCTGCGCATCGATCGGGAAATCATACGCCATCAGCGCAGGGATCGACGTCGTGCCAGCCTCGAGGGCCATGTAGATCATGGCGATCAGCATCAGCACCGAACCCAGCAGGGTGTAGAGGAAGAACTTGTAGCTGGCCTTGATGCGCTCCGCGCCGCCCCAGATGCCGATGATCAGGTACATCGGAATAAGGCCGCCCTCGAAGAAGACGTAGAAAAGGAACAGGTCCTGTGCGGCGAACACGCCGAGCATCAGCGCTTCCATCAGCAGGAAGGCTGCCATGTATTCGGGGACGCGCTTGGTGATCGCCCTCCAGCTTGCGCCGATGCAGATCGGCATCAGGAAGACCGACAGCATGATCAGCACGAGCGCGATGCCGTCGATGCCCAGCGCCCAGCTGATTCCACCACCGAGGGGAAGGTTCTCGACGAACTGCCACTGCGGCCCCGAGGGGTCGAACGCCGCCCAGAGGTAGGCGCCAAGGGCAAGATCGATCAGCGTTGCAATGAGCGCGGTCCAACGGGCCGCGTTCGCGCTGACGAAAAGGCAGATGAAGCCCGCAATCAGCGGGATGCCGATGAGCAGCGTCAACAAGGGCAGTTCTGTCACTTCTGAGCCCACCAGATCGCCCAGCTTGCCGCGCCGATCAGGCCGAGAAGCATCACGAGTGCATAGGAATAGAGATAGCCGGACTGGAGCCGAGCGGTGATCTTGTTGCCGACGCCAACGGCATAGGCTGCGCCGTGCGGGCCGAAGCGGTCGATCGTTCCTTCGTCACCACGCTTCCAGAACAGCCGGCCGAACCAGATCGCCGGGCGAACGAAGATCCGGTCGTACAGCTCGTCGAAGTACCATTTGTTCTTCACGAACCGGTAGATTCCGCCGAACTGCGCGACGAAACCGCCCGCCGCCTTCGGGTTACGGATGTAGTTCTGATAGGCGATCGCGAGGCCCACCAGCATCACGAAGGTCGCCGTATATTTCACCCACAGCGGAACCTCGTGCATCGCATGGGCGAGATGCTCGTCGAATGCGACGCTTCCCTGCCAGAATTCGGCCGAATCCAGGAAGTTGTGGCTGAACAGGAATCCGGCGACGGCAGCGCCCAGGGCGAGGAGCCCGATCGGGACGAGCATCGTCCACGGGCTCTCGTGCGGATGATAACCACCCGTGCCTTCCGCAGGCATGGTGTCGTCCTGCGAGCTGTCGCCATGCTCCTCGTCCGGATGATCAGAATGGCCGCTGACAGCGTGCTGGATATGCTCGGAAGCACCCCAGCGCGGCTTGCCCCAGAAGGTTAGGAACATGAGCCGCCAGCTGTAGAAGCTCGTCAGCAGCGCCGCGATTGCGCCCGCCCAGAAGGCGATCGTCCCGTGAACCGACCCGCTCGCCCAGGCACTCTCGAGGATGGCGTCCTTCGAGTGGTAACCAGCGAAGCCGACGCCGCGATACCGACACCCGTGATGGCCAGGGTTCCGATCAACATCACCCAGAAGGTGAATGGGATTTCCTTACGGAGACCGCCGTAGAAGCGCATGTCCTGCTCATGGTGCATCGCATGAATGACGGAGCCCGCACCGAGGAACAGCAGCGCCTTGAAGAAGGCGTGCGTGAACAGGTGGAACATGGCCGCGCCGTAAGCGCCGACGCCCGCAGCGAAGAACATGTAGCCGAGCTGCGAGCAGGTCGAATAAGCGATGACCCGCTTGATGTCGTTCTGCGCCGTGCCAACCGTGGCCGCAAAGAAAGCGGTGGCAGCTCCCACGAAGGTCACGACGGCAAGCGCCGTCGTGCTCGTCTCGAACATCGGCGACAGCCGGCAGACCATGAACACTCCGGCGGTGACCATCGTCGCCGCATGGATCAGAGCGCTGACCGGCGTCGGGCCTTCCATCGCGTCCGGAAGCCAGGTGTGGAGGCCGAGCTGGGCCGACTTGCCCATCGCGCCCACGAACAGCAGCAGGCACAGCAAGGTCATCGTATCGACGTGCATGCCTGCGAAGCCGATGGTCGAGCCGGCCATGGACGGCGCCGCGGCGAGGATCGCGGGGATCGATAGCGTGCCGAACACCCAGAAGGTGCCGAATATGCCGAGCGAGAAGCCGAAGTCGCCGACGCGGTTGACGACGAATGCCTTTACCGCCGCCGCATTCGCGGAGGGCTTGTGGTACCAGAAGCCGATCAGCAGGTAGGAGGCGAGGCCGACGCCTTCCCAACCGAAGAACATCTGCACCAGATTGTCGGCCGTCACGAGCATCAGCATGGCGAAGCTGAAGAGCGACAGATAAGCGAAGAACCGCGACTGGCTCGGGTCCTCGGCCATGTATCCCCAGCTGTAGAGGTGCACGAGCGACGAGACGGTCGTCACGACCACCAGCATGACCGCGGTCAGCGTGTCGACGCGCAGCTCCCAGTTCACCTGCAAATCGCCGGAATGGATCCAGTCGAGAACCGGCACGACATATTCGTGTGAGCCGCCGGTGAGGAAGCTGAGAAAGATCGGCCAGCTGAGCGCCGCGCCGACGAACAGCGAACCAGTCGTCAGCGCCTTAGCGGCGGTTGCGCCGATCCAGCGGCCGCCCAGTCCGGCGATGATGGCCGCCAGCAGCGGCAGGAAGACGATGAGGAGGACCGACATCAGCCGTGCATCCGATTGACGTCGTCCACCGCGATCGAGCCGCGGCGGCGGAAGAAGATGACGAGGATGGCGAGGCCGATCGCGGCTTCCGCCGCTGCAACGGTCAGGACGAACATCGCCATCACCTGCCCGACGACATCGCCCAAGAAGGCCGAGAACGCGACGAGGTTGATGTTCACCGCGAGCAGGATCAGCTCGATGGCCATCAGTATCAGAATGACGTTGCGGCGGTTGAGGAAGATTCCGAGCACACCGAGCACGAACAGGATCGCGGCGACGGTCAGGAAGTGGGCCAGCGTGATCACAGCTTCATGCCTCCGCCCACGTCCGGATTTTCCAACTTCACTGCGTCCTCGGGCCGGCGATCCACCTGCCTGGAAATCTTCTGGCCGCGGACGTCGCCACGGCTGCGGTGCGTCAGCACGATCGCGCCGATCATCGCGACAAGCAGGATCAGGCCCGCAATCTCGAAGGGGTAGAGGAACCGGGTGTAGAGCACCTGCCCCAGCGCCTCGATGTTGGGCTGCGTCGTCTCTCGCGGAGCCGCGCCGCTCAGCACGGGTCCAGCGCGCCAGGCGCTGATCGCGAGCACGATCTCCGCCAGAAGCACCACCGCAAGGATGATCCCGAACGGCAGGTTCTTGGTGAATCCGGAGCGGAGCTCGGCAAAATCGATGTCGAGCATCATGACCACGAACAGGAACAGCACAGCGACCGCCCCGACGTAGACGATTACCAGCAGCATCGCGATGAACTCGGCGCCGGCGAGCACCATCAGCCCCGCCGCGTTGAAGAATGCCAGGATCAGCCAGAGCACGCTGTGCACCGGGTTGCGGGCGAAGATCACGAGCACCGCCGAGGCGATCATGACGGTCGCGAAGAGGTAAAAGGCAAGGAGTGCGATCAAGTCTTGGGACCCTGTTGCGGCGCGCTTATCGGTAGGGGGCATCGGCGGCAAGATTGGCCGCGATCGCCCTCTCCCACCGGTCGCCGTTGGCGAGCAATTTCGCCTTGTCGTAGAGCAATTCCTCGCGCGTCTCGGTCGCGAATTCGAGGTTCGGCCCCTCGACGATCGCGTCCACCGGGCACGCTTCCTGGCAAAGGCCGCAATAGATGCACTTCACCATGTCGATGTCGTACCGGGTCGTGCGGCGGCTGCCGTCCTCGCGCGGCTCGGCCTCGATCGTTATCGCCAGCGCCGGGCACACGGCTTCGCACAGCTTGCACGCGATGCAGCGCTCTTCGCCGTTCGGATAGCGGCGCAGCACATGCTCGCCGCGGAATCGCGGGCTCTGCGGCGCCTTCTCGTACGGATAGTTGATGGTCGCCTTGGGCTTGAAGAAATACTTCAAGGTCAGCCAGTGCGCCTTCACGAACTCCCAGAGGGTGAAAGCCTTGATTGTGCGGGCGATCATGCGACTGCTCCATAACGGGAGACCATCAACCACCCCGAGATGATGACGACGAAGAGAATGCTGAGCGGCAGGAAGATCTTCCAGCCGAGCCGCATGAGCTGGTCGTAGCGGTACCTCGGCACGGTTGCCTTCACCCAGCTGAAGACGAAGAAGAAGAAGGCCATCTTGGCGAACAGCCAGAGGATGCCCGGGATATCGAACCAGGGGATCAGGTCGACGTTCAGCGGCGGAAGCCAGCCGCCCCAGAAGATCAGCGCATTGAGCGCGCACATCAGGATGACGTTGCCATATTCGCCGAGCCAGAAGAGCGCGAAGGCCATCGAGCTATATTCGGTCTGGTGTCCGGCAACGAGCTCGCTCTCCGCCTCGACCAGGTCGAACGGCGTGCGGAACGTCTCGGCCATGGAGCTGATGAGGAACACAACCGCCATCGGGAACAGCAGAGGATTGAACCCGAAGCCGTTGAGCAGGCCGAACAGCTTGTGACCCTGCTGCGCCATGACGATCTCGGTCAGGTTGAACGTGTTCGCGTAGAGCACGACGCAGATCAGCACGAAGCCGATCGAGACCTCATAGCTCACCATTTGCGCGGCCGCCCGGAGCGCCGAGAAGAAGGGATATTTGGAGTTGGACGCCCAGCCGGCGATGATGACGCCGTAGACGCCCAGGGACGAGGCCGCGAGCACGTAGAGCAGCCCGACGTTGATGTCGGCGAGCACCACCCCGACGTCGAACGGGATCACCGCCCAGACGATCAGCGCGACCGTGAAGGTGATGATCGGCGCGATGAGGAACAGCCCGCGGTTGGCGCCTGACGGGATGATCGTTTCCTTGAGGAAGACCTTCAGGCCGTCGGCGAAGCTCTGCAGCAGGCCCCACGGACCCACGACGTTCGGGCCGCGGCGAAGCGCGATGGCCGCCCAGATCTTGCGGTCGGCATAGATGATCATCGCCACCGCCAGCATGAGCGGAAGCGCGATCACGAGGATGCCGATGATCGTGGCGATGAACCACGACCATTCATAGGTCATGCCGAAGGACTGGAACCAGGCGGTCACTCCGCGGCCTCCTGCACGGCGCGGCCATGGATCAGCTCTTCCGAGCAGGCGTGCATGGTTGGGCTGGAGCGCGTGATCGCGTTGGTCAGGTAGAAGTCGCGGATCGGATAGACGACCGCTCCTTCGGCCTTGGCCGGCAGCTTCGGCACCGCCCAGTCGAACCTGATAAGGCCTTCCGTGCCAAGCTGCGGATATTCCTCGAACATCCGAGCGCGCAGCTGATCGAAGCGGTCGAACGCCAGCGGTGACCCGATCAACTCGGAAACAGCTCGGAAGATCGTCCAGTCCTCGCGGGCCTCACCCGGCGCGAAGGCCGCGCGCTCAGAGCGCTGCACGCGCCCTTCCGTGTTCACATAGGTGCCGTGCTTCTCGGCATAGGCCGCGCCGGGGAGGATAAGGTCCGCCATGCGCGCGCCATTGTCGCCGTGGTGGCCGACATAGACCACGAAGCTGCCCCTGAGCCGCGCGGGATCGACCTCGTCCGCGCCGAGCAGCAGCGCGACCTCAGGCTTGGCAGCCTCGATGTCCGCCATGCCGCCCTTCTGTGCAAAACCGAGGATAAGGCCCGCCATGCGCGATGCGCTGGTGTGCAGGACGTTGAAGCCGCTCCAGCCGTCGCGCACGAGGTTGAGCGAGCCCACGAGCGAAAGCGCCGCGCCAAGGGCTCCCGCCGCGAGCGCGCCGGCGCCGACGATGACCGCCGGACGCTGCGCATTCGCGAATGCATCCGCCACGTCCCTCGGCAGCTTGCCGAGCAGCTTGAGGTCATTGCCGATCCAGCTGACCCGCATGCCGAGGTCGGCTTCCGGCCCGATGCCGAAAATCTTCGCACCCTTGCGCTGCGCCTTGCGCAGCCGGGTGTTGACCAGCGGCGCTTCCCACCGCGGGTTCGAGCCGACCAGCAGCACCACGTCGGCGTCCTCGATGCCCGCGATCGTGGAGTTGAAATTGACCGCGGCAAAACTGGAAGTGTCGTAGGTCAGGCCCGTCTGGCGGCCCTCGAGCAACGTCGAGCCCTGCGCCTGCAGCAGCTTCTTCGCCGCGTACATCGTCTCGGCGTCGAGCAGGTCGCCGGCAATGGCGGCGACGCTCGCTCCGGCCTTCTTCAGACGCGCGGCAAAGACGTCGAGCGCCTCGCTCCACGAAGCCTCGCGCAGCTTGCCTTTCTCGCGCACCCACGGGCGGTCGAGGCGATTGCGCACGAGCGCGTCGACGTGGTGGCGCGTCTTGTCGCTGATCCACTCCTCGTTCACGTCGTCGGCTGACGCGCGGAAGGATGCGCATGACCTGGCGCTGGCGGACGTCGAAGCGAATGTTCGAGCCCACCGCGTCCATGACGTCGATGCCCGGAATGCGGCGAAGCTCCCACGGCCGGCTCTCGAACGCCTGCGGCTTCTGCAGCAGTGCCCCGACCGGGCAGACGTCGGCAAGGTTGCCGGCCATCTCCGTCGTCACCGCCCGTTCCAGGTAGGAGGTGATCTGACTGTCTTCGCCGCGATACAGCATGCCCAGCGCCGGAACGCCGGCCACTTCCTCGGAGAAACGGATGCAACGCGTGCACTGGATGCAGCGGGTCATCGCGGTCTTGATGACCGGGCCCATATATTTGTCGTCGATGGCGCGCTTGTTCTCCTCGAAGCGGGAGAACGGTCGGCCATAGGCCATCGCCTGGTCTTGAAGGTCGCACTCGCCGCCCTGGTCGCAGATCGGGCAGTCGAGCGGGTGATTGATGAGCAGGAACTCCATCACCCCTTCGCGCGCCTTCTTCACCATCGCGGTGTCGGTGCGGATGGTCTGCCCGTCGGCGGCAGGAAGAGCGCAACTCGCCTGTGGCTTGGGCGGGCCCGGAGCGACCTCGACGAGACACATGCGGCAATTGCCGGCGATCGACAGCCGCTCGTGATAGCAGAAGCGCGGGATTTCCTTCCCGGCGAGCTCGCAGGCCTGCAGGACGGTCGCGCCCTGTGGGACCTCGATCTCAATGCCGTCGACGGTGACCTTGGGCATCAGTTCGACTCCGCCACAACAGTCGTGACGGTACGGAACGCCGCCGTCGCCAGCATCGAGCGGAGGCCCTCGGGAGTGGTCTCCAGCCGCGCCTGGTTCCGCGCGCACGCGTCCGAGGCGACCTGAAGCGCCTTTGCCGCATCGCGCTCGGCATCGCTCGCGACCTCGGTGGCGAACAGGCGCGCGACGTCGTCCGGTGCCGAACGAACTACGCAGAGCGCAATCGCGTCGCTCGGGCTGCGGGCAGCAGTCTGGGTGGAGACCGCCCGGACGATGCGCGCGTTCAACGCCGTCGCGTCGCGCTCGAGAAGGCGCTCGGCCAGCGCACCCGCGAAGGACAGACCGCCCGAACGCATCGTCGACCGATAGCCGTAACAATCACGGTTGGCGTCGGCGAGGTTCTTCAAGGCCGAACGATAGGTCGTCGAACGGAAGTCCATTGCAATCGTCCGCGCGGCCTTCTCGGGGCTGCGGTCCGCGACGCACGACGCGAAGCGCTCCATCTGGGCGCGCGCATTCGCGGAGGATTCCTCGAGCGGCTTGCCTCCTTGCGCCATTGCCGGAGCGCTCACGACGCCAGCCATAACGATAAGAGTGGAGACGATACGCATCACTTGCCGTCCTCTTGGTCTTCACGCTCGCGCCGCGTCTCGATCCGGGTCACGCGTGGCCCGGTCCGTTGCGAGATGGCGATCGCAATGATCAGCACGAGGACTGCAAGCCCCGCAATTAGCGCGACGCTCATTCCGCCGCCTCCAGCATGCCGCGCGCCGTTCGCTCGGCGATGCGGCGCTCCAGCTCGGGACGGAAATGCTTGATCAGGCCCTGGATCGGCCAGGCGGCCGCGTCGCCGAGAGCGCAGATGGTATGCCCCTCGACCTGCTTGGTGACGTCGAGCAGCTTGTCGATGCTCGCCACGTCTGCGTCGCCTTCCCGCAGCCGCTCCATCATGCGCCACATCCAGCCGGTGCCTTCGCGGCACGGCGTGCACTGGCCGCAGCTCTCATGCTTGTAGAAATAGGAGATGCGGCTGATTGCGCGGACGATATCGGTCGACTTGTCCATGACGATGATCGCCGCCGTGCCAAGTCCCGAACCGAGCGCCTTCAGCCCGTCGAAGTCCATCGGCGCATCCATGATCTCGGCCGCTGGCACGAGTGGGACCGACGAACCGCCGGGAATGACTGCTAGCAGATTGTCCCAGCCGCCGCGGATTCCGCCGGCGTGCAGGTCGATCAGCTCACGGAAGCTGATCGACATGGTCTCTTCGACCACGGACGGCTTGTTCACGTGGCCGCTGATCTGGAAGAGCTTGGTGCCCTCATTCTTGTCCCGGCCGAAGCTCTTGAACCATGCGGCGCCGCGCCGAAGGATCGTTGGGACAACCGCGATGCTCTCGACGTTGTTGACCGTCGTCGGGCAGCCGTAGAGGCCCGCTCCCGCCGGGAACGGCGGTTTCAGGCGTGGATTGCCCCGCTTGCCTTCGAGGCTTTCGAGCATCGCCGTCTCTTCGCCGCAGATGTAGGCGCCCGCGCCACGGTGGACGAACAGATCGAAGTCCCAGCCGGAGCCGGCGGCATTCTTGCCCAGCAGCCCTGCTTCATAGGCTTCCGCAACAGCACGCCGCAAAGTCTCGGTTTCGCGGATGAATTCGCCGCGGATGTAGATGTAGCCGGCGCGTGCCCGCATGGCGAAGGCGGCGATCAGGGCACCCTCGATCAGCTTGTGCGGATCGTGGCGGATGATTTCGCGGTCCTTGCACGAACCGGGTTCGGACTCGTCCGCGTTGATGACCAGGAAGTTGGGCTTACCGGGCTTGGGCTCCTTGGGCATGAAGCTCCACTTCATGCCGGTGGGGAAGCCCGCCCCGCCGCGTCCGCGAAGGCCCGATTCCTTGACCACCTCGATGATCGCGTCCTGGCCTTGGCTCATCAGCTTGGCCGTGTCGTCCCAGTCGCCGCGTGCCCGCGCTGCCTTCAGCCACGGCTCCTGGAAGCCGTAGAGGTTGGTGAAGATGCGGTCCTTGTCGCTGATCGGGGTCACGCTACCCATGGCGCTGACCCTCATTCCACTGACCGCGATAATCGTAGTTGCGCTCGGCCATCTTCTTGAGCGTCGTCGGACCACCCTCAGGACAACTGGTCTGGCGATCGACCTGCGGGCCGGGCCTGGGCTTCTCGCCTCGGGCGAGCGCATCGAGCACCGCGCCCATGCTCGCCTCGGTCAAATCCTCGAAATTGTCGTCGTTGATCTGGACCATCGGCGCGTTGGCGCAGGCGCCAAGGCACTCGACCTCTGTCAGCGTGAACAGGCCGTCTTCGGTCGTGTAACCCTTGCGTAGCCCGCGCAATTCACAGGCCCGGAAGACGTCGTCCGATCCGCGCAGCATGCACGGCGTCGTCCCGCACACCTGCACGTGGAAGCGGCCGACCGGCGCCAGGTTGAACATGGTGTAGAAGGTCGCGACCTCGAGCACGTGGATCGGCGCCATGTCGAGCTCGCGCGCGACGAACTCCATCACCGGAAGCGGCAGCCAGCCTTGCGTGTTCGTCTCCGCGCCGACCTGCCGCTGGGCGAGGTCGAGCAGCGGGATCGAGGCCGACATCTGACGCCCCTCCGGATAACGCGCGACAATCTCCTTCGCCTTGCGCGCATTGTCCGGCGTCCACTGGAAGCCTTCCCAGCGCGCCCGAACTTCCGGATCGTCGATGATTTCGCCCTGCCCGGCCATCAGCGATCCACCTCCCCGAACACGACGTCGATCGCGGAGAGCACCGCCGTGACGTCGGCGAGCATGTGGCCCTTCATCATGAAATCCATCGCCTGCAGGTGCGAGAAGCCGGTCGGGCGGATCTTGCAGCGGTAGGGCCGGTTGGTTCCGTCGGCGACGAGATAGACGCCGAACTCGCCCTTGGGGCTTTCGGTTGCGACGTACACTTCGCCGGCTGGGACGTGGTAGCCCTCGGTGTAGAGCTTGAAGTGGTGGATGAGCGCCTCCATCGAGGTCTTCATCTCGGCGCGGCTCGGCGGGAAGACCTTCTGGTTGGCCGACCCGACCGGCCCCTTCGGCATCTCCTTCAGGCACTGGCGCATGATGCGCGCCGACTGCCGCACTTCCTCGACGCGGACCATGAAGCGGTCGTAGCAGTCGCTGGCGGTGCCGACCGGAATGTCGAACTCCATCCGGTCGTAGACCTCGTAGGGCTGCGAGCGGCGAAGGTCCCAGGGAAGGCCGGCGGCACGGATCATCGGGCCGGAGAAGCCCCAGGCGATCGCGTCTTCCTTGCTGACCACGCCGATGTCGACGTTCCGCTGCTTGAAGATACGGTTGTCCGCGACGAGGCTGATCGCGTCCTCGAACAGGTGAAGCCGATTATCGAGCCAGTCGCCGAGATCGACCAGCAGCTTTTCCGGCAGATCGTAGCGAACGCCGCCCGCCCGGAAGTAATTGGCATGCATGCGCGCGCCCGACGCCCGCTCGTAGAACTGGAGCGTGTCCTCGCGCACCTCGAACAGCCAGAGGTTCGGCGTCATCGCGCCGACGTCCATGATGTGGCTGCCAAGGTTCAGCATGTGGTTGGAGATGCGGGTCAGCTCCGCCATCAGCACGCGGATGTACTGGGCGCGAAGCGGGACCTCGAGGCCCATCAGCTTCTCGATGGCCAGCACGAAGCTATGCTCCATGCACATCGGCGAGCAGTAATCGAGCCGGTCGAAGTAGGGCAGCGCCTGGGTGTAAGTCTTGTACTCGATCAGCTTTTCGGTGCCTCGATGAAGCAGGCCGATATGCGGATCGACGCGCTCGACGATCTCGCCATCGAGCTCCATGATCAGGCGCAGAACGCCGTGCGCGGCCGGATGCTGCGGTCCGAAGTTGATGGTGTAGTTGCTGACGGAATCGTCGCCCGCGGTCGGCTGGCCGGGCTCAGGCCCCGACCCGCCTGCACCGACGCTGACCTCGACCTTCCGCGGTATGGTGCGCGTGTCGGTCATGCCGCGCCTCCCGGCCGACGGCGGCCACTGGTCTTCGGCTTCGGTGCCGGCGTCTCGCTGTCCTTGCTCACTTCGCTTTTCGCTTTGGATGCTGCCGGTTTGCGAGCCTGCTTCTTCGCTTCGGCATTCGCGGGAGCGCCTGCGCCCGTGTCGGCCGGCTTCTCGGTCGTCTTCGGCGTTTCAGCCGGGGTCTTGACGTTGACGGGCGCTGGACCGGCTGGAGCAGGTGCCGGCGAAGGCGCTCCCGGCTGCTCGCCCGTCGCCTTTTCATCGCCAGGCAGGACGTATTCCGGCCCCTGCCACGGCATCAGGAAATCGAACGTGCGGAAGTCCTGCGGCAGGTCGACAGGCTCGTAGACCACGCGCTTTTCGGCCTCCGAGTAACGCATTTCGACATGGCCCGTCAGCGGGAAGTCCTTGCGCAGCGGATAACCCTCAAAGCCATAATCCGTAAGGATGCGCCTAAGATCGGGGTGCCCCGTGAAAAGGACGCCGTAGAAGTCGAACACCTCGCGTTCGAGCCAGTTGGCGACCGGCCAGAGAACGGTGGCGCTCGGCACCGGCGACGTCTCGTCCGTCAGAACCTTCACGCGGATGCGGCGGTTCTTCGTGAGCGACAGCAGCTGGTAGTTCACCTCGAACCGCTCGGGCCGCTCGGGATAATCGGCGGCGGCGATCTCCATCAGCTGCTGATATTCAAGGCCCGGAGTGTCGCGCAGCGTGCGCAAAGCGTCGACCACGCGTTCGCGGCGCACGGTGAGCGTGATCTCCCCGACATGATCCTTCACGTCGAGCAGAATATCGCCGAGCGCCTTCTTCGCGGCATCGATGACCCCCTCGTCCGATGCGGTCTTGGGGACGTGTGGAGCGAGTTGGACGGCCATCAGCGTGCAATCGTCCCCTCGCGGCGAATCTTCCGCTGGAGCTGAAGGATTCCGTAGAGCAGCGCCTCCGCCGTCGGCGGGCAACCCGGGACGTAGATGTCGACCGGCACGATGCGGTCGCAACCGCGAACCACGGAATAGCTGTAGTGATAATAGCCGCCGCCGTTGGCGCAGCTGCCCATGGAGATGACGTAGCGCGGCTCGCTCATCTGGTCGTAGACCCGCCGGAGCGCCGGAGCCATTTTGTTGCAAAGAGTGCCGGCGACGATCATCACGTCCGACTGACGCGGGCTGGCACGCGGAGCGACGCCAAACCTTTCAAGGTCATAGCGCGGCATGTTCACATGGATCATCTCGACCGCGCAGCAGGCGAGGCCGAAAGTCATCCACCAGAGCGAACCGGTGCGGGCCCAGTTGAACAGGTCCTCGCTCTTCGCGACGATGAAGCCCTTGCTGTCGAGTTCCTCGCGCATCTCCTCGAGGAGCTTGCGGTCGAACGAGCCGGGCTCCAGGCCCATCGCCCGCGCGATCTCCTCTTCGGTCGGTTCGGGATTCTCGCCGGGGCGGAGCATCACTCCCATTCGAGCGCTCCTTTCTTCCAGGCGTAGGCAAGGCCGAGCCCGAGCTCCGCGAGGAAGATCATCATTGCGATCCAGCCCGACCATCTGGTGAAATCGAGGGTGACCGCCCAGGGGAAGAGGAACGCCGCTTCGAGGTCGAAGACGATGAACAGGATCGCAACCAGGTAGAAACGGACGTCGAACTGCGCGCGGGCATCCTCAAACGCCGGGAAGCCGCACTCATATTCGGCAAGCTTTGCCGGGTCCGGCCGGTGTGCGCCGGTGAAGCGCGACACGATCATCGGTAGCACGACGAAAGCGCTCGACAGCGCAAGCGCGATGCCGAGGAAGAGCAGGATCGGAAGGTATCCGGCGGCTACGCTGGACAAGGAAATCTCCGGGGCTCGAAACTTGGCGGCGCTTTAGGGCAGCGAGTTGCGAGGAGCAACCCGCCCGCCCTCTCGAAAATGGCCATTTTCGCTAGCGAAGCGCACCGGCAATGAGCTTCTGCAGGCGGCTGTGGATCGAGCCTGCCGCCGCGATGTACTCCCGGCGCTCGAAGATGCGGTCGGACCCGCGGTAATCGGTAACGAAGCCGCCGGCCTCGCGAACCAGAAGAATGCCTGCCGCGCTGTCCCACCTGTCGAGGTCGTTCTCCCAGAACCCATCCATTCGGCCGGCCGCGACCCAGGCGAAGTCCAGCGCCGCCGACCCGAAGCGGCGCACTCCGGCGACGTGAGGGGCGATGGCGCCGTAGATCTTCGACCAATCTTCCGGAACGCCCCGGCCGCAGTGCGGAATACCGGTCCCGACGACGCAATCCGCGAGCTCGCGCCGCGACGAGACGCGAAGGCGGCGATCCTGAAGCCAAGCCCCCCGGCCCTTTTCCGCCCAGAACCCTTCGTCCGTCAGCGGCTGATACACGAGAGCGTGCGTAATCTCCGTTTGCCCGCTCGGTTTCTTCTCCTCGACTGCGATCGAGATGGAGAAGTGCGGGATGCCGTGAAGGAAGTTGGTGGTTCCGTCGAGCGGGTCGACGATCCAGCGCGGCTTGGACGGATTGCCCTCCACCTCGCCACCTTCCTCAAGAAGCATCCCCCAATCCGGCCGGGCATTACGAAGCTCGTCGACGATCGTCTGCTCGGCACGCTTGTCGGCCATCGAGACGAAATCGGCCGGACCCTTGCGGCTGACCTGGAGCTGTTCGACTTCGCCGAAGTCCCGTCGAAGACGCGGTGCCGCTTTGTGAGCGGCTCGCTGCATGACGGTGATCAGGCCGGAATGGGCTACCAACGATCGTCTGCTTTAGTCGGCGCGGCGGACATATTCGCGACTGTACGTGTCGACGACTATGCGGGTTCCGCTGGCGATGTGCGGCGGCACCATCACGCGGACGCCATTGTCGAGAACCGCCGGCTTGTAGCTGGATGAAGCAGTCTGGCCCTTCACCACGGCATCGGCTTCGACGATCGTAGCTTCGATCTGATCGGGAAGCTGAACGCTGATCGGGCGTTCGTTGTACAGCTCCATCACCACGTCCATGCCATCCTGGAGGAAGGCCGCGGGGTCACCGATCAGGTCCTCGGCGAGCGAAACCTGCTCGTAATTATCCTTGTCCATGAACACGAGCATGTCGCCGTCATGGTAGAGGAACTGGAAGTCCTTGGTGTCGAGGCGGACTCGCTCAACGGTTTCGGCGGAGCGGAAGCGGACGTTGGTCTTGCGGCCGTCGATGAGGTTCTTCATCTCGACCTGCATGTAGGCGCCGCCCTTGCCCGGCTGCGTGTGCTGGATCTTCACGGCGCGCCAGATGCCGCCCTCATATTCGATGATGTTGCCCGGACGGATGTCCACGCCGCTGATCTTCATGATCGCCTACCTGCTAAGACTGATGAAAGAGCCGCCGCGGGATGAGCCGCGAATGGCGGCGGCCTTAGCCGCTGGTCCTTTTCCCGGCAAGCAGCGGGTATGGGTTGATCGGGCTCCCCTGGTACCATTTCTCGCCGGCGCGCATCTGATTGATCGCGAAGTGGAGGTGCGGTCCCTGCGAGTTGGCGTTGCCGGTATGGCCGACGCGACCGATCAGCTGCCCACGCTTCACCTTCTGGCCCTCTGCCAGACCCGGCGCATAGCCTTGCAGATGCGCGTAATAATAGGTCCAGCGCTGGTCCGGCGACCGCACATAAGCGGTGATCCCGCCGCCGCCGTCCGAGAAGAACAGCTTCTCCACCGTGCCGTCCGTTGCAGCAATTACCGGCGCGCCCTCGGCGGCCATGATGTCGATAGCGTCGTGCACTCGTGCTCCGCCGGCTCGGGCCTGGGTGAACGTGTCGCTAAGCTGGCTCGCCTTCACTCCAGAGACGGGGATGGCAAGGCCGGCGGGACCGACCTCGACACCTTCGGCAATCGCAACGGGCGGCCCGGTCGCCGGATCGACGACTGCAACATCTCCGGCGGGCTTCACCTTGCGGGATTCCGCCGTCGGCAGCATGCCGCTGTTGAACGCAAACACCCAAAAAGCGCTGGTCAGGATCGCCGTGACTATCGCCGTCGCGAAAATCCTGAACATCGCGCCTCCCGGGCCTATGCTACGAACTTCGCCTGGAAGCCCGGCTTCATCATCAGCGACAGCCGCATCACGTCCCAGTTCGTCATGCGCAGGCAGCCGTGGCTCTCGCTCTTGCCGATCAGCTTGGGCTCGGGAGTGCCATGAATGCCGTAATGGTCCTTTGAAAGGTCGAGCCAGGCGACGCCGACAAGGCCGTTGGGTCCCGGCGGAAGCTTCTGCTCCTCCTTCTCATCGGACACGTCCCAGAACAGGTCCGGCTGGTAGTGGAAGGGCGGCAGGAAGGAGTAGGTCGTCACCTTCCAGTTGCCGAGCGGCAACGGATCGTGCTGCGAACCGGTCGTAACCGGGAATTGCGCTATGAGCTTGCCCGAGGGCTTCGCCGAGCCCGATGAGAACTCGCCCTCGTAGACTTTGAGCGTGCCCTCGCTCTTGTCGACCACGAGATAATCGCCCTGAGGCTGCTTCGCCTCGACGTTCAGCGCGGCGAGCAGCTGTGCCTGCTTCTCGTTCGCGCCCGCATAGTCGCGGGACGCCGGGACGACGTTCGGCAGGCGAAGCGTCTGGCCGACACCGATCAGCTTGTCGGGCCCGTTGAGCGCGACCACCGTCTCGGGAGTGGTGTGATAGCGCTCAGCCACCTTCTCCAGCATGTTGCGATAGCCGAGGAAATCGAGCTTCGCCTGGTCCTCCGGCTTCTTCGGGATCGGGTAGGTGAACGGACCGCCGACGTCCTCCGCCGTGAGCTTGAGAGTCACGGTGGACGGACGATTGTTCTTCAGCAGCGCTGCCTTCGTCTCAGCATCCAGTTTGCCGCTGACTTTCAGGCCGTTGGCCTGCTGGAAGCCGCGGATTGCCTCAGTCTGAGAACTTCCTTCGCGCCCGTCGATCGCACCGGGTGAAAAGCCGGCAACATCCAGGAGGACCTGGACGTGGAAAAGCTCGCCTTCGATCGGGGAGCCGGGAGTGCCTGGAGCAACCCAGCCGCCGCTGGCTTCCTTTGGGCGCTCCGGTGCATTCGACTGAGCGATCGCAGCTCCGGCAACGAACGCCGCCGCTGCCGCCGTGGTGAACAGATACTGATGACGCACGCAACTCTCCGATTGGACTAGGGTTTGGAGGTGCAACGATGCAGGACACAATCGTTTCCACAGCGAAGGCGGGACGGCCGGTCTGGGCCTATTTCAACAAGGACATCCACACCTAAGCCCACGCCATCCACAATGCTCAGACCTGAATCTGATGGTCGGTCAGCTCAGCCGCTGAAACAAAAAAAATCCCGGGCGAAGCAGGTGCCTCGCCCGGGAAAGTCGCACGCAGACTAAAGGAATGCTTAGCCGCGTTCCGGAGCCGGCGGCGGCGGCGGCGGCGGAGGCGGCGGGACCGGGCAGGTCTCGGTCGCCAGAATTACCGATCCGTCCGGGCACGTCTGCGTCGCCGGAGGCGGCGGAGGCGGAGGGGGCGGAGGCGGTGGAGGCGGCGGAGGCGCTTCAGCTGCGCCGAAGTTGAAGATCAGGCTCGCCAGCAGGCTGTGCGAGCGGAACTTCGACTCGAAGTCGGTGAAGGCAACCGCATTCGTCGTCACGACCACAGGCACCGTCGATCCGGTCGGAAGGACCGTTTCGGCATTGCCCGCAAGCGCGAAGCCGGTGTCGTCGGAGAGGTCCAGATTGCCTGTCCGGAAGTAGCGATACTTCAGGCCGAGATCGATGTTCGGGCTAAGCGCATAACGAGTGCCGAGAATGCCCTGGAACGCCCAGGCGCTATCGCTTTCGCCCAGCGTCTTGACCCGCGCGCGGCCGGCGCCGATGCCGGCGTAGAAGGACAGTCCGTCCTCGTCGCCGAAGTCGACGAGACCGTTGATCATTCCCGAAAGCACGCTGACGTGCTCGTTATCGATATCGACGTCGGTCGCGATCAGGGCCGGAAGCGTTCCCACCGGATCCGGAGCGACGTCGCGATCAGGACGGTTGAGAGCGGCGTTCAGCGCGGTCAGATCGGTGGAACTGATCTCCAGATCGTTCACCTTGCTGCGCTTGTAGCCGATCTCACCTTCGAGCCGGAACATGCCGAAGTCGTATCCGACGAGCGCGTCGACGTCGTAGCCCATCTTGTAGTCGAGCCCGAACGTGTTGTTGAACGTCGTGTCGGAAGGCCCGACGACGACCGGCGTCGCAGGGGTCTGAGTGGTCGTGTAGTCGACGAACAGGTCCGCATCCTGGTCCTTCGGGAACAGGATGCCGCCTTCGATGCCGACGTAGCCGGAACCGTCGCGGGCCATGGCCGGCGATGCGATCGCGGCTGCCGCAACGGCTGCGAGAAGATATTTGCGCATTAGGTAAAATCCCTTGCTTGTTGTCGCGCCCTCAATCGTCACTCGGCGCGATGGTTTCGCTATATCGATGATTCAGGGAAATTACTCATATCAGTGAGGCTTTTAGGTCACAGTTTTTCCGGAAAACGGCGCAAAACCGCCATTTACCGAGCTGGGATGCCCGGTCCTAAGGACTAACCTTTGTAAATAAGTCGTTGAAATCCCCGACAACTTTCGCTGGGTCGACCGCTCCCCAGATTGCCTGGCAAACGGCGAGGAAATCGGCGCCTGCCTCGACCAACGGCAGTGCATTTTGTGGCGTAATTCCGCCGATCGCGACGCAGGGAACCTCGAACAATGCCGACCACCAGCTGAGGATCGACGGATCGGGCCGGTAAGGCGAGGGCTTGGTCGTCGTCGGGTAGAACGCTCCGAAAGCGACATAATCGGCGCCCGCCTCGCCCGCCTCCATCGCCAGATGGCGGCTGTCGTGACAGGTGACACCGATCTGTACCTTCTGTCCCAGGAGTGCCCTCGCCTCCTGAAGGTCGCCGTCGTGCTGCCCGAGATGTACGCCATCGGCGCCAAGGCGCTTCGCAAGCCCCATGCTGTCGTTGACGATGAAGGCGATGCCCGCGTCCGAGCAGATGCGTTGCAGAGGCTCCGCCAGACGCGCAAGCTCGTGTTCCGGAACGTCCTTCACCCGGAGCTGGAACGCCGCGACGACCTCATTCTCTGCAACGGTTCGCAGCCGGTCCGGGAAGGCGCCGCCCACATCCTGGGGCGAGATCAGGTACAGCCGGCAGGGATCCAGCCGCTTGGGCGGAGAGAATTCGGCCGGCTCGAATTCGTCTTCCAAGGCTAAGCGGCAACCTTTTCGGTCGAGGCCTCGTAGATCTCGTCGATCGCGCTCTTCAGCGAGCGGTCGAACTCCTCCTCGCTCATGTCCTGGCGCAGTTCCTCCAGCAGAGCGCGGGAGAAACTGGCGATCATGCCGGGGTTTTTCGCGAGCTCGCGGCATGCTTCCGACCGCGAGAATCCGCCCGAGAGCGCAACGACCCGAAGCACTCGCGGATGATCGATCAGCGGCTGGAACAGGCCGGGCTTCGCCGGGATGGACAGCTTCAACATCACCTCGTCGCCTTCCGGCAGGCGATCCAGGTGACGCAGCAGCTCGTCGCGCAGAATTTCGTCTGCTGCTGCCCGCTCAGGGCTCTTGATGGACACTTCCGGCTCGATGATCGGAACGAGGCCGTGCCGCAGGATCTGGCTGGCGACCTCGAACTGCTGGCCGACGACCTGAGCGATGCCGGCAGGATTGGCGAGGTCGATGACCGAGCGCATCTTCGTCCCGAAGATCCCCTTCTCGACAGCGCGCTCGAGCAACGCATCGAGTTCCGGCATCGGCTTCATCAGTTTCACGCCTTCGGCCTCGTCGGCGAGGCCCTTGTCGACCTTGAGGAAGGGAACGACCCCCTTGCTCCAGAGATATTCCGGCACGGGCTTGCCGTTGGCTTCACCGTCCATCGTGCGCTCGAAGAGGATGGCACCCAGGATCTTCTCGCCGGTGAACTCCGACGAGGAGACGATGCGCGTCCGCATCTTGTGGATGAGGCCGTACATCTCGTCTTCCGACGACCATTCGTCGCCACGGTAACCATAGCCCTTGAGAGCGCCCGGCGTGGAACCGCCGCTCTGGTCGAGCGCCGCGATGAAACCGTTCGCGTTCTTCACCTTGGCCAGCATCTCTGCGTTCTGCGCCATCTTTCACTCCCCTTGCTTCTCAAGAGCGGCCACTCCGGGAAGCGTACGCCCTTCCATCCATTCAAGAAATGCCCCGCCCGCAGTCGAAACGAAGGTGAAGTCCTGAGCCACCCCCGCATGATTGAGAGCCGCGACCGTGTCCCCGCCGCCGGCGACCGAGACGAGCCCACCCTCCTTGGTGAGTGCCGCCGCTGTTCGCGCCAGCGAGACCGTTGCCGCATCGAACGGCTGCGTTTCAAAAGCGCCGAGCGGGCCGTTCCAGACAAGTGTTCGGCAGGTCTTGAGGACGTCCGCGAGCGCTTCGACGGCCACGGGGCCCACGTCGAGGATCATCTCGTCGGCCTGAACCTCATGCACGTTGCAGGTGCGCATGCTCGGCGGATTGGCCGCAAATTCCTTCGCGACGACCACATCGTACGGGAGGTGGATCGTACAGCCGGCTTCATCCGCCCGGTCGAAGATCGCGTTCGCCTCTCCGGTAAGGTCATGTTCCGCCAGCGACTTGCCGACATCCACCCCGCGCGCTGCAAGAAAGGTGTTCGCCATGCCGCCGCCGATGATCAGGTGATCGACCCTGCCGACCAGGTGACCGAGCACTGCAAGCTTGGTCGATACCTTCGCTCCGCCGACGACGGCCGCGACCGGCCGTTCCGGATTGCCGAGGGCGCGTTCGAGCGCCTTGAGCTCCGCCTCCATCGCCCGGCCGGCGAACCCGGGCAGAATGTGGGCAATGGCTTCGGTCGAGGAATGGGCACGATGCGCGGCCGAGAAAGCGTCGTTGACATAATAGTCGCCGAGCGCCGCCATCGCCTTGGCCAGATCGGCGTCGTTCTTCTCTTCGCCCGAGTGGAAGCGCGTGTTCTCCAGGATCCCGATATTGCCGGGAAGCATCGTCCCGATCGCGCGCTCCGCTTCCGGCCCCTGGCAATCCTCGATGAAGCGGACCGAACGGCCCGACAGCCGATGAACCGGGAGTACGAGCTGCGCCGTCGACATGTCAGGTCGCGTCTCGCCCCTGGGCCGGCCGAAGTGCGACAGAAGCAGGACGATCGCTCCACGGTCGCTCAGCTCCAGCACTGTCGGCAGCATCGCCCTCAACCGAGTGTCGTCGGTGACCTTCGCGCCATCCATCGGCACGTTGAGGTCGACGCGGACAAGCACGCGCTTGCCGGTCAGGTCCTCCGGCAGGTCATTGAGGGTCTTGAAGCGGCTCATTTGCGGCGAATGTTCCCAATGTTCGCAGTGACGGCGGTCTTTCCCGACGAATTGACCGCCGAAATCGAGGCCCGTCCATCGCCCATAGGTGAAAGCGGGGCCTGTAGGACAGGCCTCAGCCGAGCCTGGCCATCGCCGCGGCGGTGTCGACCATCCGGTTCGAGAACCCCCATTCATTGTCGTACCAGCTGACCACGCGGACGAGCTTGCCTTCGAGGACTGCGGTTTCGAGGCTGTCGACGGTCGAGCTTGCCGGACTGTGGTTGAGGTCGATCGAGACCAGAGGCTCTTCCGAATAAGCGAGGATACCCTTCAGGCGGCCGCTCTCGCTGGCGGCCCGAAGCGCACCGTTCACCTCTTCGAGCGTCGTGTCGCGCTTCGGCGTGAAGGTGAGGTCGACCAGGCTGACGTTCGGGACCGGCACTCGGACAGCCGAGCCGTCCAGCTTGCCCTTGAGCTCCGGGAGCACCTCTCCGACGGCCCGGGCGGCGCCCGTCGTCGTCGGGATGATCGACATGGCCGCGGCACGGGCGCGGCGCAGATCGGAGTGGATCTGGTCGAGGATCTTCTGATCGTTCGTATAGGCGTGGATCGTGGTCATCAGGCCGCGCTCGATGCCGATCGTGTCATTGAGCACCTTGGCAACCGGAGCGAGACAGTTGGTCGTGCAGGACGCGTTGGAGACGATCTTGTGCTCCGCGGTCAGCTTGTCGTCGTTGACGCCATAGACGACCGTCAGGTCCGCGCCCTTGGCCGGTGCCGAGATCAGGACACGCTTGGCGCCCGCTTCGAGATGTTTCTCCCCGCCTGCCCGGTCGGTGAAAAAGCCGGTGCACTCAAGGGCGATCTCGACGCCGTTCGCCGCATGGGGAAGCTTCGCCGGGTCGCGCTCCGCGGTGACGTGGATGCGCTTGCCGTTGACGATGATGTCGTTGCCATCCGCTTCGACTTCTCCCGGGAACAGGCCGTGGACGCTGTCGCGCTTGAACAGCCAGGCGTTGGCCTTCGCGTCCGCGAGGTCGTTGATGGCGACCAGCTCGAGCCCGCTATCCGGCCGCTCGAGGATGGCGCGCGCGACCAGGCGGCCGATGCGTCCGAAGCCGTTGATTGCAACTTTCGTCATTGGATGCCCCTTGCTTTCATGTGGTCGAGCACCCGCGTGGCCACGGCCTCTGGGGTCAGCCCGAAATATTCATATGCGTCCTTGGCCGGAGCCGAGACGCCGAAACGGTCGATGCCGATCCGAAGTCCGTGCAGGCCCGTGTAGCGCTCCCAGCCGAAGGTCGTCCCAGCCTCGATCGAGACCCGCAGGATCTCACGGTTGGACACGTCCGGCAGGATGTCCTCGCGATATGCTTCCGGTTGCGCGTCGAAAAGCTCCGTCGAGGGCATGGAGACCACATCGGTGCCGATGCCCTGCGCTTCAAGCCGTTCTGCCGCGCCGAGCGCGATCTCGACTTCGGAGCCAGTCGCGAGGATGATCGCCTTGCGCGCGTTCGCGGCCGCCTTGAGACGGTAAGCGCCGCGCCCACAGAGATTACCCTCCACGGCCTCCGTTCGCGCCGGCTTCAGATTCTGGCGGGTCAGCGCGAGAATGCTCGGTTCCTGGCTTGCGAGCGCAAGCGCCCAGCATTCAGCCGTCTCGACCGCGTCTGCCGGGCGGAAGACGTTGAGCCCCGGCATCGCCCTAAGGCTCTGGAGGTGCTCGATCGGCTGGTGGGTCGGTCCGTCCTCGCCCAGGCCGATGGAATCGTGGGTCATCACATAGATGACCTTCGCCTTTTGAAGCGCGGACAAGCGGATCGCCGGCCGTGCATAGTCGGTGAAGACCAGGAAGGTGCCGCCGTAGGGGATGACTCCGCCGTGCAGCGCCATTCCGTTCATCGCCGCCGCCATGCCGAACTCGCGGATGCCGTAATAGATGTAGCGGCCGCCGTAATTGTCGGCCGTAAGCGGCTGAAGCGCCTTGGTTTTCGTGTTGTTTGAGCCGGTCAGGTCGGCCGACCCGCCGATGGTCGAGGGCATCGGCGGCGTTGATCGCTTCCAGCGCCATTTCGGAGGCCTTGCGCGTGGCGACCGTCGGCGGATTGGCGATCAGCCCGTCGACGTAGGGCTTGAGCCAGCCATCGTCGGCCTTGCCGGAATTGCGGTCGAGGAATTCGTCCTTTCTGCCGCTCGCCTTGAGCCTTTCGAGCCAGCTTGCGCGCTGGCTTGCGCCTTGCTGTCCGAACGCCCTCCATGCGGCGAGGACATCGTCCGGGGACGCGTGAACTCCTTCGGGTCAAGGCCCAGCTCGGCGCGAGCCGCCTCGACCTCGTCCTTGCCCAGCGCGGCGCCATGCGTTGCCGCCGTGCCCTGCTTGTTCGGAGCGCCGAAGCCGATGATCGTCTTGCAGCGGATCAGCGACGGCCGCGGATCGGCCTTCGCTTCATCGATCGCCCGCGAAACGTCATCTGCGTTGAGGCCGTCGCACTCCGTGACGTGCCATTGCGCCGCGACATGGCGTGCGACGACATCCTCGTTCCGCGACAGATCGGTCGAACCGTCGATCGTGATCTCATTGTCGTCCCAAAGGACGATCAGGCGACCGAGCTTCAGGTGCCCAGCGAGACCGACCGCCTCGTGATTGACGCCTTCCATGAGGCAACCGTCGCCGGCGATCACATAGGTCCAGTGATCGACCAGATCATTCCCATAGACGGCGTTGAGATGACGCTCGGCGATCGCAGTTCCGACGGCCATCGCGACGCCCTGCCCCAGCGGCCCGGTCGTAACCTCCACTCCGGCGAGCTCGAAATTTTCCGGGTGGCCGGCAGTCGGGCTGTGAAGCTGGCGGAAGTTCCGGATGTCGTCGAGTGTCGGGCGCTCATAGCCGGCCAGGTAGAGCAAAGCGTAGATGAGCATCGATCCGTGGCCCGCCGAAAGGATGAACCGGTCGCGGTCGGGCCAATAGGGATCGGCGGGATCGAACTTCAGATGGCGGGTGAACAGCGCGGTCGCGGCGTCGGCCATGCCCATCGGCATTCCCGGGTGACCGCTGTTCGCAGCTTCGACCGCATCCATCGCCAAGGCTCGAATTGCGTTGGCAAGTCGGCGTGAGGTCGGCTGCAATTTAGGCGCTCCATCTACGGGGTCTGCCCCCGTGCGAGAGTTGCCGGGGCGAGTTGCGGTGGCCCCTTGGCCGGTGAGCGGTGAACCGTCAACCTCACGGGCGCTCTCAATGCCACTCATGTCTTGCCGGACGGGCCTATCTTTCGTAGCGGAACCTGGATGGATGAGAGCCGTCTCACTTCAGCGCTGGACCGGGCCGAGAGCGCGCTTGCACGCATCGAGCGCGCGATACCGCAAGTGAGCCGCGCAGGCGGCAAGGATGAAGAGCTGAGGACGCGCGTCCGCGAGGCGGTTGCCGAGCTCGACCAGATCATCCGCACGGCGGAGAACGCCTGATGTCGGAGATCGACGTCTTCATCGCGGGCCGCGCCTACAAGGTCGCCTGCCGCGACGGCGAAGAGGATGCACTTCGCAAGGCTGCTGCGCTCGTCGATACCAAGAGTCGCGAAGCGCTGGCCGGGCTTGGAACTCTGTCCGAGGCACGTCAGCTGCTGTTCGCCTCGCTCCTGCTGGCCGACGAGATGGTCGATGGCGGAAAGGCGACGACAACTGCTCCTCCGCCGGTTGATCCGGCTCTGGCCGAACGTGCCGAGCGAATTGCAGATCGGCTCGAATTGCTGGCGGCGGCTCTTGAGACAGAGGCTTCGAGCGCCTAAATGATTCGCGACGGGTACTGCCCGGTGCGAGCCTTTGAATATCCCTGAGGCTTATCGATCCAAATGGGAGCTGTCCCTGCCCGGACCCTGGTCCGATGCATATGGCGCCCACCTGACGTTTGTGGCGTCAGAGGATTTCCGGCAAACGGCCACGGTGGGCCCGTCACTTCCCTTCGACCTTTCCAAGGATTCCCTGCGCCGCACGGCCCTGGATGCGCGAAAGGCCTTCGTGCGCACGCTTGACGACGGGCACCGCGCCATTCTCGAGCAGAAACTCGCCGAGCAGCTGACGTCCTTTTGCGCCCATGCCGCCGTAGTCGCCGGCTACCACCCGCTTGGCAGCGAGATCAGCCCGATGCTGGCGATGGAGGAAGCGCGCGCAATCGGCAGGATCGTCGCATTCCCGGCTTTCTCGAACCCAGCCAAGCCCTTCCGCTTTCTTGCAGGCGACCCGGTGGAGCCTGGACCGTTCGGCTTCCTGCAGCCGAAGCGTCGAGCGCCCGTCGTGGACCCGGACCTCATCTTTGTCCCCCTGATCGCGATCGATGCGCACGGCACCCGGCTCGGGCGCGGAAAGGGGCATTACGACCGGGCGCTCGGCCGCCTGAAGAAGACGGGCGCGAAGCTCATCGGAGTAGGCTGGTCGATGCAACGGCTGGAAACGATCATCCCCCACGACCCGTGGGACATTCCTCTCCACGGGTTCGCCTGTCCCGACGGAGTCGAGGAGTTTGCGTGATGGAACCGAGCTGGAGACGGCCGGCGGCAATCGCGACAATCCTTCTGCTCATCCTCTTCTGGGCGGTCCTTATCGCGACCTTCGCGAGCGAGATCGGCCGATTGCCGATACTCGTTCAGGCTCTGTTTTATCTAATTGTTGGAATAGCTTGGATCGCACCGTTGAAACCGTTGCTGCGATGGTCCGAGACGGGACACTGGCGGCAGCCGCGAAACGGGCGCGATTGAAAGCAGCGTATTATTTCACTATATCACCGGCCCCCGTGACACAGACGATTGCCTTGAACGCAGCGCGCTTCTGGCGCGAGCGCCCGCAGGAAATGATCCTGGCGGCTGGGCTGGCGCTCGCCGCCATCGTTGCTGTCGCGGGCTCCGCCGGTTCGACGCCGACGCTCCCGGGACTGCAGTCCGCGCAGAACGCGCCGCCGGCTCCGCCGCCCCTGCTGGTCCGCCAGCTTCCGGTCGACCAGGCGCTCGCCATCAACAAGAGCATCGCGCTCGACTCGGGGCCCAATCCAGCGGCGCTTCCATTCTCGCTCGGCAAGGTGGATGCAGCGACGCGGGGGCGTGCGCTCGAGTGCCTGACGAGCGCCATCTACTACGAGGCCGGGCAGGAAAGCACCGACGGTCAGCGCGGCGTCGCGCAGGTCGTCCTGAACCGCGTCCGCCATCCCGCCTTTCCCGCGAATGTCTGCGGCGTCGTCTACGAGGGCTCGACTCGCGCCACCGGGTGCCAGTTCACCTTCACCTGCGACGGGTCCCTCAACCGGCAGCCGATGCTCGGCGAATGGCGGCGCGCCCGTTCGGTCGCCGAGGCCGCTCTTGCCGGCTACGTTTACAAGCCGGTCGGAACCGCCACCCACTATCACGCCGATTATGTCGTTCCCTACTGGGCCTCGACCCTGACGAAAAACGCCGTCGTCGGCGCGCATATCTTCTACCGGTGGTCCGGAGGCTGGGGCCGTCCGGCAGCTTTCTCGCAAGGCTATGTCCATCGCGAGCCGAGCGTCGATGCGCTTCGGTCGGCAGCTATTCTTGCGGAGCGGCGCGACGTCGCCAGCCGTGGCCAGTCCACGGCAACGGCCGAGGCGATCGCCGACATCCCCGGCGCCGAGCCGCTGAAGCTCGCCCCGTCCATGCGCGGGGACAAGAGGGTCGCCGTCCGCTTCAACCTCGAGGCGCGCAAGGCCACGGACGCGGTGGAGCACAAGCCCTACGTCGAGAAGGTGCAGGCCTCCGACAATCTGCGCTGGACGCTGAGCGGCGGCGGAATGGCGGCGGCGGCCGACGGGAAGCCTTTCGGCAAGGCGACCGCTACCGGTACGGACACCGCTGCGACTGCGTCCGCTACGGGGACGGCAACCGGCTCGCCGGAGTGAACGGCAGCCTTCGAGCGCTCATCACATTTTCATGGAATGGCGCGAGTGACGGGGCTCGAACCCGCGACCTCCGGCGTGACAGGCCGGCGCTCTAACCAACTGAGCTACACCCGCGTTTTTGGCGTGGCGGCGAACTAGGTGGCGCTCCGAGGGCTGTCAACATCGATGGACTCTTTTTCCGCCTCTTCCTCGCCGGCGTGCGTCAACGTGCCGTGCTCGAACAGGAAACCGGCAATGTCGGGTGTCCCGGCAGCCGAAAAGATCGTCTTCATGATGATCAGGAGCGGGACGGCCAGCAATGCACCCGTCGTCCCCCACACCCAGGCCCAGAAGCTCAGCGAAACGAGGATCGCGAGAGGGCTGATGGTGAGCCTCTTGCCGACGATCAGAGGCGTGATGAGGTTCGCCTCGACCATGTGAAGCACGGTGAAGATCAACGGCGGAAGCAAGGCCGACCAGACATCCGGAAGGGTCATCAGCCCGCCGACGAAGAGCAGGATCGCGGAGCCGATCGGGCCGAGATAGGGGATGAAGTTCAAAACCGCGACGATGCCGCCCCACATGATCGGCGAATCCATGCCGAGCTGCCAGACGACGAGCGCAGTAAGTGCTCCCAGAGTCACATTGATGAGCGTGATCGTGCCGATGTAGATCGAAGTTGCGTCGACCACCTGCTGGATGACACGCGCGGTCGTCAGCGCTCCCTCGAAGCTGCCGCGGCTGACGATCGTGCGCTTCCTCATGGCGGTCCAGCCCGCGAGGAAGAAGTAGATCACGAGCAAAGCGAAGAAGAGCTGGATGAGCAGGTGCGGCGCCGACGTCGCGAGCAGGCCGGAGAGCGAGTTGGGCGTCTCAAGCGTAACGGTCCGGCCCTGCTCTGGCGCGGTGACGATTTGCGAAAGGATGCGGTCGAGGAAGCGGTCGAACGATTTGTAGAGATCGAGCACCGGGTCGAGTGCCGCCTGGACCCTCGGGATGCGCTCCGGGACCAAGGCGATCCAGTCGATCGCCGGAAGGACGATCGAGCCCACGGCAAACGAGGCCAGCAGCAGGAAGAACACCACGCAGACCGCCGAGGCGAGCTTCGATGGGACACCGCGTCGCTCGAGCCATTCGAGCATCGGGACGAGCGTGATGGCGATGACCAGCGCCGCTGTGACCGGAAGGAAGAACTCCGCCCCTGCCCTCAGCGCAAACGGCAGAGCGATGATGGTCCCGATCCCGGCGATCAGCGCGATCGAGGCCAAAAGGCGGTCACGCTTCGCGCTGCTCTCGACGAACGCGTGCGGGACCTCCGGCGCGGCCGAAGCCTTCTGCTTGGTGGTCCGAGCGTCCATTCGGCGGACGATATCTCCGGCGGTGCTGGCCGTCACGGAGTAAATCCGTGACGTCGATCCGGTCGGTCTGGCGACCGCCGGTCGGCCGGCGCTGCGCGCTCTCTTCGCGCTACTCGACGATTGCGTCGCAATCCTCTCGCTGCGCTCGGCGCTTGCTGGTGCCCCTGGTCCGACTCGAACGGACACTCCGGTTAGGAACTCGATTTTGAGTTCGAGCGCGTCTACCATTCCGCCACAGGGGCCCCGGCCGCCTAGCTAGCGACGGCGTCGGCCAAGGACAACCGCGGCGTTCGCTAACCAGCGAGTCATGCCCAGCAATCCTTAGTTTCTTGGCGCCTGCCTTCGATAGCTCAGCGCTTCCGCCACATGAATGCGGCTGACCTGATCGGCGCCAGCGAGATCGGCCACGGTCCGTGCGACACGCAAGACCCGGTGGAATCCCCGGGCCGAAAGGCGCATCGCCGCGGCCGCGTCGGCGAGGAGCTTGCGTCCGGGTTCATCGGGCGTCGCTACGCGGTCGAGCAGATCTCCATCAGCCTCGGCGTTGGTCCGTGCGCCCGAGCCGTTGTAGCGGTCGGTCTGCACTTGGCGTGCGCGCGCCACCCTCTGGGCGACCTCCGCGCTCCCTTCGGCGGGCGGAGGCAAGGTCAGATCGGCGGCGGAGACGCCCTGCACGTCGACATGCAGGTCAATCCGGTCGAGCAGAGGGCCTGATACGCGGGCCTGGTAATCCGCGGCACACTTGGGAGCCCGGCTGCAAGCAAGCGCCGGGTCACCCAGATGGCCACATCGACAAGGGTTCATTGCTGCCACGAGCTGCACACGCGCCGGGAAGGTGACGTGCGTATTGGCCCGGGCAACGCTGACATTGCCGGTTTCGAGCGGCTGCCGAAGCGAATCCAGAACAGCTCGCTGGAATTCTGGCAGCTCGTCGAGGAACAGGACGCCGAGGTGAGCGAGACTGATTTCGCCTGGACGCACACGCAGCCCACCCCCGACCAGTGCTGGCATGGATGCACTGTGATGCGGCGATCGGAACGGCCGGCGGCGCATCATCTTGCCGCCTTCGAGCTCTCCGGCGACCGATGCCACCATCGAGACTTCGAGCGCCTCGGCCGGTTGAAGCGGAGGCAAAATCCCGGGCAGGCAGGCGGCGAGAAGCGACTTCCCGGCCCCCGGCGGCCCGCTCATCAAAAGATTGTGCCCTCCCGCAGCGGCGATCTCGAGCGCACGCTTGGCGACTTCCTGACCCTTCACCTGCTTGAGATCCGGTCCACCGATCGGCAGCTCGGCCTCGCCCGGCACCGGCGGCGTGAGCACCGATGTCCCCTTGAGATGCGCGAGGAGCGCGAGAAGGTCGGGCGCGGCGATGACTTCAACGTCCCCTGCCCAAGCAGCCTCTGCACCCTGGGCGACGGGGCAAATCAGCCCCTTGTCCTCCGAAGAAGCGTGCAACGCCGCGAGCAGCACGCCCGGCGATGAAGCGATCCGCCCATCGAGCTTGAGCTCGCCGACAATCACATAGTGGGACAGCGCCTCGGCATCCGCGGCACCGATGGCCGCGAGCAGGCAAAGGGCGATCGGCAGGTCGAAATGCGAACCTTCCTTTGGCAGGTCCGCCGGCGACAGATTCACCGTGATCCGCTTCGGCGGAAGCGCCAGACCGATGGAAGCAAGCGCCGCATGCACGCGCTCACGGCTCTCGGCGACTGCCTTGTCTGGCAGGCCGACAATCGTGAATCGCGGCAGACCCGCCGAAAGCTGGACCTGGACTTCTACTGGCCGGGCTTCGAGCCCGAGGTACGCGACAGTTGCGACGGTGGCCGTCATGCGGCCCCGCCACGGTTCGACATTGCGCTATGCAGACACCCCCCTAGCTCGGCGACCGCTTGCTAGCGTGGGCCAGCCGCGGACCGCAAGTCCTTGCGGTGACAGTCGCTTCGCCCCACATCTTCCCGATGATCACGAGGGAACAGTGGCGTACCTTCATCGACCATCCGATCGTCGAGTGGACGATCTTCGTGGTTGGCCTGCTCCTCCTGTTCGTCGTCGCCCCGCTCGTGGGCGCGGTCCCGGGACCTGGCGGCGTTGTCGTCGCCGGCATCGGCCTCGCCATGGTGCTGAAGACCAGCGCGTGGGCCAAACGGCGCTACGTCCGCTTCAAGCGCTGGCAGCCAAAGGTGGGCGGCTGGGCCGACTGGGCGCTTCGCCGCCCCAGCGCGCGGCGAAGGCTGAAGCTGCAAAAAGAGCGCGAGGCGCAGGGTCTGCCGCCGCTGCAGGAGGAAGGCGATGGAGTTGTTGAGGCGCTGGCGCCGGACCCGCCGCTGACCCCTCCGGAGACGTGGGCCGACCGCGAAGGTCGCGCTCATCGCGACCGGACGGCCAATTGACTTCCGCCCTCCCCTCCCTTATCGGCCCGCTGCGACAGCGGCTGCCCAAATGGCGGCCCTTTTTTCTTTAGATTTTGAGAGAATGAGCGATGAAGCGCACCTTCCAGCCGAGCAACCTCGTCCGCAAGCGCCGGCACGGCTTCCGGTCGCGCATGGCAACGGTGGGCGGTCGCAAGGTGCTGAACGCGCGCCGCGCCCGCGGCCGCAAGAAGCTCAGCGCCTAACAGTCCTCCGGAAACGCTCGGACTTTCTCGCTGCGAACGCCGGTAGGCGCGCGGCGATGCCGGGCTTCGTCCTGCTCGTCCGCGACCGTCAGGACGGCGACCCCGCCAAGCGAGTCGGATTTACCGTCAGCAAGAAGGTCGGCGGCTCGGTCGTTCGCAACCGCATGAAACGCCGTTTTCGCGAACTCGCACGCGAAATCCTCCCGACAAGCGGCCATCCCGGCTCCGACCACGTGATGATCGGCCGCTCGGCAGGCATCGAACGCGAGTTCGCAGAGCTTCGGACCGATCTGGCACGAGCACTGGAAAAGGCTCGGCCATGATCGCCAGGCTGCTCATCCTGATCGCACGCGGCTGGCAGAAGGGTCCTTCCCAGGTGCTTCCGCCCAGCTGCCGTTACCAGCCCAGCTGTTCGGCCTATGCCATCACAGCACTTCAACGCTATGGCGCTGCCCGCGGCAGCTGGCTCGCTCTCAAGCGGATCATGCGCTGCCATCCCTGGGGCGGCCAGGGTTACGACCCAGTCCCTTAAGGCCCATCGACGAGGATCATAAGTGAACGAGAACAAGAACCTGATCCTCGCGGTCGTGTTGAGCGCGCTCGTGCTCCTGGGCTGGAGCCTCCTGTCCGAGCAGTTCGTGCCTTCGAACCCACCGCCCGTGAAGGTCGAGGACGGCAAGGTGAAGCCGATTGCGCAGCCGGAGGCCGGCCCGGTCGCGCAAACTCCAGCGGCCATTCGAAACCGCGCCGTCGTTCTTCGCGAAACGCCGCGCGTCCGCATCCAGACTCCCAGCCTCCAGGGTTCGATCAACCTCCAGGGCGGGAGGATCGACGACCTCGTGCTGCTTCGTGAGCGGCAGGGCATCGCCAAGGACTCGCCGCCCGTGCGCCTGCTCTCCCCCGCTGGCGCTCCGCAGGCCTATTTCGCATCTTTCGGATGGAGCGGTCAGGGCATTCAAGCGCCGCCGGCCGATGTGCGCTGGACTGCCAGCGCGCCTGTCCTCTCGCCGGGCCGCCCGGTCACACTGAGCTGGACCAATCCGACCGGCCAGCGGTTCGAGATCATCTATTCGGTCGACGAGAACTACCTCTTCACGGTCCAGCAGCGGGTCGTCAATCCGACGGGCAACACTGTCGCCGTCAGACCGTTCGGGCTGATCAGCCGCGCCGCCAAGTCGCCTGACCCCGACAGCTGGACCGTCCACGTCGGCCCGATCGGCGTCTTCAACGACGCCGCGAACTATGGTGTCGACTTCTCCACGCTCGACGAGAATCCGACCGGCGAGCAATTCTCGACCAACGGCGGATGGCTGGGATTCACCGACAAATATTGGCTGACCGCCTTGGCTCCCGCGGGCAACCGCAGCTTCGCCGGCACTTTCCGCAAGGGTCCCAGCGGCGCCTACCAGGCCGATTTCGCGGATGCGCCCGTGATCGTGGAGCCGGGCAAGGCTGTGACCACCGAGACCCGTCTGTTCGCCGGCGCGAAGGGCAAGGCGCTGCTCAACCAGTACGAGGACCTCGGCATCCCGAAGCTGTCCAAGTCGATCGACTGGGGCTGGTTTGAATGGTTCATGCGGCCGATCTTCGACCTGCTGAACTGGCTGTTCACGAAAATCGGCAACTTCGGCACGGCGATCATCTGCCTTACCCTGATCGTGCGCGGTATCATGTTCCCGATCGCCGACAAGCAGTTCAAGTCGATGGCCGCGATGCGCAAGATCCAGCCGAAGCTGAAGGCGATCCAGGAGCGCTTCAAGGACGACAAGCCGAAGCTTCAGCAGGAAATGCTCAAGCTTTATCAGCAGGAGAAGATCAACCCGGCCGCGGGCTGCCTGCCGATCCTGCTCCAGATCCCGATCTTCTATGCGCTATACAAGGTGCTGCTGGTCTCCGTCGAAATGCGCCACCAGCCGTTCGTCCTGTGGATCAAGGACCTCAGCGCGCCAGACCCGTTGACGCCGATCAACCTGTTCGGCCTGCTCAACTTCACTCCGCCCTACTTCCTGCTGATCGGCATACTTCCGATCCTGCTGGGCGTGACGATGTGGCTTCAGTTCAAGCTGAACCCCGCGCCCATGGACCCGATGCAGCAGCAGATCTTTTCGATCATGCCGTGGGTGATGGTAGTCGTGATGGCGCCGTTCGCCAGCGGTCTCCAGCTTTACTGGGTGACGAGCAACATCCTCACGATTCTGCAGCAGTGGTGGCTCTACAAGAGATACGGACTCCACTTCTCCGACACGCATCCGGCGACGACCTGAGGTGACACAGGATCAGGACGAACTTGCCGAACGCGCCCGCAAATTGTTCGCGGGTCCGGTGGAATTTCTGAAGTCCGCACCTGGGCTGAAATTCCTGCCCGACCCTGACTATCCAGAGATCGCGTTCGCTGGCCGTTCCAACGTGGGCAAGAGCTCGCTCCTCAACGCGCTCACTAACCGCAAGGGGCTGGCACGAACGTCCAATACGCCCGGACGCACGCAGGAGCTGAACTTCTTTGATGTCGGCGAGCCCGCCGCAGATCCGATTGGTCGACATGCCCGGATATGGTTTCGCGGAAGCGCCGAAGGACCTGGTGAAGCGCTGGCGGTTCCTGGTGAACGACTTCCTGCGTGGGAGGGCGGTGCTCCGGCGCGCAATCGTGCTCGTCGACTCTCGTCATGGCCTGAAGCCGGTGGACGTCGAGATCATGGACATGCTCGATACCGCGGCGGTGAACTATCAGCTGGTCATGACGAAGGCCGACAAGATAAAGCCGACCGATCTTGCGAAGACTTTCGAGCGCACGACGGGCGAAGCGGCCAAACATGCCGCCGCGCATCCGCACCTGATCGCGACGTCGAGCGAAACCGGGCTCGGCATTGCCGAGTTACGCACTGCAATCCTCGAAGCCGCGACGTCCTAGGAGAGTCCATTTGATCAAGCTCATCGTCGGCAATCGCGCCTATTCGAGCTGGTCGATGCGCGGCTGGCTGGCGGTGAGGCATTCGGGGGAGGAGTTCGAGGAGCTCGTCGTCCCGATGTTCGACGAGGAGTGGGACAAGCGCCGCGAAGGCGATGAGTTCGCTCCGTCCCTCGGGAAAGTGCCGATCCTGTGGGATGGGCCCTGCGTCGTCTGGGACAGCCTTGCGATCGTCGAGTTTCTCGCCGACCGGCACGGAAGGGAGAAATACTGGCCGCAGGACGAGTCGGCGTGCGGCATGGCCCGTTCGATGGCTGCCGAGATGCACTCCGGCTTTTCAAACCTCAGGCGCGAGCTGCCGATGAACGTCCGCAAGACCTTCCCGTTCAAGCCGCTGTCGGACGAGGTCCGCAATGAGATCGAGAGGATCCTGCAGCTCTGGGCGCAGGCCCGAGCGCGCTTCGCCGGGACCGGCCCATTCCTGTTCGGCGACTGGTGCGCCGTCGACATGATGTACGCGCCCGTCGTCACGCGCTTCATCACCTATTCGGTGGCAATGCCGCCGTTCGCCGAGCTCTACATGAAGGCTGTGCTGTCCCATCCCCACGTCATCGAATGGATCGACAAGGCGCAGGACGAGCCCTGGGTCATCGAGCAGTACGAGCACGAGCCCGCCTAATAGGGCGATCCGTCCTTGTGGATGTATCGGTTGTCCGGCGTGAACAGCATGTCGATGTCGGAATAACCGCCGCCCGTATTGATCCCTCCGCCGACCACCACGAACGAGCAATCCTCTTCGCTCTCGTTTCGAAGATGGTGTCCGTTGCCAGTGCCCTTGGGCCAGGCGGCAATATCGCCTGCACGAAGGACCGAACGTCCTTCATCCTCGACCAGGATGGCCTCGCCCGAGAGCATGACCAGGCATTCGTCCTCCCCGTCATGCCAGTGCCGCTGGCTCGACCAGGCACCCGGCTTCAGGACGACATGGCTTGCGCCGAAATCGGTCAGCCCTGTCGCCGGCGCGAGCCGTCTGTACCAGCGGCCGGCGACCTCCTGATCGAAGGGCGGAGGGTAGCCGGTCCGGTTCACCTGTTCGATCGACTCAAGGTCCACCTTGGGCATCCCCCGCTCCTTTGCTACTCCGCCTGAATGTCGGTCGATCCCATCGCGCTTGCTCGCGACCTTATCAACTGCCCAAGCGTGACACCGGCCAGCGGCGAGGTGTTCGACGTGCTGGAAGCGGCGCTGAAGCCGCTGGGCTTCACTGTGCATCGCTTCGTGTTGGGCGAGCCGCCGGACGGACCGACGGAGAATATGGTCGCCATCCGCGGCGAAGGCGGTCCCCACTTCGGTTTCGCCGGGCACCTCGACGTGGTCCCACCCGGCGAGGGCTGGAGCACCGACCCGTTCCAGACCGTCATAGAGAACGGTGTGCTCACGGGGCGCGGCGCGGCGGACATGAAGAGCGCCATCGCCGCTTTCGTCGCGGCCGTATCACGCGTCGATCAGCGCAGCGGCACGACCTCCTTGCTGATCACCGGCGACGAGGAAGGCTATGCGACCTACGGCACTCCGCGGATCATCGACTGGCTCAAGGAGCGATCGATCCGGCCGGACATGATCCTGATCGGCGAGCCGACTTCGGTGGAGCGGTTGGGCGATACGGTGAAGATCGGCCGCCGCGGATCGGTCAACATGTGGATCGATGTGCCGGGCACCCAGGGCCACGTCGCCTATCCGCACCGCGCGGACAACCCGATCCCCAAGCTCGCGAAAGTTCTGTCCGCGCTGGACGCCGTGCACCTGGACGATGGAACTGACGCCTTCCCACCCTCCAATCTGGAGTTCACGGCGGTCAGCACGCCGACTCAGGCGAGCAACGTCATTCCGGCTTCGGCCACGGGCCAGCTCAACATCCGCTTCAACAACCTGCATCGCGGTGCCGACCTGGTCCGAATGGTCGAAGAGATCGCCGAGCAAGAGGCGCCCGGTTCGGCAGTCCGTGCGCGCATCTCGGGCGAGGCCTTTCTGACTCCGCCCGGGCAGCTGTACGACGTCATCGTCGCGGCGATCGAGGAAGAGACCGGCCTGACACCCGAACTGTCCACCAGCGGCGGCACCTCGGACGGACGCTTCCTGATCGAGCTGTGCCCGGTGGTCGACTTCGGCCTGCCCAACGGCACGATGCACAAGCTCGACGAATGCGCGGCGGTCGAAGACATCCACGCCTTGTCGCGGATTTACGAACGGATTTTGCGGAAGATGGTGGCTTAGCGACTTAAATGTCCGCAATGGCGCTCGGATTTAGGACCGACATCGCAGGCTCAGGACGAAGCTCCCGCAGCCGTCACGCCACGGGAGCCGATTGAAACTAGCTAGCCGTCACTCTCGGGTTGGAAGCGCTGTGCCCGCCGCACCGCTCAAGTATAATCTGGGCGCTCTCGGCCGTGCCTTCAGCCAGGCGCGTATCCACCGATACGAAGATCCCACCGCGACTGATATGGTCCTCATAATACTCAGCATCGCGGCCCTCGACTTCATGGTCGCTGAGCATACGAGCGATTGCCCCACCGGTAGCTCCGGCGGCGGCACCGATGGCGGCCGCGGTAGGTATGGCCGATGCCGCGATCGCTCCAGCTGCCACCAGCGGGCCAACACCGGGAATTGCGAGTGCTGCAACACCCAGGAGTGCGCCTGCGACGCCTCCACCAGCTACTACGCCGGCAACCGAGCCTTTGCTTGCTCCGTCCTCGTCGTCGTGGATCTCGTCATCATCAGGACGTCCAACGAGCGAGATCGCTTTTTCGGGTATGCCGGCGCTACGCAGCTCAGTGACTGCGCGCCGTGCTTCTTCGCGGTTGTCGAATACCGCTGAGACCACATTATTCATAACAGAACTCCTTTCCCGCCACATAGTTAACTGGCGGTAGGGTGCGCCGTTCCCCCCATGCGACGTTCCGATGTCAATGGGTGAAAAGCGGACACTAGGCTAATGTCTGAAAGGAGTAGAAACAGACCTGCCAAGGTCCACCCAGGAACCGATGTTAGCCGGGCAGCCAAGCTCTGCAGATGATATATTCTCCAGAGGAGGCCGACTCGATCTCAGCCTGATCCAAGGAGACAGGAAGTGGGTCACAAGGACGTCAAAGGCAGAAGTTTCAGCATCTTCCGTTCCGCAGGGGAGGAGGCGGAGATGAGGAAATGCGAGGAGCCTCTAGGGGAAGACGAAGGCGGCCATATGAGTTGCACGAGCGGAAGGATTGTTTCCAGTCCCGGCGCTCAATTGCCTTTTAAGGCCGTGATGACGCGTGAAGGCGGTGACACGTTCGAGGTTAATTTCGCCACGATGGGCCAAGCCGAAGCGTTCATTCGGCGTAACACGCCCAGCCCATCCGCCCGCTCGACGACGTACGACCACGATCCCGAATAGAAGACGCGCTTAAAGGGCGCCTGGGCTCGGGCGAGCGTCCTGCATTGTAATGTCCGCTTTGGGTCGAAAGCGGGCGTTAGCCCTGGCTGTTCGTCAGGCAACGATCCGCGATGAACCCGCATCCCGGGTCCAGGCGAGATATTCATGCTCGAACATCGGTTCGGCGAAGACGTAGCCCTGGATCGTGTGACAGCCCATCGCTCGCAGGATGTCGGCCTGGGCCGACGTCTCGACGGCCTCGGCGACGATCTCGCAGTCGACGCCCTTGATGAGCTGCATCACCGCCTGGACGATCACCCGGGCCTTTTCGCTCTCCTCGATGTCCGCGATCAGTGACGGATCGAGCTTCACGCGGTCGATCGGGAGCGTGCGGAGCCGGGCAAGGTTCGAATAGCCCGTTCCGAAATCGTCGATCGAAATGCGGGCTCCATCGTGACGAAGCGATGCGATCTCCGCGATCACGGCTTCGCTGGCCTTCATCGCGGCGGTCTCGGTGAACTCCAGCTCCACCAGGGAGAGCGGAACGCCATGCTCCATGAAGACCTGCCGCAGCCGCGCAAAGAAGTCGGCGCGGTCAAGCTGGCGGGGACTGACATTGAACGCAACGCGCCGGTCGAAGCTGTCGCGATACCAATTGCCAAGCGTGGCGGCCACCTCGGCCGTCACCCAGTCGCCGATCTCGGAGATCAGGCCCGTGCTTTCGGCCACCGGGATGAAGCTGTTGGGCATGCAGAGCCCTTGGCGCGGATGGTTCCAGCGCAGGAGCGCCTCGGTGCCGACGAGCTCGCCCGTCACGAGGCTCATCTGCGGCTGATAGGCCAGCACGAACTCGCCGCGCTGGACGGCTTCGGTCAGCGCCTTTTCGATGTCGATCTTGCGTTGGTGCGACGCCGCGAGCTCGTCGTCGAACAGGCAATGCTGCCCGCCTCCAAGCTCCTTGGCGCGATACATAGCGATATCCGCGGCCCGCATCAGCGATTCGATGCTGTTGCCGTGGTCGGGACTGATGGCGACGCCGATGGATGCGCCGATGTCGACGCTGTGCCCGTAAAGCTCGAAAGGTTCGGATATGGCGAGGGCGATGCGACGTGCGACGCGCTCCACGTCTGCGGCCGACTGGATCTCGGCGAAGAACAGAGTGAACTCGTCGCCGGCCAGGCGCGCAAGCAGCGGCCTGCGACAGATGGACTCGGTGATCTCCGCGGTGACTACGACGCGCAGCCGGTTCGCAACCATGATGAGCAGCTGATCGCCCCGGGCATGGCCGAGACTGTCGTTCACCATCTTGAAGCGGTCGAGGTCGACGAACAGCATGGCGCAGCTGCTGCCGGGCGCCGCGTCGCCGAGCAGTTTGTCCGCTTCGGAACGGAAATGAAGCCGGTTGGGAAGCGACGTGACGGGGTCGTACATGCCCAGGGCCTGCGCATTCTCGATCGACGAGCGGACTTCGGCGAACAGAGTGTCCACCGCCGCGGCCAGCTTGGGCATGTTCTTCTGGACGAGCGCAGGCGAGGGCGAAACCAGGTCGCCATCCTCTACGGCAAGCAGCCGGTCCCCCAGCGCTGCGAGCGCCCGGGCGCTCTCGCTGTTGGGACGCTCCGACGCGATGTAGCTGATGAGTAGGCAGAAGGCGCCGGCAACGATCGACGCGACGATCTGATCGTTAAGTTCTGTGATGTAGAGGAAAGCGCAGAGGGAAAAGACAAACGAGGCGGCGCCCGCCGCGCCGGAGAGCAGGGCGTTGCTGATCTTTTGGGCAGTCCCTGCTTTCATCGGATGAGTTTTGCCTCGCGCGCGGCATGCTGCCGATTGGCCAGACCTAAATGGGCAGGGTTAACAAAGCGTGCAGCGGTAAAGTTACCGGCGGCGAAGAACGATATAAAGGCTGCCGCCGCCGCCGTGGCGCGGATGAGCGCCCCGAACCGCAGCGATACGCCCTGCATGGCGGGACACGGCAAGCCAGTCGTGAACGGCGGCTCGGATGCGTCCGCGCTGGATCGGCGGCTCGCCCGGTCGATGGTGCCCAGTTATTAACAAAATGACCCGGTCGCCGTCGTTTTCGGCGCGTTCGAGCGCAATGTCGATCGCCCGCCAGGCGCTGTCCAGATTTAACCCGTGGAGGTCGACCACGCGATCCGGCTGAACCGAGCCGGAGCGGAGCTTGCGGTCCCATGTCCCATCCAGCGTCGATCCCGGGCGTGGAGGCGCCGGTGGAGGCGCCGGTCTCCTGGGTGCAGGACCCTTTGACCTTGAAGGCGGCGCGACCGCCGCAGCCGCAGCGCCTGTCTCGTTCGCCGGCTCAGCCTTCAGCGGCTCGCGCGAAAGAGGCCGGATGGTGGCAGTGACCCGAGCCCACAGCCCGGCTTCCTCAGGGCTGAGCGCGCGCGACACTCGCGGTGCCCTTCGGCACCAGGACCAGCGCCACGCCGTTGGCGGACATGCCGCCCGCAATCTGAGTCGCCTCTGCCCCATGGCCCCAGAACGTATCGAAGCGATTTGCGCCCTTGATCGCTCCGCCTGTGTCCTGCGCCACCCAGAAACCGTAGGCTTCGGGCCGATCCAGGGCCAGGAAGACCGGCGCGCCAAGAGGTACGAACTTCGGGTCGGCTGCGACCGTCGCACGCGAGGACACCGGCACGTTCAGTGCCCCCAGCGGTCCCGACCCCGTCAGTTCGCGGAAGAAGATGTAGGACAGGTTCTCGCGCATCAGCTCGCGGCCCTGATCCGGGTTGGCGCGCATCCAGGCCTGGATCGCCTGCATGTTCGCCCCACCGGGCGGAAGGATGCCGCGCTCGCGAAGCTGCCGTCCAATAGCGACATATTCCCGGCCATTCTGGTCGGCATAGCCGATCCGCATCACGCTTCCGTCAGGGAAGCGGACCCTGCCGGAGCCCTGGATCTGAAGGAAAAACAGCTCGATCGGATCGGCCGCGTAAGCGAGCACCGGCGCCTTGCTGGCAAGAGCGCCTTCCTCGATCTCAGTCCTCGTATGATAGAGGACGCAGGTGCCGGTCTCGTCGACCCGTCCCCTGCCCGTCTGTCCGTCCGCACGCGTGCAGCGGGTCAGGTCCGTAGGGACGCCATGGATTGGCGCATATCCCGGAAGCGGTGTGCGCGATCCCGCGATCTCCGGCTCGTAATAACCCGTGGCGAACGCCTTGCCGGTACCCACCGAGACCCAGTCGAAACGATCGCGGAAGAAGGCCGCCGCAGCCGCAGGCGCCACTGTCGCCGCTTCGGAGCAGACCGAAGCCCATGCCGCGCCATTGGTGAGTCCCGACTGGTCCTGACGGCGCAGCAATACGGGGCAGCTCGTCCGGAATGCCTGCAGGGCACGGCTCGCATCGACCTGGGTTATGAAGGGAGGCGCCGCGGCCAGTGCCACCCCTGCCGCGACCGCATTGGCCGGGGGCGGCGGAACGACGATGACCGGCGGCGGCTTGACCGGCGTCGGGGCCGGTGCGGGCGACGGGGCCGGCGGCGTCTCGACCGGACGCGTCGCGCAGGCAGACAGAATCAGGAAAGTCGCGAGGGCGAGCGCCCGTGCAGTGCGGGTCACTCTTCCTCGTCGGTCTCGATGAGGAGCCAGTTGGGATCGCGCGAGCCGATCGCCCGGCGGAAGGTCCAGAGGTCGCGGGTCTGGACTGCGTCGCTCAGCGATCCGGCGACCACTTCACCGTCCTTGTTGCGGGTGATCGCGGCGATATCCGCTTCGAACCGGACGGTAACGACGGCCACGTCGCGGTCGGCCTGCGCCGCGGTGATCAGCACCTGCTCGATGTTGACCAGGCGGTTGTCGAGGGCGAGGCCGTCCTTCTCCCGCTGCTGGATGGCCGAGTTGAAAGTCTCGAAGACGTGATCGTCGACGAACGGGCGAAGTCCGGCCGCGTCCCCCTTCCAATAGGCCTCGAGCACGATTCGATAGGCGGACTTGGCGCCCTCGAGGAAGCGCGCGACGTCGAACGTCGGGTCGGCAGCAAGCAATGCGCGAACCCCGGGCCCGGCGGTCGGCAGATAGGCCATGTCGCCCGCGTCGACAGCGGACGGCTGGACGACGGACGGGCGATTGACCTGCGGCCCGACCACCGCATCAGGATCGGCTGGCTTCAAGATCGGCTGCTGCTCATGCCCGGTACGTTCGCCGAGCACACTGTAGAGCCTGAGGCCGATGAAGAGAGCGACCAGGGCCAGGATGACAATGACGGTCAACGCTTCGATTCCGTTCTTTCAAATTTCACGCTGAACATAGTGCGCGAAGCCCTTCAATTCAAAGCCCCGCATCAGCACGCTACCGCCATTGCACGCCCGTTGGGCGACTGCTAGGCGACCAACGCGAAACGCGCGCGGGCCTCAAGGGGTCCGGCAACTCCCAAATCGATCAAGGCGAACGAAGAGAATGGCCGACCAGGATATGCTCACGCCCGGAAACGGTTCCGGCGACCCTACCACTGGCCCGCAGGCGGCAACCCTGGCGCAATACGTCAAGGACCTGTCGATTGAAAATCCGAATTCGCCCCAGGTCTACCAGTGGCAGGATCAGCCGCGCGTCGATGTCCAGTTCAACATCAACGTCGACCGCGCTTCCGACGAAGTGCACGAGGTCGTGATCAAGCTCGACGTCTCGGCCCGTTCCGACAGCGGCGTCCAGTTCATGATCGAGCTGAGCTATGCCGGCCTGTTCGGGCTCAGAAACTTCCCGGAGGAGGCGCTTGGCCCCTTCCTGCTGGTCGAGGCTCCCCGCCTGCTCTTCCCGTTCGCGCGGCAGATCATCGCCGAGTCCACCCAGAATGCTGGCTTCCCGCCGCTTCTTCTCGACGGGATCGACTTCGGCGCCGCCTATCTCGCGCAGCTGCAGGCACAACAGCAGCAGCAGGGTGACGAAGCAGGTCAGCCGACGGGCGACGTGACGCCGCCTGAAGACGACCAGAGCCCGAGCGCCTGAGCTCCAGAGCGCACGCTCCAGCGATGAACCTCCTCAAGGCTGGCGGCACCATCGGCGGACTGACCTTGGTCAGTCGCATCCTCGGCTTCGCGCGGGAGATGGTGTTCGCCCGGGTCATGGGCGCGTCGGCCGCGGCCGAAGTCTTCATCTGGGCCTTCCAACTGCCCAACCTGCTTCGACGGCTGCTCGGCGAAGGCGCGTTCAGCCAGGGCTTCGTGCCCTTGTTCGCGCGCCGGATCGGCAAGGACGGCAACCTCGACGACGCGAAGCGCTTCGCGGAAGAAGTGCAGGCGGTCTTCCTGCCGATCCTAATCCTGATCACTGCTATCTTCGTCATCGCCATGCCGGCCGTCGTGGTCGCAGTGGCGAGCGAGCGCTGGACGAACGACCCGGACAAATTCGCGTTCACGGTTTTCCTGACGCGTGTGACGTTCCCCTACCTGATCTTCATCAGCATGGTCTCGCTCTTCAGCGGGATCCTGAATTCGCTATCGCGCTTCGTTGCCGCTGCGTTCGCTCCCGCGCTTCTCAACGTCGCGCTGTTGGGGGCGCTGCTTCTGGTTCCGGAAGGTGGTCGAGCAACAGCCGTTGCGATGGCATGGGCGGTTCTGGTCGGCGGTATCCTTCAGCTCGGGCTATGCATTGCGGCCACGCACAGAGCGGGGATGCGGCTGAAGTTGCTGCCACCGAAAATGACGCCGCGCGTAAAGGAGCTACTGATCCTGATCCTGCCTGCGACGATCGGTGCGGGCGGCTATTACATCAGCCAGCTCTTCTACGCCTATTTCGCGACCCGCCTTCCCGAGGGCAGCTTCGTCTATTTGAGCCAGGCCGATCGCCTGAACCAGCTGCCGCTGGCGCTCGTCGGCTCGGCAATCGGCACCGCCATTCTGCCCGCCATCAGCCGCCACCTCGGCTCCGGCGAGGAACGTCAGGCCGCGACCATCCAGGGACGAGCGACCGAGCTGGCGATGCTGCTGACCATTCCTGCCACCATCGCGCTGATCGTTGCGGCCGGCCCAATCATGACTGTGCTGTTCAAGGGCGGCCGATTCACCGCGGAGGATGCCGCCACCTCGGCGCTGGTGCTTTCGATCCTCGTCACCGGCCTTCCGGCTTATGTCATCATCAAGGTCCTCGCGCCCGGCTTCTATGCCCGCAAGGACATGAAGACCCCGGTGGTCATCACCCTCGTGACCCTCGCCCTCGGGGTCATCGCCAACTTCATCTGGATCGATGATGTCGGCATCGCCATCCTTCCGCTGACGACGTCGCTGGCCGCCTGGGCCAATGCCCTCGCGCTTTATTTCCTGCTCGCAAGGCGGGGCCATTTCCGCGTCGAGGGCTGGCTGGCGGCGCGGCTTGCGAAGCAGCTGATCGCCGCCATCGCGATGGGCGCGACCATCTGGCTCGTCGGCGGCCTGCTCGAAAGCTATTTCGCCGGTTCGATCGGGCAGCGGCTTCTCGGCACGGTCGCGCTGATCGGCGCCGGCTCGGTCGTCTACTTCGCGCTAGCCTGGATTACCGGCGGCATGGACCGCGAGGACCTGCTGGTGCTGCTGCGCCGCAAGAAAGTTGAAGGATGAGCACTAAATGCGCGTAGTTTCGGGCATCCAGCCGACCGGCGGCCTGCACCTCGGCAACCTGCTCGGGGCGATCCTTCGCTGGGTCCGCATGCAGGACGAGGCCGAGTGCCTCTTCTTCCTCGCCGACCTCCATGCTCTGACGATCGACGTCGAGCCGAAGGAGCTGGGCTCGAACATCCGCGAGATGGCGGCTGCGCTGATCGCAAGCGGCATCGACCCGGCCAGGTCCATCCTCTTCCAGCAGAGCGCGATCCCTGCGCACGCGGAGCTCGCCTGGATCCTGCAGTGCACCGCGCGTGTCGGCTGGCTGAACCGCATGACGCAATTCAAGGAAAAGTCCGGCAAGTCGCGCGAGGGCGCTAGCGTGGGCCTGTACACCTATCCCGTGCTCCAGGCGGCGGACGTGCTTCTCTATCGAGCGACGCACGTGCCGGTCGGTGAGGACCAGAAGCAACACCTGGAGCTCGCGCGCGACATCGCGATCAAGTTCAACACGGATTACGACACCGAGCTGTTCGTCCCACCGGAGCCCTACATCCCAACCGGAGCCGCGGCCCGGGTCATGAGCCTCCGCGATGGGACGGCGAAGATGTCCAAGTCCGACCCATCGGACATGAGCCGCATCAATCTCACCGACAGCGACGACCAGATCGCGCAGAAGATCCGCAAGGCGAAGACCGACCCGGAACCGCTGCCGGAAAATCCGGCCGACCTCGAAGGGCGTGCGGAAGCGAAGAACCTCGTCGGCATCTACGGCGCCATCACCGGCGAGAGCGTCGAGCAGGTGCTCGTCCGATTTGCCGGTCAGGGCTTCGGCGCGTTCAAGCCCGCGCTTGCCGATGCACTGGTCGCCTTGCTGCACCCGCTACGGGCGCGGCTGGAGGAACTGCGCAATGATCCCGCAGAGCTGGATCGGCTGCTGGCCGCCGGTTCCAGTCGGGCGGCAAGCCTCGGTACCCCGGTTCTCAAGGGCGCATATAACGCGGTCGGCCTGTCGCGGTAACAACTCGCTTCATCGAGAGTTCAGCACTACGGATGGATTAGAATCCTGAGCCCAAAGGGTTTTCGGAGTCGAGGTGTATCATGCGTATTCGTAAATTCGCGGCCGCCGCTTTCCTTGGCGTTGCCGCCCTTGGCCTGTCCGCCTGCGCGACAAGCTTGCCGACCAGGGTCACGCGCCATTCGGTCGCCATTCCGCAAGGACAAAGCTTCTACGTGGTGCCGGCCGACGGCGTTCTGCGCGGACTGGAATTCAATCGATATGCCGGCCTGGTCGCCCAGCAAATGACGGCGCATGGCTACCGCCAGGCTGCCAGCACCGCCCAGGCCGATATGCTAATCAAGATCGGATACGGCGTAGACGAGGGCACGACCCAGGTCAGCGTCGATCCCTTCGCGCGATCGCGCTATTACAGCCCCTTCTATCGCGGCTACTATGACCCGTTCTACGGCGGCTACTACGGCCGCCCCTACTATTCGCGCTATGGCTATTACGGCTATCGTTCGCCCTTCTATTACGGCTGGGACGACCCGTTCTGGTATAATTCGCCTTACTCCGGCTTCGGTCGCGATCCGATCCGAGAGTATACGGTTTTCAACAGCCAGCTGGACGTCAACATCGTCCGCCGGGTCGATAACGCTCCGCTCTTCGACGGCAGCGCCGTTGCCCGCTCGCAAACTGACGAGCTCGGCACGCTCGTTCCGAACCTGATTGAGGCGATGTTCACCAACTTCCCGGGCGAGAGCGGCAAGACGGTGAAGATCACTGTGCCCGCCCGCAAGCGCGGCTGAAGCCAAACCTCTGATGAACAGGAAGGCCCGGCCGAAGAGATTCGGTTGGGCCTTGTCGAGATCGGGCTTTCGCCGCTTCGCCTGATCGAACGCAAAACGGCCCGGCCGGATCGCTCCGGCCGGGCCCGTTCTTCGGCCGTTGGGGCGGCCGAACCCCCCTCCCCCAAATCAGCCTTCGAGCTGGCGCGTCAGCAATCGGATGTCGGCATCAAGCTCGGCGTCGCTGGCGCGGAGCTTCTCGATCTGCCGCACGGCATGAATCACTGTCGTATGATCGCGGCCGCCGAAGCGCCGGCCGATATCCGGCAGCGACTTGGGCGTCAGCTGCTTCGACAAGTACATCGCCACCTGGCGCGGGCGAGCAACTTCGCGAGCGCGCCGCGCCGACGTCATCTCCGCCTTGCGGATACGGTAATGTTCGGCAACCTGCGCCTGGATCTCGTCGATCGTGATTCGGCGCTGGTTCGCGCGAAGAACGTTGGCGAGCACTTCCTCGACGAATGCGACGTCGATCGCGCGGCCCGTCATCATCGCATAGGCGGCGATGCGGTTCAGAGCGCCTTCCAGTTCACGGATGCTGGAGGTCACCCGGCGGGCGAGGAACTCGACCACGTTGCGCGGCATGTCCACCGCCGGAAGCGCGGCGAGCTTGGTTTCGATGATGTTGAAGCGCAGCTCGAAGTCGGCCGAATTAATATCCGCGACCAAGCCCCAGGACAGGCGCGACAGGATTCGCGGGGCGATCCCATCAAGGTCCTGCGGAGCGCGATCGGAGGTGATCACCAAGCGGCGGCCGGCCGTGATGATCTCGTTCATCGTGTGGAAGAATTCTTCCTGCGTCGAATCCTTGCCGGCGATGAACTGGACGTCGTCGATCAGCAGCAGATCGGCGCTTCGCAGGCGCTGCTTGAAGCCGATCGTGTCGTTCTCTTTCAGCGCGCGGATGAACTCGACCATGAACTTTTCGGCCGACATCGAGACGACTCGCGCCGAACGGTTCTGCGCCAGGAAGGCATGGCCGATGGCGTGGAGAAGGTGAGTCTTCCCGCGGCCCGTCCCGCCATGGATGAAGAGCGGGTTGAAGCTGACCGACTTGGCCGTCGCCAGCGTCTTGGCTGCCGTCGCCGCGACCTCGTTCGCCTTGCCGATGACGAAAGTCTCGAACCGGTAGCGCGGATCGAAGTTCGGAGCCGAGGGATCGCGCCCTCGAGCGGCCGGTTCCGGGGCTTCTTCGAGAATCAGCAACGGGGTTGGCTTGGGGCCATCGGTTCCGGCGACGATGCGTACTTCGCGCACCAGCGGAAGCGTCGTCTTCCAGGCGAGCGCCAGTCGGTCGCCGAAATGCGAACGCACCCAGTCCGCCATGAACTGGCTGGGCATCACGACGTCGAGCGAGCCGCTGTCCGGATCGAAATCGCCGAGGGCGGCCGGCTTCAACCAGCCGTCGAACGTTCGTGCACCAAGGTCACGGCGAAGTCCTGTCCGGATCGAGTCCCAAGCGGCCTCGAGCGGTGCGGCGACCTGCCCTTCCATCCGCTCCTGGCACGAGTCCAAACTTTGACCTTGCACTGGCCCGCGCCTCCTCATCATCCCCATGTGCATGAGACAAAAAGTTCCCCATGCGACCAACGCGAGTCGGGTCGCCAATGGCTGCTTTTCTCTCTTGCCCCCCGGCGCAGAGTTGCTGCCGGAAAAGTGTTTTTGGAAGCCTACAGCCGTCTATTCAAGCGTGAATTTTCACGAAAATGAAATAATCAGCCTTGACAGCGCAAAGCTGTCAGTTTTGCGATGGAATGGCGGAAAACAGCCATTTTCTTGATTACCATTCCGTTAACGATTGTGCGAATCGCCGGAATTGCTGCATTTTCTTGACGGGCAAAAAGAAAGAGCCGCCGGCAATGCCGACGACCCCGTTTCGAACTGGTACTAAACTTGGGTCTTAGCCGAGCGCCGCAACCCGCTTTGCCAGGCGGGAGAACTTACGCGACGCCGTATTCCGGTGCAGGACGCCACGAGCAACGCCACGCGCCATCTCCGGCTGAGCCTTGCGCAGAGCCTCGGCAGCCTCGTCCTTGCGACCGGCGGCAACCGCCGACTCGACGGCCTTGATGAAGGTCCGGATGCGGCTGACTCGGCCGTGATTGATCAGCTCACGCCGTGCATTGCGGCGGATGCGCTTCTTGGCTTGCGGCGTGTTCGCCATGAATGTTCCTCTAAACCTGCGTAGCTCAATGAAAAAGCGGCGCGTAGCCAGGAGGCCGCGCCGATATGGCCGGTCCCCTACCGGGAGAGGTCCGAATCGTCAACCTCAGCGCTGGCAGGCTGGACAGTAGAATGTCGACCTTCCGCCCTGGACGAACTCGGCGCACCGTTCCGCCGCATCCGCATGGCTGCCCCTCCCGGTCGTATACGGCGAAGGTCTTGGAGAAATAGCCTAGCTCGCCATCAGGGCTGATGAAGTCGCGCAAAGTCGACCCGCCGGCTTCGATGGCTTCTGCGAGGACGCCTTTGATCGCGATGACGAGCCGTTCCAGGCGCTCGAGGGAGATCGAGCCTCCGGCGCGTTTGGGATGGATTCGGGCGCGGTACAGTGCCTCGCAAACATAGATGTTGCCGAGGCCCGCAACGACTCGCTGGTCGCCAAGGAGTAGCTTGATCGCCGCCGTCCGGCCGCGAAGCCGCCGCTGAAGTTCCCGGGCATCGATCTCGAACGGCTCGGGCCCAAGTGCCTCGAATGCAGGCCAGCGTTCCAGCTCGCCTGTCGGGACGAGATCGACCGATCCAAATCGCCGCGGGTCGTTGAGCGCCAGCCGTCTTCCCTCGTCGGTCTCAAGCAACAAATGATCGTGCTTCTCAAGCTGGGCATGATCGATTCGCCAGCTTCCCGACATGCCGAGATGAAAGACCATCGTGTCGCCGCGATCGGTGTGGATCAGCCCATATTTCGCTCGGCGGCCGAGACCAGTCACTCTCGGCCCCGGTCAGCCGCTGGCCGAGGTCCTTTGGAAACGAGCGGCGCAAGTCTCCCCTGCGAGCTTCGACGCGCGTGATCCGCCGGTTCTTCAAGACGCGCTCAAGGCCGCGGACGGTGGTTTCGACTTCGGGCAGCTCCGGCATCCGGCGTCATTGCGAGGAACGTAGTGACGAAGCAATCCAGCAGATGGGAATGGATTGCGTCGCTCCGCTCGCAATGACGGGAAGACACGGCTAGAGGCGCGCCGATGTCAGACAAGGTCAATTTCGGCGAGGAACTGGTCAGCCCCGAGGAGAAGACGCGCCGCGTCGGCCAGGTCTTCAGCTCCGTCGCGCTCCGCTACGACGTGATGAACGACCTGATGTCGGGCGGAATGCACCGGCTCTGGAAGGATCGTTTCGTCGCCCGGGTGAAGCCGCGGCAGGGCGAGCATATCCTCGACATGGCGGGCGGCACCGGCGACATCGCCTTTCGAATGGCGCGTCGCGGCGCCCAGGTCACCGTGTCCGACATCAATGCGGACATGCTGGAAGTTGGACGGCAGCGCGCCCAGGCAAAACAGATTCCCGGCCTCCGCTGGCAGGTCGAAAATGCAGAGGTGCTGAGCTTCGGCGACGCGGCCTTCGACGCCTATACGATCGTCTTCGGAATCCGGAACGTCACGGACATTCCCGCGGCGCTGAAGGAAGCGCATCGCGTGCTCAAGCGCGGCGGACGTTTCTTCTGCATGGAATTCGCCCGCAGCGACTGGCCCGGCTTCTCGGAGCTGTACGACGCTTGGTCGAAGAACGTCATTCCCCGGCTCGGCAAGGCCATCGCCGACGACGAAGCGAGCTACAAATATCTTGTCGAATTGATCCAGCGCTTCCCGCGGCCGGAGAAGTTTCGCGTAATGGTGTCGGAGGCCGGCTTCACCCGCGCCGCTGCTGAGCCTATGCTCGGTGGGCTGGTGACCATCCACAGCGGGTGGAAGATTTGATTGACCGCCGGTTACCCACCTGTGGCGTTTAGTCAAAGTGGGGCCGGACGCTTGGCCCGCCACGGCGCTCTAACGCGGGATCGAGGACGATCCCCTTACGCCGCCCGCCGGTGCGCAGGCTCATCGCGGATCGCCAGCATTGGGACGTCGGTGCCCCGCCACTCCCGACTATGCCGCGGCGCTTCAGGAGATCGGCCCGGCGGCGATCAAACTAGGCCAGGCGCTTTCCACCCGTCCCGACCTCGTCGGAGAGCGGGCGGCCGAAAATCTCTCGCAACTTCAGGACGACCTGCCTCCGGCACCGTTCGCGGCAATCCGCAAGGTGATCGAGACTTCGTTCGGAGCGCCGCTTGAGCAATTGTACGAGAGCTTCGATCCGGAGCCCATCGGCGCGGCCTCGATCGCCCAAGTGCATAAGGCGGTCAACGCCGAGGGCCGCGTCGTGGCCGTAAAAGTCCTTCGCCCCGGCATTGAGGAAGAGCTCTCCAAGGCGATCGAGACGTACGAATGGGCGGCCGCGCACGTTGAATCCATGGGCGGGGAATTGCAGCGGCTGCGGCCGAGGCTTGTCGTGGCGCAGTTCAAGCAATGGACCGCGCGCGAGCTCGATCTTCAGCGCGAGGCGGCGTCCGCTTCCGAGCTTCGCGAGAATATGGTCGCCGAACCCGGCTATTACGTGCCCGAGATCGACTGGCGGCGAACGGCCCGCCGGGTGCTTACGCTCGAATGGCTCGACGGCATCAAGCTCAACGACCGCGAGGCGCTCATCGCCGCCGGGCACGATTGCAGCGCGCTCGCCGCGATTCTCGTTCGGGCCTTCCTGCGCCAGGCGGTCGTAGACGGATTCTTTCACGCCGATCTGCACCACGGAAACCTGTTCGCGCTGAAGGACGGCCGCATCGCGGCGATCGACTTCGGCATCATGGGCCGGATCGACCGGCGCGCGCGGATGTGGCTGGCCGAGATCCTCTACGGCTTGATCACCGGTAACTACCGGCGCGTCGCTGAAATCCATTTCGAGGCGCAATATGTCCCGGCGCACCACAGCGTCGAAGAATTCGCGACGGCCCTTCGAGCGGCTGGCGAGCCCATCCGCGGGCTCCCGGTCAAGGAGATTTCCGTCGGCAGGATGCTCGAGAGCCTCTTCTCGATCACCCGCGACTTCGACATGCCGACTCAGCCGCATCTGCTGCTTCTGCAGAAGTCGATGGTGATGAATGAGGGCGTCGCAACCGCGCTCGAGCCCGACATCAACATGTGGGAAACCGCCGAACCCTTCCTCCGCGACTGGCTCCGGGCGGAGCTTGGCCCCGAGGCCTATTATGCCGACCGGATCATCGAGCTTGTTCGAGCAGCCAAGCTGATCCCCGAGCTGATCCAGCGGATGGACAAATATTATCCGCCGTTCGGGGCCGCGCCTCCCCCGCCCCCGCTGCCTGAAATCACCGTCATCGAGCGACCGTCACTGGCTGGGTTACGGCGCAGTTGCCGCGCTGGCAGCGGCCGCCGGCGCAGCAGCGGTGCTCATCGTCGCCTAGCCGACTTTTTTGCCCCGCGAATCAGCCCTTTAACCCTCGAATTTCGGGAATGCGCCAGAGGGAAGCTGAGGCGCGCCGAGCACCCTGACATCGCAGGAACGGCCGCCAGTTCGGCCCGTTGATCCGACGTGGGCCCAACGCCCCGATTCCAAACGGACTTCACCCCAGGAAAAGGAGGCCTGTAATGGCTGGATATGGCGACGACCGGAACCGCGACCGATGGCGCGAGGACGAGCGCGAGCGCTCGAGCTGGCGATCCGGCGGTCAAGGCACCGGCGAAAATGAGGACGAGCGCGGCTTTTTCGAGCGTGCCGGCGAAGAGATTCGCTCCTGGTTCGGCGACGAGGACGATCGCGGCCCAGGGCGCGAGCAGGAGCGCGGCCGTTCCGGCGGATGGTCCGGCGGCTCGTCCTGGGACAGGGACCGGGGCGAGGGACGCAGCACAATGCCGCGCAGCTCGGGCGGTGGCTGGAGCAGTTCTCCTGACCGCGACCGCGAAGGCGGCTATGGCCGCATGGGCCGCGACTTCGAGGGCCGCAGCAGCTTCGGCGGAATGGCCCAGGGCGGCCGCTCCGGCGGCAGCTTCGACCGCGAGAGTGAGCGCGGCTTCGGTCCATCCCGTGGCGGCAGCGAGTGGCGCTCCATGAGCAACCAAGACCGCTCCAGGATGGGTCGCTATGGCGGCCAGGGCGCCAGCCGGAGCGACCGCGACTGGGGCCGCAGCGGCCATGCGCAGAGCTGGGGCGAAGCGAACCGCGGCCAAAGCGGCAGCAGGAATTGCGATCGCGATCGTGACGAGGACCAGGAGTCCTTCGGCTATGGCAGCGCTGTCGGCGGAACGCTTGGCGGCTTCGGCAACCAGACGTTCGGGAGCAGCCAGGACGATCATTATCGCAGCTGGCGCGACCGCCAGATGTCGGAGCTTGACCGCGACTATGACGACTACTGCCGCGAGCGCGAGAAGCAGTTCCACAGCGACTTCGACAGCTGGCGCCGCAATCGCTCGAGCCGGAGCCCATCCGCTGCCACGAACGCGCCGGGCAGCGACCTCGGCGCGGCGGCGAATGCAGGTGTCGGCACGACGACCTCATCGATAACCGGCACGGCTGGCGCCGGTTCGGCGGGCTCGTCAGGCGCTAGCTCGGCCATCGGTGGCAGCTCGCCATCGACGGGCGACGCGACCAGTCAGAGCGCTACGGCTGACACTGGAACCGGAAGCGGCGGCGGCCGCTCCGGATCGCGTGGCCGCAGCTAAATCCGCTTTGGCGGAGTAAGGGAAGCGGGGTCCTCCGGGGCCCCGCTTTTCTTTTGCGCACTCGACTTGAAGCTCCGGGGAAGGCATTTGGCCTACATGGCCCGGGTACTGCTGATCGTCGGCGGAGGAATTGCCGCCTACAAGGCGCTGGAGCTCGTCCGGCTGCTCAAGAAGGCCGGGCACGGAGTCACGCCGGTGCTGACCAGGGGCGGCGAGCATTTCGTCACGCCGATGGCGCTCGGGGCGCTTGCCCAAAGCGCCGTCCACACCTCGCTGTGGGAGCTCAAGGACGAGGTCGAGATGGGCCACATCGAGCTCAGCCGCTCGGCCGACTTCGTCCTGGTGTGTCCGGCGACCGCGGACCTGCTCGCAAAAATGGCTGCCGGCATCGCCGATGATCTGGCGACGACCCTCCTCCTCGCGACGGACAAGAAGGTGGTCGTCGCGCCGGCCATGAACGTCCGCATGTGGCTACACCCCGCAACGACAAGGAACGTCGCGCAGCTCAAGGCCGACGGAGTCGACGTGATCGATCCCGACGAGGGCGAGATGGCGTGCGGCGAGTTCGGCCCCGGGCGCCTGCCCGAAGCGGAAGCCATCGTCGATTTCCTGACGAAGAACGGTTTCCTCGGCGCGAAGTGACCCTCGCCGGCAAGCACATCCTCGTCACCGCTGGCCCGACCCACGAGCCGATCGACCCGGTGCGAGTCCTCGCCAATCGGTCGTCCGGCCGTCAGGGCTTCGCGATCGCAGCGGCGGCGGCCGCTGCCGGCGCCCGCGTCACCCTCGTTTCAGGGCCGGTGACGCTGAAGACTCCCGAAGGCGTCGATCGCATCGACGTGGAGACCGCCGAGCAGATGGCGAACGCGGTGATGGCCGCCCTTCCGGCCGACTGCGCGATCATGGTTGCAGCCGTCGCGGACTGGCGTGTGGAAGTGTCCACGGCCAAGCTGAAGAAAGGCGACGGACCGCCGAAGCTGAAGTTCGTGGCGACCCGCGACATCCTCGCCGAAGTCTCGTCGCACGAGCTTCGCCCGCGTCTGGTGATCGGCTTCGCGGCGGAGACCGACAATGTCGTCGAGAACGCGATCGCCAAGCAGATCGGCAAGCGCGCCGACTGGATCGTCGCGAACGACGTTTCCGGCGACGTGATGGGCGGTCACCGCAACCGTGTGCACCTGGTGATGGCCGACGGGATCGAGGACTGGCCCGAGGAGAGCAAGGCGGAGGTCGCACGTCGCCTCGTCGAGCGCATTTCGACGGTCCTCGCCTAGACGTCGCGCTTATCGACAGCGGTGGTGCACGTGAAGTAAGCTAGGCCAGCAGATCGGAGGTCGACATGAAGCGCTTCCTTGCAATTTCGTTGTTGTTGAGCTCGCTCCCCGCGCCCGCCCTCGCCGCTTCTCCAAGCGTCGAAGTGGCGAACGCGAACTGGTCCTTCCTGCCGAACATGAGGCAGCGGTCCAGCGATCATCTGAGCAATGTCGCGATCGCCCGAATCCATGAAATCGCGCGAGAGGGAAAATGCGCCATTCCGGGCGCCCAAGGCTCGCTTCTGGATTTCGATTTGTCCTTCGCGGCGCACTTCGCCCCTGACGGGTCTGTGGACCGGATCGTCATGCAGAAGCTCGGTTGCCAGGAAGCCGAAGGTATCCTGGGCGGAGTCCTGCTGAAAATGGTTCAGGGCGGGGACTACAAGCCGGACGGAAGCAATGAAGACGGCTGGTACCGCGGCACGTTGAGCTTCACTATCGGCGGCTAGCTGCATCGCCGGCTCTTGCCCTCCCGAACAAGCACGGGCACGACGCCGGCATGATCGAAATCAAGCTAACGCGCCTGCCCCACGGCGAAGGCCTGCCGCTGCCCAAATATGCGACGGAGCATGCCGCCGGGCTTGACGTTGTCGCGGCTGAAGATCTCACGCTGGAGCCCGGAAAGCGACGCGCCGTCGCAACCGGCTTTGCCATTGAGATCCCGCACGGTCACGAGCTCCAGGTGCGACCCCGTTCGGGGCTCGCGTTGAAGCATGGGATCACCTGCCTCAACACCCCGGGAACGATCGACAGCGACTATCGCGGCGAAGTGAAGGTTATCCTCGCCAATCTCGGCGACGAGGCCTTCGAGGTCCGGCGCGGAGAGCGGATTGCCCAGCTCGTCCCCGCGCCCGTCCTTCGCGCACATTTCATGGAAGTGCATGAGCTGGCCGAAACGGAGCGCGGCAGTGGGGGGTTTGGAAGCACCGGACGGTGACCGACCTCAGCGACGAAGAGCTGGAGCGCTACGCCCGGCACATCGTCCTGCCCCAGATCGGAGGCGTCGGGCAGCGCAAGCTGAAGGCCGCAAGGGTCGCGATCGTCGGCGCAGGCGGCATCGGCAGTGCGGTCATTCCCGCGCTGGCCGGAGCCGGCATTGGCCGGTTGACGATTATCGACGACGACGTCGTCGACCGTACGAACCTGCAGCGTCAGCCCATCTTCCGCGATGACCAAATCGGTCGAGGAAAGGCCGAGCTCGCAGCGGAATTCGTGAGAGCGCTTAATCCGCACGTGAGTATCTCGGCGGTTCGGGAACGGCTGACCGCTGAAAACGCCGAGGCGCTACTTTCCGGCCATGAGCTCGTCATCGACGGCAGCGATAATTTCGCGACGCGCCTCGTCGTCGGCGATGCGCTGACCCGTCTCGAGATTCCGCTCGTCTCGGCGGCGGCGGTTCAGTTCCAGGGCCAGGTTGCGCTCTTCCGCGGCTGGCAGGCTGACAAGCCCTGCTACCGCTGCTTCGTCGGCGACGCTTTCGACACCGACGATTGCGACACCTGCGCCGAGCAAGGCGTGCTCGGAGCGCTCGCGGCGACGGTCGGAAGCTTTGCCGCCCTGATGGCCATACGCGCCATCGCCAGCATCGGCGAGGACATCGCCGGCAGCCTATTCCTGTTCGACGGCATAAAGCTCGACTGGCGAAAAATTCGCCTGCCGAAGGACCCGAACTGCCGAACCTGCTCTGCCTAGGACTTCTTCTTCCGGGCCGGCTTCTTTTTGCCCTTCGATGGGCCCTTGGAGGCCTTAGCGTCGATCCACTCGACCGCCTGCTCCAGCGTCACCGACTTCGGGTCGGCGGTCTTTGGAAGCGTCGCGTGGGTCGTCCCATCGCTGACGTAAGGCCCGTAGCGGCCTTCCATCACCTTGATTTCCTTGCCGCTGGAAGGATGCGATCCAAGGACGGCAATCGGCTCCCGCGATGCGCCCTGCTTGCGACCCGCACCTGAGGCTGCGTCGGCGAGCTTTGCGACCGCCGCGTTCATGCCCGTCTCGAAGACCTCGGCCGTCGAGCTCAGTCGGGCATATTTTCCGTCATGCTCCAGGTACGGCCCATAACGGCCGATCGACGCTTTGATCAGATTGCCAGTTTCCGGGTGAACGCCGATCTCGCGCGGCAGCGACAGAAGCTTTTCCGCCATCTCCGCATCCACGTCGGCAACCGGCACGTCTTTCGGGATCGACGCTCGCTTGCCATCGCGTTCGAGATAGGGCCCGAAGCGGCCGCTCTTCAGCTCGATGCCGTTGCCGATGTCCTGCGGCCCCTCGCTGGCCTGTCCTTCGGCGCCGCCCTGCCCGAACTTCTGCGTGTAGCGGCACTCGGGATAGTTGGAGCAAGCGACGAACGCACCGAACTTGCCGCCGCGAAGCGACAGTCGCCCGTTGCCGCAAGCCGGGCAGACGCGCGGGTCGGAGCCGTCGGCGCGCGGCGGGTAGAGCCAGGGCGCCAGGAACTCGTCGAGCGCGGCCGTAACCTCGGACGGCTTCTGGTCCATGACCTCGCCCGCCTTGGGCCGGAAGTCCCGCCAGAACTCCTCCAGCAGTTTCTGCCAGTTGAGACGGCCGCCTGAAACGTCGTCGAGCTCTTCTTCCAGTTCGGCGGTGTAATCGTAGCTGACGTAGCGCTCGAAGAAGCGTTCGAGGAAGGCCGTGACGAGTCGCCCGCTCTCCTCCGGGATGAATCGCGCCTTGTCGACGCGGACATATTCGCGGTCCTTCAGAGTCTGCAGGATCGAAGCATAGGTCGAGGGCCGACCGATCCCCAGCTCCTCGAGCCGCTTGACGAGGCTCGCCTCGGAATAGCGCGGCGGCGGCTGCGTGAAATGCTGAGTGGCCTCCACCCCTGTCTTCGCTGGAGCGTCGCCGCTGCGGAGCGCCGGCATGCGGGCGCCTTCTTCATCGTCCGCCTTCTCGTCGCGGCCCTCTTCGTAGAGCGCGAGATAGCCGGGGAAGAGCACGACCTGGCCGGACGCCCTCAGGATCGCCCTGCCCGCGCCATCCGTGAGCTCGACCGTCGTCCGTTCCAGCCGGGCCGATGCCATCTGGCTCGCAAGCGCACGGTTGTAGACCAGCTCGTACAGGCGTGCATGGTCGCCGGATGCGGCCTTGGCGCGGCTGAAATCGGTCGGCCTGATCGCCTCGTGCGCTTCCTGCGCATTCTTGGCCTTGCTCGTGTAGCGGCGCGGCTTGTCCGGCACGAAGCCGCTGTCGTAGCGGTTGGCGATGGCCCTGCGCGCCGCGCTGATCGCCTCCTCCGCCATGTCGACACCGTCGGTCCGCATGTAGGTGATCAGCCCGTCTTCGTAGAGTGACTGGGCCACGCGCATCGTGTGACTTGCGGAGAAGCCGAGCTTGCGCGCGGCCTCCTGCTGCAGCGTCGAGGTGGTGAACGGAGGCGGCGGGTTCTTTGCGAAGGGTTTCGTCTCGACCGACGCAACCGTGAAGCGCCCGGCCTCGACCGCCGCCTTCGCCGCATCGGCCTCGCCCTTGTTGCCGATCGACAGGCGGTCGAGCTTCTTGCCGTCGAGCTGGACGAGCCGTGCCGTGAACGGCTGCCCATCCGCCTCGAAGGTCGCACTGACCTGCCAATATTCCTGTGTCTTGAAGACCTCGATCTCGCGCTCGCGGTCGACGATCAGGCGCAGCGCGACCGACTGCACGCGGCCCGCCGACTTCGCGCCGGGCAACTTGCGCCAAAGGATCGGTGAAAGCGTGAAGCCGACCAGATAGTCGAGCGCCCGCCGAGCGCGGTATGCATCGATGAGGTCGACATCGAGTTCGCGCGGGTTTCGCATCGCCTCGGTGACGGCGGCATTGGTGATCGCGTTGAATGTGACTCGCTGCACGTCCTTGGGCAGCGCCTTCTTTTGACGAAGCACCTCCTGCACGTGCCAGCTGATCGCCTCGCCTTCGCGGTCGGGGTCGGTCGCGAGAATCAGCGTGTCCGCCTTCTTCGCCTCGTCGGTGATGAGTTTCAGCTGCTTCGACCGGTCCGGCGAGACCTGCCAGAGCATGTCGAAGTTCTGCTCCGGATCGACCGAGCCGTCCTTGGGCGGAAGATCGCGCACATGGCCGTAGCTGGCGAGCACTCGGTGCCCGCCGCCCAGGTATTTCTCAATGGTTTTCGCCTTGGCCGGCGACTCAACGACGACGAGTTTCAAAATCTGCCCTCACGCATACGCGTATAACGTGGGGTTCCGGGATTCGGCTCGTCAAGCGGGGCGGATGCTGACCTTTCCGCCGGCATGGCGGTCGAGCCGACCGGCAAGGTCTAGCTCTAGCAGGGCCATCTGCACCGCGCCGCTGGGGGCGCCCGACAGGCGAATGATCTCGTCGACGGGGACCGGCGAAGGCCCGAGAAGCTCTTCGACGATGCCGAGAGTTCCAGCGTCACCGTCCATCCACTGCGGCTCTCCCGGCTCGTAAGGAGAATTAGGCGATGCCAGCCGGGGCTGCAGCGGCCGCATGGCCTCAAGCACGTCATGGGCATTCTGGACCAAGGTCGCACCCTGGCGGATCAGCTGGTTGCAGCCCTGCGCGCGCGGATCGAGCGGAGAACCGGGAACGGCCATGACTTCACGGCCTGCTTCCGCGGCGAGACGTGCGGTGATCAGGGATCCGGACTTGGGCGCAGCCTCGACCACGACCGTGCCTGAGGTCAGGCCCGCGATGATCCGGTTGCGATAGGGGAAATGCCGTGCCCTCGGCTCGGTCCCAGGCGGCATTTCCGCAATGACCAGGCCGCGCTCGAACATCGCCTTCTGCCGAGCTTCGTTTTCCGGAGGGTAGAAGATGTCGACGCCCCCGGCGACCACGCCGATCGCGCCGGTTTCCAGCGACCCGTCATGAGCGGCGCTGTCGATCCCCCGCGCAAGACCGGAGACCACCACCGCGCCCTGCTGGCCGAGATCGTAGGAGAGCTGGCGCGCAAAGCGGCAGGCTGCCGCCGAGGCGTTTCGCGCTCCGACGATCGCGACAAGGGGCTTGTCCAGCAAGCGAACGTCGCCCTTCACCGTGATGAGCGGAGGCGCATCGTCGAGCTCCGCAAGCACTCGCGGATAAAGGCCCTGTCCGAGCGCCAGGTAACGAGCGCCGAGCGCCTCGACCCGCGCGATCTCGCGCTGGGCATCCTCCCGGCTCGCAAGGCGCGGCGCCTTGCCGCCGCCTCTCGCGGCCAGATCGGGCACGGCATCCAGCGCCGCGCTTGCCGAGCCGAAGCGGGCGATTAGCTGTCGGTAGGTTACTGGCCCGATGCCGGGCGAACGGACCAGCCGCAGCCGGTCGACCAGATCATTACTCACTTCGCTCTGGATCCTACCTTTGGCTCCTTGCCGGCCCGCAGCCGGACGATGTTTTCCTTGTGCTTCCAGATGACCAGCAAAGCGAAGCCGAGGAACATCGGAAACAGCAGACGCTCACCGAAGATGGCGGCGCTCACCGGCGCGCTCAGGGCCGCCGTCATTCCGGCAACCGACGAGATACGGACGATCAGCAGTAGGCCCAGCCACACGGCCGCGTAAATCGCGGCGGCAATCGGCATCAACGGAATCAGGACGCCGAGAAGCGTCGCCACGCCCTTGCCGCCCTTGAACCTGAGCCAGACCGGATAGAGGTGCCCCACGAGAGCGCCTGCAGCGGCGAAATTCTCCGATCCGGACCACAACTGCCGCGCGAGCAGGATCGCCGCTGTCGCCTTGAGGCAATCGAGGATCAAGGTGGCCGCGGCGAGAGGCTTGCTGCCCGTGCGCAGGACGTTCGTCGCGCCGATATTTCCCGATCCGATGTCGCGGACGTCGCCCTTCCCGGCCAGCCGCGTGAGCACGAGGCCGAACGGGATCGATCCGAGGAGGTAGCCGAGCGCGAGGGCGAGCAGCAATTCTGTCGTCATGGAACGCGGTTGGTAGCAGAAGGAAGCCCGCCTGCAATTGCGCCGGCAAAGTTCGCGTGCAAAGCGCTCCGCAATGGACGCGAATTCGCCTTTGCTCTTCTTCGATTCCGGCGTCGGCGGCCTTTCGGTCCTCGAACCGACGCGAGCGCTGCTTCCGAATGCGCCGATCGTCTATGTCGCGGACAATGCCGGCTATCCCTACGGGAAGCGCAGCGAGCAGGAGATTGCGAGCCGCGTGCCCGCCCTGCTCGGTCGTCTCGTCGAGCGCTTCCACCCGCGGCTCGCGGTGATCGCCTGCAACACAGCCTCGACCATCGCGCTCGACCATGTGCGCTCGGCCCTCGACCTTCCGGTCGTCGGTACGGTTCCCGCGATCAAGCCGGCTGCGGAAATTTCGAAGACCCGCGTCATCGGCGTGCTCGGTACCGAAGCCACCGTCCGCCAACCCTATGTGGACAATCTGGCTGCCGAGTTCGCATCCGACTGCACGATCATCCGCCACGGCTCACCGGAATTGGTCGATCTGGCCGAAGCGAAGCTCGCTGGAAGCGAAGTAACAATCGCGGCCGTGCGCAACGCCGCTGCAGCCGATGTTCGGCGCGCCTGGCGGCGATCGGATCGACGTGGGCGTGCTTGCCTGTACCCACTTCCCGCTCCTGCGGAAGGAGCTGAGCCAGGCTTTCCCCGGCGTGGAATGGATCGACGGCGGTCCCGGAATCGCCCGCCGCATCGCCTGGCTGACCCGCGAGCAGCCCTGGCCGACCGCGCCGAGCGACGGCGTCATGGTCTTCACCGCCGAGCCGAGGTCGTCGCTGCTCAGCTTGCTCGCTCACTATGGAATCGGCGAAATCCGCAGCCTCTAGCCGAAGGGCCGGAGGAACCTTTTCCGAAAAGTGGACTCTAATTGCTGTCCGAGTGGGACCTGCGCATGGGCAGGAAAGGCGATGGAGGCCGACATGGCCACAAGGTTCAGGCCGCTCGTTGCAGCGGCTATTTTCTCGATTTCGTTGCCAAGTGCGGCATCGGCGGCAGACACGATCGGCGGCACGGCAGTCGCAACATCCGCCGCTCAAGCCGGGAAGAGCCCCAATTCAAGCCAATGCAAGAAGGACAAGGGCCTGTTCGACAGATTGGGCGGCTTCTTCGGGATCGCTGGGGTCGTGAACAATTTCAGCGACGCCATCCTCGTGAATCCCGTGCTCAATCAGAACCCGGCGCTAGCTGCATGGAACCAGAACGAAGCGCCCACACGCCTTCCGGGCCTCAAGTTCCTGCGGACGATGTGGATCGCCGCAATGGTCGGCGGTCCGATCAAATATACGGGGCAGCCGCTGGAAATGGCACACGACCGATTCAACATGACCCCGACGGAATTCGCCGAGGTCGGGAAGGAGATCGTGAAGGCCCTGCAGGGAGCCGGCGTTGCTCAGGCCGACATCGACCAGGCCGTCTGCATCTACCAGACCAGCATGGACGAAGTCGTGTCGAGCGCCGACCCACTTCAGGCCGTAACTCCGAAAAATTAAGGGCGGGGCGCAGATTGGTTGGCGAATCGAGGGGCGGTCTAGTTGCGAGTCGTTCGCAATGGCGTTCCGCAATGTGCGAAGCTAATGGGCCGCTGAGCGATCCATGGATTACGACAGCATCTTCAAGGCGGCGATAGACCGGCTTCACGAAGAAGGCCGGTATCGCGTCTTCATCGACATTCTGCGCACCAAGGGGAACTACCCCAACGCGCAATGTTTCGGCGGCAATGGGCCCAAGCCGATCACGGTCTGGTGCTCGAACGACTATCTGGCGATGGGCCAGCACCCGTCAGTCATCGAGGCCATGGAGCGCGCCCTGCGCGAAGTCGGCGCAGGCTCCGGCGGCACCCGCAACATCGGTGGCAACACGCATTTGCATGTGCAGCTCGAGGAAGAGCTGGCCTCGCTCCATGGCAAGGAAGCAGCCCTTCTCTTCACCTCCGGCTACGTCTCCAACGAGGCGGCTTTGTCCACGCTCGGCAAGCTGCTCCCCGGCTGCGTGATCTTCTCGGACGCGCTCAACCATGCGTCGATGATTGCCGGCATCAAGACCTCGGGTTGCGAGAAGCGCGTCTTTCGCCACAACGATCTCGAGCATCTCGAGGAGCTTCTGGCCGCCGAGGGCCCGGAGACCCCGAAGCTCATCGCGTTCGAGAGCGTCTATTCGATGGACGGCGACGTCGCGCCGATCGATGCGATCTGCGATCTCGCGGAAAAGTACAACGCCCTCACCTACCTCGACGAGGTCCACGCGGTCGGCATGTACGGCGAGCATGGCGGCGGCATTTCGGAGCGGGATGGCGTCGCGGACCGGCTGACGCTGATCGAAGGCACGCTTGGCAAGGCGTTCGGAGTGATGGGGGGCTACATTTCGGCCAGCAGGACGATCATCGACTGCATCCGCAGCTACGCGCCCGGCTTCATCTTCACGACCTCTTTGTCTCCGGTGCTGGTCGCCGGCGCGCTCGCAAGCGTCCGCCATCTGAAGACGTCCTCGACCGAGCGCGACATGCAGCAGCAGGCCGCCGCAGCGCTCAAGGCCAGGTTCACCGAGGCGAAGCTCCCGCTGATGCCCAGCGTCACCCACATCGTGCCGCTGCTCGTCGGCTGCCCGGTGAAGGCGAAGCGGATCAGCGACATCCTGCTCGCCGAATATGGCCTGTACGTTCAGCCCATCAACTTCCCGACCGTCCCGCGCGGCACGGAGCGGCTGCGCTTCACGCCCGGACCGCATCACACGGCCGAGATGATGGACGAGCTGACCACGGCCCTGGTCGAGATCTGGGACCGCCTGGAAAAAAGGCAGGCGGCCTAGAAGACGTGAACTGAACGCGCCGCGTTTCAATCCCCTGTTTAACCCCCGTTAAATACTGTTAGCATCGCGCGGTTGAGTTGGCTCTGGGGGACCGGTTCGGATGACGTTCGTGAAAGCGCTGCTTCGACCACCCATGCGGTTACGGGCTTTGCCCGATCGTTTGGCCAAGCTGCTGCGCGCGCTCTGGATCCTCCTGTTTGGACTCTCGGTCCTCACCGTCGTCGTGAGCACGATCTACGCCGTCCGGGCGAGCTACTGGATCCAGCCGACCATCTACCAGTTCAACCTGGACTTCGACGTCACCACCGAGGGCAAGCTGGTCGTAGGCACCTTGCCGGGGCGGCAGCCCGCCGTACCGGTCACGGCGAAGGTGATCGCCATCGACGGCAAGCCGGTTCCGCCCGACCTTCAGGTGCAGGGGCTCGCCGAACGCCTCGACAGCGCGCCGGGGCCAACCGTCGCCGTTACCGTCCGCGATCCGGGGGGCCGAACGCATGTGCTTACGCAGGGCCGCAGCAAGATCGTCGCCTCGCCGGGCGAGATCCGGGAGCGCAACCTGCGGATCTGGGCGCGGCTTCTGACGGGCTTGCTGGCCTGCACGGCGCTGCTTGCCTGCAGCCTGCTTCTCGCCCTCAGGAGGCCCAGCGATCCGGTCGCCATGCTGCTGGCGTTCGCCTTCGTGGGCATGGCCGCGACGATCGACCCGCCCTTGCAGTTCTGGCTCTGGACCGATCAGGACATCGTCCTCGATCTGCTCGGCGCAGCCTTCTTCTACGTGCTGCTGATCGCCATCGCCGCCTTCCCTGACGGCGTATTCGTGCCCCGATTCCTGAGGTGGCTCATTCCGGTCGGCCTGCCGCTGGCATTTATCGTCTCGTTCCCGGACATCGACGAGGACGTCCAGGGCATCCTTGCCGTTGTCGTTCTGATCGCCGTCCTCGGCAGCCAGTTCGTCCGCTTCCGCAGGGAACCCGCGGGCATTGCCCGGCAGCAGATCAAATGGGCGGGTTTCGGCTTTGCCGCCGGATTCCTGCTGATCCTCGGAGCGGTCGTGCTGGCCGCGGCGATGGGCGACGACCCCAGCAAATACACTCCGCTCATGAGCCTTGCGATCCTGCTCCTGTTCAGCAGCGGGATGGCCGCCATCGCGCTCGGCCTCCTCGTCGCCTTGCTTCGCTTTCGTCTGTGGGAGGCGGACACGGTCATCACCCGCTCGGCCGCCTATGCGGTCGTGACCCTGATCGTCGGCGTGGTCTGGGCGGCAAGCTCCGACCTCGTGAAGCTGGTCATCACCGAGGTCATGGGCCGCGAGAGCGAGGCCGGAGCGACCACCGTCGGGGCGATCATCGCGGCCGGCATCTTCTCGCCGACCCAGTCAGCCGTGCTCGGCTGGACCCGCCGGCATTTCGGCGGGCCGCTCGACCAGATTCGCGATTCCGCCAAGCGGCTCAAGAGCTGGGGCCTCACCGAAGCGCCGCAGGAGGTCGCCACCCGCGCCCTCGCGATCATCGATCAGGCCGTTCATCCCAATGCGTCCGCGATCGTCTTGGATACGGCCATGGGCCACGAGCTGATCGCCGCCCGCGAGGTGACGTCGGCCGACGATCCGAAGCTGATCGAAAAGCTGACTCTGGAAGACGAGGAAAGCTCGGTCGGCACCTTGCTCATCGGCCGGCGCTCGGACGGCAATCGCTATAACAGGCAGGAACTGGAAGCGATCAGGGAGATCATTCCCGTCGCTTGCCGAAGCCCTCCGCGTCGCCCGCGGCCGCTTCTCCCGCGAAACCGCCATGCAGCAACGAATGGAGGAGATGGCGGCACGCCTCGCTCAGCTGGAAGGCGGAGCGCCCAAGCCGGCCTAGCCTGATGTCCGCTTTCCATTCCGGACATTTGTCCCGATGCGGGTCCGCTTTTCACCCATAAGGGAACATAGCTGCGGACGAACTAGCTCGAAGCCCGTTCGCATTGGCTACAAAGGTCGTCGTCTGATGGCCGATCCGTTCGGGCCATAAAGTTTCGCGCGGGATAACCTTCGCACTTGTCATTGAAGTGCCAGAGCTTCTGCCAAAGCGTTTGGCCGCGTTTATTCTCGACGCCGCGCCGGTACTCGGTCACATCACTCCTCGCAGTTCGCCGCGAATCTCGCCTAATATCTGTTGCAGCTCTTGGCTAATTTTGGTGGCCTCGGCGGACATGTCCCCTGGCAACCGTCCTAGTTCAATCTTGAGGCGCGACAGGAGCTGTTCAGTGCCTTCGCCGGTCTCTTGCGAGACCTTCTGGGATGGCGATCCCTGTCGCCCATCACCACCGAGGCCGGTATGCACAGCATTTACCTTGCACGCAGAAATGCGCCCTGCAGTCATAACATAAGTGATGGATGGATTCCAAAACTAGTTAGGAATGAAGCTGCCGCGCTAACGCCGCCGCCCGAAGCGCCAGCCGCCTTGCGCGATCGATGCGGGCATCTATCTCAGGGCCAGCCCGGTTCGAGGCATGATAGACTTTCAAATCATCGAGACGCGTGGCAAGCGTCTCAAATGCTTCGACAATGCTCTGTATGTCGTTGAGCGAATGGTCGTTCAGCACTGCAACCTCAAGGTCATCCAAGCGGCGGCGCAATGAGACCGTATCGGAAACAATGGCGAAGAGGGAACCGGGACTTTTTTGTATGTTCGATGGGGGAGTATTGCTCCACCCCGACATTAGCGTCTTAGGGCCGCTTTCGACCGACCCCTTGCGGACGCAAG